>NZ_FNBO01000009.1 GCF_900102375.1 Halorubrum xinjiangense
CGGCGTCCTCGGCGGCCACGACCTCGTCCGGGTCGAGGCTCGCGTGGGGGTCCGAGCTCGGTTCGGTATCCCCGTCGGACTCGTCGCCGTCCGGGCCCGGATCGGCGGCATCGGGGGCTCCCTCGTCGGACGCGCCGGGCTCGGACCCCTCGTCGACGGCGCCGTCGGTGTCGGCCTCGTCGGTCGACCCATCGGCGGCGGCCGAGTCGTCGTCGCGCGACCGGTCCGAGTCGTCCATTCAGTTGCTGTACGCAACCGGGCGGTTATCAACCTTTTCGGATAGCGGCGACGCGCGGGGCCGATCGCCGGAGCCTCCCGGAGCGTCGCGGGCGGGAGCGTCGCAAGCGGGAGCGTCGCGGGCGGGAGCGCCCGCGGTCGAAAAGGTTGATAACGGCGACGGCCTTCGCCCTCCGTATGGCGAGCGCCCTCGACGAGGACACCCAACGGTCGATCGCAGAGGGCCAGGAGACGGCGAAGGCGTTCCTTCGGTCGATCCAGAAGGACCTTCAGAAGGTGTTCGTCGTCTTCCTCATCGGCTTCCTCGCGACGTTCTGGGCGCTGCGCACGTACATCTGGGACCGGCTCAGGGAGGTCACCGAGTCCAACATGAGCCCCGAGGTCGCCGCGGAGGCGGACGTCATCGCGACGACCCCGTTCGAGGTGATCCTCCTCCAGGCGAAGATCGGGCTGATCGTGGGCGCGATCGTCGCGATCCCGCCGCTTATCTACGTCACCCGCGACGAGCTCCGCGCCCGCGGCATGTGGCCGCAGTCGCCGATCGCCCGGTGGAAGCTCGCGCTCCTCGGGCTGCTCGCCGCCGGGCTGTTCGCCGCCGGCGTCGCCTACGGCGTCTTCGCCTTCTTCCCGCTGATGTTCGGCTTCCTCGCGGAATTCGGCCTGGAGGCCGACATCCAGCCAACCTACGGGATCGTGATGTGGACGGAGTTCATCGTCTTCCTCTCGCTTTCGTTCGGCCTCGCCGGACAGATGCCGATGGTCATCACCGGCCTGTCGTACGCCGAGATCGTCCCGTACGAGACGTTCCGCGACAAGTGGCGCTACGCGGTCGTCGCCATCTTCGTGTTCGGCGCCGTCTTCTCCCCGCCGGACCCGTTCACGCAGCTGCTGTGGGCGTTCCCGCTGGTCGCGCTGTACGGCTTCAGCCTCTACCTCGCGAAGCTCGTCGTCACGGCCAAGCGGAGCTCCGACCGGATCGACGTCCCCGGCGCGGTCCGGAACCACTGGAACGTCGTCGGGGGGGCGACCGTCCTCGGCGGCGCGCTCGTGTACGGCTTCTACGAGTACGGCGGCCGGACCGCGGTCAACGACCTCCTGCGGCTCGCGGGGAGCACCCGGCGCTTCCTCGAACCGGGCGCCGGGCTCGGCGTCGACCCGACGACCGCGCTCGGGGTCTACGCCGCCGCGTGGGCGCTCGCGTTCGCCGCCGTCGCGACGCTGTGGGCGGTGTACACCGACCTCGACACAACGAGCGCGGGCTACCAGTACGGCGACCCGACCGCCATCGACGTGGACGAACTCGACGCCGCGGGCGTGCGGGCGGCCCCCCCGGACGCGTTCGCTCAGATGGAGGAGGGGGAGTCGCTCGCGCTCGCGCAGGCCGCGATCGACGACGACGACCCGGAGAAGGCGCAGGCGATCCTCGACCGCTACGACGAGGTGAACGAGGGGAGCGACGGGGACGGCGACGGCGACTCCGACGCGAGCGGCGCGGACGGCGCGAGCGCGGACAGCGGGGGCGGGGGCAGCGGCGGCGAGGGCGGTCTGGTCGGCTCCGTCCAGAACCGGACCTCCCGCGCGGGGTCGACGTTCCTCGCCGAGCTCACGGACGGCGACGAGGAGTCGGCCGAAGACGACATCGGCGGCTACTACAAGGACCTCAAGTTCATCTTCGACTCGCTGCGCTCGCGGTCGTTCCGGATCGTCGCCGTCTTCGGCGTCGTGATGGCGGCCGCGTTCACGTGGCTGTACCTCGGCGGCCTCGGCACCGTCCGCGGCGACCTCGAGCGGCGCGTCCCGGCGGAGATAGAGGGCGGGATCAACATCATCACGCTCCACCCGGTCGAGGCGCTCATCTTCATGGTGAAGTTCTCGGTGCTGCTCGGAATCGTCGCCGCGTTCCCCGTGGTCCTCTACTACGCGTGGCCCGCGCTCCGCGAGCGCGGCTTCGTCGCCGGGCGGATATCGCAGGTGTACCTCTGGGCGGGCGCGCTCAGTGCCGGCATGGTCGGCGGCTTCGTGCTCGGCTACACGACCATCGCGCCCGGCCTCATCGGCTGGCTCGTCACCGACGCGCGCCTCGCCGACATGGTCATCACCTACCAGGTGAGCGACTTCCTCTGGCTCGTCATCTACACCACTATCGGGATCGGCTTCCTCGCTGACATCCCGATCGCGATGGTCCTCATGAACAACGCCGGCGTCCCGTACCGCGTGTTCCGGGAGCGCTGGCGGGAGGTGACGATCGGGATCCTGCTCGTCGCGGCCGTGTTCACCCCCGCCGACGTGATCACGATGTTCCTCGCGACGATCCCGCTGATGGCGGCGTACGGGCTCGGAGTCGGGGTCCTCTTCGTCGTCACCCTCGGCGGCCGGCGGGACCTCTCGCCGCCCGCGGAGTTCGTGACGCGTTGAGCCGTCCGGCGCGTGGTCCGGCGGACGCTGAGCCGTCCGGGGCGCGGCGCGGGCCTTGGTAGCCACCCGCGAGACCGACGAGTATTCCCGCGCGCGCCCGCAACGGAAGAACAGAAATGAGCAAGGACTACATCGAGGTCCGCGGCGCCGAGGAACACAACCTCAAGGACCTCGACGTCCGGATCCCGCGCGAGGAGTTCACCGTCGTCACCGGCCTCTCCGGGTCGGGGAAGTCGTCGCTCGCGTTCGACACCGTCTACGCCGAGGGGCAGCGCCGCTACATCGAGTCGCTGTCGGCGTACGCCCGCAACTTCCTCGGGCAGATGGACAAACCGCAGGTGGAGTCCGTCGAGGGGCTCTCCCCGGCGATCTCCATCGACCAGAAGAACGCCGCGAACAACCCCCGGTCGACGGTGGGGACCGTCACGGAGCTCCACGACTACCTCCGCCTGCTGTACGCCCGGATCGGCACGCAGTACGACCCCGTCACCGGCGAGGAGGTCGGCGAGCAGTCCGCCCAGGACATGGTGAACCAGGTCCTCGAGCTTCCGGAGGGGACCCGCGCGAAGGTCGCGGCGCCGGTCGTCCGCGACCAGAAGGGCGCCTTCGAGGACTTATTCGAGGAGCTAGTGAGCGACGGGTACGCCCGCGTCGAGGTCGACGGCGAGCCGGTCGACCTGACCCTCGATTCCCCCGACCTCGACGAGAACTACGACCACACGATCGACGTGATCGTCGACCGCGTCCGGGTCTCGCCGGACGCGCGCTCGCGGATCACGGACTCCGTCGAGACCGCCCTCGAGGAGGCCGGCGGCGTCCTCAAGCTGATCGTCCCCGACCCGCCCGAGGACGTCCCCTTCGCGTCGAACGCGCGCTCGACGGGGTCGCTCGCGGCGGACGCCGACGGCGACGACCGGCTCGTCGTCGAGTTCTCCGAGGAGCTCGGTAACCCCAACTCCGACGTACAGTTCTCGGCGCTCGAGACGCGCTCGTTCTCCTTTAACAGCCCGTACGGGGCCTGTCCCGAGTGCGAGGGGATCGGCTCGACGAAGGAGGTCGACGAGGACCTCGTCGTCGAGGACCCCTCGAAGCCGCTGAAGCACGTGTTCGAGCCGTGGAGCTACGACCGCACCTACTACTCCCGGCAGCTCGACAACGTCGCTGACCACTTCGGCGTCGACCTCGACACCGCCTTCGAAGAGCTCGAGGAGTCGATTCAGCGGCAGTTCCTCTACGGCACCGACGACCTCGTCCACTTCGAGTGGACCACGAAGAACGGTACCCGCGAGAAGACCGAGCGGTTCGAGGGCGTGATCCCCAACTTGGAGCGCCGCCACGTCGAGACCGACTCCGAGCGCGCCCGCGACCACATCGAGGAGTACATGGCCGTGACGACCTGCCCCGAGTGCGAGGGGACGCGCCTCAAGGAGCAGTCGCGGCACGTGCTCGTCGCCGGGACCTCGATCACCGAGGTGAACGAGCTGTCGATCGCCGAGGCGCGCGAGCACTTCGAGGGGATGGAAGACGAGCTGAACGAGCGTGAGACGACGATCGCCGAGGAGATATTAAAGGAGATCCGCGCGCGGCTCGGCTTCATGGAGGAGGTCGGCTTAGAGTACCTCACGCTCGACCGCGAGGCGTCGACCCTCTCCGGCGGCGAGAGCCAGCGCATCCGGCTCGCGACCCAGGTCGGCTCCGGGCTGGTCGGCGTGCTGTACGTCCTAGACGAGCCCTCCATCGGGCTTCACCAGCGCGACAACGACCGCCTGCTCGACACGCTAGAGGGGCTCCGCGACCTCGGAAACACGCTCATCGTCGTCGAGCACGACGAGGAGACGATGCGGCGCGCCGACGAAATCATCGACATGGGCCCCGGCCCCGGCAAGCGCGGCGGCGAGGTCGTCGCACAGGGCGACTTCGACGAGGTGGTCGCGACCGACGAGTCGGTGACCGCCGACTACCTCGCGGGCCGCAAGGAGATTCCGGTGCCCGGCGAGCGCCGCGAGCCGGACGGCGAGCTCGTGGTTCGGGGGGCCCGCCAGCACAACCTGAAGGACCTCGACGTGCCGATCCCGCTCGGCACGCTGACGACTGTGACGGGCGTCTCCGGCTCCGGGAAGTCGACGCTCGTCAACGATATTCTTTATAAGGGACTCGCCCGCGAGATGAACGACAACACCTCCGTCGACCCCGGCGCACACGACGCGATCGAGGGGCTCGACGAGGTGGAGACGGTGCGGCTCATCGACCAGTCGCCGATCGGGCGGACGCCGCGCTCGAACCCCGCCACGTACACGGACGTGTTCGACCACGTCCGCGAGCTGTTCGCGGAGACGAAGCTCTCGAAGCGCCGCGGCTACGAGAAGGGCCGGTTCTCGTTCAACGTGAAGGGCGGGCGCTGCGAGGAGTGCGGCGGGCAGGGCACCGTGAAGATCGAGATGAACTTCCTCTCTGACGTGTACGTCCCCTGCGAGGAGTGCGGCGGCGCCCGCTACAACGACGAGACGCTCGACGTCGAGTACAAGGGGAAGACCATCGCCGACGTGCTCGACATGAGCGTCGCGGAGGCCCACGAGTTCTTCGAGAGCCACCGCGGGCTCGAACGCCGCCTGAAGCTGCTGAAGGACGTCGGCCTCGGCTACATGGAGCTCGGCCAGCCCTCGACCACGCTCTCGGGGGGCGAGGCACAGCGCGTCAAGCTCGCCGAGGAGCTGGGCAAGCGCGCGACCGGCGACACGCTCTACCTCCTCGACGAGCCGACGACGGGGCTCCACAAGGAGGACGAGCGCAAGCTGATCGACGTGCTCCACCGGCTCGTCGACGCCGGCAACACCGTGGTCGTCATCGAACACGAGCTCGACCTCGTGAAGAACGCCGACCACGTGATCGACCTCGGTCCCGAGGGTGGCGACGGCGGCGGCGAGCTCGTCGCGGGCGGCACGCCCGAGGAGATCGCCCGCGAGGACGCCTCGCACACGGGTCGCTACCTCCGGGACATGCTCCCGAAGGTCGACCTCGACGGGCCCCGCGACGACCGCCGGAAGCCCGCCGTGGCCGACGACGACTGAGGCAAGAGAGGGACGCGATCCGTCCAAATTCCGCGTTTTGACCGAACGGCAGCCAGACCGAAACGTCCGGTCGCCGAAGGCCGCTTGTCGAGTGAGAACGGGAGTGGATATCGCAGATCGGCAGCCACGACATAGTATTTAAAGAACCGTGAGCGGCGGCGACGAGTTTTAAAAAAGAGAGTGCGGTGGCGCGCCTGCGAGCGGCCGCCACCGGCGGCCGCGAGCCAGCCCGCGAGGGACGCCGCGAGCGAAGCGAGCGGCGAGGCTGGGGAGGTGTGAGGTGCGGGTGCTGTGCGGTGCGGGTGGGACTCAAAGGGGCAGTCGTTGAGGGCGGTGTAGCCGACGTAAGCACCGGAATGAGGGAGCGAAGCGACCGAATGAGGAGCGCAGCGAGGCTACACCGCCCTCAACGACTGGGGCTTTGGATGCCCTCACCGCAGCAGCGTCGATTACTTATAAGTAGTCGACAACGACACCGCAATCCTCTTTATAAACAACCACGCCACCACACTGAGCAACGTACTACACGCACTCCTGCCATCGATCCCCGCTATCGCTTGACATCCTCCCCGCGCTAAAGCGCGAGGATTCCACGAAGTGGAGTTTGAGGTTCCGTGTTTCCTCTGGGTTCAAGTACGCTTTCGCGTGACCCTTCGACGGTAGCCGTCCGATTGTGACCGGGGACGGACATTACAACGGGTACAGCCCTATCAACAGGGCCTTCCCATCCAGACGCGCTGGACGTTTCACGGGGAATACCGTTTCCCTCCACGACAGGGTTTTCAGCCTGCTGGGCACCGCCATTCGCGTCTCCATGAGAAGGACGTGGCGGGCTGGGTCTGGTTTTCTTACCCATCACGGTCGCTGGTCGAAGACCAGTAGACGGTGAAACCATCGTGCCGTGCGTGGGGAACACCATCACCGTGTGATATAGTCGAACCCCACATAAAATCGAGGATTCCAAACGCAGACGGCTATCGACGATGGATTGCGGAGTTGATTGTCGAATTCGTCCGCGCGCTAAAGCACGGGGCTTTCGCCTTGATTCTCCGTAATGAGACAACCACGATTACTGGATCCGTTGACATCCTCCCCGCGCTAAAGCGCGAGGATTCCACAAAGTGGATATTCAGGTTGCGCGTTTCCTCGGGCCTCAAGTACGCTTTCGCGTGGGCCGTCAACGGTCGCCACCCAGTTGTGACCAACGGTGTGCTTTCCAGCGCGTGTAGCCCTGTCAATGGGGCCTTCCTCCCCGCATACAGCGAGCGTCGAAGACGGCTGGCTATTCAACCAGCGAGGTAGTACGGTTCGCGTCAGCCGAACTGTTACGCCGTACATGGTTCTCCCTCCCGTTGTGCGATATTCTCTGAAGCGTTCAGGTCGGCGTGGCGTCCTCGACCGCACTCCGAACACGAAAAGTGGTCGCCATCACGGGTTCCCATCGAACCACACTCCGAACACCGCTGGCTGGTGTGGTACGCGTCAACTTTCTCGACGCGTATCCCAGCGCGTTCGGCTTTGTACGTGATGAACTGTTGGAGTTGGTGGAAATGCCACGAGTGGACACCCGACCATGAGCTGTTCTCGCGGATACCTTCGAGGTCTTCCATCCGGATGACGGGGTTCTCGAACTGTTCCGCGAACGTGATGAGGCGATGGGAGAGTTTGTGATTCAGGTCTTTGATTCGACGCTGTTCTTTGTCACCCACGCGGTTACGTGCGCGAAGCGCACCCGCTTCCGAGAGCGAGTCGCGTAGGGAACGATATTTGCGTCGAACATATTTCGCCTCACCACCCGACACGAGCATCGACTCGTCCTCGCCGTAGGCTGTCACAGCGAGGATATGCCGTTCGCCAATATCGACACCGATCGGCGTCTCACCCGACGTGTCGGCGTCGTACTCGATATTGAACGTACAGTACCAGTTGTCGCCGCGACGGTAGATCTGTAGGCGGGTCTTGTCAGCGTCACCCTCCACCAGTCGGTCTACGGGGTCGGCAATGTCGTCGTACACCTCTATCGGGGTGTACCACCATTGGGAGACACACGGGAAGCCGACGACGACTGTGCCGTTGTCGGTCGTGTCGATCTCCCAGTTCTGGTTGTTGATGGCGAACGGTTGACTCTCTCGGTAGCGAACCTCCCCGTCCTTGTTGTGGTCGGATTTCGCCTCTCGAATGGCTTGGTTCTGGATGGCCGAGTAGAGGTCGTTGTCGATGCTGGCGGTGGTCACGGATTTGTTGAAGTCGCCGTTCTCCCATCCGTCAATACAGAACTGTTTGGTACCGCGGTAGAGACGAGAGGCGCGTTGCCACTCTCTTCGCCGCGAGAGGGATGGGTTGTGGAACTTCGCGGTGACAGCCACCGTGACCATTACGTTTGTAATTAGACATGCCATCATTATGTATCTGGTGGAATATCGGGCGCGCTATGGTCGGTGGTTCGTGTTATCGACTGTCGGATTCATCCCCGCCCTGAAGGGCGGGGCTTTCTCCTTGTACTTCCGTAAAAGATAGCAGAACGGGTTCTCGTGCCCAACGCTCAAGACGCGTCAACGTCAACGTTGACACGAGATGGCGACGGCAGACGAGCAGATTCGAGTGAGCGGTCGGGTGAAACGGCTCCTCGACCGGTATCGAAGCGGTGGGGAGAGTTACAACGACGTACTCGAACGGCTGCTTTCCGAGCGGAGCGAGGGCGACTTCGACGCCGGATTCGGGCTGTTATCGGACGATCAGGCCGAAAGGATTCGAGAGGAACGACGGCGGGCCAAGGCGGAGCGAAAGGATCGGATGCGGCGGCTCGGCGAGGACGCATGAGAGTCCTCGACGCGAATTTTCTCGTCGACTATTTGAACGGGGAACCGACCGCCAAGCGCTTTTACCTAAAATTCAGGCGCTAATGCCCCGTCCTCAAGGAGCAACGCAGGGAGCGCAGCGACCGAGTAGCGCAGTAGGGCGGGGATACAGCGCCGTCATCGTCTCACAGACACTCTACAACGACCGGTCCACAGGCCCACCAAAGTGTTTATACGTCCCTACAATGTATCTACACCGTACATGGGACAGTTCACAATCAACGGCCACGAAGTCGTGGACGGCGACGTGAAAGCCACCGGCAACGGCGCTCACGTCTACGTCCCGAAACGATGGCGTGGCGCGGACGTGAAAATCGTCCGCATATCCGACCCTACCGACGAATAGATGAACTACAACTACAGGTATCGACTGAACCCATCCGACGACCTCCGCGAACGGTTAGCGAGGACTGTCGATACCTGTAGGCAGGTCTACAACCATTTCCTCCACCGACTCAACCGACACGACGATACATCCTCGTACTCCGAGCAGAAGCGTCTGCCGGAGTTGAAAGACTGGTGGACCGACCTACGAGACGTTCACTCGAAGGCGTTACAGAAAGTCGTCCAGCGGTTGTACGACAACCTCTCGACGCTCAAAGCCCGGAAGAAAAACGGCTACAACGTCGGAGAGTTGAAGTGGAAAGCACCAGGAGAGTACCAATCGTTCACCTACAGTCAATCCGGCTTCAAACTCAAAAACACGAGTGGTCGGACGCGACTGTGGCTCTCGAAGATTGGTGACATTCCCATCACATTCCACCGCGATCTGCCTGACGACGCCACTATCAAGACCGTCACGATCAAACGCGAACCCACCGGCAAGTGGTACGCCATCCTCGGCGTCGAAACCCCTGACGACCCTCCCGAGAAGCCCGAGGAAGTGACTGCCGCAGTTGGGATCGACGTGGGTATCCTGAAATACGTCCACGACAGCGACGGAACCGCCGTCGAGTCGCCGGACCTTTCCGATGAACGCGAGCGATTGGAACGCGCTCAACGTAACCTCTCGCGGAAGAAACACGGCTCGAACAATTGGGAGGAACAACGCAAGACGGTCGCTCGACGCCACGCCGACTTGAAACGCAAGCGGCGTGACTTCTTGCACAAACTCTCGGGGTACTACGCCAGCGAATACGACCTTGTAGCGGTCGAGGACTTGGACACGGAGGGACTGGTCGAACTACCGGGCAACTCTCGGAATCGGGCCGGAGCCTCGTGGGGAACGTTCCTGCGGATGCTCGAATACAAGTGCGAACGGGAAGGGACGCACTTTGTCGCCGTGGACCCCCGAGGAACGACGAAAGAGTGTGCGTCATGTGGTGTCGAGACGGACAAGCCGTTGTGGGTACGCGAGCATTCGTGTCCGTCGTGTGGGTTCGAGGCGGACAGAGACGCGAATGCGGCGTGGAACATTCTTTCTCGCGGTCTCGAACAAGTAGGGACGGGCTGTCCCGAATCACCGCCTGTGGAGACTGCGCTCCCTACGGACACCGATTCGGTGTCTACAAAGCGCGTCATGGAAGCAGGAAGCCCCACCCTCAAGGAGCGAACCGCGTCACCCGTGAGCGAGTAGGGTGGGGAGGAAGTCACGAGGCGAAAGGCGGCGATCGCGAGGTGTGGATCGTTCCGGCTCCAGCGTACGCGGAGACGCTGGTCGGCGTGGGAAACCTCCCCGATGCGTCCGTCGAGGAAGCGATCGACGCGCTCGCCTGGACCGAGGTGTACGCGGTCGACGAAGCAGTGTCCGAGGAGGCGGGGTACGTCGCGGAAGCGGTCGGTTCCGAGGGGCCGTTCCTCGACGGCGTGGACGCGACGGTCGCCGCCGTCGGGCTCGAACTCGACGCGCCGGTGGTGTCCGCCGACGGCGACCTCACGCACGCCGAGACGCGGCGAGTGGTCGAGGTCGAGAACTACCGAACTGCCGACGACGGCGAGTAGAATTGTCGGCGGACCGCCGCCTCTCAGAACTTCTCTAACAGGTCGCCGTAGAACTCGCCGCCGCGGTCGTCGGCGAGCTTCTCGACGATGAGCTCCGGCGTCGACCGCGCGAGGTGTCCCTTCTTTGGTGAGCGGTTCACCCGGAGCTCGCCGTCGACGAGCCCCGCGGCCTCGATGCCGTCGACCGCGACGTCGAAGTCGGCGGCGTCGCGGATCTCGCGGGCGAGGTGCGAGACGAAGACGGCGGTGGCATCTTGATCGTCGAGCGCCTCCAAGATGCCCGCGATGATCTTCGCAGAAGCGCCGGGCTCGGTGATCGACTCCAGCTCGTCGACTAAGACGAGCCGGCCGTCCGCGCCGTCGACGAGGTCGCCGAAGTCGCGGAGCGTCGCCTCGAACGCGCCCGCGTCGAGGGTCCCCTGCGACTTCGCGTAGTAGTGGATCTCCTCGAAGCGCTCGACGGTGGCCGACTCGGCGGGCACCGGCATCCCCATCTGCGCGAGGACGACGACGAGGGCGACCAGATCGAGCGTGGAGGTCTTCCCGCCGGAGTTGACCCCGGAGAGCAGCGTCGCCCCCGAAACGGCGTAGTCGACCGGCTCGACCGCCGCGAAGTCCACGTCGAGCAGCGGGGAGCGCCCGCCCTCGATGCGGAACCCCCGATCGGACGATTCGGGGTCGACCACCTCGGGCATCGCGCAGTCGAAGTCGCGGGCGAACCGCGCGATCGCGAGCTCCACGTCGAGTTCGAGCGCGTCGCGCACCAACCGTTCGACCGGCTCGCGGAGGTCGCCGAGGTCGCTCGCGAGGTCGGCCTTCAGCTTCGCCGCGCGGCGGTCGCGGGCCGCGGAGAGCTCTGTCCGGAGCCGCGAGACGGCGCTCTCGTCGTGATCGACCGGGAACGAGGGGTCGCCGCCGAAGACGCGCTCGGCCAGCTCCGCCTCCTCCGGCTCCAGGCGGAGCGCATCGGCGAGGTGCTCGCGGGCGGCGTCGACCGCCGCGTCGTACTCGTCGGCCAGCTCGCGGTCGAGCAGGGAGTCGACGCGGGCACCCTGCTCGACTAAGGAGAGGAAGTCGGTCCCCTCGATGGTGACGTCGCGCTCGCGGATCGCCTCGCGCAGGCGGTCGTCCGCCACCGAGGCCGCCGTCGACACCGCGGCGTCGAGGTCGTCGACGGCGGCCGTCAGCCGATCTAACTCGGCGTCGCCCGCGATGGTCCCGTCGTCGTCGAGCCGCGAGAGCGCGTCGCGCAGGCGGTCGAGGTCGACCGGGGGGTCGGCGTCGCCGTCGCCGCCCGAGACCGGATCGCCCGCCGCCGCGGCCGCCTCGTGGACCGCCGCAGCCGCCTCCAGCCGCTCGCGGTTCTCCGCGAAGAAGGCGAGCAGCCGCTCGGGGACGGTCTCCGCCGGCGTGTCGAGGGCGTCCGGCCGCACGCTCACGTCGCCCTCCACGTCGAGTCCGGCAAACGACTCGTCTAAGACGATGACGGACGCGTACGATCGGCCGAGCTCGGAGACGTCGCGCGCGTCCTCGACGGTTTCCACGGAGAGCTCGGGCACCTCGGCCTCGGCGCGCGCGAGCGTCTCGGCGTCGGCGGTCGCGAGGCAGCGGTCGCGGACGCGGACGGTCGGGGGGTCAGAGAGGGGCGCGCAGTCGGCGAGCGCCTCGCGGACCGCCGGATCGGGCTCTCTCGCAATCGCGTCGGTCGCGAACGCCTGCGCCTCCGCGATCCGCGAGGCGGACGCGCTCGGGTAGAACGTCTCCAGCCGCTTCGCCGCGTAGTCGGTGACGGTGCGCTCGCGCAGCAGGTCGATCGCCGCCCGGTACAGCTCGCGGGCGCGGTCGGTGGCCAGCACGCGCCCGTCGTCGTCGTGGCGGCGGCGGATCGCCCCGCGGGCGATGCGAGCCGCGCGGGCCTCGTTGACGCCCGGCGCGCGGGCGATGGCGGCCACGTCGCCGGACTCGACGGTCGCGGCCGGATCGTCGAGCTCGCGCAAGGCCGCGGCCGTCTTGGCGCCGACGCCGGGGATCGCCTCCAGCTGCATCTACCCGCCGGTATCGCGGCAACGATGTAAAGCGTGCGGGTCGATGGCGCGGAGCGGCGGTTCGGGGCCGAACGGGGAGCCCCGTGCCGCGTGCGACGCCCTTTTTCGCGCCCGTCGCCAACGCCGGCCATGAGCCAGAACGCGCGAGCCGTCGGCGACGGGTCGCTCGACCCCGGAACGGCGGCGAAGGCGGCGAGCGCCCGCGACGCGCTCGCCGAGCGCGACGGGGTCCTCGTGGCGTTCTCGGGCGGCGTCGACTCCGCGGTGGTGGCTGCCCTCGCGGCGGACGCGCTCGGCGACGACGCCGTGGCGTGTACCGCCCGCAGCGAGACGCTCCCGGCGGCCGAACTCGACGACGCGAGGCGGGTCGCGTCGGAGATCGGGATCCGCCACGAGACGGTCACCTTCTCCGAGCTGGACGACCCCAACTTCGTCGTCAACGACGGCGATCGCTGTTACCACTGCCGCACGATGCGACTCGGCCGGATGTACGAGACGGCCACGGAGCTGGGGATAGACACCGTCTGCGACGGGACGAACGCGGACGACCCGGGCGAGGGGCACCGCCCCGGCCTGCGGGCTGTCGAAGAGCTCGACGTGTTCTCGCCGCTGCTCGACGCCGGGATCGCGAAGGCCGAGGTCCGCGCGATCGCGGAGTCCTACGACCTCTCCGTGGCCGACAAGCCGTCGATGGCGTGTCTCTCCTCGCGGATCCCGACCGGCCTCGAAGTGACCGAGGAGCGGCTGACCCGCGTCGAGAAGGCCGAGCGGGTGCTCCGCGAGTGGGGCTTCGAGGGGTTCCGCGTGCGCGACCACGACGGCCTCGCGCGCGTCGAGATCGCGCCCGACGAGTTGGAGCGCGCGCTCGACCCCGCCTTCGCCGACGCCGTCCACGAACACCTCACCGACGTCGGCTTCGAGTACGTCACCCTCGACATGGCCGGCTACCGGACCGGGAGCGTGAGCCCGGGCGGCGAGGGTGACGGCGAGCCGAGCGACACGTGCGACGCCGACGCAGACGGCGACGATTCCGGCGACGACACCGACGCGGACGCCGACGATTCCGACGACGACACCGATGCGGACGGCGACGATTCCGGCGACGCCGACGGCTCTGATGCCGACGGTACCAGCGGTGTCGACCTCGGCCGGAGCTACCCGCGCTGAAGCCGGGTCGGACGGACTCGAACCTCTCGGCGTTATCACCCGAGAGAACCCGGCAGGAACGCTTATAACCCGTGTTATTAAATCGACACCTATGCGTGACGCGCAGACGCTGGCGGTGATCGCCGGCGGCGTCGGCGGTGCCGTCGGGGCGTTCGTCGGCGTCGCAGTCGGCGGATCCGCGCTCTCGGTGACCCTGACGACGCTCGGCGTCGCGACCGTCGTCGGCGTCGGGGTCATTGCGAGCGCGGTCATCGCCGGCGACGTGGAGTTCCTCGCCGACGCGGACGGCGAGTGACGCCGGTAGCACTCGCGGCCGACCGCGCGCTTCAAGGCCCCGCCGCGACGAGCGAGTGCCATGAGTCTCATCGCGTTCGACTTCGACGGGACGCTCTCCGACTCCGAGATGACGGTCTTACTCGCCGAGCGGGCGGGCGTCGCCGACGAGGTCGCCGAGATCACGGAGCGGGCGATGAACGACGAGCTCAGCTACGCCGAGAGCCTCTACCGGCGCGCGGCGCTCTTAGAGGGCCTCTCGGCGGCGGACGTCGACGACGCGTTCGGCGCGGTCCGGATCCGCCCCGGCGCCGCGCGACTCATCGAGCGCCTCCGGGAAGCGGGGCACCACGTCGCGGTGCTCACCGGGGGGTTCGAGCGCGGCGTCGAGGCGGCGCTCGCCCGCGAGGGCGTCGCGGTCGACACGATCGTCGCCAACCGGCTCCCGACCGGGCCGGACGGCGCGCTCACCGGCGAGGCCGAGGGGCCGCTCATCGAGGGGACGAAAGACGACGCGCTCGAAGCCCTCGCGGCCGAGGTCGGCGTGCCGCTGCGCGAGACGGTGGCGGTCGGCGACGGCGCGAACGACCTCCCGATGCTGGAGGTCGCGGGGCTCGCCGTCGGCTTCGTGCCGAAGAACGCGGTGCGGCCCGTTTGCGATTCGGTCGTCGCCTCCATGTACCGGCTCGGGAAGGTGCTGGAGGCGCACGGCGTGCTCGCGGACGGAGAGTGAGGCGGAGCGCGAGGCGGAGCGCGAGGCGGGCGCGGGCAGGCCGAGGCGGCCGCGGGCAGTCCGAGGCGCTCACGGCGAGCGCCCGATACCTGACCACGTTGGGCTCAAGGGTTAATCAACGACGAACCGAACACTATCGTATGAGCGTCTCCGCCGGGGTGATCCGATGCTACCGACGCTGACGTATCTCCAGTTCCACCTCGTCTTCAGCCTCCCCGTGTTGGGGCTTCTGTGGTACCTCGCGCCCCGGTACGACGCCGTCCGGCAGCGGCGCGCGACGGTCGGCATCGCGATCCTCGTCGCCATCGCGTACCTCTACACGACGCCGTGGATCAGCTACATGATCCGGCAGGGGGCGTGGTGGTACGCCGACGGCGCGGTGCTCGTCCGGGCGCTGTCGATCCCCCTCGGCGAGTACCTCTTCTTCACCATTCAGACGGTCGTCACCGCGTTCGCGCTCCACCTGATCGGGTTCGACCCGACGTTCCGCGAGGGCGACTTCGACCGCGCCCCCCGGATCGCCGGGGTCGTCGCGGGCGTCGCGATGGTCGGCGGCGGGCTCTGGCTCACGACCCTCGACCCCTCGTACCTCTACCTCGGCGGGCTGATCGCGTGGGTCGGCCCCGTCGTCGCGCTCCAGTGGGCGGTCGGCGGGGGGTACCTCGTCCGGACGCCCAAGATGTGGCTCGCGGCGACGCTGCTCCCGGCCGCGTACTTCTGGGTCGCCGACCGGATCGCGATCGCGATGGGGACGTGGCAGCTCTCGACCGAGTACACCACCGGAATCGCCGTGTTGGGGCTCCCGATCGAGGAGATGCTGTTCTTCGCCGCGGCCGGCGTGATGACCGTCAACGGCCTCGTCCTCTTCGAGTGGGTGCTCGACTGGAACGACCGCCGGGGCGCGGTCGCCGAGCCGTCGCCGTCGGCCGAGGCCGAGCGCGACGTCCCGTCCCCCGAGCCACCGACCGACCCGGACCCCGACGTGGTCGATGACTGAGGCGTCCTCGGCGTCGACGAGCGCGGCCGAACCCGGTTCCGCCGAGGCCCGCGAGCGCGGGGTGACGCCGCCGGCGGAGGAGGGCGGGAGTGGGGCCGAATTCGACGCCGCGAGCGAACGGGTCGACCGCTGGTTCGCGCGGCGCCCGGCGCTGGCGCTGGCCGCGCTGTTGCCGATCGGCGCCGTTACCCCCCTGTTTCCGGTCGAAGTCGGCGTCGCGACGTTCGCGCTCGGCACCCTCGTCGTCGGGATGGCCCACGGCGCGGTCGACCACCTCGTCCCCCTCCGGGCCGCGCCCGACGTGTCGCTCGGCCGGTCGATAGCGGTCGTCTCGGTCGTCTACGCGGTCCTCGGCGCCGCGGTCGTCGCCGCGTTCTTCGCCGCGCCCGTGGCCGCGTTCGTCGGGTTCATCGCGCTCACCTGGCTCCACTGGGGGCAGGGCGACGTGGCGACGCTCGCGATCGCGGGCGTCGACCACCTGCCCTCGTCGGCGGAGCGGTGGCTGGCGCTCGTCGTCCGCGGCGGGCTCCCGATGGGCGTGCCGCTCCTCTCGCACCCCGAGGAGTACCGGCTGGTGGCCGAGTGGATCGTCGGGCTGTTCCTCGTCGACGCGGGCGCGGCCGCGACCGCGGTCGACCCGCTGTTCGCGCCCGCGGTCCGAATCGGGGTCGGCGTCGGGATGGCGGCCGCGACGCTGGCGTCGGTCGCCCTCGGCTACCGCCGGGTCCGAGACGGGCGCGACCCGGGCGGCTGGCGCCGCGACGTCGGCGAACTCGCGGTGCTGTGGGCGTGGTTCCTGCTCGCGGCGCCGGTGTTCGCGATCGGGGTGTACTTCGCCGTCTGGCACGCGCTTCGCCACGTCGGCCGCCTCGTCCTCGTCGACCCCGAGGCCGCGAGCGTGGCGTCCGCCGGCGACGCGGTCGGCGCGCTCGCCCGCTTCGGCCGCGACGCCGCGCCGCTCACCCTCGGCGGCTTCCTCGTCGTGGGCGCCGTCGGGATCTCGGTCCCCGCCGGCGTGGCGGCGCCCGGCGACCTGTTGGCCGTGTCGCTGGTCGCCATCGCCGCCATGACGCTCCCGCACGTCGTCGTCGTCGCGTGGCTCGACCGGCGGCAGGGCGTCTGGCGGCCGGGCGTCGGCGGCTGAGGGGCCCGGCAGCGCGGTCGGTTCCGACACCGCACCGCTCTTTGTCGGCGGCCGCGTCCCTCCGACAATGGACGAGATCGCGATCCGCGACCCGCGGCCGGGCGACGCCGAGCCGCTGGAGGCGCTCATCACCTCGCACTTCAGCGAGGGGAGCTCCTACGGCGTCGACCTCGGGCTCGACGACCCGACGTACCACGTGCTGGTCGCGGTCGAGGGCGACGCTGCGGACGCGGGGGAAGACGGCGACGGGAGCGACGGCGAAGATATGGGGGAGGACGGTGACGGGAGCGACGGCGAAGATATGGGGGAGGACGGCGACGGGAGCGACCCCGACGATGCGATTCTCGGTGTGATGGCGCTCCGCGAGTTCGACGACCCGGCCGCCGTCGCCGACGAGATGTACTTCTTCGACGACTCCGACCTGCTCCCCGCGGCGGGGCTGTACGGCCACTTAGAGATGGGGTACGTCCGGGACGACGCGACCGGCCGAGGGATCGGGAGCCGACTGCTCGAACGGCTCCACGCGGTCGGCACCGAGCGGGGCGTCGACCTGTTCCTCGCGGACTCGTGGTACCACGGCGGAGAGGACTCGCCGGAGAAGCTGTTCGACGCGCACGGGTACGAGACGGTTCACCGCGACCCGATCGAGCGACCCGTCGCGGAGTGCCCGAAGTGCGAGGCGGAGTGCACTTGCGAGGGCGCGCTCGCGGTGCGACGCGTCGCGGACGTCGCGGGCAAGGAGAGCGACGCGGGGGCGAGTCGGCCGTGAACCACGACCGCGTCCACGCCCGAGCGCCGTCGCATCACGTCGACCGCTGGTCGGTCGGCGTGATCGAGTCGATCGACGAGCGCGACGGCCACTGCGTCGTGACGGTTCGGCCGGGCGAACCGGATGAAACTGAAGGCGAAAACGAGGGATCGGACGGCAGCGAGTCCGTCGAACTCACGATCACCTTCGCCGTCCGCGACCTGTTCGTGAGCCGACTGCCGATCGACGAGGGCGAGTCGCCGGTCGGCGAACGGGTCTGGTATCGGAAGCGAGGCGGGTGAGTCGGGGCGGTCGGCGGGCTACTCCAGCTGGTGGTAGTCCAGCTCGTGACCCTCGTCGAGCGCGGCCTGGACGGCCTCGCTCGGGTCGTCGACCGGTTCGGTCCGGACCGTCATGCCGCCCACGTCGGCCGCGTCGAAGTAGACGTTCCGCCGCCAGTCGGGGTCCGTGTCGGGGTGATCGGTGCGGTAGTGAGCGCCGCGCGACTCCTCGCGTTCGAGCGCACCGCGGAGCACCGCCTCGGCGGCGACGAGGGTGAAGCCGACGTCGACCGCGAACTCGAACGACTCGCTCGTGACCGGGCCGACGCGCATGTCCGCGGCGCGGTCGCGGACGGCGGCGAGCCGGTCGAGGCCCTCCCTGAGCGACGGCTCGTCGCGGAGGATGCCCGCGTGGTCCCACATCAGCTCGCGGAGGTCGGCGAGCACCGCGTCGACGTCGTGGGCGCCGTCGTTGTTCGCCATGGCGCGTAGGTCGCCGAAGTGCGGCTCGACGAGGTCCTCGCGGAGCGAGTCGGGCACCTCGCCCGGGCCGTCGACGCGGTCGGCGATCCGCTCGCCGGCGACGACGCCGTACGCGACGGTCTCGGCCAGCGAGTTGCCGCCGAGCCGGTTCGCACCGTGGACGCCGGCCATCGTCTCCCCGATGGCGAAGAGCCCGTCCACGTCGGTCTCGCCGCCGTCGTCGACGGCGACGCCGCCCATCCCGTAGTGAGAGGTCGGCGCCACCTCGACGGGCTCTTCGGCCATGTCCACGCCGAGGTCGTCGAAGCGCTCGTACATCCGGGGGAGCCGCTCGCGGATGAAGTCGGCGTCGCGGTGAGAGATGTCGAGGTAGACGCCGCCGTTCTCCGTGCCGCGCCCCTCGGCGACCTCCTGTGCGATCGCCCGAGCGACCACGTCGCGAGCGTCCAGCTCCATCTGGTCCGGGGAGTACCGCTCCATGAAGCGCTCGCCCTCACTGTTGAACAGCCGGCCGCCCTCGCCGCGGACCGCCTCGGTCACGAGGCGGCCGCTCCACGGCGCCCAGTCGGGGTCGCTCTCGTCGACGGCCATCCCGGTCGGGTGGAACTGCATGAACTCCATGTCCATCAGCGACGCGCCGGCGTCGGACGCCAGCGCCGCCCCGTCGCCGTTGTTCTCGTCGTCTCTGGAGGTGTGCCGGTCGTAGATGGCGGCGTGGCCGCCGGCGGCGAGGACGACGGTGCCGGCGTTAAACAGGACGAACTCGCCGTCGTCCATGTCGAACCCGACGGCGCCGTACACCGCCTCGCCGTCGGAGACCAGCTTCGTGATCATCACGTTCTCGCGGTAGGGGACCGACAGCTCCTGTGCGCGGTCCACGAGGGTGTTCAAAAGCGACTCGCCCGTGTGGTCGCCGGCGAAGGCGGTCCGGCGGAACGACTGCGCGCCGAAGAAGCGCTGGTCTATCTCGCCGTCTTCGGTGCGGGAGTACTCCATCCCCCACTCGTCGAGCTCGCGGAGGCGTTCCGGCATCTGCTCGGTCACGGTCTCGACCTTCGCCGGGTCGTTGATCAGGTGGCCCTCGTTGAGGGTGTCCGCCGCGTGGATCGCCGGGGAGTCCTCCGGGTCGTGCGTGCCGAGGGCGCCGTTGATCCCGCCGCGGGCCCACGTGGTGTGGGCGTCGCCGTGACCTCGCTTGCCGAGCACGAGCACGTCGTCGACTCCGCGCTCCGCCAGTTCGATCGCGGTTCGCGCTCCCGCCGCGCCCGCGCCGACGACGAGAACCGAGACGTCCTCGCGCTGATACGCTGCGGCCTGACCGTCGTCCGTCCGCTGTTCGACCATACGAATCCGAAGGGACCGCACACGGGTAAGCCTCACGCGCGTGCGCGCGAGAGGCGAAAACACGGGTGCGCCGCGGCTCCCGCGGTCGCTCAGTCCCAGCCCGGCGTGCCGGGCGCGCCCGCGTCGTCTTCCACCTCGCGAACGAGCCGGTCGCGGGCGTCGGCGCCGAGCGCGACACGGTCGCCGTCGGCGTCGGCACGCTCGGTCCACTCGCGGATCGACGTCCCGAGCCACGAGTCGGCCTCGCGGGCGCTGTCCCACGCTTCGGCCATGCGGTCGCGGTTCACCGACAGCGACCCCGGCCGAGATCCGACCGCGGCGCCGGCGAAGCGGGCGCGATCGTCGGCGGTGGCCTCGCCGTCGCGGAGTCGGGCGACGGCGCCGTCGAGCTCGGCCGGGTCGGGGTAGGCGAACACCGTCGCGCCGAGCGCCTGTGGGCCGAACGGCGGCGCCGAGAGGTCGTCGGGCGGCTCGTCGTCGAGGAGGCGGTCGCCGCCGCCAGCGGCCTCGACGCGCTCGCACTCCGTCTCGGCACCGAGTTCGAGGTTGTGGCCTGGGTAGCTCGAACAGGTGCGCGGGTAGCGGTCGGTGTCGTGGATCCGGCACTGGAGCGTCGTCGGGTCGAGGAACGCGCAGGCGTCGAGCCAGCGCGGCTCGTCGGTCCCGATCGGCGCGACCGGCTTCGGGGGTTTCCGGAGACCGACGACGAAGACGGGCCGGTCGTCGACGGCGGCGAGGTCGACCCCGTCGATCCGGACGCTGTCGTCGCGCTCGGCCGGCCTGAACAGTCGGGGGATCAGGGCGTCGCCGAGGCCGTCGTCGACGAACCGGGCGACCTCGTCGCGGGTGAGCGGGACGAGGTCGTAGGCGTCGTCGAGCGGGGGGCGGGGGCCGGTGCGGTCGGAGCCCGCCGCGGCGGGGTCGAGCGGGCGCCAGTCGATACAGCAGCCGGCACAGCCCTCGCAGTCGAGTTCCATACGCCCGTGCTAACGGTTCGCGCGGGCATAAGCGATCGGCGGGGATGGGGAGAGATACAGGGAGAGAAGCGGCGCAGGGGCGGAGCGAGAGCCGGAGGCGTCGCCGGTCGCCCGCTCAGAGTTCGCCCTTCGTGCTGGGCGTGTCGCTGCGGCGCTCGTCGAGGCGGGTGGCGTCGTCGAGCGCGCGCGCCAACGTCTTGAACAGCGCCTCGACCTCGTGGTGGGCGTTGTCGCCCGTCTCGACCGTCGCGTGGAGCGTCAGGCCGGCGTTGTGCGCGAGCGAGAGCGCGAAGTGGTCGGCCATGACGCTGGTGAACTCCCCGACCGAGTCCTGGGAGAACGCGCCGGAGAACTCGTAGTACGGGCGGCCCGCGACGTCGACGACGACGCTCGCGACCGCCTCGTCGAGGGGGACCCGGCGGTCGGCGTACCGCCGAATGCCGCGCTTGTCGCCGAGCGCCTCGTCGAACGCCTCGCCGAGGCAGATCGCCACGTCCTCGACGGTGTGGTGGTCGTCGATGTCGAGGTCGCCGTCACAGCGGACCGTGAGGTCGAAGAGGCCGTGTTTGGCGAACGACTCGAGCATGTGGTCGTAGAAGCCGATCCCCGTGTCGACCTCGCTGTCGCCGTCGCCGTCGACCGCGAGGGTGAGTTCGATCGTCGTCTCGCTCGTCTCGCGGGTGACCGCGGCCGTCCGGTCGTGGTCGCTCATACCGGCTCGTCGCGGGGGATTCGTAAGTCGGTTGCGGGTGTGGCGGGATTCGAGTCCGAGAGGAGCGGACGTTGTACGGGAGTCGAGAGTTTGCTTATCAACCGTCACACGCGCCTGGATTTCAGTTGACGGCCTTCGAGAGCTCGGCACCCGCCTTGAACTTGACCACGTTCTTCGCCGCGATCTGGATCTCCTTTCCGGTTTGCGGGTTCCGTCCGGTCCGAGCGGACCGCTTCGAGATGCTGAACGTGCCGAACCCCTCATCCTCGTCCTCTTCGCGACCCACCGAGATCCGATCTCCTTTTTTCAGGGCCTCCGTCGTCGTGTTGATGAACGCTTCGAGCGCCCGCTTCGCGTCCTCCTCCGATAGCCCCTCATGGGAGCCTCCCGTTGCACTCGCGATGTACTCCGCGTCGATCACCACGTCGGCGTCTCGGCACTTGGCGCTGGCCTCGTCGCCCTTGCCGGGATTGAGATCGAGGGCGGCCGCGAACTCCGGGCAGACGTCGAACGTCACCGGCGAGTCGTCTACTGGGGCGTTTCGGGACCGCGGATTTCGACCCGTCCGGGCGGAGCGCTTCGAGATACTGAACGACCCGAATCCGACCAGTACGGCGCTGTCGCCCTTCTCCAAGGCTTTCGTCGTCGCGTCGGTGAACCCGTCGAGCGCCTTCTTCGCGTCCGCCTTGCTCAGTCCGGAGTTACTCGCCATCGCCTCGATCAGTTCCGCTTTGTTCATCGCCGCGGCCTGACCGGTCATCGTTAACATGCCGAGTCCGAGGGCTGTCGAGAGGATAGCACCCCTCCGGAATACGGTTCGCCGCGCGAGATCGTTTTGAGACATGATACCTTTACTCACAGTCATCTGAGGCGCCGTGAGAATATAAATATATTTATAATTTCACTTCTGTGTTATTTTGTGTCTTCCGTTTGTCTCAACCCTGCTAAACTCCGTCGGCCGCGTCCTGCGCCTCTCGCAGCGTGAACTCGCCCTCGTACAGCGCGGTGCCGACGACGACCGCGGCCGCGCCGGCCTTTTTTAACTCAACGACGTCCTCGACGGTCGCCACCCCACCGGAGGCGATCACGGGGATATCCACGGCCTCGACGACGCTCGCGACCGCCTCGCGGTCGATCCCCGCCAGCTGTCCCTCCACGTCGACGTTCGTGAATAAGATTGCGCCCGCGCCCAGCTCCTCGTAGCGCGCCGCGGCCTCGGCAGGGTCGAGGCCGGTTCCCTCGGTCCACCCCGACACCACGACCTCGCCGTCCTTCGCGTCGAGGCTGACGACGACGCTCCCGGGGTGCGTCTCGTCGATCTCGGCGACGATCTCGGGCGTCTCGACCGCTGCGGTGCCTAAGATTACGCGGTCGAGACCCAGATCGAGGAGGTCACGCGCGCCCTCGGCCGTGCGGATGCCGCCGCCCAGTTGGAGGCCGGTGTCGTCAGAGACGCTCTCGACGACCGACTCGATCGCCGCCGCGTTGACGCGCTCGCCCTCGAACGCGCCGTCGAGGTCGACGAGGTGGAGCGTGCCGGCGCCCGCCTCGATCCAGCGCTCGGCGGCCGCGACGGGGTCGCCGTAGCGCTTGCCCGTCCCGCGCTCGCCGCCGACCAACTGGACGACCTCGCCGTCCTGCACGTCGACGGCGGGGATCACCTCGAACTCGGGGAAGTCGCTCATACGGGAAGGGAGTCGCGGCCGGCGATTAAACCGGTCGGTTCGAGATGAAACGGAGGGTTGCCCGGTGAACTGAACGTCTCCAAATCTACAGTTGCTTAGTTATAAATGACTGAGACTGGATTACCGACGAACACCGCCAAAGCCCCAGTCGCTCGGTTATAAATATCCGACTGTAGATCGACGGGAAACACCTCCAAAGCCCCAGTCGCGACGGCTCGGTGCGCTCGCTGTCGTTCGAAAGGCGCGCAGCGCCTTTCGTGATGACGAGACGCCGAAGGCGTCTCGAACCACGGTCCTCGGCGCTCACTCCGTTCGCGCCTGCGGTCCTTGCGTCGCGCGCCTTCGCCCTCGCGACTGCCCCTTTGAGTCCCGCCCCGCACAGCACCGCAACCGCGCCTCACGCCTCCCCAGCCTCGCGGCTCCCTCCGCTTCGCTCCGGTCGCCGCGTCCCTCGCGCGTGCGACTCGCGGCCTGCGGCCGCTCATCGGCACGCGCCACCGCATTCCAGTTATAAATAGCAGAGCCAGAGATTCCCAATCCCCTACTCGCTCACTCCACCGAGATGAGCAGCTGCGAGACGTCCTCGTCGAAGGCCGCGGGATCGGTCGCGAGCGCCTCGGCGGTCTCGGCGTCCGTGAGCAGCGTTATGACGCTCTCGGCGTCGACCGAGTCGGGCAGCGCGTCGTCGAAGACCTCGATGAGCGGGTCGGTCGGGTACGCGCCGCCGGCGACGATCACGTCGGTCCCGTCGTGCCAGACGCCGAGCCGGGCCTCGATCTCGAGGGGGCGGTCGATCTCCGCAGTGGACCCGGTCGGAAGCGGGATCCCCCCGTCGATCGGGTACTCGCCGGACAGCCGCCACGCGGTCGCGGTGTTGCCGGACCGGACGGTCGTACTCCCCTCCTCGACGACCTCGACGTTCTCGATGCCGGCGTTCCGGAGCTGCGCGCGGAATGCGTCGGTCGCGGCCGTCTCGACCTCGCTCATCACCCGATCCCGTCCGACGCCGGCCGGGAGCTGATCGATCGCGGGCCGGAGGTCGATCCGCGTCGCGAAGAAGATGACCGGCGACCCCGACGCGTCGATCGTCTCGGCGAGCGCGTCCGCGACGGGCGCGTACTCGAAGATCCGCGTGCGTTCGAGCGCCCGAACCGTGACGGGACCGTACGCCTGCTCGAACACCGTACTCTCGGACTCGTCGGTCTGTCGCCAGTCCTCGATCCGGTCGCTCGTCACCTCGGGGGCCGGGACCGGCCCGTCGCGGCCGCCGAGACAGCCGGCGAGGCCGACGACCCCGACCGCCGCGCCGCCGGCTAGCAGCCGCCGCCGAGTCGTCCGCGTCGACCGCGCTCGGGAGTGCTCGTCCATGAGTCCGGGTGGTCGTCGCGGTGTAAATGGGTGTCGGCGGCCGGACGAGGGCGGTGAAGGGGGCCGCCAGTCGGCGACGATGTCGGGACGCGGACGGATCCCTTATGTAACCACCGAGTACAACAACCGAGTGATGACTACCGACGAGAGCGAGACGCGGCGGCGACGCGCCCGGCCACGCACCCGACGACGGTTCCTGACGGCGGCCGGGACGGCGGGCGCCGTCGCGCTCGCCGGCTGTAGCGCCGAGCGGACCGGCGACGGCGCCGGGAGCGACGGAAACGACACCGATGACGGCGACGGGGAGGGAGACGGCGGCGACGACGAGACCCCGACGCTGACGGTGGCGACCTACACGAACTTCATCGACGCGCCCTCCGTGAGCCCCGGCGAGTGGCTCAAAGAGGAGTTCGAGAGCCGGTACGACGCCGAGCTGGAGTGGGCGACCCCCGACAACGAGGTGAACTACTACGTCGAGCGCGCGGCCTCCGGCGCGGGTATCGACGCCGACCTCTACGTCGGTCTCACCACGGAGGACCTCGTACGCGTCGACGAGCGGCTCGACGACGACCTCTTCGCCGAGGCGGGCGAGGTCGACGGGCGCGACGCGGTCAAGGAGGGTCTCCGGTTCGACCCGTTCGACCGGGCGGTGCCGTTCGACACCGGATACGTGAGCCTCGTGTACGACAGCACGACGGCGGAGGCGCCCGAGACGTTCGACGGTCTCCTCGACGACGAGCACGCGGGCGCGCTCATCGCGCAGAACCCCGGCGCCTCCTCCACCGGACGCGCGTTCCTTCTCCACACGATCAGCCGCTTCGGGGACGGCGGCGTCGCGAGCGACGGCGACGGGGAGGCGATCGAGG
The DNA here is from genome assembly GCF_900102375.1 of Halorubrum xinjiangense. Taxonomy (GTDB): domain Archaea; phylum Halobacteriota; class Halobacteria; order Halobacteriales; family Haloferacaceae; genus Halorubrum; species Halorubrum xinjiangense. The sequence continues at coordinate 25,343 of NZ_FNBO01000009.1, forward strand.
GCGCGGACGGCGACCCCGACTACGACTACCTCGACTACTGGACGGACCTCCAAGACAACGACGTGCGCGTGCTGGGGAGCTGGGACGACGCGTACGCGGCCTGGAGCGAGGGGGAGGCGCCGATGGTCGTCTCCTACTCCACCGACCAGGTGTTCGCGGATATGGAGGACCAGGACCTCGAGAAACACCAGATCCGGTTCCTGAACGACCAAGCGTACGCGAACCCCGAGGGGATGGCCGTCTTCGCCGACGCCGACGAGCCCGACCTCGCCCGCGAGTTCATGTCGTTCATGCTGGAGCCCGACGTTCAAGGGCAGATCGCCCAGCGCAACGTCGCGTTCCCGGCCACCGACGGCGCCGAGCTGCCGAGCGACTACGCCGAGCTGGCACAGGAGCCGGCCGACCCGGTGACGTTCACCTACGACGAGCTTCAGGGCTCGGTCGACGCGTGGGTCGAGGCCTGGGAGCGGCAGTTCGCCGGGAACTAAGCGCGTGCCCGACGAGGGACCGAGCGCGTGACGCGAACCGACGGCGAGCGGGCAGCTGACCGCGGCGACCGCGCCGACCGGTTGGCCCGCCTCCGCGAGGGCGTCGAGTCGCACGCCCTGACGGCGCTCGCGGTCCTCACCAGCGCCGCGCTCGTCGTCGCCTTCTATTATCCGACCGCGACCGTCCTGGTCGAGGCGGTCGTCGTCGACGGCGCCGTCACCCTCGGCGTCTTCGCGGAGGTCCTCACCGACCCATTCTACTTCGGGGAGTTCGCGCGGCTGCTGTCCGGCGAGTCGCCGGCCGCGGTCGCGCGGTCGCTCGCCTCGCCGGACCGCCGGCTGGGGATCGTCGGGTTCACCGCGTACCAGGCGGTCCTCTCGACTATCGCGAGCGTCGCCCTCGGGCTCCCGGCCGCCTACCTGCTCGCGCGCTTCGAGTTCCCCGGGCGGCGGACGCTGCGCTCGCTCACCATCGTCCCGTTCGTCCTCCCGTCGATCATGGTCGCGGTGGGGTTCGTCGCCACGTTCGGCGAGAACGGCACTCTGAACGCCGCGCTGGGCGCGCTCGGGCTGCCGCCGGTCGACCTCCTCTTCACCCTCGAAGCGGTGGTGATCGCCCACGCGTTCTACAACGCGCCGCTCGTGGCGCGGGTGACGACCGCGGCGTGGGAGTCGGTGGACGCGAGCGCGGTCGAGACCGCCCGGAGCCTCGGCGCCGGTCCGCTCCGGGCGTTCGTCGACGTGGTGGCGCCGCAGGTGTACCCCGCCGTGCTGACGGGCGCGGCGCTCACCTTCGTGTTCACCTTCGGCACTTTCCCCATCGTCTTAGCGCTCGGCGGGTTCCAGCTGGCGACCGTCGAGGTGTTCGTCTACCGGCTGGTGCGCGACCTGAGCTACGCCGAGGCCGCCGCCCTGGCGATCGTCGAGCTCGTGATCACGCTCGGCGTCCTGCTGGCGTACCTCCGGTACGAGGCCCGCAACTCGACCAGCACCCGCGGGGCGCGACCGCTCCCGCGGCGCTCGCTGGTCCCGCCCGCGCCGACCCTCCGCGAACTGCTGCCGCGGGCGGGGCTGGCCGCCTACGTCGCCGTCGCCGGGATCGTCTTCCTCGCGCCGATCGCGTCGATGATCCTCGCGAGCCTCACGGGGGGCGACGGCGCGCTCACGCTCGACCACTACCGGTTTCTCGCCGAGCGCCAGCAGACCGGGGCGGCGTTTCAGGTGCGGCCGTGGCCCGCGATCCGGAACTCGCTCGCGTTCGCGGCGGCCGCGACCCTGCTCGCGCTTCCGATGGGTGTCGTCGTCGCGGTGCTGACCACGCGGCGGTACCGCGGGCGAACGCTGGTGGACGCGGCCGCGATGGCGCCGCTGGCGGTGTCGGGGATCATCGTCGGGCTCGGGCTCCTCCGGGGGCTCGTCTTCGGCATCGAGATCGCGGGGTGGCGGATCGCCGCGAGCGGCGCGGTCGCGATCGTCGTCGCGCACGCGGTGTCGGGGTACCCGTTCGTCGTGCGCACCGTCTCGCCCGGGCTCGCCGGGTTAGACCGCTCGCTCGTCGAGTCGGCGCGGGCGCTCGGCGCCTCCCGTGCGCGGGTGATCCGGGACGTCGAGCTCCCCCTCGTCTGGCCCGCGGTCGTCGCGGGCGCGGCGTTCGCGTTCGCCATCTCGATCGGGGAGTTCACCTCGACGGTCGTGTTAGCGACCGGTGCCGACGCGTACACGATGCCCGTCGCGATCGAACGCTTCATCGGGCGGCGGCTCGGACCGGCGACCGCCATGGGCGTCGTCCTGCTGGTCGTCACCGGCCTCAGCTTCGTCGTCATCGAGCGGCTCGGAGGTGAGCACCGTGGGCTCTGAGCCGCCAACGGGTTCTGCGAACGACCCCCCGGTCGCCGTCGAACTCGACGGCGTGACGAAGCGCTACGGCAAGACGGCCGCCGTCGACGACGTGACCCTCCGGGTGCGCGAGGGCGAGTTCTTCACGCTCGTCGGCCCCTCCGGCTGCGGGAAGACGACCACGCTCCGGCTGATCGCGGGGTTCGAAGAGCCGACGAGCGGGACGGTCAGGTTCGGCGGCGAGTCGATGGCGGGCGTTCCCCCCGAGGACCGCGACGTTGGCGTCGTCTTCCAGAGCTACGCGCTGTTCCCGCACATGACCGTCGGGGAGAACGTCGCGTACGGGCTCAACTTCGCCGATCCGCCCGAGGGGACCACGCGCGACGAGCGCGTCGCGGACCTGCTCGAACTGGTCGACCTCCCAGACGCGGCCGACCGCGACCCCGAGAACCTGTCGGGCGGGCAACAGCAACGGATCGCGATGGCGCGGGCGCTCGCGCCCGGGCCCGACGTGCTCCTCTTGGACGAGCCGATGAGCGCGCTCGACGCGCGCCTCCGCGAGCGACTCCGCGCGCAGGTGAAACAGATTCAGTCCGAGCTGGGGATTACCACCATCTACGTCACCCACGACCAGGAGGAGGCGCTGGCCGTCTCCGACCGCGTCGCGGTGATGAACGACGGGACTCCTGAGCAGGTGGCACCCCCCAGAACGGTCTACCGCGAGCCCGCGACTCGGTTCGTCGCGGAGTTCGTCGGCGACAACAACACCTTCGCCGGAAGAGTGGTCGACGCGCCCGCCGAGGGAGCGATCGCGGTCGACGTCGACGGCGGCGACGAGACGCTCCGCGTCGCGGTCGGGGGCGACGAAGAGAACGGAACCGAGCGGGACGCGACTGCGACGCGATCCGCCGAGGTCGGCGACCGGATCCACTTCTGTGTCCGCCCGGAACACCTCCGCGTCGCGAGCGCAGACGGAGAACCCGGCCCCGAAGCCGACGCTCCAGCCGGCGAGAACGCCCTCCGAGCGACCGTCGCCAGCGCGGAGTTCCTCGGCGAGACGACGCGCGTGACACTCGACTGGGGCGGCCGCGAACTGCTCGTCCGGGCCGTCGACCCCCTCGACGGCGCGGTCACGGTCGGGTTCGACCCAAGCGATGCGCATGTGATCGAGGTCGAAACGCAGTGAGCGACGACGTTTATTTATAAATGCGGAGCGGTGGCGCGTGCCGACGAGCGGCCGACAGGCCGCGAGCCGTGAGCCGCGAGGTTGGGGAGGTGTGAGGCTGCGGTGCTGTGTGGGGCGGGACTCAAAGGGGCAGCCGTCGAGGCGGGCGCAGGCGACGTAAGCACCGAACGAGGGAGCGATAGCGACCGAGTGAGGCGCGCAGCGAGCCTGCGCCCGCCTCGCTGGCTGGGGCTTTGGAGGTGTCGTCCGTCAGTTTGCTAGCAGTCATTTATAAGTGAACGACTAGATTTTAAAAGGCGTTCACCGACCAGTCCGCGACGACGAACGACCGAGTCACTCCGCCGAACCCGTCAAAGTCGGACGCGTATCGAGGCGACACGCCTTACCCCACGGACACAGTAAAACACGTATATGGCCTCCGAGGCGTGCGACGTCTGCGAGCGGTCCGTGCGGATCGCCGGCGGGATCGGCGACCTGTGGAACTTCGCGTTCGAGTCGACGCAGGGACTCACGCTCGAACTCACCGACGGCTCGGAGTTTTTCCTCTGTTTCGAGTGCATGGAGCGGCTCCCCGACGACCACGAGCCGACCGCCGAGGACGTCGCCGACCTCCGGGAGCGCACCGACCCGGTCGAGGAGGACGGCAACCACTTCTGGCACTGGGGCTGAGGGGAGCAGTTCGGGGACTTCTTCGGCTATTTAAAAAGAAGCCGTCGCGTCAGTCCGCCTTCCCTTCCTCGCCCGCGTCCGACTCCTCATCGAGTTCGGGCGTCGACGGCTCGGGCTCGACACCGGTGCCGGCGGGCGTCGCGGTCGCGTCGGTGACGTCGTTGTCTCGCGCGCCGCTCCCGAACAGCCGGTCGAAGAGGCCGCGGTCGCTGCGCTTCTCCGCGAGCAGCACGGAGCACTCCACGTCGTTGAGCACGTCCAAGACGAGCGAGCCGCGGACCAGCCGCGAGAGCAGCCCCTTCTGGGTCGCGCCGATGATGAGCATCGTCGCGTCGCGGGCGGCGCGCTCGATGCTGTCCTCGACGTCGCCGGTCTCGATCCGGAGCGTCGCGTCCGAGAGGTCGTGGTCGTCGGCCCACTCGGAGAGGAACGCGCGGCCCTCCTCCTCCTCGCCGCCCTCGGCGACGTGGAGCAGCGTCACCTCGCCGTCGAACTCGGTCTGGAGCATCTTCGCGACGGCGCCGGAGAGGTCCGAGGCCGGACCGCCGGCGGTCGGCACGAGGATGCGCGAGGGGTCGAAGCCGCGGTCGCGGAAGACGAGGAAGTCGGAGGGGAGCGAGTACGCCAGCTCGTCGACGGCGGACTCGGCGCGCCCGGGCGCCCCGTGGGAGTCCTCGCCCCAGCCCATCACGGTCATGTCGGCGCCGTAGGTGCGCGCGGCGTCGAACACCTCCTCGAACACGCGGTGCGAGAGCACGACGTGGGTCTCCACGTCGACGTCGAACGTCTCCGCGTCCTCGCGGGCCTGGTCCAGCAGGCCGTGGGCCGCCTCGTGGGCGCCGCGGTCGCGCGCGGCCTCGAGGGAGGTCTGGTCGGGGACGTTCGCGATGTTGACCGCGACGACCGTCCCGTTCCGCTGCTTGGCGATGGCCGAGGCGAGCGTGATCAGGTGCTCTTCGGTCTTCGGGTTCGCGAGCGGCACCATCACCCGGTAGTCGTCGCCGCTCGGCTGGACGGCGGTCGCCGCCGAGACGGCCTGCTCGGGCAGGTCCTCGGAACGGTCGAGGATCCACCGCCCGAGGAGGCCGGTGCGCTCGACCTTCCGGCGGGCGTACAGGAAGTACCACAGCACCGCGGCGACGATGAACGCCCCGGCGAGGGCGACCTCGACGGCGCCGACGAACGGGAGGAGCCCGAGCGAGAAGACGATCCCCGCGATCGGGGTCAGCGGGTAGAGCGGGACCTCGAAGTCGGGGTCGTACTCGGCGATGTCCGCCTCGCGGAAGACGATGAGCGCGACGTTCATCAGCGCGTACACGACGAGGTGGAGCACGCTCGCGGCCTTCGAGAGGATCTCGACGTCCTGGCCGAGCGCCGCGATGAAGACGATGATCATGATCCCGGTCACGAGGATCGACCGGTACGGCGTCGCGAACTGCGGGTGGATCTGGTTGAGCCAGTTCGTGACGATCTTGTCCCGGCCCATCGCGAAGTTGATCCGCGCCGACGCGAGGATCGACGCGTTCGCGCTGGAGGCGGTCGCGAGCAGGGCACCGCCCGTCACGATCGTCACCGCGGCCGCGGTGATCGCGGGGGAGTAGGCACCCGAGAAGGCGACGTCCGTCGCCTGCGTCAGCGGCGCGTCCGTGCTCAGCTCCGGCCACGGAACCACGCCGAGCATGATCGACACGAGGATCGCGTAGATCACCGTGACGATCGCGACGCTCCCGATGACCGCCCGCGGGAGGTTCTTGCCGGGGTTCTTCAGCTCCTCGGCGACGGTCGCGATCTTCGCGTACCCGAGGAAAGAGACGAACACCAGCGCCGTGCCGGGGAGGATCGCGCCGTATCCCTTCGGCGCGAGCCCGTCGGTCCCGGCGAGCGTCGCGTAGTCGAACGAGAGCCAGCCCTGTATCGCGAACAGCCCGAGGATAACCAACAGTCCCGTGACGATGACCGTCTGAACGCCGCCGGTCTCCTTGGCGCCGACGTAGTTCACGAAGACGAAGAGGCTGCCGGCGATCAGCGCGCCGATTTGGATGTCGGTGAGGAATAAGAATCCGGGGATCGGCGCGAGCGTCGCGAGGTACTGACCGAACCCGATGGAGTAGAACGCGGAGGCGAATGCGAGCCCCATCCAGTCGCCCATCCCGGCGATCGACCCGAACAGCGGGCCGAGCGCCCGGTTAACGTAGTAGTAGCCGCCGCCGGCCCGCGGCATGGCGGTCCCCAACTCCGAGACGGAGAACGCGTTCACCATCGCGATGATCCCGCCGACGACGAACGAGACGACGACGATGGGACCCGCCTCGCGGGCCGCGAGGCCGGGGAGCACGAAGATCCCCGCGCCGATCATCGTCCCGATACCGATCGTCATCGCCGAGACGAGCCCGAGGTCCTTCGCGAGTTCCTCGTCGCCGCTCACAGCGGCTCACCTCGTTCGGTTGTAACTCTCCGGGCGTCTGTCATACGCGCTTTCGCTCCCCCGTTGTTATAAACCCGGTTGATCCGGGCGACGGCGCCGTTTCCGGAAGCGAGCGCGTGACCCGCAGGCGCGCGATCCGGCGGCCGTCGGTGCGAGGGCGACACGGCGGGGGCGGACCGGGTCGCGGCGCGAGGGGGCGGAATTCGGACCGGTCCGCGTCGCGCCTTTTGAACGGAACACAAGGACCATACCCCCGCGCGTCCCGGTACAAATCAAAGGTGGATCCCGTGACGAAGAAACGCGAATACCGCGACGACTACGACGAGAAGACGCTGTACATCCCCGGGCCGACCGAGGTCCGCGACGACGTCATCGAGGCGATGGCGGAGCCGATGTTCGGCCACCGGATGGACCGGATGACCGACCTCTACACCACCATCGTCGAGGACACGAAGGAGTTCCTCGGCACCGACCACGAGGTCGTAATCTTAACCGGCTCCGGCACGGAGTTCTGGGAGGCGACGACGCTCAACCTCGTCGACGAGCGCGTCCTCGTCCCGACCTGCGGCGCGTTCAGCGAGCGCTACGCCAACGTCGCCGAGCGCCTCGGCAAGGACGTCGACCGACTGGAGTACGAGTGGGGCGAGGCGGTCAAGCCCGAGGACGTCCGCGAGGCGATCGAGGCCGCGGACGCGGGGTACGACATGGTCGCCGGCGTGATGAACGAGTCCTCGACCGGGGTCCGGAACCCGATCGAGGAGATCGGCGACGTACTCAAGGAGTACCCGGACACCTACTTCGCCGTCGACGCCGTCTCCTCGCTCGGCGGCGACTACGTCGACATCGACGACCACGGCATCGACGTCATCTTCGCGTCCACCCAGAAGGCGTTCGCGATGCCCCCCGGACTCGCCGTCTGCGTCGTGAGCGACGACGCCTACGACCGCGAGGTCGAGAAGGGCGACTCCTCGTGGTACGGCGGCTTCCGCCGCACGATCGACTACTACGACCGGAAGGGACAGACCCACTCGACGCCCGCGATCCCGATCATGTTGGCGTACCGCAAGCAGATGAAACACATGCTCGACGAGGGCCACCGCGCCCGCGACGAGCGCCACCGCGAGATGACAGAGTACGTCCACGACTGGGCCGCCGAGCACTTCGCGATGTTCCCCGAGGAAGGGTACGAGTCCCAGACGGTCGCCTGCATCGAGAACACGCAGGGGATCGACGTGGCCGCGACCATCGAGGAAGTGAACGAGGAGTACGACATGGCCTTCTCGAACGGCTACGGCGACCTCGGCGAGGAGACGTTCCGGATCGGCCACATGGGCGAACACACCGTCGAGAGCGTGAAGGAGCTCACCGACGCCATCGAGGACGTCGCCGGACTCTAAGGGGAGATTCTCCCCGCGAACCGGCCGGTCCGCCCGCTCAGCCCTCGTCGCGGTCGGCGACCAGCTCGATCCGGTAGATCCGGCCGCCGGCGTCGGTCCGCTCGGCGTCGACGACGACGAACGCGCGGTCGCCGACGTCGACGATGTCGCCCGTGTCGAGCGGTTCGACCGGTTCGTCGGCCGCGTCGGCCGCGCCCGGTTCGCTCTCCGCCTCGCCGCCGACGGCCTCCGCGCCGACGCCGAGCGCGGCCTCTCCCCGGTCGATCGCGCGCCGCCAGAAGGCGTCCGAGGGCGGCCGCGGCCCCACCCGCGACGCCAGTTCGCTCCGCGTGAGTCGTCTCATCGAGTTCGCCTCGTCGCGCGCGCCCTTAGCCGGTTCGGAATCCGGCGAAATCGGAGCGGGCGCCGCACCGCTCTCACAGCCAGAGCAGCTGCGCGTGCCGCGTTCCCTCGAACTCCAGAACCGTCTCCTCGTCGACGAGCCCCGCCTCGACCGCGACGCCGACCGCCTCGGCGCCGACGATGTTCGCGACCTGCGCGCGCTGGAGGCCCGCGATAACCTCCTCGGCGGTCGCCTCGACGGCGTCGTCACCGCCGTAGAACTCCTCGGTCACGGTGAGCGTCATCGAGCCGTTCTCGTACGTCTCGCCGAGACAGTCGGGGTCGCAGACGGAGACGAGCCGCCCCTCGGCGGTCTCGCGCTCGCGCAGCAGCATTCAGAAGCCCTCGGGTCCCTCGCCCTGAAGCTCGCGCTCCGGACCCTCCGGCTCGCCGTCCTGCCCGGTTCGGCCCCCCTGCCCGCCGCGGCCGCCGGCACCGCCCTGCCCGCCGGGGGCGCCGCGACCGTCCTGTCCGCCGGGAGCGCCTCGCCCGCCGCGTCCGCCCTGTCCGCCGCGACCGCCCTGGCCGCCGGGGCCGGGCGCCTGCCCGGTCTGCTCTTCGATCAGCTGTTCTTCCGTCTCGCGGCGGAGCTCCTCGGCCTGATCGGCGACCTCCTCGGCCTGCTCGTGTTCGCCCGCCTCTTCGAGCGCACGGGCCTTCTCCTCTAAGACGCCGGCGTCGCGGTAGCCGAGGCGGATCGCGTTGTCGAAGCACGTGACCGCGTCCTCGGCGAGGCCGCGCTCGACCAGCAGGAACCCGCGGTTGTACCACGCTTCCGCGAAGCGCGGGTCGGTCTCGACGGCGCGCTCGGCGTGTTCGAGCGCCTGCTCGCTGCGGCCGGACTCCCAGAGCGCGTACGCGAGGTTCGTCTCCGCGGTCGCGGCGTGCTCGGACTCCTCGTCGATACGCAGTGCCTCCTGATAGGCGCCGATCGCCTGGTCGAACTCCTCCAGCTGGGCGTGGGCGGCCCCCTTGTTCACCCACGCCTCCTGGGCCTCCAGCGAGTCCTCCTCGGCGAAGGTGGCGGCGCGCTCGAACGTCTCCGTCGCCTCCTCGAAGCGGTTGATCCCCATGTACGAGAGGCCGACGTCGATCAGCTGTTCGACGTCGACGTCCTCGCTGCCGATGTTCCGGCGGTCGAGCTCCTCGGTCAGCACGCGGGAGTCGACGGGGTCGACGCGGCTCGGGTCCTCGCCCAGCTCGGGCGGGTCCAGCGTGAACGCGTCGTAGTCGGCGTCGACGCCCTGCCCCGAGGAGAACTCGTGGCCGTCGTCGTCGCGTTCGTCGGTCATACGCCCGGATTGGCGGTCACGACGCGTAAGGGTTGCGTCGCACCGGGTCCCACGGGTGACCTTCACACGGGAGGACATCTTTTACCACTACGGAGCGTGTCTCCGCCCGCATGCCCTCCCAGTCTAGACTCTCCACGCGGCTCCGGTTCGGCGTCGCCGCGCTCCTCGTCGCCGTCGGCGCCGCCGCCAGCCTCGCGGTCGCACCGGACCTCCCCGAGCAGATGGTGACGCGGTGGAACGCCGCCGGCGAGCCGACCGGGACGCTCTCTCGGACGGCCGGGATGTGGTTCGTGCCCGGGGTCGCGGCCGGGCTGATCGGCCTGTTCGCGCTGCTCCCGCGGATCGACCCGCTCCGTGAGAACGTCGCCGCGTTCCGAGTCCACTACGACCGGTTCGTCGTCGTGCTCACGGCGTTCCTCGTCGCCGTCCACCTCGCCGTGCTCGCCGTCAACCTCGGCTACGCAGTCGACGTGACGACGGTCGCGGTCGCCGGCGGGGCCGCGCTGTTCTACTACCTCGGAACGCTGTTGCCCCACGTCGAGCCGAACTGGTTCGTCGGGATTCGGACGCCGTGGACGCTCAGCGACGAGACCGTCTGGGAGCGGACCCACGCGCTCGGCGCCCGGCTGTTCAAGCTCTCGGCCGCGCTCGCGGTCGCCGGCCTCTTCGCCGGCGAGTACGCGGCGTACTTCCTCGTCGGCCCGGCGCTCGCGACCGCCGCGATCACCGTCGCGTACTCGTACGTCCTGTACGCGCGGGGAGCGGGTGAGGGGGACGACAGCGAGAGAGCCGACGGCGACCGGACGACCCAGACCGCGAAGTAGGACGGGGCGCCGACGGCCGGCGGGGACCGTCCGTCGCTCGGGCGAATTCCGCCCCGGTGCCCGGCGTTTATACCTACGGCCCCGAAGACGTTGGTATGACCGAGGAGTCACGCGCTGACCGGCGGTCTCCCGTCGGCGAGCCGGTGGTCCGGTCGGACCCGACGGTGACGGGCGACCGGGCCGCGGACGCGGTGGGGTTCGACCCGAACGAACCTGACAGCGTCGCCGAGGCGGGGGAGACGGTGGCCCGCTTCGCAGCCGGCGACGTCGGCGACGACGACAACGTCCTCATGTTGCGCGGCGCCGCCGCCTGCGCGGCGCTCGTCCGGGGCGTCGGCTCGTACAAGGAAGCCGCCGAGCGGGCGGGCGAGGACGTCTCCGTCGCGTTCATCCGCAAGTGGGCGCGGGTCCACGACCTCCCGCAGGCGATCCGCCGGCAGGTCGCCAACGGGCGGATCGCGCCGAGCGCCGCGAAACACGTCGCGCGGCTCGGCGGGCGGGACCGGTACCTGCTCGCGTGGGCGGCGATCGACGGCGACCTCACGGTGCGGGAGGTGCGCGCCATCGCGTCCGCGGTCAACGACGGCGCCGATATCGAGGCCGCCGTCCGCGAGGCGGGCGTCGAACTCGGCCGGCTTCAGGTCCGGCTCCCGGCCGAGACGTACGTCGAGCTGCGCCGCCGCGCCTCGATGGAGAACGCCGCCCCCGGCGCGCTCGTCGCCGACGCGGTCGACGAGTACCTCGCTGACGACCGGGAGTGACGGCAGCGGCGGGGCAGAGCGCCTCGACGACCGGTCACGCCGCGTGGTCGGTCGCGAACCGCGCCGCGGCGGCCGCGATCGCGTCCCGCGCCCGAACGACCTGTTCCCACGCGATCGTCTCGTCCGGGTAGTGCGCCTCGTCGATGGTGCCGGGACCGAACAGCACCGCCGGGATCCCGGCCGCGACGAGGTGTCTCGAATCGGCGCCGTACGTCGCGCCCCGCGGCTCGGCGTCCGGGAGGCCGGTCGCGACGAGGCCGGCGCGGACCGCCTCGACGACCGGCTCGTCGACGGCGATCTCCGCGGGCTCGAACTGGACCGAGAACCGCTCGAACCGAGGCAGGTGCTCGCGCAGCCAAGGATCGTCCGCGGCGACCGCGTCCAACCGCTCGCGGAACGCCGTCTCCACCTCGGCGACGGTCTCGCCTGGCGCCACGCCGATCCGGAACTCCGCCTCGAGCGTCGCCGGGACCGTCGACGCCCACGAGCCGGCCTCGACCCGGCCGCAGACGACCGGCCACGGCACCGGGAACGCCCCGTATAAAGGGTGTTGGACCGACTCGCCGCGCTCCGCCTCCAACGCCGAGAACGCCTCCCGGATCGCCTCGAACCGCGGGAGCACGTCCTCGCCGCGCCACCGGGTGGCCGCGTGCGCGCTCCGGCCGTCGATCTCCAGCCGGGCCATGAGCGACCCCTCGCAGGCGACGACCGGCCGCAGTTCGGTCGGCTCGGCGACGATCGCTGCGTCGCGCTCGAACGGATAGGGGCTCGCGAGGGCGGCGGTCGCCGCGCCGTAGCCGCCGTCCTCCTCGCCGGCGACGGCCTCGACCACGAGCCGCAAGCCGGACGGCGGGAGGTCGATCGACCCGTCCGCGACGCCCTCGCGGACGTCCACCGCGGCGCCGACGCAGGCCGCGAGCCCGGACTTCATGTCGGCCGCGCCGCGGGCGGTGAGACTCTCGCCGATCCCGTCGCCGCCGGCGTCGGCTCCCGCGTCCCCGTCCGCCCCTCCGTCCCCAGCGTCGCACCAGACCGGCTCGAAGGGGTCGCTCGACCACTCGGTCGGCTCGGCGGGGGCGACGTCGAGGTGGCCGTTCAAGACGAGCGTGGGGACCGGATCGCCGCCGCCGTTCTCGCCGACCGCGTCACCGGCGTCGGCCGCGTCGGCAGCGTCGCCGGCGCCGCCCAGTTCGAGGACGCCCGCGACGCTGCGCCGTCCCGCGACGGCCGCCGCGTCGAGGTTGTCCGGGAAGGAAGGGTGGTCGGCGAGGACCGCGGGGTCGGCGTCCCAGGCGTACGTCTCGAAGCCGAGGTCTGCGAGCCGCTCCGCGACGAACGCGGCCGCGGCCGCCTCCTCGCCGGCGGTCGAGCGGTAGCGGCAGAGGGCGGCCGCGAACGCGCGCATGTCGAATTCCATGCTCGCGGCGACGGCGGGGGGCGGCAAACCGTTTCGGGTGCCGACGCCGACCCCTCCCGCGGTTCTAAACGTTTATCCGTCGGCTGACCTTACAGCGATTCACCTGGGCCGGTAGCTCAGTTAGGGAGAGCGTCCGGCTTTTAACCGGACGGTCGGGGGTTCGAATCCCTCCCGGCCCGCTGTACCGCCGCGAGCAATATCGCGAGCGGCGGCGCTGTGCTGAGGGAGGGATTCGAATCAGGGAACACGCAGCGCCGAGCGAAGCGAGGCGATCGTGTGACCGTGGTTCGAATCCCTCCCGGCCCGTTTTCCTGCGACCAACGGGAGCAGTGAAAACGCCAGAGGGATTCGAAGAGACCGGTCGCGCGCAGCGAACGGAGTGAGCGAGCACGTCCGGGCGTAGTTTGAATCCCGTCGCGCCCGTTCCCCTCACTTCGTTCGGTCACGGGCGCGACTGACCCACGCTCGCTTCGCTCGCGTGGATCCCTCCCGGCCCGCTGTACCGCCGCGAGCAATATCGCGAGCGGCGGTGCTGTGCGGAGGGAATTTAAAAAGCGGTCACTCCGCGCCGCCGACCCACTCCAGCGCCGCCCGCCGCCGGTCGAGCAGCGTGCCGAGGTGATCGGCCTCGGCGGTCTCCAGCGTCCCGTCGACCGCGTCGACGAGCGTCTGGACGGGAGAAATCGGCGTGTTCTCGTCGGTCGTCCCGTGCCACGCGCGGACCGGGACATCGAGTCGGCCCGGGTCGAGCGACGCGCTCGCGAACGCCCGGTTCTCGCGTTCGACCGCTCTCGCACCGCGATCGAGCGCTTCGTGGAAGTCGGCGGCGACCGCCTCGCCGACCGCGTCGGAGACGGACCGGTCCGTGTACTGCGAGACGACCGCGTTCGGCCCGGAGAGCGACGCGACCGACTTCGAGAGCCGGAACATCGCGCGCAGCGCGAACGGGACCGACGCGAGCGTCGCGAGGGCGTTCTCGGCCGGGGGGACGACGCTGCTCACCAGCCCGACCCGAGCGACGCGGTCGTCGCTCGCGGCGGCGAGCGCGAACGGGCCGCCGCCGGAGAAGCCGAGCGCGCCCGCCCGGTCGACCGACTCCGCGTCGAGGAGTTCGGCGAGGTCGGCTGGCCACTCCTCCCACGACCACTCGGCCGGCGGCGCCGAGGAACGGCCGTATCCCGGGCGGTCGGGGACGAGGAGCCGAACGCCGGTCTCGGCCGCGGGGTCGGACAGCAACGCCCCGAACAGCCGCGATCCGGGCGTGCCGTGGTGGACGACGACCGGGCGACCGTCGGGGTCGCCGCCGGTCGCGTACGAGAGGGTGCGTCCGTCGGGGAGGGTACACGCGTCCGTCGAGAGATCCGCTGGATAGGGCGCCATAGTGGGACCTACGGGCCGGTTCTCAAAGAAGGGGAAAACGGATTTCGGTTCGGGATCCCGAGATCGCGAGCGGCGCCGCTCGCGGTCGACGAAAGGGGGAAGAAAGCGTGTGTCGCGTCAGCGTGTGACGTGTCTTCGCGTCGTGCGACCCGCTCAGTAGCCGAGCTGCTCGCGCACGAGGACGACCGTCGTCCGGCCCTCCTCGGTCTCGCGCCGGTAGATCAGCTGCTTGGCGATCGCGGACTCGACGCCGTACGCCTCCTGTGCGCGCTCGTTCTCCAGCGGGTACGCGACCGACTCCAGCCGGTCGAGGGCGTCATCGAGCGTCGGGACGATCTTGTTGATCCCGGTGACGATGACGACGTTGCCCGCGGCGAACGGGTACGCGCCGATCCGGCTGCCGGAGAGATCGGCGGCGACGAGTTCGCCCGTCTGCGCGACCGCGTTGATCCCGCCGAGGAAGTAGTCCGCCGTCTGCGACTCTCGTCGCGCGGCCTGCCGCTCCGCGTCGTCGTCGATGCCCCAAATCTGGTCGGGGAGACTCTCCCACTCGTGATCGCCTTCGCTCAGGAACTCGTCGAACCCGATCTCTTCGAGCGTCGTCGAGTGCCCGTTCATCACCGAGACCCCCGCGGGGATCTGCGACGTCACCGTCTCCAGCGCCTCGTCGGCGTCGTCGACGACGATCACGTCGAAGCCGCGCTCCTCGAGATTGGCGACCGCCTCCTCGACGGTCTCGTCGTCCGGGAGTTTGTCCAGTTCCGCGTCGATCTCGGTGTCGTCTGCGTAGTCGGTCTTCTGCTGTGGCATAGTGAACGTGAAAACCTCGTCGAGAGGTCAGAGGGCCGGGAGTCACTTAACCGCTCGCGGACACCGCCGTCCGGTGGTTACGCCGGTGTTACCCTCGTGTCGTGAGAGGCGAATGTGGGTATCGGTAGCGTGCTACTCGGTCGGGTGAGAGCGAGAACCGCGATCGAGAGACGAGCGGGACGCTACGCGGTCGCGCCGTCGATAAAATCGCGTGTCGTCGGGGCCCGATGGGGCGCGCGACGGTCGGTCTGCGGACGGTTCGGTGAAGCGACTGCGGTCGGCGTGGGTGTGTGGTGTGGCCTACGCGAAGCTCACATCGCACCGCCCATACCGCCCATACCGCCCATGCCGCCCATGCCGCCGGCGCCGCCGGGCGCGCCGCCCTCGTCGCCGCCGTCGTCGGTGCCGCCGCCCTTGAGGTCGCCGGCCGCGATGACGTCGTCGATGCGGAGGATCATGACGGCCGCCTCGGTGGCGGACTCGATGGCCTGGGTCTTGACGCGGAGCGGCTCCACGACGCCCTCGGCCTCCATGTCGATCACGTCGCCCGTGTAGGCGTCGAGACCGGCGCCGAACTCGCCGCCGTCGTGGCGGGAGCGGAGGTCGACCAGCGAGTCGATGGGGTCGAGACCCGCGTTCTCGGCGAGGGTGCGCGGGACGACTTCTAAGGCGTCGGCGAACGCCTCGACGGCGAGCTGCTCGCGGCCGCCGACGGAGTCGGCGAAGTCGCGGAGCTGCAGCGCCAGCTCGGCCTCGGGGGCGCCGCCGCCGGGCAGCACCTTCCCGTCGAGCAGCGTCGTGCGGACGACGCCGAGCGAGTCGTCGATGGCGCGCTCGACCTCGTCGACGACGTGCTCGGTGCCGCCGCGGAGGATGAGGGTGACGGACTTCGCCTCTTCGACGTCCTCGACGAAGATGCGCTCGTCGCCGCCGATGTCCTTCTGGGCGACGGAGCCGGCGAAGCCGAGGTCGTCTGACTCGATGTCGTCGAGGTTGGAGACGACGCGGCCGCCGGTCGCGCGGGCGAGGCGCTTGAGGTCGTCGGACTTCGCGCGGCGGACGGCGAGGATGCCCTCCTGCGCGAGGTAGTGCTGGGCCATGTCGTCGATGCCGTCACCGACGAAGACGACGTCGGCGCCGATGTCGACGAGGTGGTCGACCATCTCGCGGAGCTGCTCTTCCTCCTGGTCGAGGAACTGCTGGAGCTGGTCGGGGTCCGTGACGTTGACCTCGGCGTCGATCTCCGTCTCCTTCACTTCGATGGCGCCGTCGAACAGCGCGACGTCGGCGTCCTCGACCGCGAAGGGCATGTTCTCGTCGACGCGCTCCTTGTCGACGATGACGCCCTCGACGAGCTCGGACTCGTCGATGGAGCTGCCGACGACCTTCTCGACGGAGACGTTCTCCGTGTCGATGCCGTCGTCGTCCTGGACCGCGAGGACGGCGTCGACGACGAGCTCGGCGAGGAGGTCCTTGGAGTTCTCCGCGCCCTTGCCCGTCATCGCCGTCTCGGCGATCTCGACGAGCGTGTCGCGGTCGTCCGCGGAGACGTCGATGGCTTCCTCGTCGAGGATCTCCTTGGCCTTCTCGGCGGCCTGGCGGTACCCCTGCGCGAGGGTCGTCGCGTGGATGTCCTGATCGAGGAGCTCCTCGGCCTGGTCGAGGAGCTCACCGGCGACCACGACCGCGGAGGTGGTGCCGTCGCCGACCTCCTCCTCCTGCGTCTCGGAGACCTCGACGATCATGTTGGCCGCCGGGTGGTCGATGTCCATCTCTTTCAGGATGGTGACGCCGTCGTTCGTGACGACGACGGACCCGCCGTTGTCGACGAGCATCTTGTCCATCCCTTTCGGGCCGAGCGTGGTGCGGACGGACTCCGCGACCGCCTTGCCGGCCGTGATGTTCATGTTTTGGGCGTCCTTTCCGGAAGTTCGCTGCGACTCCTCAGAAAGTACGATCATGGGCTGATTGCCCATCCGCTGGCGCTGTGACATTACAGCCATTGATTGATTGTGATTCTATATAAACCCTTTGCTCGTGTCGTGCGAAAACGCAACACGGTGGGGGAGTATCAGCCGGTATGCGGTGCGTTCACACGGGCCTTTATATAGAACGCTAGATCAACTGCCGGACGTTGATTGTTTATAAAAGAACCGCGGTGGCGCGTGCCGACGAACGCCCGCAGGGCGTGAGTCGCACGCGCGAGGGAGTCGGTGGTCCGGAGCGAAGCGGAGGACCATCGACGAGGCTGGGGAGGCGTGAGGCTGCGGTTGCTGTGCGGGTGGGGTGGGACTCAAAGGGGCAGTCGGGAGGCGGGCGCAGGCGTTCACGAGAGCAAAGCTCTCGTGAGCCAATCAGAACGCGGAGCGTTCTGATGACGACGCAAGCACCGCAGCGAAGGAGCGGTAGCGACTGAGCGAGGCGCGCAGCGAGCGTGCGCCCGCCTCCCGACTGGGGCTTTGGCGGTGTTCGCCGTCGATCCGTCGACAGTCACTTATAAACAAACGACTGGGGCGTTGGCAGTAGTCACGACACCGCTGGTGACAACAATTTATAAATAAACGGCGACGCCGACAGTGATAGCAGATCCTGCTTACTGCGGCGCGTTGAAGCTCACGTCGTCGTCGAGCTCGTTCGACATGCGCTCTAGGTAGGAGTACACCGCGCCGTGCGGCGCCCCGTCGAGCAGCATCCCGACCGCCCGCCGAACCACTTCCAGCTCCTCGGGCTGCCCAACGGCGCCCACGGTCGACCCGTAGACGACGACGTTCGCGCCCGACAGCT
Organism: Halorubrum xinjiangense; assembly: GCF_900102375.1. Taxonomy (GTDB): domain Archaea; phylum Halobacteriota; class Halobacteria; order Halobacteriales; family Haloferacaceae; genus Halorubrum; species Halorubrum xinjiangense. The sequence continues at coordinate 42,993 of NZ_FNBO01000009.1, forward strand.
CCTCGATGAGCTCCCGAGTCCGGCCGTTCTCGCCGATGATCCGGCCCTTCTTGCGCTGGAGGTCGTTGTCGTTGCGGGTGTGCTCCGACAGGTCGATCAGATCGAGCGTCCGGAGGTCGTGGTCGAGGATCGACAGCGCCGTCTCCGGCTTGAAGCCGCGCCCGATCGCCTTGATAATGTCGGGAGCGACCATCGCTGCCACGGGGTCGTCGCGCTCCTCGATGGCGACGCTCCCCGACTCCGAGTCGATGTCGAGCCGCACGTTCGCCCGTTCTTCGATCTCCCGCATGGTCTCGCCGCCGGCGCCGATGACGACGCCGATCCGGTCCTGCGGAACCGTCACGTGTTGCATACCACAGGATACCCGGCGAAGCCTTTTAAGCGTGTTCCGCCGCGGGCGGTGTGTGCCGCTATACCGGTTCTCGCCGCCGATCTGTCTCTCGGTCCGAACACCGCCGGCCGCGGTGCCCGCGCCGGGACGGGGATCATCTCGCGGGACGAGCGTCGAAGTGGCGGCCACTCACTTACACCGACTGTTCGGTGTCTTCCTCGGTGTCCGTGCTACTGCCGCGGTCCGAGTAGTGATCTCGGCCGATCGCCTCGTCGCTGACCATCCCGATGACGCTCCGGCGCACGTCGTCGACGGACTCGTAGGTGGTCTCGCCCTGCGCTTCTAACACTTTCTGGAGCGTCGTCGTGTCGCCTTCCAGCTCCAGTTCGCGGTCGCCGTACCGCTCCAGTAGCGCCTCCTTGTCGAACGGGTACTCCTCGTCTTCGAGCTCGTCCGCGAGCGGACCGAACTCCACGCCCTGCTCCCGGCTGTCCTCGTTCTGGTCGGTCATCGCCTCGAAGAGCCGCGCCGAAGCCATTTACTCCCTGTGCCGGCACTTGCCGGGTCAAGTCGTTGGGGTCAGTGACTCGGGAGGGATCCTGAGCGGTTCGCGCCCGACCGAACCGCGAGCTGCCGCGTTGGGCTTATAAATTACAGCAGCCGCTCAGAGGATAGCGACCGCCTAACAATTCGACAGCAGTGCGAGGGGGAGATCGTGTCTCGAACGCCGATAGCCGCTCCGAACGGAACTGTCAGAGAACGTCGGGCTCCGCGATCGAACACCGAACGGGGAGGCGTTCGGAGTGATATCGCCGGGGCTTCCGCCACGTCCGACGGTGTGTAAGATGGCGGGAACGGTGATCATTTACAACCCGCAGAGCGGAGGCGGCTCCCACGCCGACAAGGTCGAGGACAGGGCGGACCTGAGCGGGTATGCGGTCGAGCGGTCCGAACGAGCAGGCGAAGCGGTCCTCCTGACGCGGGAGGCGATAGAGGCGGGATACGAGACGATCGTGGCCGCCGGCGGCGACGGGACGGTCAACGAGGTCGTACAGGGGCTCGACCGCGCCGACGCGTTCGACGACGTGACGTTCGGTATCCTTCCCCTCGGGACCGGCAACAACTTCGCGAAGCAGATCGGGATCACCGATCTCGAGACCGCGTTCGCCGCCCTCGACGACGGGACCAGACGGACCGTCGACATCGGGATGGCGACCGATCGGCCCTTCGTGAACTCCTGTGTCGCAGGGCTGACCGCTGCGTCGGTCAGCGAGACGTCCAGCGCGTTGAAGTCTCGTATCGGCGGGGCGGCGTACGTGCTCACGACGCTGCGGACCGTGACGGAGTTCGAGCCGCTACGGCTGACCGTCGACGACGCGAGCGGCGGCGACACGCCAACTTGGCGCGGCGAGGCGCTCTGCGTGATGGTCGGGAACGGTCGTCAGTTCGCGGCGGACGGGACGACGCAGGCCAACATGGAGGACGGCCGCTTCGAGGTGGCGATCGTCAAGGACGTGCCCAAGTTCGACCTGATGAGCGATGCGGTGTTCGAGCGGCTGTTCGGACGGGATTCGCCGCACATCGACCGATTCCGAGCCGAATCGGTGGACATCGAAAGCGGCTCGGGGGACCCCGTCAGATTCACCCTAGACGGAGAGATCATCGAGCGACGCGACATCGCGCTCAGCGTTCGACCGCGAACGCTGCGACTCGTGGTCGGGGAGGGGTACGATCCCGAGCCGATGGACCCATGAGACGAAACGGTGCCGAAAACGACCGTAAAACGGCTACGCAGCGCCCGAGAGTCCAATGTTCACCGTAGACCTTCACGCCCACACGCGGTTCTTCCACGGCTTCGGAGCGGAGCCGACCCGCTACGATCCGGTCGGAGCGCGGCTGCTGGCGCTGTGGGGGCGGCGCTCCGGGCTGGACGGCGTCGCGCTGACCAATCACGACTACTACCGCCCGTTCCACGGCGTGCCCGGGAGACCGCAGTTCGTCCCGGGCATCGAAGTGACGACGACCGCCGGCCACCTCCTGGTCGTCGGACCGGACCCGCCGCGTCGGACGGTCCCCGGCGAGCGGACCCCGGAGGCGGTCGTCTCGCAGGCGCACGACAACGGATGTGCCGCGATCGTCGCGCACCCGTACCGACGGAGCCGCGTCCGCGAGAGCGAGGCGGCGTTCGACGCCGTCGAGATAAACGGGAAACACCCCGAAAACGCCGAACGCGTGCGGGAGCTCGCCGAGTCGCTCGGCGTCCCGGTCGTGGGCGGGAGCGACGCCCACTTCCCCTTCGAGGTGGGGCGGACGGTGACCCGGATTGAGGCGACGGAACTCACACCCGAATCCGTGGTCACGGCGATTCAGGAGGGTGCGGTCGAGGTGGCGGTCCGCCGCTCGCCGCTCGACGAACTCGCGCGAACCGGCTACGAGTACACGCATCGGTACCTGTGAGGCGACCGGAGCGCGACGACTGGACGCGTCACCGCCACCGACGTATCGGACCGCGAGCACGTCCGAAGGTCCCGATATCGGTCGTTATGGAATTTACAAGGCTAAAACCCCGCCCTTCAGGGCGGGGATACAGCCGACAATCCCTATACAATCCACCGCGATAGCAAGGTCGGATATTCCACGCTAACCGACACTATTAACAAAACACTGTTCATAACCAGTTATGAAGCCAGAAATGAGTCGAACCGTCCGAACCTTCGAGGCAACGATTACGAACCAGCAACAGGTTCGTGACGACCTCGACCAACTCGGGTGGGCCGCCTCAAAACTCTGGAACGTCGGTCGCTACTACGCACAACAACAGTGGGACGAAACGGGCGAGATTCCCGGTGACGGGGAACTCAAAGCCGAACTCAAACGCCACGAACGCTACACGGACTTACATTCTCAATCCAGTCAGCGCGTTCTCGAAGAACTCGCTGAGGCGTTTAACGGCTGGTTCGGGAAGCGTCGGAACGGCGACGACCGTGCCCGACCGCCTGGCTACCGGAAGAACGGAGACTCCCACCCGCGTTCAACTGTGTCCTTCAAAGCGGCTGGCTTCAAGCACGACGCACAATTCACCCGTGTTCGCCTCTCAAAAGGACGAAACCTCAAAGAACACCGTTCGGACTTCATCCTGTGCGAGTACCAGACTCGCCCGGATGTTGACCTGACCGAGTGGGACATCCAACAGGTTCGATCCGTCTACAGGCGCGACGAGTGGCGACTCCAATTCGTCTGTCGCACCACTATCGACCCGGAACCGCCGGGCGACAACGTGGCTGGTGTTGACCTCGGGATCTGCAACTTCGCCGCCGTCTCCTTCGGCGATGAGTCGGTGTTGTATCCCGGTGGCGCACTCAAAGAGGACGAATACTACTTCACGAAAAAGAAAGCCAAGTGCGACGATTCCTCATCCCGAGAGGCTACACGTCTCGACCGCAAGCGGACGGGGCGTCGAACGCACTTTTTGCACGCACTCTCGAAAGCAATCGTGGAGGAGTGTGTCGAACGGGGTGTTGGAACGCTTGTCGTTGGCGACCTCGGCGGCATCCGAGAAGACGACGAGAACGGTGACTCTCGGAATTGGGGCGATCACGGCAACCTCGACTTGCACGGGTGGGCGTTCGACCGCTTCACGACGCTTCTGGACTACAAGGCGGAAGCCGAAGGCATCGGCGTGGAGCTGGTGTCGGAACATGATACGTCGAAGTCGTGTTTAACGTGTGGCCACACAGACGAGAACCAGCGTGTGGAACGCGGACTATACGCGTGTGAGGAGTGCGACACGGTTGCGAACGCAGATGTGAATGGCGCTGAGAACATTCGGCAAAAGGTACTCCCGAGTCTCGCCACGGATGGCGGCGATAGGGATAACGGCTGGTTGGCACAGCCAGCGGTTCACCTGTTCGACCGTAGTGAGGGCGTTTTCGCCCCACGAGAACAGGTCGTGAACCGCGAACCGTAATATCCCAACGCGGTCGGGAATCCTCGCCCTTCAGGGCGGGGAGGATGTCAATCGTAGACGTCTCCCGTTCGTTCCCGACTGCTGATCCACGTGCCGAGGGCCAGTCCGTAGATCGCGTGTCCGACGTGGAATATCACCGCTTCGTCCGGGTCGAGCTCCTCGTCGAGGAGGAACCGGAACACGAACCGCGTCCCGAACGCGGAGAGCCCGAGACCGTAGGCGAGGGCGAGTCCGATCCCGCCGAGCCTGCGTTCGCGTTCGCTCCGGAAGCTCAGCAGGCCGATCCCGACGCCGAACAGGCCGCCAGCGACGCCGCCGTACAGGAAGTGGAGGAGGAGTCCGACGGCGGGGTACGTCTCCGCGTCGCCGCCCCCAACGTACGTCGCCCAGAAGTCGGCGGTCGGCGGCAGCGCGCGGAAGACGGGGAACCGGTACAGCGTCATGAGCACGGTGCCGACCACCCCACCGACGACGCCCCGAATCAGTCCGCGGAGGATGCGGGATCCGGAGCCGGAGATCGGCACGTTCCGGACGCCGATCCGTCGGTCGCTCGCGTCTGTGGCGGCGTCTCGATCGACGGACTCCGTCGGACGACCGTTCCGCCGATCTGACTCCGTTGAACCACCGTTTTCTGTTGGATCCATAGTAACCGGGTGAGTTTCGAACGGAGGACACAGATTCGACAGGGGCACGGGCGGGGACGACGTAGCGTTATCTGCGCAGGCGGATTTCGTTGTCAGAAACGGACTCGATGCTGGAGGCATCGAGCTGATAGTTGTCTTCGTCGGCGTCGCCCCAGCCGAGTTTGGATCGGATCGTGTCCGCCAGTCCCGGGTCGGGATCGACGTGCGCTTTTCCGTGTTCCACGCTGGTGACGCGACCGACCGTGTCGCCGTCGGCGTTGACAACGTTCTTGCCCTCGTCGTCTTCGGTCAGTGTTACGTCGCTTCGCATGGGTAGCGGATACACGGCGTTTCAGCCACTAACCGTTCTGCCTGCCCTTGCTGGGGGTATATCTGAACGTAGCCACCGAGCGGTCCGACATCGAAAGCGCTTGTAGTCACGAACGTACCCAGCACAAGAAATATAAGATATATGTTAGTACTACCAGCTTGCTATCGCAAGGCGATAATATTCTATGTCAGGTTAGCCCATAGGACCCTCAAAACCCGCTTTCACACAAGATTCAAGAAGATTGGTACCCAAATATTAAATATGTTTGATGTATCATTTCGCTGTTCGATCGATCCGATCGGCGATTGCCGCCGAGTGACCGCCCGGCTGGATAGCCGCCGCAGGAACGGACCGTCCTCAACGCGGGTGGCAGTCCGGGGTGGCGGCGCGAAACCGTCATCCGGGTTCCCGGCCGCCCCCGAGACGGCGATCGGGCCGAAACCGGCGGTCGCCTCGCCGGCGCGGCACCCGTCACAGAGGCAGTGAGATGGACCGATCCACGAGCGGACTCGAAGGCCGACTACCGACCCGCAGTCGAGCCGCCTGGTGGGCGTTCGTCCTCTTCCTCGGCGCGGTAGTCGCGTACGTCGTCGGCTCCTTTATCGGACTCGTCGTGTTGGGGCTGTTCGGCTACTACGCCACCCGGCCGATCTGCGTCCGCCTCCGGTCGGTGACCGGCTCGCGATCGCTCGCGGCGACGTTGACGGCGCTGTCCGTCATCGTACCGATCCTGCTGCTGTTCGGCATTGTCGGGCTCCGGCTGTTCCAGGCCGTCCGGAGCCAGTTCGGGGACGGAAACGTCGTCGGGACGCTCATCGCCCGGATCACCGGCGTCGACGCGCTCACGCCGGACCAGCGCGAGCAGTTGATCACGCTGCTGTCGAACCCCACCTCGGTCCTCGACGCCGGCGGATCGCTCTGGTCGAACCTGGGGACGGTCGTGACCACGCTACAGGGCGTCGTCGGCGGGCTGTTCCTGCTGGGGCTCGCCACGACGCTGGCGTACTTCCTGCTCGCCAACGACGACGACATCTCGACGGGACTGATCGAGCTGATCGGGGGGCGCGACTCGACCGCGTACGCCTACGCGAGCGCGGTCGACAGCGACTTGGAGTCCGTGTTCTTCGGCAACCTGCTGTTCGTCGTCGCCTCGTCGATCCTGGCGACGGCGGCGTACGCGGGGACGAACCTCGTGGCGCCGCCCGGACTCCAGGTGCCCATGGTTCTCGTGGCCGGGTTCCTGACCGGGATCGCGAGCCTGATCCCCGTCGTCGTCGGCAAGATCGTCTACATTCCCATCGTCGCGTCGCTCGGGTTTCAGGCCGTCAGCGGCGACGGGGGCGACGGGAGCCTCGTGTTCGTCGGCGCCGTGCTCGTTGCTTACGTGCTCCTCTTGGACATCCTGCCGCAGTCGTTCCTCCAGCCGTACCTCTCCGGGCGACGGATCGATCCGATCCTCCTGCTTTTCGCCTACCTGATCGGACCGATCCTGTTCGGGTGGTACGGCATCTTCCTCATGCCGATCCTGTTCGTGGTCGTCCTCGAGGCGATCCGGATCGTCCTCCCCGAACTGCTCAGCGGAGAGCCGATCCGCCCCGAGGCGACCGTCGCGGGGGGCGTCGGGACGGACCCGAAAGACGCTCACGCGGAGGAGGAGGAGTTCCAGAACGGTGATTCCGAGCCGGAGTCCGGAGTCGATCCCGCGGCCGAATCCGATCCCAGTGCCGAATCCGATTCCGCGGCCGACTCCGAGTCCGATTCCGGATCCGATCGCGGTCCTGACTCCGATCGCGGTCCGAATTCAGACGAGAGCTGAGACCGCGAGGTCGGTTTCACGGCCCGCGTGTTTGTCGCGTCGGGCCATTGTCACCCGAAGAGACGGTAAAATCACCCGGCAGGCGCAGGCAGGACGCTTTTTGTCATCTCTGGCGGCTTGGATGGTGCCGTGTTCTACCACGACGACGAACTTCAGTTCGAGGTCGAAGTCGAAGAGCCAGACCCGCGCTTCGCGAAGCTGCTCCAGCAGGCCATCGGCGGCGCCGAAGGAGAGATGCGCGTCGCGCTCCAGTACATGTTCCAGGCCTTCGCGGTTCCGGCCGAGAAAGACGAGATCAGGCGGTTCCTCATGGAGACCGCGACGGAGGAGCTCGGCCACATCGAGATGCTCGCGACCGCGGTCTCGAAGAACCTCGAAGGGGCGTCCGAAGAGGCCCGCGAGTCAGCGCGCGAGGACCCCATCATCGACGAGATGATGCGCACCGGCCAGCCCCGACAGGCGCTCTCGGCGGGGCTACACGCCATGCCCGTCGACAGCAACGGCGCCCCGTTCACCGGCAACTACGTGGTCGCGTCGGGGAACCTGGCCGCCGACATGTACGCGAACGTCATGGCCGAGTCCACGGGACGCGTGCTCGCGACCCGACTGTACGAGTTCACCGACGACCCCGGCATGAAGGACATGCTGGAGTACCTCATCGCCCGCGACACGATGCACCAGAACCAGTGGCACGCCGCGCTGGAGGACCTCGGCGAACACCGGCCCGTCCCGGCGAGCTTCGACCAGGAACAGGAGAACCAGGAGTACAACTACTCGTTCATGTCGACCGCCCGCGAGGAACGGGCGGATCCGAAACGGCCGTGGACGCAGGGCGAAGCGCCCGACGGAAAGGGCGAGTTCAGTTATACGCCCCAGCAGCCCGGTGGGGGAGCTCCCGATCTCAAAGAGACGATCGACGAGATGTACAACGAGGTACAGTGAACGAGTCGGGGGCGGAGACGGTATCCCGTCGCGACCCCATTTCTCGCCCGCCGACCCCGCGGCGTACAGGTTTCCACCTTCGATCTCACCGGCGTACCGGTCTCCACCTTCGATCTCACCGGCGTACCGATCTCCACCTTCCCCCGCACACGCAGGCAGCGGCGTTACCCGGCTGGTCGTCGTTCGTACGCAACCATGAGCACCGTCGTCGCGATCGAGACGCCGACAGGAGTAGCCATCGCCGGGGACACCAGAGTCATCGACGGCGGGGCGGTGTCGTCGGACCAGTTCCAACGGGTGTTCGATCTCAGCGGCGTCGGCGTCGGCGTCGCCGGTGAGTCGGCGGCGGTTCGGGAGTTCTGGCGATCGTTCGAGATCGCCCTCCGGGATCGCGGGCTGGAGAGCGGCGACGCCCCCGGCGTCGACGCCGTGGCTCGCATGACGGCCCGAGAGACGGAGAACGCGGGCGTCGACGCCGTGGTCGGCGCGCTGGACGCCGACGGGGCCGCGAGCCTCCGGCGGGTCTCGGGCGACGGGCGCGTCCTCGAGGCCGACGCGGTCGCGCTTGGCACCGGAAGCCGAGTCGCGCTCGGACTGCTGGAGGCGCTCGACGAGGAGGAGGCGGCGAGCGACCCCGAGCGGGCGGTTCGGGACGTGCTGGAGACGGTGATAGCGAAGGACGTCGACACCGGTGGCGACGTCGACGTCTGGACGCTCGGGAGCGCGGCCCGGATCGAGCGAGACGGCCGCGACCTCGAGAACGAGGAGGAGGCGGAGGAGTGACCGACGGCTGTGCCGCGAGCCGGGGGAATGTCTCCCCGGCACGCCTCGACGTGCCACCGAGAGGACGCTCCGCGCAGGGCGAGTCAGTCGCCTCGGGGGTGTCGCTCGGATGGTAGACGTGAGCGGCCACTTGGGGATGGCGCTGCTCTGGCTCGCGCCGGCTTGGTTCCTCCTCGACCATCGGAAAACGGCCGCGACGTTCGTCGCGTCGGGCGTCCTCTTCGGAATGCTGCCGGACGTCGACCTCGTCCTCGAGGGGCTTATTCCGACCGTCAAACACCACGGGGTGTTCCACACCGTCCTCGCGGTGACGATCTTCGCCGCGGTCCTCGGGCCGCTCGTCGGGAAGGCGGTCGAGGCGGTTGCCGGTGACACGGAGTGGCTGTCCCCGGAGGCGGCGGCCCGCAGCCTCCGGTTCGGCTTCCTGGCGGTCTGGGTCCCCGGACTCGCGCACGTCTTCGCGGACATGCTCTCGGCGCCGGACATCGCCGACTCCATCGAACCGATCTGGCCGCTCTACGGCGGGTCTATCGGCGTCGACCTGGTCTGGTACAACAACCCCGTGGTCAACTGGGGACTCCTCGTCGCCGGCGTCCTCGTCAACGTCGGGCTGTTCCTGTATCTCGGTCGGCGACCCGCGTCGGACTGAGCGGACCGACGGCGTATCGCTCGGGCAAGGGGCTCGGGCGAGGCGCCTGGGGTGACGGCCGCGGTCGCGGTGACGGCGTGTTTCGCCGCGGGCGGCGTGTGCCGGTATACCGGTTTTCGCCGCCGATTTAGGGGATTACGTCGGTTCAACACACGCTGTCACACCCGCGGGGGATTTTTGTAATCGTTCGCCGATCCCCGGGTATGGAGATCCGCCCTCCCGAGACCGACCCGGAGATACGGGAACTGATCCGGGCGCACGGCCTGTCGTGGCGCGAGGCGTACGACAATATCCTGCCCGAGCCGGTGCTCGACGCGATGACGGTCGACCCAACGCCGGAGGAGGTCGAGGGATGGGCGGAGGGATTCGGTGACGACGACAGCGCCGTCTTCGTCGCCGTCGTCGACGGAACGGTCAGGGGGTTCGTCGACGTCCGCTGGGGTGAGGAGAACACGAAGTCGTTCGTCGGCCCTGACGAGGCCGACGTGAAGGCGATCTACGTCCATCCCGACTGGTGGGGCGAGGGAGTCGGGACGGCGCTGCTCGACCGCGGCCTCGACGCGCTCCCGGACCGCGTGGAGGCGGTCCGACTCGAAGCGTTCGCCGACAACGACGTCGGCGCCGGCTTCTACGAGGCGCGAGGGTTCGAACGGGTGGAGACGGACGAGACCGAGATCGCGGGCGAGACGTATCCGACCGCGATCTACGCCCGCGAGGTCTGACCCGAACGCGTGGCCGGAGCGCAGACCGTGTTATACTCCGTCCGCTCCCGACCCCTCGTTCGCCCCCGCGCCTGGCTCCCCGCCCGACTCCGGCTCTTCGCTCGGCTCCGGCTCCCCGCTCGGGTCGGGCTCGGGCTCCGTCACGTACGCGCGGAGGTCGTCGGGGTCGACGTCGATCCCCTGTCGCGTGAAAAAGGTCGCCACGTTCTCGCAGTCACGCGCTAAGAACTCCCCGGCGTTGGGGTGATGAACCGTCACCGCCTGCCCGAGGTCGATGATCACCAGCTCGCCCTCGTGGATGATCATGTTGTACTCCGAGAGGTCGCCGTGGATCAGCCCGGCGCCGTACAGCCGGCGCATGTACTCGCGGACGACCTCGTAGGCGGTCTCCGGGTTCTCCACGTCGACCTCGCTCAGCCGCCGAGCGCGCTCTTCGGCGTGACCGACCAGCTCCATCACGAGGACGTTGCGCTGGACCGCGATCGGTTCGGGCACCCGAACGCCGGCCTTCCGCGCGCGTTCGAGGTTCGCGAACTCCTTCCGGGTCCACGCCAGCACGACCGCCTTCTTGTCGCTCGCGATCCCCTCGAAGCGCGGGTCGCCCTCCAGGTAGTCGCGCATCTGCCGGAAGTTCGAGGAGTTGATCCGGTACACCTTCACCGCGACCTCGCGCTCCGGCGTGACGCCCTCGGGGCCGCCGCCCGCGGCCTCCGACCCCGGCTCCGGCCGCTCGCCCGCCTGCCCGCCGAGCGCCTCGAAGACGCTCGCCTCCTTCCCGGTCGACACCGGCCCGCCGAACGCGTCGACGTAGCCGTCTTGGACCAGCTTGTAGACGGCTGCCAGCGTCGCGTCGTCGAACACCGACTCCTGCAGCTTGAACTGCTCGGTGTCTTTGATCCGCTTGCGGAACTCGTCGAACTCGCGGTCCTGCCGCCGGGCGATCCGGTCGGCCTCGGTGTCGGAGACGTCGAGCTGCTCCCACTCGTCGCCGGGCTGGTCCGCGGGTTCGAGCAGGCCGAAGTCCTCGCTCATTCGTGGCAGGGTTCGGCGCCGCGAGGGATAAGCGAGGGGGTCGGCGACGGCGACGGAGTCCTCCTTGGGATCCCGCAGTCAGTCGTCCGCGACGGGCGCTCCGTCGCTCTCGCCCACGAAGCCGTCGTCGGTCGCGCGTTCGGCGATCCTCGGTTGGAACACCCACGCGGCCAGCAACACGATCGGGATCATCGAGGCCCCGACGATCGCGTACCCGGTGTGGAGGTTCGGGAGGAACGGGGCGGCGTACACCAGCGGGTAGACGATCCCGCCGACCGTCCCGACGCCGCCGACGACGCCGGCCACGGCACCGGAGCTGTCCGGGAACATCGCGGGCACCTGCGCGAAGATGGCCCCCTCGGAGAACGCACAGCCCATGCCGACGAGGAACCCGGCGCCCACGGCGACGAGCACCCGGCCGGAGAGCCCCGCGAGCGTCATCCCGAACATCGCGAGGACGACGAAACACAGCGAGACGAACGTCCACTGCTCGCGGTAGCGGCCCGTGAACAGCGGAATGATGTTCCGTTCAGCCCGCGCCAGCCGGTCGCTGACGTAGCCGCCGATCGGCCGCAGCAGCCCGGCGGCGACCGAGAACGTCGCGGCAAACGTCGACGCCAGCACGAGGTTCTGCGTGTCGAACCCCTCGCGGTAGTAGGTGGCCAGCCAGCCGTTCATCGACAGCTCCAGCCCGAACGTCATCACGTACGCGAGCGCCAGGACCACGGTGCCGTACCTGGTCGCGGTGAAGATCCACTCCCGCAGCCCGGCCTTCTCCTTCGTCGCCGCGCGCTTCTCGCTGCTCTTTGCGGCCTCGCCGAACGCGTAGTAGACGCCCGCCAGCAGGATCGACACCACGCCGGTGTAGAAGAACGCGGCGCGCCAGTTCGTGTCGAAGATCGGTCCGCTCCACCCCGAGGAGAACACCCGCGGGAGTACGAGCGCCCCGCCGGCAGCGCCAGCGTTGCCGATCCCGGCGTAGATCCCCTCAGCGGTCCCGAGTTCGCCCGCCTCGAACCATTCGGAGACGTGCTGGATCCCGATCACGAAGGTGATCCCGGCCGTGGCCACGATCAGCCGCGTGGCGAAGAACGTCGCGTACGACTCGGCGAACGCGCTCCAGATCGAGAAGACGCCGACGTACGCCAACACGATGGCGAATATCGTCGGCGCCCCGAACCGGTCCGAGAGCCACCCCGTGAGGATGCGCCCGAACGGCGCCAGCCAGATCGCCGCGCTCGCGAGGACCCCGATCTCGGCCAGCGACAGCTCGAACTCCTCGGCCATCGGCCCGGTGAAGGGCGCGAACGAGAACCAGATTAGAAACGAGAAGTTGAACCCGACCGTCGCGAGCAGCAGCGTCCGGTACTTCGTCATCCGGATCGGACTGTTCACGCGCACCACCCCGCGGCGCCGTCCGCAACGCGGCGATCCGCTCCGCTCGTCTGTGAAGTCGACGAGGTGGACCGAGTCGCGGCCGTCGACGCGATCGCCGCCCACGCGTGCGAGTATTCCGCGCCGAACGTTGCTTTTTCACCCAAGATCGCCCTGATACTTCCGAACGTGTGTTTATTCACGTTTCGAGACCATGAACGCGGGGTTAATAAGATAACTGATGAACATATGTCTGCTAATAGCCGGTGAAATGAGTAATAGCGCGATCGATTCTCCGAGCCCACTTTATTGCCCTTCTCCAGACAAGAAGTTTATTTCTAAGAGATGAATCTACGTCGTAATTCATAAATTGAAATAATATACCAGATCATTGTTCATTATATGTTCTAAGGATGGGGTCGAGCGGCCGTGAATCGCGTCGAGGAGGCCGAAAATTTCCGGAAAACGTCGCCCGCGAGTCACTCGGAGGCGACCGGCTCGTAGTCGCGTCGCTCCGGCCGGTCCGGCGCCGAGATCCGCACCGCGCACTGCTTGAGGTTCGGTTCGGTGGAGTCCGGGTCGACCGCGGACAGCGTGAGCTCGTTGATCGCCCCGTAGTGGATCGGCAGCCACACCATCCCGGGCGGGACGTCGTCGTTCGGGCTGACCGCGACTCGCACCTCGGACCGGCGGGACCCGATCACCGTCTCTCCCCGGTCGAACGCCGCCAGGTGCCGGGCGATCGTCTCCGGGTGGATCCGCGCCGTCGGAAGCGCTCCCCCGTCGTCTCCCGTCCGGACGCCCGTGTTGTAGACGCCGTCCGCGCGCCCCGTCGTCAGCGTGAGCGGGTACTCCCCGTCGACCGGTTCGGGCACCTCGCAGTGCGTTCCGGTCGAGAACCGGGCGCGGCCGGAGGGCGTCCGGAACGACCATTCACCGTCGTCGTAGTACCGGTAGCCGCCCTCCGCGTCGGCGGTCGGCGCGGGCCAGCGGACCGCCAGTTCGTCCGCCAGCCGCTCGTACGAGATCCCGGACAGGTCAGCCGTCGTGCCGGCGGTGAGGTCGCGAATCTCGTCGAAGGTCGTGGCCGGGTCCAGCGGCGGCTCGTCGAACAGGCCGGAATGAATTCGGTTGCCGATCGCCGCGATGACGTCGAGGTCCTGCCGGGCCTCCCCCGGGGGATCGGTCGCCGCGGTGACCCGCGAGACACGCCGCTCCATGTTCGTCGTCGTCCCCTCGGACTCGCCCCACGTCGCCGCCGGGAGGACGACGTCCGCCAGCTCGACGGTGTCCGACCGGAACGCGTCCTGAACGATCAGGAACGCGTCGTCGAGCGCGTGCTCGACGTGGCCCGCGTCGGGCATCCCGGCGACCGGGTTCGTCGCGACCGTCCAGCAGACGTCGACGTTGTCGCGGGCGAGCTCGTCGACGATGCGCACGAACCCCGGACCGGGGGCGTCGGGGAGCCGCCCGAGCGGCACGTCCCACGCGTCGGCGACGTCGCGCCGGGCGGCCGAGTCGTCGAACGGGCGGTAGCCGGGCCAGGTCCGCTTCGAGGCGCAGACGCGGTTCCCCATCGAGTTGGCCTGGCCGGTCAGCGAGAAGGGCCCGCTCCCCGGACCCATATTCCCCGTGGCGAGACAGAGGTCGATGAGCGCCCGCGCCGTCCCGGTGCCCTGAACGCTTTGGTTGACGCCCATCCCCCAGTAGATCAGCGAGTCCGCGACCAGCGCGTCGGCTATTTCGCGGACGCGCTCGGGCGAGACGTCCGCGGTCGCCGCAGCGTCGGCGACGCTCGGGAGCGACTCGACGGTCGCGGCGTACCCCTCCGTGTGTCGGTCGACGAACCGGTCGTCGACCGCGCCGGTGTCGACGACCCGCGCGAGGACGGCCCGCGCCAGCGCGAGGTCGGTCCCGGGCTCCGGCCGGACGTGACGGTCGGCGTCGGCCGCCGTCCGCGTCTCGACGGGGTCGACGACGATCAGTTCGCCGTCGCCCGCGGCGGCGCTGTTCTCGATCCACGAGTGTAACACCGGGTGCGCGACGGCGGGGTTCGCGCCCCAGACGACGTGGGTGTCGGCGGCGGGAATATCGTCGTACGTCGGCGGGGGCGCGTCGCTCCCGAACGCCTGGGCGTACGCCGCGACGGCCGAGGCCATACACAGCGTCGTGTTCGCGTCGTAGTGTCGCGTCCCGACCGCGCCGCGGGCGACCTTTCCGAGCGCGTATGCGGCCTCGTTCGTTTGCTGCCCGCTCCCCAGCACGGCGACGTTGTCCGGATCCTCGCGGATGGCCTCGATGAGCCGCGTCGTCACGACGCCGAGCGCGGTGTCCCAGTCCGTCGGTCGGAGCGACCCGCCGCGGCGGATGAGCGGCCGCGTCAGCCGCTCCGCGCCCGGGTCGACGGTCTCGCTGACCCCGCGCTGGCAGTTGCGGCCGGCGGTCGCCGGATGATCCGGGTCCCCGGAGACGTCGACGAGACGGCCGTCGTCGGCCGACTCCGCCTGGAGGTAGCCGCACCCGACCGCGCACCGCATACAGGTGGTCGGTTTCCGGTCGCTCATGCGCGGTCTGGCGCCGACAGAACTGATCGATCGTCGTTTCCATGAGCGTCGTGGTCAGGGAACATTTCGGCTGGATACACGGTCGTCCGTATGACTGATAACTGTTGTTTGTAATCAAAGACCACAGTATATCGGATATATGGGGAGTTTCGCGCGGTAGAGATGGAACTGATCCCCATCCATTAGATGCCCTTAACCAATATCTCGCTGCGAGCTGGCGGTTCCGATACGAAAGTCTCGCTCGATATCACTGTCAAGAATATAAATTCTCTGTCGAGGGGTAGAAATTATCCCGGGCGAAACGATCGAGTTCCGCTCTATGGAGATCGAGCGTACTATTTCCGTATTTATTAAAGAGACAACACTTTATGGCGCAATCTCTATGCGATATTCAGACAAATGAGCCAGATAATCGAAAAAGCAGCGACAACGATCGGGCTCGACAACTCGGGTGGGACCGCGTGACGAACAAGAAGGAGACGTGGAAGGAGGGGATGTACGGCGACGAGGTCAGGGAGAAGATCCTGGAGTTCGCGGAGTCCGGCTGGGAGTCGATCCCGGAGGACGAACGCGACATGTGGTTCTCCCGGTTCAAGTTCTGGGGCGTCTTCCACCAGCGCTCGGGCCAGGAGAGCTACTTCATGCTCCGGCTGGCGAACGCGAACGGACTCCTCACGGCCGAACAGCTGCGCGCCGTCGGCGAGGTCGCCGCGGAGTACGCCAGGGGACCGGTCTCGAACCCCGAGTTCGGCGACGCGTGGATCGACCTCACCACCCGCCAGTCGATCCAGCTCCACTGGCTCAAGCTGGAGGACATCCCGGCGATCTGGGAGAAGCTGGAAGGTGTCGGCCTCTCGTCGCGCTCCTCGGGCGGCGACACGATGCGGAACATCTCCGGCTGCCCGGTGGCCGGTCGCGACAAGCACGAGTTCGTCGACGCGCAGCCGGTGCTGGACGAGATCACGGCGAAGCTCCGGGCCGACGACGACCTCGCGAACATGCCCCGGAAGTTCAACATCAGCGTGACGGGCTGCCGCGAGGGGTGCGCGCAGGACTCGATCAACGGGATCGGCCTCGAACCCGCCGAGAAGGCGATCGACGGCGAGGACGTGCGCGGGTTCAACGTCCGCGTCGGCGGCGGCCTCGGCGGCCGCGAGCCCCGGCGGGCGCGGAGCCTCGACGTGTACGTCACGCCGGAGAACGCCTACGACGTCGTCAGGGGGTTCGTCGAGCTGTACCACGAGCACGGGGACCGGGAGAACCGCCAGAAGAACCGGAGCCGGTTCTTCGTCGACGACTGGGGCACGGAGGAGATCCGCGACCGCCTCGGCGAGTCGTACGTCGACTTCGACCTCCGGCGCGCGGGCGAGGACCTCCGCGACGAGTACACGTACAACGCCGGGAAGGCACCGTCGGCGGGCAAACACGACCACGTCGGCGTCCACGAGCAGGCCGACGGCGACTACTACGTCGGCCTGACGGTCCCGATCGGCCGGCTGACCGCCGCCGAGACCGTTCAGCTGGCCGACCTCGCGGCGACGCACGGCTCGGGCGAGATGCGGCTCACTCGGCGGCAGAACCCGCTCATCCTCGACGTCCCCGAGTCGGAGCTCGACGACCTCCTCGACGCCGACCTGCTCGACACGCACAGCCCCGAGCCGAGCGTGTTCACGCGCGGCGCGATGGCGTGTACGGGCACGGAGTTCTGCTCGCTGGCGCTGACGGAGACGAAGGCGCGGACGGCGGCGATGCTGCGCTGGCTGCGCGCGAACGTGGACCTCCCGGACGACGTCGAGCAGATCAAGATCCACTACTCCGGCTGCACGGCCGACTGCGGACAGGCGATGACCGCCGACATCGGCTTCCAGGGGATGCGCGCGCGGAAGGACGGCGAGATGGTGGAGGCCATCGACGTCGGCGTCGGCGGCGGGATCGGCCCGGAACCCTCCTTCGTCGAGTGGATCAGACAGCGCGTCCCGGCCGACGAGGTGCCCGGCCTCCTGCGGAACCTCCTGAACGCGTTCGCGGCGGGCCGCGAGGAGGGACAGACGTTCAGGGAGTGGGTCGAGGCGACCGGCGAGGAAGCGCTCGTCGAGCTCGCCGAGCCCGAGGAGACGGACTACGAAGACCCCTGTCTCACCGACGCGAAGCGGTCCTGGTACCCGTTTGCCGACGGCGAGGGGCCCGCGCCGACCGACGCCGACGGGACGCCGATGGCGACGGAGAGCGATGACTGACCGGAGCGCCGAGGCGACGCCCGAGCGGGTCCGCGACCGCGCCGGCGAGGAGGTCCGTGCGGGCGCCGGCGAGGAGGCGACCGTTCCCGTGGCGTCGATGGACGTCGCCCCCGAGCTGTTCCCGGCGGACGCGACCGGAGACGCGGCCGGCGACGCGACGGAGCGGGGTGCGGAGTGAACGACCCCGTCCCGACCACCTGTATGCGGTGCGCGGTCGGGTGCGGTCACCTCACCGGGCGGGTCGACTCCGGGTACGGGATCGACGGCGTCCGCGGGGACGTCGCACATCCGACGAACCGCGGGCTCGCGTGTTCACGCGGCGTCGAGGAGACGCAGGACCCCGACGGCGAGTGGCTGACGCGGCCACACGTCCGGCGGGGGGGCGAACTGCGCCGGACCACGTGGGACGTCGCGCTCTCGCGGGTCGTCGACGAGTTCCGCGACGCGCTCGACCGGGACCGCGACGGCCTCGCGGTGCTCGGGAGCGGCCAACAGACGAACGAGGCCGCCTACGCCCTCGGGAAGCTGGCCCGGGGCGGCTTCGGGACGCGACACTACGACGCGAACACGACGCTGTGCATGGCGAGCGCCGTGACGGCGTACAACGAGGCGTTCGGGAGCGACGCGCCCCCGCCGACCTACGACGACATCGGGGACGCGGCGACCCACGTCGTCTGGGGCGCGAATCCGGCCGTGGCCCATCCGGTGCTGTTCCGGTGGATCGCCGAGAGCGCGGGCGAGGACGGGAGCCGACTGATAGTCGTCGACCCCGTCGAGACGAAGACCGCGAAAGCGGGCGACCGCCACGTCGCGCCCGACCCGGGGACCGACCTCGCGCTGGCGCGGGCCGTCCTCGCCCGAGCTATCGAGCGCGGCGACGTCGACGAGGCGTTCGTGGAGGCGGCGACGACCGGTTTCGAGGCGCTCCGGGAGTCGCTGCCGGAGCCGGAGTCCGCGGCGGCGACCGCGGGCGTCTCCCCCGCGACCGTGGACGCGCTCGCGGACGCGCTCCGTGATCCGACGCTCGTCTACTGGGGAATGGGCGTCAACCAGAGCGCGCAGGGGACCGACACGGCCGGCGCGCTGATCGACCTCTGTCTCGCCACGGGGAACATGGGACCGGGAAGCGGCCCCTTCTCGCTGACCGGCCAAGCGAACTCGATGGGGACCCGCGTCTGCTCGTCGAAAGGGTCGTGGCCGGGGATGCGGTCGTTCGGTGACCCGGCCGAGCGGCGGACGATCGCCGAGGCGTGGGGCGTGCCCGTCGAGCGCCTCCCGGATGACTCCGGCCCCGGACCGGTCGGGATCTGCGAGGCGATAGACGGCGGCCCCGTCGAAGCGGTGTGGGCCGTCGCGACGAACCCGGCCGCGGGCCTGCCCGACGCGTCGGCCGCCCGCGAGCGCCTCCGGGAGACGTTCCTCGTCGTTCAGGACGCCTTCCACACCGACACGACCGAGCTGGCGGACGTCGTCCTCCCGGCGGCGACGTGGGGCGAGTCCGAGGGCACGGCGATGAACATGGAGCGACGGATCTCCCGCGTCCGCGCCGCGTCGGACCTCGCGCCGGCCGTCCGGACCGACCTGGACATCATCACGGCGATCGGCGAGGCGATCGCGCCCGGGCTGTTCCCGGCGACCGAGCCGGCGGCCGTGTTCGACGAGTTCGCCGCGCTGACCGCCGGCACCGACGCCGACTGCTCCGGCGTCTCGTACGACCGGCTCCGGGAGGAGCGGGCCGTCCGCTGGCCCGCCCCGTCCGCGAAGTCGGCGGGCGGCTACCGGTACTACGACGACGGCGAGTGGTCGTTCCGGACGCCCTCCGGCCGCGCCCGGTTCTCGACCGGAACGCACGGCGAGGTCCCGGAGCCGACAGACGAGTCGTATCCGCTCACGCTGACGACGGGCCGCGAGCCCGACGGGTACAACACCGGGATCCGGTCGCGGGACGAGGGGGCGGACCCCGCGGTTGTCGCACGGGTGAACCCGGACACGATCGCGGACCTGAACGGCGGGCACGCGTTGGGCGACGAGGCGGCCGTCGAACCCGGCGAGACGGCGCGTCTCTCCTCCCGCCGCGGGTCGATCGCCGTCCGCGTCGCGACCGACACAGCTGTCCCCGCGGAAATGGTCTGGCTGCCGATCCACCGCGCCGCGACGAACGACCTGACGCTTCCGGCCACCGACCCGCGCTCGAACGAACCGAACTACAAGCAGTGCGCGGTCGCACTGGCGCCGGCAACCGGCGAGACCGCCGCGGAGGAGCCGCATCGAAGCAAGCCGACCGCCGACGACTGAACGCGGAGCCGCCACACCACGCAACCCATGTCAAACCGAATCACGACCGTGAACGCGTACACGACGCTCGACCTCGTCGCCGCCCGGGTCGAGACCCACGAGACGACCCTGTCGCTCGACGGGGTGGTCGACGTCGCCGTCGCGGACGACTCGCCGGATCGCGTCGTCTTGAGCGTCGAGTTGGACACCGTCGGCGTCGACGAGATACCGCCGCACGCCGACCGCGTCGAGTTGACCCCAGAACAGGCGGAGACGCTGGCCGACGACTTACGGGAGTACGCCGATGACGCGAGGGGCGAGTCCGACTGAGAACCATGCCGCTCCGGCGGTCACGTCACAGCGAGAACCGAGCCGATCCGGCGGTCAGAGCACGTCGAGTGCGTCCTCGACCGGCATGTGGCCGTCGCGGACGGCCTCTAAGATCGTTCGGCGCTCCTCGGTCTCCGGGTCGGTCGCGTCCGCGTCGTCGCCGTCTCCGCCCACCTCCGCGAGCGTCACCTTCTCCGTCTCGCCGACGAACTCGGGAAAGTCGGTGCCGTCGGCCAGCGCTTTCTCCTTCTTCACACGATACGAGCCGGCGTCGGTGGTGTAGAGGTCACCCGGGTGGAAGAAGAACCAGTCCTCGCGGTCGAACCGCACCGCGATCCGCGCTTTCGCGCCGAAGTTCCGCGCGAAGAACAAAAGCGCCTCCACCTCCTCGCCGGTGAGGTAGATGGGGTCGCCCGCGCTCGATTTCGCCTCGATGGCGTAGAACGTCTCGCCGTCGCCCGCGAGCACGTCGGGGAGCTCCCGCTCCGTGGCGGAGCCGCTGGCCGGCGCGCGCATCACGGCGAACCCCGCCTCGTCCAAGGCGTTTACCAGCTCGCGCTCGCGGCGGTCCCCCTTCCGGTTAGCGGACACGGTCGTCGTCACCCGGTTCGGTCATGGGGGTCGTAGACGGGAGCCGGGCAAAAGCCCGGCGGGTCGGCTGTCCACCGGTCGCCGGGTAGTCCCCTTCGCGCAGCGCCGTCGCGGGTCGGTCCCCCTCGCGCAGCGCCGTCGCAGGGCGGTCCCCCTCGCGCAGCGCCGTCGCAGGGCGGTCCCCCTCGCACCTCGCGTCACTCGCGTTACTCGCGTCACTCGCGCAGCCGCCACCACAGCGACCGGATCCGGTAGCCGAGCGACCCGCGCTCGTACCCGTTCCAGCCGCTCATCCCGCCGGCGAGCGTCGACGCCTCGTAGCCCGACTCGTCGAGCACGCGGGTCGCGCGCTTGGCGACGATCCCCATCTTGCAGACGGTGACGACCTCGCGGTCGTCGGGCACCTCGTCGAGCCGGCGACGGAGCGCGGCGTCGTCGCCGCTCCGGAGGTCGTCGTACACGGGGACGTTCCGGCTCCCCTCGATCGCGCCGCCCTCGTAGTCCGACGCGGGGCGGATGTCCAGCAGGAACGGCTCGTCGTCGGTGCCGAGGCGCTCGTCCAGCTCGTCCGGGCGGATGCGACTCATCGACGAACGGTTAGCCTCGCGGCGGAAATCCCTGCCGACCGCGGCCGCGATCGGTGCTCGACGGTCGCCGCCGCCCTCACCTCGACGGTCGCCGCCGTCCTCACCCCCGCATGCGTTCGGCGTGTTCGACGACGACGCGGCCCAGCCGCTCCGTGCGGCGGCGGAGGTCGTCGTCGGTGATTCGGGGTCCGTCGTCGGGGGTGTCTGCGTCCGTGCCTCCGCCCGTCTCGATCTTCGAGGAGGCGCCCTGAATCCCGACCTCGTGGGGGACTGTCCACGCGTGCACGTTCCGGAACGTCGACCGGAGGTGTTCGAGCGTCCCGCCGTAGGAGCCGCCGCCCGCGGTCGCGAGCAGCCCCACGGCCGTGTTCGCGTACTCGTCGGAGCCGCAGAAGTCGTGGAAGTTCTTAAACGTCGACGAGTAGGAGCCGCGGTAGACGGGCGTGCCCGCGAGGACGCCGTCGGCCTCGCGGACGCGGCGCTTCAGTTCTTCGCTGTCGCCCTGCGCGCCCTCGTCCGGGTGATACAGCGGGAGGTCGACGGCGGCGAGGTCGATCAGGTCGGTCTCCGCGCCGGCGTCGGCCGCGGCGTCGAGCGCGACGCGGAGCGCGGCCCGCGTGGTGCTGTCCGCGCTCCGACTGCCGGAGACGGCCGCGATTCGGGTCATAATCCAGATTCGGGAGCCACTCATTTATAAATAGCCAACTGTCGAACGGCGGAGACCACCGCCAAAGCCCCAGCCGCTCGCTTATAAACACCCGATCACAGATCGACGGAGACCACCGCCAAAGCCCCAGCCGCTCGGCGATACGTGATTTGCGACTCTTCCGAGAACACCTCCAAAGCCCCAGCCGGGAGGCGGGCGCACGCTCGCTGCGGTCCTCAGTCGGTCGCTGCCGCTCCCTCCTTGCGGTCCTTGCGTCACCTGCGCCGCCCTCGCGGCTGCCCCTTTGAGTCCCACCCGACCGCGACCGCACCGCAACCTCACACCTCCCCAGCCTCGTCGGTCGGCCTTCGCTTCGCTCCGGCCGACCGACTCCAGCGAGGGACCGAAGGTCCCTCTGGCAGCCGGCGCGCAGCGCCGGCGACCTCGCGCGTGCGATTCGCGCCCTCCGGGCGCTCACCAGCACGCGCCGCCGGGGTTGTTTATAAAGAGCCGCTATCGACTTGGTCGCGCAAGCCTCGCGACCGACACCGGGCATTATTGTCCCCGCCGCCGACGTGGGCGACATGGATCAGATTGCCTTCGGCACGGACGGCTGGCGCGCGACGCTCGACACCTTCACCGACGAGCGCGTGCGGATCGTCGGCCAAGCGGTCGCCGACCACCTCGACGCCGCGGGGCACGACGGGACGGTCGCGGTGGGGTACGACGCCCGCGAGACCTCGGAGGGGTTCGCCGAGAGCCTCGCCGAGGTGTTCGCCGGCAACGGCTTCGACGTGATCCTCCCCGAGCGCGACTCGCCGACGCCCGTCATCGCCCACGCCATCGTCAATCGCGGGCTCGCCGGTGCGTGTATGGTGACGGCCTCCCACAACCCGCCCGAGTACAACGGCGTGAAGTTCATTCCGCACGACGGCGCCCCCGCGCTCCCCGACGTCACCGAGGACGTCGTCGACCGGCTCGCCGAGCCCGACCTCCTGCCCGAAGCGGAGCGCGGCGAGATCGAACGCGTCGACCTCGTGAGCGAGCACGCCGACGCGGCCCGCGAGGTCGTCGGGCGCGTCGCCGGGACCGGGAGCGGGAGCGGAAGCGGAGGCGACGCGGTCGACCTCTCCGGGCTCACGGTCGCGTACGACGGGATGCACGGGAGCGGGCGCGGCGTCACCGACGCGCTCCTCGAGTCCGCCGGCGCCGAGGTCGTCCGCCTGCGCTGCGAGCGCGACGTGACGTTCGGCGGCGACTCCCCCGAGCCCTCGGCCGAACACCTCGAAGCGCTGGCCGAGCGCGTGACGGACCCCGAAAGCGACGTGGACCTCGGGGTCGCCAACGACGGCGACGCCGACCGGATCGCGGTCGTCACGCCCGAGCGCGGCGTCCTCGACGCCAACCTCTTCTACGCCGCCTGCTACGACCGCCTTCTGGAGACCGACTCGGGGCCCGCGGTCCGCACCGTCTCGACGACGTTCCTCGTCGACCGCATCGCGGAGGCGCACGGCGAAGACGTGTACGAGACGCCGGTCGGCTTCAAGTGGGTCGCCGAAGCGATGGGCGAGCACGACGCGCTGTTCGGCGGCGAGGAGTCGGGCGGGTTCACCCTCCGCGGCCACGTCCGCGAGAAGGACGGCGTGCTGATGGCGCTGCTCGCGGCCGCGACCCACGCGGCCGAGCCGTTCGACGAGCGCGTCGACCGCCTGCTCGACGAACACGGGCGCATCGCCGCGGGGAAGGTGTCGCTCGACTGCCCCGACGCCCGGAAGGCGGGCGTCCTCGACGAGCTGGAGGACCACATCCCGGAGTCCGTCTGCGGCTCCCCCGTCGCGAAGGTCGTCACCCTCGACGGGTTCAAGCTCCTCTTGGAGAACGGCTCCTGGCTGCTCGTCCGCCCCTCGGGCACCGAGCCGAAGCTGCGGGTGTACGCCGAGGCCGACAGCGACGAGGCGGTCACCGAACTCCTCGCCGAGGGGCGCGACCTCGTCGAACCCCTGATCTGAGCGCGGCACGAGCGACAGCCGGTGACCGGTCGGGCCCGCCCGCTCGGACGAGTTTCAGTTTCGCCTTGCGTTCGGCTCGTTTATTTATAAATTAACCTCGTATCGTCGCGTACGGCCTACCCCGGCCGAGAGACGAGATGATCGACGAGCCACTGCCAGCAGCCGAGCGTGACGGAATCGGATCGAACTCAGCCGACGAGCCGCCGGACCGCGACGCGTCCAGCCGCGACGCACCCAGCTACGACGCACCCAGCCGCGACGCGATTGATCCGTCTCGCGAGCGGGCGACGCCCGAGCGTGACCCGCGGGAGGAGCCGGATCGAGCCACGGATCCGCCGCCCGACCGCCCCGACCGGGACGCGGCCTGCGAGTGCGGCCGCGAACCGGTTAGCGAGGGCGACGAGGCGAGCGAACCCGACGGGCGCGAATACCGGCTCGAACGGCTCCGACTGTGGCGAACCGTCGTCACGCTCGCGGTCGTCGTCGCCCGGCTGATCCGGACGCTTTGAGCGGCCGGTCGCCGCTCCGATCGGGTGCCTTTTTAGGTGATACCGCCCTAGCCGAACGTATATGTTCAAGGCCATCGTGGGCGCGTCGACGTTTCAGGACGCGCTCGATTCGGTGAGCGTGTTGGTCGACGAGTGTAAGATCCGCCTGAACGAGGAGGAGCTCTCCATCCGGGCCGTCGACCCCGCCAACGTCGGCATGGTCGACCTCACGCTGGAGGCGGCCGCGTTCGAGTCCTACGACGCCGACGGCGGCGTCATCGGCGTCAACCTCGCCCGCTTGGAGGACATCGCCGGCATGGCCAACTCGGGCGATTTGATCCACCTCGAACTCGACGAGGAGACCCGCAAGCTCCACATCGAGATCGACGGCCTCTCGTACACCCTCGCGCTCATCGACCCCGACTCGATCCGCCAGGAGCCGGACATCCCGGACCTCGATCTCGCCTCCGAGATCGTCGTCGAGGGCGCCCAGCTCGACCGCGGAATCAAGGCGGCCGACATGGTCTCCGACCACATCCGCCTCCGCGTCGACGAGACCGACGAGGCGTTCTTCATCGAGGCCGAGGGCGACACCGACGACGTCAACCTCAAGCTCGACCGCGAGGACCTGATCGCGCTCACCGCCGGCCCCGCGGACTCGCTTTTCAGCCTCGATTACCTGAAGGACATGAACAAGGCGATCCCTTCCGACGCCGAGGTCACCGTCGAGCTCGGCGAGGAGTTCCCCGTCAAGCTCCACTACGGGTTTGCGGAGGGGCTGGGGAAAGTTACTTTCATGCTAGCCCCGAGAATACAAAGTGACTGACGCGGTCTGTCCGACCTGTAACGAGGAATTCAAACGAGTCGGGAGTCACTGGGCGAACGGTTCCTGCCCGTACCCACGGATTCCTCCGCGCAAACAGGAGATGATTCTGGGGTTGCTCATGGGTGACGGTTCGATACCCACGCAGCCTGACGGTAGAAACGGCGTGTTTCACGTCCCGATGGTTAATCGGCAGTTTCTGGAATGGTACGACAATCGGATGGGGCTGTTCACTACCGGAGTGTCATTGAAGAAAACTGCCGAGGAACTCGCCGAGAACAATCGGGAATCCGGATTCAGCCCGAACGCGAAAGCCGAGAATTACCACGATATGTACAGCGTTTGGAGTCGAGGTCATCCATACTTCACCCGGCTCCGGGGTTGGTACGAGTCAGGTACCAAGCGAATACCAGCGGATTTCGAATTAACTCCGAAAATGGCGAAATTCTGGTATATTTCAGATGGATTTCTCGATGTAGATCGGAATCGAACGCCAAGAGCCGAAATTCGAACTCACACTGAGTCAGATCGTTCCGAGTTCCTTCTCGATCTGTTCAGAGAACACGGGTTCGATCCGAATTTTCGACGAGGTACTGTTCGATTCTCCCGAGATGAAACCCGTTCTTTCCTCAACTGGATGGGCACCCCACCGCCCGGATTCGAGTACAAGTGGGTACTCGACTCGCGAGAGCGCTACGATCGCCTGAAGGCACAGGCGTACGGCGAGGCGCACGTCTTATAGATCGTCCACGACCGGAACCGACACCGTCACCCGCGTCCCCCGCGGCTCCCGGTCCGCGTACTCCACGTCGGCGCCGACCGCGGCGGCGCCCCACGCGACGACCCACATCCCCAGCCCGGAGCCGTGTTCGAGGGCGGTCTCCCGCCCAGATTCGACTGCCTCGACCTCGTGGTCGGGGATGCCGGGGCCGTCGTCCTCGACGGTGAGGACGAAGCGGGCGTCGTCACCCAAGGTCTCGCCTTCGGCGCCGCTCTCCCTGCGGAGCGACGTGCGCACCCACGTCCCGCCGTCCTCGCGCTCGGTACCCTCGCCGTCGTGGTGGTCGACCGCGTTCTCCACCGTGTTCTCGACGACCGCCTGAAGCGCGTCGGGCCGTACGCGCGTGACCCAATCGGCGTCGGCGTCCGAACCCCCCTCGACGTCGAGTTCGACCGTCGCCGCGTCGTCCCGCTCGCGGGCGTCCGCGACGACCGAGCCGATGAGGTCGCGGACGTCCGTCGCCACGGCGTCGTTGTCGGCGAGCAGGGTCTCGACCGTGCCCGCCTTCTCACCGAGCGCGGCCAGCGCGCCGGCGCGACGCTCGACGGCGTCGGCCATCTGAACGAGTTCGGGGTCCTCAAGGCGGTCGTGGAGGATCTCGCCGTAGCCGTGGACGACGCCGGCGTCGTTGCGGAGGTTGTGGCGGAGGATTCGGTTGAGCACCTCCAGCTGCTGGCGGCGGCGCTCGCGCTCGGTGACGTCGGAGAGGACGACCGTGTAGCCGACGTGGGTCCCGTTCGGGTCGGTCAGCCGGGAGACCGACACCGCGTAGGTGCGGCGGCCGGTGCCGGCGCCGGCGTCGATCTCGACCGTCTCGCGGGAGCCGCTGCTCGCGTCCTCGTCGGGGCCGGACTCGGCGGCGTTCGGTTGGTCCGGGCTCCCGTCGTCGACCCCGACCGGCAGGTCGAGGAAGTCGGCGAGTGGCCGGTCGCGGGCGGTCTCGGCGTCGACGCCCAGGACCGTTTCGGCGGCGGGGTTGAGCCGGACCACGCGGCGGTCGAGCGCGAGCGCGACGATGGGGTCCCGGAGGTCGTCGATGGCGGTGCGCTCGGCGGCGCGGCTGGTCGTCGGGTTCCGGTCGAACATCTCCGCGCGGTCGAACGCGTACGCGTCGAGCAGGACGTGCGGGACGAACATGATCGGCGCGAGCTGGAGCTGCGGCACCGGGCCGAGCGCCAGCGCCCACGCGACCAGGGCGAACCCGGGCGGCAGCGAGCTCAGCGCGACCGCGGCGCTCTCGCGGCGGTAGAGGGGCCCGTAGCTGAGCAGCGTGTCGACGAGGAGGAAGACCGCGCTGGCGACGAGGACGGTCTCCGCGGCGACCGTCAGGTACGCCCACGGGCCGAACGCGTAGGAGACGGTCTCGACGCCGAAGACCGGGTCGCGGCCGAAGTCGGTCCAGAAGGAGCCGTGGAGCGGGTTCGTGGCGACGAGCGCGGACGAGAGGAGGCCGAACCCGAGGATCGACCCGAACAGGCGGCTCCGGACCACGTCGCTCCGGCCGGTGTACTCCAACGCGAAGCCGAGGAAGGCGATCCCGGTCCAGATCACGCCGAGCCACGTCGTCGCCTCGAGCGCGGCCCGGAGCGTCGGGTCGGCGACGAGGAGTCCGAGCCCGTAGGAGAGACACCACGTTGCCTGCGCGGCGAAGACGCCGAGGAACCAGTCGACGCCGGGACGGCCGCGGTGTTCGCGGACCGCCCACGCGAGCGCGAGCGCCCCCGCCCCGCCAGCGAGCGAGCCGACGGCGGGCCACGCGGGGACGAGGTCGAGGGCCATGCGTGGGAGACGACGGCGACGGCGGGGGTAAAACTGTCGCGCGGCGGCGGTCGAATCTCACTGCCGGCTTCGGCGTCCGAACGCGACCGCCACGGGGACCAGCAGCAGCGCGCCGATCAGGAACGGCGACGCGACGGCGACGGTGTAGAGGACCGCCATCAGCGGCGGACCGACGGTCCGCCCGAGGCTCGACGCGCCCTGCGTCACCCCGAAGGCCGCGCCCTGTTCCGCGTCGTCGGCCGAGGCGGAGACGAGCGTCGCCAGCGAGACGTTGACGAGGGCGTTGCCGAGCGAGAGCGCCGCGAGCGCGGCGAGCAGCGCGAGCAGGGGGAGTGTGAGCCACCCCGGGCCGCCGAGGGCGACGCCGCCCGCGACCCGGTCGACGAGCCCGGTCGCGGGGATCGCGACGAGCGCGACCCCGAGGACGACCGAGCCGGCGGCGACGAGCGTCCGCGAGGAGACGACCCGCGAGAGCCGGCCGACGAGGACGCCCTGATTGATCGCGCCGAGGACGCCGACGTAGGTGATTAAAAAGGCCGCGCTCGTCGCGTCGTAGCCGAACGCGTCCGCGACGTACGGGATGAACATCACCTGAACGCCCGCGAACGCGACCGCAACGACGAAGTACGCGACCGTCAGCGGCCGGAGCGAAGCGGAGGCGAGCGCGTCGCGGAACTGCCCGATCGCGGTCGTCCGGCGGCCGTCGGACTCCGCGGTCGACCGGGTCCGCGCCGGCTCTTCGAGGAAGGCGAACCCGACGGCGACCGCGAGGAAGCTCATTCCCGCCGCCGCGAAGCTCGGCAGGGAGTAGGCGGTGGCCGGGACGACCGCCGGCAGGAGCGCGTCGGCGCGGGCCACCACGGCGTCGGCCGCGAGCAGCCCGCCGATCGCCGGCCCGAAGACGAACCCGAGCGCGAACGACGCGCCGACGAGGCCGAGCGCGCCCGCCCGTCGGTCGCGGGGCGTGATGTCGGCGACGTACGCCTGCGCGGCGGCGATGTTCCCGCCCATCGCGCCCGCGAGCGTCCGAGAGGCGAACAGCGTCGCGAGCGCCGCGACGGGCCCGAAGCGCGCCCCCGCGGCCCCGGCGTAGCCGAACGTCACCCACGCGACCCCGGCGGTCGCGAGCGACGCGAGGAGGACGGGCCGGCGCCCGATCCGGTCTGAGAGCCGGCCGAGCGTGGGCGCCGCGAGGAACTGCGCGAGCGAGTACGACGCCGCGAGCAGTCCGATGAAGGCATCGCTGACGCCGAAGGACCTGACGTAGAAGGGAAGGATGGGGATCACGATCCCGAAGCCGACGAGGTCGATGAACACGACGCCGATCACGACCGCGAGCGCGCGCCGCGGGTTGGCGACCGCCGGGGGTCGGTCGGAGCCGCCCTCGCCGTCGGAGGAGTCGGCGTCCGCGGCGTCGGCGTCCGCGGCGTCATCGAGGCCACCCCCGCTCGACGCCGCGCCGGCTTCCGGATGTGTCACGGCGGTGAGACGGTACGCGGGGACTTAAGCGGGCGGCAGAGAGGAGCGCTCAGAGATGGCGTTCGATGACGCGCTTCGCCGACTGGCCCTTCTCCTTCCAGCCGTACCCCTCGTCGTACACGTGGCGCTTGGCGTCGACGAGCTCCTCGGGGGTCGACTCCTCGAAGCCGCCGCGGTCCCACGCGCCCGACTCGCGGAGCCACTCGATCACGTTCTCGCGGGTCTCGGGCCATGAGAGGCCGACCATCTCGTACCACGCCACCATCGCGAAGACGGCGTTGTCGTGGCAGCCGGGGACGGAGCCGTGCTCGTAGACGGTCCGCATCGGATCGCGGGTGGGCTCGGAGACGCGCTCCTTGAACTCTGCCGCGGTGAGCAGGCGGAGGCGGTCGCCGTCCTCGACGACGCGCTGGTCGCGGCGGAGCGCGCCGAGCGCCGCCTTGTGAAGCCCGCCCCAATCCGCGGGGACCGCGTCCCGCAGCGCCGCCTCCGAGAGGCCGTCGGGCTCCGCGGACAGCACCGACAGGAGGTCCGTGTACGCCTTCTCGACGGTCGGCCAGCTCACGCCCTCGAACTCGCAGTCGGCGTCGTGGAGGCTGTTCGTCGTCCGACAGCCGGGACACGGGTAGCGGAACGTCGGCACTGGATGGGTGTGTGCGGCCGCCGGAGTTAGGGTTTTCGCGACGGGTCGCCGGGAGCGACGCGCCCGAATTAGCACGGACGTTCGTAGGGGTTCCGAAACGTTTACTCGGTGTCCGACCGCGGCTTCACACGGTATGACAAAGGTCAGCGTTATCGGTGCGGCGGGGACCGTCGGAGCCGCGGCCGGCTACAACCTCGCGTTACGCGACGTGGTCGACGAGCTCGTCTTCGTCGACATCCCGGACCAGCGCGAAACGACGATCGGACAGGCCGCCGACGCGAACCACGGCGTCGCCTACGACTCGAACACGACCGTCCGGCAGGGCGAGTACGCGGACACCGCCGGCTCGGACGTCGTCGTCATCACGGCCGGCATCCCGCGGCAGGAGGGGCAGACCCGGATCGACCTCGCGGGCGACAACGCGCCGATCATGGAGGACATCGGCTCGTCGCTCGCCGAGCACAACGACGACTTCGTCACCGTCACCACCTCGAATCCGGTCGACCTGCTCAACCGCCACCTCTACGAGGCGGGCGACCGCAACCGGCACAAGGTGGTCGGCTTCGGCGGCCGGCTCGACTCCGCGCGCTTCCGCTACGTCCTCTCGCAGCGCTTCGACGCGCCCGTCAAGAACGTCGAGGCGACGATCCTCGGCGAGCACGGCGACGCGCAGGCGCCCGTCTTCTCGAAGGTACGCGTCGACGGCCGCGACCCATCGTTCGACGCCGAGGAGAGAGAGGAGATCCTGGGTGACCTCCAGGAGTCCGCGATGGACGTGATCAGCCGGAAGGGCGCCACGCAGTGGGGCCCGGCCACCGGCGTCGCCCACACCGTCGAGGCAATCGTAAACGACACCGGCGAGGTGCTCCCCTGCTCGGTCGTGCTCGACGGCGAGTACGGCTACGAGGACACCGCGCTCGGCGTGCCCGCGAAGCTGGGCTCGAACGGCGTCGAGAAGGTCGTCGAGTGGGAGCTCGACGAGTACGAGGCCGAGCTGCTCGACGAGGCCGCCGAGAAGCTCTCCGAGCAATACGAGAAGATCGCGTAAGGGCAGCTCGCGGACTCGCTCGCCGCCAGCCATCGGATTTTTACCGCTGCCGCGCGCTCCTCCGAGCATGAACCGCGCCGAGATCGACACCGACGACCTCCTGAAGGTCGTGCTGCTGCTCGTCGTCGTGTGGCTTCTCCTGGAGATCGTCGGGGCCGTCCTCGATATCGCCTTCTGGCTGCTCGACGCCCTCCCGACGCTGATCGGGATCGCGCTCGTCGTCGTGATCGCCTTACACCTCACCGATCGGATCTGAGGCGGGAGGCAACGTGTTCAGCCTCAACGTCCCGCTGCCGCCCGCAGTCGACCGCCTCGCGGCCGATCTCCACTCGAAACTGTCGGGCTTCGACCGGGTCCGTGAGCGTCAGACGCTCGTCTGTAAGCGGTTCGGCGCCGCGGACGTGCGGGTCGACGAGGACAAAGGGGCTCGTG
This sequence comes from Halorubrum xinjiangense, assembly GCF_900102375.1. GTDB lineage: Archaea > Halobacteriota > Halobacteria > Halobacteriales > Haloferacaceae > Halorubrum > Halorubrum xinjiangense. Next base: position 74,274 of record NZ_FNBO01000009.1, read on the forward strand.
AGCGAGGCCCTCCGCCCCGACAGGAGGCCCTCGACCGCCTGCGCGAGCGCCTCCGCCGTCCGCTCGCCGAGGTCGATTCCTTCGAGGTCGCCGCGACCGGAATCGACGTCTTCGACGCGCCGCGGTCGGGGTCGCGGCCGGTCGTTTATCTGGCGATTGAGAGCGGCGCTCTGCTTCGGCTTCACCGGCGGCTCTGTGCGGCGTTCGGTGCGGTAGAGGGGATCGAGGGCGACGAGTACGTGCCGCACGTCACGCTGGCCCGGGGTGGGAATCCGGAGCCGGGGGCGGTCGTCGACCTCGTCGACGCCGAGTTCGACCCGATCCGGTGGCGGGTCCACGCGCTCGACGTGTGGGACCCGGAATATCGGGAGGCTGCCGCGACCGTCGATTTATAAATAATCGGTAGCGGATCAGCGGTGAATGCCTCCGAAGCCTCAGCCGCTCGTTTATAAAGCGCTGATAACGGATCGGCGGTGAACAGCTCCAAAGCCCCAGCCGGCGAGGACTCGCGCGACTCGCTGTCGCCCGAAAATCGGAGATTTTCGGGATGACGAGAGAGCTTCGCTCTCTCGAACCACGCGCCTCACTCGGTCGCTCACTGCGTTCGCTCCCTCGTTGCGGTGCTTGCGTCGTCGAGCGTCGTCCTCGCCGGCTGCCCCTTTGAGTCCCGCCCCGCACAGCAACCGCACCTCACACCTCCCCAGCCTCGTCGCTGGCGCCGGCGGCGCCAGCGACTCCCTCGCGCGTGCTCCTCGCGCCCGCTGGGCGCTCGGCGGCACGCGCCGACCGCAGGGGTACTTGTTTATAACTGAAAGACCGCATGACCGGCGGTCGAGACCGGCTACGCGTCGTCGACCGCGTTCCGCTCGTCGACCGCGTGGTGTGGCCCCACCGGCCCGTGCGTCGGACAGACGCCGGCGATGGGAGTCGCGTTGAGACAACAGGCGCGCTGGCCGCTCGCGACGAGGCCCCGCGAGAGGGGGTCGCCGCAGCGGGCGCAGTAGGCGTCGGCGTCGCCCCCGTCGCTCGCCTCGTCGGCGCCAGCCATCCCTATCGCTCGCGGATCCGCATCGGCACCGGGTGGTTCGGGTGCATCGTCAGCGACCCGCGTAAGGAGAGGTCCGGCCCCTCGTAGTCGAGCGCGAACCGCGAGCAGATCGTCGCGAGGATGATCTTGGCCTCAAGCAGCGAGAACGCCTTCCCGATACAGTGGCGGGGCCCGCCGCCGAACGGGAAGAAGGCGAACCGGGGCCGTTGGCTCCGGCGCTTTGAGGTCCAGCGGTCGGGGTCGAACGTCTCCGGGTCGTCGTACCAGCGCTCGGAGCGGTGGATCACCCACTGCGAGACCATCAGCGCCGAGCCCTCGGGTATCCGGTACCCCCCCAGTTTCACGTCGAGCTTCGGCTCGCGAAACAGGGTGTAGACGGGCGGGTAGAGCCGCATCGACTCGTTGAGCACGCGCTCGGTGTACTCCATCCCGCGGACCGCGTCCGCGGTCAGGCGGCCGGTACTCACAGCTTCCTCGGCCTCGCTCTCGACCCGTCCGCGGGCCTCGGGGTGGTTCGAGAGGAGGTAGAACGCGTAGGTGAGCGCGAGCGCGGTGGTGTCGTGGCCGGCGAGCAGCATCGTCACCAGCTCGTCGCGGAGGTTCTCGTCGGTCTGCTCGCCGCGGTCGCGGGCGCGGAGCAGGACGGAGAGCAGGTCCATCGGGAGGTCGGCGTCGGGGTCGCCCGGCGGCCCCCGAACGCCGGTCCCGTCCGGGCCGGCGGGGTCGACGCTCGGGTCGCGCTCCGTGCCGCGGCGGCGCTCGACGATGCCGTCGATGACGGATTCGAGCGTGTCGATGGCGGCGTCGAACTCGCGGTTCTCGCGGGTCGGCACCCAGTCCGGGATCAGGTACCGGCGCGGGTCGGGCTCGAAGCGGGCGCCGAGCGGTTCGAGGTTCTCTTGGACCGTCTTCACCTCCTCGTCGTCGATGTCGGCGCCGAACATCGCCGTGACGATGATCTTCACGGTGAGCCGCGCCAGCTCAAGCTGGAGGTCGACGACGTCGCCGTCGCTCCACTCCGCGACGTGCGACTCGGCGTGGTCGGCCATCACGCCGGCGAGCGCACCGATCCGGCGGTTGTGGAACGCGGGGTTCGCGAGCGTGCGCTGGCGCTGCCACGTCTCGCCCTCGCTCAGCAGGAGGCCGTCGCCGAGCAGCGTGTCCATCGCGTCGTCGCCGAACTGCGGCTTGCGGTAGCGTTCCGCGTCGGCGACGAGGACGCGCTCCACGTCGGCGGGGTTCGTGAGCAGGTACGTCTCGCGGGGACCGAGGTCGAGCCGCACCACGTCGCCGTAGCTGTCGGCGCAGGCGCGCAGGAAACCGAACGGGTCGTCAGCGAACTGGCGACCGTTCCCAAACAGGGGGTCGCCGAGCGGTCCGGGCGGCGTAACGGACATACGATTTCTGGGGGCTGAGCGGTGTTAAACGTTCGCCGGAGCGAGAACGAAGCGCGGGAGAAACGGACGGGGTCGGGGGATCGTCGCGGGCGCCGGGCGTCGGCGGACGTCGCCAGGCGTCGCCGGGGTTACCGCGCGTCGAGCTGCTCGACGCGGGCGATCAGCTCGTCGACGGCTGCCTCCTGGTCGTCGGTGGCGTCGACGATGCGATCGGTCGCGTCCTCGGTGCGGTCGGAGCGCTCGCGGACCGCCTCAAGCGAGGAGGTGAGCTCCTCGACGGTCGCGGCCTGGTCGTCGGTGGTGCGCGCGACTTCTGCGACGCCCGCGGCCGCCTCGTCGACCGCGTCGGCGATCTCCTCTAGCGAGTCGAGGACCGTCTCGATCTCGGTCCCCGCGTCCTCGATGCGCTCGTGGGAGCGCTCGACGGCGGTCGTCGTCTCCGCGGACTGCGCCTGGAGCTTGTCGAGGCTCTCCGTGATCTCCTCGGTGTAGCCGCGTGTCTCGTCGGCGAGCTTCTTCACCTCCTCGGCGACGACCGCGAAGCCGTCGCCGCCCTCGCCGGCGCGGGCGGCCTCGATGTTGGCGTTTAAGGCGAGCAGGTTCGTCTGCTCGGCGACGTCTGAGATGACCTCGATGACCTCCTCGATGTCGTCCATGCGCTCGGAGAGCGCGCCGACGCTCTCGACGAGCTCGTCGCCGATCTCGACGACGTCCTCGGTCGCCTCGCGGGCGTCTTCGCTGGCGTCGAGGCCCTCGTCGGCGGCGTCTGCGGCCGCGACCGCGGCGGAGTCGACCTCGTCGGCGGTCGCAGCCACTTCTTCCATCCCCGCGGAGAAGGACTGCATCTCGGAGACGCTCTCCTCTAAGAGCTCGTTCTGCTCGTCGACGTTCTCGGCGATGTCGGCGGCCGCCTCGCTCGCCTCCTCGACCGTCTCGTCGAGGTCACGCGCCTGCTCGTGGACGCTCTCCGAGAGGTCTTCGAGGTTCTCGGCCATCCGGTTGACGACGCCGATGACGCTCAACAGCTCCTCGTCGAGGATCTCGCACTCCTCGCGGCAGACGGCGCGGGCCTCCAGGTTCCCCTCCCCGATCTCCTCTGCGGTCTGGCGGATCTCGGAGACGAGCTCCCTCGTCGCGTCGCGCTCGTTGACGTTCTCCGTGCGGTCGATGACGACCTCCGTCACGCCGACGAGCTCGTCGCCGTCGTACAGCGGCGTCGCGGTGAACTCGATGTGTTTCTCGTCGCCGTACTGGTCGACCATCGTGCTGGTGTCGCGGTACCGGGTCCGTGCCGAGTCGCAGCGCTCGACGCCGTACACCTCGTCCGCGTCCTCGGGCGCGCTGAGCACCTTGTCCGCGAGGGTGTCGGCCCGGCGGCCGTCGGGGTAGAACAGCTCCGAAACGTGGCTGTGACCGACCGCGTCCTCCCGCTCGCTCCCGGTGAGCGAGGCGATCGACTCGTTCCACTCGGCGACGTTGCCCTCGGCGTCGAGGATGAACGTCGGGACGCTCGTGGCGTTGAACACCTGTTGGAAGCCCGCGGCGGCCAGCGTCTCGGCGCGGTCGACGCCCTCCTCATCGGTTATCTCGTACTCTTCGTCCTCGGTTTCGGTCCCGCTACCCCCCGCCGGGCCGGTCTCGCCGGGCGACTCGTCGACGACGACGCCCCCGTCCGGGACCGACCGCGAGTGATCGTCCCGGCCGAACGCGCGTCCGAGCAGCCCTCGAAGTCCCGTCATTACTACGTGACGCTCCCGAAAGCATTCTGATAAACCGTTCCCTCTCGTACTCACGAGTGATAATCGGCGGGCGACGGCGGGCGACGCGGCCCCGCCCCGCAGCGTTCAAACGCGTTCGGCGGCTACGGGAATCTGAGACCGATGAACGCCGACGCGGTTCGCGAGCGGGCCCGAGACCTCCCGACCGAGCCGGGGGTCTACCAGTTCCGAGCCGGCGAGGCGACCCTGTACGTCGGGAAGGCGCTCGACCTCCGCGACCGGGTGCGGTCGTACGCGGACCCGCGCTCGGGCCGCATCCGCGGAATGGTCGAGCGCGCCGATCGGATCGAGTTCGCGGTCACCGACACGGAGACGCAGGCGCTGCTCTTAGAGGCGAACCTCATCAAGCGGCTCCGCCCGCGGTACAACGTCCGGCTGAAAGACGACAAGTCGTACCCGCTCGTCGCCTTCTCCGACCACGAGGTGCCGCGGATCGAAGTGACCCGCGACCCGGAGGCGGGCGCGGTCGCGTACGGCCCGTTCACCGACGTGGGCCGCGTCGAGACCGTGGTGAAGGCGATCCGCGACGAGTACCGGCTGCGTGGCTGCTCCGACCACAAGTACGAGGGGCGCGACCGGCCCTGCCTCGACTACGAGATGGGGATCTGCTCGGCGCCGTGTACCGGCGAGATATCCCCGGAGCGCTACGCGGAGGACGTGGCCGCCGCGCGGCGCTTCTTCGAGGGCGAGACCGGCGTCCTCGCGGACCCCCTGCGGCGCCGGATGGAGGCCGCGGCCGAGGCGAACGAGTTCGAGCGCGCCGCGAACCTCCGCGACCGCCTCGAGGCCGTCGAGGCGTTCCACGGTGAGGGCGGCGAGGCCGTCAGCGACCGGAGCGACGACCGCACCGTCGACGTGCTGGCGGCCGCCGTCGAGGGCGACACCGCCCGCGTGGCCCGGCTCCACAGCGAGCGCGGCCAGCTGGTCGACCGGAGCCGACACCGACTCGACGCGGCGGCGGCGGAGGGGTCGACCGACGACGAGAGCCCCGGCGACGCCGCCGACGCCAACACCCCCGCGGCCGTCCTCGCCGCGTTCCTCGCGCAGTACTACGCCGAGCGGGAGTTCCCGGACGCGGTCCTCCTGGCCGAGCGGCCCGCGGACCCGGACGTGGTCGACTGGCTGGAGGGCGAGGGGGTGGCGGTCCGGGTTCCGGGCGCCGGTCGGGAGGCGAAGCTCGTCGAGCTTGCCCTCAAGAACGCCCGGAAGCGCGGCGGGCGCGACGACCCCGTGGGCGCGCTGGGCGACCGGCTCGGGATCTCCAGCCCGACCCGGATCGAGGGGTTCGACGTGAGCCACGCGCAGGGGACCGCCGTGGTCGGCTCCGACGTGTGCTTCGTCGACGGGAGCGCGGAGACGGCCGACTACCGGCGGAAGAAGCTCACCGACCGCAACGACGACTACGCCAACATGCGCGAGCTGATCCGGTGGCGCGCCGAGCGCGCGGTCGAAGAGCGAGACGACCGTCCCGACCCCGACCTCCTCCTGATCGACGGCGGCGAGGGGCAGTTGGGCGCCGCCCGCGACGCGCTCGCGGAGACGGGGTGGGACGTCCCCGTCGTCGCGCTCGCGAAGGCCGAGGAACTGGTCGTCACCCCGACTGGCACCCGGAGATGGCCCGACGACGCGCCTGAACTCCACCTGCTCCAGCGCGTTCGCGACGAGGCGCACCGCTTCGCCGTCTCCTACCACCAGACCGTCCGCGACGAGGTCAGGACGGTCCTCGACGACGTGCCCGGCGTCGGCCCCCAGACCCGCCGCCGCCTCCTCCGGCGGTTCGGCTCGGTGGAGAACGTCCGCGGCGCCTCTCGCGAGGACCTCACCGACGTCGACGGCGTCGGCGACGCGACCGCCGACACGCTCCGCGAACGCTTATAAACGAATCCGCGGTGGCGCGTGCCTCCGAGCGCCCGGCAGGGCGCGAGGAGCACGCGCGAGGGACGCGGCGACCGGAGCGAAGCGGAGGGAGCCGCGAGGCTGGGGAGGTGTGAGGTGTGGGGCGGTCGGGGTGGGACTCAAAGGGGCAGCCGGCGAGGCGGACGCAGGCGACGTAAGCACCACAACGAGGGAGCGAACGGAGTGAGCGACCGAGTGAGGAGCGCAGCGAGCGTGTGTCCGCCTCCCGGCTGGGGCTTTGGAGGAGTTCACGGTCGATCCGCAGTCAATCATTTATAAGCGATCGTCCGGGCGTTGGAAGTCGTCGCCGTCGATCCGCTATCAATTATTTATAAACCGTCATCCACAACGCCCCACTCGTAATGCGCGCGTTCTTCGCCGTCGACCTTCCGGACTCCCTCGCGCCCGCCGTCGCGGACGCGCAGGCACCCTTCGCGGACGCGCCCGGTATCAACCCTGTCGACCCCGAGCAGGCGCACGTGACGCTGAAGTTCCTCGGCGAGGTCGCCGAGGGCGACGAAAACGACGCCCGAGACGCCCCCACGGTCGACGACGTGATCGCGGCCGGCGAGCGCGCGGTCGACCGCGAGGGCGTCGCTCCATTTAATTGCGCAGTCGGCGGTCTCGGCGTCTTCCCGAACCGCGAGTACATCTCCGTCGTCTGGGCCGGGGTCAACCGCGGCGGCGACGAACTCACCGCGCTCCACGAGGCCTTCGAAGCCGAGACGACCGCGCTCGGCGTCGACCCGGCCGACCACGAGTTCGCGCCGCACGTCACGCTGGCGCGGGTCGAGAACGCGACCGGGGCCGACGCGGTTCGGGACGCGCTCGACGCCGAGGACCCGGAAGTCGGGACGTTCTCGGTCGACGAGGTTCGACTGATACAATCGACGCTGACCGCGTCCGGGCCGGAGTACCGCGTCGTCCGGGAGTTCGGGCCCGGCTGACGCGGGCTCGTCCGCGGGCCGGAAGGTAATTCTCACCGGTGATAGCCACGGGCGTACGTTTAACGTGCCGGACCAGTGACGGTTTTACAGATGGACGACAGGCCGCGACCGGAGGGCGCCACGGGATCGGCTGAGAGCGGCGCGGCCGGGCGCGACGGGCGCCCGGCTGACGGTGGCCCCCCGGCGTTGGCGCGGCTCGACCGGCGGTTCGACGCGTCGACGCGACGCGAGGCGGCCGAGGCGCTCGGTAACCCCTCCAGTTCGATGAGCGCCGACGCGGGGCGCATCGTCGAGGGGCTCTTCGAGACCGCGCTGGGCGACCCCGACGAGGTCGTCCGCGCGGCGGCGATCGAATCGCTGTACTTCCACGGCGACGAGCACGTCGACCGGCTGGCCCGGCGGATCGCACAGCGGCGGCGAAGCGGCGACGGCGACAACGACGGCGACGACGGCCACGGCGGCGACGGTGCCCACGACGCCGACGACGGCAACGGCGGCCACAGCGGCCACGGCGGCGACGGGGACCGGGAAGCGAGACGCGGCGTCGCCGAGACGTTCTCGCGATGGCTGGAGCACGACCGGGCGGCGTATCGGATGCTCGGCGCAACGGGGCTGTCGGCCGTCGGTCAGGGGGACGCCGCGCCCCGCCTCCGCGAGGCGTTCGACGACGACGACGCGCGGGTCCGCGCTCGGGCCGTAACGGGGTACGCGCGGGTCGGCGGCGAGGCGGTCGCGGCGGTTCGGCCGCTGGTGAACGCGCCGAACGACCTCGTGCGCGGCGCCGCGGTCGACGCGCTCGTTGCGATGGACAGCGACGACGCGGTCGAACTGCTCGCGCTCGCAGCGCGGCGCGGCAACGAGCGGCTCCGGCTAGCCGTCGTGCGCCGGCTCGGAGCGCTCGGTCGGCGGGACGCGACCGGAGTGTTGATCGGGTCGCTTCGGGACCCCTCGGCGGCGGTGCGCCGAGCGGCGGCGAAATCGACCGCCGCGGTGATCGCCGAGGCGGACGCGGTCCCCGCGGGCGACGTTCGCGACCGACTCCTCGACGAGCGCCCCTTCGAGACCGACGGCCTGCTCGCGGTGTTTCGGAGGGTGGCCGCGGAACGAACCGCGGCCGACGGGACGGGCGAGAGCGGGGACGGGGTCGATGGAAGCGGGGCCGGCACCGACGAGAGCGGGGACGGGGCCGTCCGGTCGCGGGGACGCGTCGACCCCGGGACCAAGCGGTACGCGGCGTGGCTGTACTGCGAGCTCCTCGAGGCAGCGGACCCAACCGTGGCAGACCGGTCGGCCGCCGTCGAGTGGCTGATCGACGCGCTCGGTCACCGCGACCGGCTGGTGGCGGACCTCGCGGCCGCGTACCTACCGCGGATCGCCTCGTCGGACGCGGCGGGGGAGGACCCGGACCGCGGGAGCGAGCCGTCGCTCGGCGTCGACGTCGAGCGGAACCTACGGTCACTCGCGAGCGACGAGACCGCTCCCGAGGCCGCGCGAGAGCGCGCCAGGGCGGTGCTACGGCGATTCAAGCGAGCGGTCGTCGAGGCGGCCGCGAACCGCGACGTGGAGTACGTCTACGTCCGCTGGCCGGCAGACTACACGGAGAGCTACAACGAGTGACCGGGCGCGACGGAACAGCGGCGTCGGCTGCTCGCGGTCACGGCCGACGAACGAACCGGCCGTCGTCGACCGCGACCCGCAGGTCGATCGTCTCGTCGAGGAAGTTCAAGACGGTGGCGACGTTGGGGTCCGCGTCGGCGTCGACGTACAGCTGTAACACGCCGCCAGCGTCGGCGAGGCGCGCGGCGAGCATGCGGACGAACGCCACCGCCCGTTCGACGTCGAAGGAGGCGACGATCTGGTGGAAGACGCTCACCTCCAGCGAGACGCGCTCGCCGGGCTCGTGGTTGTCGTCGAGGATTCGCGAGACGGTCTCGCCGACCTCGGCCGGGGAGAGCCGCGGGTCGAGCTCGACGATTTCGACGTTGCGGCCCTCGAAGTCCACGTCGGGCGTCGCCTCGAAGTCGTACTCCCCGGTGCTAACGATCACCGCCCGCCGAGGCCACGCGCCGAGGGCTTCGTCGAGCGCGCGTACCAGCCGCTCCGGGGTGGGAGTCACGGCCACCACGAGCCCTGCGGCGTCGTGGAAGTGCGTCCGGAGCGCGTCGGCCTCGTCGCCGGCCGCCGCCGCGTCGACGCGGACGACCCCGTCCCACCCCACGCGGTCGGCCACGTGAGCGCCGCCGGCGATCCGGTCGGCCACGTGCTCGTGGAGGTGCGTCTTGAACTCGGCGACGGCGCCGTCGGTGTCGTAGGCCGTCTTGGCCGTGGCGCAGTACGGGCAGTCCCAGCTGACGCGGAAGTCGGACTGAGAGAGCGCGTCGGAGTGGTGCGCGAGCAGGTGCGAGCCCGTCACCTCGGCCATCTCCGACGGGTCCCGCGTCCACGCGACGAACCCGCACCGGTCACACGCCCAGCGGCTCACCATGATCGAGAACGTATCTCACGAGACCCGTCGGACGTACATGTATGTTGTGTCACGTGTAGGCGGCCACCGCGTGCGGCGAGCCCGACGGCAGGACTCACGCGGGGTCGGCCGTCGCGTCGCCATCGACCCCGGCCGCGAACCCGTCCTCGTCGGCGTGCTCTACCCGAATCCGAGTCACGCGCGTCGCGGTCGCCCCGGTGACGGCGAACGTGACGTCGCCGACCGCGACGCGGTCGCCCTCGGCGGGAAGCCGGCCGAGCTGGCGGCTGACGAGCCCCGCGACGGTCTCGGCGCCCGCGTCCGCGGGCAGCGAGAGCCCGAGCGTCTCGTTGAGGTGCGACACCGTCGTCCAGCCGCAGACGATCGCCGCATCGGGGGCAACCACGTCGACGGCGTCAGTCTCCCACCGCCCGACCAGCTCGCCGACCACCTCCTCGAAGAGGTCCTCCAGCGTCGCGATCCCGACGACCGCGCCGTGCTCGTCGACGACGACCACCATCCGCGCCTCGCTCGCGCGCATCTCCGCGAACAGCTCGTCCAGCGGCTTCGTCTCGGGGACGAACGCCGGCTCGCTGAGCGCGCTCGCGAGGTCGGCGCCCGTCTCGTCGGCGCGGATCGCGTCGCGCACGTCGACGATCCCAACCACGTCGTCGCGGTTCTCGCCGTAGACGGGCATCCGGGTGACCCCCTCGCTCGCGGCCCGCGAGAGCGCGTCCGCCGGCGTCGCCGTCGCCGGGAGCGCGACCACGTCGGTCCGGGGGACCATCACCGCGGCGACGGTCGTGGTCTCTAAATCGAGGACGCCGCGGATCATCGCGCCCTCGTCGGGGTCGAGCGCGCCCGCGGCCTCGCCGGAGCGAACGAGCGTCACGATCTCCTCGCGGGTGAGGTACGACTCGATGGCGGCCTCGCCGCCGGTGAAGCGGTTGACGACGCCGGAGAGCGCCTCGAACACGAACAGGACCGGGCGAAGGACGCGCTGGACCGCGACGACGATCCGGGAGACGCGCAGGGCGTGTTGCTCCGCGTTGGCGACCGCGTACGACTTCGGCGCGATCTCGCCGAACACGATGACGAACACCGAGGTGACGAGCGTCGAGCCCGTGGCCGCCTCGCCGCCGGAGAAGCCGAACCGGACGAACACCGCGGTCGCGACCGACGCCGCGGCGATGTTGGCGACGTTGTTGCTCACAAGCGCCGTCACGAGGAAGCGGTGCGAGTCGTCGCGCAGCGCCGACAGCGCCCGGGCGCCCGGGACATCGGTCGCGACGAGCGAGTCGATCCGGTGGGTCGGCACCGAGAACACCGCCAGCTCCGAACTGGAAAAGAAGGCGCTCACGGCGGTGAGGGCGAGGATGGCGCCGACGCCGACGAACGCGATCGTGAGGCTCATACCGTCACATGCGGCCGGGTATAAAAGGGAGTACCGCCGGCAGGGGTACCCACGAACGCGCATTCTCCACCGGAAACGGAGGGGTCGATACGCACGAGCGCGGATCCGATCGGGCGGCAAAACGGCGCGATTCGGAAAGCGTTAACCCCGCGCCGCGGGTGCGTTTCGACATGAAGGTACTCGTGACCGACCCCATCGCAGACGCGGGGTTGGACCGACTCAGAGACGCCGGCCACGAGGTCGTCACCGACTACGAGAGCGAGGGGGAGGCGTTGCTCGACGCCGTCGCCGACGCCAACGCGCTGATCGTGCGCTCCGGGACCGACGTGAGCGAGGCCGTCTTCGAGGCCGCGAGCGACCTCGTCATCGTCGGCCGCGCGGGCATCGGCGTCGACAACATCGACATCGAGGCCGCCACCGACCACGGCGTCATCGTCGCCAACGCGCCCGAGGGGAACGTCCGCGCCGCCGCCGAACACACCGTCGCGATGACGTTCGCCGTCGCGCGCTCGATCCCGCAGGCGCACGGCCGCCTCGTCGGCGGCGAGTGGGCGAAAGGCGAGTTCCTCGGCACCGAAGTGAACAACAAGACGCTCACCATCGTCGGCCTCGGCCGCGTCGGCCAAGAGGTCGCGAAGCGCCTCGACTCGCTCGGGATGGACCTCGTCGTCTACGACCCGTACATCTCCGAGGAGCGCGCCGACCGGATGGGCGCCGAGCTGGTCGAGGACCTCCACGACGCGCTCGCCGCGGGCGACTTCGCGACGATCCACACGCCGCTCCTCCCAGAGACGGAGGGGATGATCGGCGAGGCCGAGCTGGCCCAGCTGGAGGGCGGCTACCTCATCAACTGCGCCCGCGGCGGCATCGTCGACGAGGACGCGCTCGCCGAGGCGGTCGACGACGGCGTCCTCGCGGGCGCCGCGCTCGACTCCTTCGCCGAGGAGCCGCTCCCCGACGACTCGCCGCTGCTCGACGTCGAGGAGATCGTCCTCACGCCGCACCTCGGCGCGTCGACGGAGGCGGCCCAGGAGAACGTCGCGGTCGACACCGCGGAGGCGGTGCTGGCCGCGTTCGACGACGAGCCGGTCCTGACCGCGCTCAACGCGCCCTCGGTCGACGAGAGCGCCTTCCCGCGGATCGAGCCGTACATCGACGTGGCCGAGACCGCCGGGAAGGTCGCCGCCCAGCTGCTCGACGGCCGGATCACCGAGGTGGAGGCGACCTACGAGGGCGACATCGCCGAGGAGGAGGTCGACCTCGTCACCGCGAGCGCGCTGAAGGGCGTCTTCGAGCCCTTGGAGTGGCAGGTGAACTCCGTCAACGCGCCCCGGCTCGCCGAGGAGCGCGGCATCGAGGTGACCGAGTCGAAGACCCGCCAGACCGAGGACTTCCAGAGCCTCGTCCGCGTCACCGTCCGCAACGGCGACGACGAGATCGCGGTCGAGGGGACGCTGTTCGCGGGCGAGGACGCCCGCATCGTCCGGATCGACGGGTTCCGCGTCGACGCGGTCCCGTACGGCCACATGCTCGTCGCGCGCAACACCGACGAGCCGGGCGTCATCGGGCTCATTGGTACCGTCCTCGGCGACCACGACGTCAACATCGCCGGAATGTTCAATGGCCGCGAGACGCAGGGCGGGGAGGCGCTCACCGTCTACAACCTCGACTCGGTCGTCCCCGACGCCGCGATCGATGAGCTGCTCGCGGACGACCGCGTCGTCGAGATCACCGAGATCACGCTGGACGGCGCCGACGGACGCGCGGACGAGTAGGGCGACCCCGCGCGAGCGGGCCGGCTATTTTTCCGCCGCGAGCGGTCCCGATGGCGCGACGAACGCGTCCGGGTCGGCGACCGGGCCGGCGTCGACGACCGCGCCGGCGTCGACGACCGCGCCGGCGTCGACGACCCTCGGCCCGAGAGGCATGTTTATGAACTATCATGATAAATGACGACCGGTATGGTGGAAGCTGAGGTCCACGTCATCGACCGCGGCGGGCTGTACTGCGATATGAACTACATGATGGAGGCGAACACCATCGGAAGCCACGACGAGCCGAACCCCGACACCGAGTACGGGGAGATCCCGGTGTGGAACCTCGTCATCGACCACCCCGAGGGGACGATCCTCTGGGACACCGGGTCGCACCACGACGCCGCCGACGGCCACTGGCCGGAGGGGCTCGTCCAGGCGTTCTACCCCCACGACGCGAGCGAGCACCGCCTCGACGACGACCTGGAGGCGGCGGGCTACTCGCTCGACGACATCGATGCGGTGTTCCAGAGCCACCTCCACCTCGACCACGCCGGCGGCCTGGAGTTCTTCGCGGGCACCGACACGCCCGTCTACGTCCACGAGGAGGAGCTGAAGTTCGCCTACTATAGCGCGAAGACCGACGAGGGGAGCGCCGCGTACGTCCTCGACGACTTCGACCACGACCTGAACTGGCGGGTCCTCCACCGCGACCGCGAGGAGCACTTCACCGACCTCGAGTTCGTCCGCTTCCCCGGCCACACGCCCGGGCTCACCGGCTCCGTGATCCACCTCGACGCCGAGGGCACCGTCGTGTTCACCGGCGACCAGGTGTACATGGACGAGAACTACGAGGCGGGGACGCCGCTCGGCGGGCCCCTCGTGTGGGGGAAGACGGAGTGGGCCGACAGCATGAACCGGATCCGCGAGCTGGAGCGGCGCCACGACGCCGAGGTCGTGTTCGGGCACGACCCCGAGCAGTTCGAGGCGATCCAACCGGGGTGGGGGGTGTGAGCTACGAGCGCTCCGTCTCCGCCGAGCCGCACGAGCTCTCGCCCGAGACCGTCTGGGAGGTCCGGATGCCGGCGGTCCGCGTCGGAGCGGGCGCCGCCGACGAGCTCGGCTACCAGCTCGGGCAACTCGGCCTCTCCGGCAACGAGCGCGGGCTTATCGTCACCGATTCGGACCTCATCTCGCTGGGCCACGTCGACCGCGTCGCGGACGAGCTGGCAGCGGACGGCCTCGACGTCGACGTGTACGACGGCGTCGAGCGCGAGCCGAGCGTCGAGGCGGTCGGGGAGTGCATCGCGTTCGTCCGCGAGGAGATAGGTGAGGACGGGTACGACTTCTACCTCGGGCTGGGCGGCGGCAGCTGTATGGACACCGCGAAGGCGACCCGGGCCGTCATCGCGAACGGCGGCGACGTGCTCGACTACGTGGCCGCGCCGACGGGCGCAGGCGAGGACCTCACCGAGTCCGGCGCGCCGCTGATCCTGCTCCCGACGACCGCGGGCACGGGCTCCGAGATCTCGCCGGTGGCGATCCTCTCGGTCCCCGAGAAGAACATCAAGGAGGGGATCTCCAGCCCGCACGTCCGCGCCGACGCCGCGGTGCTGGACCCGACGCTCACTACGACGCTGCCGCCGGACCTCACGGCGAAGACCGCGATGGACGCGCTCGGTCACGCGATCGAGGGGTACACCACCCACCGCTACGACGACCTCCTCCGCCCCGAGGACCCCGCAGATCGCCCCGTGTACGCCGGCCGCACCGGCTTCACGGAGATGTTCAGCGAGAAGGCGATCGACCTGCTCTCCTCGAACGTGCGCCGCGTGGTCAACAACGGCGACGACATCGAGGCGCGCGGCGCGATGCTGAAGGGCGCCCTGTTCGGCGCGATCGCCGGGCTCACCGCCGGCGCGAGCCTCGCGCACGCGATGGCGTACCCCGTCGGCAACAACTATCACACCTACCACGGGGAGACCATCGCCGCGCTCACGCCCGCCAGCACCCTCGGCTACAACGTCGCCAGCGACCCGCCGCGGTTCGCGAGGGTGGCGGAGATGCTCGGCGCCGACACCTCGGGGATGAGCACCCGCGAGGCCGCCGACGAGGCCCGCGAGGAGTTCGTGCGGCTCCAGCGCGACCTCAACGTGCTCCCGAGCGGCCTCAACGAGCTCGCGGGGATCACCGTCGACGACACCGGCGCGCTCGCCGAGAGCACCGTCGAGAGCCAGCAGCGACTGCTTCGGTGTAACCCGCGGCCCGTGACGAAGGAGGACGTCGAGGCGGTGTTCCAGGACGCGCTGTACAACTGGGAGTAGCGCGCGGTCGGCTCGAACCGGTCGCGCGACCCGGTCAGTCCCGCAGGTGGTCGACGACCGCGTCGACGTCGTTCGGGACCGGCTCGGGGTCGCCGCCGGCCTCGTAGGCGGCGTCGGGATCTTTTAAAAGGTGGCCGGTCGTGAGGCAGACGACCCGCTCGTCGTCGTCGACGACGCCCGAGCGCCGGAGCTTCTTGAGGCCCGCGAGGCTCGCGGCGGAGGCGGGTTCGACGCCGACGCCCTCGCTGGCGAGGTGGCGCTGCGCCGCGGTAATCTCCGGGTCGCTGACGGCGACGGCGGTGCCGCCGGTGTTCCGAATTCCGGGGAGCGCCTTCGGCGCGTTAACCGGGTTGCCGATGCGGATCGCGGTCGCGCGCGTCTCGACCTCCTCCCAGCGACGGATCTCGTCGTTGCCTTCCTCGATCGCCTCGACCATCGGCGCTGCCCCCTCGGCCTGGACGCCGGTGAGCTTGGGCACGTCGTCGACGTCGAGCGCGCCCGACTGGACGAGTTCGCGGAATCCCTTATAAAGCGCCGAGGTGTTCCCCGCGTTGCCGACGGGGAGGACGATCCGGTCGGGGAACGTCCCGTAGTCGGCGTAGAACTCCTCTAAGATCTCGAAGCCGATCGTCTTCTGGCCCTCCAACCGGAACGGGTTCAGCGAGTTGAGGAGGTACGCCTCGCCGCGGGCGGCCAGCGCCTGGACGATGTCGAGGCAGGCGTCGAAGTTGCCGTCGACCTCCAGGATGCGCGCGCCGTGGAGGCTCGCCTGCGCGACCTTCCCGGCCGCGACCTTCCCGGCGGGGAGGAGGACGAGCGTCTGCATCCCGCCGCGGCCGCCGTAGGCGGCGAGCGCGGCCGAGGTGTTGCCCGTCGAGGCGCACGCGAGCGCCCCGACGCCCAGTTCCTTCGCGACGCGGACGCCGACGGTCATCCCGCGGTCCTTGAACGAGCCGGTGGGGTTCATCCCCTCGTGTTTGATCCGGAGCGCCTCGACGCCGACCGACTCCTCGATGCGCGGGACGCGGTGGAGCGGCGTGTCGCCCTCGGGGAGGGTGACGCCGAGGTCGAACGGGAGCGCCTCGCGGTAGCGCCAGACGCCGCGCTCGGGCCCGTCGGAGGGCGCGCCCGCGCCGAACTCGTCGAACGTCGGCGGGTCGTCGTACCGCACTTCGAGCAGGCCGCCGCACTCGTCGCAGGTGTACCGGACGGCCTCGAAGGGGGCGAACGTCTCGTCGCACGCGATACACGCGAGCCACGTCCCGTCGTCGGCGCAGTCGGGCGCCGCCGGGGCCGGGGCGTCGATGGCGAAGTCCATTACGTCGGCGTCGGTTCCGGCGAGGCTTAAGACGGCCGGTCGGAACGGACGTTGCCGGCCGGAGCGAAGGTGTTCGGTCTCAGTCGACGATGATCTCGGAGCCCTCGTCGCTCCCGTCCCCGCCGGAGCCGAGGCGGTCCTGATAGCGCTGGATCCAGTCGGCGAAGCAGTCGGGACAGAGCCGCTGGGTGTCGATGTTCGCCCGGTCGACGCTCAGCCGGACGGTGCGCGCGAGCGCGTCCGTCGTGGGGTCGCCGCAGGCGTCGCAGGGCTCGGTCGTCGGCGCGTCGCTCATGTCGTACCGGTCGCGGCGCCGGCTCTTAAAAGTACGTCGGCGGCGGGGAACGGACCCGGCGGCGGCGACGCAGTCGCCGTCCCGGGTTCACACCGTCCGGAACGCGCGGTCGCCGGCGTCACCGAGACCGGGGACGATGAACCCGTCGTCGTCGAGCCGGTCGTCGATGGCGACCGTCAGCAGGTCCGCCTCGGGGACCGCCTCGCTCACGCGGACGAGGCCGGCGGGCGCGGAGACGGCGGAGAGGACGAACAGGTCCTCGAAGTCGTCGGCCTCCTCGAGGACGTGGTCGAGGACGGCGACCATCGTCGACCCCGTCGCAAGCATCGGATCGGCGACGATGACGGTGTCTCCCGGTCGGATCTCCGGGAGCTTCACGTAGTCGATGGTGATCGGGAACTCGCCGTCCGCGGTCATCCCGGCCTCCTCGTCGCGGCCGGCGGAGATGACCCCCTGCTTCGCGCGGGGGAACGCCTTCAGGAGCCCCTCGACGAACGGGGTCGCGGCGCGGAGGACGTTGATGATCACCACATCGTCGAGGCCCTTCACGCGCTCGCCGGTGGTCTCCGCGAGGGGGGTCTCGACGGGGACGTACTCCGTCTCCATCGCGCCGTCGATGATCTCGTAGCCGCAGATGCGGCCGAGCTTCACCAGTCCCTTCCGGAACGCGACCTGCTCCGTCTCGACGTCACGCAGCCGAGAGAGGGTGTCCGTCGCCAGCGCGTGGGTGATGAGGTACGCGTCGTCGCGGTCTTCGATGGTCATTGTCGGGAGAGGGGCCGCGTTCGGCTTAAAAGATGGCGGAAATCGCCGGTTCGAGGGAGCGCGTTCGGCGCGGAGGTCGGCGGCGCGGGAGCGGCGAGCACGCCGCCGCGGTCACCGCAACACGACGACGTACGTCAGCGCGAAGATGACGAGCGCGAGGGACGCGACGTTCGTCGCGGTGACCTCGGCGACGTCGAGCAGCTGGAGCCCCCAGAACGCGGTCCACGCGAACAGCCCGGAGAGGACGGCGTTCAGGAGCAACACCACCCGCGGGTCGCCCTGTGACCCCTCGACGCCCTCGCGGATCCCTTCGCGGTCCTCCCTCGTTTCTCGCTGATCGTCGCTCATACGCCTACGCCGGGCGGAGCGTCACTTAGCCTTTCGCCACAAGGCCCGCGACGTTTTGTTCGTCCGGACCGTAGTGACCCCCACGCCGATCGAGATGCACGTTCACAACAAGCACGGCGACCGGATCGACCCCGTTCCCTTCCTCGTCACCGTCGGGCTCGCGTTCATGGTCGCGTTCTCCTTCGGCCCGATATACGGGCTCGCGTACGGGTTCGCGCTGCGGGCGGCGCTGGCGCTGTCGGGGGCGGCGTTCGTCGGCGCGACGACGCTCGCGTACCGCCAGTTGGTCCGGAGCGCGCCCGCGCTCGACGCCGGCCCCCTCCCGCCGGGACCGCGCGTCGAGCGGCTGTTCTACGGGGCGATCGGGCTGGTCGTCGTGCTGTCCGCGCTCACGGTCCCGCTGCTCTGACGCGGATCGACCTCCCCGCCGCCGCGCCGCCACGCCGCCGGATCACGCTAATGCGTCACAATCGCACAGCAGCGGGAGAGTAAGGAACTAGCACGGCGTACCCCGTCGCATGAGCGTCTTCGACAGGCTGTCGAACGCGTTGCGCGGGTCGACGCGGAGCGCGCCGGAGGTCGCCGGCGACGACGGCTCCGAGGGGTCGTACTGGTGCGACGACTGCGGCGTGCGCGTCCGCGACGTCGCCGTCGACGAGGAGGGGCTCGACCGCGACGACGAGGGGGTGCCGGCGTGCCCGGACTGCGGCGATGCCATGCGCTTTGAGCGCGCGAGCGGCCCCGGCTGCGCCTGCTGAGCGCTGTCACCTCGTTTTAGCACCAGATCAGGGCTCCCGGAGTACCCTCGACTCGCTCTCCCGATCGATCAGGGCTCCCGGAGTACCCTCGACTCGCCCTCCCGATCGATCAGGGCTCCCGGAGTACCCTCGACTCGCCCTCCCGATCGATCAGGGCTCCCGGAGTACCCTCGACTCGCCCTGATCGGTCGGAAACGGCGCAGGATCGGCGTCGATGGGGTCGTCGCCGACGCCCGGGTCGCCGAGCGCCGCGAGCTCGTCGTCGGTTAGGAGCGCGTCGTCGAGCCGGTCGACGAGCGCGGCCTCGTCAATCCCCGTGCCGATGACGACGAACTCGGTCCGGCGGTCGCCGTGCTCGTCGTCCCACGCCAGGTCGGGGCGATTCGAGCGCAGCATGTCGCGCTCGACCGACGGGAGGCTCGCGATCCACGGCCCGAGCGCCTCGACGCGGACCGACCGCCCGGCCTGCCCGACCTGCTGGCGCTGGTCGGTGCCGGCCACCCACAGCGTCCCCTTCGACCGGACCACGTCGTCGGGGAGGTCCCGGAGGAGGGCGGCGATCCGGTCGGGGTGGAACGGTCGCCGGCGGCGGTAGGTGAAGGAGGTGACGCCGTACACCTCGTCGGGGTGGCGGTGGTCGTGAGCGTGCCCGGCTTCGTGGGCGTGTCCGTCGCCGTCGTGGGCGTGTCCGTCGTCGTGAGCGTGTCCATCGCCCGAATCGGCTTCCGGGTCGCCGTCGTCGACTTCCGCGAGCGCGCGCTTCCAGCCGGGGAGGTCGCCGAGTTCCCGCTCGTCGAACAGCCCGACGTCGAGGATCCGGTCCGGGTCGACCGCGGAGAACTCCGTGACGACCGTCTCCGCGTCGGGCTGGAGCGCGCCCACGAGGTCGACCGCCTCGTCGACCTCCGCATCGGTACAGAGGTCCGCCTTGTTACACACCACGAGGTTCGACACCTCGACCTGCTCGACGAGGAGGTCCGAGAGCGGGCGGTCGGCGTCCTCGTCGCCCGCGTCGCCGCCGGTCGCGCCGCCCGCGTCCGGGTCGACGCGCCGCTCCGGCGCCTCGTCGCCCGCGAAGGCGTCGAGGAACTGCCGCGTGTCGATCACGGTCACCAGCGCGTCGACGCGATACCGGGCCGCCGCGCGCGACTCGGTCGTGAACAGCCGCGCGACCGGCGCGGGCTCGGAGATCCCCGAGGACTCGACGACCAGGGCGTCGAAGGAGCGCTGGTTGGCGAGCCGCACCACAGCGCTCTCGAGGTCGTCTTGCAGCTCACAGCAGATACAGCCGTTCGACAGCTCCGTGACCCCCTCGACGTCGACCTCGGACTCCTCGGCGATCAGGTCCGCGTCGACGTTCACGTCGCCCATGTCGTTGACGAGGACCGCGACGTCGCGGTCGCCGGCGTTCCGGAGCAGGTGGTTCAGGAGCGTCGTCTTTCCCGCGCCGAGTCCCCCCGAGAGCACGGTCACCGGGATGCGGTCGTTCATACGCTCGGATTGGACACGACGCTCTTGAACCCCCGGGCGGCGCAGGAGCGGGCGAACGCCGTGACCCGCTTCGGACCGTCCCGAGCCGATACGTTGATAGGCTGCGGTCGTCGAACTCGCGGTATGGTTCTGTCCGTCTCCGCCGTGTCGCTCGTCAGCGTCGCGGTGACCGTCCTGATGGTCGCCGCGATGCTGTATCTCGTCTGGGGAGCGCTCGGCAGCGATATCCACACGCCGAGTCCCGATAACGGGGACCAACCGGAACTGGACGACGCCGACGACGCCGAATCCGACGAGGCGTCGAGCGAACTCACCGACGGAAGCTCGGCCTGACGCGCCGCACGCCGAGAGACCCGCACTCCGAGAGACCCGCGCGCCGAGAGGCCCGCGCGCTGAGGGACGCCCGACCGCGGGTCGGCGCCGCACCGACCCGGCCGCGACAGATTTTAACACGGCAGGGTTGTCATGAAGGACGATGACAGTAGCCGATCGGATCGAGCGGTTCCGGGCGGTCCTCGAGGAGTGGGCCCGAGGGCTGTACCACGGGATGATAACGCACCCGGCCTACGAGAAGATCGAGAAGGAGGCCGAGGACGCCGAAGACGAGTTCATGCTGGCGTGTTTCCCGGACGCCTTCGGGATCCCGTCGCCCGTCTCGTACTACACCGCCGAGCTGCTCCCGTACCTCGAAGACGAGTTCGAGGCGTGGGAGCGGCGGCTGTGGGACCGCGAGACGCTGATCGAGCGGAAGGGCCAGCAGTACCACTTCTGATGACCGGACGCCGATCTTCCGCCGACTGATGGAGCGGTTCGTCTTCTTCGGCGGCAAGGGCGGGGTCGGGAAGACCACCGTCTCGTGTGCGTACGCCCACCGCTGCGCGCGCGACGGGCTCCGGACGCTCGTCGTCTCCACCGACCCGGCCCACTCCGTGTCGGACGTGTTCGACCAGCAGTTCGGCGACGAGCCGGAGTCGGTCGCGGGCGTCGACGGGCTGGACGCATTGGAGATCGACCCCGAAGACGAGATGCAGCGGCATCTCGACGAGATCCGCGAGTCGCTCTCCGAGCAGGTGTCTGCGGCGATGGTCTCGGAGATCAACCGCCAGCTGGAGATGTCCCACGGGACGCCCGGCGCGTACGAGGCAGCGCTGTTCGACGCGTTCGTCGACGTGATGCGTACCGAGAGCGAGCCGTACGACCGCGTCGTCTTCGACACCGCGCCCACGGGCTCGACGCTCCGGCTGCTCGGGCTCCCGGAGTTCCTCGGCGACTGGATCGACCGGCTGCTGTACAAACGCGAGCAGTCGATCGACCTGTTCGAGAAGGCGGCGATCGGCGACATGGAGCCGCGGCGCCTGCTTGAGGGCGACCCCGTGATCGAGCGGCTCCGCGAGCGCAAGGAGTTCTTCGAGTACGCCGGCGAGACGATGCGGTCTGACGCCGCCTTCTTCCTCGTGTTCAACCCCGATCAGCTGTCCGTCAACGAGACGGCTCGGGCGATCGAGGGGTTCACCGACCGCGACCTGCGCGTCCGCGGCCTCGTGGCGAACAAGCTCACGCCGTCGCCCGACGAGGACGAGGAGGGGCGCGGCGCGCGCTACCTCCGGGAGAAGGTCGAGACCGAGCGCGACCGCCTCGCGCAGGTTCGCGAGGGGTTCGACCCGCCGCTCGTCGCCGAGATCGAGTCGCGCACGACGGAGGTCCGCGGCGACGTGCTCGCCGACGTCGCCGCCTCGCTCGACGTGGAGCCGTAACGCGCGCCTCCGGAGGTAGCAACCCGGTCGCGACGGCCGACGGCTACATGTGCGGTCGCGGCGCCCCGCGGCGGAGCGGTCCGGGAGGAGCGCGGTGGAAGTCGCGCGCGAGGTCGATCGAGGGATCGGCGGCACGAATTTTAGCTGGGAGGCGGGGAAAAAAACCGTCTCACGGCGACGACGCCGGGGCGGGTGGCAGATATTGTCGTTAACCATCATGAACGAAAGTAACGTTTAAGTTGAACATAGTGAACCGATACCACGAGGCAGGGAACCTATGACAAGTGTAATTTGGATCGTGGTTGCTGTGCTCGGCACGTTCACCGTGGGGTATATGGGGTACTCGCGGTACCTCTCGCAGTTCGTCGAACTCGACGACGAGCGAGAGACGCCGGCGCACAAGTACGAGGACGGACAGGAGTACGTACCGTCGAAGAAGCCGGTACTACTGGGGCATCACTTCTCAAGCATCGCGGGCGGCGCGCCGATCGTCGGCCCGATCACGGCGGGGGCGATCTGGGGATGGGTCCCCGCGCTGTTGTGGGTCGCCATCGGGAACCCGCTGATGGGCGCGGTCCACGACTTCATCTCGCTGTCGAGCTCGATCCGCCACGAGGGGCGGTCGATCGGGTACATCGTCGGGGAGTACGTCGGGGAACGCGGGAAGAACCTGCTGTTGTGGTTCGCGTTCCTCACGATCATCCTCGTCGTCGCCGTGTTCGCGCTGGTCGTCGGGATCGTGTTGAACGCGTTCCCGTCGGCGGCGACCGCGAGCTTCGTGTACATCGCGCTCGCGGTCGTGTTCGGCGTCTACCTCTACCAGCTCGACGGGCCGTTCATCCCCGGGACCGTCGTGTTCGTCGCCGGCGTGTTCGCCGGCGTCTGGGTCGGTATCCAGTACCCGTTCGCGTTCTTCGAGCTGGCGGGCGAGGCCTCCCACACCGCGGGCACGTTCGTCCTCTTCGAGGGGAGCACGGGCTCGTGGGTTCCCGGCGCGGGCGCGCTCGGCGGTAACACCGCCGCCTGGGTGCCCGTCATCCTGATATACGCGGTGATCGCCAGCGCGCTTCCGGTCTGGACGCTGCTCCAGCCGCGCGACTACCTGTCGTCGTTCCTGCTGTACGCGGGGGTCGGCGGCGCGCTGATAGCGATCATCGTCGGGACGGTGCTCGGGACGTCCTCGCAGCCGCTCGTCGTCGACAGCAGCATCCAGCCGTTCCAAGGGTTCATGGGGGTCGACAGCCGGGCGCCGTACCCGCTTTTCCCCATGCTGTTCGTGACGATCGCCTGCGGGACGATCAGCGGCTTCCACTCGCTGGTCTCCTCGGGGACGACCGCCAAGCAGCTGAACAAGGAGAGCGACGCCCGGCTCATCGGCTACGGCGGCATGCTCGGTGAGGGGCTGCTCGCCGCGACGGCGCTGTCCGCGCTCGCGATCGCCGGGTTCGCGTCCGACGCCGCGGCCGGCGGCATCGGCGGCGCGCTGCCGAACTTCGCGACCGGCGGCGGGATCATCCTCACGAGCCTGAACATCCCCACCGCGTACGGCGCCCCCTTCATGGCGCTGGTGCTCGTGAGCTTCCTGCTCACCTCCACGGACACGGCCGCGCGGCTCGGCCGCTACATGATGGAGGAGATCGTCGGGACGAAGGGGACCCAGAGCGAGACCGGCTTCGCCGGCGGCGTCGGTTCGTTCGCCCGCGGCCGGTACACGAACCCGGTCATTCAGGGGCTCATCGCGTACGCGCTGGTCATCTCCGGCGAGTGGGCGACCCTGTGGGCGCTGTTCGGGAGCGCGAACCAGCTGCTCGCCGCGCTCGCGCTGCTCACCGGAACGGTCTGGCTCGCCAACTGGGACGAGACGAAACAGCTCGTCAGCACGGGCGTGCCGATGGCGATCATGGTCGCGATCACCGTGATCGCCTTGGCCTTCCTGGCGGGGTATCAGTGGTTCTTCGTCAACCTGATCCAGGGCGGCGTCACCGGGATCGGCGGCCAGATATCGATGGTCGTGCGCATCGCGCTCGCGGTCGTCCTCGTCTACCTCGCGCTGTCGCTCGTGCGCATCGGCTACGGCAACATCACGAGCGTCCGCGGCGGCGACCGCCCCGCGGCGGAGCCGAGCGACGACTGACGCGGCCGACCGACCCCGCCGCCGCGCCCGCGCCCTCCGCGCTCATTTTTCGGTGCGCTCCGACCGTCAGTGCCAGAACCGCTTCGCGAGCCGCGAGAAGAACCCCTCGTCCGGCTCCGCGACCGGCTCCCAGAGGCGGAACGCGCCGGCGACGTCCGCGGCCTCGCTCGCGACCAGCTCCTCGCGGTCGGGCGCGACGACGACCAGGTTCACTTCGTAGTGGCCGTAGTAGCCGAACTTCAGGAGCGTCCGGTCGCGGAACCCGTCGACGAAGTCGGCGACCGCCTCCGGGACGCGGTCCGCGACGAGCACGACGGTGACATCCGTGCCGAAGTGTTCCTCGTCGCCCTCGACGCGGTCGTCGGCCACCCCGTGAGCGAACTCGACGAGCCGTTCGAGGTCGCCGACCGACGGGGTCGAGACCCGCCGCGCGAACAGGAACTCCATCATGTCGTGGTCCGCGTAGCTCAGCGCCGGGTGGAGGAACTGCTTCTGGTTGCGCACCCGCATCTCGGCGGTCAGCTCGAAGCGCTCGCCGTCGACGACGACGTCGCGGTCGAGGTCGTAGCTGTACATCAGCCGGTCGGAGACCCGGTCGAGGTACTCGTCGTCGTAGTCCGGGACGGCCTCGCGGATCTCGGCCGGCAGCTCCTCGGGCGCCCGCCGGTCGTCCGCTCCCGCCGAGGTCGCGGCGTCGGCGACCGCCTCGTCGTCGGCCCCCGGGTCGGCGCGCTCACTCATCGGCCGGCTCGTACGCGACCGCGTCGCCGTCGGCCGGGGGCGCGCCGATCGCGAGCACGGTCACCGGCCCGTCGGCGTCGGCCGGGTTGTACGCTCGCTGGGGGCTCTCCGGGTCGACGACGAACAGGTCGTCCGCGGGCACCTCGTAGGTCCGGTCCGGCGTCTCGACCGCGAGAGCGCCGTCGAGGACGTAGAACGCCTCCTGTTGCGTCTCGTGGAAGTGGTACGCGAGCGGGAGCTGCTCGCCGGGGTCGGCCCTGAATCGGTTGATCGCCGCGGCGTCGAGGCCGCCGGGATCGGACAGCTTTCGGCACTCGCACGGCCGGTCCGGCTCCGGGTCGACCGAGTCCACGTCGACGACGCGATATCCCATGCCAACGAATTCCACGGAGGGATAAAAAGAGCGTCGGGAGCGGTGCCGTCGACGGAGCGGGGCGCCGAGACGGAAACACGCGGCCGGCGGAGACAACGGGCGGAACAGGCGCGATCGAGGCCGAGGCACGGTTTTAAGGAGACGGGCGGCCTAACATGGGATGAGAGATCATGACAGACGAGCGAGACCGGTCCGACGGGGACGACGGCGCGACCGAGGTCGAGGCCTGCGGCCGATGCTCGATGTCGACGGTCGTCGGGGCGGTGACGAAAGACCAGTCGCCCGAGGAGCGGGCCGAGCGCGACCCGTTCTCGGGCGAGCGGATCGAGGTCGACGAGTCGGCGGTCCGGCGCGTCTCGCCGGCCGGCTACTTCGGCGACATCAAGGCGCGGATCGACGCGGTCGCGCGCCGGATCGCGTACCGGAAGTAGCGGTCGCCGCGGGTCCGACCGGCGAGTCGCGCTCGGGGGGTCACGTCAGGTCGGAGAGACTTATACGCGTCCGTGTCGTAACGGGGGCAACCGATGGAAGAGAGCATCTCCGGGTTCAAGGTGCGCGGCGACTGGGGCGACGTCGTCGAACACGGCGAGCGGATCGCCTTAGCCCTCCGGGAGGTCGGCGTCGACGGCGACGCCTACTACGAGTTCGACGAGTGGCGTCCCAAGACCCACGAGCGCATCGACGAGGACGTCTCGGAGAAAACCGCGGCGCAGGCCTCCGTCGACGAGGGCGAGGGGGAGCGCGCGGGGAAGTCGCCCGGCGACGACCTCCAGACGGCCGGCGAGAAGCTCACCGAGTCCTACGAGAAGGTCGAGGAGAACGACACCGAGAGCGCCCGCGAGAGCTGGGGGGAGTCGATCGAACACGTCGCCCGCGCGGCCGACTCGGCGAGCCGGAAGGCGCTCCGAAAGGTGGAGGACGCCGTCTACCGGAACGTGATGACCCAGATGGCGCCGTACTACTTCGACAACGAGCTGGTCAGCGCCAACATCCAGGAGGTCGCCCGCGCCGAGGACGGCGAGACGTTCATCTTCGAGGTGAACGTCAACGACGACGAGCTGAAAGGCGAGGTGTCAGACGTCTTGGGCGAGTACGAGTCCGAGATCGACCGCTGGCACGTCGAGACCGAGAAGCGGACCGACGACATCGCGGCCGCCGAGGGCGTCGAGCCGCCGGCCGAGGAGGGCGGGCCGGACTCGACGACGACGTGAGAGCGGGAGGGGAGGGCGGCCACGGGCGCGGAGCCACATCGGTCGCTTTTAACTCGCCGACCGTCGAATCGATCCCATGAGCGAGGTACTCCGAGTCGAGGCGGGCGAGCTGTCAGTCGACGAGCTCATCGACGCGCTCAACGACGGCAGCCGCGTCCTCGTCGACGTCGAGGTCGCCGGCGCCAGCCACGAGGTCGCCCTCCGCTACGACGGGGAGACGTACCACTGCGACACGCCGACGAACCTCCACCGGCACGCGGAGGAGTCGGGGATGCGGGGCTGTATCGACCAGATGGGGTACGCGGCGGACGAATGATCGGGTCGACCCGCCGTCGCCGGTATTTAACAGCACCGCGCGCGAATCCGCCCGCATGAGCGATCCCGAGATCGAGGACCTCGTCGGCGACACCTCCCCTTCCTTCGAACACGTCCTCTCTTGCGTCTTCGGCGTGCGCGACCACGAGAGCCGCGCGTACCTCGCGCTGTTGGAGTACCCGGGCAGCACCGTCTCGGAACTCGCCGACGCGCTCGACCGCGACCGGTCGAACGTGAACCGCTCGCTGTCGACGCTCCGGGAGAAGGGACTCGTCGAGCGCCGCCGCCGGCTGCTCGATTCCGGCGGCTACGTCTACCAGTACACCGCGATCCCGGTGCCGGAGGCCAAGCGCCGCCTCCACGACGCCCTCGACGAGTGGGTCGCGGACGTCCACGACGCCATCGACGGGTTCGAACCCCACGAGGCCTGAGTCGGGCGTGCTCAGCGACGGGGCGCCGGTCAGGCGTCCTCGTCCGGCTCCTCGCCCGCGGTCAGCCCGTCGTCCTCGGGGCGGTTGAGCGCGCGGTCGGCGTCGTGGTGATCGGAGTAGCCGTCGAACCAGCGGACGATCCGCTCGATGCGGTCGACAATATGGGCCGGCTCGCCGGACCGGGAGAGCTCGTGGCCCTCGCGGGGGTACCTGACGAACCGCGTGTCGACGCCGTTCTTGCGGAGGATCCGGTGGTACAGCTCCGCCGTACAGATCGGCGTCCGGGTGTCGTCCTCGGAGTGGATCAGGAGCGTTGGGGTGTCGACCGCGTCGGCGTGGCCGGTCGGCGACTGCTCCCAGAGCCACTCGGGCTCGTCGGACGGCACCGCGTCGAAGTCGCCCTCGACGAGCTTGTAGGCGGCGTCGGTCGAGCCGTAGAAGCCGGTGAGGTCGTAGACGCCGCGCTGGGAGACGGCCGCGCGGAAGTAGTCGGTCTGCCCGACCGCCCACGCGGTCATGAAGCCGCCGAAAGAGCCCCCGGTGACGAAGGCGTTCGACGCGTCGATCTCGGGGCGGTCGGCGACCGTCTCGACGCCTGCCATCACGTCGCGGAGGGTGACCGCGCCCCAGTCGCGCTCGATCGCTTTCATGAACTCCTCGCCGTAGCCGGTCGACCCGCGCGGGTTCGACCAGAAGACGGCGTAGCCGCGGGCCGCGAGCGTCTGGAACTCGTGCCACATCGTCCCGGCCGTCGACCACATCGCGTGCGGGCCGCCGTGGATCTCGACCGCGAGGGGGTACGGCTCGTCCCCGTCGGCGGCGTCCGCGGAATCGGCGCCAGCCTCCGCCGGCGGCGTCAGCAGCCATCCCTGGATCTCGACGCCGTCGGACTCGAAGCTGAGCTCCTCCGGCTCGCCGATCGCCCGCTCGGCGAGGTAGTCGGCGTTCAGCTCGGTCAGCCGGGTCGTCTCGTCGGCCGCGGCGTCGTAGACGAACGCGTCGCCCGGGTGGTCCCACTCGCTGGCGGCGTACGCGACGGCCACCGACTCGGGGCCCGCGCCGGCCTCGCCGCCGACGGTCGCGGCCGAGACGGTGCCGGGCCGGAGCAGGCGCTCGGGGTCGGCGCTCCCGTCGGCCGAGACGTGCCACAGCGCCGTCTTCCCCTCGTCGGGCGTCGCGAAGTAGATCGTCTCGTCGTCCGGCCCCCACTGCGGGGTCGTCCCCCGACCGAGCCCGCGGTCGAGGTCGCCGGTGAGGTCGGTGACGTCTCCGGACTCGACGTCGAGGACGCGGAGGTCCGTCGGTTGTATCGACACCTGCTCGGGCTCCGCGTGCGTGAACGCGACGCGGCCGTCCGCGGTCGCAGCGAGGTCGGCGCCCCAGCCGGTCGTGGTGTGGACGCGCTCCGCCTCGTCGGCCGCCAGATCGTGTGCGTAGATGGCGATGTCGACGGAGTCGTCCGGGTCCTCGCCGACCGCCTCGGTGTAGTACAGCGTGTCGGCGTCGCCCCACGACGGGGCGGCGAAGTCGGCGTCGCGGTCGGTGACGCGCGTGATCGCCCCCGACTCGGCCGGGTCGGGGTCGGTGACGCCCCCGACGGTCGCGTCCGCGTCGACGACGTACACGCCGGGGCGCCGGCCGTCGAAGTAGCGCTCGGCGGCGCGGTAGACGGTCCGGTCGATGACGCGCGGGTCGGGGTGGTCGTCGGGCTCGTAATCGTCCGGCACCGCGAGGTCGCGGTCGGCCTCGCGGTCGTCGGCCGTCACCGACTGGACGAACGCTATCTGCTCGCCGTCGGGCGACCACGCGACCTGCGAGACGCCGCCGACGACGTCGGTGACGCGGCGGGCCTCGCCCCCATCGAGCGGGAGGACCCACAGCTGCTGGCGGTCGTCGTCCGCCCCTCGGGTGGAGGTGAAGGCGATCCGGTCGCCGGAGGGGCTCCAGCGCGGTTCGGCGTCGGAGCCCTCGGCGAGCGTGAGTCGACGCGGGTCGCCCTCCCCCGCGGCGTCGACGAGGTACACCGTCGTCTCGTACTCTTCGTCGTCATTTGGCTGTCGGCGCACGAAGGCGACGCGGTCGCCGTCCGGCGAGATCCGGGGGTCGGACGGGACGGCGATGTCGTGGTAGTCGGCCGCGGTGACGCGCTCCATGCGCGTCAGTCGGACGGGGGAGGCAAAAGGCGTCGGGAGGCGGAAAGGCGGGCGGCCGCTTCCGGTGGCCCCCGTTCCGCTCGACCAGTCAGTCGTCGCCGTTGTCGAACGCGAGCGAGACGCCGTCGCCGTCGACGGTCGCGCCCGCGGCACAGACCGGGTGTTCGAGGTCGGCGCCGAGCAGTTCGGTCGCGACCGATTCGGCGTCGCTCGCGGTCAGGTCGTACGGCTCCGGCGAGTCCGTCTCGTAAGTCGCGACCACGGTGGGCTCGTCGACGGCCTCGACGAGCAGCGCGTCGCGGCGGACGACGCCGATCGTCGCCGCGTCGGCGCCGACGACGCCGGCGACGCGGGGCGTGTCGTAGTCGTCCTTCTCGTAGTCGAGCGCGAGCAGCGCCGACGCGAGCGCGTCGCGGGCGGGGTAGCCGCGCTCCAACTTCTCCGCGATCGGGTCGACGTGCGAGCCGTTACCGAGGGCGGCCAGCGGCTCCCCGGTCGGGGCCTCGACCGCCCGCGCGCAGTTGTACGAGACGTACGGGTTGTCGGTCTCGGGTGCGTCCGGGGTCGGGCCGACGGTGAGCGTCTCGCCGCGGTCGCGGACGCGGCGGTTCGGGAACGAGCGCGAGGAGACGCGGTAGCCGCCGATGCCGGGCGCGACGACGACGAATCGTCCGACGTACATACAGCTTCGTGCGTATTCTCTCGATTAAAGCGCGTCGATGTACGCACGAACGCGATCCCGCGAGCGGGGTTCGCCGCCGTCGCCGCCGCGGTCCTCTCGCCTCGGCGTCAGCGATGCGACGCCACCGTCAACGGATCGCACGGCGGCCGCGACGCGCAACGCTTACAAACACGTACTGGTTATCGGAGAGTGCGCAGTCCATTGGGGTAGTGGCCAATCCTGTTGCCTTCTGGGGGCAACGACCCTGGTTCGAATCCAGGATGGACTACTTTTCCGCGCCTCGCTTCGACTGGAACGGAGCGGCGTCTCCGTCTCCGGGTTTCCAGTCGAAACGAAGGGGTTCGGTCGGCGGCCCGGGAACCCGCGGTCACTTCTCGACGTCTAGCAGCGCGACGCGCTCGCGGACGATGTCGGCGAGGGTGCCGTTCGTCGCGGCGAGTTCGCGGTCGGTGACGCCGTAGAACTCGCGGACGCGACTCCCGTCGAACGCGCAGTCGAGCGCGTCGTCGTCAGGGATTTCGGTCGAATCGGTCGAATCAGTCGCGAGGTCTCGAAGCGCCTCGGCCGCCCCGTCGAGGTCGGCGGGCGGGTTGTCGGCGCGGGCGACACCGCCGAAGTCCGCGGCGAGGACGACCGCGGGGCGCTCGCCCTCCGAGACGCCGAGGTCGAGGGCACGGTCTATCTGCCTGCGTCCGGCCGCGTACAACAGGATCTCGACGCCGGGGTCGCGCGCGACCGCCTCGCCGCGAGCGACGGCACGCGCCGCGAGCCGCGCCGCCTCGCGGAGCTGCGTCGCGGAGACGATGAGGTCGGCGTCGAACGCCTGGACGACGGCGTCGGTCGCCGTGGCGATCCCGTCGAGGTCGGCGAGGAACCCGTCGAGGTCGTCGATCGTGAAGGTGCCGCGAACGAGGCGGACCGGGGGGTCGGGCGCCGGTTCTCTCTCCGCATCGGCCGTCGGCTCCGCGTCGCCGTCGGCGCCGGCCGCGGAGTCGGTCATCCGAAATCACCCAGGCTCGCCTGTCCGTCGCCGTCGCCGTCGGCGTCCGCGCCGGCGGTCGCCGCGGCGGAGGCCGAGCGGTCGGGGTCGACGCCGTCGAGCGAGGGGTCCTCGCGGCCGGCGTTCTCCAGGATGCGCTCGGCGGTGCGCTCGCGGCCGCGGAGCGCGCCCAGCACGACCGCCTTGTCGGCCTCCCGGAGATCCGCGCGGCTTTCGATGCCGGCCTCGTAGAGCCGGCGGGCGCGCTTACGGCCGACGTTGCGGACGCCGGCGAGGTCGAGCAGCTCCTCGCGGACGCCGTACTCCAGCCGCTTGCGGGCCTCCCGGACCTGAACGACGACGTCGCCGTCGATACCCTCCACGTCGCGAGCGAGCGTCTCCGCGGCCCGGAGGAGCCACTCGGCAGTGTCGACCTTGCCGCGGATGTCGCCGGGGCCGACGCCGTACCGCTCCGCGATCCGGTCTTCGTCGACCTCGTTCGCCCAGTCCTCCAGCAGGCGCGCCGTCTTCAGCGCGGCGAGCCAGTCCTCGAAGCGCACGTCCTCGTACTCGGAGGGGACGTCGCCGAGGAACTCCGTCTCGCGCTCGTAGCAGACCTCCGTGTACTCCTCGCGGTCGCCGGACTTGAGGTACAGCTCGTAGGTGTCCGGCGTCCGGCTGACGAGGTGATAGAGGCCGAGCGGGGTGACGGCGGGGGGCTCCGATTGGGTCGCTTCGTTCGACTCCGCACCGGCATCGCGCTCTTCGTCGTCCGCCCGCGTGTACGTCGTGAACCCCGGCTCGTCGCCGTCGGCGCCGGGGTCCGCGTCGGCGCCGTCCGCCGGAACGAACGCGCCGTCCGCGGCGTCGGCGCCCGCGTCCGCGCCGTCCGCCACAGTCCGGAGGCCGTCGAGTATCTCGGCCGCGCTCATCGGGTCGAGGTAGAGCCGCGAGACGGTGTGGCCGATGCCGGTGGCCGCGAGGCTCTCGCTCCCGCCCTCGCGGTCGCGGTCGACGAAGCCGTTGACCTCGAGGTAGTCGAGGACGGTGTCGGTGACCGCGGCGAGGCGCCCCTCGTCGTCGGTCTGGGTCGCGTAGAGGGTGTTATCGAGGAAGGAGAGCAGCCCCTCGCGGGTGGCGGCGAAGCCGGACGCGACCGTCGCGAGGACGTGGGTCCGGAGCGCGGGTTCGGCCGCCAGCTTCGAGCGGACCGGCTCGGCCTCGGCCCAGACGTAGCGGTCGAACAGCTCCTCGCGGGTGTCGGCGTCGTTCGCGAGCAGCACCGCCTCGCCGTAGGGGTCGAGGCCGGGGCGCCCCGCGCGGCCGCACATCTGGTGGACTTCGAGGACGTCGAGGGGTTTCATCCCGCCGAACTCGCCGTCGTAGCGGCGCCAGTCGCGGACGATCACCCGGCGCGCAGGAGTGTTGACGCCCGCCGCGAGCGTCGGCGTCGCGGAGACGCACTTGATCAGGCGGTCGCGGAACGCGTCCTCGATCAGGCTGCGGTGTTCGCTCGCGAGGCCGGCGTGGTGGAACGCCGAGCCCTGCTCGACCGCGTCCGCGAGGTCCTCGGAGGTGTCGGTGTCGGAGACGCCGCGGATCTCCTCGGCCAGTTCGCGGAGGCGGTCGCGCTCGTCGCCGGTGAGCCGCGGCGCGGTGACCTCGCCCAGCTTGCGGGCCGACGACTCCGCGTTGCGCCGGGAGTTGACGAACACGAGCGAGGAGCCGCCCTGTCCGTCCTCCTCGGTGTCTAAGGCGTCGGCGACGAGCCGCGCGGTCTGGTCTTCGCCGCGCTCGACGGGCACCTCGCGCTGGCTCCCGTCGTCGAAGTTGATCGCGTTGCCGAAGTGGACGCCCGTCCGGAGTTCGATGGGTCGCCAGTCGGACTCGACGAGCTCGGCGTCGAGCCAGTTGGCGATGACGTCGGCGTTGCCGACGGTCGCGGAGAGCGCGACCGTCTGGAGGCCGGGGTTCACCTTGCGGAGCTTCGCGAGGGTGACTTCGAGGGTGGGGCCGCGGTGCGAGTCGTCGACGAGGTGGACCTCGTCGCTGACGACGCAGGTGAGGTCGTCGATCCACGGGGCGCCGTTCCGGATGAGCGAGTCCACCTTCTCGGAGGTGGCGACGATGATGTCGCGGCTCGCGAGCCACTCGCCATCGGAGTCGTAGTTGCCCGTGGAGACGCCGACCGTGACGCCAAACTCCTCCCAGCGCTCGAACTCGGCCTTCTTCTCGCTGGCGAGCGCGCGCAGCGGAACGATGTACAGGGCCTTGCCGCCGCGCTCGATCGAGGAGAGCATCGCCAGCTCGGCGATCAGCGTCTTCCCCGAGGCGGTCGGCACGGCCGCGACGAGGCTCTCGCCGTCGACGACGCCCGCGTCGACCGCCGCCTCCTGTGGCGGGTACAGCTCCGCGACGCCCTCCGCTTCGAGCGCCTCGCCGACGCCCGCGGGGAGCCCGGAGAGCGAACTCGGTTCCATTACCGGAGTCTGGGCCCCGACCCGATTTAAACCGTCGGAAGACCGCGATGAAGGGAGACGGAGGGCGCGGCCGCGACCGCCGAAACCGAGGTACCCTTATAAATAGATCCGCGGTGGCGCGTGCCTGCGAGGCCGCATCGCGGCCGAGCAGCACGCGCGAGGGAGTCGGCCGGCCGGAGCGAAGCGGGGGCCGGCCGACGAGGCTGGGGAGGCGTGAGGTGCGGGGCTGTGCGGTCGGGGTGGGACTCAAAGGGGCAGCCGTGAGGAGGGCGCAGGCGATGTAAGCACTGGAAGGAGCGAACGAAGTGAGCGACTGAAGCGCGCAACGAGCGTGCGCCCTCCTCACGGCTGGGGCTTTGGAGGTGTTCTCCGCCGATCCGTTTTCAGTCATTTATAAATATGTGGCTGTGTCTTCGGAGACGGTCGCCGCAGCAACGAATACTTATAAAAAGAGAAACCGGGCGACGACGATCGTACATGGGTATACGTCAGGGTGCCACGCCGACCGTCAACAGCGTCCCCCACGTCCGGTAGCGGTCGACCATCGCCTCGCGTGTCTCGTACCCCTCAGTGGGAAACGCCGACGCGTCCGGAATCTCCACCTCCCGGTCCGGGATCGCGTCCTGCTCGGCGACGTACAGGCCCGCCTCGCGGAACGCCTCGCGGTACTCTCCGCGCGACCAGAGCGTCATGTCGACGGAGATGTGCTCCTGCCACGCGTGGGTCGTCTCGCTCTCCTCGAAGTAGTTGACGGCGCAGTAGAAGGTGCCGCCCGGCTTCAGCACGCGACGGACCTCTTCGAGCGTGTGGACCGGGTCGGCCGCGTAGTAGAACGCCTCCATCGAGAACACGTGGTCGAGCGAGTCGTCGGCGAACGGGAGCTCGTCGAAGTCGCCGACGAGGTAGCCGACCGCGTCATCGTCGGTGTACCCGCGGGCGTTGCGCGCCATCTCCGGGGCGCCGTCGAGGCCGTAGCCGCGCCCAATTCCCCGCTCGCGGAGCGCGCGGAGCGCGTAGCCGGAGCCGGTGCCTAAATCGAGGACGGCGTCGCCTTCCTCGGCCGGCATCCGCGCTAAGACGTGTTTCGCGGTGTGCCAGTGGCGGTCCTCCATGCCGCGGTCCTTCCCGCTCGCCGCCCACTCGTCGAACTCCTCGCGAACGCTCATACGGGCCGCGAGGGGCGGGCGGGTGAAAATGCGTTCGGAGCGGGGCGGCGGCGAAGGCTCCCACCCGTCGGCGCCGACCGCGAAGCGGCGACGTTTTATTCGCGCCGGGCGCGTGGAGGAGGTATGAAGCGGCCGAAGGGGCTCCGCCGTCCGACGTACCGGCTGGCGGACTCCGCCCAGCAGGCCGTCGGGGGGTTCCTGCTCGCCGGGCCGTTCGTCGTCACCGAGGAGGTGTGGGTGCTGGCGGCCGGCATGCACTGGATCCAGGGCGTGGCGACCGCCGGGGTCGTCGCCCTGATCGGCTATGCCGCGCTCTATCGCGCCGACACGGACCGGGACCCGGACGGCGAACAGGAGATCGCCGGCGTCCCCGCGCGGTTCCTCTCGCTGATGATCGTCGCCTTCGGGTCGGTGCTGCTGCTGGCGCTCCTCTTTGACGCGCCGGCCACGTTCCTCATCGATCAGGGAATCGCCGGGCGGGAGCTGTGGGAGACGACGCTCAAGGCCGTCGCCGTCAGCGCGGTGTTCAGCGTCGTCGGCGCGGCGACCGCCGACAGCGTGTTCTGAACGCGACCGGTTCGTATCCCGCCTTCCGCGCCGGTTCACAGCACGACCGAGACGACCGCGAAGAGGATCAACACGCCGGCGATGTCACAGAGGTTCGTCACCACGGGGATCGTCGTGTCGTCGGGGTTGAGCCCGACGCGGTAGGAGACCTCGACGGCGGCGACGCTGGCGACGACGACGAGGACGGCGAGACAGAGCCCGGAGACCAGAGAGATAAGCAGCACCCGGCCGAGCGCGAGCGACCCGCCGAGCGCGAGGCCGATCCCCCACGCGGCGATCCCCACCGCGCCGAAGACGGTCGCCGCGAGGGCGAACACCGCGCCCGCGTTCGCCCGGAGCGCGGGGTTCGAGGGGCTGAGCTCGTAGGTCCCCAGGTACAGCTGGGTGGTGAGCCGCGAGCAAGTGATCGACGCGAGGTTGCCGGCCGTGCCGATCTGGACGGGTACCAAGACGAGGAGCGCCGGGTACCGCAGAAGGACCGCCTCGTAGGTCTCAAGTACGGTCCCGGAGACGAGCTGAAGCACCGACAGCGCGGCCAGAAGCGGGATCATCGTCCGGACGATGCGCCATATCGACCACTCGTCGACGGCGGTCGACTGAGGGTCCGTCACGACACCGCCCCCACGACGGCGACCCCGACGAGGAGGAAGAACACCCCGAACACGTCCCCGAGCGTCGTGACGACCGGCCCGATGACGTTGTCGGGGTCGAGGCCGCGCCGGTAGCCGACGAAGATGACCGCGATCAGGACGGTGATCATCAGCACCGCCGAGAGGAACCCGGCGACGACCATCACGCCGACCAGCTGGAAGAGGCTCCCGCCGTCGCCGAAGAGGACGAGCGTCGCGTAGGTGACGACCGCGATGAACACGGAGACGGTCATCCCGTTGAGGAAGGAGGCCACGACCGCGTTCGTGAGCCGGCGGTCGAGCCGGAACCGCGGCTCGATGATCCCCTGGTGGAGCCCCGTCGAGAGCCGGGCGCCGAGCGAGCCGTACACCCCCCCGCGGGTGGCGAGGAACGCAGGCAGAAGGAGGAGGAGGCCGGGGACCTCCGCGATGTTCGCGCGCATGGTGTCGGAGGCGAGTATCGTCCCTGCGAACAGCCCGGCGAGCAGACTGACGCCGATCACCGGAAGCGCCTGCCGGTAGATGTCGCGCGCGGAGTCGTGCCCGGGCATCGAACGCACCGAGGGCGGGCGGGGCAAAAAAACCGACCGGCGCGGGGACGGCCGGCGCACACCTATCGGGATCTCCAGACGAAACGGTGGTGGGTCGCGGCGAAGCGGGCGCGGCGGCCGCCGCGAGCGGCGATCGACCCGACGGGGTCGGTCGGTCTCGGAGCGACCCGTCCCGCATCGTTAAGTCGGTCGGGCGATTGCCGATCCCATGGACTACACGCTCGCCGTCGAGAACGGGCCGGAAACGATACCGGGCGGGACCGGGCTCCTCCTCGTCCACCCGAGCATCGGCGAGACGGACCGGATCGACACGGACTTCTTAAAAACTGACACCGACGCCTTCCTCGTCGTCTCGACCCGGACCACCGCGCGCGAGGTCGAGCAGAAACTGGAGTACTACGACGTCGACGAGACGAAGGCGACCATCCTCGACACGCTCTCCGTCGAGCGCGGCTACTCGCGGCGCACTGCTGACGACGTCTACTACGTCTCCGCGCCGGACGACCTCGACGGGGTCGTCGACCGCGTGGAGCGGTTCCTCACCGAGAGCGATGGGAAGCGGCGCGTCTCGGTCGACTCGCTCACCGAGATGGCCTACTACGCCGACGACGACGCGGTGTACGAGGCGGCCGCCGAGATCCTCGACCTCCTCGATGAACACGACGCGGTCGGCATCTTCCACCTCTCCGAGGAGGTCCACGAGGTGGCGACGCTCGACCGGTTCCGCGACCTGTTCGACGGCGTCATCGACCTCGACGAGGACGGAAACGTCGTCGTCGACATCTGAAACGGGGTTCCGCCGCGGGTGTCCTAGTTCTCGGGGAGGGTGCTCTGTCACTCCTCGTCGCCGACGAGCGCCGCGAACGTCTTCTCCGCCCACGCGACGGCGTAGGCCGCCCCTCGGTCTCGGTAGGCCGTGGTGTCGAGCGCGCCGTACGGCGCCGGGAGGTCGAGGTCGTGTTTCACCGCCGAGCAGGCGTACTCCGTCGCGCTCGGGAACTCCGTGTCGCCGCGCGCGACCTCGCCGGAGAGGTCGCCCAGCCGACCGGAGAGCCGCTCGCCGGCGTCGATCCACGCGTCGAACAGCCGAGGGTGCTCACCCTCCCACGAGGCGAACGCGTCTCGGGTGTGGAGCCCGACCCACGCGTCGAACAGCGCGTTCGCGACCTGGAAGACGTCGGTCGGGCCGAACCCGGTCGTCGATTCGCCCGTGTCCGGGTCCGGACGGCGGATCGCCGCGTCGAGGTCGCGGTAGCGGTCGCCGAAGAAGGGGAAGAACGACTCGGGGAGCCCGGGGGAACTGCCGCCGTTCGAGGCACCACCGTTCGACGCGCCGGAGTTCGCGGCGGCGGCGTCGCCCACGACGGCACTCGGCGCCGGCTCGCAGTCGATCTGGACCAGTCGCTCGGCGACGAGGAAGGCGAGGAAGTCGTCCGGGGTCCCCTCCGCGCGCCGCTTGACGAGGACGGCCGACGGCTCGGTCTGCGTCGTCCGGACGACGGTCCCGTCGCCCGGTAACCCAATGGTGAACGCCGGCCCGGCGTGCTTCCGGAGCAGGTCCGGGACCGCCTCCGGGAGCCACTCGGCGGGGTACGACGCGGGGGCGAGCGCGTCGACGAAGAGCCCGAGATCCTCCGCGGCGGCCGGCGGGAGCGTCTCGAAGTCTGACTCGACGTCGAGGACGGGCGATCCCGGCGCGTAGCGGTCGCGGACCGCCGCGAGGTCGTCGTCGAGCGGCCGGGTCGAGAACATCAGCCGAGGACGTACGAGAGGATGATGAGCACCGAGAGGACGGCCGAGATGCCGACCGTTCCGACCACGATCTTCGTTGATTTGGACATGCGCGTCCGTGCGTCCGCCGGTCGTTAAAATCATCCGGTCCGCGGCAGGCGTGCGGCGATTTTATGTCGTCCGGCGAGAGTGCGAAGGTATGCGAGTTCGCGACGCGGTCGAGGCCGACGCCGCGGCCCTGGGGTCGATGACTGGCCGGCCCGAAGGCGTCGTCCGCGACATGATCCACGACCGGTCGGTGCGCGTCGCGGTGACCGACGGAGCGGCCGACCGCGACGGCGCCGGCGACGAGAGAGAGTCGGCGAGTCGGAGCGCCGACGACGGCGCCGACACCCCGGTCGACGCGGTCGACGGGTTCGTCGCGTTCGACGTGCGCGACGGCGTCGTCCACGTGACGAACGTCGAGGGGAGCTCCGACGCGGTCCGGCGGCTGTTCGAGGAGCCGGTTCGGTTCGGGACCCGGGAGGGGATGCCCGTCGAGGCTGTCCTCCCGACCGACGGGAGCGCCGGGAACGCGGCCGAAGCCGTCGGGTTCGCGGCGGTCGGCTCGGGGCCCCGGATCGACGGCGCGTCGACGACGCGGTACCGGTTCGACCCGGAAGAGAGCGACTGAGGGTCGGAGCGGACTGAACGCCGATCTCGGTACTCTGGTGAGATCCGTCGCTGATGACGCATTCCGGCAGGAACGCCGAGTACAGCGCACATATCACTCGACAGACTACTTCCACCGGAATGTGAATAATTAACACACTGTGTGAGAGAGGAAAAGCGGGTCGGTTGTCGTCGAGTTGCCGCTCAAGATCGGCGGGTGAGCAAACATGGGATCAAATCGCAGCTCCGAATCGGAGTTATCCGACACCCAGCAGGCACTCCTCCAGAGTGCCGTACAGAACTGTTATTTCGAAATACCACGGGGGATTTCGACAACCGAACTGGCCGAAGCGAACGGACTGTCAAGCCGGGAAGCGAGCGAGGAGATGACCCGCGCTCTCGGTATCGTCTTGCGTGACGCCGGCTTCGATGGGTGACATCCTCCCCGCCCTTCAGGGCGGGATTTTTCCCTTGTGAATTCGGCGGGATCGAATTCTAGCGCTTGAGGCGCTAAAACAGACGTTCGACTCAGTCGAACCGATCTTGAACGATTTCGAGCGCCTCCTCGCGGTCGTCCCAGTCGACGAACACCGCGACGGAGGTCGCGCTCGTGATCAGGTCGATGATGTTGATGCCGGCCTCCGCGATGGGCGCGATGATGTCCTGAATGACGCCCGACTGGTTGGGGAGCTCGCCGCCCGTGACGCGGATCACGGCGATGGGGTCGGCGACGGTGACCGAGGAGAGCGCCTCGTCGGTGACGACCGTCTCGTGGAGCAGCGCCTCGGCGGTCTCCGCGACGTCGACGTCGACGTAGAAGGTGACCGAGTCCATCCCGGAGGCGACCGCGTCGATATTGATCTCCTCGGCGCGGAGCGCGTTCGTCAGCTCGGAGAGGATCCCCGGCCGGTTGCGGATCGCCCGGCCCGCGATGGTGAGACACGCCAGCGGCTCCTCGCGCATGTCGATCAGGCTCTCGAACTCGCCTTCGATCCGGGTGCCGCCCCGGAGCAGGTCGCCGTGCTGGTAGTGGACGACCCGGACCGCGAGGTCCTCGTCCTTGTACGAGAGCGCGGAGGGCGCGACCACCTCGGCGCCGCGGAAGGAGAGGTTCCGCAGCTCGTCGACGGTGATCTGCCCGACGTTGCGCGCCCCCTCGACAACCCGCGGGTCGCCCGTCATCACGCCCTCGACGTCGGTAACGATCACGACCTCGTCGGCGTCCATGTAGTTGCCGAGCATGACCGCGGTCGTGTCCGACCCGCCACGCCCGAGCGTGGTGACGTTGCCGTCGTGGTCCTCGGCGAGGAATCCCGTGATGATCGGGACGACGCCGTCCATGTCGGCGGCGATCTCCCGCGCCCGGCGCTTCGTCTCCGCGACGTCGACCTCGCCGCGCTCGTCCGTGATGACCGGCCAGTCGGGGTGCCCGGGTTCGAGGAAGACCGCGTCGACGTCGCGGACGGATAGCGCGGCCTTCAGCATACGGACGCTGGTGCGCTCGCCCATCGAGACGATCTCCGCGCGGTCGGCGTCGTCCGTCTCGAAGGTGATGTCGTCGAGGAGATCGTCCGTTGTCGACCCCATCGCGCTCGCGACGACCGCGATCTCGTGGCCGGCCGCGACCGCGCTCGCCACCGAGTCGGCCGCGCGCTCGATCCGGTCCCCGCTTCCGAGGCTCGTGCCGCCGAACTTCGCGACTACGCGCATGCGGCTACCCCGTTGCGAGTCCGGGACGGTCGGTCGCTGGCGGACGGTCGCGCCGGTCGCTTTCCGGCGGGTTGTCGGCGGCGAGCGGGCGAAACGGCGCGGTCCGGACCGAGGCCGGAGTCCCGGCTCGGTCGACGGCGATCGGTAAACATGCGACTCCGTAGCGGAGGAAGCCGGATAACAGTATCTTCTTCGACAAGGGTCGCCCGAATCACAGAACCGCACGAAGTGGCGGCCGCGAGGGGATGAAAACGGAACGAACGATCACCGAAGTGAGAGATCGCGGGCGCGAGAAGAAAAAAACGACGCCACGCTCGCGTCACCGAGCGGGCGTTACGGACCGGGGAGGACGGCGCTACTCGTCTTGAATCCCCCACGCGTCGGGCATCTCGATGACGTAGCGGCCGTCCTCCTGGAGGGAGATGATGTACTCCTGTCTGTCGTACAGCTCCATCAGGTTGAGCTCGTACTGCCCGGGGCTGACGATGCGGATGCTCTCGAACTGGTCGTTCAGCTCGTCGCGGAGCGCGTCGATGCCCGGCTGCGGCTCCTCCTCGGCCGGCGGCGTCTCGGCGGGGTCGACGTCGCGGCTCGCGCGGTCGAGCTCGTCCGGGGACACCACCTCGGAGCGCGCGCTCGCCTGCGCGGTGTCCTCGTCGCTCCGGTCCGCGATCTGCTCCGTGCCGTCGGCCTCGGTCGGGGAGTCGGCGCTCGCGGCGGCGTCGCTCGACGCCGACTCGACCTGATCGCTCGGCGTCGCGTCCGCGGAATCGGCCGGACGGCGGTCGACCGAGCCCTCGTCCGGAGTCGGTGCCGCCTGATCGCCGGTCGGCGTCGTCCGATCGGACGGTTCGGCGGCGGCCCCGGACGCGTCGGCGGCAGAGTCGGGCGAGTCGGGGGCAGATCCGGACGGCTGGCCGACCTCGTCGGCGTGGTTGTCCGTCGCGCCGGCGGGCTTGAACTGGAACTTGTTCCCGCCGCAGTCGGGACAGCCCGACAGCATCTCCTTGGAGCCGTCGGGGAACGTCCGCCCGCAGGAGGTACACTGGTGGGGCATCTACTTGCGGGAGACGAGCGTGCTGATGAGGTTCTCGTCTTTGTGGAGGGTCTCGATGCGGTTCGCCGGGCCGATCACCGTGAGCTTCTGGGTCGACTCCCGACCCATCAGCTTGTCGAGGAAGCTCTGGTCGCCCGCCTCGGCCTTCGGGTACGTCTCTATCTCGATGCCGGTGAAGTCGTCGGGGCTGATCTCGGTCATCGTCACCTCGATGAGCCGCGACTCCTCGTCCGGGGAGAGCCCCTCTTCGAGGATGACGATGTTGCCGTCGCGGACGCCGTCGAGGATGAGGCGGATCTTCTCCATGGTCGTGAGCCCCTCCATCCGCGCGCCGCTTATCATGTCGATCCGGACGCCGTCGTCGCCGTCGTCCGGGTCGTCCGCGGCGTCGACGTTGGCTTTCGGGCCGGGCATCAGCCGAAGTACTCCGCTATCTTGGTGTACACTTCGTCCATGTTGTCGCCCTCCAGCGCGGACAGCGGAATCGTCTCGTGTTGCGGGAAGGCGTTCGCGATCTGCTGGACGTCCGACCCCGGCAGGTCCGTCTTGTTCGCGAGGATGAGCGCGGGGAGGTCCTGCGACTCGATGATCCCGATCAGCATCGTGTTCACCTGCGTGAACGGGTCCGTCGTGGAGTCGAGCACGTAGATGACGCCGTCGACGTCCTCGCGGAGCCAGTGCATCGCCTCCGCGACGCCCTCGGTCGCCTCGCGCGACCGGCGGACGGCGTCGTCCTTCTCCATGTCGTGGTCTAAGAACTCCTTGTAGTCGACCTTCGTCGTCACCCCGGGGGTGTCGACGATGTCGATGGTTACCTTGCGCCCGTTGCGCTCGATCTCCACGTTCTCCTTCCGGCGGGCCCGGCGAGTCTCGTGCGGGATGTGGCTCTCGGGCCCGACGGCGTCACCCGTCCAGTCGCGTGCGATCCGGTTTGCGAGGGTCGTTTTGCCGGCGTTCGGCGGTCCGTAGATCCCGATCCGCTTGGGCTCGTCGGCCGCGAACAGGCCGTCCGTGACCCGCGATATGCTGTCTCTGAGATTCGTGAGCAGTCCCATCCTGGCCTCCAATCCGTGTGGTTTACCCGAACACCGCGGTCGTTTCGCGACGCCGTTCGATCCGAGCGCTCGACGCCCGTTCGGGGAATTACGGTAGCCTCCACGCCGCGGTCACTTAAGAACTGCGTCAGACATCGCCGATCCGGAGCGTCGGCGCCGGACGAACCCGAAATGCGGAAGTGGGGTAGTTCGAGTCAGTTCTCGTCGCCGTCGCTCTCCCCGTCACCGTTGCTCTCCCCGTCGCCCTCGCTCGCGGCGTCGAGGAAGACGATTGCGCCGCCGAGCAGGGCGAGGTTCTTCAGGAAGTTGATCTTGTTCCCCTGCCGCTCTTTGCTCTCCATCGTCCAGAAGTCGTGGATCGCGGGCGTCGTCCCGAGGAAGAAGACGACGAGCGCGCCCGCAGCCGCCCGCGGGAGCCGCCAGAGGACGATGCCGAGGTTGGCGACCAACAGCATCCCGGTGACGAACGGGACGAGGACGTCGGGCATCGGGACGCCCTTCTCCTCGGCGACGGCGACGCGC
Organism: Halorubrum xinjiangense; assembly: GCF_900102375.1. GTDB lineage: Archaea > Halobacteriota > Halobacteria > Halobacteriales > Haloferacaceae > Halorubrum > Halorubrum xinjiangense. The sequence continues at coordinate 117,163 of NZ_FNBO01000009.1, forward strand.
TTGTCGTTGTTTTTGAACCCGTCGACGGCCATGTACGCGAGGACGCCGCCGTACAGCGAGCGGCCGAGCAGCGACGGCGCGTCGCGACCCCGGTCCGCCTCCGACTCGTCGGGAGAATCAGTCTCGCCCGCCATTCAGACCACCTCGATCCGGCTGACGTTCGCGTCGACGCGCCCGACCGTCTCGTAGGTCGGCCCCTCGTCGGCCTCGCCGCCGAGGCGCCGCATGATCCGGCCCTCCACGTCGTCGCGCTCGTCGGGGACGTCGAAGAGCCCGGAGCCGCAGACCACGTCGCCGTCGTGGACCGCCCACGTCTCGATGATCTCGTGGGGCTCGCCGGGGAAGTCGACGCGCTCGAAGTCGCGGCCGAAGTTCGTCGACTCGAAGAGGGCGACCCCGTGGTCGTCGTTCACCCACGCCGGGGGCGCCTCCTCGCCGCCGCAGAAGATCACCCGGCCGTCGTGGACGAACACCCGACGGATATACGAGAAGTCGTTGCCGACGTCGACTCGGTCCCACGATTTGCCGGCGTCGGTCGTCCGCCACAGGCCGCCCTCGCCGACCGCGTGGCCGAGGCCGAGGTTCTCTAAGTCGTGGTCGAGGTAGCCCGTCGCCGCCAGCCAGACGTCCTCCGAGATCGGGAGGATCTGGTGGACGTCGTCGACGATGGCGTCGCGGTGGTCGGACCACGTCCGGCCGCCGTCGCGGCTGACGTGAATCCCGCCCGCCTCGACGCCCGCGATCAGGTGGTCGGGGCGGCCGGGGACCGCCTCGAGCGCACGAAGGCGGGCGTAATGCGGGTCGATCGGCGACTCCCAGTGGCCGCGCGAGGGGAGCTCGCGGAACCCCTTCTGTTCGGTCCACGTCTCGCCGCCGTCGACCGAGCGGAAGACGTACGGGTCGTTGGTGCCGGCGTACAGCGCGCCGTCCGCTGTCGCGAGGATCGACCACACCTCGCTTTGCCCCGCGTGCCAGAAGCGGTCGCCGAGGGGGACCTCGAGGTCGGTCCACGTCTCGCCGCCGTCGAGCGAGCGGTACGCGCCCGTCGAGGAGGCGACGAAGACGCCCTCGGTGTGGTCCCACGACTTCACCGCGGTGACGACCCCGCAGTCGAGGACGGGGTCGAGGTCGCCGCGCTCGAAGGGGACGTCGTCGGTTCGGTACAGCCCGGAGTCTGTCCCGATCAACAGTGTCATATCCGTGAGTGAGTCGGGCGCATAATAAAGTTTTACCAATCTGTAAAACGCTAAGTGGCCGGGGCACGATGGAGAATCCATGCCCGCGCCCCACGCCACGGTCCGCCCGACTGACGCCGATTACGTGGACGAGTCGGCCGCCGACCTCCCGACCGAACTGCTGAACGTTCCGTGGATCGACCCGCACAACCACGCGCACACGCTCTCGTGGGAGGACCGCGAGCGGTACGCGCTCTCCGGCTGCCGCTCGATGGTGATGGTGTCGTCGGGGTACCACTGGACCCCCTACAAGCCAGTGGAGGCGAGCGACATCCGATTCCTGTGGGACGACGCGGTCAACCGTCGGCAAGCGATCGAGCGCAACCACTTCTTCGAGGCGAAGCTGAGCCTCGGCGTCCACACCGGCGTTCGGATCGAGAACCTCGATGAGCTGCTGGCCGCGATGGGCGACTACTGCGCGCTCGACGAGGTCGTCGCCGTCGGCGAGACGGGCGTCACGCCGAGCCAGCACGTCGAGCGCTGGGACATCGACGAACAGCAGGCGGTCGTCCAGGCGCAGATGGAGCTGGCCGCCGACCACCGCCTCCCCGTCCTGCTCCACACGCCGAACACCTCGCCCGAGGCGAAACGGGAGTACCGCGACGACCTCGGCGTCACCCCCGGCTACGAGAAGAACGCCGGACTCGGCACGGAGCCGGTCCTCGACGGCGAGAACCCGGCGCTGGAAGCAGTAAAGCGCGACGTCGAGGCCGCGCACGACGCCGGACTCGACGAGGAGCGCGTCGTCGCCTCGCACGCGGACGCGAACAACACTGCGTACCTGGTGGAAGAGACTGACTGCTACCTGAGCTACACCATCGGCCACTCGTGGCTCGTGGGCGTCGACGCCGCCGACGTGGCGAACGCCATCGACGAGTACGGCCCCGAGCGAGTCATGATCGACACCGACACCGCGAACGTGCTGCGCACGGACCCGTACGCCGTGAAGCGCGCGATATTCGAGCTGTACCGCTACGGCATCGACGTCGACGACATCCGCACCGTCGTGTACGAGAACCCGCGGGACGTGTTCGGGCTGGCGGAGTAGACTATTTAAATCGATCCGTGCGGTGCGGTGGCGCGTGCCTCCGAGTGGCCGCCGCAGGCGGCCGCGAGGAGCACGCGCGAGGGAGTCGGCGGTCCGGAGCGAAGCGGAGGACCGCCGACGAGGCTGGGGAGGCGTGAGGTGCGGTTGCTGTGCGGGGTGGGACTCAAAGGGGCAGGCGCGAGGCCGCCGTAGGCGACGTAAGTACCGCAGGGAGGGAGCGCCAGCGACCGACTGAGGAACGCAGCGAGCGTACGGCGGCCTCGCGGCTGGGGCTTTGGAGGTGTTTGTGGTCGATCTACTGTCAGCAACTTATAAGCGAGCAACTGGGGCTTTGGAGGTGTTCGTCGCCGATCCGGTATCAGCCATTTATAACGGGTGACTGAGGACTTTGAAGGATTCGCTATGCCGGCTCTATTTATAAACTCCGACGACCCAAGGGTCCTACTCCGTCTCGAACTCGGTCGTCAGTTCGCCGACGCCCTCGACGCCGACGGTGACGGTGTCGCCGTCGCCGAGCAGCACCGGGGGCTCGCGGTAGACGCCGACGCCGGGTGGCGTCCCGGTAAACACCAGGTCGCCGGGTTCGAGGGTGAACGCCTGACTACAGAAGGAGATCAGCTCGTCGACGCCGAAGATCAGGTTCTCGGTCGACGACTCCTGGAGGCGCTCGCCGTTGATCTCGGCGAAGATCTCGAGGTCGTGGGGGTCGTCCACCTCGTCGGTCGTGACGAGGTCCGGACCGGTCGGCGCAAAGGTGTCGAGGCTCTTCCCGCGGACCCACTGGCCGTCGCCGTGCTGGAGGTCGCGCGCGGAGACGTCGTTGCCGACGGTGAAGCCCGCGACGTGTTCCATGGCCTCGTCGGGGTCGACGCGGCGGGCACGCTCGCCGATCACGGCGACGAGTTCGGCCTCGTAGTCGACCTTCTCGGTGTACTCGGGGTCCCAGCGGACCGCGTCCTCGGGACCGACGACCGACGTGGGGAACTTCGAAAAGAGGACCGGCTCGTCCGGGATGGGGTTGTCGCCCTCCTCGGCGTGGTCGCGGTAGTTCAGCCCGACGCAGACGACCTTCTGCGGGTCGTCGACGGGCGCGGCGCGGTCGAGGTCGGCGGGGTCGCGGAGGCCGACGCCGGTCGACGCGGCGTACTCGACCGCGAGGTCGGCCTTGCGGCGCCACTCCCAGTCGGCGAGGAGGTCGGTCGTCTTCGGGCCGATGTCGACGCCGGCGGCCGCGCCGGCGGTCGCGAGGTCGACGACGCCGTCGTCGGTGGCGACGCCGACCCAGGGGTCGGCCGTGGATGTGCTGTCGGTCGGGGCTGTGCCGTCGGTTCGCGTTGTGTCGCTGTCGGTGTATTGTCCGATTCGCATTGGGTGTCGTGTGCGTTGTCGTCGGATTGGTGGCTCGGAAGGTTCGTTAGGGGCGATTGCGGTGGACCCGAAACGGAGGGGGCGGCTCTGTGCGGGTTACGCGTCGATGCCGGCCTCGTCGAGCAGTCGCTCGCCGGAGGCGACGAACCGGTCGAACTCCGCGTCGACCTTCGGGTTCGTCAGCTCGCCGTCGCGCTTGACGACCTCGCCGTCGACGAGGACGGTGTCGATGTGCGAGGGGTCAGACTGGAACACGACGGTTTGGATCGGGTTGTGGCAGGGAGCGGTCAGGAAGTCGTCGGCGTCGAACAAGACGAGGTCGGCGCGCTTGCCGGGCGTGATCGTCCCGATCTCGTCGTCGAGGCCGAGCGCCCTCGCGCCCTCGATGGTCGCCATCTCCAGGGTGTCGCGCGCGGAGATGCTCACCTCGGTGACCTCCTCGTCGCCCTCTAAGACCGCCTGATTGTCGAACATGCGCTGGAGCTGCATCCCGATACGCATCTGGCTCCCCATGTCGCCGCTGACGTTCGAGCAGACGTCGACGCCCCACGTCGGGCGCCCGCCCGCTTCGAGCACCTTGCCGGTGACGGGGATGCCGTGGCCCATCTGCATCTCGACCTCCGGGGTCGACGAGAAGGAGACCCCCTGCTCGACGGCGTGGTCGATGTCCTCCTGTGAGAAGTGGTTCCCGTGGGCAACGTTGACGTCCGGGCCGAGCATGTCCTCGATGGCGCCGAAGCCCTGGTAGTCGTCGCCGTACTCGGAGGACGGCCACAGCGCGGCGCCCATGTGGATCGTCGAGAGGGCGCCGAGGTCGCGCGCCAGTTCGAGGTCCGCGCGGGCGGTCCCGTCGGTACAGAAGTCCGGGCCGCGGAGCCCGAGCGCGAGGCTGAGCAGGTCGTCGTCGCGGATTTTCTCCTCGTGGAGTTCGCGGACGTTCTCCTCGGGGAGCCCCACGTCGCTCTCGTACCACCACTTCGCCGCGTCGTCGCCCGGCGGGCCGTAGGTGTACACCGCGCGCAGGCCGGCGTCCTGCAGCGCGTCGACCGCGCGTTCGCCGTGTTCGAGCGTGTTGGGGTACGACCAGTCGAGGGCCGTCGTCGTCCCGGTGTAGAGCTTCTCGAACGCGCCGAAGAGGCCGCCGAGATACATGTCCTCGGGCCGGTAGAGCCCGGTGATGTTCCCGAGCATGTGGTCGAAGTACTCGCCCATGAGCGACCAGTCGCCGGCGATCCCGCGTACCTGCGTCTGCGCGAGGTGGATGTGCGAGTCGACGAAGCCGGGGACGACGATCTTCCCGGCGGCGTCGATCTCCTCGGCGTTCGACGCCGACAGCCCGGTGCCGACCTCGAGTATCTCGCCGTCCTCGATCAGGACGTCCGCCTCGTCGAACTCCCCCACGTCCGGGTCGAGCGAGACCACGGTCCCGTTTCGCACGATCGTTTGTGTCATGTTCGATAATAGGGTTTGACCAAGAGGTTAAAAGTTTACCGGGCGGTAAATGAGAGCGGATCGGAGTATGGGGAGAAGGAGGAGGAGCAATCGTATTATGTACCTCACACGTAGAGTGTGGGTATGAGCGAATTACACGGCGGATCGGCGAGCGAACCCGCCGAGTCCCCGACCGACGACGCCGACACCGGCGACCCCAACACGGGCGATGCCGACACAGGCGACGCCAACACGGGCGACGCCGACACAGGCGACGAGACGGTGTCCTCCAAGAACACGAAGGAGGTGATCATGGAGGCGACGTTCCGCGCGCTGAGCAAGCACGGGTACAAGGACCTTCGGATGCGCGACATCGGCGAGGAGATGGACCTCACGCGGCAGGTGATCCACTACCACTTCGACGGGAAGTACGACCTCATATCCTCGTTCCTCGAACACATCATCGACCAGTACGAGGGGAGCGTGGTCGTCGAGGGCGACGCGGACCCGCGGACCGAGCTTCGCGCCCGCGTCGACCAGTGCCTGTTCGGCCCCGAGTTCGAGGAGTTCAGCCACTGGGACCGGATGAAGGTGTACCACGAGCTGTACACGCACGCGCAAAACGACGGCGAACACCGCGAGCTGTTCAACGACCACTACGAGCGCATCCGCGGCAGCATCGTCGAGGTCGTCGAGGAGGGGATCGAGGAGGGCGTCTTCCGCGACGTCGACGCGGAGCGCATGGGCCAGCTGGTGACCGACGTCATCCACGCCGCCCGCGGGCGCCGGATCTCGCTCGGTCACGAGGACGCGCCCGAGGAGGCTCGGAAGGCGATGGACGAGTTCATCTTCGAGTCGCTCGAACGGACGGAGTAGGTCTGAAACGGTCGGAACCAGTTGAATCAGGAGTCACGGCGGCGTTTTTACGATCGTTACGGCTCGTCAATCGCGACGAGCCGCGGGTCGGTCCGCTCGCGCCCGTCGCGAAGCCGATGGGAGCCGTCGAATCGAACGCGATCGCCGGGAGACAGCTCGCCGTCGGCCGCCTGCGCGATCAGTTGAACCTCGTCGAACCGGACCAGCGCGAGGTGGTTCGGGGCGCGGACGTCCGGCGGCGTAGTCTCGACCGTCGACGTCGCGACGACCGCCCCGGTTTCGAGTCGAACCGTCGCGGCGTCCGCCGACGAGCGGCCGCAGTCCGGGCAGCGGCGCCGGTCGTAGTACCAGCGTCGATCGCAGTCAGGGCAGGCGAAGGCGCGGTCCGCGGGGAGATCGCGGTCCTCAGATGTCTCTCCCTTCGGACCCGTCACGCGCGCAACACCGTACAGACGCTGTTGTTGCCGAACCCGGCGACGTTGATCGCGAAACCCGTCTCCGCGCCGTCGACGCGGCGGTCCGCAGGGAGGTCGCCGCGCAGCTGCCACACGAGCTCGACGATCTGCGAGAGTCCGGTCGCGCCGAGCGGGTGGCCGCGGGCCTTGAGCCCGCCGCCGGGGTTGACCGGGAGGTCGCCGTCGAGCGCGGTGTCGCCGTCGAGCGTCGCCTCCCACGCGGTTCCGGGCTCGTAGAACCCCAGCTCTTCGAGTTCGATCAGTTCGAGGACCGTGAACGCGTCGTGGATACAGGCGACGTCGACGTCGTCCGGGCGGATCCCGGCGCGGTCGAAGACGCGCTCGCCCGCGGTCCGGACGGAGTCGATAGAGAGGGGGTCCGGACGCTCGGCGACGGCGTGGGTGCCCGTCGCGCTCGCGATACCTGCGACGCGCGGGGCGGGAGCGGCTTCGGTCCCGCGGTCCGTGGCGGGCTCACCCCCGTCTGTCCGCGTCAGGACGACCGCCGCGGCGCCGTCGGACATCGGACAGCAGTCGTACAGTCGGAGCGGCGCGGCGACGATCGGGGAGTCGAGCGCGTCCTCGACGTCGACCGGCTTGCGGAACTGCGCGACGGGGTTGTCGACCGCGTTCCCGTGGTTCTTCGCGGCGACCGCGGCGAGCGCCTCGCGGGGCGCGTCGTGGCGGTCGAGGTAGGCGCCCGCGGCGAGCCCGCCGAAGGAGGGGAGGGTGATCCCCTGCGCGTACTCGCGCCGGTGGACGAGCCGGCTGATCGCCTCGGTGACGCTCCGCGTGTCGCCCGCCGACATCTTCTCGGCGCCGACGACGAGCGCGACGTCGGTGCGGTCGCTCCCGGCGCCTCCCGCGGCGCGGCTCCCGATGCCCTCGACGCCGCGGTGAAACGCGCTCGCGCCGGTCGCGCTCGTGTTCTCGATCCGGTCCGCGGACGCGCCGTCGAGGCCGAGAGCGGCCGCCAGCGCGTTCGCGAGCCCCGCGCTATCGTCGAGCGCCTCGGCGAGGGCGTTGCCGAAGTGGAGCGCGTCGACGGCCGCAGGATCGACTGCGGCGTCCGCGAGGGCCTCCTCGGCGGCCGCGGCGGCGAGGTCGACGAGCGACCGGCCGGAGTCGCTCTCGAACGGAGTCATGCCGACGCCGCCGACGCGGACTTCAGTCGTCATTCCCGTCGGCGGTCGTGTCGTCGGCGTCGCCCTCATCGCCGAACACGCCCAGCTCCGAGAGGCGGTCGATCTCGGCCTCCGAGTAGCCGTGCTCGCGGAACACCTCACGGTTGTGTTCGCCGAGCAGCGGCGGCGGGAGCTCGAAGCCGCTCTCGGCGTTGCGGAACTTCAGCGGGTGTTCGATCACGGGCACCTCGCCGAGTTCGGGGTGTTCGATCTCGGTGATGGTGCCGCGGGCCTCGATCTGCGGGCTGTCGAGGGCCTCCTCGACGCTGTACACCGGCCCGGCGGGGACGCCGGCGTCCTCGGCGATGACCTCGATCCACTCGTCGGTCGTCTTGTCTGCGAGGGTGGCCTCGATCTCGGCTTCGAGCTCGTCGAGGTGCTCCACGCGGTCCGCGTTCATCTCGAAGCGGTCGTCCGCGGGGAGGTCCGGCCGGTCGAGCGCCTCGCAGAGCTCGCCCCAGAGCTTCTCGTTGAGGATACAGATGTTGATGAACCCGTCTTTCGTCTCGAACGTCTGGTACGGGGCGAGGACGGGGTCTTTCGTCCCCATGCGCTTTGTCTCCTCGCCCGCGAACACCATTCCGGCCTGCTTGGTGAGCCACGGCAGGGTGGCCTCGAGCATGCCGAGGTCGATATACTCGCCCTCACCGGTGCGCTCTCTGCGGTAGAGTGCCGTCGTCGCCCCGAAGGCGGCCCACATCGCCGTGATCAGGTCCGTCATCGGCAGGCCGACCTTCGCCGGTTGGCGGTCCGCCTCGCCGGTGACGCTCATGATTCCACTCATCCCCTGGATGAGGAGGTCGTAGCCGGAGCGCTCGCGCCACGGCCCGGTCTGTCCGAACGCCGAGATCGCGAGATAGATCAGGTCCTCGTTGTGGTCGGTGAGCGTGTCGTAGTCGACGTCAAGCCGCTCCGCGGTCCCCGGCCGGAAGTTCTGGATGAAGATGTCCGCCTCCTCGACGAGCTCGTATAACGCCTCTTTCGCGTCGTCGTTTTTCAAGTCGAGCTCGAGGCTCTTCTTCCCGTAGCTCAGCGTCCAGTAATACGGGGACTCGCCCTTGATGAACGGCGGCCCGGAGTGGCGGACGGCGTCGCCGTAGCCGGGCTGTTCGATCTTGACGACCTCGGCGCCCTGGTTCGCCAGCATCGCCGAGCAGAAGCCGCCGGTGACGAACGTCGAGAGGTCGAGGACGGTGACCCCGTCCAGGATCCTCCCGCCGATCCCGGACTCATCAGTTCCCGTGTCGTCGGTGGCGTTCATCGGACCACCTCGTCCTGCGTGGGGAGTCGTCTCATGGATGTGTGTACGGTTTGTTTACCGGGTGGTAAAACTATCGGCGTCGACCGTGATACTCGTTAGTCAGGCCCGTATCGATACGGACCGGTTGTTGGTTCAGGACCATCGGCCGGGGCGGTTACACTCTACCGAGTGTCGATCGGGAGCCCCCCACCCCTTCGTTTCGGGTGGAACCACGGAGTGCGGTGGGGTGGTTGGTGGATGGTGGTGGACGGTTTGGATGCCGAGAGATTATTCTACAAACGTTCTCTGATAAAATAATACTATAACAACAAATATAATCTGTGAGGGATTGTCGAGGGTACTGTTGTATGAATAGTGTATTAAAACCACCGGTATATAAGTACAGCCTCACCACCCTCTCCCCCACCCGTTCACCGTTCCACACGAAACAAAGGGGTGTGGGGGTCCACCCGATTACATCGACCTGGCGGAGCGAGGAACCACGAGAGAAAACCGACGAGACGGAGGCGGGGACTTGAACTAACAGGCTAGTTATGGATTATTGAGACGACACCACGAGAATCACAAATTGGCCTTAAAGGCGACTTCAAACCGGAATAGCGGCGAATTATCGAGGAAAGTCACGCCGTTTTCTGGTTGCTATCGATATCTACTCCGCGTTTCGACAGGTCTAATTGTCTCATCTTTCGACGCAACCCACCATGGTGATGACCCGTCACCCCATACGAGAGGGACGTTTCAACTCCAGAGAGGAACACTTTTGTACCGTCTCTTCATCTGGTTCGAGTGTATCAACTGGACGTGGTCGCCCACGGATCCGACCACGAATCCGTATTTCCGACCGGAGACGGCGTCTGAAGCGACTTACGCGACCGTCTCCACCTGAAACAGAGGGGTTCACATGGACGAAGGCGATCACACACCGCGGGCCGACGGCGGTATCGACCCGGACGACGGCGACGAACCGGACCATAGCAGCGACTCCGAGGGTTCCGAGACTGACCGCTCTAACAGCGAGGGCTCCGAGGGCGAGGACTCCGGGGGCGAGGACTCCGATACCGAAGCCTCCGAACCTGAGGCCTCCGTGGTCGAGAGTTCCGAAGCTGACGACACCGACATCAACGGATTCGACCCCGACGTCCCGATCGAGACCGACCCTGACGGTGACCTCGACGCCGATACGAACCTCGGGACCTCGGAGACGAGCCCCCTCGAATCGAGTACGGACCCCGTCGAACCGAGTACCGACTCCGTCGAACCGGATTCCGACACCGCGTCCCGTCCGACGGGCGCTCGACCCGAAACGGCGGGGCTCGACAACGGCGGCCGCGACCGCTCGTCGCCCGACGTCGACTTCGACGGCGTCGTCCTCGATGACGACGAGGACAACCAGGGCCTGTTCGACGACCTCCTCTCGGGCGAGCCGATCTTCGAGAACAAGGAGGTCCTCCGCCCCTCCTACACCCCGCACGAGCTCCCCCACCGCAACGACCAGATCAACCGGATGGCGACGATCCTCGTCTCCGCGCTCCGCGGCGAGACCCCCTCGAACATCCTCATCTACGGGAAGACGGGGACGGGGAAGACCGCCTCGGCGAAGTTCGTCTCGCAGGAGCTCGAGTCCACTTCCCAGAAGTACGACGTCCCCTGCGAGGTCGAGTACATCAACTGCGAGGTGACCGACACCCAGTACCGCGTCCTCGCCCAGCTCGCGAACACGTTCATCGAGGAGAACCAGGCGGTGATCGCGGACCGTCTGGAGCGCCTCGAAGCCCTCCGCGAGGACGCGACCGCCGCCGCAGAAGCGGCCGGCCGCGACGCCGCCGCCGCCCTCGCCGAGACCGAGTTCCAATCCGTCGACGAGCTCGACGACCGCATCGAGTCGCTGGAGGACGACGCCGACGAGATGGAGGAGGTGCCGATGACGGGGTGGCCCACCGACCGCGTCTACTCGACGTTCTTCGAGGCGGTCGACTACCACGAGCGCGTGGTCGTGATCATGCTCGACGAGATCGACAAGCTCGTCGAGAAGAGCGGCGACGACACCCTCTATAACCTCTCCCGGATGAACTCCGAGCTCGACCGCTCGCGCATCTCGATCATGGGGATCTCGAACGACCTGAAGTTCACCGACTTCCTCGACCCCCGCGTGAAGTCGAGCCTCGGCGAGGAGGAGATCGTCTTCCCGCCGTACGACGCCAACCAGCTCCGCGACATCCTCCAGCACCGCGCCGACACCGCGTTCAAGCCCGACGCGCTCACCGACGACGTGATCCCGCTCTGCGCCGCCTTCGCCGCACAGGAACACGGCGACGCGCGCCGCGCGCTCGACCTCCTCCGCACCGCCGGCGAACTCGCCGAGCGCTCGCAGGCGGAGATCGTTGCGGAGAAACACGTCCGACAGGCCCAAGACAAGATCGAACTCGACCGCGTCGTCGAGGTCGTCCGCACCCTCCCCACCCAGAGCAAGATCGTGCTGTTCGCGGTCATCCTCCTCGAAAAGAACGGCGTCCACAACATCAACACCGGCGAGGTGTTCAACATCTACAAGCGCCTCTGCGAGGAGATCGACGCCGACGTCTTAACCCAGCGGCGCGTCACAGACCTCATCAGCGAGCTCGACATGCTGGGGATCGTCAACGCCGTCGTCGTCTCGAAGGGCCGCTACGGCCGAACGAAGGAGATGGGCCTCTCCGTGCCGGTCGAGGAGACCGAGGCGGTCCTTCTCTCGGACTCGCGGCTCGGCGATATCGAGAACGCACAGCCGTTCGTCCAGGCGCGGTTCGACAACTGACGCCGCGCCGGCGAGTCGCGCATCACGCCGCCGGAGCGGACGCACCGGGTGCCGGACTCGCCGTCGGAAGGGCGCTCCCAATCGCCCCCGATATCGCCTCGTTCAGCTCCACTTGCCCCGTCGCGATCAGGCGAATGTATCCGAGGTACGGGACGCGGACACGCGCCACCCCGTTCACCCATTCGGCTCTGACCGGGGGCGAGAGCCCGCTGGCTTGGTCGTAGGCCCCGTTGTTGTCTCCAAGCGTGACGTATCCGTCGTGGGGCGCCGGGCAGTTGGCGAGCGATTCGCAGTCGACGGCGTTGTGATACTCCTCGTCGGCGCGGTCGTACCAGTTCTCGCCCTCGGTAACGTGAAACATGGCCCGGTGGATGATCGGCGATCCGGTCCGCCCCGGGGGCGTGTATATCACGACCGAGCCGTAGGACCCGAACGACCGGTAGTCGACCGCTTGGCCCACCTCGTGAGTAACGACACCGATGCCGTTTTCGGCCGCGTCCGGAGCGAACTGTCCGGGCTCGGTGACGAACACGAGGTCGCCGACCTGCATGTTCGGCTCCATGCTCCCCGACTCGACGGCGACCATGGGCGGCCACACGCCGCTGACGCCGAACAGCAGCAGGCCGATCAGGAGGACGACGGCGACGCTCGTCAGCATCTCCCGGATCCACATCAGCGCGCCGTCCCGGTCGTGGCGAAACCGGTACCACAGCGACTCGTCGCTGCCGGACTGCGCCGCCCCCGGCGCCTCCGACCACCCTTCGCCGACCGCGTCTCCTTTTTCTGTGGTTTCTCCCTCGGCGTCGGCGCGACCGTCGCCGGCACGGGACCGAGCGTCCGCCGTCGTCGGGTTCTCCACTGCGGACGGGAATTCCTCCGCTGATTCCGGTCCACGACGGTCCTCGTTCGCAGCGCCGGATTCGTCCGAGTGCTCCGACTCAGGTCGCGGACCGACCTCGCTTTCGCTGTCGGAGGTGTCATCGCTCGACCCATCAGGAGCGTCGCTGTCCGACTCCGCAGAAATCTCTTCATCCGACTCCGCAGGAACCTCCTCATTCGACTCCGCAGGAACCTCCTCAGCCGACTCCGCAGGAAGCTCCTCAGCTGACGCATCGGTATCTGCTCCCTTCGACCCGTCTGGAGGACCCGAAGATTCGCGTTCGTTCCGCTCGTCTCGATCGGCCGACCCGTCCGTATCCGTCGGCCGATCCGATTCATCCATTACGTCGCCTTTGGGGGGTTCCGTTCATAAGCTTCCGGGTGACGGGACTTCGGCCTCGTCCCCCGAGTCCGGCCGCCGGCCCCATCCAACCGCTCCGGAACGGTTTTGCCCGAGACCCTCTTTTCGGGTATCGTGCCGCTGGAGTCGAACGCGCGGATCGCCAAAGCCCTCGCGGAGCGCGGCTACAACGCCGAGCGCGAGGCGGTCACCCTGCTCGCGGGCGCGACGGACCCGGCCGCCGCCGTCGCGGCCGCCGTCGACTGCGCCCCCGACGACGCCCTCCGGATCACCGCGGACCACGTCCGCGAGGCGATCGCCGACACCGACGAATCCGCCGCCTCCCCGGACGAACCCGGACAATCTCCAGTCGAAACGGAGGGGTCTGGGGACACCGGGGCCGGAGGGACCAAGGCGGTCTCCGGCGCCGCGACGACCGACGCTATCGACTCCACGACAGCAGATTCCGCAATCGCCGACTCCACGACAGCCGGATCCCCACCTGCCGACTCCGGGACGGCCAACGCCTCGTCTGCCGACGGTGACCGCGCTCGAGGCTCTGACCTGCGCGAGTTGGAGGTCGGCAACGACATGACCGGTCGCAGCACCGGGACCGGCGAGTACACCGACTTCGTCACGACGTTCCGCGACCGCTACGAACGGCTCTCGAAGATTCTCCGCGGACGCGTCAACCACCGGCCGGCCGAGGCGATCGCTGACATGCCCGGCGGGAGCGACGCCGCGATGATCGGCCTCGTCAACGACGTCCGCTCCACCAAGTCCGGCCACTGGCTGATCGAGTTAGAGGACACCACCGGGACGTTCCCCGCCTTGGTGATGAAGGACAAGGGCCTCGCCGACGTCGTCGACGAGATACTGATGGACGAGTGTGTCGCCGTCGAGGGGACGCTCGCTGACGACGCCGGCATCCTCTTCGCGGACTCGCTCCACTTCCCGGACGTCCCCCGCACGCACCGCCCCGGCGGGGCCGACCGCCACGTCCAGGCCGCGCTGATCTCCGACGTCCACGTCGGCAGCGACGAGTTCATGGCCGACGCGTGGCACAGCTTTACCGACTGGCTCCACACGCCCGAGGCCGACCCCGTGGAGTACCTGCTGCTCGCGGGCGACATGGTCGAGGGCGTCGGCGTCTACCCCGACCAAGACGAGGAGCTGGAGATCGTCGACATCTACGAGCAGTACGAGGCCTTCGCGGAACACCTCAAGGAGGTGCCCGCGGACACCGAGGTCGTGATGATCCCGGGCAACCACGACGCGGTCCGGCTCGCCGAGCCGCAGCCCGGGTTCAACGACGAGATCCGGGAGATTTTGGACGTCCACGACGCGCAGATCGTTTCGAATCCGGCCACCGTCTCCGTCGAGGGCGTCGAAGTGCTGATGTACCACGGCGTCTCGCTCGACGAGGTGATCGCGGAGCTGCCCGAGGAGAAGGCGAGCTACGACGAGCCGCACAAGGCGATGTACCAGCTGTTAAAGAAGCGTCACGTCGCGCCGCAGTTCGGCGGGCACACCCGCGTCGCGCCCGAGGAGCGCGACTACCTCGTCATCGAGGACGTGCCCGACGTGTTCCACACCGGCCACGTCCACAAGCTCGGCTGGGGGAAGTACCACAACGTGCTCTCGGTCAACTCCGGCTGCTGGCAGGCCCAGACCGACTTCCAGAAGTCCGTCAACATCGACCCCGACGCCGGCTACGCCCCCATTCTCGACCTCGACACCCTCGACATGACGGTCCGCAAGTTCTCGTAGCTCGACCGTCGAGCCGGCGGCTGTGCCGTTCGAGCGCGTCAGCGCTCTATCTCCACCCGCCCGCTCGTCGCGTCGTTGAGGCGCTCGCGGAGCGCCTCGACCTCTTCGACCGGCACCCGGAGGTCGAACCGGACCCGTTCGCCGTAGTCCGCGTCGAACTCGACGCCCGTCGACTCGATCACGCCCCGCACCGTCCCCGAGTCGTCGTACTCGGTCTCGACGCCGAGAGTGCGGTGCGGGCGCTCCTCGACCACGCCGGCCGCGTCGACGCCTTCCTTCACCGCGCGCGAGTAAGCGCGCGCGAGCCCCCCGACCCCGAGGTTCGTTCCGCCGTAGTACCGCGTCACCACCGCGGCGACGTTCCGGACCTCGCGCTGCTGGAGGACGTTCAGCGCGGGCTTTCCAGCGGAGCCGGTCGGCTCCCCGTCGTCCGACGAGTACTCCCTGAGCATCGGCTCCGAGCTCGGGGCGCGTTCGGACGGCTCGCCCGCTGGCACCCGGTACGCGGGCACGTTGTGGGTCGCGTCGGCGTACTCGCCCCGGACCTCCTCGACGAACGCCTCCGCCGCCTCGACCGTGTCGACGGGCGCGACGTGGCCGAGGAACTCCGAGCCCTGGACCTCGAACCGGGCGGTCACGCGCTCGGCCACCGTCCGGTACGCGTCGGTCACGACGGCCCCTCCTCGGCTTCGCTCCCTCCCCTCTCGTCCGGTTCGTCCTCTCGTCGACGCTCGACGGCGACGCTCGTCGGGGGCGCGAGCCGGTACAGCGCGAGGAAGGAACCGACCCCGACGACCTCGACGATCACCGCCACGACGGCCAGCGGCTCCGCCGCGAGCGCCGCGGCCGCGTCCGTCCCGTGCCACGCGGGGAACCCGCCGAGGAACGCCGCGAGCGTCCCCGCGCCGAGCGCGTACAGCCGCCGGTACTCGCCGGCCCGCAGCGTCGCGACGGCGACCGCCACCGCCAGCGCGCTCCCGGCGAGGAAGAAGTAGGGACGCGCGTCCGGCGGCGACCCGAGCCGCGGCCACGCCCACAGCAGGTGGACCGCCGCGGCGACGGCCGTCGTCTGGGCGGCGACGCCGCGGAGCAGGCGCTTCTTCGGAGCGTTTCTACCTACCGCGTCCGACCCGCGATCGAGGTCCGCCTCGTCGCTCATCGGATCACCCTCGGCTCGCGGGTCACTCTCATTTACTCCCACGGGTGGTTCCCGGGCGCGTCGGGCCACAGCGGGTACCAGTACGACTCGTCGTCCTCCAAGCCGAGCTCGCCGTCGAGGACCGACTGGAGCTTGAACTCGATCCGCTGGTTCCGGTCGCTCGTTCCCCGCGGCGCGAACGGGTAGTAGGCGCCGCGCCGGAACGAGTAGATCCAGTAGACCGGCCCGTCGTCGTTCTCGAAGCCGAACACGGCCGCGAGCAGCCGCGAGCCGAACCCCTCCTCGATGAACTGGTCGGCCGCGAAGTGGACGCTCGTCACCAGGTCCTCGGGGTCGTCGTCCTCCAAGACGAACCACTGGTAGCCGTGGTCGTCCTCGTGGCGGTGGAAGCCGGTACCGGTGTCGATCTCGCCGGCCTCGAGGATGGCCTCGACGGTTTCGACCGCCTCGTCGAAGCGGGTGCTGTCCATGCCGGAGAAGCAGAGCGCGGCCTCGCCGCAGTGGTCGTAGCGGAGGTCCGCCTCCATCGTCATGTACGCGGTCGACATCCCGAAGAGGTCCTCGGGGTCCGCCTCGCGGGTCGCGTCGGTCTCGGCGCTCGTCCCGAGCACGGCCCGGATCGTGTCGAAGATGCCCATCTAGGCGGGCCTACGGGCGGCGGGGTTTAGGGCGTTTCTCTCGGCGGGTCCGCCGCCCCGCCGCGTCTCGCCGGCGAGTTCCCCGTCGTCAAGTCACTCCTCGTCGCCGACGCGATCGAGGTACGTCAACACGCCACGCGTGTTCAGGCTCGTGTTCGCCTTGGCGCGCTCTGGGTTCCAGTAGTCGATGTCGCGGCTTGCCGCCTCGAAGTGCTCGACGACCGCCTCGTCGTCGCCGAGCTCGGCGCGCTTCTGCCGGACCCGCTCGACCCACTCGACGTACGCCCGCTTCGCCTCGCCGATCAGGTCCGCGTCGCAGTCGCGCGGGCCGAAGTGGCCGAAACAGACCGTGTCGGGGTCGAGCTCCTCGATCAGCCGGATGTCGTCGAGGCACTGCTCGAAGTCGAACTGCGGCGGCGGCGTGGTCGGCGTCACGGCGTCGATCTCGGGGACGTAGATGCCGGCGGCGTCGGCGGCGAACACGACGTCTGCGTCGGGGTCGTGGTAAACGGCGTGGTGGGGAGCGTGGCCGGGCGCGTCGTGAACGACGAGCTCGCGGTCGCCGAGGTCGATCCGGTCGCCCTCGGCGACGCCCTCGATCCGGCCGTCCGGTATCGGCTCCGGCTCCGCGTAGTACTCCCACTGCTCCTCGACCGCTGACTTGGTGCCGGCGACGAGCGCTCCGGGATCGACGAGGTGCCGAACTCCTTTCTCGGGGACCCGTACCTCGGCGTTCGGGTAGCGCTCCGCGAGGTAGCCCGCGCCCCCGGCGTGGTCGAGGTGAGCGTGGGTCGGCAGGATCCACGCGAGCTCCTCGCGGGAGATTCCGATCTCCTCGATCGTCTCGAAGAGGGCCTCCCGGTTCGCCCCCGTCCCGGTGTCGATCACGATCGGGCGCTCGGCGTCGTACACGTAGACGGCGCCGTACTCGTCGGTGTCGAACATGCCGGTGTCGTGGACGTACAGGTCCTCGACGCCGCGGACCGGTTCGAACTCGCCAGCGCGCATACCGGACGAGGGACCCGGGGGCACTTCTAGCGATCGGTCCGCGACCCTCCCTCCAGCGCTCGTGACGGCCCTCCCTCCAGCGCTCGTGACGACCGCAGCCCCGGCTAGGAGCACCCGTCCGGGCCGGGGCTTATGGTCGCGCCGCCCGTGGGGACGGTATGCGAGTGCTCGTCACCGGTGCGACCGGCTTCGTCGGGAGCCGGCTCGTCCCGACGCTCCGTTCTCGCGGCCACGACGTGGTCGCGCTCGTCCGCGACGCCGACGGCTACGACGCGCCCGAGGGCGTCGCCGTCGTCGAGGGCGACCTCTTGGAGCCCGACACGCTGCCGCCGGCGTTCGAACTCGACGGCGAGACGGTCGACGCCGCGTACTACCTCGTCCACTCGATGGACGGCGGCCCGGGGTACGAGGAGCGCGACCGAAACTGCGCGACCAACTTCGCCGCGGCCGCGTCGGACGCGGGAGTCGACCGGATCGTCTACCTCGGGGGGCTCGGCGAGGACCGCGACGACCTCTCCGAACACCTCCGATCCCGGCGCGAGGTCGAACGGATCCTCGGCGACGGCGACCCGGCGCTCACGACGCTCCGGGCCGCTATCATCATCGGCGCCGGCAGCGCCAGCTTCGAAGTGATCGCCGGCCTCGCGCGGCGGCTCCCGGTGATGGTCACCCCGAAGTGGGTCGACACGCTGTGTCAGCCGATCGCGATAGCCGACGTGGTCGCCTACCTCGCGGGCGTCCTCGACGTCCCCGAAACAGCGGGCGAGACGTACGAGATCGGCGGTCCGGAGGTGTTGACCTACGCCGAGATCCTCCGCCGGACTAGGCGGCAGCTCGGCGGCGGCCTCCGTATCGTCAGGGTCCCGGTGTTGAGCCCCGAGCTGTCCGCTCGGTGGCTCCGACTCGTCACCGACGTGAACCCCTACCTCGCCCGCTCGCTGGTCGAGGGGCTCCGCAACACCGTGATCGTCGAGGACGACCGGATCCGCGACACCGTCCCCGTCGAGCGCACCCCCTTCGAACTCGCGGTCGCGCGGGCGCTGACCGAGTCGCGGAACGCGGCTGAATCCCGACTGAGCGCGCTCCCCGGGGTCTCGTCGTGAGCCGCGAGTACGGGGAGACGTGGGTGTACGAGAGCCTCGTCGGCGGCATTCCGGGCCTCGGGATCTCGCGGACGCTTGCGGTCGCGCTCCAGTTCGCCATCTTCGAGGTGGGCGTGGTGGGGCTCGGCTGGTACTACGGGACGTGGGACGCCGTGGCGGCCGGGACGGTGGCGGTCGTCGTCGCGGCGGTCGGCAGCGTCGAGATGCACCGGCTGGGCGCGAAGAACCGGCTGCTCGGGACCCCGCCGGAACACAAGCGGCTGCTGTTCGGGTCGAGCATCGAGATCGTGTTGGGCGTGCTGGCGTTCATCGCGCTGGTGACGTACCTCTTCGCGTGGGACGCGGCCGCGGGGCCGACGCTCATCGACCGGCTGTTCGGCCCGGAGCCGCCGCTCCCCGTCGTCTACCTCACCCTGCTCGTCCTCTGGGACCTCACGTACCGCATCGGTACCTCCTGGTGGAGCGCCGTTGTCGCGCTGTGGCGCGCGGTCCACGTCGACCTCCCGCCCGACGAGCGCGCGACGGTCAGGCGGCTCGACGCCGAGAACATCGGCTTCTCCGCCGTCCAGCTCGCCCTCGTCCCGTTCCTGCTCACGGAGCCCGTGCTGCTCGGCGCGGTGGTCGGGCACGTGATCGCGGTCGCGGTCGTCTGTTCGGCCGCGATCTGGCTCACGTGAGCCTCCGGCTCCGTTCGGCTCCGTCGCCGTCGGGACCGTACCCGCTGCTATCGGGAACAAGAGCTGCCGCTATCGGCGTTCGAGAACGGAATTAAAAGACGCGTCGTCGCCGCGGCCGCGTCACTTCCCCTGGAGCTCTTCGAACTTGTCGAGGAGTGCCTCCGCGGAGTCGCCCGAGTCGTAGGTCAGTGACCCGGAGTACTCGGGGCGCTCCGCGTCGAAGTCCGCGTCGACTTCGCTGGTCTTCTTCTCGCGACGCTCGTGTTCGGCCTCGTCATAGGCACCCATTGACATGGTACACCCACACTTGGCCGTTTCCTGTAATATACCTGTCGGTAAACGTATCATAAACCGTGAACGTTCGGTCCCGTCCACCGGAATGAATTAACCCCGCGGTGTGATACCGAACGCACGTGGCACAACCGCTCCGCTTCAGGCGCTCGCCCGGCCGCTGGACCGCGGACCGCGTCCGGTCGCAGATCGGCCGCCCGCTCGACGAGAACCTCGGAGCGACCGCCGGCGACCCGTGGTTCGCGCCGCCGCCGGACTACGAGGCGCGTCGGTTCGACATGGCGGACGGGTCGTTCGCGCTGTTCTGCTGGACCGACGACGACGCCGACCCTCCGGCGGGCGCCGACGGCGGCCCGGTCGGGTACTGGCTGGGCAACACCGAGACGCCGAGCGAGCTCTGGCGGACGGACAAGTACGGGTTCGACGAGGCGCCGTACCCGGTCTCGCGGTGGGCGCAGCGGGAGCTGCTCGCCGGGCTCCACGACGACGAGCCGTGGCTGGCCGACTACCCGCACGTCTCGTGGTACTTCCTGCCCGTGTTCTGCTCGAAGGACGGCGCGGAGACGAGCCGGGCGTTCTTCCGCGACCACGCGGCCGGGTTCCCGGACGCGACCCGCGAGGCGGGGACCGGCTTCGTCGAGGAGACGCTCCGGCCGGGGACGCTCGACGACTACCGCGAGGTCATGGCTGGGAAGCTCGGCACCTCCGCATCGCGCGATCTCGTCCGGATGAGCGCGGCGATAGCCGAGTTCACCGCGGCCCGGATCCTCACGGACGCGGGGTACGAGGTCACCCCGGAGATCGAGGTGACGACGGGCCACTCGCTCGACTACCGCGCGACGGACCCCGAGACGGGCGCCGGACACCTCGTCGAGGTGACGCGCCCGCAGCCGACGGCGGGGCGCTCCGCGAACGACCCGGTCGCCGCCGTCCGCGACACCGCCGAGACGAAGACGAGCGGCCAGCTTGCGGCCCACGCCGGCGGCGTCACGCTGTTCGTCGACTGCTCGTCGTTCCCCGCCGACGAGTGGGCCGCCGTGCGCGCGGCCGAGCCCGCGGTCCGTCACAAGCCCGCGGTCGTGTACCGCGCCGAGCCGGACGGGTCGATCGAGGGGTACCGGAAGGGGTCGGTCCCGATCGACCTCTCCGAAGTCGTCGCCGGGCTCCCGTAGCCTCGCGGCTCGACGGTGCCGTCGACGGTGCCCGCGAGGCTCTCCGGCGACGTGCGCGCGTTCGTTCTCAACGTATCGGCGGCGCTCCGCGGTCGAGGGTCGAAAAAGGGGTACGGACTCCGTGCGGTTCGGCGCGTCAGAACGAGACCGGCGAGGGCCCGTCTTCCGCGTCGGTGGTCGGGTCGCGGTCCGAGTAGAACCGGCGACCAACGCCGCGGTGACAGACGCCGGCCCGGAGCGTGGTGAACACGTCGTCCGCGTCCTCGAACGTCTGGTCGCCGAACCGCTCTAAGACGTCGCCGAGCCGCTCGGACCCGTTCGCGAGCTCTACGGTCGCGTTGCCGTGAGCCGCGATGATCTCCTCAGAGGTGGTCGGGTACTGGTGCCGTTCGAGTCGGTCGTCGACGCCGTTCAAGCGCATCAACAGATGAAAACCGCCGATGGTTCTTAATGATTGTCCATGTACGACCTTAGTCGGGGGGGATACCTTATATCGCCTTATATCGCTCTCACTCCGGTGGTTCCCGGAACCACCGCGGCTTAGTGGCGGGCGCAATTACTCGCCTCTATGCCCGCTGATTCCGCCGACTCCGCTGAATCTTCCGATTCCGCCGATCCCCCCGACTCCAGCGATCCGGTCGTCGCCGACCTCCACGCCCACACGGACGTCTCCGACGGCACGCTGGCGCTCGAGGAGGTGCCCGCGGCCGCCCGCGAGGCGGGCGTCGACTGGGTCGCCGTCACCGACCACGACCGGATCCACCCCGGGCTCGACGCGCCGGTCGTCGAGCGCGACGGCGTCCGGATCGTCCGGGGGATCGAGCTCCGCGTCGACGCCGGCTTCGAGCGCCTCGACCTCCTCGGCTACGGCGTCGAACACACCGACGCGCTCGACGCCGAGATCGAACGCCTCCAGCGAGACCGCCGCGAGCGCGGCGCCGCCATCCTCGACGCGGTCGAGGGGCGACTCGGGGTCGACCTCGACGTGGAGCCGCGCGCCGGGCTGGGACGGCCGCACATCGCGCGAGCGATCGACGAGTCGGACGCCCCCTACGACTATGCCGGGGCGTTCGACGAGCTGATCGGAAACGACGGCCCCTGCTACGTCGCGCGTGACGTGACGCCGCTCGACGAGGGGATCGACCTGCTCGCGGACGCCTGCGCGCTCGTCGGGCTCGCGCACCCGTTCCGGTACGAGCGCGTCGACGAGGCGCTCGACGTCGCCCGCGAGTCGGCCTCGATCGGGGCGATCGAGCGCTTCTACCCGTACGGCCGCCCCGTCGACGACGCACGGATCGACCGCGTCGCCGCCGAGAGCGACCTACTCAGGACGGGCGGGACGGACGCGCACGAGCGGACGCTCGGGGTCGCGGGCCTGACGGCGTCGGCGTTCGAACCCGTCCGCGAACGACTGCCCGAACCGGTCTCGGTCGAGGAGTTCCCGGCCGCGGACTCCCCCGGTGCGGCCCCCGACGAACAGCATTAAGCCCGCGCCGGACGGAGTAGAGTATATGCGGTGTCACTACTGCGACCGGGAGGCCACGTACGAGGCGGAGCAGGGCGGCGTGGTCGTCGGGCTCTGCGAGTCCCACTTCAAACAGCGCGTCGAGGAGCTCGCCGAGTCGGACGAGCTCGCGGCGCTCCGCGACCGGATCGACATCGAGTCCTCCGAGTAGTCGCGGCGGCCCCCTTCTGCCGAAGCGCCGCGACCGAGACGAACGGTAAAAGGCCGCGCGGGGCCAACCCGTCGGTATGGACCTCACGGACCGGCCTCGCCGCCTCCGGACCGACGGCGTTCGCCCGCTCGTCGCCGAGACAGACCTCTCCGCGTCGGACCTCGTCGCGCCCGTCTTCGTCGACGCGACGACCGACGAGCGCGTGCCCATCGAGACGATGCCGGGCCACGAGCGCGTCCCGGTCGACGAGGCGACCGACCGCGTCGCCGAGATCCGCGAGACCGGCGTCGAGGCCGTGATCCTCTTCGGCGTCCCCGAGTCGAAGGACGCGTCCGGGAGCCGGGCGTACGCCGACGACGGCGTCGTCCAGCGCGCAATCCGGCGGATTTCCGCGGAGACCGACGTCACCGTGATCGGCGACGTCTGCCTCTGTGAGTACACCGACCACGGCCACTGCGGCGTCATCGAGGAGACCGCCGAGTCGGACCCGACGCTCACCGTCAAGAACGACGAGACGCTCGACCTGCTCGCGCGCACCGCGGTCTCGCAGGCCGAGGCGGGCGCGGACGTGGTCGCTCCCTCGGCGATGAGTGACGGGCAGGTGGGAGCGATCCGCGAGGCGCTCGACGCCGCAGGGCACGAGGACGTCGCGATCCTGAGCTACGCCGCGAAGTACGAGTCCGCCTTCTACGGCCCCTTCCGCGACGCGGCCGACGGCGCGCCCGCGTTCGGCGACCGCCGGCACTACCAGATGGACCCGGCGAACCGCCGCGAGGCGCTTCGCGAGGCCCGCCTCGACGCCGAGCAGGGCGCCGACGTGTTGATGGTGAAACCCGGGCTCCCGTACCTCGACATCGTGGGTGATCTCCGGCGGGAGTTCGACCGGCCCATCGCCGCGTACAACGTCTCCGGCGAGTACGCGATGCTCCACGCCGCCGCGGAGAAGGGGTGGCTCGAGCTCGAGGCGACCGCGCTGGAGTCGCTCACGGCGCTCAAACGCGCGGGCGCGGACCTCATCATCACGTACTTCGCCGAGGATGTTGCCGAACACTTATAAATAGAATCGGGCGGGAGTCGACGCGCTTCTTCAACTGTCCACCATGGCGCGCGCCTCCGAGCGCCCGTCGGGCGCGAGGAGCGCGTGCGAGGGAGTCAGTCGCCGGAGCGAAGCGGAGGCGACTGACGAGGCTGGGGAGGTGTGAGGTGCGGTGCGGGGCGGGAATCGAAGGGGCGGACGGGAGGCGGGCGCAGGCGACGTAAGCACCGCAGCGAGCGGAGCGAGCGAGGAGCGCAACGAGCGTGCGCCCGCCTCCCGGCCGGGGCTTCGGTGGCGTTCGCCCGGGTCGATACACCAGCTCTGATTTATAAGCAACCAATCGAGCGACCGGATCCGCTCACACCACCTGTTCGCCGTC
This sequence comes from Halorubrum xinjiangense, assembly GCF_900102375.1. GTDB lineage: Archaea > Halobacteriota > Halobacteria > Halobacteriales > Haloferacaceae > Halorubrum > Halorubrum xinjiangense. The sequence goes on from NZ_FNBO01000009.1 coordinate 140,943, forward strand.
GTCGTCGTACACCTCGATGGCGTCGACCGGGCAGACCCGGGCCGCGAACTTCGCGTCGAACTCCTCGCCGTCGGGCACCTCGACGACGAACAGGTCCTCCTTCTCCTCGCTGCTCCCGTTCAAATCGGCCTTCCCGTCGTTCAGGTTCTTCTCGAAGGCGTCCCACTCGGCGACGCACTGGTACATCCCGACGCAGGTGTCGCGGTCAAACTCGACGTACATAGCACCTGGTTAGACGAGACGGTACAAAGCCATGGCGACGAGAGGTGTGAGATTCCAGCGACTCCGAAACCGGATCGGCAGTGACCTCCTCCAAAGCCCCAGCCACGAGGGCGACGCACGCTCGCTGCGCGCTTCACTCGCTCGCGGTGCTCGCTCTTTCCAGTGCTTACGTCGTCATCAGAACGCCTCGCGTTCTGATTGGCTCACGAGAGCTCTGCTCTCGTGAACGCCTGCGTCGCCCTCGCGACTGCCCCTTTGAGTCCCACCCCGACCGCACAGCACCGCCGGAAGACGGTCCTGCTCGCTCACTGCGTTCGCTGCGCGGGCTGCGACTTCCGTGCTCCCGCTCGCGTTGCTCGCGGGACCGCAGCCTCACGCCTCCCCAGCCTCGTCGCTGGCGCCGCGGGCGCCAGCGACTCCCTCGCGCGTGCGACTCACAGCCTGACGGCTGTTCGTCGGCACGCGCCACCGCGATCGCTCTCCGAAATCGATCTCTGCCGTCAGTTTCCCACAGCGCGACCGTCCTTTTTAAGCGTCGCAGGCACCCATCGCCGCGTATGACCACGGTCTGGCTCGTCGACCGACAGTTCGACTCGAAGGGACTCGTGCGGCTCACCTACGCCACGGAGGACGGCGAGCGGATGCACACGAAAGAGCTGGCCGAACAGCGGCTCGTCACGGGCGACGGGATCACCGCCGGCCGGGAGGTCGAAGAGAACGCGCTGGGCGAGAGTCCGGCAGACGAGGTTGAGCGGTTCGCGTCCGAGGCGTCGAAGATGGCGGCCGAACACGACCTCGACGACACGGTATAACGCCTCTCGACGACACGGTCTGACGGCCGCTGGCCGCGCCCTCGCACCGCGTCGCCCCGCACAACCGAGGCCGTTAAGGGGGAACCGGCGGAACGTGTGACCGAAATGCCCAGTGGTGAGTACGACCCCGACGCCGTCGAGCCGCGCTGGCAGCGGCGCTGGGTCGACGAGGAGACGTACGCCTACGACGCCGACGACCCGGTCGATCCGAACACCGTCTTCTCCATCGACACGCCCCCGCCGACGGTATCGGGGAGCCTCCACATGGGCCACCTGTACGGGTTCACCCTCCAGGACTTCGTCGCGCGCTTCGAGCGCATGAACGGCGGGGAGACGTTCTTCCCGTTCGGCTACGACGACAACGGCATCGCCTCCGAGCGCCTGACGGAAGACGAGCTCGACATCCGCCACCAGGAGTTCGAGCGCCGGGAGTTCCAGGCGAAGTGCCGCGAGGTCTGTGCCAACTACGAGGAGCAGTTCACCGAGAACGTCCAGTCGCTCGGCGTCTCCGTCGACTGGAACCACACGTACCAGACGATCGAGCCGCGCGTCCAGCGCGTCTCGCAGCTGTCGTTCGTCGACCTCTACGAGCAGGGCCGTGAGTACCGCGAGAAGGCCCCCGCAATCTGGTGTCCCGAGTGCGAGACCGCCATCTCGCAGGTCGAGACCGAAGACGACGAGCAGGCCAGCCACTTCAACGATATCGCCTTCACCGTCGCCGGGAGCGGCGGTGACGGCGGCGACCCCGAAGAGTTCGTCATCTCGACGACGCGCCCCGAGCTCCTCCCGGCCTGTGTCGCCGTCTTCGTCCACCCGGACGACGACGAGAACCAGCCCCTCGTCGGCGAGTCCGCCGAGGTCCCGCTGTTTGGCCACGAGGTGCCGATCATCGCGGACGAGCGCGTCGACATGGAGACGGGCTCCGGGGTCGTGATGTGCTGTACGTTCGGCGACCAGAACGACATCGAGTGGTACCAGGTCCACGACCTGGACCTCCGGGTCGCCATCGACGAGTCCGGGCACATGACCGACGTCGCGGAGACGTACGAGGGGCTCCACGCCGACGAGGCCGGCGAGGCCATCGTCGAGGACCTCGACGAGGCGGGCGCACTCTTAGACCGCCGCGACATCACCCACACCGTCAACGTCCACGAGCGCTGCGGGACGAGCGTCGAGTTCCTCGTCACCGAGCAGTGGTACATCGAGATGCTCGACAAGACGGACGAGTACCTCGAGGTCGGCCGGGAGATGGAGTGGTCGCCCGAGAAGATGTTCACCCGGTACGAACACTGGGTCGAGGGGCTCCAGTGGGACTGGCTCATCTCCCGGCAGCGCTCCTCCGGCATCCCGTTCCCGGTGTGGTACTGCGAGGACTGCGGCGAGGAGATCATCGCCGAGAAGGCCGACCTGCCCGTCGACCCCCTCTCCGACGACCCGCCGGTCGACGCCTGCCCCGAGTGCGGCCACGACGCGTTCGAGCCCGAGGACGACGTGCTCGACACGTGGGCGACGTCCAGCCTAACCCCCCTTATCAACGCCGGCTGGGACTGGGACGAGACGGCCGAGGAGTTCACGATGGAGCACCCGGAGCTGTACCGGTTCGACCTCCGACCGCAGGGCCACGACATCATCAGCTTCTGGCTGTTCCACACGCTCGTCAAGTGTTACGAGCACACCGGCGAGGTCCCGTTCGAGGAGACGATGATCAACGGGCACGTCCTCGACGAGAACCGAGAGAAGATGTCGAAGTCCGTCGGCAACGTCGTCGAGCCCGAGGCGGTCCTCGAGGAGTTCCCGGTCGACGCCACGCGCTACTGGGCGGCCGGCACCGCCGTCGGCGACGACTTCCCGTTCAAGGAGAAGGACCTCCGCGCGGGCGAGAAGCTGATCCGGAAGCTGTGGAACGCCTCGAAGCTCGTCGAGTCGCTCGCGCCGGAGCCGTTCCCGGCCGAGCCCGAGGGCGGCCTCCGCGAGCTCGACCGCTGGCTCCTCGCCGAACTCGACGCCGAAATCGAGCGGCTCACCGAGCTCCTCGACGACCGGGCGTTCTCGAAGGCGCGCGACGAGCTCCGGAGCTTCTTCTGGAACACGTTCTGTGACGACTACCTCGAGATCGCGAAACAGCGCGAGGACGACGCGGCCGCGTACACCCTCCGGACCGCGCATCGCCGGTTCCTGAAGCTGTTCGCGCCCCTCCTCGCGCACGTGACCGAGGAGCTGTGGCACGATATGTACGCGGACGCCGTGCCCGACGCGACTGCCGGCGCTTCCGAGGCCGAGGGGACCGCCCTCGCCGACGGCGCGAGCGAGTCGATCCACCTCGCCGACTGGCCCGAACCGCTCGGGGTCGAGGCCGACCGCGACGCCGGGACCGCCGCGACCGCCGTCGTCGGCGCCCTCCGGAAGTACAAAAGCGAAAACCAGCTCCCGCTCACCGCCGCGCTCGACGCGGTGGAGGTGTACGCCGACGTGCGCGGCTTCGAGGACGACATCACCGGCGTGATGCACGTCGACGACCTCGCGGTCCACCCCGACGGCGACGCGCCCGTCGAGACGGTGATCACGGGTATCGACCTCGATTACGCCACCGTCGGCCCGAAATACGGCGACCAGGTCGGCGACATCGAGGCCGCCATCGCCCAAGAGGAGTACGAGCTCGACGGCGACGAACTCCGCGTCGCGGACGTCACGCTCGTGGGCGACGAGTTCGCGGTCGAAGAGGAACGGCAGTATCAGGGCGAGGGCGAGCTGCTTCAGGCGGACGACGTCGTCGTCATCGTCCGCAACGACGCGTAGGTCGTTTCTTCTTCCCGATTTCCGACTCTGTCACAGGTCCGCGCCGACCGCCTCGTCGACCGAGTCGAACCCGTCGCGTTCGAGCAGTTCGAGGAGCCCCCCGTTGACGTCGCGCGCGAGCCCCGGCCCCTCGTAAACCAGTCCCGTGTACAGCTGGACCAGCGAGGCGCCCGCCCGTATCTTCTCGTAGGCGCCCGCGGCGTCGGAGATTCCGCCCACACCGATCACCGGGACGTCCGTGCGCTCCGCGACGAAGCGTACCCGCTCCGTCGAGAGCGATTCGATCGGCTTCCCCGAGAGGCCGCCCCGTTCGGCTCTGTTGTGGCTCCGCAGCGAGTCTGGGCGCGACGTGGTCGTGTTGGTCGCGATGACGCCGTCGAGGTCGAGGTCGTCGACGACCCCGAGCGCGTCTTCGACCGCCGGCTCCGGGAGGTCCGGGGAAAGCTTCACCAGCAGCGGGTCGGCGCCGGCGTCGGCAAGCGTCCCGAGGATGCGCTCCAAGGCGTCGCGGTTCTGGAGCTCGCGGAGGCCCGGCGTGTTGGGGCTGGAGACGTTGACGACGAAGTAGTCGCCCGCGTCCGCGACGCGCTCGTACGTGTACAGGTAGTCGTCCGGCGCCTCGTCCAGCGGCGTCGACTTCGATTTCCCGATGTTGATCCCGACCGGCACGTCGGGCAGGGGGTCGCGATCGAGGCGCTCGCCCACCCTGTCTGCCCCTTCGTTGTTGAACCCCATCCGGTTGACGAGCGCTTCGTCCTCCCGCAGTCGGAACAGTCGCGGGCGCGAGTTCCCGGGCTGTCGCTCGGCGGTGACGCCGCCGACCTCGACGTGACCGAATCCGAGCGACGCCAGCGCTCGCGGCACGTGCGCGTTCTTGTCGAACCCGGCGGCGACGCCCACGGGGTTCGGGAACGCCGACCCGAACGCGTCGACCGCGAGGCGCTCGTCGTCGACGGCGTAGCGATCGGCGAGCACCGAGCCGACCGGGGTCCCCTGAACGCCGTCGAGCAGTCGATGAATCAGTCCGTGTGCGGTCTCCGGCGGCAGTCGAAACAGCGCCGGTTTCAACAGGTCGTACGCGCCCATCGTCTGGACCTCGTCACGAGCGACAATCAATCCGCCGACCGCGGTGCGCGTCGCGGTCGCTCGCGGGAATCGCTTCGGTGGAACCCGGCGGTCCGTTTCAGAAGTCGTGTTCGAGCTGTTCCGGGTTGGCGTCAGCCTTCTGGATAATTATCTTCCCGTCTCGGACCCGGACGAACACCTCGTCGCCGATCTCCATGCCGGCGACGGCGAGCTCGTCTTCGTGGAGGTTCACGTGGACGTTGTGATACTCCCCCTCGTCGTCCTTAGCGCCACTGGGGCTGAGCTTCTTTTTACGGACCATCGCGGGTGTACTTGTCGCACTTCGCCATAGCAGACACATAAGTGTTGTTTACGCGCATTCGTCCTCCGGTGAGTCGCGCGTATGCGCGTCGCGTCGAGGAAATCGGTAGCGGCCGATCCGCGAGTGACTGGCGGGCAGAACTCTTCCTCGCGAACCCGAATCGACGTGTCGCGCGAGCTGAACGATCACGCGAATCGCCGAGGATCGGCGGCTTCGCTCTCGCTATCGACCTCAAACCGCCAGCCGCCGTCGAGGTAGTATATAAAAATTGTGCCGTACAGCTTTCATTTCCCCGATATATTTATTACACACTGTGTGCTGGTGTCACACGGAGGCAAAACCATGGTACGTGAAGACGGTAAGCGAAACTTTGCCCTTCGGGAAGAAGACGGATCGGAACCGAGTGAGTTCTCGGGCAACATGCCGCGTCAGGCGGCCCTCAAGGCGGCTCGAACCCTCGAACCGGCGCCCTCGGAAGAGGAGGCGGATCGAACGACACTCCGTCTCCGCGAAAAGGGGACCCAGAAAGTCCACGAGTACGAGGGGTGGGCCTGGAAAGACAGCGCCCCCGAAGTCGACGAGGCGGACGACAACTTCTGGCTCAACGATCTCGACGACATCACCAAGGCCAACGTCTCGAAGCAGGGCATCGAGTACCTCGACGAAGAGTAGCTCCTCGGACGCTCCGATCCAGATCTCTCGTTTTCACCCTTGCTCGGCCGAGAGGCTTCAGGGTTGATCACCCTGTCGCGACAGAGCTACCGTCCCGGACAGACTCGTCTCCGCTTCGCTCCGATACGGTCAGTTGTCTCGTTTCTCTCGGCATGAAATCGCATGACGTGGCGCAGATGGTTCGACGGGGTTAAGTACAACCCGGGCATTCGAAGAAATGCGAAGAACGCATCGCGGACTCGGGCCGTTCAACTCGGCCCGGTTTCGCTGGACCCGTACCGTTCCGATGGGTTTATGACCCGTCGTCCGGTACGTTCAGGTCCGCGAAGGATGAGGATCACGCCCCCTGCGCTCCGGCGTAAGCGGTGATCTGATGTGAGCCGTGGTCGTTCGGTGCCATCCAAGCCGTTGGGTGCCCGGACACCACACAGACCAATGCAATGGTGTGTCAACAGCATCGTTGACACCCGCCAACACCCCCTTCAGGCCGGGAATCAGGCCTGAAGGATATTCATTCCGGTTGATCCTGCCGGAGGCCATTGCTATTGGGATCCGATTTAGCCATGCTAGTCGCACGAGTTCAGACTCGTGGCGAATAGCTCAGTAACACGTGGCCAAACTACCCTTCGGAACACAATACCCTCGGGAAACTGAGGCTAATAGTGTATACCATACCACCACTGGAATGAGTGGTATGCCAAACGCTCCGGCGCCGAAGGATGTGGCTGCGGCCGATTAGGTAGACGGTGGGGTAACGGCCCACCGTGCCAATAATCGGTACGGGTCATGAGAGTGAGAACCCGGAGACGGAATCTGAGACAAGATTCCGGGCCCTACGGGGCGCAGCAGGCGCGAAACCTTTACACTGCACGACAGTGCGATAGGGGGATCCCAAGTGCACAGGCATAGCGCCTGTGCTTTTCGGTACCGTAAGGTGGTACCAGAATAAGGGCTGGGCAAGACCGGTGCCAGCCGCCGCGGTAATACCGGCAGCCCAAGTGATGGCCGATCTTATTGGGCCTAAAGCGTCCGTAGCTGGCCGCGCAAGTCCATCGGGAAATCCACCTGCTCAACAGGTGGGCGCCCGGTAGAAACTGCGTGGCTTGGGACCGGAAGGCGCGACGGGTACGTCCGGGGTAGGAGTGAAATCCCGTAATCCTGGACGGACCGCCGATGGCGAAAGCACGTCGCGAGAACGGATCCGACAGTGAGGGACGAAAGCCAGGGTCTCGAACCGGATTAGATACCCGGGTAGTCCTGGCCGTAAACAATGCCTGCTAGGTGTGGCTCCCACTACGAGTGGGTGCTGTGCCGTAGGGAAGCCGCTAAGCAGGCCGCCTGGGAAGTACGTCCGCAAGGATGAAACTTAAAGGAATTGGCGGGGGAGCACTACAACCGGAGGAGCCTGCGGTTTAATTGGACTCAACGCCGGACATCTCACCAGCATCGACTGTAATAATGACGACCAGGTTGATGACCTTGTCCGAGTTTCAGAGAGGAGGTGCATGGCCGCCGTCAGCTCGTACCGTGAGGCGTCCTGTTAAGTCAGGCAACGAGCGAGACCCGCATCCTTACTTGCCAGCAGTACCGCGAGGTAGCTGGGGACAGTAGGGAGACCGCCGTGGCTAACACGGAGGAAGGAACGGGCAACGGTAGGTCAGTATGCCCCGAATGTGCTGGGCAACACGCGGGCTACAATGGTCAGGACAAAGGGTTCCTACTCCGAAAGGAGACGGTAATCTCAGAAACCTGATCGTAGTTCGGATTGTGGGCTGCAACTCGCCCACATGAAGCTGGATTCGGTAGTAATCGCGTGTCACAAGCGCGCGGTGAATACGTCCCTGCTCCTTGCACACACCGCCCGTCAAAGCACCCGAGTGAGGTCCGGATGAGGCGTACCTCGTACGTCGAATCTGGGCTTCGCAAGGGGGCTTAAGTCGTAACAAGGTAGCCGTAGGGGAATCTGCGGCTGGATCACCTCCACCGACCCGAGACCTCCCTTTGGGAGGCTCACCTTACGACCGTCACCACGACGGTCACTACTCATTCGCATTGGACTGTGTCGTCCGCCACCCACCGGCTTGGACACTTTAGAACGACCACGGCTCACACACATCACACACCAGACCTTCCCGCTAGGGAAGGTGGGCTCATAGCTCAGCGGTAGAGTGCCTCCCTTGCAAGGAGGATGCCCTGGGTTCGAATCCCAGTGAGTCCATGTCCGTTCGGACCGAATCCGTCCCCTTAAGTGGGAGACGCGACTCGGTTCGAACACGACGACCGATGCACCATCCCGGGAAACCGCGGATGGGAAGGGTTCGACGAACGCCCCGTCACACCCGGGGCGATTCAATGACAACCGTGTATACGTGCGATCCAGACGTCCACTGAACTCATCCGAGTTCGTGGAACGTCAGTGAACCATATACAGTCGGGTGACACTATGTCACTTGACACCGTCAGCACTCTCTTCGGAGAGTTGGCTGACACACTACTGGCTACTGTGCCAGCTGGTGAATGGCTCGGCTCGAGAGCCGACGACGGACGTGCCAAGCTGCGAAAAGCTCGTGGGACCCGCATGGAGGGAAAGAACACGAGATCTCCCAATCGGAATCCGTTCAACAATTGCCACGCGCAATAGGGAACGCCCTGAATTGAAACATCTCAGTAAGGGCAGGAAAAGAACGCAAACGCGATGTCGTCAGTAACCGCGAGTAAACGCGACACAGCCCAAACCGAAGGTCTTCGGACCAATGTGGTGTTCGGGTTGACAATCAAAACGCGACACTCTCTCAGAAGTCTCCTGGAACGGAGCGTGAAACAGGGTGACAACCCCGTATGAGAGAACAGTACCGTTGGCGTCAAATCCAGAGTAGCAGGGGTCGGATATCCTCTGTGAACATCTCAGGCATCCCCTGAGAAGGCTAAACACTCCTCGAGACCGATAGCGAACAAGTAGCGTGAGCGAACGCTGAAAAGCACCCCGAAAAGGGCGGTGCAATAGGGCCTGAAATCAGCTGGCGATCGAGCGACAGGGCGTACAAGGCGTCTCTCAAAACGACCGAGAAGCGATTCTCTAGTAGGAAGAGAGACGAGCCGGCGTCGTGTCGTGCGTTTTGAAAAACGACCCAGGGAGTGCACTTGATTGGCGAGTCTAACCCGTGAACCGGGGAAGGCGCAGGGAAACCGATACGGCCGCAGCATTGCGAGGGCCACCGTGTTCAAGCGCGGGGAGTCAATTGGGTGCGACCCGAAACCAGGCGATCTACGCGCGAGCAAGGTGAAGCGTGGCGAAAGCCACGTGGAGGCCTGTTAGAGTTGGTATTCTACAATATCCTCTCGTGACTCGTGTGTAGGGGTGAAAGGCCCATCGAGCCTGGCAACAGCTGGTTCCAACCGAAACATGTCGAAGCATGACCTCTTCCGAGGTAGCCCGCGGGGTAGAGCTACCGATTGGATGACCCGCCTCCGAGAGGAGTCGGCCATCCTGTCGAACTCCAAACCCGCAGGCGCCGCAGACGAAGGGAGTCCGGTGCGCGGGGTAAGCCTGTGTACCGTGAGGGGAACAACCCAGAGCCGGGTTAAGGTCCCAAAGTGTAGATTAAGTGCGATTCGAAGGTGGTCTCAAGCCCTAAACAGCCGGGAGGTGAGCTTAGAAGCAGCTACCCGCTAAGAAAAGCGTAACAGCTTACCGGCCGAGGTTTGAGGCGCCCAAAATGATCGGGGCTCAAATCTACCACCGAGACCTGGCCGTGCCCGTGAAAGGGCAACCGCGTAGGTTGGCGTACTGGTCGGACGGAAGCCCGGGCGAGAGCTCGTGTGGACCGTCCAGTAACGACAATCCTGGTCACAGTAGCAGCGATAGTCGGGTGAGAACCTCGACGGCCTGAAGAGCAAGGGTTCCTCGGCACTGCCGTTCAGCCGAGGGTTAGCCGGTCCTAAGGTGTACCACAACTTGACTACACCGACGGGAAGCTGGTTAATATTCCAGCGCCATTATGCAGTAAACGCCGACGCCGTGTGGAACGCTGAGCCGGGCACTCGCCCGGTCAAATCGTGGAAACTCGTGGACGCCGTCACGGCACGAAGCGAGCGAAACGCGAAATAGCGAAAGTCAGCCGTACATAGGGCCCGTGAAAAGGCAAGCATGATGTCCGTACCGAGATCCGACACAGGTGCTCTGCCAGCGCAAGGCAAGGCCTGTCGGGAGAACCGACGTTAGGGAATTCGGCAAGTTAGTCCCGTACCTTCGGAAGAAGGGATGCCTGCTCTCGACGGAGCAGGTCGCAGTGACTCGGGCGCTCCGACTGTCTAGTAACAACACAGGTGACCGCAAATCCGCAAGGACTCGTACGGTCACTGAATCCTGCCCAGTGCGGGTATCTGAACACCTCGTACAAGAGGACGAAGGACCCGTCAACGGCGGGGGTAACTATGACCCTCTTAAGGTAGCGTAGTACCTTGCCGCTTCAGTAGCGGCTTGCATGAATGGATAAACGAGAGCGCCACTGTCCCAACGTTGGACCCGGTGAACTGTACGTTCCAGTGCGGAGTCTGGAGACCCCCAAGGGGAAGCGAAGACCCTATAGAGCTTTACTGCAGGCTGTCGCTGAGACGTGGTCGCCGATGTGCAGCATAGGTAGGAGTCGTTACACAGGTACGTGCGCCAGCACGCCACCGAGACAGCATTGAAATACTACCCGTCGGTGACTGCGACTCTCACTCCGGGAGGAGTACACCGGTAGCCGGGCAGTTTGACTGGGGCGGTACGCGCTCGAAAAGATATCGAGCGCGCCCGAAGATCATCTCAGCCGGGTCGGGAATCCGGCGAAGAGCGCAAGAGCAAAAGATGGTCTGACAGTGTTCTTCCCAACGAGGAACGCTGACGCGAAAGCGTGGTCTAGCGAACCTACGAGGTTCCGGAATGGGACCCGTAGATGACAGAAAAGCTACCTTAGGGATAACAGAGTCGTCACTCGCAAGAGCACATATCGACCGAGTGGCTTGCTACCTCGATGTCGGTTCCCTCCATCCTGCCCGTGCAGACGCGGGCAAGGGTGAGGTTGTTCGCCTATTAAAGGAGGTCGTGAGCTGGGTTTAGACCGTCGTGAGACAGGTCGGCTGCTATCTATTGGGGGTGTGAGGTACCTGACGTGAACGAACGTATAGTACGAGAGGAACTACGTTTGGTCGCCACTGGTGTATCGGTTGTCCGAGAGGGCAGATGCCGAGTAGCCACGCGACACGGGGTAAGAGCTGAACGCATCTAAGCTCGAAACCCACATGGAAAAGAGGTACCACAGAGGTCACTCGTAGAAGACGAGTTCGATAGACTCGGGGTGTACGCACCGAGGCAACGAGGTGTTAAGCCCACGAGCACTAACAGACCGAGCCACATTCATTGGCGCTGACGCGCCACGACTCGCATGAGTTCAGGCGGTATCTGGATCGCACGATTTACACGGTTGGTATCGAACCAGACCGACACAGGCATCTCGCTTCGTCCGTCACGAGTGACGGTTCGAAGAGAGTCTCGGTTCGACTCCGAGAGTCGGCGTAAAGGCGGCCAGAGCGGTGGGGGAACACCCGTACCCATTCCGAACACGGAAGTTAAGCCCACCAGCGTATCGTGAAGTACTGGAGTGAGCGATCCTCTGGGAACCACGAGTCGCCGCCTGCCCACTCATACGGGAGCCAACTCCCATCCAGCCCACGGA
>NZ_FNBO01000010.1 GCF_900102375.1 Halorubrum xinjiangense
CGTTTCGGATACTGCCTCGTTACGAGGGCGGACAGGCCGCCTCCGAAGGTCGTTCGGAATCCGCTCCGTTCCGACCTGACCTTACCGACATATAGCGATTCTTGAAACTTCAAAGTATCCATTAGAAACTCGAACTAGGGAGTCCAACGTGGTTTGATTCCAAGTTGTCGGATTCATCCTGCGGCTAAAGCCGCAGGTATTCTCCTTGATCTTATATAAACGAGCAGCTGGGGCTTTGGCGGTGTTCGTCGGCAACCCACAGGAATCTATTTATAAGTTATCAGCTGGCGCTTCAGCAGTGTTCGCCGGCGATCTGCGCACATCCATTTACAACCCATCGGCCAGCGTCCCGGAACCGGCTACCGCGGTAGCAGCACCGTATTCGAAACCCAACCCCACGCTGCGATCAGACCTCGCTTTCTCGCGGCAGTCCCCGGCCGGTTGTCACAGTTTTAAGCCCGCCGGCCGCAACCACGTACTATGGGATTCGACGAGATGGACGTCGACACGATCTGGAAGAACGGGGAGTTCCTCGACTGGGAGGACGCGACGACCCACGTTCTGACCCACGCGCTCCACTACGGGAGCGGCGTGTTCGAGGGCGTCCGCTGTTACGACACCGATCAGGGGCCGGCGGTCTTCCGGTGGGAGGAGCACCTCGACCGGCTGTTCGACTCCGCGAAGATGTACGACATGGAGATCGAACACTCCCGGGAGGAGATCACCGAGGCGACGCTCGAACTCCTCGAGCGGCAGGACCTCGACTCCGCGTACATCCGACCGATCGCCTACTACGGCTACGACTCGCTCGGCGTCTCGCCGAAGGACTGCCCGACCGACCTCGTGCTCGCCGCGTGGCCGTGGGGCGCGTACCTCGGCGAGGAGGCGCTCGAAGACGGCGTCGACGTGATGGTCTCCTCGTGGCGGAAACACGCCTCCTCGCAGGTCCCGACGAACGTGAAGACCACCGGCCTCTACGTCAACTCCATGCTGGCGGGCGAGGAGGCGCGCCGGAACGGCTACGTCGAGGCCATCGTCCTCAACAAGGAGGGGAACGTCGCGGAGGGTCCCGGCGAGAACATCTTCCTGGTGAACGACGGCGAGATATACACCACCGGGCTGGCCCAGTCGATCCTCGAGGGGATCACCCGCGACACCGTGATCGCCCTCGCCGAGGAGCGCGGCTACGAGGTCCACGACGAGGCCGTCATCTCCCGCGGCCAGCTGTACACCGCCGACGAGCTATTCTTCACCGGCTCCGCCGCCGAGGTCACCCCGATCCGCTCGGTCGACGACACCGAGATCGGCGCGGGCACCCGCGGCCCGGTGACCGAGGAGCTCCAGCAGGCCTTCTTCGACCTGGTCGAGCGGCGGACCGACGACCACGACGAGTGGTTCACGTACCTCTAACCCGCCTCCCCAACTTTTCGCCGACCGGTTTTCAGGATCGCGACGCGCCAGAACCGCTACTCGCTAGGACCGCTACTCGCCGACCCTCGTCCCTCGGTCGCCGACCCCTCCCCGTCGCCCGGGGTGCCGTCGGTCCGGACGTGACCGAAGCCGTCCGGCGCGTCCGCGCCGTCGCCCTCGCCCGGGGTCTCCTCGTGGACGGGGACCTGATGGGCCGACTCCGCGAACCCGGCCGAGAGGACCCGCGTCATCCCCTCCTCGACGGTCTCGCCGGTCTCCTCGACCCGCTCCGGCTCGACCTCGATGACGAAGCCGGTGGTGATGTTCGGGGCGGTCGGCATGAATAAGACGATCTTGCCGTCGCGGGTCTTCTTCCCCGTCCGGAAGGCGGTCATCCGGATTCCGGGCCACGTCTCGATGTACACCGGGCTCTGCAGCTCGTCGGTGCCGGAGATCGCCGTCTCGATCGCGAGCTTCGAGGCGTTGTACACCACCCGGAGCGCCGGGATGCGGTTTATCGTGTCGTCCACCGCCGACTCCGCCAGCCGGCCGAGCGTCGTCCGCATGAAGTAGCCGACCGCGAGGACGACGGTCGCGAACACCGCGAACGCGATAACGACCCGAGAGATGGGCTCTAACGGCGCGGGGATGACTTCGGGCTGAAGGCCCTCGATCAGCGGGATCGAGGCGATGTACTGGTAGATCCAGCGGAGGACTAAGAGTAAAACGAGGAGCGGCGCCAGCACGATGAGCCCGCTGGCGAAGTCGCGTTTCCACGTGGACATCTATCGCGTTGGTATCTGTCGGCGACCCTTAAGAGCGCTTCCACGCGGCGGCGCTCGGTCGGCGCTCAGTCGGCGGCGCTCGGCCGCCGGCGATCGGGCATCACCCGACTACTGCCCCAACACCGCCCGGGCCGCGAACGTCAGGTTCTCCTTGCGCTCGCGGACGCGCCGGTAGAAGTACGAGAGCCACTTGTCGCCGTACGGCGCGTACTGGAACACGTCGACCCCCTGCGCGGCGAGGTCCCGCTGTGCGTCCTCGCGGACGCCCATCAGCATCTGGACCTCGTAGTCGGCGCCGTGCTCGCGCGCGAGCCGGTCCGCCAGCGAGATCATCGCGGGGTCGTGGCTGCCGACGGCGACCCCGCGGTCCCGCTGATCGAAGAGGTATCGGAGGTCGTCGCGATACGCCTCGTCGACGCGCGCCTTGTCCGTGTACGCGATCGACGACGGCTCGTCGTAGGCCCCCTTCACGAGTCGGATCTTGCCGGGGACGTCGACGAGGCGGTCGAGGTCGTCCGCGGTGCGTCTCAGGTTCGACTGGATACACTGCCCGACGCTCCACGGGTAGTCGGCGGCGATGGACTCGAACGCGTCGAGGGTGGCGTCGGTCGTGTCGGCGTCCTCCATGTCACACCAGACGAAGGCGTCAAGCTCGTCGGCGCGCGCGACGATCTCGCGGTAGTGCTCCTCGAACAGGTCGGTCGAGACGTCCATCCCGATCTGAGAGGGCTTCACCGAGACGCAGGCGTCGAGGCCGCTGTCGGCGATGTCGTCGAGCAACTGGAGGTAGGTGTCGGCGTCCGCGCGGGCGTCCGCGGCGTCGTCGTAGTGCTCGCCGAGCAGGTTCAGGATGACCGCGACGCCGTCCTCGTTCGCGGTGCGGGCGTGATCGAGGGCTTCCGGAACGCTCTCGCCGGCGACGAACCGCCGGGCGATAGGGGGAATCATGCTCATACTTCCGGACGGGGCGAACTTTACCTTTGTCGACCCGGCGGCCGTGACCGGGAGCGGTCACGACCGGAAGCGCGATCCGAGGTTTATAACACCCCGCGCGCCGCCGGTGGAGACATGATCGGTACGCTTGTCGCGACCGCGTTCTGGGCGATGCTCCCGGCGTACGTCCCGAACAACGCCGCGGTGTTGGCCGGCGGGGGGCGCCCCATCGACGGCGGCCGCGAGTGGCGCGGCGCGCGGCTGCTCGGCGACGGGAAGACGTGGCGCGGGACCGCGGTCGGAACCCTCGTCGGCGTCCTGCTCGCGCTCGGACTCAACGCGCTCGCCGACTCCGCGAGCGCCGCGCTCGGCGCCGAGCTGCCGACGTTCGCGCTGCCGGCTGCGTTCGCGCTCGCGTTCGGCGCGATGTGCGGCGACATCGGCGCCTCCTTCCTCAAGCGCCGGTCCGGTCGCGAGCGCGGCGCGGCGTTCCCGGGGCTCGACCAGCTGGACTTCGTCGTCGGCGCGCTGGCCCTCGTCTTCCTCGTCGACACCGACTGGGCGCTCGCGGTGTTCACGCCAAGCGTCCTCGCAGTCGTCCTCGTGATGACCCCCGTCCTCCACGTCGTCACGAACGTCGGCGCGTACGCGCTCGGCGTGAAGAACGAGCCGTGGTAGGCGCGACTCGGGAGGCGGGATCAGCGGAGGAACGACCGGAGTAAGACGAGGAACCCGCAGGCTATCGCGACGGACTCCGCGACGTGGACCTGGGTGAGTGTCAGGGCGGTGAGCTGGTAGAGGAACCCCTCGATGAGAACGCCGAAGGTGATGAACGCGAACCCGATCGTCGCGTCGCGGAGGTAGCGTGTCCCCTCGCGGAGATAGGCGCGGAAACTGACCGCGGTGGTGGCGAGTCCCAAGAGGAGGAGGATGGCACGGGTGAGCGTCAAAACGACCGCCCAGTCGCCGGTCACGGTGTGTCACCCCCGCTCGACGGTTCGGAGAACTGGCCGTGTAACGAGTACAGGATCACGAGCATCCCCACGGCGACGAGACCGGTCTGGATCGTCCCCGCGACGAAGATCGACAGCCCGACCACGTCGAAGAGGATCCCTTCGAGCACCGAGCCGACGGTGATGAAGAGGAATCCGATGGCCACGTACAGCATCGGTTCGCTCCGGTAGGACCTGTAGCCGTTGTACGCCTGTTTCGTTATTAACAGCCCTAATCCGACCGTAATGAGCTTCGCGATGACGAGTTCGATGTGCATTGTTATAGCTCCCTGATGTCGCTCCAGATACGCGAAAAACGCTGTGCAGCGTCCTCGCGGACGTGGACGGAGACGTCGATCTTACCGTCGTCGATGTCGACGTCGAGGTGGTCGATGTTCGCCACGAAAACGCTGTGGTGACTCCCGTCCGGCTCGATCTGTGTCCGTTCGACTAAGAGGTCGTGGGCGACCATCTCCTCCGCCCGTCGATAGATAGTCGAGAGTGCGACGTCGCACTCGTCGCTGAGCTCCTTGGCGGACAGCGGCCCGCGGCTCGTCGCGGCCAGGACCTGTCGGACGCGCTCTTGGCCGAGGAGTTCGAGGAGCTCGTCGTTGCTATCGTCTGTTGACACAGAGATTCCCTCTGATACCGATACTCCCCGTCGAGTGGTAATATAAGAGCCGTTTTGCGTCGCGCGCAAAACAGGATAGCCGTCTATGATACTCCCCCGTGTACTCTCAGGTGCAGAGGAATCCGACGATGACAAACCGAGAACACTACACGCGTCGGCGGGTGGTACAGCTGTCAAGCGCTGCTGCGGCCGTCGGTCTCGCGGGCTGTTCGAGCGGGAGCACCGGTGAGTCGGGTTCGGAACCCACCGACACGTCGGATGGGGAGAATCACAGCGACACGTCCGGAGGAGAGGATCACAGCGACGAGGACGACAGTCACGACGAGGCCGGGGACGAACAGAGCGGCGACGGCCACGACGACGGCGGACACGGTGACGACGGGCACGGGGGCGTCGGTGACATGACGCCGACCGCCGGGGTCGAGATGGTGACGACCGACGACGGCGGGACTCACTTCGAACCGCACGTCGCCAGGGTCGAGACCGGTGGGACCGTCACATGGACCCTCGGGAGCGGGAGTCACAACGCGGCGGCGTACCACCCGGGCAACGACCAGCCGCGGCTCGTCCCCGAGGGGACCGAGGCCTGGGACAGCGGAATGCTCTCGGAGGACGGAGCGACGTTCGAACACACGTTCGAGACCGAAGGCGTCTACCACTACTACTGCGCTCCCCACGAGGCCGGCGGGATGATCGGCAGCGTGATCGTCGGCGAGCCGGACGCACACGAGCAGCCCGCGCTCGACGACCCGCCGGCGGACAAGCCGGACGCCGTCCGCGAGAAGATCACGGAACTCAACGACATGTGTAACGAGGCCCTCGGACACGGACACGACTGATCGGATTCACCCGTTTTCGCCGAGGGTATCGATCGTTCGTCCGCGTCTCGACAGCGAGATGGGAACGGTGAGAAGATATTTATACTCGCGTGTCATTCACTCACACGCATGTCTAGTAGTGCACCCAGCTCGGACGACGACGTGTTCGACGAGTTCCTCTCCGATCACGGTCACGAGACAGAGATCGTACGCTGGGAGCGATCCTATAATAAGCTCCAGTGTCCCGAGTGCGGTGCGCTCCACGAGGAGGGATCCGCTCGCTGTTCGGTCTGCGACTGGCGGCCGAACTGACGCTCGCGGCGCCGACGCGGTCCGCGAATTTTCTTTCCGTCATACTCCCCGGTAGTATTATGTGGAATTACTCGATAGTGACTACCATGCCGACCTGTCAGAACTGCGGTTCGTTCGTCACGACAGATTACGTTCGGGTGTTCACCCCGAACGAGGTCGATCGGCCCCGCGTCTGTCCGGCCTGCGAAGACCTGGTCCGCGACGGCGCCGACGTCCGCGAGGCGCGCGCGACGCGGAGCAGCTGACGGCCGACGGAGAGATGAGACGCCGATCCGCCGGGGTCGAACCGGGACCGGGTCGAGTATCACCGAGCCACGGCGTTTAAGGAGAGTCGGAATCTGGGAGTAACAATGACCGATACCACGGTGACGCGGCTGTTCGGGGGGCCAGGGAGCGGGAAGACGACCGCGCTCCTCGACCGCGTCGAGGAGATCCTCGACGAGGAGGGCGCCGACGTCCGCGACGTGCTCGTCGTTTCGTACACGCGCGCGGCCGCGGCGGAGATCCGCGAGCGACTCGCCGAGCGGCTCGACGTCTCCCCGCGGAGCCTTCAGGGGAACGTGAGCACGATGCACGCGAAGGCGTACGAGCTGCTCGACCTCTCGCGGGGCGACGTCGTCGGCGAGGACGACAAGGAGGCGTTCTGCGAGGAGTACGGCATCGAGTTCGAGGACCAGCACGGCGGCGCCGGCCGCCGGACCGCGCGTTCGACGACCATCGGCAACAAGATCATCGCCACCTCGCAGTGGCTCCAGCGCACCGAGCGCGACGTGGCCGACTGGTACGACGTGCCCTTCCAGTGGAACGTCGAGGAGGTCCGGCTCCCGCCCGAGGAGGACCCCAACGCCCAGCAGGGGAACAAGTACACGCCGACGTGGCCCTCCGACGACGACCGGATCGATATCCCCGAGACGATCCGCGCGTGGCGGGCGTACAAGGGCGACAACGACCTCGTCGGCTTCGCGGACATGCTCGAACGGGTCGCGCAGCGCTCGCTCGTCCCCAGCGTCGACTACCTGATCATCGACGAGTTCCAGGACATCACGACGCTCCAGTACAACGTCTTCGAGGAGTGGCGCCCGCACATGGAGAAGGTGCTCATCGCCGGCGACGACGACCAGGTCGTCTACGCGTGGCAGGGGGCCGACCCCGACCTCCTCCTCGACACCGAGGTCGACGAGGACGTGGTCCTCCCGAACTCCTACCGGCTCCCCTCTGAGATCCTCAACGTCGTCAACGCGGAGATCCGCCACATCGACAAACGCCAGGAGAAGGACCTCCACCCGCGCAAGGAGGGCGGCACCGTCGAGGCGATCGAGTCGCCCTCGATGATCGAACTCGTTCGGAACGTCCGGTACACCGTCGAGGACGACGAGGGCGACGTGATGTGCCTGTTCCGGGCGCGGTACCAGATGTTCGATTTTATCGACGAGTTCATCGACCACGGCATCCCGTTCACGATGCTCACGGACGGCCGGATGTGGACCGACCGGGTACAAGACTACGTCAGCGCGGTCGAGAAGGCCGAGGCCGACGAGCCGGTCACCGGCCTGGAGGCGCGCCGGCTGGCCGACATGCTCCAGGAGTCGGCGTTCGGCACCCACGACCGCGAGGAGTTCTACGACTTCCTCGACGACCGCGAGGAGGCGGCCGACGCCGACGACGTTTCCCTGATCGAGATCGCGGCCGACACCCTCGACGAGTACATCCCGTTCATGCCGGACACCGCGAGCGCCGACGACATGGTCCGGAAGGTGACGAGCTTCCAGCGCAAGTCGATGGGCGCGTACTTCGAGGGCGACTACCGGGGAGCCGACCCGACCCGCGTCCGCGTCGGCACCATCCACTCCGCGAAGGGCCGCGAGGCCGACCACGTGTTCGTCGCGACCGACCTCACGGAGAAGGTGGTCGAGCAGATGGCGGCCTCCATCGACGATCCGACCGACGTCGACGGCGTCGAGGAGTTCACGAAGGCGACGAGCCCCGTGCCCGTCCTCACCGACAACGAGCGCCGCGTCTTCTACGTCGGGATGTCACGTGCCCGCGAGCGGCTCGTGATCATGGAGAGCCTCATCAGCGGCGCGCCGACGCTCCCGATCAGCGTCCTCCTGTTCAACGAGCTCCGCGAGGAGCCGGCCCAGGAGCTCGTCGAGGAGGTCCAGGCGGAGCTGGCGGTGCCCGAGCCCGAGCCGTGAGCGGGGACGACGCGACGCCGGAAGCCGCCGAAGCGGACCTCCGCCCCCTCCGGACTGACCTCCGGCCGGTCGTCGAGGCGGTCCGCGACGCCGACGCGGCCGCGTTCGTCGCCGTCGGCGACCGCTTCGACGACGACCTGCGGTACCTGACGCGCTTTTCTGGACCCGACCGACCGTCAGCGCTGGTCGTCGTTCCGGATGAGCCCGCAGACAGAGCCGTCCTCTGTGCCCCCGCGCTGTTCCGCGAGCAGACAGAACGCGAGTTCGTCGCGAGCGCGCGCGTCTCGACCGCGGAGTTGACCGACGACGACGCTGAGCCGACCGACGACGCGAGCGCGGGGTTCCACGACGGCGTCGTCCGCGAAGTCCGGACGGAGGACCTCGGCGACCACGCCGGCGAGCGCGCGGCCGCCGTCCTCGGCGACCTCGTCTCGGCCGAAAACGGCGACCGAACCGTTCTCACCCCCGCGTCGGTCCCCCACGACGCCGCGGTGTACCTGGAACGCGCCGGCAACGACCTCGCATCGACGGACGCGGTCGCGGCCGCGAGGGCGCGCAAGACGCCGGCGGAGGTCGACCGCCTCCGCCGCGTCCAGCGCGCGGCGGTCGCCGGGATGGCCCGCGCCGAGTCGGTCCTCGCCGAGAGCGAGGTCGTCGAAGCGGTCGACGGGGGTCCCGAATCGAGCCGCCCCCCGCCGCTCCGCTGGGAGGGCGAGCCCCTGACGACGGAGCGGCTCCGGCGCGAGGTGAATCGGGTCCTCGCCGCGCGCGGGGTCCGCGATGCCGGCAACACGGTGATCGGTGCCGGCCCGTCCGCGGCCGACCTCCACTACGTCGGCAACGACCCGGTCCGGCCCGGCGAGACGGTGCTGCTCGACGTCTCGCCGCGCGGCCCTGACGGCTACTACGGAGACGTGACCCGGACGTTCGTCGTCGACGGCGACGGCGGCTGGGAGCGCCGCGCGTACGTCGCGGTCGAGGCCGCCCGCGAGGCCGCGCTCGACGAGGTCGAACCGGGCGTCCCGGCGAAGACGGTTCACGGCGAAGCGGCCGCGGAACTGGCCGCGTACGGGTTCGACCCGAACGGCGACGAGGGCGAGGCCGGCTTCACGCACGGCACCGGACACGGCGTCGGCGTGAGCCTCCACGAGGGACCGTCGCTGTCGGGCGCGGGCGAACTGCGGCCGGGCCACGTGGTGACCGTCGAGCCCGGGGTCTACGACCCGGACGTCGGCGGCGTCAGACTGGAGGACCTGGTCCTCGTCACCGACGAGGGGTACGAGATACTGGCCGCGTACCCGTTCGGGATCGTGCCGCAGGCGCGCGAGTGACCGGCCGATAGCTACGACCGCTGTTTGAGCTATCGGCGTGTCTTTTTCTGTACCCGTCGAAGCCCGATACGCATGCGATCGAAGCCCTCCATCGAAACCGGTGAGGCCGACGAGGCCGATCCGGGTCGGCGTATCGTGCCGAAGAGACTCCCGGCCGCACTGACGCTTCTCGTAGCGGCGGTCGCACTCGTCGGCGTCTCGGTCTCGGGCGTCGCTCTCGTCGGGACCGGCGCCGCCACCGCTCACGGGAGCGCCGAGTTCGACACGGAACTCAGCACCGTAAGCGAGGGCGAAACCGCCGTTATCGTCGTCAATAGCAGCTCAGTCGAGGCGTTCGAGGTCACCGTCGGCGACGAGGACGAGGTCGGATACGAGCTCCGCGCGACGGTGACGCCGGCAGCTGACGGTGCCACGTCGCTCGTGTTCGACCACGCCGAGGCCGGCGGGGACGGCAAAACCGTGACCGCCCGGGGCGACGGAACGGTCGAAGTCGACTACGAGACGTCCCTCAACGACGCGGTCGCCCCCGGCGACTACGACGTGGAGCTGTTCGTCGCCGGCGGCGAACCGACCGACGTCGGTACCCTCGTCGTCGAAGACGGAGAGGACGATACCGGGAGCGGCGGAAACGCGACCGGGGAAAGCGACGCGGAAGAGGGGTCGACCGAGCCCGCCACCGTCACCGAGTCCGACGTGGAGGGGGCCGACCTGCTCGTCGAGCCGGCGGAGACGGAGGTGAGCGTTCCGGTGGACCTCGACGACGGCGAGACGGTGAGCGTCCGGGTTCGGTCGGCCGGAGACGCGAGTCCGAGGTTCATCGTACAGAACGAGACGACCGTCGAAGACGAGTCGGCCACCGCGACCGTCGACCTGAGCGAGGCGACCCACGGCGACCGCGCGACGCTGACCGTCCGTGGGAACGAAGCCCTCGACGAGCCAGTCGAGCGAGAGGTGCTCGTCGTCGACGAGGAGGTCGGTGTCGAGGAGCGCGACGGCGGTCTCGACGTCGAGACGCCCGGGTTCGGGGCCGTCGCTGGCGGACTCGCGCTTCTCGCCGCCGCACTCGTGGCCGGGCGACGAGGGTAACGGGGCTGGACCGGGCTACTTCTCGACCGAATCGCCCTCGGAGCCGTTGGCGTCGGGGTCGTCCCCCCTGAGCTGTCGGGGGAGCAGCCCGGAGAGCAGGCGGCGGACGATCCGGGCCGGATCGAGGAAGTACTGCGGGAGGACCACCATCGCGACGGCGACGACCAGCAGGCCGCCGCCCAGCGCGACCTCGCCGGCGACCAGCCGGATGACGGCGTAGTTCGCGAGCGGCAGCGCGAAGACGAGCGACGCCGCCAGCCCGATCATGTCCAGCAGTCCGAGTCGCATCGACCCTCCGTTGATCCCCGGGGGGCAAAAGGGACGCGGCGCGCGACGGGGCGGGCGTCCCGACCGCGTCGACCCAGAACCGATATCCGTCGCCCGCCCCCAGTTCCGGTATGTTCACCGGCATCGTCGAGGACACCGGAACGGTCCGCGCGCGGACCGAGACCGACGACGGGCTTCGCCTGCGGATCGGCGTCGACGGGTTCGACGACCTCCACCACGGCCAGTCGATAAGCGTGAGCGGCGTCTGCCTGACCGTCGAAGAGTACGGGAGCGACGACGACGCCACCGACGCCGGCGGCGACTGGTTCGCGGTGTTCCTCGCGAGCGAGACGGTCGCGAAGACGTACCTCGGCGACGTGGCCGAGGGCGACGCGGTCAACGTCGAGCGCGCGATGCCCGCTGACGGGCGGTTCGACGGCCACGTCGTCCAGGGCCACGTCGACACCGTCGCCGAAGTCAGGGGGATCGAGCGCGTCGGCGAGGACTGGCGGTTCACCTTCGCGATCCCCGAGGGGCACGGCGACTACCTCGTCGACAAGGGCTCCGTGACGCTCGACGGGATCTCGCTGACGGTCGCCGAAAAGCGCGACGGGGAGTTTGACGTCGCGATCATCCCGACGACGTACGACCTGACGACGCTCTCGGAGAAGTCGGTCGGCGACCCGGTCCACCTGGAGGTCGACGTGATTGCGAAGTACGTCGAGAACATGCTGGACGGATACGCCTGAGCGCTGTTGCGGCGAGGTGGCATATCGAAATTTAGGGTTGCTCGGTTTTGTGACTCCGGAGACGAGACTACGAAACCCGTTTTTAAATTCAGGTCGCTCGTTTATAAGCCGCTGCCTGCGGATCGGCAACGAACACCGCCAAAGCTCCAGCCGCTCACTTATAAATAGTTGACCCCGGCGCGACGACGAACACCTCCAAAGCCCCAGCCGCGAGGCGGACGCACGCTCGCTGTCGCCCGAAAATCAGAGATTTTCGGGATGACGAGACGCCGAAGGCGTCTCGAACCACGCTCCTCACTCGATCGCTCACTCCGTTCGCTCTCTCGTTGCGGTGCTTGCGTCGCCTGCGCCCGCCTCGCGGCTGCCCCTTTGAGCCCCACCCGACCGCAACCGCACAGCACCTCACGCCTCCCCAGCCTCGTCGGTCGCCGTCGCTTCGCTCGGCGACCGACTCCCTCGCGCGTGCTCCTCGCGCCCGATGGGCACTCGGAGGCACGCGCCGACCGCATCGCCGGTCCACTCGGTCCAGCAGATCGACTGTCTTCCCCGTACGGAGCATCCGCGAGCGAAGCGAGCGGTTCACCGACGGCGAGGCGAACGCCGAGCCGTTGGCTTTTTCCCTCCAGGTTTTTCGAGGAGCGGTTCCCGAAGCGAACGAAGTGAGCGAGGGAACCCGACGAGAAAAAAGTGGAAGCGAAAAGGTGGTCAGTCGTCGTGGGCGTCCTTCGCGCCTTCCACCGTCTCACGGACGGCGTCGACGCCCTCGTCGTGGAGCAGGTCGCCGACGACGATCACGTCGCTGTGGGCGGCCATCTCGTTGGCCGACTCGTAGTCGTGGATGCCGCCGCCATAGAAGAGCGTGGCGTCGGCTACGGCGTCGTGGGCGGCCGCGACCTTTTCCGTGTCGCCGAAGGTGCCCGAGTACTCGACGTAGACGATCTCCTGGCCGAACATGCGCTCGGCCACCTTCGCGTACGCCGCCACGTCGTCGGCGCTGAGGTCGCAGTCGGCCTCCGTCAGCTGGGCGACCGACGCCTCGGGGTTCATCACGATGTACGCCTCGGTGTGGGTCCGGCTCCAGTCGAGGTCGTCGATGCGGACCCACTCCTTGTGCGCGCCGGTGATCCAGAAGGGGCCGCCCGCGTTGAACACGGTCGGGATCAGGTAGCCGTCGAGCGCCGGCGAGTCGATCACGACACCCGGGTTCGACGGCTCCTGGTACAGCGGCACGTCGTACTCCGCGGCGGCGTCAACGACGCGCGACATCTTCTCCGCGGTGACGTCGAGGGTCCCGCCGATCTCGATCGCGTCCGTCCCGGTCCGGCAGACGTCCTCGAAGGTCTCCCCCGGCCGGAGGTCCTTGTCGGGGTCGACCTTCAGCACGTGGTCCCAGTCGTCCCACGGGTTGTTCATCGGAAGCGACTCCACCGGCGGGAACCAAAAAGGTGCGGAACCTGTCCCGCGAGCGGGCGACGCGAGAGCGGAGGCTACAGCAGGTCGTCGAGTTCGTCGTTCTCGAACGCGGCCGCGGGGTCCGGCTTCTCCTCGCGCTCGTCGCGCACCGCCTGCCGCGCGCGCTCTAGGAACGCCTCGACGCGCTGCGAGCGCTCGACGCCCGCGAGGAGCACGAGCGCGGCGACCCGCTCGGAGTCGAGCGGGAAGTCGCCGCCGCGGACCTGCATCGACCCCGTCTCCTCTTGGAGCCACTTACGGGCCTTCTCCGCGCCTTTCCGCGAGATCCGGTCCGGGTCGCCGGCGACCGCGACGAGGGCGGCGTCGGCGTCGGTGGCGCTCGGCAGCGAGAGGCCGGTCATCACCGCGCTGCGGACCGCGCTCGTCACCGTGGTGACGTTCTCTTCCGGGTCCTCGGCCGCGGGCGCCGACGAGAACCCGACCGCGGCCATCCCGCCGGCGCGGAGCGTGTTGATCACCTCGCTCGTGTCGACGACCGACTCGCCGACCCCCTCTACCGCCTCGCCGGCGGCGAGGATGAGCCCGACCCGCTTCGCCATCGAGGCGTTGATCGCCTCGTAGCCGCCCTCCATGGATTCCCCCGAGGAGCGCCACGCGTCGTTGTCGAGCAGGATCGTCGCGTCCGCCTCGCGGACCAGCGTCTTGAGCGACCGCCCGGCGTTCACCTGGTACATCGTCCCCTCGTCACGGCCGGGGAGAACCCCGATCGCGTAGACGGGGACGTCGTACACCCGGTTCAGCTCGCGGACGAGGACCGGCGCGCCGCCGGATCCGGTGCCGCCGCCGAGGCCGGCGACGACGAAGATGGCCTCGGCCTCCGCAGTGACCTTCGGCGCGAGCGCGTCGAGCACCTCGACGGCGTCTTCGTCCATCACTTCTGCGCCGAGTTCGTTGTCGCCGCCGACGCCGTGCCCGCTGACGCGCGACTGCCCGACGAGGACCGTTTCGAGCGGGAGGGGATCGAGGTCGGCCGCGGCCGTGTTGACGGCGAGCGCGTCGAGGACCGCGCCGTAGCCGGCGTCGGCGTCGAACTCCGCGAGAGCGGTCGTCAGCTTGCCGCCCGCCTGTCCGACGCCGAGGAGGACTGCTTTCATACGAAGACGTACCAGTTCCCTCGACAATACACTTTCCCCGACATTTAAGAGTGAAACCGCGGGCAACGGGTCGCATGACCGACCACGCACAGGGCACCGAGCCGTCGAGGGCGGGAACGGAGGCCGCGGGATCAGAAACGGAGGCGGCACCGACGGGGACAAACGGACCGGGCGACCGGATCGAGGCCCGACTCCGCGCCGTCGAGCGCGCGGTGACGGGGAGCGACGCGCGGCCGGCGGACGCCGCCGCGGAGGCGGAGGCGACCGCCGAGCGCGAGCGGCTCGAGTCGCGGCTCGACGACCTCGAGGAGCGCGTCGCGGAGCTGGAGGCGGCGACGCAGGCGGTCCGCGGCTACGCGGGGGCTGTCAGGGCCGTCAACCGCGAGGTGGAGCGGCGGGCCGACCTCGCGCTGGCGCGGGCGACCGAGGCCGGGCGAGAGGGCGGCCGAGGCGTCGGCCACGGCGATATCAAACGCGGCGCGAGCGGTGGAGAACACGCCGACGGCGCCGTGCCGTCGGAGAGCGCCCTCGACGCCGCCCTGCCGGACGACCGGCCGGCATCCGGACCGCACACCGGCAGCAGCGGGAGCAACGAGGACGGTGGGGCCACGGGTGACGACGACGGCGCGTGGGCGACGGACGCGCTGGACCGGCTCCGGGAGTCGCTGTGAGCGAGCCGTGATCCGCGTGGTTCTCACCGTCCTCGTGGCGGTCGCGCTGCTGGCGGCGTCGATGCCCGCGGTCGAGACGGCTCGGACCGCGACGACGGCGGAGCGGATCGGCGCCGAGGCGGACCGGTTAGAGCGCGCGATCGGCGGCGTCGTCGCAGATGCGACCCCCGTGAACGACCCCGCAATGGCGGCGCAGACGACCGTCCTCCTCCGCGTTCCGACGGGGTTCGCCGCGGCTGACATCGACCGAATCGCGCTCGTCGAACCGCCGGACCGGCCGGGGTGCGTCGCGCTTGCGTACCGGGTCGACGGCCGGCCGGAGCGCACGCTCCGCGTCGGGACAGGGCCCGCGGAGACCGCCGTCGATCTCGGCGGCGGGCCGATCGAGCTCCGGCCGGGCGGAGCGAACCGAATCCGGGTCCGATACGTCGACGACGACGGGCCAACGGTCCAGATCCGTCGCATCGGATGAGCGGGTCGACCGGAGGCGACGCGGGCGGACGTCCGAGCGATCGTTTATATACCAGAGCGCGGCCACGCCCGCCATGAACCTCGATCTCGTCGAGCAGGTCGCCGGCAACGGCGGCGAGACGCCGCTCCGACTGCTCCCGTGGATCGACGGCGACACCCGCGAGTGCCGGTGCGAGCCGACGTTCCGCGAGCCGGTGGGAACCGGCGTCGAAGACCGGGCGGTACTCGACGTCGACACGGACGGCTGTCCCGGACGCGGTGACCTCGCCGCGAGCCCGGACTGCCTCGCGACCGTTATTACGGCGCTCACCGACCGCGACGCCGACGTGATCAGGACGCGACACCGCGGGCGGGAGCGCGCCTACGCCGACCGCGCGGCCGACCTCTTAATCGCCGCGGGGCGCTTCCGGGAGCGGATCGGGTTCCACGAGGAGCGGCTCGCCGACCGCGTCGTCCGCGATCCGCTCGGGGCGGCCGCGGAGGCGGCCGGCCGCGCCGGCCCTGCGAAGCGGATCGCGACCGAGACAGGGCTGCTGGCGGCCGCCGAGGAACTCGCCGGAGACGCGGACGGGGGAGCGGGCGAACGCGATATGCGCGAACGGCTGCGTGCGCACGTCGGCCCGACCGCCGCGACCGCGCGCGTCGCGGCCGCGCCCCCGCCGGGTGCGGCGCTCGTCGACCGCTGGACGGTTCCGACCGGAGCGACGGTACGGCTCTACGAGGGCGACGACTCGCTCAGGACGTATCACCTCACCACGCCGAGCGCCGACCTCGACGCCGACAGCGTGGCGACCCTCGCCGCCGCGCGGGACCGACTACTCGACGACCCCCGCGGCGGTGATAGGGCGCCCGGGCGCGCGGTGCGGGAGGTGGCTACCGACGGCGACCCGGTTGCGGACCTGACCGAGATTCTGCGGCGGCACACGCACGGCTACGGCGCGTTCGAACACGTCTTCGCCGACGACCGGGTGAGCGACGCGACGGTGACGGCGCCGGTCGCGGAGAATCCCCTCCGCGTGGTCCTCGACGGCGAACGGTGCCGGACGAACGTGCGGCTCCCGCCCGAGGGGGCCGCCACGCTCGCGTCGCGGCTCCGGCGGGCGAGCGGGCGGGCCTTCTCGCGGGCGACGCCGACGCTCGACGCGACGATCGAGTCCGAGACCGGGCGGGTCAGGGTGGCCGCGGCCACGGCCCCGGCGAGCGACGGCCTCTCGTTCACCTTCCGACGCGGCGATCCGGAGGCGTGGACGCTCGCTCGGCTGGTGTCCGTCGACACGCTCACGCCCGCGGCGGCCGGGCTGTTGTCGGTCGCCGTCGAGCGCGGCGTGACCGGGCTGGTCGCGGGGGGACGGGCGGCCGGCAAGACGACCGCACTCGGAGCGCTGCTGTGGGAGCTGCCCCCCGAGACGCGGACGATCGTCATCGAGGACACGCCGGAACTCCCGGTGGACGCGCTCGCCGACGTCGGCCGGGACGCGCAGCGACTGCGCGTCGGGGACGGCGCCGAACTCGCGCCGGCGGACGCGGTGCGGACCGCGCTCCGCATGGGCGGCGGCGCGATAAGCGTCGGCGAGGTGCGCGGCGAGGAAGCGCGGGCACTGTACGAGGCGATGCGCGTCGGAGCCGCCGGTGAGACGGTCCTCGGGACGATCCACGGCGAGGACCCGGCGGCCGTCGAGGAGCGGGTCGTCACCGATCTCGGGGTCGCCCGCTCGTCGTTCGCCGCGACGGACCTGATCGCGGTCCTCGACGACCACCGCGTCGAATCGATCGTCGAAGTCGGCGATCACGACGACGGGGCGAGCTTCGATCCGCTCTTCGAGCGGACCGAGCGGGGACTCGTCGCGACGGGTCGGATCGACCGCGGAGAGAGCCGACTGATCGAGGACCTCGCCGATTCGGACGAGTCGTACGCCGCGGTGCGGGAGGCCGTCGATCGGCGGAGCGGCCGGATCCGCGACGCGGTTCGAGCGGGACGGATCGCGCCGGCGCGGTACGATGGAGGCGATCGATGACGGAGCGTGAGTCGATCCAGTCGAGCCAATCCGGCAGATCGATCCGTTCCGGCACCGGGGACGACTCGGCCGCCTCGGCGGAACTGCGACGCGCGGTCGCGTTCCTCGGGTGGGATTCCTCCGCCGAGCGGGTCGTGGGTGTCGGGTACCGCGTCGGCGCCGTCGCCGGCGCGGTCGTCACCGCCGTCGCGGCGCTCGTCGTCGGCGCGGTCGCCGCCGCGCCCGCCGGGCTGGCCGCCTTCGTCGCCGGGGTACACGCGGTCCACCGGGCCCCGGTGTGGCTGGCGTCGCTCCGACGGACGCGGGCGCTCGGCGCGGCGCCGGGCCTAGTCGGGCGGCTCGTGTTGCGGATGCGACTCGACCCCTCGACCGAACGGGCCGTGCGGTTCGCCGGACGGACGGGCGACGGACCGCTGGCCGAGGCACTCTCGCGCCACGAGCGGGGGAGCGCGGACGGACCGACGAGCGGGATTCAGGCGTTTGCCCGCGAGTGGCGCCCCTGGTTCCCGGCGATCGATCGCGCCGCGGCGCTCGTCCGAACGGCGGCGACCGCGCCGCCTGAGCGTCGCGGTCGGTGTCTGGACCGCGCGCTCGACGCGACGCTCTCGGGAACCACCGACCGGCTCGCGTCGTTCGTCGGCGCGGTTCGGGGCCCGGTCTCCGCACTGTACGCGTTCGGCGTGCTGCTGCCGCTGGCGCTCATCGCGCTGCTTCCCGCGGGCGCCGCGGCCGGCGTCGCGATCGGCCCCGGGCTGGTCGCCGGCCTGTACCTCGTCGCGCTCCCCGGCGGGCTGGTGGCCGCCTCGGCGTGGCTGCTCTTCCGCCGACCGGTCGCGTTTCCGCCGCCGCAGATCGGGGGCGACCACCCCGACGTGCCGGAGCGTCGCGGCCACGCGCTCCTCGCCGGGTGCGCCCTCGGCGCGGCGGCGGCCGTCGTCGCCGCGCGGGCCGTCGCGCCGTGGGCGTGGCCCGTCGCGGGGGTCGGCGTCGGCGTCGGAAGCGCGCTGTTCGTCCTCGCGCGACCCCGCCGGGCGGTGCTGTCTGACGTGCGGGACGTCGAGCGCGGCCTCCCGGACGCGATGACCGTGATCGGCGGCGACGTGGCCGAGGGCGTCGCGGTCGAGACCGCGGTCGCGAACGCCGGCGAGCGCCTGGACGGCGCGACCGGTGAGCTGTTCGAACGCGCCGGGCGGCGCAGCGACACGCTTCGGGTCGGCGTCCGCGAGGCGTTCCTGGGACAGGGCGGGCCGGCTGCTCCCGTCCCGTCGCCTCGGCTCCGGGGCGCTATCGCGCTGCTCTCGGTCGCCGCGCGGGAGGGCCGCCCCGCGGGCGACGTGCTGTTAGAACTCGCGGACCAGCTGGAGTCGCTGCGCGACCTCGAACGCGACGCGCGACGCCAGCTAGCGAGCGTCACGGGGACGCTCTCGAACACCGCCGCGGTGTTCGCGCCGCTCGTCGGCGGGGCGACCGTCGCGCTCGCGACGGGGATCGGCGCGGTCGATGTCGGCGGCCTCGGCGCCGGGGCGGCGGCGGGCGCCGACGTGCTCGGCGGCGGCGGGCTGAGCGGCAGCGGGCTGAGCGGCGGCGGCACCGCCGGTGCGGCCGGGGGGAGCGGCGCGGCCGAGACGGGCGGCGGCGCGGGGTCCCTGTCGGTACCGGTGCTCGGCCGGATTGTGGGGACGTACGTACTGCTGCTCGCCGCGCTTCTCACTGGGCTCGCGACGGGGTTAGAGCGAGGATTCGACCGGACGCTGGTGGCGTATCGGATCGGCATCGCGCTGCCGACGGCGACCGCGACGTTCCTCGTCGCGTTCGCCGGCGCCGGCCTGCTGTTTTGAAGCCGGGCGACGGGGGGAGACCGGGATCGGACCCGACCTCTGCGCCGATCATTTATATACCAAGCCGCGGCCAGCCGCGCCATGTTCGAGACGTACCCTGACGCCACGTACGCGTGGCTCGGCCTGGCAGTCGTGAGCGTCGCGACCGTCGGCGTGGCCGCCGCCTTTCCGGCCTCGCCGCCGCCGGACGCCGACGGCGTCGCGCGCACGGTCGACTCGGTCGCGGGCGGGGAGTACCCGTCGACCGCCGAACACGGCGTCGCAGCGGATCGGATTCGGATCGCGAACGGCTCCGTGTCGCTCGGTGACGATCGGGGGACTGCGCGAGCGACGCTCGACGCCGCGCGGGTCACGCCGGTGGTCCGACCGGCGGCAGGCGTGCCGCCGGAGGCGACGACTGACGCGCGCCTTCGGCGCATCCTCGCCGGCGCTCCCCCTGACGCCGCATTCGACGATCCGGCTGCGTTCGCGGCGGCGGCCGAGCGCGCGCGAGCGGCGGACGCGACGTGGAGACCCGCACCGGAGCGGATCACGGTCCGACGGGTACACTACGGCGACGTCCGCGTGACGCTCGTGGGGTGATCTCGCGTGTCATACGATCCCGCGAGTTCGGACGGATCGGATACGGCGGGGGAGTCGAAGCGGCCGACCGCGACGTTCTCGAACGCCGACCGCGCCGCCGTCGAACCGATCGCTGCGCTCGTCGCGGTGGTGGTCGTCGGGCTCGCGCTGGGGCTGTACGCCGGTGCGTTCGCCGACGCGGCGCCCGATGACGACCGGTCTACCGCGAAGGGCGCCCTTGACCGAGCCGAGGAGGCGATCACCGTCGGCGGCGTCGTCGACCCGGATCGGATGCGGCGGATCGAGGCTCCGGGGACCGCGACCGCGATCGAACTGGAGGCGGCCGGCGAGCGGTGGCTGGCCGCGTCGGGTCCGGACGCGCCGGGGCCGCCGGAGGTCCGGTCGGCGGAGGCGGTCGCGGTCGCCGAGCGGCGGGTGACGGTCCGGGTCGCGCCGGGGCGGAACGTGCGCGGGACGCTCCGGGCGGTGGTGTGGCGGTGACCAGCACCGTCCTCGACGTGACCGTGCTGCTGCTCTGTGTCTCCGCGAGCGTCGTCGCCCTCGGCGCGAGCGACGCCGGCGGCCCCGACGGACCGACGGCGACCGACGCCGCGGACAGACTCGTCACCGAGACCGCGACCGTGACGTACCCCGACGAGGACGCGCCGAACGACACGCGCCGCGTCCACGCGACACGCGCTGAGTTGCTCGCGCTAGTGGCCGAACGAAGCGCGGACGGAGGCGAGAGGACGGCGTTCGACCGCCGGGCGGTCGACAGGGTTCGGTCCGGTGTCGGTCCGCGGACGCGCGTCGACGTGACCGTCGACGGGCCGAGGCGGACGGACGAGAGAGTGGCCGGCGTACCGGAGCGATACCGGGCGCGGGGCGCGTCCCCGGGGACGGCGCCGGCGACCGCCTCGTCCGGAGCGACCACGGACGAGGACCGGTGGACGATCGCCGTCGGAGCGGAACCGCCGCGAGACGCCACCGTCGGCGTCGCGGTCGTCAGACACCCGCTTCCGACAGGCGTCGGCAGCGGCGCTGGGGAGTCGGACGGCCGCGGCTCCGGTTCCGAGGTCCGGATCGTCGTCCGGAGGTGGTGACCGTGGGGAGCCGGAACGGCGGTCGGTCGAGCGCCGGCCGGCGGCGCACGATCGTCGTGGACGAGCGGGCGCGGGTTCCCTTCGCGCTCGTCGGCGTGCTGCTGCTCGTGACGAGTTCGGCCTACGCAGCGGGACTCGCCGGGCAGGGGCTCGTCGGCGAGGACCGCCGCGTCGAACGCGCGGTCGAGCGCGTCGACGCCGACGTCACCGCCGCCCTCAGGAGCGCGGCTCGTGAGGCGGCCCACGACGCGGCGGCGGAGCCGGTGACGCGTGCGCCGACCGGAACGGAACCGGGAGCCGAAGCGGTCCGCGAGGGCTCCGCGTTCGAGGACGCCTTCCGGGTCCGGCTCGCGATCGCCGGCGCCGAGGCGCTGCGCGCGGTCGACAGCGATGTCGGCGGCGTCGAGGCGAACGCCACGCTCCCGGCGGTCGACTCGGCCGACGATCTCGTCGCGGCGCGCGAGCGGATTAGCGTCGAACCGACCGCGAACGGGACCGCGACGCGGGTGACGTTCGAGGACGTCTCGACGACCGCGACCCGGGACGGGCGAACCGTCGTGAACCGGACGCGGTCGCGGACGGTCACGGTCGCGGTGCCGACGTTGGCCGCGCACGAGCGGACCGAGCGGTTCGAGCGCCGACTCAACCGCGGGCCCGTCGAGGGGCCCGGGCTCGGCCGACAGGTCACCGCCAGCCTCTACGCGACGGCGTGGGCCCGGGGATACGGTCAGTACGCCGGCGCTCCCGTCGAGAACGTCGTCGCGAACCGCCACGTCGAGCTGTCCACGAACGCCGGGATCGTCCGGGTTCAGCGGGACGTGTTCGGGACCAGCGACCCCGACGCGCGCGGCGGCGTCGCGCGGGCGACCGCCCGGACCGGCGTGACCGATCTGCTGTCGCCGACCGGGGTCGACGAGGCCTCCTGGACGGACGCCGTCCTCGGAGCGCCGACGCCGAGGCCGAAAGTCGAAGGAGAGCAGGGACCGACGACCGGGGACGCGACGGCGAGCGAGGACGCGGCGTTCGACCCGGCGGCGGATCCGACGAGCGAGTCGGCGTCGGTCGAGGTCGGGCACGCGGCCGACCGCGCCGCGACCCGCGTCCACGACGACCTCGAATCGATCGCGCGGGCGAGCCACCGCGTCGAAGCGACCGCGGAGACGGAGGCGACGCGGGTGGTCGACGGAGGGCCCGTAACGCCGGACCGCCCCCGATCGCTGCTCGACGAGCCGTGGCGGCGGGTCGACACGTCGCGGACGGAACGCGTCCGCGTGGTCGGCGGGAGCGACCTCCGAACGGGGACCGACGGCGCGACGGTGTCGGCCGGCGAGTCGGTGTCGTTCGGCGGCGCGATCCGGGAGGTCGTCGTCGAGCGCGCCGAGACCGCGACGTGGGAGCGGCGAGTCGTCGAGCGGGGACCGAACGGGACGGTACGGAACGTGAGCGTCGACCGCGCCGTGACGCGAGACGAGGCGACGGACCGGTACCGCGTCCGGGTGTCGGTGACCGGGACGTACGCGCCGCGCGACGACGCGCCCGACAGACCGACGGCGACGTTCGGCGCCGCCGAGGGCGGCGACGTGGACGGGCCGGACCTCGCCGACACGCCGGCGGCCGCGAGGGCGGACCTGAACGTGGAGACCGACGGCGACGTCGACCGGCTGGCGCGCGACGCCGTCGAAGGGGGCGACGAGACGCGGTCGACCGTCGTGTACGGCGACCGGTCGGACGCGGATCTGGACCGGATCGCGGCGGACGTCTCGTCGCTGTCGGAGCGCGTCCGTGAGCTAGAGACCGAGGCGTCGATGGCCGACGCGGCGGTCGGCGAGTCGACCCCCTACCGGGACCTCGCCGCGACCGTACGCGACCGACGAGAGCGCCTCCGGGACGCCCCGTCGAGGTACGACGGCGCGGTCGACCGCGGGCGCGTCGCCGCCCGCACCGCGTATCTCGACGCCGTGATCGAGGAGCTCGAATTAGCGGCAGACGACAGGAAGAAGGCGACAGACGGCGTTCTGGACCGCGTGAACGACGCGTTCGGCGGGCCGCCGGTGGGCGAGGTGATCGCCAGCCGCGAGGCCGCCCGCGACCCGGGGACCTACGCCGTCGGCGACGGCGGGCCGGGCGGCGCCGTCACGTTCGCCCCGGAGGGGTCGCCGGGCTACCTCCCGCGGACGGCGGTCGACGGCGAGCGCGTCGAGGGCGTCGACGGCACGACGACACGGCCGCTCGCGACGCGAAACGTGAACTACGTCACGCTCCCGTACAGCGACGTCTCCGGCGGGATCGCGGACCGGATCCTCGGCACCGACGACACGGTCCGGCTTGGCGTCGCCGGGCGGTCGCTCCTCGCGGCCGACGAGGCATTCGCGGCGGCCGACGACAACGACCTCCGCGCCGACCGAAACGTCCTCGCCGGACGGGTCGACGACTCGCTGCGGCGCGTCGACGACGCGCTGGCGGACCGGCTCGCAGAGCGGACCGACCTCTCGCGCGAGCAGCGGAACGCGGTGCTGGAGAACGCCGCCGTCGACTACGACTCGCTCGGCGACAGGGCCGTCGCGGTCGGCGACGGCGAGTATCCGGACCGCGTCGCGAGGGAGGCGGCCCGGATGGGATCTCTGTCGTCGGCCGAACGGCTCGGGCTCGCGGCGCACCTCCGCGTCGAGACGCGAAAGGAGGCGGGGCGGGACGCGGTCCGCGTTCCGGCCCGGTTCGTCGACGAGACGACGGCCGCGTCCCGGCAGATCCGTCGGAAGAAGGTCGAGTCGGCGATCGAGGGCCGCGCCGAGGAGGCGGTCGCGTCGGTGCCGGACGAGCGAGTTCCGAAGCCCGTTCGGAGCGTGGGAGCGGGGCTTCCGGTCGCGCCCGTCCCCGGGTACTGGGTGGCCACGGTCAACGCGTGGAACGTCGAGGTTCGCGGCGAGTACCCGCGGTTCGCGCTCCGGGCGAACGTCGGGACGCCCGACCGTCCGTTCGAGTACGTCAGAGAGCCCGGCGCGGTCGGCGTGGACGTGAACGGCGAGTCGGTCACGCTCGGGGAGACGGAGGCAATCGCGTTCGAGACGCGGACGGTCGTCGTCGTCGCCGTCCCGGCCGGGCCGCCCGGCGTCGGCGACGTCGACGGGACGCGCGAGGAGACCTCCGGCGGCTGGCCGTGTCCGGGAGCGCTGAGCGCGTCGCCGGGGGCGGGCGACGAGTGTACGGAGACGTGAGGTGTCTGCCGGTCGCGGGCGTCGGACCACCGGGACGCGCCCGACCGCAGGCGTTTTGAGACGCGGTGACCGAATGAGGATATGTTTCACGAAGTCGTCGTCGACCGCGGAGCCGGACCCGAGGTCGACGCTGACGAGCCGGCGGCAGGGGAGTTACTCGTCGCCTTCGGATCGATGGTGACGGAGGCGGCGGCGAGCGTCGAGGGCGACCGGCTCGTCGACGAGGTCGGCCTGAGCGAGGCGGACGCTGGCGCCGCCCGCGAGGGGAACGTCGCGGCGCTCTCGCTCGCGGACGGCGCGGCCGTCCTCGCGGCGGCGAATCCGGACCGCGACGCCGACGCGATGGTGGCGGAGGTCCGCGATCACCTGCTGATGGGGATGGCGACCGCCGTCCTCGACGTCGACGCGATCGCGGCGAAGATCGACGCCGACCTCACCGGCCAGGAGGTCCAGCAGGCGCTGGAGGGGCGGACCGCGATGACGCTCGGACAGCTCGCGGAGATCCTCGCGGTCATCGAGCGCCGGAAGCCATGAGGGTCGTCGTCGTCGGCTGCGGCTACGTCGGGCTGGCGCTGGCGGAACAGCTCGACGCCCGGGGGCATGCGGTGACCGGCGTTCGGCGGTCCGACGGCGGGCTCGACGCGGTCGACGCCGTCGGCCCCGACGTCGAGGCCGTCCGGGCGGACGCGACCGATCCGGTTTCGCTCACGGCGCTGCCGGACGCGGACGCGGTCGTCTTCGCGGCCAGTTCCGGCGGACGCGGCGCCGACGCGGCGCGAGAGGTGTACGTGGACGGGCTGGCGAACGTCGTCGACGAGTACGGCTCGCGGGCGTCCCCGCCGGACCGCCTGGTGTACACCTCCTCGACCGGCGTGTACGGCGACCACGACGGCGGCTGGGTCGACGAGGAGACACCGGTCGAGCCCACCACCGAGAAGACCCGCGTCCTCGCCGAGGCCGAGCGGATCGCGACGGAGCGCGCGGCCGACGTCGGAATCGACGGGACGGTCGTCAGGTTCGCGGGGCTGTACGGTCCCGACCGGTACCGGCTGGAGCGGTACGTGGAGGGGCCGGTGACGGCCGGCTACCTGAACATGGTCCACCGCGACGACGCCGCGGGGTCGATCCGACACCTGCTGGAGACGGACCGCGCGCGCGACCGCGTCGTCCTCGTCGCGGACGACGAACCGGCCGACAAGCACGCGTTCGCCGACTGGCTCGCGGACGCCTGCGGCGTCCCCCGTCCGGAGAAGCTGTCGAAGGACGAGCGGATCGCGGCGGGCGACCTCTCCGCGGCCGCGGAGCGTCGGATCCGGACGAGCAAGCGGTGTTCGAACGCGCTGCTCCGCGAACTCGGCTACGAGTTCGCTCACCCGACGTTCCGGTCGGGGTACCGCGGCGCCGTGCGCGCGTGGCGGGCGCGGGCGGAGTAGGGCGGCTCGACCGGACGGCGGCCGGTTCCGGGCGTCGTCGCCCGATCACTGGGTTTTCCGTCGGTTCCAGTCCGTCGGAACGGTAACGAACCTTCATGTGTCGGGAGCGATTCGCCACAACCCATGCGAGCGATGAGCGCGGTCGGCGACCGGTTCTCGCAGGCGGAGGCCATGGCCCGGGAGAATCCCGAGATCGCCGTCGCCGCGGCGCTCGCCGTCCTGATCGCCGTCGGAGTCGCCCTCGTCGTACTGTGGTCCCGGCGGACGCCGGGAGTGAGGTTCCGCCGGCTGCTGGCCGCCGAAGACGAGATAGCGGTGTTGATGCATCCGAACCCGGACCCCGACGCGATGTCGGCCGCGGTCGGGGTGGCTTCGCTCGCCAATCAGGTGGACGTCGACGCGACGGTCCAGTACCCCGGTCAGATTCGCCATCAGGAGAACCGGGCGTTCCGAACCGTCCTCGACCTCGAACTGGAGCCGATCGAACACGTGAGCGACCTCGCGGCGGAGTCGGTCGTCTTGGTCGATCACAACGAGCCGCGGGGGTTCGCCGGCGCCGACGGCGTGTTGCCGACGGCCGTCGTCGACCACCACCCCGGCGACGGCGCCGGCGAGTCGTTCACCGACGTGCGGACGAACTACGGCGCGACCGCTTCGGTCGTCGCCGAGTACTTCCGAGACAACGACGCCGTTCCGGTCCCGCCGGACAAGCACGCGAGCGAGACCACGAGTGACCTGACGCTGTCGACCGACACGGCGACCGGGCTGTTGTACGGGATCTTGGCCGACACGAAACATCTCACCGTCGGCGCCAGCGAACCCGA
Organism: Halorubrum xinjiangense; assembly: GCF_900102375.1. Lineage (GTDB taxonomy): Archaea > Halobacteriota > Halobacteria > Halobacteriales > Haloferacaceae > Halorubrum > Halorubrum xinjiangense. Next base: position 26,208 of record NZ_FNBO01000010.1, read on the forward strand.
CTTCGCGGCGGCCGCCTACCTCTACCCCGGCGTCGACCAGGACCGTCTCGACCGCATCGCGAACCCCGCGGTCGACGCGGAGGTGCTGGAGGTGAAGGCCCGCGCGATCGCGGGACGCCGAATCGAAGGGTCGTTCGGGGTCGCCGACGTCGGCGGCGTGAACAACGTCGACGCGATCCCGCAGGCGGCCGACGAGCTGATCCAGCTCGAGGGGGTCAGCGCCGTCGTGGTGATCGGGGAGCGAGACGGGACCGTCCACCTCTCGGGGCGGTCGCGCGACGATCGGGTCCACATGGGCAACGCAATCGCAGCGGTGTTAAACGACGTCGACAACGCGAACGGCGGGGGACACTCCCGGATGGGCGGCGGGACGATCCAACCGGAGGTCGACCCCACCGGGGAAGGAGAGCCGGAGACCGTCGACCGCGACGCCCTCGCTGACGGGTTGTTCCGTGCGATGGCCGGCGACGTGTGACCGGGGGCGACGCGGTCCGGCCGATGCTCGGGGTATCCGCGGCGAACACGAGCGCTCGGATTTAAGTCCCGAGCTGCGGTGTATCCGCCATGGACGTCGCTGACGCGCTCGATGACGGGTGGCTCGCGCTTGCCGGCGTGGGCGCCGGCTACGCGCTCGCGGTCGGACTGGTGTTCCTACTGTTCTTCGTCGTTCCGTATCTGGCCGTCGCAGCGCTGTAGCGCGGCGCTCCGGTCGGGGAACGACGGTCAAAAAGAGCGACCCGGCGACGGGTCCCGAGTCGGCGGGATATCGGCCCGATCAGGCGAACGCGAGCGAGTCGTCGGCGCTCGTCTCCTCGTCCTGCCGGAGCTTGTCGTGGGCCTCGAGGAAGTCGTCGAGCGTGACCTCCGTCCGGTCGTCGCGGATGGCGAACATCCCGGCCTCGGTACAGACCGCCTTGATGTCGGCACCGGAGGCCTCCGGGGTCAGCTCCGCCAGCTCGGCGAAGTCGACGCCGTCGGCGAGGTTCATGTTGCGGGTGTGGATCTGGAAAATGATCTCGCGACCCTCGGTCTCCGGCTTGGGCACCTCGATGAGCCGGTCGAAGCGGCCCGGGCGGAGGATAGCGGGGTCGAGCATGTCGAAGCGGTTGGTCGCGGCGATGATGCGGACCTCGCCGCGCTCGTCGAAGCCGTCCATCTCGGAGAGCAGCTGCATCATCGTCCGCTGGACCTCGGCGTCCCCCGAGGTCTTCGAGTCCGTCCGCTTCGAGGCGATGGCATCAATCTCGTCGATGAAGAGGACGGCCGGCTGGTTCTCGCGGGCGACCTCGAAGAGGTCGCGGACCAGCTTCGCGCCCTCGCCGATGAACTTGTGGACGAGCTCGGAGCCGGCCATCTTGATGAACGTCGCGTCCGTCTCGTTCGCGACCGCCTTCGCGAGCATCGTCTTGCCGGTGCCCGGCGGGCCGTACAGCAGGACGCCGCTCGGGGGCGTGATGCCCACGTCCTCGAACATGTCGGGGTGTTCGAGGGGCATCTCGACGGTCTCGCGGACCTCCTGCATCTGGTCTTCGAGCCCGCCGATGTCGGCGTAGGTCACGTCCGGGGAGTGCTCGACCTGCATCACGCGGGCGCGGACGTCGGTCTCTTTCTCTAACTTCTTGACCACCGACAGGGAGTTGTTGACCGCGACGCGGTCGTCGGGGTCGAGCTTCTCGCGCATCTCGTCGGTGATCTCGGTGAGCGCCTCCTGATTGTTCCCGTGCTGCTTGATGACGGCGCCGTCGGGCGTGATCTCCTGGACCGTCGCCACGAACAGCGGGGACTGCTTCAGCTTCTTGTTCTCGTGGGTGAGCCGCTCGAGCTTCTGCTGGTACTTGTTGTTCTCTGCGTTGGCGTCGAGGAGCTTGTCGCGCATCTCCTCGTTTTGGGACTCTAAGACGTCGAGCCGCTCCTGTAGGGAGTCGATCTTCTCCTGTTTCGACGCCGCTCCCTCGTCGTAGGGCATATCGACGTCGTCGACCGTGTCGCTCATTGTGTTTATTAAAGCGTCTCGCGGATAAGAGGCTTCGGGTGGGGGCACGATACCCCGTGCCGCGGGCCGAGCGGGGGCGCGAGGCGGCGAGGAGCGGCGTGCCGCGCTCCCGCCGATCAGTACCCTCGACCGCCGCTATATGCTCCACGATAATTAAAATGGATAGTAAATATTATCAACTAGCATGACGACGATCGAGACACGCATGAGCACGACCGACGCCGTCACCGCCGACGACGGGACCGCGGACCGCTGGGCGGCCGTTCGCGACCTCCCCCCGAGCGCGAAGCTGGTCGCGAAGGTGCTGGACTACAACGACACGCTGACCCAGAGCGAGCTGGCCGAGGAGACGCTGCTCCCGCCGCGAACCGTCCGCTACGCGCTGTCACGGCTCGAGGAGGAGGGCGTCGTCGACTCCCGGTTCTCCTTCACCGACGCGCGCAAGCGGCTGTACTCGCTCGGCATCTGAACGCTGGGTCGCCAGCTGAACGCGAGACTCGACGGGCGTCGCGAGCCGCCGCATCGAGGGGAGAGGCGTCCGCGACCGTTTATATCCGATACCGCGCCAGTCCGCCCGTGGTCTCGACTACCGCCGTCAAGCGCGCCCTGGCCGCGCTCGCGACGCGCACCGATACCGCGAGACGCCCATACGTCGCCGTGATCGACGAGGCGGACGCCGCGCGAACCGACCTGCGTCGCGCGGCCGAGTTCGCCGACGCCGTCGGCCTGGATCGGCTGGCGGACGCGGTCGACGCCGCGGATCGCGCGGGCAACGAGGCCGCCGCAGAGCGCGGACGCGAGGCGCTCGTCGCGTACCGGGCGTTTCGACGGGCGGCGGCGGGCGAAAAGACGGATCACCGCGACCGCGGCGACGGCGGGCGCACCGACCGCGACCACTTCCGCTCCGGCCCCGGAATCCCTAAGCCGGACACCGGCCAAGACGCGACCAGATGACACGGGTGATCCACACCGGCGACACCCACATCGGGTACTCGCAGTACCACTCGCCGGTCAGACGGCAGGACTTCCTCGACGCGTTCGAGGCCGTGGTCGACGACGCGGTCGACGACGGCGTCGACGCCGTCGTCCACGCGGGCGACCTCTTCAACGACCGCCGGCCCGAACTCCGCGACCTGATGGGGACCATCTCCGTCCTCCGCCGGCTCGACGACGCGGGCGTTCCCTTCCTCGCGGTCGTCGGCAACCACGAGTCGACGCGGGGCGGCCAGTGGCTCGACCTCTTCGAGCGCCTCGGCCTCGCCACGCGGCTCGGCGACGAGCCCGTCGTCGTGGGCGACACCGCCTTCTACGGGCTCGACCACGTCCCCGTTTCCCGGCGCGACGAGCTCGACTACGCGTTCGCCGACCACGACGCCGAGTACGCGGCGCTTGTCGCGCACGGCCTCTTCGAGCCGTTCGGCTACGCGGACTGGGACACCGAGACGGTGCTGACCGAGAGCGACGTCGAGTTCGACGCGATGCTGCTCGGCGACAACCACACGCCGGACACCGCGCGGGTCGCGGACACTTGGGTCACGTACCCGGGGTCGACCGAGCGCGCGAGCGCGAGCGAGCGCGAGGGGCGCGGCTACAACCTCGTCGTCTTCGACGCCGACGCGGCCGGCGGCGAGGACCGCGTCGAGATCCGGCGCCGCGCGCTCGACACCCGGCCGTTCGTCTTCGTCTCCGTCGAACTGCGCGAGGGGGAAGGCGAGTCGCGGGTCCGCGAGCGCGTCCGCGAGTTCGACCTCGCGGAGGCGGTCGTCCACGTCGAGATCACCGGCGAGGGCGACCCGGTGACGCCGGCGGCCGTCGAGGAGTTCGCGAACGACGAGGGCGCGCTCTTCGCGCGCGTCACGGACCGACGGCAGGTCGACGCCGACGGCGAGGTGGACGTGAGCTTCGCCGACCCGGAGGACGCCGTCCGCGACCGCCTCGACGAGCTATCGCTCTCGACCGCCGCGCGCGACGTGGAACGCGCGGTCCGCGAGGACGCCGTCCCCGACGCCAACGTCCGCGAGACGGTGAAACGGAGGGTCGAGGAGCGGCTCGACGAAGACGGAGGCCTCGACGCGTTCGAGGCCGTCGAGACGGACGCCAGGGCCGGCGAGGGCGGTGACGGCGAGGCGCAGGCGGACGCAGGCGAACCAGACGGCGACGAATCGACCACTGACGAACCGGATGCCGAATCCGACCCCGCGGAAACCGCGGACCCCGATCCGGCGTCGAACGACGGCCAGGTCTCCATGGAGGACTACCTGTGAAGTTCGACCGCGTCCGCCTCGCGAACTTCAAGCCGTACGGCGACGCCGACCTGCGGCTGACGGAGGGCGTCACGGTGATCCACGGGCTCAACGGCAGCGGGAAGTCGTCGCTGTTGGAGGCCTGCTTCTTCGCGCTGTACGGCTCGAAGGCGCTCGACGGGACCCTCGAAGACGTCATCACGAACGGCGAGGAGGAGACGGAGGTCGAACTGTGGTTCACTCACGACGGCGTCTCCTACCGGGTCGAGCGACGACTCAGGTCCTACGACGGCCGGATCGACCACCAGAGTACGCTCGAATCGACCGACGGGAGCGACGTGACGCGCGACGGCGCCCGGGCGGTCCGCGAGTTCGTCACCGAACTGTTGCGGATGGACGCCGAGGCGTTCGTCAACTGCGCGTACGTCAGACAGGGGGAGGTGAACAAGCTCATCAACGCCACTCCCCGGGAGCGACAGGACACCATCGACGACCTGCTCCAGCTGGGGAAGTTAGAGGAGTACCGCGAGCGCGCCGGGGACGCGCGCCTCGGCGTCGAGGACGTCCTCGAGAATCGGCGCGGGCGCCTCGACCAGCTCGACGAGCAGATCGCCGCGAAGGAGGACCGCAACCTCCACGGGCGGCTCAACGAGTTGGAGGGCGAGCTCGGCGAAGTCACCGACGAGATCGACCGGTACGAGTCTCAGCGAGAACAGGCGAGGGAGACGCGCGACGCGGCCGCGGAGACGCTCGAGACCCACGCCGAAAAGCGGGAGAAGCTGGAGTCGGTCGAGGCCGAGATCGACGAGATCGAGGCCACGATCCGCGAGGCCGAGCGCGAGCGCGACGACCACCGCGACGCGATCCGCGAGACCCGCGAGCGGATCGACGAGATCGAGGCCGCGATCGACGACCGGCTCGACGACGCCGGCCTCGACGCGGCGAGCGAGGCGGCCGTCGCCGACCGCCGCGCGGAGCTCGACGACCGCGAGGCGTCGATCCGCGGTGACCTCGACGACGAGCGGGTGAGCGCCGAGGCGTTCCGGAACCAGGCGACGAACCTCGCCGGGAAAGCGGACGACCGGACCGAGCGCGCCGCGGAGATCGAATCCGAGGCCGACGGCCTCGCAGACGAGGCCGAGGCGGCGGCGGCGGCGGCCGACGAGCGCGAGGCGTCGATCGAGGAGCTGCGCGAGGAGGTCGACGGGCTCCGCGAGCGGTTCGCGGCCGCCGACGCCGACGTCGACCGCGACGGCGTTGCCGACGAGCGCGACGCGCTGCGCGACGAGCGGGGCGCGCTGCGCGAGCGGATCGCCGAGCTGTCGGCGGAGCTGAAAAACGCCCGCGAGCGCGTCGAGGAGGCCGAGGAGCTGCTCGCGGCGGGGAAGTGCCCCGAGTGCGGCCAGCCGGTCGAGGACTCCCCGCACGCCAGCGGGATCGACGAGGACCGCGAGCGGGTGGCGGAGCTCGAGGCCGAGCTGGCGGACGCCCGCGAGCGCGAGAGCGACCTCGACGAACGGATCGCGGAGCTGGACGGGCTCGCGAGCGCGGCAGATCGGCTCGACGAGATCGACGAACGGGTCGAGACCCTCGACGCGCGGGTCGAAGAGAAACGCGCGGAGGCGGACCGGAAGCGGGAGGCGGCCGAGGAGAAACGCGAGCGCGCCGCCGATCTCCGTGCGGAGGCCGAGGAGACCCGCGAGGTCGCCACAGAGAAGGGCGAGGAGGCCGAGGCGGCCGCGGAACGCGTCGCGGAACTGGAGGCGTCGCTGTCGGCGATCGACGACGCCCGCGAGGCGGTGACGGCGGTCGAGGAGGACCTGGCCGCGATCGCCGACGCGGAAGACGAGATCGAGCGCCGCCGCGAGAAGCGGGAGAACCTCGAAGAGATGAACGACGAACGCCGCGATCGGCTCGCCGACAAGCGCGAGCGCCGCGACGAGCTCGCGGCCGCGGTCGACGAGGCTGCGGTCGAGACGGCCGAGAAACGGAAGGAAGACGCCGAGCAGTACCTCGAGAAGGTCGCCAAAGAGCTCGACACGCTCGACGAGCGGCGCGAGGAGCTCCAGAACGCGATCGGCGGGGTGAAAGGCGAGATCCGCGAGTTAGAGGAGCTCCGCGAGGAGCGCGAGGCGCTCGGCGACCGGGTGGCGGCCCTCGAAACGCTCCACGAGGAGACGAGCGAGCTGGAGTCGATGTACGGCGACCTGCGCGCGGAGCTCCGCCAGCGCAACGTCACCGAGCTAGAGCGCACGCTCAACGAGACGTTCGAACTCGTCTACGGCAACGACGCCTACTCGCACATCGAGCTCGACGGCGAGTACGTTCTCACGGTGTACCAGAAGGACGGGGAGCCGCTCGACCCCGAGCAGCTCTCCGGCGGCGAGCGCGCCCTGTTCAACCTCTCGCTGCGCTGTGCCATCTACCGGCTGCTCTCCGAGGGGATCGAGGGCGCGGCCCCGACGCCGCCGCTTATCCTCGACGAGCCGACGGTGTTCCTCGACTCCGGCCACGTCTCCCGGCTCGTCCGGCTCGTCGAGGAGATGCGCGGGTTCGGCGTGCGACAGATCGTCATCGTGAGCCACGACGACGAGCTGGTGGGCGCGGCCGACGAACTGGTCACCGTCGAGAAGGACCCGCGCTCGAACCGCTCGACCGTCCGCCGGGAGGACGCGGCGGACCTCGACGTCGCGGAACTCGCGGGCGACTGAGTGCCACCGGTGCGACGGTTCTTTTTATAAGTATCCGACAGCGACAGCCCGTACCTCCACGTCGGCGCGTGCCTGCGAGGCCGCTCTGCGGCCGAGCAGCACGCGCGAGGGAGTCAGTCGTCGGAGCGAAGCGGAGGCGACTGACGAGGCTGGGGAGGCGTGAGGCTCACGCTCGGCTGATCGAGGATTCAGACGCGAACGGCCGCAGACCGCCACGAATCGCACGTATAAATAGAGTATCAGTCGCCGTCGCCCTCGCCAACGGCGCCCTCGTCCGCCGACCCGCCCCGCAACAGCCTCAGCGCCTCTTCCGCGACCGCGGTCGCCTCGTAGCCCCGTCGCCCGGCGACCTCGGCCTCCGCGACCAGTCCCGCCGCGCGGAACTCGGAGAGCGCGCCGTGGAGGTCGGATTCGCACATGTCTGCGGCGTCGAGCAGGTCGATCGCCGCGATCGGCCCCTCGTCGACGACCACCGCGAGCAGGCCGAGCGACCGGTCGTCGCGGACCGCACCGAGCGTCCGGCGGACCGGTTCCGGCACGCCGGAGGCCGCTGTCGCGAGCGGTGACTCGCCGTCGACGACCGAGAGTCGGTCGTTGTCGACGTACCGCTCCTCGCCGGTGGCGGGGTCCCGCACGCGGCTCGACTCGGCGGAGTGCTTCACGAGGAGGTACGTCTCGCCGTCGCCGTCGCGAACCGTCTGCATGGCCGAAACAGCGTGCCCGTCGGACATTACGCTTCCGGGGGCGCGGCGTCGAAATCGCGGTCGTCGTCTTCGTCGGCCGCCGCGTCTTCATCGCCCGCAGCGTCTTCATCGCCCGCGGCGTCTCCGCCGGCCTCGGAGTCCCCGTCCCCCTCGCCGTCTCCGTCGGGCGCTGACTCGTCGGCCTCGTCCCGCGAGCGCTCCCACGCCCGGTACGTCTGGTAGGTCCGGACGCCGGCCAAGAGCCCGCCGACGAGCAGTGCGGGGCCGACGCGCGACCAGCCCTCGAAGTACCACACCATCGGGCCGAGCGCGACGAGGAGGACGGCGGCGTTCGCGTAGATGACGGCGACGACGAACGCGCGGAGGGTCCCCTGGTCCACGTCGCTGGCACCGGAGAAGTCGCCGTCGTCGTCGAACGACTTCACCGAGGGCGCCTTCGGGATGTCGGGCGTCATCTCCCGCTCGGCGTCGGAGCTCTCACCGATGGAGATCTCGCCCTCGTCGTCCTCGTCGAGGCTGAACACGCCCGGACGTACGCCGCGCCGGGGCAAAGGGGTTCCGTCCGGTGGCGGCGGGATCCGGCTCGCCGCCTCAGAGCGCGTCGGCGAGCCGTACCGTTCGGCTCGCTTCGACCCACGCGAGGGGATTCGTGGCGTCGAAAAGCACCACGTTCCCGTCGTCTTCGTACGCTTCCACCTCGGCGTCGACCGCGTCGGAGTCGGCCGGGCGAGCCACCTCGGATTCGGAGCGTGGGTCCGAAGACATGGACCGTGGTAAGTCATCACACAATATATGCCTTTCCGTGGCGGGATAGCTCGCCGCACCCGAAAGCCGAGTTTTTTAGCCGGGTGACGCCGAAGGGCGGATATGACTCAGTCGGGGCTGTCGGACTTCTCGTCGACCGGGGACGCGGGCGACGGGACCGACGGCGACACGGACACCGAACGGGAGGAGCTGGCCGCCCAGGAGGCGGCCGTCGTCGCCGGCGGCGGACGCGGGCACGTCAGCGACGTCGTCGACGTCGACGAGGCGAAGTTCCCGGAGTCGACCGGGACCGTCGAGCTGATGATCACCCAGATCGACTACGCCGTCGAGGGGTACGGCAGCGACGAGTACCCGGTCGTCCACGTGTTCGGCCGACGACCCGCGGAGCACGTCGAGGACGCCGACCACGACGTCGTCGAACACCTCCGCGTGCTGGGGGTCGAGCCGTACTTCTACGTTCCCACGGCCGACCTCGACCGCGACCCCGTCGAGGAGTACGACGTGGTGATCGGGACCCGAGAAGAGAACCCCGACGGCGAGCCGTACGAGAGCATCCGCGGTGAGCCGCTCACCCGGATCGTCACCCGGACGCCCCGCGACGTGGGGAACATCCGCGACGACTTCGCGACCAGCTTCGAGGCGGACATCCTCTTCCCGAACCGTTTTTTGATCGACAACGGGCTCAACGGCGGGATCCGCGTCGAGGAGCGCCGGCTCGACGACGGCGAGGGGACGATCCAGGTCCACGAAGGTATGCTCGAACCGGCCGAGGTCGACGCCGAGATGCGCGTGAACACCTTCGACATCGAGGTGGACGACCGGCGCGGGTTCCCCGAGGACGGCGAGGAGCCGATCATCTGTCTCACCAGCCACGACTCCTACGACGACGAGTACGTCGTCTGGCTGTACGACGCGCCGGAAGCGGAGGTGCCGCCGCCCGAAGACCTCCCCGACTACGAGGGGATCGTCGGCGATGGCGAAGATCTCGACTTCAGGGTCCGCACCTTCGAAGAGGAGGCCGCGATGCTCGACGCGTTCGTCGAGTACATCGGCGAAACCGACGTAGATCTTATGACGGGGTGGAATTTCGAAGATTTCGACGCGCCGTACCTGCTCGATCGGATGGAAGTGCTCGACGAGGGGAGCCAGTACGACCTCTCCGTCGACCGGCTCTCTCGAATCGGCGAGGTGTGGCGCTCCGGCTGGGGCGGCCCCAACGTCAAGGGCCGGGTCGTCTTCGACCTGCTGTACGCCTACAAGCGCACGATGTTCACGGAGTTGGAGTCGTACCGACTCGACGCCGTCGGCGAGCGCGAACTCGGCGTCGGCAAGGAGCGCTACACGGGCGACATCGGCGACCTCTGGGAGCAGGACCCCGAGCGCTTACTGGAGTACAGCATCCGCGACGTGGAGCTGTGCGTCGAGATCGACCGGAAACAGGACGTGATCGCCTTCTGGGACGAGGTGCGGACCTTCGTCGGCTGTAAGATCGAGGACGCGCCGACCCCCGGCGACACCGTCGACATGTACGTCCTCCACAAGGCGTTCGGGAAGTTCGCGCTCCCGACGAAGGGCCAACAGGAGTCGGAGGAGTTCGAGGGCGGCGCCGTCTTCGACCCGATCACGGGCGTCAAGGAGATGGTGACGGTCCAGGACCTGAAGAGCCTCTACCCGATGTGTATGGTGACGATAAACGCCGGCCCGGAGACGAAAGTCGACCCCGACGAGTACGACGGCGAGACGTACGTCGCGCCCAACGGGACGCACTTTCAGAAGGAGCCCGACGGGATCATGCGCGAGATGGTCGACGAACTCCTCTCCGAGCGCGAGGAGAAGAAGGCGCTCCGCAACGACCACGATCCCGGCACCGAACCCTACGAGCAGTACGACCGACAGCAGGCCTCTGTCAAGGTTATTATGAATTCTTTATATGGGGTAACGGGATGGGATCGGTTCCGTCTCTACGACAAAGAGGGCGCAGCAGCCGTCACAGCGACCGGTCGGGAAGTCATCGACTTTACCGAGGAGGCCGCAGAGGAGCTAAACTATCAAGTTGCTTATGGTGACACCGACAGCGTTATGTTATCTTTATCTGACATGTCGAAGGAGGAGGCGATCGAGACCTCCTTCGAGATAGAGGACCACATCAACGAGCGCTACGACGACTTCGCGCGCGAGGAGCTGAACGCCGACGACCATCGCTTCCAGATCGAGTTCGAGAAGCTCTACCGGCGGTTCTTCCAGGCGGGCAAAAAGAAGCGGTACGCCGGCCACATCATCTGGAAGGAGGGGAAAGACGTCGACGACATCGACATCACCGGCTTCGAGTACAAGCGCTCGGACATCGCCGGCATCACGAAGGAAGTCCAGCAGAACGTCATCGAGACGATCGTCACGGGCGACGACATCGACGAGGACATGGGAGAAGTGAAAGAGTACCTCGTGGACGTCATCGCGCGCGTGCTCGACGGCGACATGGACCTCGACGAGATCGGGATCCCCGGCGGGATCGGGAAGAAGCTCGACGCCTACGACACGCCGACCGCGCAGGTCCGCGGGGCGAAGTACGCGAACCTGCTGCTCGGGACCAACTTCGGGAGCGGGTCGAAGCCGAAGCGGCTCTACATCGAGAAGGTCCACCCCGACTTCTGGGCGCGGATGGAAGACGAGGAGGGGCTCGACCCGCAGCGCGACCGCCTGTACGGGGAGTTCAAACGCGATCCGGACGTGATCTGCTTCGAGTACGCGGATCAGGTGCCCGACGAGTTCGAGGTCGACTGGGAGAAGATGCTGGACAAGACGCTGAAGGGGCCGATAGAACGCGTGATCGAGGCGCTCGGGATGTCGTGGGAGGAGGTGAAGACGGGCCAAGAGCAGACCGGACTCGGCTCGTTCATGTGACCTTCGGCGAGGAGAAACACTGCGTGCCGAAAGCAGTTTTCGATCGGAAGAAAATTTCTTGGTCGATCTGCGATTTTTGAGGCAGAGATGCGTAACCGTTAACCCCAGCAACACCTACTGTACGCACACGAGGCACGAGAACACAATGGCAACTCTCGAAATCAACGACCTTCGGGCACGAGTGGCCGAAGAGGGCGGTGAACGGATCCTTCGCGGCGTCGACCTGACCGTCGAGTCCGGGGACATCCACGCGCTGATGGGTCCCAACGGCTCGGGGAAGTCGACGCTGGCGAAGGTGATCGCCGGCCACCCGGCCTACGAGGTGACCGACGGGTCGATCGCCCTCCACCTCAGCGAGGAGGACGTCGCCGACGTCGACGCCGACCTCGACGACGACGATTACCACTGGGAGCTGCTCGAGCTGGAGCCGAACGAGCGCGCCGCGCTCGGCATCTTCCTCGGCTTCCAGTACCCCGCCGAGATCGAAGGCGTCACCATGACCAACTTCCTCCGACAGGCCCTCAACGCGAAGGCCGACGAGCGCGAGGAGCTGTTCGAAGATGAAGACGAAGAGGAGGCGGAGGCCGACGAGGCCGACGACGACGAGGGGTACGAGACCTCCCCGATGGAGGGCCCCGCGGACGACGGCGAGATCGGCGTCGCCGAGTTCCAGGAGATCCTCTCGGAGAAGATGGAGCTGCTCGACATGGACGAGAAGTTCATGCAGCGCTACCTCAACGCCGGCTTCTCCGGCGGCGAGAAGAAACAGAACGAGGTCCTCCAGGCCGCGATGCTGGAGCCGAGCGTCGCCGTACTTGACGAGATCGACTCCGGGCTCGACATCGACCGCCTGAAGGACGTCTCAAAGGGGATCAACGCGCTCCGCGACGAGCAGGGCACGGGCATCCTCCAGATCACCCACTACCAGCGCATCCTCGACTACGTCGAGCCCGACCACGTCCACGTCATGCTCGATGGCGAAGTCGTGAAGAGCGGCGGCGCGGAGCTCGCCGAGAAGCTCGAGGACGAGGGGTACGACTGGGTCCGCGAGGACGCCTTCGAGGCGGCGTAATCGAATGTGGTCACGCAACACACGTAAACACGGGAATCCGTAACAATACACTATGAGTTCACAACAGGACGACCTCAAGGAGACAGACACCGAGGCTCGCTTCGAGTTCAAGAAGGAGGAGAACTCCGCCTTCAAAAGCGAGAAAGGCCTCACCGAGGAGACGGTCCGCGTCATCTCGGAGGACAAAGACGAGCCGGAGTGGATGCTGGAGCGCCGCCTGCGCGCGCTCAAGCAGTTCCAGAAGATGCCGATGCCGACCGACTGGCCCGGCCAGCCGGACCTGAGCGAGGTCGACATCGACGAGATCGTACCGTACATCCGCCCGGACATCGACAAGCGCGGCGGCGCCGACAGCTGGGAGGACCTTCCGGAGGAGATCCAGGACACGTTCGACAAGCTGGGCATCCCGGAGGCAGAGAAGAACGCGCTCTCGGGCGTCGGCGCGCAGTACGAGTCCGAGATCGTCTATCAGAACATGCAAGAGCAGTGGGAGGAGAAGGGCGTCATCTTCTGTGACATGGACAAGGCCGTCCAAGAGCACGAGGAGATCGTCCGCGAGCACTTCATGACGAAGTGCGTTCCCCCGAGCGACAACAAGTTCGCCGCGCTTCACGGCGCCATCTGGTCCGGCGGCTCGTTCGTCTACGTCCCGGAGAATACCACCGTGGAGATGCCCGTACAGGCGTACTTCCGGATGAACTCCGAGGGGATGGGCCAGTTCGAGCACACGCTCATCATCGCCGAAGAGGGCTCCGAGGTCCACTACATCGAGGGCTGTTCCGCCCCGAAGTACTCGGCCTTTAACCTCCACTCCGGCGGCGTCGAGGTGTTCGTCGGCGAGGACGCCCACGTCCAGTACTCGACCGTCCAGAACTGGTCGAAGAACACGTACAACCTGAACACGAAACGCGCCATCGCCGAGAAGGGCGGCCGCATGGAGTGGATCTCCGGATCGATGGGCTCGAAGGCGACGATGCTGTACCCCTCGACGATCCTGAAAGGCCGCGGCGCCTCCGACAACCACATCACCATCGCCTTCGCGGGCGAGGGCCAGGACATCGACACCGGCGCGAAGGTGTACCACAACGCGCCCGACACCAAGTCCACCGTCGAGTCGAAATCTATCGCGAAAGACGGCGGCCGCACTAACTACCGCGGCCTCGTCCACATCGCCGACGGCGCCGAGAACTCCTCGACCGCCGTCGAGTGCGACGCCCTGATGTTCGACAACGAGTCCACCTCGGACACGATGCCGTACATGGAGATCAACGAGTCGAAAGTCGACGTCGCCCACGAGGCGACCGTCGGCAAGATCGGCGACGAGGACATCTTCTACCTCCAGTCCCGCGGGCTGGACGACGACGACGCCAAACAGATGATCGTCTCGGGCTTCATCGAGCCCATCACCGAAGAGCTGCCCATCGAGTACGCCGTCGAGCTCAACCGGCTCGTCGAACTCGAAATGGAGGGCTCGCTCGGATAACATGAGCACGCAAGCAATCGAGAGCCTCTCAGAGGACACGGTACGACGCATCGCCGAGGAACGCGACGAGCCCGAGTGGCTCTTGGAAACCCGCCTGAACGCGCTTTCGGCGCTGGAGACGGCGGAGCTCCCCGACGTCATCCAGACGCCCGGCCGCCGCTGGACCGACCTAGGGGCGCTCGACTTCGAGGCGCTCGTCGACCCGCTGAACCAGTCGGACGCGACCGAGCGGAGCGCGGGCGACGACGAGGTCGTCGTCCTGCCGTTCACCGAGGCGCTCGACGAGTACGGCGACGTCATCGAGGCGAACTTCGGCTCCGTCCTCGACCCCGAGCACAACTACCTCACGGCGCTTTCGGTCGCGCTGTTCACCACCGGCACGTTCGTCTACGTCCCCGAGGGCGTCGACGTCGAGGACGTGACGGTGCGCGCGGAGATGAACTCCCGCTCGCTGTTCAGCCAGACGCTCGTCGTCGCCGAGGAGTCGTCGTCCGTGACGATCCTCGAGTCGATCGAGACGGGTGACGACGAGGTCGCCGACGACCGCTACTTCTCGAACCTCGTCGAGGTCGTCGCGGGCGAGAACGCGAACGTCCAGTTCGGCTCGCTCCAGAACCTCGACGACGACGCGTACACCTACTCGCTGAAGCGCGGCGTGACCGACACGTACGCGACGGTCGACTGGATCGAGAGCAACTTCGGCTCGAAGCTCACCCGCTCGGACATCGAGACCGAGCTCAACGGCGACGGCTCCGAGAGCCAGATCGTCGGGACGTTCTTCGGCACGGACGACCAGCACTTCGACATCAACGCCCGCGTGTGGCACCAGGCGGAGCAGACGACCGCGGACCTCGTCACGCGCGGCGTGCTCGACGACGTCGCCCGCTCCGTCTACGAGGGCGTCCAGGACGTCGGCGAGGACGCGTGGAACACCTCCAGCTACCAGCGCGAGAACACGCTGATGCTGTCGGACGACGCCGAGGCCGACGCGTCGCCGAAGCTGATCATCCACAACCACGACACCGAGGCCTCCCACTCCGCGACGGTGGGTCAGGTCGACGCCGAGGACCTGTTCTACCTCGAGAGCCGCTCGATCGACTCGCGGACGGCCCGGAACATGCTCGTCGAGGGCTTCTTCGTGCCCGTCCTAGAGGAGATCGCGGTCGACGAGTTCCGCGACGACGTCGAGGAGCTCGTCATCGAGCGCCTCCAGTAAGGCCCTCGCTCGGTTCTCGTCCGCCGAACGAATTTTTCAGTCTCGCCTCGCCCGCGGAGCGACCGGTGCGCGAGGGGAACGGCTTAAGACCGACGACGCCCGAGTCCGGAGTATGCGTACCCGCGTATCGTGCCGTCTTGGGTGGTCGCGGTGAGCGTGAGCCAGCGGGTCGCCTCCGACGACCAGCTCGCGCGGCTGCTCCAGATCGGAATCGTGCTCGAAGAGGTCGTCGAAGCGCGAACGCACCGCCACTACCAACAGCTGGACGCCGAGCTCGACGCGGAGGTGGAGACCCTACTCGCGGACGCCGCCGAAGAGTCGGCCGACCACCGGGAGCGGCTGGAGGCCCTCGTCGAGGGGCTCGGCGTCGACAGCGTCCCGTTCGGCGAGATCGAGTCGCTGGTCGACGCCCGCTACGGGCGGACGCGACCGGAGGACTTCGACGACGTGTTGTACGACCAGCTGTGCAACGAGGAGACGGCGTACAAGTTCTACGACGACCTCATCGAGGCGATCGAGGGATCCGACGCCGCGTTCTCGATCGACCGCGAGGAGCTGCTCGCCACCTTGACGACGATCCGCGACGAGGAGGCCGAGGGAGTGCGCGAGGTCACGGAGGTCATGGAGCGCCGATGAACCGGGCAGACGAGTCGCCGACGAGCGCCGACGGAGGACAGCCGTGAACACCGCAGATCAGTACCTCAAGACCATATACGTCGTACAGGACAGCGAAGACGGCCCCGCCTCGACCGGGTCGATCGCCGACGCGCTCGGCGTCAGCCCGGCCAGCGCCAACGAGATGATCGGCAAGCTCGAAGCGCGCGGCCTCGCGGAACACGAGAAGTACAAGGGCGTCAAGCTCACCGACGACGGAATCGTCCGTGCGCGAGACGCGCTCCAGACATACTGTATCATCGAGCGGTTCCTCGCGAACGTCCTCGCGGTCGAGGACTTCCAGGCCGAGGCCCGCGAGCTGGAGGCCGTCATCGACGACACGGTGGCCGAGCGGCTCGACACGATCATCGACCGCCAGCCGGAGTGTCCGGACTGCTTCGACCCCGAGTCCGACGCCTGCGCGTGCCTAGAGGTCGCGGCGGCGCCGGTCGAGCCGGAACAGCAGTAAGAGGGCCGCCGGGCGGTCTCTCGGTCCCTTAGACGCCCGTCGAGTAGCGCAGAATCCCGGCGATGCCGCCGAACGCGTCGAGCAGCTGTTCGCCCTTCTCGAAGTCCGTGGAGATGAACCGCGTCTCGGTGCCGCGCTGCTCCGCGATGGCCATCAGGTGTTCGATGACGTCCTCGCGCTCCTCGACGTCGGCCGGCTCGCCGCACTCGCTACACTCGTGGTCGGGCGTCGAGTGGCGAGCGTCGAGCACCTCGTACTCCTCGTGGCCGTTCGGGCACTCGTAGACGACGACGTCGGAGCGGAGGTCCTCGGAGATGAGCAGGCGGTCGACGGAGCCCATGATGAGGTTCCGCCGGGTCTGCTCGAACCCGTAGGTCGCTTCCTGGCCGGTGTTGAGCTTCTCGAAGAACTCCTCCATGTCGTTTTTGTCCTGGACGATCTCCTGGTCGGCGAGCGCCTCTTGGCCCGCGTCGACGAGGTCCTTCAGCCCG
Source organism: Halorubrum xinjiangense (assembly GCF_900102375.1). GTDB lineage: Archaea > Halobacteriota > Halobacteria > Halobacteriales > Haloferacaceae > Halorubrum > Halorubrum xinjiangense. The sequence continues at coordinate 42,910 of NZ_FNBO01000010.1, forward strand.
GACTCGTCGGTGTACGCGACGTCGAACTTGCCCAGCACCTTGTCTTGCAGCTCGTGGTGGAGGTAGTCGCCGTCGAGGAACTCGTCTTTCGTCGGCGAGGGGCCGCCGACGAGGATGCCGTCGAGCTCGTGGCGCTTGTCGACGAAGAGGTCGTTGGCCATCCCCGCGACCTCCTGGTAGAAGTTGTCGATCGCTTCGAGCCGGAGGCGGGCGAACCGCTGTGCGGACTGGCCGCCCTTCCGCTGTTTACCGGGGACGAGCGAGGAGGCGGACTTGACGGGCTCGACGCGTTTCCCCTTCAGCCAGCCGACGTTCGCCTCGCGGCGGTCTAAGACGATGAGCCCGAACAGCCCGGTGTCCTCGAGCATGTGTTCGAGCGGCTCGGTGAGGAACTCCGAGTCGCAGTGGTAGCGGAACGACTCGACGGGCTGCGGGGGCGACTCCAGCGTCCGGGTGACCATGTCGGTTTGGCCGCCGCCGGCGTCGATGGCGCCGGAGAAGACGACGATCCCGTTCTCGGGCGGGAACGTGTCGTAGTAGCGCAGTCGGTCCTTGATCGACGTCAGCGCGTCTTGGACGGCCGTTCGGGTCTGCTTGGACTTGATGTTCGACGCCTCGCTGTGTTCCTGCGTGACGTGGGCCACCACGTCGGAGATCTGCCTGTCTTCGGGGATGTAGATGGTGACGAGCTGGGTGCCGGAGCCCTCGAAGTCTTTGAGCTCCTCGATGACCTTGCGGAACTCGTACTTCCGGCGGTCCGCGTTCGCCTCCTGTGCGTCGCTGCTCATTACGTACCGTTCGCTCCCGTGCGGGTAAGTAATCTTTGACCTGGCGGGCTCTCCCCGGTGAGACCCCCCGGATCAGGGGCGAGCGGCGGCGTCGAAGCCGGGTTCGTTCTCAGGCGTAGTGTTCCTCGAGGTACTCGACGATGTCGTCGCTCTCGTACATCGCGACGCCGCGGTCGGAGTCGACGAGGTACGGGATCTGGTCGTCGCCGGCCGCGGTGAGCTCGTCGTGAGTGACCTCGTTGGTGACGTCGCCGCCGACGTCGCCGGGCAGCCGCGGGTTGTGCGCGACGTAGGAGACGCCGAGTTCGGAGAGCGTCTCGCGGACCTTCGCGCAGTGCGGACAGCCTTCCGACTGGTAAAGTTCGAGCATCGGTCGGCAGTACGGCGCCCGAGGAAAAACCGTTTGCGGGGACGGGAAACGTCGTCCCGGAGTCGCGTCTTCCGGCCGGGCTACATCGACTCCGGCGCCTCGACGCCCAGCACGTCGAGCGCGTTCGCCATCGTGTGCTTCGCGGCCGCGACGACCGCGAGCCGGGCGTCGCGCAGCTCGTCGGTCTCGGCGGTGACGACCGGGCACTCGCGGTAGAACGCGTTGTAGGCGTCCGCGAACTCGCGCGTAAACGTCGCGATCGTGTGGGGCTCTAAGTCGTCCGCCGCCTCCTCGATCGCCGCGGGGAAGCGGGCGACCTCGCGGAGGAGGTCGCGGGCCGCCTCGGTCTCTAAGGCGTCCGCGTTCACGTCGAGCGCGTCGAGGTCGACGTCGCCGTCGGCGTCCGCGGTCACGCCCGGCACGTCGATGCCTTTGGCCGCAGCCTCGTCGAGGATGCCGGCGCAGCGCGCGTGGACGTACTGGACGAACGGGGCCGACTGCGCCTCGAAGTCGAGGGCGTCCTCCCACTCGAAGGTGATCGCCTTCGCGGGCTGCTTCGAGACGATGTCGTACCGGACCGCGCCGATCCCGACCTGGTGGGCGATGCGCTCGACGTCCGTCTCGGTGAGGTCGTCGTCGCGGATCCGGTCGTCCATCCGGGACTCGACGGCCTCGCGGGCGCGGTCGATGGCCTCGTCGAGCAGGTCGTCGAGCATCACGCCGGTCCCCTGCCGGGTCGACATCTTTCCGTCGGGGAGGTTGACGTACGAGTAGATGACGTGGCCGAGCCGGTCGGTGTCGTTGCCGAGCAGCTCTAAGGTCGCGCCGAGCTGGTCGGCCTGGAGCTTGTGGTCCTCGCCGAGGACGGTGACCGCGCGGTCGTAGTTGTCGAACTTCCACTCGTGGTGCGCGAGGTCGCGGGTGGTGTAGAGGCTCGTGTCGTCCGAGCGCAGGAAGACGAGGTTCTTGTCGATCCCCCACTCGTCGAGCTCCAGCTGCCAGGCGTCCTCCTCGTAGACGGCCTGGTCGGTCTCCTTGAGCCGCGCGGCGATATCGTCCGTCGAGCCGTCGCGCATGAACCGCGTCTCCTTGACGAACTCGTCGAACTCGGCGGGGAGCCGGCCGAGGCAGGCCTTCATCCCGCCGAGGACGGTGTCGACAACCTCGCCGACCCGCTCGTACGTCTCCTCGTCGCCGGCTTCGAGCCCTTGGAGGATCGACTGGATCTCTTCCTCCGCGGCCGCGACCGCGTCGTCGTCGGCCGCCTCCAAGAAGGCGTTCCCCTTCCGGTAGTAGCGCACGAGGTCGTACTCCGCGCGGTCGCGGGCGGGCGCCTCGTCGAGGTCGGCCTCGTCGAACCGCTCGTACGCCCACGTGAACACCGCCATCTGGCGGCCCGCGTCGTTGACGTAGTAGTGGCGGTCGACGTCGTAGCCCGCGTACTCCATGAGATTCGCGACGGCGTCGCCGACGATCGGGTTGCGCGCGCGGCCGACGTGGACCGGGCCGGTCGGGTTCGCGCTGGTGTGCTCGACGACGACGGAGGTGTCCCGGTCGGGGAGCGCGCCGTAGTCGGCGTCGACGGCCGCCGCGTCGAGCGTGTCCGTGAGGTAGCGCTCGTTCGCGTGGAAGTTGACGTACGGCCCCGCGGTGTCGACGCTCGCGACGTAGTCGGCGCTCTCGACCGACACCGCCTCCGCGACCGTCGCCGCGACGTTCGGCGGCGCGTCGCCGACCTCGCCCGCGAGCCGGAAGGCGACGCTGGAGGCGAGCGTCGCGTCCATGTCGTCGGGCGGGCGTTCGATGCCGAGGTCGTCGGTCGGGAGGTCGAGCGAGCCGAGCGCGTCCGCGAGCGCCGCCTCGACCTCCGACCGGAACTGCCTGAACATACCGTCCGTTCGACGGGCGGGTTAAAAGGCCCTTCCGAAGCGGCTCGGCGGGAGAGACAGGTGATCGCAGGAGCGAAATTGAGACGATCGGGGGTGCGGTGGCGCGCGCCTGCGAGCGGCCGCCACCGGCGGCCGCGAAGCAGCACGCGCGAGGGAGTCAGTCGCCGGAGCGAAGCGGAGGCGACTGACGAGGCTGGGGAGGCGTGAGGCTGCGGTGCTGTGCGGGGCGGGACTCAAAGGGGCAGTCGCGAGGGCGGCGCAGGCGTTCACGAGAGCGAAGCTCTCGTGAGCCAATCAGAACGCTTCGCGTTCTGATGACGACGTAAGCACCGCAGGAGCGAGTGAAACGAGCGACGAGGAGCGCAACGAGCGTGCGCCGCCCTCGCGGCTGGGGCTTTGGAGGTGTTCGTCTCTGATCTCTGCTCAACTATTTATAAACGAGCGGCTGGGGCTTTGGAGGCGCCCTCGGTCGACCGCGATCAACGATTTATAAATGCTCACTCTGAGCGGCGATTCAGGGCGTCACACAGCCCGTCAGCCGCTACTTATGAGACGATTTCGTCGATAAGCTCGCGCGCACTCCGCCGCACGGCCGCGTCGCTCTCGATCGACGGCTCCCACCCCAGCGCGGACAGCTTCTCGATCGACAGGCGCATCTTCGGCACGTCGCCGGTCCAGCCGCGGTCACCGCCGGTGTAGCTGTACTCGGGGTCGACGCCGAGTTCGTCGCTCACGATGTCGGCGATCCGGGTCACAGAGGTCGTCGTCCGCGTTCCGAGGTTGTAGACGTTCAGGTCGTCGTCCGCTTGCTCCACGACGTGCTGGATGGCGTCGACGCACTCGGAGACGTACATGTACGACTTCTCCTGGCGGCCGTCGCCGAGGATCTCTAGTTCGGTCGGGTCCTCGTCTAACTTCTCGATGAAGTCGGGGATCACGTTGCCGCGCTGGCGCGGGCCGACGATGTTCGCGAAGCGGAACACCCACGACCGGACGCCGTAGGAGTGCGCGAACGTCGAGATCAGCGCCTCGTCCGCGAGCTTCGCGGAGCCGTACATCGAAATGGGTGCGAGCGGCGCGTAATCCTCGGGGGTCGGCCGCGGCGCCTCGCCGTACACCGTTGACGAGGAGGTGAACGCGAAGCGGTCGACGCCGACCTCGCGCATGCGTTCTAAGACGTTGTACGTCATCGCGGTGTTCTCCTCGAATAACGCGCGGTCGTCGTCGTAGTTCGTGTCCGTGTACGCCGCGAAGTGGAAGACGGCGTCGAGATCGCCCGTGACCGCGCGGGCGACGTCGTCGGGGTCGGTCATGTCGGCCTTCACGAACTCGGCACCGCCGGGCACCCGATCCCGGGTCCCCTTCGAGAGGTCGTCGGCGACGCGGACGGTCGCGCCGCGGTCGAGCAGGCTGGCGGCGAGATGGCTCCCGACGAGGCCGGCGCCCCCGGTGACGAGGACGCGCGAATCGGCGAGGTTCATACCGGTCCGTCGGCGGTCGCGGATAAGTACGTGTGGAATCGAGACGGAGCCAGCGGCGGAACCCGACTACAGGTTCTCGAACGCCTCGTCGACGATCTCGCCGGTGTCGGCGACGATATCCGCCATCTCGTCGTCGTCCGGCGCCATGCCCACGAGCCGGGCGATACGCATGATGGAGACGTGATAGACGCGCTGCGTACCGGGCTCTTCCTCCCAGATGACGACGTTACAGGCCATCAGCGCGCCCAGTTTGTTGTCGCTCGCGTCGAGCGCACGGTCGGCGACCTCGGGGTTACACGCGCCCAGCACGTAGTAGGGGTCCCGGCCCGCGTCCACCTTCTCGTTGAGCATCTCGGAGGGCGAGAACTCGACGGGGACGCCGAAGCCGGCGTCGGTGAACACCTCGCGGACGTGTTCGATCGCCTCCTCGTGACCCATCTCGAGGGTGGTCTGCTGTTCGCCGATGTCGTCCGGATCGATCTGGCTCGGGTCGATTGGGAGCGTCATTCGTGTATCGTCTTGGGTCTACGTAACAAAGTCTCTTCGGATACCCCATCGAGAGATCGAAGAATGGACCGGCCGAACGTCGTCGGACCGACCGGCGGCCGCAGCAGTATTGTGCTGTTTGGGAACAACTTTAACTCGCTCTGCCGCCCTACCGTCCCACACGATGACCGGGTCAGTGCGCGAGGACCTCGAACGCGACATGGAGTGTCTGGACCTCTTAGAGTGCGTCCACGGGCTCAACGAGCGAGACCGAGCGGCGTATCGGACGCTCCACGGGACGGACGAGGGGCTCACCGTCGACGATGTGGCGGACCGGCTGGACTGCGAGCGGTCGACGGCGTACCGGTCGATCTCGCGGCTCGTCGAGGCGGGCGTCGTCGTCCAACGGCAGGTGAACTACGAGCAGGGCGGGTACTACTACGTGTACCAACCCCGGACGCCCGAGGAGGCCGCACGCGAGATGCGGCGGCTGCTCAACAGCTGGTACGCGACCGTCGGCCAGCTCATCCAGGAGTTCGAAGACCGATACGGCCGAGAGGCGGACGGGTGCGAGGACCGGCCGATCCGGCCCGGTGACTGACGCGCGGGCGGCCGCACCGCTCTCCGCGACAGTATTGTCTAATTTGTACAAACAACTAAATCGGTAGAGACCGAAGGGGAACGTATGGCCGAGGACACGGGAGCGCCCCCGACGACGACCGAGGACGACGCTCCCGCCGCGTACGTGCGGGCCAACCGCGAGGAGCTGGTCTCGCTGGCCCTCGATCTGCTCGCGGTCGACACGTCGAACCCGCCGGGCGACACGCGCGGGATCGTCGCCGAGATCGAGCGGTTCCTCGACCCGCTTCCGGTCGCGGTCGAGCGGTTCGCCGTCGACCCGGCGAAGCCGAACCTCCTCGTGCGCGTCCCCGGTGCGTCCGACCGCACGCTGCTTTTCAACGGGCACCTCGACACCGTGCCGTTCGACGCCGACGCGTGGACGCGCGACCCGCTCGGCGAGCGCGTCGAGGACCGCGTCTACGGTCGGGGCGCGACCGACATGAAGGGCGCCGTGGCGTCACTGCTGTTCGCTATCCGGGCCCACGCGGCCGCTGACGCCGACCCGCCCGTCGACCTCCTGTTCGCCTTCGTGAGCGACGAGGAGGTGGGCGGCGACGCGGGGCTCCCGGCGCTGCTCGACGCGGGGGCGCTCGACGCGGACGCGTGCGTGATCGGCGAGCCGACCTGCGAGGAGGGCCGCCACTCCGTCACGGTCGCGGACCGGGGGAGCATCTGGCTGACGCTCGAGGCGAGCGGGGAGGCGGCGCACGGCTCCCGGCCGACGCTCGGCGTCAACGCCGTCGACCGGCTCTACGACGCCGTCGAGACGCTGCGCCGGCGGTTCGGCTCCGAGCGGCTGGATATCGGGACCGAGATGGAGCCGATCGTCGCGGAGTCGGTCGAGTACTACGCGCCGTCGATGGGCGAGGCGGCCGCGCGAGACCTCTTCCGGTACCCGTCTATCAACCTCGGCGTCTTCGAGGGCGGCGACGCGGTGAACGCCGTCCCGGGGGCCGCGCGCGCCGAGATCGACGTGCGGCTGACGGCGAGCGTCCACACGCCCGACCTGCTCGCCGGGATCCGCGAGTGCGTCGCCGACTGCGAGGGGATCACGGTCGCCGACGTCTCATGGAGCGTCGGCACCGCCGAGGCGCCGGACAGTCCGCTCGTCGAGGCCGTCGCGTCGACGGCGGCGGCCGTCACGGGCGACCGCGTCTTCAGGCGGAGCGCCACGGGCGGCGGCGACGCCAAGAAGCTCCGGAACGCCGGGATCTCGACCGTCGAGTTCGCGCTGGGGACCGACACCGTCCACGCGCCCGACGAGCACGTGCCGGTCGACGCGCTCGTCGACAACGCGGTCGTCTACGCCCGGCTTCCGGCGGCGTGGCGGGCGGAGATCGACCGGTAGCGGTCCGCGAACGACGGGAAGAGCGACTCGCGGGCGATTCGGCGCGGCTGAGAAAAATATAGATAAGCGGCCGTTCCACCGGTGGGTATGCGGAACAATACGACGACGGCGAACGGACAGGCCCGCGAGGGCGAGGGGCCCGACTCGGTGGACGTCGGAGGCGAGCGACGCCGACTCCCGTACCGGCCGCCGGACGCCGACACGACGGACGCCCGCTGACGATGGAGCGGTTTCAGAACACCGGCCAGCCCGACTGGGACTGGTGGGGCAAGCTCTGGCCGACGCCGGGCGCGACGCTCCGGGAGCTCGGGCTCGCGCCCGGCCGGTCGGTCGCCGAGGTCGGCTGCGGGAGCGGCTACTTCGCGCTCCCGGCCGCCCGGATCGTCGAGCCCGCGCCCGTGTACGCGGTCGACGTAGACGAGGCGCTGCTCGACGAGCTCGACGCGCTCGCCGAGAAACAGGCGATCGAGAACGTCGTTCCGGTCCACGGCGACGCCCGGAACCTGACCGAACTCCTCCCGGACCCGGTCGACGCGCTCGTCGTGGCGAACACCTTCCACGGCGTCGACGACCGCTCCGGATTCGTCGAGGGGGCGTTCGAAGCGGTCGCCCCCGGCGGGAGCCTGATCGTCGTCAACTGGCACGACCGCCCGCGCGAGGCGACGACGGTCGGAAACGAACCCCGAGGGCCGCCGACGGAGCTACGGATGCCCCCCGAGGAAACGGCGGAAGCCGTCAGCCGAGCCGCGGCGTTCGAACTCGACCGCCGGGTCGAGCTGCCCCCGTACCACTACGCGCTCGTGTTCCGTCGGTAGCCGCGCTGAACCCCTCGATACCGCGCGGATACCCTCGATGCCGCGACCCCAGAACCGCACTGAATATGGTATTTTTAGAATTGTGGAATACTCGCACAAGACTAATACGGTACGTCCGCAACCGTCGGGTGTGAGACCGCCATGACCGACATCGAACCCGACGACACCGTCGACGCCAGAGGCGCGGCGTGCCCCGGTCCCCTGATGGACCTCATCGGAGCGATCCGAGGCGCCGAGTCCGGGGACGTCGTGCGACTCCTGAGCGACAACGAGGGGTCGCTCACCGACGTCCCCGAGTGGGCCGAGGAGGCCGGTAACGAACTGCTCGCCGTCGAGGAGCTCGACGACCACAACGCGTTCTACGTGGAGAAAGCATGACCGAGCGCGTCATCATCGTGGGCGGCGGGACCGGCGGGTCGGTGCTCGCCAACGACCTCGCCGACCGGCTCGAACCGGAGCTCGACGCCGGCGACGTCGAGGTCACCCTGATCAACGACGGCCCCGACCACGTCTACAAGCCGGTCTGGCTGTACGTGCCGTTCGGCCAACGCGAGCCGGCGGACGGTCGCCGCGCGCTCGACGAGCTCGTCGACGACGCTGTCGACCTCCGGATCGACCGCGTGTCCGCGATCGACACGGACTCCCAGCGGCTCCGGTTCGACGGCGACGGGCCGGCATTGGCGTACGACCACCTCGTGTTAGCGACCGGGTCGACGCTGGAGCCAGAACAGATCCCCGGTCTCGCCGAGGGCGGTCACGACTACTACAGCGAGTCGGGCTCGACCGCCCTGCGCGACGAGCTGCTGTCGTTCACAGAGGGCGAGCTCGTGTTGAGCGTGATCGGGACGCCCCACATGTGTCCGGCGGCGCCGCTGGAGTTCGTCTTCATGGCCGACGACTGGTTCCGCGAGCGCGGCCTGCGCGAGGACGTCGAGATCACCTACACGTACCCGATCCAGCGCGTCCACGGGAACCCGCACATCGCCGAGTGGGCCCGACCCATCATGGAGGAGCGCGGGATCAACGTGGAGACGTTCTTCAACGCCGAGTCGGTCGACCCCGACGCGGAGACGATCACGTCGATGGAGGGGACCGAGCTCGACTACGACCTCCTCGTGTCGATTCCGCCCCACGGCGGCGTCGACCTGATCGAGGCGGCGGGGCTCGGCGACGACGGCTGGGTCGACGTCGACAAGCACACGCTGGAGGCCGAGGCGGCCGAGAACGTCTATGCGCTCGGCGACACCGCCGACACCGGCGTCCCGAACGCGGGCAGCGTGGCGCACTACCAGGCCGGCGTCGTCGGACAGCGCCTCGCGAGCGAGATCCGAGACCGGCCGGCGACGGCGACGTACGACGGCAAGACCCTGTGTTTCATCGAGACCGGGATGGACGCGGCGTCGTTCGTCGAGTTCGACTACGAGCGCCCGCCGTCGCCCGCGCCGCCCTCCGAGAAGCTTCACTGGTCGAAGCTGGCGTACAACGAGTCCTACTGGCTCACCGCGCGAGGGTTGCTCTGACCATGTCCGAGACGGAACGCTCCGAGTCGACCGACCTCGAGGCGGCGATAGCGGAGAACCCGGAGGCGGTCGCCGCGTTCGTGGAGCGGCTCGACGCGGTCAACGAGCTGCTGGACGTGCTCTCCTTGGGCGAGGGCGCGCTCTCCGACGAGATGGTCCGCGAGCTCTCGGCCACCGGGTCGACGCTCGCGGAGTCCGCCGACGGCCTCGCCACCGACGAGACCGTGGCGCTGGCCGAGGCCGTCGGCGAGAACGGCGAGGAGCTGCGGGCGGCGCTCGACACGCTGCTCACGCTCCAGCGGAGCGGCACGCTCAACGAGCTGGCCGAGGTCGCGGCGGTCGGGTCGCTGGCGACCGCGGCCCTCGACGACGAGATGGTGACGTCGCTGGCCGGGACCGGCGCCGCGCTCGGCGAGGTGGCACAGACCGCGGCCGACGACGACACCCGCGACGGCGTCGAGACGCTGCTGAAAAGTGTCGGCGAGGCGGAAAGCGAGTCGCCCGAGCGGGTCGGGGCCGTCGGGCTGCTCCGCGGCGTGCGCGACCCGGAGGTCCAGTACGGGCTGGGCTACCTGCTGGCGGTGGCGAGCGCGATCGGTCGCGAGCGGTCCGACCGCGAGTGAACCGCCGCGGAGTCGTAGCGGGGGAACGAGCGTTCGAGAATCGGAACCGGAGTCCGTTCCGCGGCGCTTAGACGAGGAGTTGGATGTCCGCCTCGGCCATGTCCTGGAGGGCGGTCGCGGCGCCGACGCCCGTGGTGACGCCGTCGTAGAAGTCGTCCTCGTCGTACCCCATCAGATCGATGGTCATCTGACAGGCCTGGAACTCCACGCCCATGTCGAGGCTCGTTTCGAGGAGCTCCTCGATCGTGGCGGTGTCGTTGTCCGCGATCTTCTTTTCCATCAGCTTCGTCGTCACGCGGTCCATGCCGGGGAGCGCGGCGACGGCGTTCGGGACGGGCATGTTGGGGTTGCCGACGGAGCTGAGCTTGAGGCTCTTCGAGCGCTCCTCGTGGAGGATCTCGAGCCCCCAGAACGTGTGGAAGACGGTCACCTCGTAGCCGAATGCGGCCGCGGTGCTGGCGAGGATGAGCGGCGGGTACGCCATGTCCAGCGTTCCCTTCGTGGCGATGATGCTCATCTTCTTGCCGCCGTCGTCGGTGGCCTCGGCGAGCGCGTCCTCAAGCTCGTCGACGCGCGCGGCTAGCTCCGCGCGAGAGGGCGCTTCGCCGGCCGGAACGTCCTCGACCGGCGCCTCGTCGGCCGGAACGTCCTCGGCCGGCCCCTCGTCAGCCGGGGCGTCCGCGGCCGACGCGTCGGGTGTGTCCGTCCCCATCGTTACTCCGTCTTGCGGACGTAGTGTTTGTACACGTCGTCTCCCTCCGTCTGGTCGACGAGCTCGACGCCCGCGGTGCCGTCGGCCCAGCCGTCGATGTCGCTCATGCTGCCGGGGTCGGTCGCCAGCACTTCGAGGACCTCGCCCGCGGCGAGGCCGTCGATGGCGGACTTCGTCTTCACCACTGGCATGGGGCACGATGCGCCTTTCACGTCGAGCGTCTCCGCGATGTCGAATTCGGCACTCATTGGAAATCTGCTCCGGTTGTCTGTATTGGAGCTAGCGCACAATACCCCCCGGCAAAGTAAAAGATTGTCGATTCTTGTGAAGAGCGCCAACTATTGTATAAAGTGAAATTTGTTTAGATGGCCATTAAACCTTGTATGGAGACATTAAGTGGACGACAGAGGAGAGTTGCCGGCAGTAGTATTGTTTAGATGAGGAAATACTATGAAAATGCTTTTGTGCGTCGACCCGGTAGAACCGACTGCGAAATATGAATGCCGACGACTTCCCGACGCCGGACGTCGAGGTCGACTCAGTCGACCCGGAATCGTTTAAACACCGAATCGACGCGGGCGAGGCCGTCACGATCCTCGACACGCGCATGGGGTCCGACTACGAGGAGTGGCGCATCGACGGCGAGAACGTCACGTCGATCAACGTCCCGTACTTCGAGTTCCTCGAAGACGACATCGATGACGACGTCCTCGACCGGATCCCCGACGACCGCGAGGTGACCGTCCTCTGCGCGAAGGGCGGCGCCAGCGAGTACGTCGCGGGCGCGCTCGCGGAGCGGGGCTACGACGTCGACCACCTCGAAGACGGGATGAACGGCTGGGCGAGGGTCTACGAGGCCGTCGAGGTCGAGCGCTACGACGGCGCCGGCACGCTCCTCCAGTACCAGCGCCCCTCGTCGGGCTGTCTCGGCTACCTCCTCTATCACGACGGCGAGGCCGCGATCATCGACCCCCTCCGGGCGTTCACCGATCGCTACCTCGACGACGCCGACGACCTCGGCGTCGACCTGACGTACGCCGTCGACACGCACGTCCACGCAGACCACATCTCGGGCGTGCGCGACCTCGACGCGGAAGGCGTCGAGGGCGTCATCCCCGCGGCCGCGGTCGACCGCGGCGTCACGTACGCCGACGAGCTGACCACGGCCGAGGACGGCGACGCCTTCTCGGTCGGCGACGCGACGATCGAGACCGTCCACACGCCCGGCCACACCACCGGGATGACCTCCTACCTCGTCGACGAGAGCCTCCTCGCGACCGGCGACGGGCTGTTCGTCGAGAGCGTCGCGCGCCCGGACCTCGAAGAGGGCGACGAGGGCGCGCCCGACGCCGCGCGCACCCTGTACGAGTCGCTTCAGGAGCGCGTCCTCACGCTGCCCGACGACACTCTGATCGGCGGCGCGCACTTCAGCGACGCGGCCGTCCCGGCCGACGACGGCACCTACACGGCGCCGATCGGCGAGCTCGTCGCGGAGATGGACGCGCTCACGATGGACGAAGACGACTTCGTCGACCTGATCCTCTCGGACATGCCCCCGCGGCCGGCCAACTACGAGGACATCATCGCGACGAACCTCGGCCAGAACGCCGTCGACGACGAGGAGGCGTTCACCTTAGAGCTCGGGCCGAACAACTGCGCCGCCAGCCAGGACTCGCTCGCGGGTGACTAACGACGCAAATGGTCGCTGACCCAGTACTGCTTCAGGCTGTCGCCGAGCTGTTCCCCAACGGGGTCAGCCGGTACGCCGTCGGCGGGCTGCTCGTCGGCCTCGGGACCGTCGTCGTCTACGTCGGGACCGGTATCCCGGCCGGAGCGAGCACGTTCCTCGAGTCGACGCTGTCGTACGTCTCCGGCCGGTCGCGGTTTCAGCGGTACGTCGGCTCGCGGGACTGGCGGCTCGTGTTCACGGCCGGGATCGTCCTGGGCGGGCTCGCGTTCGCCGCGACGGTCCAGTCCGGCGTAGTCACGACCTCGCTGTACGAGCCCGGGACGACCGGCCGGCTGTACGAGGTCGCCGGCGTGACGCTCTGGACGACCGACGTCCAGCCGTGGCGGCTGTTCTTCGGCGGCATCCTCGTCGGCATCGGAACCCGGATCGGCAAGGGGTGTACGTCCGGACACGGCGTCTGCGGCGTCGGCTCGGCGTCGAAGACGTCGCTGGTCGGCGTCGCGACGTTCCTGACCGTGGCGATCGGGACGGCCCAGGTCGTCGCCGCGTTGGGGGTGAGCCCATAGATGGCGGACCGCCATCCCCTGTTCAAGCCGCTGGTGTTCGTCGGCGGCCTGATATTCGGGTTCGGGCTCGGGTTCAGCCACATGGCGCGGCCGGAGGTCGTGGTGAACTTCCTCCTGTTCGAGGACCTCGGCCTCCCGTTCGTGATGTTCGGGGCCGCGATCGTCTCCGGCGTCGCGTTCGCCCTGCTGCCCCGAATCCGAGACGCGGCGCCCCTCACGGGCGACCCCTACGAGCGACGCCTGAAGCCGTTCGACCGGAACGTCCTCATCGGCGGCGCCGTCTTCGGCGTCGGCTGGGGGCTCTCCGGGATCTGCCCGGGCGCAGCGTACGCCAGCCTCGGGGTCGGCAACGTCACCATCCTCTGGGCGCTCGGCGGCATGTTCGTCGGGGCGTACGCGCAGGGCTACTGGCGGAGTCGGAGCGGGGCCCGCGACGCCGCGGCGGCGGGCGCGGACTGACACACCGGCTCCATGGACCCCGCTCTCATCGCCCTCTTCGTCGGCGCGGCGCTCGCCAGCCTGTTCATGGCGTGGGTGATCGGCGCCGGGTCGAGCGGCGCGACCCCGTTCGCCCCCGCCGTCGGCGCGAACGCCATTGGGACGATGCGCGCCGCCCTCCTGGTCGGCGTCTTCGGCTTCGCCGGCGCGGTCACCCAGGGCGGCAACGTCTCGGAGGCCGTCGGTAGCGGCCTCGTCGGCGGGATCAGCCTGCCCGTCGCCGGCGTCATCCTCGTTCTCGTCCTCGGCGCGGGGCTGATGGCGGTCGGCATCACGACCGGGATCCCGATCGCGACCGCGTTCACCGTGACCGGCGCCGTCATCGGCGTCGGCCTCGCGCTCGGCGGGACGCCGGTCTGGGCGAAGTACCAGCAGATCGGCGCCGTCTGGGCCCTGACCCCGTTCGTCGGCGGCGGCATCGCGTTCGCCATCGCCGGCGTCCTCCCGCGGCCCGGAGTGCCCGAGCGATACAGCGTCGCGGCGCTCGCCGGCCTCGTCGGCGCCGTCCTCGTGAACGTTCGGTTCAGCTTCCTCGGCGAGGGGGCCACGTCGGGCACCGTCCGGGGGCTCGGGCAGCAAATGCTGGCGGCCGACGGCCTCGCGTCGGCGGCCGCGATTACCGGCCTCGCCGCGCTGGCGGTCGCGGCCGTCGTCTGGTGGGACGTGCGTCGCGACGAGGCGGGCGGGCTGCGGCGCGTGCTGCTCGCGCTCGGGTCGCTCGTCGCCTTCTCCGCGGGTGGGAGTCAGGTCGGGCTGGCCGTCGGTCCCCTGCTCCCGCTGCTCGACGAGGTGGGGATGATCTCGACGATGACCGTCCTCGTGGGCGGCGGGCTGGGGATGCTGGTCGGCTCGTGGACCGGCGCGCCCCGGATGATCAAGTCGCTCGCGCAGGACTACTCGTCGCTGGGGCCGCGGCGCTCCATCTCCGCGCTCGTCCCGTCGTTTTTGATCGCGCAGCTGGCCGTGCTCCTCGGCGTCCCCGTCTCGTTCAACGAGATTGTCGTGAGCGCCATCATCGGGAGCGGCGCCGCCGTCGGCGGCCGAGCCGCCGTGGACGCCCGGAAGATCCTCGTGACGGTGGGCGCGTGGGTGGGCTCGTTCGCCCTCTCGTTCGCGCTCGCGTACGCCGCCGCGATGCTCCTTTTATAAGCGAGCCGCGCCGCGGCGTCAATTCCGTATAAATGAACGCCGCGGTGGCGCGTGCCGACGAGCGCCCGCAGGGCGCGAGTCGCACGCGCGAGGTCGCCGGCGCTACGCGCCGGCTGCCAGAGGGACCTTCGCTCCCTCGCTGGAGTCGGCTGACCGGAGCGAAGCGGAGGGAGGCCGACAGGGCGAGAGCGAAGCTCTCGCTTGAAACCGGACGTAGTCCGGTGACGAGGCTGGGGAGGCGTGAGGCGCGGTCGCTGTGCGGAGCGGGGCGGGACTCAAAGGGGCAGTCGCGAGGGCGCCGTAGGCGACGCAAGCACTGGAAGGAGCGAACGGAGTGAGCGACTGAAGCGCGTGGTTCGAGACGCCTCCGGCGTCTCGTCATCACGAAAGGCGCAAAGCGCCTTTCGAACGACAGCGAGCGTACGGCGCCCTCGCGACTGGGGCTTTGGAGGTGTTCCCCGTCGGTTCTCCGGCGTCCATTTATAAACAAGCGGGAGGAGCTACTGAAGTAGCCGCCACGGCAGCGACCGCGTCACCGCGGCGCAACGAGCGCGCCACCGAAGCACTCGTCTTTTTACGTCGCTCGAGGCGGCGGGACGAGGAAGACGTTCCCGGTCGCCCGCGCGACGATGTCCTCGGAGACGCTGCCCAAGAGGAGCCGCCGGATGCGACTCCGCCCCTTCGATCCGACGAGGACCGTCGACGGCGTGACCGCCGCCTCGACGGCGAGGATCTCCTCGGCGGGGTCGCCGCGGCGGACCTCGGTCCGCGTCTCGATCCCCCACTTCTCCAGCGTGCGCGCCCGCTCGGCCAACCGCTTCGCCGGGCCGACGCCGTCGTCGGCCTCCGCGTCTTTCGGCGACCGGACGTGGACGAGCGTCGCCTCCTCGGTCGCGTGACGGAGGTACGAGAAGGCGTCGAACGCCCGATCGGCGTGCTCGGAGAAGTCCGTCGCGAAGAGGATCCGCCGAAAGAGGTGCTCGCGGCGGATGTCCGGGTCGTCGGCCGCGCGCTCGACGCGGTTGACTAAAAGCGGGACGACGGTGGTCCGCGCGAGGTTGCGCGCGGTCGAGCCGATGACCCGGTTCTCCAGCGGGCTCTGTCCCCGCGACCCGACGACCGAGAGGTCGGCGTGGACGGTCTCGGCGATGTCGTTGAGGCGGCGGTGCGGCGTCCCGCGGACGACGTGCGTCTCGACGTCGAACCCCGCGGCCTCGATCACCGCCCGGTACCTGTCGAGCCCCCGCCGCCGGCGCGCCTCGAAGTCGACGCCGGGGGTCCCGGCGTGGACGTTCGCCGGGACGACCGTGACGAGGTGGATCGTCCGGACGCCGATACGGCCCAGGCAGTCGAGACAGGTCTCGTTCTCGATCGTCGCCTCGCTGGCGGCCGACAGGTCGGTCGCGCACAGGGCCCTCATGACGACACGTACGGCGAGCGACGACTACACGGTTGCGCTCGGGTCGGCGGACGTGCCACCCAAAAACTTCTCCGTAAGTTATCGGTACTCCGACCGAGGTTACCGGAATATAGTATTGTACAGTGAGCCCAAAACCGTTATAGGCACGAGGCAGGTAGGGGAGAGTGAGCAGAAATGTACCAGATGCGAATTTCCGCGGACGGAAGTCGGAGGGAGAGTCGATGGCGGGACTAGAGATCCCCAGCTGGGACCCGGAGACGGCCCTGCTTATCGGCGCGATCCTCCTCGAAGCGTTCGTGCTGTACGTCGGCTACGGCGGCCTCGAACGGCTCGTTGGCCCCTATCTCATGAGACTCATCGTCGGGGGTGACACGAGTGCTCAGTAGCCTTCTCAGCGGGCCCGGCTTCCTGGGGACGAGCCCAGAGATGCTCGCGCTGTTCGTCGGGTTCGGCCTCGTCGTCGGCGTCCTGTTCGGATTCTTCGGCATGGGCGGGTCGTTCCTCGTCACCCCGGCGCTCCTAATGTTAGACTACCCGGCGCCGGTCGCGGTCGGGAGCGGGATGGCGTTCGTCTTCGGGACGGCCGTCATCGCGACGCTGAAACACCACGACCTCGGGCAGGTCGACTACAAGCTCGGCGTGATCATGATCACCGGGACGACGATCGGTATCGAGGTCGGCCGCGCCAGCGTCTACTACCTCGAGTCGATGGGGCTCGCCGGCGGCGTCATCAGCGTCGCCTACGTCGTCCTGCTCGGCGGCGTCGGCGCGATGGTCACCCGCGACGCCCTAAGGGGAGACGGCGGCGGCGGGATCGACCACGAGGCGGCCGACAAGGACCTCGACGAGTACGAGATCCCCGAGATCGCGAAGACGATCCAATGGACTGTTCGGATCCCGCCGATGGTGACGCTCCGCGGCGACGTCCGCGTCTCCGCGTGGGTCATCACGGCCGTCGCCTTCGCGACCGGTGTCCTGTCCGGGTTCCTCGGCGTCGGCGGCGGCTTCATCCGGATGCCCGCGATGATCTACGCGATCGGCGTCCCGGTGCCCGTCGCGGTCGGGACGGACCTCTTCGAGATCGTCTTCTCCGGCGGGCTCGGCAGCTACCTCTACGGACAGGGCGGGGGCGTGAACCTCGGCATCGTCGCGCCGCTGCTGTTCGGGAGCGCCCTCGGCGCGCGCGTCGGCTCCGCGGCGACCGCCGTCGTCGACGCCGACGGCATCAAGGTGTACTTCGGCGGGATGTTACTGATCGGCTCCATCGCCGTCGGCATCGGCGAGGTCGGTTCCTACCTCGGCAACCCCACGCTGGAGCTGCTCGGACTGGTGCTCGTGGTCGGCGCGGCGGTCGTCGTCGCGTTCGCGGTCCTCTACACGGCGGTCAGCTCGCTCCGCGTGACGAGTCGACAGCAGCCGTCCACCACGGACTGAGGATTGCTCCCCTCGACCCGCGGGCGTGGAATCGCCTTCATTCCACAACAGTCGCGCGAGTCTGGTCGTCGTCTCCTCCCTCACAGTCCCTCTTCGCCGCCCTCCTGCGTGAGGATAACGACCATCGAGAGCCCGGAGATGACGAGCAGGATGAGCGTCGGGACGACCGCGTACTGGTAGAGCGCGGTCGACTGCGCGCGCCAGATCTGGGTGACGATCGTATCGAAGCCGGACGGCCGGAGGACGAGGGTGACGGGGAGCTCTTTCATCGTCGTGAGGAACACGAGCGCGGCCCCGGCGACGATCCCGGATCGAGTGAGCGGGAACGTCACGCGGCGGAACGCGCCGGTCGGCGACTCGCCGAGCGTGCGTCCGGCCTCGACGAGCCGTCGGTCGACTTGGAGGATCGACGTCCGGGTGGACCCGACCGCCTGCGGGAGGAATCGGACGACGTACGCGAAGATTAACAGCGGCAGCGTCTGATAGATCCACGGCACGTACCCGGAGCCGAAGTACACTAACGCGAGCGCCAGCACGATTCCGGGCACCGCGAACCCGACGTACGTCGCGCGCTCAAAGACGACCGCGAGCGGCGAGTCGTGGTTCGCGGCGAAGTACGCGATGGGGATGGCGGCGAGCGCGGCGACGACCGCGGCGGCCGCCGAGACCGACACCGAGTTGAGCACCTGTATCGGCTCGAACGCGAGCGAGGGGCGACGCCCGGCCTCCGACCGGACCAGCCACAGCCCGAGGATCCACAGCGGCACCAGAAGCGCGAACGCGGACACGCCGGCGGGCAGCAGCGTCGCGGGCCAGCGTAACCGGCCGAGCAACACCCGGTCCTCGGTCCGGCCCGCGTCGTCGCCGCTCGTCTCGCGGTCCGAGCGGACCGCCCACTCCAACGTGAGCACGAGGACCACCACGACGAGCAGCTGGAGGGAAAGCAGCGCGGCGTAGTCGCGACCGAACGCGTTGTACTCGACGTATATCTGCCGGGTGAACACCGGAAGCCGCATGATCGACGGGGTGCCGAAGTCCGAGACCGCGTACAGCGCGGCGAGCAGCGAGCCCGCGGCGACCGCGGGTCGGATGGTCGGGAGCGTCACGCGGCGGAACGCCGCCATCCGGCCGTGGTTCAGCGTCCGGGCGGCCTCTAAGAGGGTCGTGTCGAACGACAGCAGCGCGGCCCGGGTCGTCAGGTAGACGTACGGGTACGTGTACAGCGTGATGACGAGGATCGACCCCGAGAGGCCCGAGACCTCCGGGACGCGCTCGACGCCGAGCGGCGAGAGCACCTCGTGGAACTCGCCCTGCGGGCCGAACGCGGAGACGAACGAGAAGGCGCCGACGTAGCTCGGGACGACGAGCGGGAGCGCGACCGCGACCGACCAGAAGCGGCGGAACGGGAGGTCGGTCCGGGCCGTGAGGTACGCGAGGGGGACGCCGACCGCGATAGAGAGAGCGGTGACGCCGGCCATCAGGAGGAGGCTGTTGACGAGCACGTCGGCGGTGGCGGTGCTAAAGAGGAGGTCCACCGCGCGCTCGCGCTCGACGGCGACCGCCTCGATGACGAGCCACGCGAGCGGGAACACGAGGGTGGCGGCGATCGCCGCGCAAAGCAGCGTGAGCCCGATCGGGAGCCTGCCGTCGCCGTCGGTCAGCCGGTCGCGGATCCGGGTTCGCAGGGTCATTGTGCGGGGTGGAGCCGAGTTGTCGGAATGAGGGCGCGCCGAGCGTTAGTGGTTCCGATCGCCCGGCGAGCGCGCTCCGACGGATATATGAATTTAGGGCTGCCTAAACTCTTTTATGGAATTGACGCGACGCGACGCGGCGGCCGCGCTGGCCGCGATCGGCGCGACCGGCGGCGTCGCGCTCGGCGTCCGTCGGACGGCCGACCGGCGGGGCGGCGGACCGGGGGGCGAGCAGGCCGACCCGGCGTGGGACGGCGAGGGGCTCCCCGGCGACGAGGCGGTCCGGACGGCGATGACCGCGGTCGCGGAGGCGGTGTATCCCGGCGCGGTCTCCGGGGTCGACGCGTTCGTCGGGGCGTTCCTCGACGGCCGGCTCGACGGGTCGCCCCACTGCGAGGGGATCCGCGCGGCGGTCGCCGAGGTGGAGTCGGCGGCGCGGTCGTGGTACGACGCGCCGGTCGCCGACCTCCCGCCCGCCGACCGGGACGAGCTGCTCCGAGAACTCGGCGCGGACACGGCCGAAGAGGACCCCGACGGGACGACCGCGGAGCGGGTGCGCTACTACGTCGTGAACGAGCTCCTGCTCGCGCTGTACTCGTCGCCGACCGGCGGCGAACTCGTCGGCATCGAGAACCCGCAGGGGCACGCCGGCGGCGCGGAGAGCTACCAGCGGGGGCCGCGATGAGCGGCGCCGAGAGCGTCGACGGCGAGCGGTCGGCGGCCGACGTTGACGCCGGCGGGGCGGTCGACCGCAGCCCGGTCCCGGACGCGGACGTCTGCGTCGTCGGCGCCGGGCCCGCGGGCGCGCTCGTCGCCGACCGGCTCGCCAGCGACCGCGACGTGGTGGTCCTCGACGCCGGGCCGAGGTTCGACCCGAACAACCGGCTCGCCAGACAGGAGCGGGCGATCCGGCCGTCCTACGACAGACCGGACGTGTGGGGCGTCGGCGGGGCGCGCGACGCCCACGAGAACGCCGGCGACCGCTCGTACCCCCTCAACCACGCCCGCGTGAAGGGCGTCGGGGGGTCGACGCTCCACTGGCAGGGGATGGTGATGCGGCTCCACGAGGACGACTTCGACTCCGCGAGCGAGCGCGGCGTCGGCGCCGACTGGCCCGTCGACTACGCGGACCTGCGCCCCTACTACGCCGAGGCGGAACGCGAGCTGGGCGTCGCGGGCGCGTCGGACAATCCCTACGCGCCGCCGCGCGAGGAGCCCCACCCAATGCCGCCGTTCGAGCCCTCCTACAGCGACTCGCTGTTCGCCGAGGCCTGCGAGTCGCTCGGGATCGACATGCACTCGGTGCCGAACGCGCGCAACTCCGAGCCGTACGAGGGACGGTCGCCCTGCGTCGGCTACGGCACCTGCCAGCCCGTCTGTCCGAGCGGCGCGAAGTACGACGCGACGGTCCACGTCGAGCGCGCCGAGGAGAAGGGTGCGACCGTCATCGACCGCGCGCCGGTCGAGCGGCTGGAACACGACGGCGACGACCGGATGACCGCCGCCGTCTACGCGACGCCGGACGGGGAGCGACACCGACAGGAGGCGGAGGCGTTCGTCGTCGCCGCCGGGGGCGTGGAGACGCCGCGGCTGCTCCTGCTGTCCGCGTCCGACCGCTACCCCGACGGGCTCGCGAACGGGAGCGGCCACGTCGGCGAGTTCTTCATGGACCACCTGTTCGCGGGCGCAGGCGGCACGCTCGACGAGGAGACGAGACAGAACCACGTCGGCTTCTACACCAGCGCCTGCGACCAGTTCTACGACGAGGCGGACGAGGAACAAGCCCCGTTCAAGCTGGAGTTCTTCAACTACGCCGGCCCCTCGCCGGTGGAGATGGCGCTCGCGGGCGACGACTGGGGCGACGCGCTCGTCGACCGCCTGCGGGACGGATACGGCAACCACGTCGCGATGGGCGGGCTCGTCGAGCAGCTCCCGGACGCCGACAGCCGCGTGACGCTCGCCGACGACCGCACCGACGACCGCGGGAACCCGGTGCCGCGGATCGAGTGGAGCGTCGACGACCGCGCGCTCGACACGATCGAGCGCGCCAACGAGATCCAGGTGGCGATCCTCGAAGAGCTCGGCGCCGACGTCGAGTGGATCGCCGGCCCGGACGCCACCGGCCCCGCCTACCACCACATGGGGACGACGCGGATGAGCGACGACCCGGGGGCGGGCGTCGTCGACGCCGACTGCCGGACCCACGACCTGACGAACTGCTGGATCGCCTCCAGCTCCGTCTTCCCCACGAGCGGCGCGATGAACCCCACGCTCACCATCGCCGCGCTCGCGCTTCGCGTCGGCGACGACGTGGCCGACTGGCTCGGCGACGACTCCTGACGGTCTGCTGCCACTATTTTAGGTAAACCTAAAAACTCAAGTGGGTGCGGACGGAGATGCGGGTAATGAGCGACTCAGCGCACGCGACGAACGGCTCGGCGGCCGCAGTCGAGAACGGCACCGAGGCGGCCGCGATGGACGATATCGACGCGACAGCCGAACGCGAGGAGACGGGCGCCACGGGCGAGGCGGACACCGCCGCCGTCGGCGAACCGTACACCTTCGACGACCTCAGCGTCGTGATGGGGACGTACAACGAGGAGGAGGCCATCGCAACGGTCCTCGAGGACATCGACGAGGTCACCGACGGGAAGGCCGAGGTCGTCTGTGTCGACGGCTCCTCGGACCGCACGCCGGAGATCGCCCGCGAACACGGCGCGCGGGTCATCGAGCAGGAGCCGCAGGGGTACGGCGTCGCCGTCCGCGAGGCGGTCTTGACTCCCGATCGCCCCGTGGTCGTCACGACCGACTGCGACGACACCTACCCGATGGAGGCGCTGCCGGAGTTCCTCGCCGAGATCAACGACGGTGCGGATGTGGTGAGCGGCGACCGGCTCTACCACGGCGCGGAGGCGATGCCGGCGTTCAACCGGTTCGGCAACCACGCGTTCGCCGCGCTCGCCTCCCTCCTGATGGGCGAGCGCGTCCACGACACGACCACCGGGATGCGCGCGTACCGCCGCGACGTGGTCGAGGAAATCGGCTGGACCGAGAACACCGGCCTCTCCGCCGAACTCCTGATCCGCCCGCTGATGCGCGGCTACGACGTTCGCGAGCGCCCGATCCGCTACGCCGAGCGCCTCGGCGAGACGAAGCTCGACCCGATCGGCGGCGGCGCCGCCATCGCGAAGTCGATCGTCACCGTCTGCCTCGAAGAGCAACTCCGGCGCTTCTGAGGGCGCTTCGCCCCCAACGAAGTCGTCGGAGGGCGGTCCGGACGTACACTGTGGGCACAGTGGACCGCCGCCGGCGACGTTTTTAAAATCGTGAGCGGCGGCGCCGATTTTTTTTATAAATGAACGAGGCGGTGGCGTCGCCGGCGGCTCTGCCGCCGGCTGCAAGAGGCGCGTCGCGCCTCCCTGCGTGCCTGCGAGGCCGCCCTGCGGCCGAGCCGCGAGGGACCGAAGGTCCCTCTGGAAGCCGGCGCGAAGCGCCGGCGACAGCACGCGCGAGGGAGTCGCGAGCGAAGCGAGCGACGAGGCTGGGGAGGCGCGAGGCGCGGTCGCTGTGCGGGGCGGGACTCAAAGGGGCAGCCGCGAGGTCGCAGTAGGCGACGTAAGTAGCGTGGCGCGACGCGCCACGGAAAGCCGGCGGCGGAGCCGCCGGCGACACCGCAGCGAGCGGAGCGAGCGAGGAGCGCAACGAGCGTACTGCGACCTCGCGGCTGGGGCTTTGGAGCTGTTCGCCGCCGATCTACTGACTGCCATTTATAAGCAAGCGGCTGGGGCTTTGGAGCTGTTCGCCGCCGATCTACTGACTGCCATTTATAAGCAAGCGGCTGGGGCTTTGGAGCTGTTCGCCGCCGATCTACTGACTGCCATTTATAAGCAAGCGGCTGGGGCTTTGGAGCTGTTCGCCGCCGATCTACTGACAGCTATTTATAAGCAATCAACCACTTAATCGCTCGTTTCGGCGTCCGTCTCGAAGGCGACCCACTCGGGGTGGGCGTCGGGCTCGTCGGGGAGGTACGTCCCCCTGGTCCCGCACTCCGAGACGAGCCGGCAGGTCGAGCGCTCGGGCGGCCAGACAGCCTCGACGCGCTCGTCGTCGGCTCCGACCTCGCCGCCCTCGGTCACCCGAACCGTCACCTCCTGTCGGTAGGTGAACGTCGATCCCGCGGGGTCGACGAGCGTCACCGTCACGGCGACCACGTCGCCCTCGGGATCGAACGGGACGGGCTCGGCCGCGTCGGCGTCGCCCGCGGCCGCCGCGTCGGGGAGCCGGACGCCCTCGGGCGTCACCGTCCAGTCGACCGCGAGCGAGTCGCCGAGGTCGCTCACCGCGTAGGAGACGTGGTCCGGACCGCCCGCCGCGCCCCGACGCGGGTCGACGCGGACCTGCGCGCGGGCGACGCGGTCCGGCACGCCGACGGTCGTCTCGGCGTCGATCCGGGCCCCCGACCGCCGGTCGAGCGCCTCCAGTTTCGGCGTGACCCGGGTCTCCGGGCTCGCGGTCCAGACCCCCTGATAGCCGTACCGATACAGCGTCCGGTCGGGGTAGGCGTCGAGCACCGCGAAGTTCTCGACCGGGTCGCGGTCGAGCGCGTACACGACGTCGCCGTCGAGCCCCGGCTCGTTCCGGAGGTACTGGAACGGGTGGTTCTGCCACTCGCCGTACGGCGTGGGGAGGAACACCAGCCCGTCCTCGAACGTCGTCTCGTCGAACGGCGCGTACGCCGCTTCGTGTTTTTCATCGACCGCGGCGTTCCGCTCTATCGGGTCCGCGGCCGCGTCGACGGCGGCGACGCCCCCGCCGGCGACCGCGAGCGCGACGACGACCGCGAGCGCGGCGCCCGCGACCGCCGGCGAGACGCCGCGGGCCACGGCCCGCTCGCGGGCCGCGGACAGCGCCCGAGCGACGGCGGCGACGGCCAGTCCGCCGAAGGCCGACAGCGGGACGAGCAGGTCGAAGTGATAGAACGGACCGAACAGCGACGCGAGCCCGTCGGTCGGGTCCGAGAGGTCGGCGAGCGCGTTGTGCGTCCCCCAGAAGTAGACGTTCCCGACGGCGACCGAGACCGCGACGCCGACGAGGAGCAGCGCCGCCGTCCGCCGGAAGGCGGGCGAGCCGGCGGGGGCGCGATCTCCGGTGAGGGTCCGGTCGGCGACCACCGGCCCGCTCGGGTCGCCGCTCGCGCGCCAGCCCCACAGCGCGACCGCGACGCCGACGAGCGCCATGGCCGTCCCGAGCGGGCCGGCGACGAACCACCGGGTCGCGATCTCCTGTAGCGCGTACCGGTTCGACTCCAGCGCGAGGCCGAGCGTGTAGTCGACCGAGTGGCCGAGGATGCGGCGCTCGCCGAAGCCGGGGCCGTCCATCGGCGCGAACACCTGATAGGGGAACGTGAGCGGCGAGCCGGTCATCCGGACGTTGTACGCGAGGGTCACGCCGACGAACAGGGTACCGAACAGCGCCGTGAGCCCGTGGCGGCGGATCGGGTCGGGGAGCCCGCGGACGCCGCCGACCGAGAGCGCGCGGCGGCCGAGGGACGCGAGCGCGCGCGGCGTCGACCGCCCCGTCTCGGCGCCGAAACGACGGACCGCCGACCCCACCCGCCACAAGGCGTGACAGATGAACGGGGCGGCGAACAGCACCGCGGTGTACGGCCGCGCGAAGAACGCGAGGCCGATCGCGACGCCCGCGACCCCCGCGGCCCGGAGCGACCGGTCCCGGACGCTCCGGAGGTACGCGACCGCGAAGGTCAGGTTGAAAAGTGTCGTCGGCGCGTATGGGAGGAACACCGCGCTCGTCGCGACCGCCATCGGCGACGCGGCGAAGAGGACGGCCGCGGCGAGGCCCGCCCGGCGGCCGAAGGTCAATGACCCGAGCAGGTACACGAGGGCGGCGTTCCCGGCGGCGACCGCCGCCAGCGTGACGCGGGGCTCGCCGAACGCGCCCATCGTGACCGCGAACATCGCCGCCGGGACGGGGTTGTACTTCGGGTAGAGCCGCCCGCCGTCCTCGATGAAGAACCACGGGTGGACGGCGTCGGCGAGCGGGCCGGCGTGGAACTCCAACTGCCCGCCGAGGAGCAGCGCGGCCTGCGTGAGGTAGACCCCCTCGTCGTGGTTCGCGGAGTGGTGCGAGAAGACGGTCGCCGCGATCGCGAACGTCGCGACGCCGGCGGCGACGGCGACCAGCGCGGCGGCGACGCTCACCCGGTCGGCGCGGTCGAGCCGCTCGCGGAGGCGGGCGGCGAGCCGACGAGGGCGAGCGGACGGTGGAAGGAATGACACGGGCGGGTGGGAGTGGTGAAACGAGCGTGGTGCGGAGCGTGGTACGGAGCGCGGCGGCCGATCAGATGTCGACGCCGGCCTCTCGCATGAGGTCGACCGTCGGTTCGAGGTTCGACAGCTCCGTCAGGTCGATGTCCGGGACGTTCAGCTCGTCGATCGTCGGGAGGTCGCCGATCGGCTCGACCTCGGGGATCAGCGGGTACTCGAAGGTGGAGCGCGCGAAGTAGTCCTGCGCCTCCGACGACAGCAGGTGCCGGACGAAGTTCGAGGCGAGGTCGGCGTCGGAGGCGGTGTCGACGACCGCGGCGCCCGCGACGTTGAACACCGCGCCCGCGTCGCCCTCGGTGAACGCGGTCGCGATCGAGGCGTTCGGGTTGCCGTCGAGCACGCGCTGGATGTAGTAGTGGTTCGTGAACGCGGCGTCGATGGTGCCGTCGGCGATCTCCTGACACGTGCGGAACTCGTCGGGGTACGTCACGGCGCCGCGCTCGACCATCGCTTCGAGCCAGTCGCGGGTGGCATCCTCGCCCTCGAGGAGCCGCATCGCGGTGATGAACGCCTGCGCGGAGCCGTACGACGGGGCCCACCCGAGGTCTCCCTCGAACTCCTCGGGGTACGCCATGATGTCGTCCGGGAGGTCCTCCTCGGAGAACTCCTCCGTGTTGTACGGGACCGTCCGGGCGCGCCCGGAGGTGCCGACCCACTGCTCGGTGCGGAACTCCTCGCGGACCTTCTCCGTCACGTCCGAGGGGAGCGCCTGCGTGCGCCCCTCGTCCGCGAGCGCGCCGAGCGACCCCGCGTTGACCGAGTAGAACACGTCCGCGGGCGAGCCCTCGCCCTCGTTGATGATCGCGTTCACGTGGTCGGTCGAGTTGTTGTACCGGACGGTGAGGTCGAGGTCGTCGTACAGGTCGTCGATGTAGCTGACGAGCTCGCCGACGAGGAACTCGCCGCGGCCGGAGTAGACGGTGAGCTCGCCCTCGAGCGCCGGCATCTCGTCCATCGACGTGCCGCCGGGGGCATCCCGGCCCTCGCGACCGGACCCGATCTGGCCCACGGCGTCGCCGTCGGTGCCGTCGCCGCCGTCCTCCCCCTCGTCGTCGCCGGTCCCGGTACAGCCGGCGATCCCCGCGACGCCAACCGCGCCGGCCGCGGCGAGGAACTTCCGTCGTCGAACGTCGCGCCCGTCTCGTCCGTCGGACTCGTGGTTCGTCATGTGTTTTAGGCTTACCTAAATACGTTTAGTCGTGTCGGTTCAGTCGTCCGCGACCGCCGGCGTCCGGCGGATCGCGTCGAGGCAGTCGAGCCAGTCGCGCATGTACTCGCCGCAGTGGTTGAGGAACGCGCCGTTGTTCCACTCGTCGAAGTCCCCCTCGGCGAGCGCGTCGGCCATCTCGTCGAAGACCGCCGCGTACGAGTCGGCGTCGTCGCCCGCATTGTCTATCACCTCCCAGACGTGCTCGTTCAGCTCCAATCCCGCCACCTCGTTCGCGAGGTCGTCGAACGTCGAGCGCGGGGCCTTGTTGTGTTCACAGAGCGGGCCGCCGTTGTAGATCCGCTTGCCCAGCACGTCGCAGGCGCGCTTCAAGAACAGGCCCGACCAGATGTCGTCGAAGCGGCCGACGTCCCACTCGTTGTCGTCCATCGGCAGCTGGTAGAACGCCGGGATCACCTCGCGGCGGAACGCGAGATTCATCGAGCAGACGGTGAGGTAGTTGCCGCGCTCGGCGACGAAGTCGCCCTCGAAGTCGTCGGCGGCCGTCCGCGTCTGCGCCTGGCCCTCTAAGTCGCCGTCCATCAAGATTCGGACCGCGTCGAGGTCGGGGACGTTCGTCCACAGCCCCTGCGAGGCGACGACCTCGCCGGCCTCGACCTCGGCGGTGCCCGTCTCTACCGTCTCGTCCATCGCCGAGTACGGGTAGCCGCGCGGGTATAACCCGTGGTCGTCGGCGTTCTGATAGAGGACGTTCACCCAGTTCTCGTCGGAGCTGACGGATTCGATCGAACCGCCGAACGCGAGGTTTGCCATGTGACGGCCGAAGTAGTCGGCGTCGTCGTGCGGGAGCGTGTCGTCGTCGATGAAGACGCCGTAGTCGAACGACTCGTCGGCCCACATGTACAGCAGGCCGAAGCTCGTCTCGGCGTGGCTCGCCGCCGGGACGACGTGGCCGTACTCGGCGACGTCGTTGGCCGCGTACCACTCCTCGCGGCGGGTGCCGTCGAACACCTCGCCGGAGACGCCGAGGTCGTCGAGCATGGCGCGCATCTCGTCGACCTCACAGAAGTCCTCGGTGACTAAGAGGAAGTGGAGCCGCGAGACGTCGAAGCCGTGGTCGCGGGCGTTCTCGACGTACGCGCGGACGCACTCGTACTCCCGTATCGTCGGGACGATCACGCAGGTGTCCGGACCGTCGCGGTCGGAGGCGGTCGGATTCATACGCGATCGTTTTTAGGCTAACCTAAAAGCTTAGCGGTCCGGCGCGGGCCGAGTCGGGCCCGCGTCCGGTTCCCGCTCGGAGTCGTCGGGCGCCCCCGTCACCGAGAGGTCGAACGCGGCCGCGACGAGGCCGCCGCCCGCGAGCGTGACGGCGTTTTTCAGCGCGTGGTCGAGCGCCGCCGCGGCGAGCGCGGTCACGGCCGGTATCGGCGTCGCCGCGACGACGATACCGGTGAACGCGGCCTCGTACAACCCGATCCCGCCCTGCGAGAGCGGCAACACCTTCGCGAGGTTCCCGGCCGAGACGGCGAGGGTACCGACGACGAGCAGCGTCGCGGGGGCGACGCTCCCGCCGAACCCGCCGACGAGCGCCGCGAGGATAAGGACCGCCGTGACGACGTCCGCCCCCCACACGACGCCGCTCGCGAGCGACACCCGAACGAGCGCGCCCGCGTCCGCGGCGACAATGCGGACCGCGGCGCCGAACCGGACCGCGGCGTCGACGACCCGCGAGAGCCGGGGGCCGTCGAACCGGTCGCGGAGCGCGGCCCCGAAGCGGCGGTCGCTCCGGGCGACCGCGACGACGGCCGCGGAGAACAGCGCGGCCGCGAGGGCTGTCCCGGCGGCGGCCGCGACCGCCCGCTCCGATCCGCTCGGGGCCACCGTCCGGCCGTCGAGGAGGAGGACCGCGAGCGCGGCGCCCCCGAGGACGCCGAGCGCGACCAGGTCGAAGGCGCGCTCGACCGCAAGCGACGCGACGCCGGTGGGGTACGGCACCTCGCGGCGGTCGTTCAGCAGGTACGCGCGCACTCCGTCTCCCGCCCGCGCGGGGACGATCAGGTTCGCGGTCTGGCTCGCGAACACGGTCGCCGTGAGGAACGCCGTGCGACACCGGTGGCCCATCGGCGCGAGCAGGTCGCCGTACCGGCGGCCGCGGACCGGCCACGAGGCGAGGTAGACGGTGAGCGCCGCGAGGAGAAGCGCCGGGTCCGCGGTGACGGCGGCCGCGACGACGGCCCCGACGTCGAGAGTGCGGGCCAGCACCGCGCCGCCGACGGCGAGGATCAAGAGGGTTCCGGCGATCGTCAGCATCCCCCGAGGGAGTCGCTCACGGAGGCGGAACAAACGTTCGCGGAGCCGAGCAGCGGCGACGCGCGGGTTCATCTATTCGTTTAGGTCGGCCTAAAGGGTAAAACGCTGGCGGTTCGGGGAGCCGAGCGGCGGCGAGGCGGCCCGACCTAACACGTTTGTTCATGGATGTCGAAATACTATCCATGAACGTGAGCGAGGCGGAGGCCGACCCCGCGGACGGCGGCGTTCGGATGTGGCTCGTCGAGCGCACCTACTCCGACGACGAGCAAAACATGGTGATCCTCACGTACGCGACGCCGGACGGCGAGCGCTACTTCCGGAAGGAGCGCGCGCTCACCTCCTTCACCGACGTGCGCGACACCACGGCCGCCGTCGACGCGCCGCCGGCGAACGTCGGGACCGTCGACGACCCCGACGACCGCGAGCGCTACGCCGCCGAGGCGACGCGGATGGCGAACGCGCACGACCCCGACGACGTGATCTGAGCCGCGCCCCGACGTAAGCGGCGTGAGCTGTGCCACGCTCCGACCTGTGCTACGCCGCGCCCCGAGGTGAACTGCGCCGCGCGAGTCGTGAGAGGCCCGTCACCGGAGCGAGCCCGCAAGCGGCCCACACACCCTTTTTACCGCGCGGTCCCAACCCTCGCTCGATGCGCGCAACCCTCGAAACGCTCGGTATCGCCCTCCTCGTCGGCGCCGCGCAAGCCGCGCTCGGCGTCGTCGGCCTCGCGGGGCTGTTCGCGCTGTCGACTCCCGTCTCCGTCGCCCCGTGGACGCTCGTCACGAGCGTGTACGCGCACGGCTCCGTCGGCCACCTGCTGGCGAACGCCCTCGCGCTGCTGCTCGTCGGCCCCCTCGTGGAGCGCCGGACGACACGCCCGCGATTCCACGCGTTCGTGGTCGCGACCGGCGCCCTCGCCGGCGTCGCGCAGGTGACGCTCGGGGGCCTGCTCGGCCCCTCGCCCGCCGTGTTGGGGATCAGCGGCGCCGTCTTCGCGCTCGGCGGCTACCTGCTCGCCGGCAACGTCGTGAGCGCGACGCTGTTCGACCGGCTTCGGCTCTCCCAGCGTGCCCAACTGCTCCTGTTCGGCCTCGTCGCGGTCGTCCTCACCGCGACGACCGCGGCCCCCGGCGTCGCGCTGATCGCCCACGCGACCGGCGCGTTCTGCGGGCTCCTCGCGGGGCGTGCCGGCCTTCTCGACGCGCGGTAAGCGGGGCACAACATCTCAGTGCGCGGGGCGCGACCCCGCGGTACGCGGAACAAACGGAGTGTCAGCCGCGAGACGGAGCAACGGCGCCGCGGCTAGGGGGGTCGAAAAACGAAAGGGTGAAAGAGAAACGCCCTAGCGCTCAGTCTTCGAGAACGATCTCGATGCTGACGTCGTTCGGCACTTGGACGCGCATCAGCTGGCGGAGCGCGCGTTCGTCGGCGTCGATGTCGATCAGACGCTTGTGGACGCGCATCTCCCAGTGCTCCCACGTCGCCGTCCCCTCACCGTCCGGGGACTTGCGCGACGGGATCTCGAGCGTCTTCGTCGGCAGCGGAATCGGGCCCGACAGGGCGACCCCCGTCGAGTCCGCGATCTCGCGGACGTCGTCGCAGATGTCGTCGAGGTCCTCGGGGCTCGTGCCGGCGAGGCGGACGCGTGCCTGCTGCATCGATTATCGCTCGTTGACTTCCAGCACCTTGCCGGCCGCGATGGTCTGACCCATGTCGCGGATGGCGAAGCTGCCGAGCTCCGGAATGTCGCCGGACGGCTCGATGCTGAGCGGCTTCTGCGGGCGCACGGTGACGACCGCGGCGTCGCCGGACTTGATGAAGTCCGGGTTCTCCTCGGCGACCTCACCGGACGAGGGGTCGATCTTCTGGTCGATCGACTCGATCGTACAGGCGACCTGCGCCGTGTGGGCGTGGAAGACCGGGGTGTAGCCGGCCGTGATGACCGACGGGTGCTGCATGACGACGACCTGCGCCTTGAACGTCTCGGCGACGCTCGGCGGGTCGTCGGCCGGGCCACAGACGTCGCCGCGGCGGATGTCGTCCTTGCCGATGCCGCGGACGTTGAATCCGACGTTGTCACCGGGCTCGGCCTTGGGCACCTCTTCGTGGTGCATCTCGACCGTCTTCACCTCGCCGCCCACGTCGGACGGCTGGAAGGAGACGTTGTCGCCGGTGTTTAAGATCCCGGTCTCGACGCGTCCCACGGGGACGGTCCCGATGCCGGAGATGGTGTAGACGTCCTGGATGGGGAGTCGGAGCGGCGCGTCCGTCGGCGGCTCGGACTCCGGCAGGTCGTTGAGCGACTCCAGCAGCGTGGGGCCGTCGTACCACGACGTGTTCTCGGACGCCTCGGCGACGTTGTCGCCCTCGAACGCGGAGATCGGCACGAAGGTCGTGTCGTCGGTCGCGAAGCGGACCTGGTTGAGCAGGTTCTTGACCTCCTCGATGACCTCGTTGTAGGTGGACTCCTGGTAGTCGACCAGGTCCATCTTGTTGACGCCGATGATGAGCTCGTTGATGCCCAGCGTGCGGGCCAGGAACACGTGCTCGCGGGTCTGGGGCGCGACGCCGTCGTCGGCCGCGACGACGAGCACCGCGTTGTCGGCCTGCGAGGCGCCCGTGATCATGTTCTTCACGAAGTCACGGTGGCCCGGACAGTCGACGATGGTGAAGTAGTAGTTGTCCGTGTCGAACTCCTGGTGGGCGATGTCGATCGTGACGCCGCGCTCGCGCTCCTCGGCGAGGTTGTCCATCACGTAGGCGAACTCGAAGCCGCCCTTGCCCTTCTCTTCGGCTTCCTCGCGGTGCTGCTCGATTACGTGCTCGGGGACGCTCCCCGTCTCGAAGAGGAGGCGACCCACGAGCGTGCTCTTGCCGTGGTCGACGTGGCCGATAATGGCCAGGTTCTGGTGCGGTTTGTCACTCATGGGGTAATCACGCGCTAAGGCGCTCTGTGAGTAAGTTTCGGTAGATTCCACTAAAACGGTTTCGATACGGCCCACAGAGTATCGCGCCGCCGTCCGGCGATTCTCGACAACGCGGGGCACGGCAGAACGACACACGCCCGGTCTCCGGCGACGGCGTCGCCGGGCGAACCGTCCGACTCCGGCCGGGCGAACCGACCGACTCCGGCCGAGCGAACCGCTCTACTCCAGCCGGCCGACGTCGCCGAGGACCGCGCTCGCGGTCTCGGGGCCGCCCGCGCCGCGGCCGGAGATGTTGAGCCGGCCGGCGTGAGAGGTCTCGATCTGGACGATGTTCTGCGTGCCGGAGACGGCGAGCGTCCCGTTCTCCGGGACGAGCCGCGGCGCCACCCGGACCGTCTCGCCGGTCGCCTCGCCGATCAGCCGCACCGTCCGACCGTCCTCGGCCGCGAGCCGGAGCGCGGAGCCGGGCACGTCGCGGATCCCGGAGACGTCGGCGTCGTCGAGCGTGAACTCCCGGGCGTCCGCGGGGTCGTCGGCCGCGCCGAAGGAGAGCACGTTCGCGAGGATGACGCACTTCAGCGCCGCGTCGGTGCCGTCCACGTCGAAGGAGGGATCCGCCTCGGCGACGCCGAGGTCCTGCGCCTCCGCGAGCACGTGGTCGTAGTCGAGCCCCTCGGCGGCCATCCGCGTCAGGATGAAGTTCGCCGTCCCGTTGAGCACGCCCCGGACCGCAGTGACGTGGCCGGGTTCGATGTCCTCGACGGTCGACACCGCGGGGATCGCGCCGCCCACCGTCGCCTCGTACCGGATCTCGCCGTCGCTGTCGTCGACGGCCGCCCGGAGGTCCCCGAACCGCTCCGCGACGGGCCCCTTGTTCGCGAGGACGGCGTGGCGGTCGCGCTCCAGCGCGCGAGTCACGTGCGAGAAGCCCGGCTCGGCGTCGCCGAGCGTCGTCGGCGTCGCCTCGACGAGGACGTCGTAGTCGGCCGCGAGCGCGTCTTCCGGGTCGTCGTCGCCGACGATCCCGCGTTCCGCCTTCCGCGCCACGACAGCGTCGGGGTCGACGCCAGCGGGGCTGTTCGCACCGCCTCGGGTCCCGTCCGGGCCGCTCCCGTCGGCGACGGTCGCCGTCGAGGAGTCCGCGACCGCGACGATCTCGTGGCCGTACTCGCTCGCCAGTTCGACGACGGAGCGCCCGACCGCGCCCGCGCCGATGACGGCGAGTCTCACGCCTCCACCCCCGTGAGCGGCTCGACGACGCGGAGCTCCTTCTCCGCGGCCAGGTCGCGGACCGCCGCGAGCGCCGCGTCCGTCTCGCCCGCGCGCGCCTCGAGCCGAAGCCGCGCGCTCGACACCTCCTCGGTGCCCTGCGGGGCCGCGAGCGACACGTCGGCGACCGACGCCGACTCGCAGGCCTCGATCCGCGAGAGCGTGTCGGAGAGGTCGGTGTCGATGAGGTGGCCGAAGAGGAGGAGGGTCACCTCCTCCGCGTACCGCTCCGTGCCCGCCTGCATCACGTTCACGCCCTCGCTGCGGAGCGCCTCGACTATCTCCTCGAACCGATCCGGGGTCGCCTCGAAGTCGACCTCCACCGGGATCCGCCCGCGGGGCGTCTTGTTCCCGCGCTCGTGGTAGATCGACAGGAGGTTCCCGCCGTTGTCCGCGATCGGATGGAGCGCCGCAAGCAGCTGCCCCGGCTCGTCGACCAGCTCCAGCCGCACCGTGTGCGTCGAGGGAGCCGCGGCCGCGTGGCCGCCGTCCGGGGACGGGTCGGCGTCCGCACCCGCGCTTCCGTCGGCCGAATCGGCCGCGTCCTCGGCGTCGAGCGCGGCCTCCGGCGTCCCGTCGCGACGGTCGCTCACGCCGCCACCCCCGGCGCGCGGGGGGCGCCCCGGTCGGTGGCGCGCGTTCGTAGACACGTTCCTGTTCCCGGCGTGGAGCGGTCGCTCGGTGGCTCCGTCGCGGTGCGCCGGGGGGGAGTCGTGCCCGTCTGCATACCAGAACGGAGTCGGACGATCCGGTATAAGCCTTCGGCGCTGGCAGGCGTTGCCTCGCTCTCGCGTCTGCCAACGCGGCACACGGTCCGAGACGGGTCCCCGCCGATCGAGCGGAAACCGGGCGACTCCGCGGAGGCGGTGTGCGCGGAACCCCCGCAGAGTTTTGTGTCGGGCGGGTGTCGAGTCGATGTGAACTCCCTCCACGGCGTTTGGCGACAGTCGCAGCGCCACCGCTCGTCCGGAACCGCCCTCCGCCGCCCCGAAGCGAGGTAGCGATGGGGGACGACGGACTCTCGATCGATGGGCCGAAGACGAGACGCGGCGCGGTCCTCATGCTGCTGATCGGCCTCGCGGCGACCGGGTACGGCGCGTACGACTACACCCAGCAGTCGAACGCCGTCGCGGACGCTGTCGAGGTCGACGCCGAGATAACCGAGCTCGGCGTGGAGTCGACCTCGTCCGGCAGCAGCACGGCTGTCGACTACCGCCCGGTCGTGCGGTTCGCCTACGAGTACGAGGGGACCGAGTACGAGAGTACGAACGTCTTCCCCGCGGCGATCGAGCCGACCTACGACACCGAGTCGGCGGCCCGGTCGGCGATCGAGGGGTACGCCGTCGGCGAGTCGGCGACCGCGTACGTCGACCCGGCGGACCCGGACGCGGCGTTCCTGAGGTCCCAGACGTCGAACGCGCCGCTCGTCGCGGTGGCGGTCGGAGTGGGCTTCGTCCTCGTCGGCGGGCGGTCGGCGATCCGGTAGCCTCGCCGCTGTCGGGGCGAACGCGCGGAAAGTACCGAGAGAGACCGCAGAAGACCGAAACCGCCGAGAGCCGCGAACCGCGACCGCGCCGTCGACTTAGAAGTAGTCGATCTGGAATAATCTTACACAAGTTTTATTCAACAGACTTGTGACAGTCGAAGTACGATGGCAGACTCAGAGGAAGACGTTCGTGTCAATCTCGTAGTTAGTAAAGGCCAGAAAGAGAGATGGGATAGCGCAAAAGAAAATTCGCCAGAATACAGTAGCCTTTCCGACCTAATCCGCCAGTCAGTCGCGCATGAGCTTTCCCAACCGCCGGGCGCGGCCTCACGCACAGCAAAGGGCCGCGAGACGACACAGCCGGCGGAGACAGAAGCTCAAACGGAGGCAATAGAGCAGATAACGAAGACACTCAGTCGGATGGAAACAACCCTATCAGACTTAGACAGCCGTCTCACGAACGTTGAACAAGAAGTCACGGCTACCGCGCGCGCGGAACTAAAGAACGAGGTATTTGATGCGCTACCTGAGTACGAGTCAGAAGATAGTCCGGACGGAAAATCAGCAGATCAAATAGCGGAGGAAATCAACTCAGAGAGAGATAGGGTTTCAGATGTTCTCACACGACTAGAGGAACAAACAGGGGCCATTAGAGTGACTGCTAGCGAGGAAGGGCAGCAATTCTACGCCCGTGAGGGTGGGCAATGATGGACTTTGACGAGATTTTAGAACGGTTCAAAAACCGCCGTAGCAGAATCTCTAGTGAGACAACAGCAAACATCTACTTACGAGAGATCCGCAATTGGCGGCAATGGCTAACGGAGGAACGGGATAAGGGACTCTGGAACGCGGAGACGGTTGACCTCCGTGTTCGGATGGAGAGTATGACAGACGCGGGCAAAGCCCCTTCAACAATCACTAAACAGGTGTCTGCCGTTTCGAAGTTCTACCAAGATTGTGAAAAGATGGCAAAGAAGTACGACATGCCGGATGTACAAGAAAACCCATACGGAGGGCTAGATAGCGAGGATAAGCAATTACTCAGAGGAGATACAAAAAAGAAAGAAGCGATGAAAGAGAGTGGTGGAGACGAGTACCCATACTTGGAACCAGACAAGATTTCACAGCTTGTTGATAACGTCCCATCGCCCCGGCTACGTAACGAGTTGATTATCAAGTTACTCTATAATTGTGGGTTTCGGCGCGGAGAACTAGCCAAAACAAAGATAGAACACATTGACAGAGAAGACAGATCTATTTTCATCCCTCCTCGAAAATCGCCAGAGTCGCGTACTGTCGCTTACAAGGAGGATTATCTTGGCTTTCAGCTTGATCAATGGCTCGATTACGGTGGTCGTGATAGTATGACCTACGCTGAAGAGTCAGAATACCTCTTTCCGACAAACAACAGCGAACACATCTCTGGTGTCGCAATGAACCGGATGGTCAGGAAAGCCGCTAAAAATGCCGGTCTTCAGGAAGTGATTGATGAGTACGTTGATGGTCGCGAGATACACAAAGTGACGGCTCACACGTTACGTCACTCATTCGCAATGCGAGCAATCAACTCAGGCATTGACATCAAGACGCTTCAGACTCTATTAGGACATGAAGAACTTGATACTACTCTTATCTACTTGGACCAAGCAAAAGACGAAGCTAAGGAAAATTCAAGAGCTTTTCAGCCACTAGGGTAGGTGTAATAACGCGATCTTGCTCTGCCGCCACCGCACCGACCGGCGGCTAAAACGGAGTCTGAGCTAATCCCCAGAGATGTCTAATCCCCAGAGAGAAATCCCAACAACCCCGACAACAAACCCAGTTAGTATTGTGGGAAATCGAAACTGGTTTGGGGAAACTTCATCATTGGTAACATATTCCTCACACGCGGGAGGTGATTCACTTGGCGGGTTTAATTCCATACACTCCCTAGACTCACTAATTAACACAGTAGGCATCAACAGCCCAGCTATCAACAACACACTACCAACAGCAACCAGTACCGCCGCTCGGTCCATACAACGACCTGATAGGTTAACTATAAATTAGTACCGACAAGAATAGGATTCCCTTTCAGGGTCAAACGCGATAACGGGGGCAGGCAGACGGCACCGCCGACCGCAACCGCACCGCAGACTGATTGCGGAAAGTTAGAAGCCCCGCCCCTTATCGAGTAAGTCCGTTCAGGGGCGTTCTCCTAACACAAACTCCCAGTTTCCGCCCGGATTTCCGCAGACACAGGGATAGAATAGCCAAAGCCGGTTTGCTCTGCCGCCGCAGTACAGACAATTAGGTAATGAAGGATTAAATTTGAACATGTTGATACCAAAACATCATAAACACCGACACAGATAGAGATTATATGGTTGAGATTGGCCCTGTTGATGTACCAAGTTGGACTATTCTTGGCATAGTCTTTGGCGGTGTTCCTTTTTATCTCATATACAATGGCGAACTGCCAGCAAACTACCTGTTATTTGGGAGTAACATACCATTACAAGATGGTGCCCTTCTGGTGGCGATGATAGCTGTTGTCTTTGGGATTTTTTATCAAATACAAAATAACACTTGAAGAGTGGTAAAGGATCAAATCAAGATCGTCTAGGTCTGCGACGGCGACCAACCGCAACGCAAACGGTCGCCCCAACCACACAATTTGGATTTTATATATCCTCTACTTATTGAGATGTTTCAATACTATATTCTACAGACACTACGTCATTGCTGAAGTTTGTTGGTGGGGTGGCCTCACCTCTATTCGAATTGTCAAGTATTAGTCTGTAGGTCCCAGATGGAATCTCACCCTGAACGTCGTCTCCCGTGCTGTCCGTCGCACTCAGTTCGGGATAGTATTCAGACCTCTCACCCTCATCAAAGTATTGATATTCTGACTCATCTAATAATATAACATCAATTGCGGGGCCATCTCGAACAATAAAGTCGTATTCAATGTAACCAGTTTGGCTAAACTCAAGGGGTATGTGTCGCCATTGATCCTCTTCTAGATTTCTCGTGTCTGAGATAGACCGGAGTTGTTCGCTTCGGTCAGGGTCATTTGGATAATCATCTTCACTATCAGGCACACCATCGTCATCAGAGTCTTGTACTTGATCAATTGGACTATCCCCGTCGCTACCACCTCCTCCACCTCCAGTACATCCAGCAAGTCCAGCTACGATGGCAGCAGATGCTCCTTTTATCAGCTTCCGTCGTCCTTGCTTGTGACTCATGGTAGAGAATGGTTATAGTCAATCCGTTTTACATTATGGGTTGATTACTTATTTGCCGCTTATGTGTCGCTGCCTGTGTTCACTTGGGATCAATATCTCAACATTGTCAAGCGTGTTATGCCACTCTACACCACTCTTGTGGTGGACTTCCTTCCCGTCCAATTCGGACAGATCATCAACCTTCAACGTCGCCATCAGTCGGTGAACCGTCACGGTATCAGCTTTGCCCGGCCCGGCTTCACACTTCCATTGTTCGTAACCGTCTGTCTGTAATCCGAACTGCGCTACCTCAGTCTTCTCTATGTCGAACTTGTCTAGCCATTTGCTAATTGTACTTGGACAGCAACCGCAAATACTCGCTATCTCTGCTTGAGTACGGTCTTTCTCTATGTACTGCGCTTCAAGCCACTCTGCGTTTCTATACTGCCTACTAGTCGTGTTCTGAGTAGAACTCATCTAGAAATTGTTTGATAACGTTACCATCGAAGGGGGGACGGAAGCCGCTGTCAAGCGGCAGTCTCCCCCCTGAGATGGGTTTCATCCATCGGCTGCGCGAGCTTTCCGGCTACTTCCTAAAGGCTCTTAGACGCCTAACACGGGCGCAATCAGTCGGGTTGTGTTCCCCTTCCGATTACGTGTCCCTCCCGTGGCGGCCTACCACCGAAAGCTGTACGCGAGAGCCGTACCCTGTGGATACCGGCCCATGACCTCAAACGGATGTACTACTCAGCCGGAACCCGCCGACTGTCGTTACCGCACGATCCTACTCGATAAGGGCGGGGCGTTCCCACCTGTTCAACTGTTTCCTAGACGTCGACGTCCGGCGCGCGTTCCATTAGGAGAGATAGAATCTCGCCGTATGGGACCTCGGTGGTTCCAGTCATCTGGTAGCCGGCTTCATCTAGTCGTTGCTTTTCGTTCTGACTAACGCGGATCGTCGTTCCTCGTGCCATGATTGATTTCAGGAAAGGACGGCTACGGTCGTACCCAGTCGTCCACTACAATGAAAGGTAAAGGGTTTATATACCGTGGGGGGTGAGACCCCCCGTTTCAGCTTGAAAGGAGTCTGTAGCTAACCGTCCACTACAATGAAAGGACATCGGTTTATATAGGGTGGGGTGGAGCCGGAGGTAGAGAGTCTAAAACGTCAGAATATCGCATTTCACTTTCCCGCAACATTTGCTGGTTTTGAGGCGGCTTACGGATTTTCACATTAATACAGCGTAGAGAATAGACTAGAGTAGTTCTAGACCTAATAAATCGTTCTCTCGCCCGCACCGTTCTCGCGGCTAAGACTCAAGTCTCGCGCTTTCGTCCTTATAGCTAAGTGATAGGTCGACAAAGGTAGACTGTGGTTCAGACGAAAGAACAGCTCGGATTGACAGAGGAACAGGCTACCACACCGATCCACGTAAACGGCGAACTGTGGACATTACTAGAAGCCGCCCGATACCTCCATGACGCACGTCGGGACGACAATCAAAACCGCAAGAAAGCGTTGAGATTAGCGGCAGAACTGGCGCGGCTACGTCGGGAGTCTCAAGACATGGGGGACACGGAACTTGTCGGGGCCGCCGATGCGCTCGAAAAGTCGGCCCGTGAGGTTTGGACAGCAAGCGGTTAGCGTACACCTCACGAGGCTTAGACTCGTTATGATGTTCTCACCTCGGAGCGATCAGAAACGCCAGAGATGGAC
The DNA here is from genome assembly GCF_900102375.1 of Halorubrum xinjiangense. Taxonomy (GTDB): domain Archaea; phylum Halobacteriota; class Halobacteria; order Halobacteriales; family Haloferacaceae; genus Halorubrum; species Halorubrum xinjiangense. The sequence continues at coordinate 82,444 of NZ_FNBO01000010.1, forward strand.
AGACACGACATACAGTAGGTTCTCATAGTTCATTCACACCTACGATTTCCGCGAAATTCTGACTGAAATGACTCTGTGGTGTGAGCCGGGTTACCAATATAGCGCGCGCGGAAAGTGGTTGGTGTAACAACTGGAGGGAAGCCTTTAGCTTCTATAATCGTTTCTTAGCTTTTCTTCATGGACCCCGTTTTTGATATACACACATGACCGTCAGAATCGGGCTGTGCGTAACGTCGCACGCAAAACAAATACGCTCCGTCAGTTGAACAGGCTACTCAAAACCTATTCAATCTGGATTCAGAAGTAGTCGATCGACTGCGGCAGCTCCAGCTTCATCCCCTTGCGCTCGCGGATCTCCATGATCTTCTCGCGCTGGAGGTTGTCGACGAGGACGCGGAAGCCCGCGTTCTCGGTGTTCCACGAGGCGCGGCCCTCGGTGGCCGAGCGGATGTCGGAGGAGAACCCGATCATCTCCTCGACGGGCGCGATGCCCTCGACAACCATGAGGTCGCCCTCCTGGTACATGTCGTCGACGCGGCCGCGGCGGCCCTGAATCTCGCCGGAGGCGGCGCCCATGTGCTCCGAGGGGACGTCGATGCGGACGTCCTGGATCGGCTCGAGCAGGCGGACCTCGCCGTCGATCAGCGAGCGGTGGACCGCGTCGCGGACCGCCGGGATGACCTGAGCGGGCCCGCGGTGAATGGTGTCCTCGTGGAGCTTCGCGTCGTGGAGTCGGAACAGCGACCCCTGGACCGGCTCGGCGGCCAGCGGGCCGTCGTCGAGCGCCTCCTGAAGCCCCTCCAAGACGAGCTCCATCGTCTCGTTGAGGTGCTGGATACCCTTCGTGTCGTCGATGAGGATGTTGGTTCGGTGGATGTCCTCGACGTTCTGGGAGGTGTCCTTGTCCATGCCGGCGTCCTGGAGCGCCTCGCGGCGCTCCAGTTCGGGCATGTCCATCGAGACCTCGCCGAGCTGGATGGCGTCGACGATCTCCTGTGCCATCGGCTCGACGGTGAGGTAGAACTTGTTGTGGCGGTTCGGTGACTGCCCCTCGACCTCGCGGGACGCCTCCTGGGGCTGCTCGCGGAAGACCACGATGGGCTCGCCGGTGATGACCGGGATGCCCTGGTTGTCGCGGATCCGCTGGGTGATCACTTCGAGGTGGAGCTCGCCCTGCCCGCTGATGAGGTGCTCGCCCGTGTCCTCGTTGATCTCGATCTGGATCGTCGGGTCCTCCTTGGCGACCTGCTGGAGCGTCTCGATGAGCTTCGGCAGGTCGTCCATGTTCTGGGCCTCGACGGACTTCGTGATGACCGGCTCGGAGATGTGCTCGATCGACTCGAACGGCGTCATCTCCACGGAGGAGACGGTGGATCCGGCGATGGCGTCACGGAGGCCGGTGACCGACGCGATGTTCCCCGCCGGGACGCGGTCCACCTCCTCGCGCTCGGACCCCATGAAGAGGCCGACGCTCTGGATGCGGTTCTTGCCCGCGGTCCCCGAGACGTACAGCTCCTGACCCTTCTCCAGCGTGCCGGAGAAGACGCGGCCCGTCGCGATCTCGCCGGCGTGCGGGTCCATCGAGATGTCGGTGACCATGAAGACGACCTCGCCGTCCTCGTCGACCATCCGCATCGTGTCGGCCAGCTCGCTGTCCGCGTCACCGCGCCAGATGCGCGGGACACGACGGGGCTGCGCGTCGACCGGGTTCGGGAAGTGCTCACAGACCATGTCGAGCACGACGTTCGACAGCGGCGTGCGCTCGTGGAGCTCCTCGCGCTTGTCGTTCTGTTCGAGCTCCATGATGTCGCCGAAGTCCATGCCGGTCCGCTGCATCGACGGCATGGAGACGCCCCACTTGTACAGCGCGGAGCCGAACCCGACCGTGCCGTCCTCGACGGAAACGGTCCAGTCTTCGGGGATGTCGTCCATGTTCTCGGCCATCCCGCGGATGAGCTCGTTGACGTCGGCGATGACGGACATCAGCCGCTCTTGCATCTCCTGAGGCCCCTCCTGAAGCTCCGAGATGAGGCGGTCGACCTTGTTGATGAACAGCGTCGGCTTCACGCCCTCGCGGAGCGCCTGCCGGAGCACCGTCTCCGTCTGGGGCATCGCGCCCTCGACGGCGTCGACGACCACCAGCGCGCCGTCGACCGCGCGCATCGCGCGGGTGACGTCGCCCCCGAAGTCCACGTGGCCCGGGGTGTCGATGAGGTTGATGAGGTGGTTTGTGTCCTCGTACTCGTGGGTCATCGAGACGTTCGCCGCGTCGATGGTAATGCCCCGCTCCTGCTCGTCCTCCTTCGTGTCCATCGCGAGCTGCTCGCCCGCGGTGTCCTCGGAGATCATGCCGGCGCCCGCCAGCAGGTTGTCGGAGAGCGTCGTCTTCCCGTGATCGACGTGGGCGGCGATGGCGATGTTCCGGATGTGCTCCGGGTTGTCCATCAGCCGCTCACATTCCTGAACGATCTTCTTGCGTCGGCCCATTATACCGAGTGTTACCGAAAGCAGGGTCAAAAGGGTAGTGTTTCGTCGCGGCCGTTTCGCGGGCGAGTACCCCCGATCGCCGCCGATTTCGTGTCGACCGGTGTCACGGCGCAGGCGGCGGAGCGCCGCTCGGTCGAGGGCGACGCCAGCGCGCGCCGCGGGCGGAAGCGCCCCCGGCCATCGGCGCAGTTTTAAGTCCCGACTCGGGAAACGGGAGGCATGAACGAGACGCTCTCACGGCTCGACGACAGCGGCGTCGTCGCGGTGTTGCGCGGGGTCCCCGCCGACCAGCTCATCGAGATCGCCGAGGCGCTGCGCGAGGGCGGCGTCACCGCCGTCGAGATCACCGCCGACACGCCGGACGTCGCCGACCTCATCGGCGAGGTCGCCGGCTCCTTCGACGACGAGGTCGTCGTCGGCACGGGGACGGTCCTCGACAGCGAGACCGCCCGGACCACGCTGATGGCGGGCGCGGAGTTCGTCGTCTCGCCGAGCCTCCACGAGGACGTGATCGAGACGTGTAACCGCTACGGCGCCGTCACGGCGCCCGGCGTGATGACCCCGACGGAGGCGGTCCGCGGCTACGAGGCTGGCGCCAACTTCGTGAAGGTGTTCCCCGCGAAGACCGTCGGCCCGGCTCACCTCGGCGCGATGAAGGGCCCGCTCGGACAGATCCCGATGATGCCGACCGGCGGCGTCAGCCCCGACAACGCCGCCGACTACATCGACGCGGGCGCGTTCGCGGTCGGCGCCGGCGGCGCGCTCGTCGACTACGACGCCGCCGAGCGCGGCGACTACGAGAGCATCACCGAGACCGCCCGCGAGTTCACGCGAGTGGTCGAAGAGGCGCGCGCCGACTGAGCGCCGGACGACCGAGCGCGGCCAGCCGAGTCCCGGACGACAGACGGTGCGACGACCGAGCGACCGAGGACCGAGGCGACGACGGCGGCGGCGAAGGGACCTCGCAGGAGCCCGCCCTTTCAATGGTTTTGTGTGTCATGCCAAATAGATAGGCGTGCGAGGGCACAACCGTCGTGTGACTTCCAGCCCGCAGTCGAGAGCCACCTGTCTGGGAGTCACGAAACGCTACCGGCACCCAACCACGGTTACTAGCCACCGTCTCCTCTGGCGGGGGGACCGCCCCCGTCGCCGCGACCCGCGCCGCGGCGACGGGGGCCGCAGCGTCACATGAAGTCGGCGATGCCCGACTGCTTGTTCGTGTCGTCCTCGAAGATCGATTCGAGGGACTGTTCTAACACTTTCAGCCGCTGTTTCGTGTAGGGACGGCAGCCGAACCGGTCGGCCACCTCGATGGCGGTGTCGACGTACTTGCTCACCGACCCCTCGTGGACCGTGAGGTTCACGCGGCCGCCGCACTCGCGGCACTCGCCCGAAAGCGGCATCCGGCGGTACTTCTCACCGCAGTCGAGACAGCGCGTCTCCTGCCGCGAGAACGCCCGGAGGTTCCCGATGATGTCCGGCAGGAAGTGGTACTCGATGACCCGCTCGGCCACGTCCGTCTCGTCGACCGCGCGCAGCTTCCGGGCCAGCTCCAGCTGTGCGTCCATCTTCTCCATCATGTCGCCGAGCGTCTTGTACGCCGAGAGATCCGGCCCCATCGCGATGTCCGTCGTGTCGTGGGTGTGGTCGAACCCGTGGTACTCGCCGTCGGTGCCGAGCGTGTCCTCGCCGATCTGGATCAGCTCCTCGACTTCCTCGGGATCGGCCAGCTCGCGCGACGCCTCGTACAGCTCCAGCGGGTACTCACGAACGATGTCGACGTTGTGCGCCTCGTCGTCGATCTCCGAGGGGTCGATCCGCGAGGACATCACTAGTGGTGCGTCCATGCGCCCGCCACGCTGGTCCGGCAAGAACGTCTTCGAGAAGTTGAGAAGTCCGTCCATGAGGAGCATCACGCAATCCTCGTCGCCATCACATTGGGATACTGACAAATCGTTCGCCGCGAGCGTGTGCGTCTCGGCAACGGTGAGATTGTACGTGTACTCGACGTCGCTTTCGAGGAACGAAACCGACGTAACCTCGTCAGTTTTGATTCTCCCGTCCGTCGCCGTGCTGGTGGCGGCATCCATCGGCACGTTCTGCTGCGAAGGACTCAACGGAACGGTATCACCGACCTCCAGTTCGTTCGCGGCGATCTTTTGAATTCCCCCGTCGACGACTCGCAGCATCGTGTGGTCGGGCGTCACGCGAATCGAACGCCCACGACGTGTCTCGATCCGTACGAGATGATCCTGACTCGGGTGTTTCGAGACGGCAGTCACCGACTGTGTCGACCTGTTTCCGCGTTCGTCGATCGATGGGACTTCGATCGCGCCGTCGAGTTCTTCAACGAGCGTTCCGAAGTCGTCGGTCCGCGGATCGTCCAGCCGGTCCTCCACGAACGTCTCGATCGTTTTGCGGTGCCACCCCGCGTCGTCTTGATACTCAATCTCGGTCTCCGGATGGAAGCAGTTCCTTCGCTTCGCGGCGTGAAAGTACGGATGCGCGTATCCGACCGCGGCCGAGGTGAATCCTACCACTCTCCCGACAGTCGCGGCGCTCGTGTGCGGCGCCATCCCGAAGACGAGCTCGCCGACGAGGTCGTCGCGCTCGTTGACCTCGTAGAAGCGGTCGAGCCCGTAGAACTGTTCGAGCAGGTCGTCGACGAAGTCCGCGGTCTTGAGCATGTGCTCGGCCGCGCCGTCCGAGAGGACGATGTCCTGGACGCGGAGCTCGACCACCTGGTCGTCGTGGCGCAGCGGCTCGCCGTCGATGTCCGTCTCGTACCCGAGTTCGCGGAAGTGGTCGGCGGTGACGTCGAGCTCCTCGGGCCGGACCGCGGTGACCGGGAGGTCGGTCATGTCGTACCGGACCGTCCCGTCCTTGAACGACGTGACGCCGTTCTTCGCGCGGAGGACGCCCTTCTCGATCGGCTCGGGCGTCTTATTCCGCGAGGTGAGCCCCTGAACCCCTTTGAGGATCTCGAAGGCGGACTCGCGCTCGCCGACGGTCTCCAGCGCGGAGCGGTAGGCGTCGTTGACGTCGACCTCCTGATACGTCGCGGCCGTCACCTCCCACTCGCAGTTCGGGCACTCGACGCGGCCGGCCTCGTCGGGCTCGCAGACCGTGCCGCAGTCGTTGCACTCGTAGTGGGGTTCCGTGTGCGTCTCGCAGTCGGGACAGAGCGCGGCGTAAGTGTGCTCGCCGCAGTCGGGACAGACGCGGTCGGACACCTGGAGTTCGTGCCGTCCCCGATGACCGGTGTCGTCCATCTCGTTCGCGGCCTCGGCGACGTCGCGCTGGGGGCCGCCCGCCTCGTTGATCGGGAAGAGGGTGTGGACCGCCGGCGAGAGGTCTCGGCTCTCCGACTTCTCCGGGCGGCCCATCCGGTTACCGATGCGAGTCGGTGCCCGCTCGCGCACCTCGAACGGGGCAACCTCGTTGACGGCGCGGATCGCGTTCTCGCCGTCGGCGTAGCCGCGGGCCGGTGTCGAGAGGTCCGCTTCGCTCCACTCCTTCCGGAGCCCGTCGTCGATCCCGAGCGACCGCGCGAGCGGGCGCCACGTCGGGATCCGGAGCGCGTCCGGGGTCGCCGCGTGCTCGACCAGCAGCGACTCCAGCGCGTCCCGGACCGCGTCAGTGCGCTCGATGGCGAGGACGCCCTCGACGACCTCGCCCGCGGCGACCGCGTCGGCGAGCGCCTCGAACGCGTCGACCGACACGTCGTGCCAGAGGTAGGTGTACTCGGGGTGGAGCGGGCAGTCGTACTCGCGCGCCCAGTCGAGCGCCCGATCGACCGTCGGGTGTTCGAGGTCGACGTGCGGGTCGTCGCGCAGCGCGCGGACGTCGGCGCCGGCCGCCTCGAACTCCTGAACCCACCACTCGGGGGCGTACGACGCTGGCGCGAGCGGGTGGTTGTTCTCGACGAACTCCCCGTAGTTGACGAGGTACTCGCCGAGGTCCAGCACCTTCTCGATCCCGTTGCGGACCGCCTTCGCCTCCTCGGGGTCGTCGATCCGCCGGACCTCGCCGTTCGCGAGCCGCACCGTCGGCCCCTCGATGGAGTCGACGGGGACGACGCCGTGCGCCTTCCCCGGCCGCTCGGTCTTGATCTGCGTCCCGGCCGCGAGGAAGTCGTCGACGATGTGCATCGTCGCGGGGTGGACGCCGCCGGTCGCGAACCCGTGGTTGCGCGCGCGACCGTAGCGGAGCCGGAACCCGCCCGCCTCGCTCGGGTGCGTGAACACGGGCCGCCCCGCGATGAGGTCCCGGAGGAACTTCTGGGAGGGCTCGGCGCGGGGCGGGCCATCCGCCTCGTCGGCCGCCGGTTCGGGCTCCGCCGCATCCGGGTCGGCGTCCTCGTCCGCGTCGTCGCCGCCGTCCGCGTCGCCCTCGGCTTCCGCGGCGTCGCCGTCGCCCGCTCCGTCTTTCCCGATCGTCCCGTCGATTAGGTCCTGAAGCCACGGCCAGTCGACCTCGTCGAGGTCGCGGGTGTACCGCTGGATCTTCGGCGCCTTCAGCGCGATCCCCTCGGCGGCGACGAGGCACATCCCGCCGCGCGCGGAGTTGGTGTCGACGCGTTCGAGGTCGCGGAACCCCGACACCTCCTCGTCGCTCGTCGCCTCCCCGTCGAGCATCACGGGGATGTGCTTGGCGATGAACTTCGACTCCTTGTCCTTCGGCGTGTACTGGAGCCCGGTTTCCTTGTCGTATAAGGCGATCTCCTCGGCGTAGCGCTCGACCTCTACGTCGCGGGGCTTGTACTCGTCGACGTCGAGCAGCGACCGAGCGTAGTCGGCGACGAGCACCGACAGCGCCTGCGCGGTCCCGCCCGCCGAGCGGATCGGGCCGGCGTAGTAGACGTTGACGAACTCGGTGCCGTCGTCGTTTTGCAACAGCTCCACGCGGTCGATCCCCTCGATCGGCGCGGCGACGACGCCCTCGGTGAGCAGCGCGACGGCGGTCCGGACGGCGCCCTCGATTTTCCCCTCGCGGGAGTCGTAGTCGCCGACGTTGCCGTCGACGAAGTCGGTCACCAGCTCCAGGGCCGCCTCCTCGCGGGACATCTCCCCTTCCAGGTCGCGGACGCGCTCCGCGACGCCGTCGATCCCGAGGATGTTCTCGACGCGGTCGGCCATGTCGCGGGCGACCGGGATCTCGATCTCCGGCTCCGGGTCACGCCCCTGCTCTTTGGCCGTCTCCGCGACGTCCCACGCCTCGTCGAGGCGCTCCTCGATCCGCGCGAAGTAGCGCTCGTCGTCCGGTCTCATCGGGCCTCGGTCGGGGGGATCGCGCGGCGCGTTCGTCGGCTCACAGCCACAGGTCGAGATCGGTGGCCTCGTCGTGCGAGCGCTCCAGCGGCTCGGCGAACGCGCGCAGGTGACACTCGCCGGCCCAGACGGTCGCCGAGTCGAGGTGACCCGCGAGCGCCTGCCCGCTCGGCCGCGAGAGCACCGCGTGGGTGTGCGCGAACACGTCACCCTCCAACAGCGAGACGTTCCCCACGCAGGCGGCCACCTCCAGCGGCTCGTCGAACGTCACCGAGCGGTACTCGGTCTCCTCCTGGTCGTAGAACCAGACGTCCGCGTCCTGGACCGCGCCGAGCGCCGTGAACCAGCCGGCCTCGACGTCCTCCTCGCGGGCGAGGGACTCGATCTCCTCGCGCCAGTCGGCGCCCGTCTCGAACCGCGCGACGTACTCCGCCGTGGGTTCGACCTCGCGATGGTACATAGCAACTCCCCACGGCTGCCGGGGAGAAAAAGGCTTCAGTCGGGCCGAGTGAACCCCATAGAGTAGATTCGATATAGCGCTATACAATTTAATTGGCATCGAGAGGGGAACCCGGAAGAAACGACAGAGGAGCCGAAAACATGCGTTTTAGCCGCTAAACTTCCAGCTACCGACAAACAACGATGTGACTCACGAAACGGAAAGCGAGAAGGAACGTCGCGGGTCGAACCGGCTCAGAACGGGGCCTGCGGGCCTTCGTCGTCGCCGCCGTCGTCGGTCGTCTCGCCCGGGAAGGAGGGGGACATCCCGCCGCCGCTGCTGGTGCCGCCGAGGTCGCCGTCGGCGCCGGCGGCTGCGCCGGTGTCGGCGTGGACCGTCTCGATCTCGGGGATCTCCTTGACCATCCGGGACTTGATCGCCTGGATCGTCATCGGGGAGATACCGCAGCCGGAACAGGCGCCGCCGAGCTGGACCGTCACCTCGCCCTTCTCGCGGTCGAGGTGGGCGATGGCAGCGCTGCCGCCGTGCATCTGGATCTGCGGGAAGTTGCGGCGCAGGAAGTTCGTGATCCGCTCGCGGAGTTCGTTGTCCGCGTCAGCCGTGTCCGTGCTCATGCCCGCGAGTTGGCGGGCGGCGGGCTTATGCCTTTGGTTCGGCCGGATCCGTGGGCTGCGGGCCTCCGGTCGGTCCGCTCACTCCGGCCGGTCGACGCCGAGCGTCCGGTACAGCTCGGACTCGATCCGCTCGACGTACTCTTCAAGCGTCTCCTCGAACGTCTCGTCGTCGACCGCGACGGCACCGCGGATGCGCTCGCGCGGGTTCTCCGGGAGTTCGACGCGGAACTCGCCGTCCTCGTAGAACGGCTCCGACTCGTTGAGCACGGTCTGGTCGATCCCGTGGATCAGCTCCGAGTCGTACCGGTCGTTCATCTGCTCGAACGCGTTCTTGTACGCCCGCTGGAGCTCGTTGAAGTAGTGCGCGTACTTGTCCTCGAACTTCTCCGGGTCGAACTCGTCGGCCATGTCGCGAGCGTGGGTCCGGCGGGAAAAAAGCCGGTCGATCGCCGCCGAGACGCCGGATCGGACGGAGAGACCGAGCGTGTGGTCCGACGAGCGATCCGAACGCAGCAGGCAGTATAAACTATATGGCGCGATATAGAATTTGTTTCCCGCGACGATAGCCGGCAGACCGGCCTCACGCCGCGAGCCGGGCGCTCGGCGGAGATTCGGAGGAATCCGCGGACGGCCGGCGACAGACGAGCGGCGACGGCGGGCTAGGGAGTCGGCTCGGAGCAACTCAAAAAAAAGGCGACCGCGACGGGGAGCCTAGTCGAGGTCGAAGCGGTCGAGCTTCATGACCTCGCTCCACGTCTCGGCGAAGTCCTCGACGAACTTCTCCTCGTTGCTGGCGTACACGTCCGCGATGGTGCGGAGCCGCGCGTTCGAGCCGAAGATGAGGTCGGCGCGCGTCGCCTCCCACGCGACCTCGCCGGTCCCGCGGTCGCGGATCTCGTAGACGTCCTCGTCTTCGGTGACCGCATCCCACTCGTACTCCATGTCGAGCAGGTTCGCGAAGAAGTCGTTGGTGAGCGTGCCGGGCTCGTCGGTGAAGACCCCGCGGTCGGAGTCGCCGTAGGTGGCGCCCAGCGCGCGCAGGCCGCCGGCGAGCACGGTCATCTGGCTGGCGGTCAGGTTCAACAGGTCCGCCTTGTCGACCATGAGGTCCTCGACGGGGTCGTCCGCGTCGCCGAGGTAGTTACGGAAGCCGTCGGCCTCGGGCTTGAGCGCCTCGAAGGAGTCGACGTCTGTCTGCTCCGCGGTCGCGTCGACGCGGCCGGGCTCGAACGGCACCTCGACGTCGTACCCGGCGTCGGCCGCGGCCTGCTCGACGGCCGCGGTCCCGCCGAGCACGACCAGGTCGGCGAGCGAGACGCGGACGTCGTCGGACCGCGACTCGTTGAACTCGGCCTGAACGTCTTCGAGCGTCGAGAGGGCGTCGGCGAGCTCCTCGGGCTCGTTGGCCTCCCAGCTGCGCTGCGGTTCGAGGCGGATGCGGGCGCCGTTGGCGCCGCCCCGCTTGTCGCTGTCGCGGTAGGTGGACGCCGCCGCCCACGCGGTCTTGACGAGCTCGCCGGTCGACAGCCCGGAGTCGAGGAGCGCGCCCTTGAGATCGGCGACCGCCGCGTCGCCGATCGGTTCGTAGTCGGCCTCCGGCAGGGGGTCCTGCCAGATCATCGTCTCCGCCGGGACCTCGGGGCCGAGGAACCGCTCCGGCGGGCCCATGTCGCGGTGGATGAGCTTGTACCACGCCTTCGCGAACGTCTCTTGGAACTCGTCGGGGTCGTCGCGGAACTCCTCTAAGACCGCCCGGAAGTCGTCGTCGTGCTTCAGGGCGACGTCGGTCGTGAGCATCATCACGTCCTCCTTGTCGCTGGGGTCCGCGACGCCGGGCGCGGCGTCGTCGAGCTCGTCGTTCTTCGTGGTCCACTGCCACGCGCCGCCGGGGCCCTTCTCCGGCTCCCACTCGTAGCTGAGCAGGTTGTTGACGTAGCTCAGGTCCCAGGCGGTCGGGGTGGCGTTCCACGGTCCCTCGATGCCGCTGGTGATCGCGTCGGGGCCCTTCCCCTCGCCGAACTCGTTGTCCCAGCCGAGGCCCTGGAGGTCGATGGGGGCGTCCTCGGGCTCCGGCCCGAGGTTCTCGCCGTCGTCGGCGCCGTGGACCTTGCCGAACGTGTGACCGCCGGCGATGAGCGCGACGGTCTCCTTGTCGTTCATCGCCATGCGGCTGAACGACTGGCGGATGTTCTTCGCCGAGCCCTCGAGGTCCGGCTCGCCGTTCGGCCCCTCCGGGTTGACGTAGATGAGGCCCATCACGGTGTTGCCGAGCGGCGCCTTCAGGTCACCGTTCTCGTCGAAGCGCTCCTCGGAGCTCGTCTCGAACTCGCTTTCGGGGCCCCAGTCGACGGCGTCGTCGCCGCGGAAGTCGTCCTCGCGGCCGCCCGCGAAGCCGAACGTCTCGAAGCCCATCGACTCCAGCGCGACGTTGCCGGCGAGCACGATGAGGTCCGCCCACGAGAGCTTGCTCCCGTACTTCGTCTTGACCGGCTCCAGCAGCCGCCGGGCCTTGTCGAGGTTCACGTTGTCCGGCCAGCTGCTGATCGGGGGGAGGCGCTGGTGTCCGCCGGCTGCGCCGCCGCGCCCGTCAAGAGAGCGGTACGTGCCGGCACTGTGCCACGCCATCCGGATGAAAAGCGGGCCGTAGTGCCCGTAGTCGGCGGGCCACCACTCCTTCGAGTCGGTCATCACGTCTTCGAGGTCAGATTTGACCGCCTCGAGGTCGAGCTCCTCGAACTCGGCCGCGTAGTCGAAGTCCGCGCCGTACGGACTGATGTCGGCGGCGTTCTGATCGAGTAGCTCCAGGTCCAACTGGTCCGGCCACCAGTCTTGGGTGTTACTAGCCATCAAAAAATGGTCGACCCTCTTCGCTGATAATATTGTCTAAGTCGGAGAGAGAAAAATCGTTATACTGGAGGGTTTCTATCGAAATAATGAAGTTCTATTTGCGGATCCGAGAAGTCGGCTCGAGAAACCCGGAAGCCGCTTCTCAGAGCCTCCGGAGGTAGACGGCCGGAGACGAAGGAGCGAAAAAATCGGTGAAAGGACAGGTTTGTGATCGCCCGCGGCGGGCGGACCGTCAGCGGTTCAGCGTGTGGATCGCCTGTCCGCGGGCGTTCTCGGCGGCCTCCATCACGGCCTCCGCGAGCGTCGGATGGGTGTGGACGGTGGCGGCGACGTCCTCGAGCGTCGCGCCCATCTCTATCGCGAGCGCGACCTCGGCGATCAGCTCCGACGCCTCGGGACCGACGATCTGTCCGCCGAGGACGAACCCGGTCTCCTCGTCGGCGACGATCCGGACGAACCCCTCGGTGTGGCCGGTGGTCATCGCCCGCCCGGAGGCGTTGAAGGGCATCTCGCCGACCGCGGGCTCGAAGCCGGCGTCCGCGGCCTCCGCCTCGGTCATCCCGACCGTCCCGATCTCGGGGTCGGTGAAGACGGCCGCGGGGATCGCCTGCTGGTCCATTGCGGCGGGTTCGCCCGCGATCACCTCGGCGGCGACGATCCCCTCCTTCGAGGCCGCGTGCGCGAGCATCGGGTCGCCGGCGACGTCGCCGACGGCGTGGACGTGCTCGACCGACGTGCGGGTGCGGTCGTCCGTCTCGACGAAGCCGCGGTCGTCCGTCTCGATCCCGGCCTCGGCGAGGTTGAGCTCCTCGGAGACGGGTTGGCGGCCGACGGCGACGAGGATCTTGTCGACGCCGTACGTCGACTCCTCGCCCTCCTCGGTCTCGGTGTGGAGGAGGTAGCCGCCGTCGGGCGCCTCCGACCACTCGCTGGCGCCCTCGCCGAAGCCGAACTCGACGCCCAGCTCCTCGGCGCGCGTGCGGACGATCCGCTTTACATCGTCCTCGTAGGGGTCGAGGATGTCGTCGAGCATCTCGACGACCGTCACGTCCGCGCCGAGCTTGGCGTACGTCGTCGCCAGCTCCATCCCGATGTAGCCGCCGCCGACGATCCCGAGCCGGTCCGGGACGGTGTCGGCGTCGAGCGCGTCCGCGGAGCTCCAGACGTGGTCCTCCGCGAACTCGAAGCCGGGGATCTGGATCGGCCGCGAACCGGTCGCAACGATCGCGTGTTCGAACGAGAGCGTCTCCGAGCCCTGCCCGTCGCCGCCGTGCGCGACCCGGACGGTGTCCTCGCCGACGAACGAGGCGGCCCCCTCGATCAGGTTCACGCCGTTCGCCTTACAGAGCTTCTCGACGCCGCCCGTCAACTGATCGACCACGCCGTCTTTCCACTCGATCATCTTCCCCATGTCGACGGCGGGGTCCGCGTGGACGCCCATGAACTCCGCGTTGCCCGCCTCGTGGGCGAGCCCGCTGCCCGTGATCAGCGCCTTCGAGGGGATACACCCGCGGTTGAGACAGGCGCCGCCGTAGGCGTCCTTCTCGACTAAAGTCGTGTCGAGCCCTTCCTGTGCGGCGCGGATGGCGGCGACGTAGCCGCCCGGTCCGGCGCCGATGACCAGTACCTCCGTTCCCGTTGTGACGTCTCCGACGACCATTATTCGTTGAGTAGCAGCAGGGGGTTTTCTAAGTGTTCCATGACGGTGTTCGCGAACTCGGCCGCGATCGCGCCGTCGACCACCCGGTGGTCGATCGACAGCGAGAGCGGCAGCGTCGGCACTGGGACGACCGCGCTCTCGCCGTCGGCCCCCTCGCGGACGACGGGGCGCTCCTCGATGGCGCCGAGCCCGAGGATCGCGGTCTCGGGGTAGTTGATGATCGGCGTGGCGTACTCGCCGCCGATGGCGCCGAAGTTGGTGATAGAGAAGGTCCCGCCCTTCATCTCAGCCGGTTTGAGCTTGCGCTCGCGGGCGCGGGCGGCGAGGTCGTTCACCTCGTCGGCCAGCTCGAAGAGCCCCTTCTCGTCGACGTCCTCGACGACGGGGACCATGAGGCCGGCGTCGGTCGCGACCGCGATACCGAGGTTGTAGTTGCCCTTCAAGACGATCTCCTCGTCGTCCTCGCGGAGCTCGCTGTTCAGGTAGGGGTACTCCTTCAGCCCGGCGACGATCGCCTTCATCACGAACGGCATGTAGGTGAGCTTCACCCCCTCGGCCTCCGCCGTCGGCTTCAGCGTCTCGCGGGCCTCCACGAGCGCGTCGACCTCGGCGGTGTCGTGGTGGGTGACGTGCGGCGCCGTGAACTTCGACCGCTCCATCTGCTTCCCGATGGTCCGCCTGACGCCGCGGTAGGGAACGGTCTCGTCGCCGTCGGCGGGGTCAGCCGACGCGGTCGCCGAGGCGGCGTCGGTCGCAGCCGGCTCAGCGCCCGTGTCGACGTCGACCGGTTCCGGCTCGGGCGTCGACTCGGCCGCCGACTCCAGCGCGTCCGCGTACGCCTCCACCGCCTCGGCCGTGACGAACGCCTCGCCGTCGCGGGTCTCGTCGGTCGGCACGTCGTCGAGGTCGACGCCGCGCTCGCGAGCGACCTTCCGCGTCGCGGGCGTCGCGAGCGTCGTCTCGCGACCCGCGGGCTCGGGACCGCCGGCGGGGGTCGCCGACGCCGCGTCCGCGGAGCCGTCGGCGCCGCGCTTGCTGACCGCGGACTTCCGCTCACCCGAACCGGCGTCGGTCGGCGTCGGCGCGGGGCGCGGTTCGGGGCCGTCGCCCGCGTCGCCCGAGCCGGCGGACCCGGCGTCGCCCTCGGCGTGGGCTCGGACGTCGGCCTCGCTGACGCGGCCGCCGGGGCCGCTCCCGTCGACCGCCGCGACGTCGACGCCGAGCTCGCGCGCGATCCGGCGGGCCGACGGCGGCGCGAAGGTGCGTCCGTCGGGGGTCTCCGGCTCGGCAGACTCGGCGTCGGCCGCGTCGTCGGCCGCGTCCGGTTGCGGCTCGGACTCGTCGGTCGCGGCCGAGTCGGGTTCCGATTCGGCGTCGGTTTCCGCGTCGTCTCCCGCGGCCGCCCCGGCCTCGCCGTCCTCGTCGACGCGGAACGAGATGATCACGTCGCCGACGGGGACCATCTCTCCCTCCTCGACGAACAGCTCCTCGACGGTCCCGTCGTAGCTCGACGGCACCTCGACGAGCGCCTTGTCGGTCTCGACCTCGGCGACGGGTTGGTCCTCCTCGACGCGGTCGCCGGGCGCGACCAGCCACGAGACCAGTTCCCCCTCCGCGACGCCCTCCCCGACGTCGGGCAGTTTGAACTCCTTGACTGTCATCGATCGGCCCCCTCGACGGCCGCGCGTCGACGCTCGCCGAACGCGCGTCGGTCCTCGTCGGTCATGCGTGTATCTCCGGCGGCCATCTTAAAATTCGACCGCCTCCAGGATTCCCTCCTCGATGCGCGCCGCCGACGGGAGGTAGTAGTCCTCTAACGCGTACAGCGGGTACGGCACGTCGAAGCCGGTGACGCGGCCGATCGGCGCCTCCTGATAGAGGAGCGCCTCCTCCTGGAGTATCGCCGTGATCTCGCCCGCGAGCCCGCCGGTCTTGGGCGCCTCGTGGACGACGACCGCGCGGCCGGTCTTCTCGAACGCCGCGACGATCGCCTCGCGGTCGAGCGGCGAGACTGTTCGGAGATCGACGACCTCGCACTCGATCCCCTCCTCGCCGAGCGTCTCGGCGGCCTCCAGCGTGGGGCGGGTCATCGCGCCGTAGGTGAACACGGCGACGTCGTCGCCCTCGCGGCGGGTGGCGGCCTCGCCGATGGGGACCGTGTACGGCTCCTCGGGCACCTCCTCGCGGAACGCCCGGTAGATCAGCTTTGGTTCGAGGAAGATCACGGGGTCGGGGTCGCGGATCGACGCCGCGAGCAGTCCCTTCGCCTCGCGGGGGGTCGAAGGGGTGACGACCTTCAGCCCGGCCTCGTGGGCGTAGAACGCCTCCTTCGACTCGGAGTGGTGCTCCGGCGCGCGGATGCCGCCGCCGTAGGGCGCCCGGAGCGTCATCGGGAGCGTGAACCGCCCGCGGCTGCGGGTGCGGAACCGCGCCATGTGCGAGACGATCTGGTCGAAGCCGGGGTACATGAACCCGGAGAACTGGATCTCCGGGACCGGTCGCATCCCCATCGCGGCCATCCCGACCGCGGTGCCGACGATGCCCGACTCGGCGAGCGGGGTGTCGATCACCCGGTCGCCGCCGAACTCGTCGAAGAGGCCTTCCGTGGCGCGGAAGACGCCACCGTTCTTCCCGACGTCTTGGCCCATCACGACGACGTCGTCGTCCTCGCGAAGTTCGGTGTGTAATCCGTCTCGGACCGCCTGTACCAGCGTGAGGTTCTGTGTCTCGGTCATTTACTCCTCCAAGAACGCCGCGTCGCCGCGCTCGTCGCGCAGCGCGGCGAACGCCTCGTACTGCCGCTCCAGTTCGGGCGGAAGCTCCGCGTAGGCGTGCTCGAACAGCTCCCGCGGCTCGGGCCGCGCCATCGACTCCGCCGCGTCTATCGCGTCCGCGACCTGCGCCTCGATCGACGACTCGATCTCCGCGACGCGCTCGTCGTCGAGGATCCCCTCGTCGCGGAGGTAGGCCTCCAGCCGGTCGATCGGGTCCTTGTCCTTCCAGCGCTCGACCTCGTCGTCCTCGCGGTAGACGGTCGGGTCGTCGGCGGTCGTGTGCGCGCCGAAGCGGTACTGGACGGCCTCGATGAGCGTCGGCCGCGGGCGGTCGGCCTCGGGGTCGCGCGCCTTCTCCAAGGCCGCTTCCGTGACGCTGTACACCGCGAGCGGGTCCATCCCGTCGACCTGGACGCCGTCGATCCCGTACGCCTCCGCCTTCTGCGCCAGCGTCGCGCTCCGAGTCTGCCGCTCGCGTGGCACGGAGATCGCCCACTGGTTGTTGTTACAGAAGAAGACGGTCGGCGTGTCGAACACGCCGGCGAAGTTGACCCCCTCGTGGAAGTCCCCCTCGCTCGTCGCCCCGTCCCCGAAGTAGCAGATGAACGCGTCGTCCTCGCCGCGGAGCTTCGAGGCCCACGCGGCGCCCGTCGCGTGGGGGACCTGCGACGCGATGGGGACGGCGACCGGGAAGACGTTGACGTCCGGCGGCGCGTTGTTTCCGTCCTCGTGGCCCATCCAGTAGAGCAGCGTCTGTTTCAGGGGGAGCCCGTGGACCAAGGCGGCGCCGTGCTCGCGGTACGACGGGACCATCCAGTCGTCCGCGTCGAGCGCGTACGCCGACCCGATCTGGGCGCCCTCCTGCCCGGAGAGCGGGGGGTACGTCCCCATCCGGCCCTGTCGCTGGAGGCTCACCGCGCGGCCGTCGAAGTGGCGCGCCAGCCGCATGTGCCTGTACATCTCGACGAGCGACCCCTCATCGAGGTCGGGGAGATCGCCGACGACCTCGCCGTCCTCGTCGAGGACGCGAACCGTATCGTCGTACGCCCTGTCGAACACGGTCACGGTCGAACCCACCTTCGCATGGCCGATACGTCCACCGCCCGGGTAATATCGTTTTCGTAAATAATTTATTATACTCAGAAATAGCGGCTTCGCGATGAGAGACCGTCCATCAGACTGGGAGAGAATCGGACATTTCTGAACAAACTCCGAGCTGTTCGGCAATATTTTCGCCAACATCGGCGTTTCGTCGGTCCATAACGGACGAACAGGAAGGTTTTCCGGCGCGCGGTCGACCGCCGGAAGCGGGATCCGGGCGTCGCGGCGCCGCGGCTCGGCGGTCGAGACAGAGCGAGGTGATCGGGGGACGTGAGTTGCCGACGCGAAGCGGGCCGTTATCCGAGCCGGAACGAGGGCTCGTCGGGCTCGCCGTCGAGGTCCTCCAGCTGGATCACGTCCTCGTCGCCGTCCTCAAGCTGCTCGCGGAGGTAGTTGACGTACCGCTTGTGCTCTTCGAGCTGCTCGCGGAGGTGTTCGGCCTCGAGCTCCAGCCGCTCGTGCTCGCGGACGAAGCTCTTCGGGACCTCGATCTTCGGGGGGAACGACTCCCCGCTGTCGCCCATGCTGTCCAGTTCGGCCTCCGGGATGACCCGGACCTGGCCGTCGTGGGCAACGAGCGTATCCACGTAGTCCCGGAAGACCGCCGACAGCGAGATGTCCCGCTCCTCGGCGATGTCGCGGAGGGTCTCGAACGCGTCCTCGTTGACGCGGAACGAGATCGTCTTGTTCTTGTTGCCCATTATCGGACTGTTCGTTCCGCGGATCACTTAAGCGTTTGTCAGACGGTCCCAAGAACGAGAAACGCGTTCGCGGGGAGAACCGCGCCGAACGCCGCGAAAACCCGGGATCGGCGCGTCAGCGTTCCGGCCGCCGACCACGTCAGAGCGCCGAGACGCCGGCCACGTCAGGGCTCCGGCGCGCCCGCCGGGTCAGACCGCCGAGACGCCGGCCGGGTCAGGGCTCCGGCGCGCCCGCCGGGTCGGTCCCGTCCGGGGCGTCGCCGAGCGCGGCGTCGTCGTCCGCGGACCCGTCGCCCGCGAGTTCGTCGCCGCTCTCGTCGAGGTCCTCCAGCGCCGACAGCGCGGCGGCCTTGTACGTCTGGGGGTCGAAGTCGTACTCCTCGCGGGCCATCCGCGCGTACTCGTTGCCCTCGTCGTCGAACGCGGCGACGCGCTCGACGGTGCGGCGGGCGGTCTCCGCGACCCAGCGGTCGCGGGTAGCGGCGTCGACCTCGGTGATCGACTCGGGGCGGACGGAGACCCGGACCGTGCCGTCGTCGGTCTCGTACGTCCGGGGCTTCCCCACGACTGCGACGTAGGCCGGGGGCTCTAAGTCCCGGAGTTTGGAAGCGGCTTCCGGCTGGTACTGACCGGCGTACACGAAGAACGTGCCCGTCGGATCGACGATGCGGCCGCGCCAGTACTCGCTGTCCTCGCCGACGTCCTCCTTCTCCGTGAGCGTCCCCACGAAGAAGACGCGGTTCGAGGACTCCCCCGTCGGTAACAGCGCGTAGACGGGGGCGCGCTCGTCGTCGGACTCGGTGAACGTGTAGCCGGCGTCGTTGAACTCGGTCGCGAACACGCGCCGGGCGACCTCTCGGGTGGGTGCGGATTGGCTCATTTAAATCGACCTCGCTTCGATCAGCGCGCTTTCAACGTCGACGGTACCCGGGTCCTCCATCTCGTCGACCAGGACGTACCGGCCGAACGTCGGGCCGGTGACGCGGTAGTAGCGCCCGAGCACGTCCTCGCCCATCTCCTCGGCGACGACGGTGGTGTCGAGCGCGTCCATCGCCATGTCCTTGGCCGCCTCGAGGGTCATACCGGTGAGCTCCTCGGTGGCCTCGCGGTCGAAGATGACCTCGGTGACGGTCTCGCCGTCGTCTAAGACGCCCTTGATACGGAGGTCGAACTCGCCTTCGACCTGCCCGTGTTCGGAGCAGCGCCCGTTCTGGAGGACGCGCGTACAGTCCGCCTCGGGGCAGCGCTTGATCAGCCCGGAACCGGACTGGATGTCGACTAAGGCGCCCTCGACCGTGTCGGCGTTGTCGCCGACCTCGATCTCCTCGTCGATCTCGGTGATACCGGTCGTCCGGTTGAGCTTCACCGAGTAGCTGCCCTCGTACTCGTCGGTGACGACGTTCGAGAGCTCGTACGCCTGCCCCTCGTCCAGCTCGGGGAGGTCGGAGGTCTCGAAGGCGACGAACTTGATTGTGCCCGACTCGTCGCCGAGGAGGCCGACCTGCGAGATGGAGTCGCTGCGCGGCTCCCAGAGGTCGACCAGCTTCACGCGCAAGTCGACCCACTGCTCGTCCTCGTCGATGTCGTTGACGAGGACCTCCTCGCTGCCGCCGCGGCCGAGCTCGTCGCGCTCCATCCCGGCGTCTTCGAGGTAGCTGTTGGTGACGCTCCGGCTCGCCTCGTCGAGCGGCACGCGGTACTCGTCGACGAGCGTCGTCAGCCGCTCCTCGACGTCGTCTGGGTCGACGTCGGTGTGGTCCGAGAACTGTTCCGCTATCGCTTTCGCTTCCTGTCGCAGTTCGCTCATGGGGTGTCTCCGCCTCCGGTCTTGTTTTCAGTGGGAGGCGTACGAGGGTTGGTTCCTCACCGTATTAAAACGCCCGTAACCGCGGTGAAAGTGAACGGATCGGGCCCGAGAAGCCGTCTTCCGTCGGTTCGTCGAATCGAGGCCGGACCGGCTCCGGAGCGACCCCGGCCCGGCGGCGGCCGCGTCAGACGCGCGTCAGCCACGCGCGGGCTTCATTTCGAGTGGAACGATCACACGGATCGCAGCCGTACGGGACGAGGACTCGACGAGACCAACGGACCGAAGCGGTGGCGCGTGCCTGCGAGGCCGCGTTTGCGGCCGAGCAGCACGCGCGAGGGAGTCAGTCGCCGGAGCGAAGCGGAGGCGACTGACGAGGCTGGGGAGGTGTGAGGCTGCGGTGCTGGGCGGGGCGGGACTCGAAGGGGCAGCCGTGAGGCGGGCGCAGGCGACGTAAGCACCGCAAGGAGTGAGCGGAGCGAACGACTGAGGTGCGTAGCGAGCGTGCGCCCGCCTCGCGGCTGGGGCTTCGGCGGTGTTCGCCGCCGATCGGCAGTCAATTATTTATAAGCGAACGGAGGAGAATGTAGCGGCGGTCTCCGTGTCGGTCGCAAAGCCGTCCGCGTCGTACTGACCGGTCGAACCGGCAACGTCTCAGTCCGCGTCGGGGAACGGGACCTCGATCAGGTCGCCGTCGTCGGGCAGGAGGCACTTGCCGTCGAACGCCTCGCGGGCGTCTCGGCGGATCGGCCGCGCGTCGGCCGCGTAGCGCGAGGAGATATGGACCAAGGCGAGCCGCTTCGCGTTCGCGCGGGCCGCGATCGACCCCGCCTCGCGGCCGGTAGAGTGGGCCGTGTCGCGGGCGCGGTCGGCCATGTCGTCGGCGAAGGTGGCGTCGTGGATCAGCAGGTCGGCGTTCTCGGCCGCCTCGACGGTGGTCTCTCGCGGACGCGTGTCCGCGGTGTACGCCAGCTTGCGACCCGGACGCGGCGGGCCGACGACCTGCTCCGGCTCGACGACGGTACCGTCATCGGCCTCGACCGGCTCGCCCTCGTGGAGGCGGCCGAACTTCGGGCCGACGGGGACGCCCAGTTCCTCCGCCTTCGGGCGGTCGAAGCGGCCGGGGCGGTCGTCCTCCTCCAAGACGTACCCCTGCGATATCGTCCGGTGTTCCGTCTCGAACGCGCGCACGACGTACTCGTCGGCCTCGTAGGCGACCTCGCCCGGGGCGACCGGTTCGATCCGGATCGGAAACGCCGGGTCGTGGCCGACCGCGTGGACCAAGTCGCGGAGGTGGTCGTCGGTGCCCGGCGGGCAGTGGACCGTCAGCGGGTCGGTGCGGTCGTTGAACCCGAGCGTCTGGACGAGGCCAGGGAGGCCGAGAACGTGATCGCCGTGGAGGTGCGAGACGAACACGCGGTCGACGGCGAAGCCGGTCCCGCTGCGCATCATCTCGCGCTGGGTGCCCTCGCCGCAGTCGAAGAGGAAGCGGTCGCCCTCGCGGTTGACGAAGACGGCGCTCGCCGCGCGCTCGACGGTCGGGACGGCGCCGCCCGTCCCGAGGAACGTGACGCGAAGAGACATGTCCACTCGTCGGAGCGGCGGTTGTAAACCGGTGTCGATGCGGGTGAAGCGGGGGGCGACGCCACGCTCGGCCCGCGGAGCGGTCGACACCCACATGTGTCCGGCCGCCCGAGCCCGACCATGCGAGAACCGATCGCCGCCTTGGTCAGACAGGAGGGGTGGCGCGCGGAGGGCGCGGCCGCCCGCGTCCACTACGAGGGGGGCCGCGACCGATACGCGGTGGAGTTCTACGCCGAGACGGGCCACGTCCTCTACTGGTCCGTGCCGACCGACGACGACGAGGGCGGAACGGCCGCGCCGGTCCCGCGAGACGGCGTTCCGGACCCGCTCCGGCGTCGCGTTCGCGGGGACCTCGACGAGGCCGGGATCGATCCCGCCGTCGAGCGACGCGACCTCTGAGTCCGCTCCGGGAACCGGGCGATCCGAGGCCGGTGATCGCGCATCCGAGGACGAGATCAGCCGATCGAACGCGTGTTACCGGTGTTTTCTGCCGATGTATTTCGGTTCGAAGGAAACCTATTTGCCGCCCTGACTGATACGGACTGGTGATGAGTGGCGTCGACTGGGAGGAAGACGATCCCTTCGAGGAGCAGCGGGACAAAATCGAGAATCCGATGAAGCGGCTGTTCGTCGAGTACGGCCGCGACTACGTCCCGCAGGTGACCGTGGGGATCTTCGCGAGCATCTTCGCGCGGCTGCTCGACCTGCTTCCCCCGCTCATGCTCGGGATCGCCATCGACGCCGTGTTCTACGAAGACGCCCTGTTCAGCGAGCAGATCCCGCTCGTCGTCCTCCCGGACGCGTGGCTCCCGACGGCCCAGACCGAGCAGTTCTGGTTCACCATCGCCGTCATCGGCGGCGCGTTCGGTATCGGCGCCGGGTTCCACTGGATCCGTAACTGGGGGTTCAACGCCTTCGCCCAGAACATCCAGCACGACGTGCGGACGGACACCTACGACAAGATGCAGCGGCTCAACATGGAGTTCTTCTCCGACAAGCAGACCGGGGAGATGATGTCGATCCTCTCGAACGACGTGAACCGACTTGAACGATTCCTCAACGACGGGATGAACTCCCTGTTCCGCCTGTCGGTGATGGTCGTCGGCATCGGCGTCCTCCTCTTCTGGATCAACTGGCAGCTCGCCTTAGTCGCGCTGCTGCCCGTCCCGATCATCGGCGGGTTCACCTACCTGTTCATCAGGATCATCCAGCCGAAGTACGCCGAGGTGCGCTCGTCGGTCGGGAAGATGAACTCCCGCCTAGAGAACAACCTCGGCGGGATTCAGGTGATCAAGTCGTCGAACACGGAGCCGTACGAGTCCGACCGCGTCGACGACGTCTCGATGGACTACTTCGACGCCAACTGGGACGCGATCACGACCCGGATCAAGTTCTTCCCGGGGCTCCGCGTGCTCGCCGGCATCGGCTTCGTGCTCACGTTCGTCGTCGGCGGCCTCTGGGTGTTCCAGGAGACGCCGCCGGGGCCGTTCACCGGCGAGCTCTCGGTCGGGATGTTCGTCGTCTTCATCCTCTACACCCAGCGGTTCATCTGGCCGATGGCCCAGTTCGGCCAGATCATCAACATGTACCAGCGCGCCCGCGCCTCCTCCGCGCGGATCTTCGGGCTGATGGACGAGCCGTCGCGGCTCGCGGAGGACCCGGGCGCCGAGGACCTCACCGTCGGCGACGGCGACGTGGTCTACGACGACGTCTCCTTCGGCTACGACGAGGAGACGATCATCGAGGACGTCGACTTCACGGTCGAGGGCGGGGAGACCCTCGCCCTCGTCGGCCCCACCGGCGCCGGGAAGTCCACGGTCCTCAAGCTGCTCCTCCGGATGTACGACGTCGACGAGGGCGCCATCGAGATCGACGGACAGGACGTCCGCGACGTGACGCTCAAGTCGCTCCGCCGGTCGATCGGCTACGTCGGCCAGTCGTCGTACCTGTTCTACGGCACCGTCCGCGAGAACATCACCTACGGCACCTTCGACGCGACCGACGAGGAGGTCCGCGAGGCCGCCGAGGCCGCCGAGGCCCACGAGTTCATCGAGAACCTCCCCGACGGCTACGACACGATGGTCGGCGAGCGCGGCGTCAAGCTCTCCGGCGGGCAACGCCAGCGCGTCACCATCGCGCGCGCGGTGCTAAAGGACCCGGACATCCTCATCTTAGACGAGGCGACCTCCGACGTCGACACCGAGACGGAGATGCTTATCCAGCGCTCGCTCGACCGGCTCACCGAGGACCGGACGACGTTCGCGATCGCGCACCGCCTCTCAACGATCAAGGACGCGGACACCATCCTCGTGTTGGAGGGCGGGCGGATCGTCGAGCGCGGCACCCACGACGAACTCCTCGACAACGACGGACTGTACGCGCACCTCTGGGGCGTTCAGGCGGGCGAGATAGACGAGCTTCCCCAGGAGTTCATCGACCGCGCGCAGGAGCGCACCGCCCGGATCGTCGAGGACGCCGAGAGCGACGACGACTGATCCGGACCGCCCGAGCGAGCGGGGCGACGCGCCGCGCTGATCGGGCCGTCACCGCGAGGGTCAGCGAACGAGTCACCGCCGGAGTTCGGTCCACTCGTCCGCGGCCGCCTCAGGCGACGCGTCGGCGTGGCCGAGCGCGTCGAGGACCGCCGCCCGGACCTCCGACGGATTCCGGAACTGCGTCTCCCCGCAGTCCTCGAGCAGGCCGTCGAGCCGCGCCGTCTTCGTCGGGGTCTCCACCGCCGCGGCGCCGTACTGCTCTATCAGCTCCGCCGCCGTCACCGGGTAGCGGTGTTCGCGGAGCGCCTGCTTCAGCGGGCCGAACGTCACGGCGGGAGCCGAATCGTGCGCCTCCAGGTCGTGTTCCGCGTTGTCACTGCTCATACGGTCGCGATCCACGGCGAGGGGCATAATACCCCGGGAGCGTTCGCTCGACGGTGACCGCCGCCTATACCACGCCGCGCGCCGAGGCTCCGGTATGCGCCTCAGCGAGGTCACGTGGACCGACGTCCGCGACGCCGACGTCGACGTCGCGTTCCTGCCGGTCGGCAGCACGGAACAGCACGGGCCGCACGCCCCGCTCGGCACCGACGCGCTGAACGCCGTCGCGGTCGCCGAGGCCGGCGCCGACGCCTACGAAGGGGCGGGCGACGGGCAGGGGGCGGACCGCGGCGAGGTCGCGGTTGCGCCGCCGATTCCGGTCGGCGTCGCAGAGGAACACCGCGCGTTCGACGGGACGATGTGGGTCTCGCCGGAGACGTTCCGGGCGTACGTCCGGGAGGCCGCCGAGTCGCTGGTCTCGCACGGGGTCGACCGCGTCGTGTTCGTCAACGGCCACGGGGGGAACGTCGAGGCGCTCGCGGAGGTCGCCCGCCAGTTCTCGCGCGACGACGCCCACGCGGGGTACGGCGTCGCGTTCACCTGGTTCGACGCGGTCGGCGACCACGCGAGCGACATGGGCCACGCCGGCCCGCTGGAGACGGCGCTGCTGCGCGCGACGAACCCGGAGCTGGTCCGAGAGGAGCGCGTCGAGGAGGCGAGCGCGGGCGCCGCCGACCGGTGGGGCGAGTGGGTCGCGGGCGTGAACCTCGCGCACGACTCAGACGAGTTTACCGACAACGGCGTCGTCGGCGATCCCCGCGAGGGCGACGCCGAGCGCGGGGCGGAGCTGCTCGACCGCGCGAGCGCGTCGCTCGCGGAGCTGACCGCGGCCGTCGTCGATCGCGACGCAGTTTAAAAGGGAAAAAGCGCGGCGCGGACGCTACTCCTCGTCCTCCTCTGCCGCGTCTTGGAGCGCCCCGCGGATCGCGGGGACGGTGCCGGTGAGCGAGGCCACCTCGTCGGCGGCGCTCTCGATGTCGCCGACGAGCGACTCCAGCTCCTCGATCTCTTCTTGTAAATCGTCGGCGTCCTCGAAGGCGTCGGCGCGCTCGCCGAGGACGTACGCCTTCTTCGCCGAGCGGACGCTGTCGACCGCGTCGCCGGCGTTGAGCGCGGACTTCAGCCCGTTGAGCGCCCCGAGGACGTTGTCCGCGTCCGTCTCCCACACCGCGTCCGGGTCGGGCAGTTCCTCGCGCGCCGCTGCGAGGTGCTCTCGGACCTCCGCGCGGGTCTCCTCGGCCGCCTCGCCGAACAGGTCGTCGTCGTCGAACGTGGACTGGGCCATATCCGGACCGTCGTGCCCGCACCTTTTAAAAACGCGCCCGAAAGCGGAAGTGAAACCGGCGGTGAGGACGGGTCCGTCGCCGGATCGGGCGGATCTCGCGTTCAGTTTCGGTTCGGCCGGGCCGGTCAGATCCTGACGAGCAGTTCCGCCGCGATCAGCGTCACGAGGAGCGCGAGGAACCCCGCGAGGACGGCGAGCGTCCGGAGCCGGTCGAACACCGCGTCGGCGTCGGGCGTCGCCGCGAGGAGGGCCGGGCCGTCGTGAGAGACGGAGTCGTGGGAACCGGAATCGCGCTGGGGGTCGGGACGCATGTCCGTCTGGGGGTCGGGACGCATGTCCGTCTGGGGGTCGGGACGCACGTCCGCCTGGGGGTTCGGGTCCGGCACGGTCAGCCGTTCGACGGAAAAGCCCGTAAAACCGACTATGAGGGGACGGTACCGGTATTGAGCGCTCCGGAGATCACCCTTGATTCCACGACGCCTCCTCGAAGTCGACGATCCGCTCGTCGCGGTCGAGCGCGTCGATCCGGGCGATCTCGTCGTCGGTCAGGTCGATCTCGCGGGCGGCCCAGTTCTCCTCGACGTGGCCGAAGTCGGCCGCCTTCGGGATCGGCGCGACACGCTCCTTCGAGAGCAGCCACGCGAGGCTCACCTGCGCCGGGGTGGCGTCGTGGCTCGTCGCGATCTCCTGGAGGACGTCGACGTCGGCGACGCGGTTGCGCGCGATCGGCGAGTAGGCGACGAGCCAGTGGTCGTGCTCGACGGCGTACTCGCGGAGGCGCTCCTGTTGAAGCAGGGGGTGACACTCCACCTGATGGGCGAACACGTCGTGGTCGAGCCGGTCGATCGCCTCGTCGAGCTGGTCGGGGCGGAAGTTCGAGAGCCCGATCCGATCTATCACGCCGTCGTCGACGAGATCGTCGAGCGCGGGCAGCGTCTCCGCGAGGTCGTAGCTGGTCAACAACCCCACCCTACTTCGCTCACCCTGACGGGTTCGCTCGTTGAGGGAGGGGCTTGTCCGTGAGCTCAGCCTCGAACCCGTCCGGGTGGGCGGTGAATCCGCCACTTGGCGTCACAGTTCCAGACTTTAAGACGAGTTGACTGTCGCCCGTCCGCCGAGACGACTGTCGGCCTCGACGGACATACCGCATCCCGATGTTCTTCGCCGCATTGTAATCCGCGTTCGCTTCCGACTCACACTTCACGCACCGGAACTCCGTGCGAGTTCGGCGATTCTCGTCTGCCGTGAATCCACACTCGGCGCACCGTTGCGACGTATACGCCGAACCCACTTGCTTCACAGAGATGCCGACTGTTTCGGCTTTGTACGCCACTTGCTCGTACAGCGTTCGGAACGCCCACTTGTGCCCCCACGACGCACCCGTTCGGTCGCGGATGTCTGTCAAGTCCTCAAACGCAATCACGTCGCACTCGTATCGGAGTGCTTCGTCTACGATGGCGTTCGACGCTTGGTGAACCACGTCACGAACGTATCGTCGTTCGCGTCCACTTGATTGTTCGAGCGTTCTGTGGGCGCTTCGCGTGCCTGTCTGTTGGAGTCCCGCACGGACTTTCTCGAACTCGCGGAGGTTGTGTGAGAGTTCGCGCCCATTGATGAATCGTGCTGTGCTGGTGACGGCGAGGTTCTCAATACCGAGATCGACCCCGAGAACCGTTCCGTCCTCGGCGGTGTCTCGCTCAATGTCGGTCTTGGGTCGGCGGAAGCCGATGTGTAGAAAGTAGTCGCCGTCACGAGCGGTGAGTGTGCTTTCCGTGACGCTCCACTCGTCGGCGTCGAGGTACTGCCGTTGGTAGCCATCCTCGGCGTCAGGGAGCGCAAGTTCACATCGAACGCGACTCTCCGTCGTGGAGAGTGACACTGTATCGTCATTGAACAGCGTCATCGTTCGAGTGTCGTACGTTACCGTGGGTGCGGTGAATGTGGGTTTACTGACCTGCCTGCCGTTCGAGCGGCGTTCGAGACAGCCGGTGATGGCTTGGGCGGCTTGGTGGGTGGCGAGGATCGCGTGCTGACTCCCGAGGTCGGTTTCCTCGCGCACGTTGTCGTAAGCGAGGGGTTGTACGTCGCTCTTGGCGTTACACTTCCCCCACGCCATGTCCGTGGCGAGTTGGCACCCACGCCTCCACTCGGAGATGGTTTCCTCAAGCAACTCGCGTTGCTCATCGTCTACCGAGAGACGAGTGATTGCCGTCCGACGCACGTAATCGTCTGCCACAGTTTCAATGTGTGTGAGAGGCTATTTATAAGCTGGCGTTTGTTACAGATACGAACCCGCTCCTCTCCTCCCTACTCACTCCCTTCGGTCGCTCCTTGAGGAAGGGGACTCCGCGCTACCGCTTCAGTTGATCGGCCAGTGGACGTACAGCAGGTCGATCGAGTCGACGCCGAGCCGGTCGCGGCTCACTCGGGCGGTCGCGGTCGCGTCGTCGTACGAGAGGTTGTCCGTCGAGAGCTTCGTCGCGACGAACAGGTCCTCGCGGTCGACGTCGGTGTCGTCGATCCCCGCCGACACGGACGCCTCATTCTCGTACCCCTGCGCGGTGTCGACGTGGCGGTAGCCGGTCTCGATCGCGTGTGCGACCCCGGAGACGCACTCCTCGCCGTCGGCCAGTTTATACGTCCCGTACCCGAGGCGGTCGAAGGCGGTCGTCATGTACTCCCGTGCGGACGGCGACGCCCTCAACGTACCGGTCCCCGAGTGCGTCGCGATCTCTCCCGAGCGCGTCGCGATCTCTCCTGAGCGCGTCGCGGAGGCGACATCGGACGGATCGCGGCGGGCGAGAATCCTGCCTCGTGTTTAAACGCCCTGCGAGAGTCGGGTAACCTATCTCAACAAGAGAAGTCGCGCTGCGAAGCACGATCGGCGGCGTTTCGGTGGAAGGGAAGCTACACACGCTCAGCGTCTGGTTCATCCTCGCGCTCCGGCTGATGATCGGCCTCGCGTTCTTCCAGAGCGGCCTCGACAAGGTCTTGAGCGGGGAGTTCAGCGCCGTGGGCTACCTCCAGAACGCGCCAGCCGCGAACGGGAGCCCGGCGGCGGGCCTGTTCGCCGCGATGGGCGAGAACGCGCTGTTCATCGACTTCGTGAACGTCGCGGTGCCGTGGGGCGAGCTGCTCATCGGGCTCGGCGTCATCGTCGGGCTCCTCACGCGGCTCGCCGCATTCTGGGGCGCGTTCATGATGCTCCTCTTTTATCTTGGCAACTGGGACATCTCGCACGGCTACATCAACGGCGACTTCGCGTATATGCTCGTGTTCCTCTCGGTCGCCGCCTTCGGCGCCGGGCGGATCCTCGGGCTCGACGCCATCGTCGAGGAGTACGAAGTCGGCGGGCAACCGCTCGTCGAGCGGTACCCGTGGATGCGCTACCTCCTCGGGTGAGAGGAGTGGAGGGTCGGTTTC
Organism: Halorubrum xinjiangense; assembly: GCF_900102375.1. Taxonomy (GTDB): domain Archaea; phylum Halobacteriota; class Halobacteria; order Halobacteriales; family Haloferacaceae; genus Halorubrum; species Halorubrum xinjiangense. The sequence goes on from NZ_FNBO01000010.1 coordinate 111,330, forward strand.
TCGGACCGATTCGGCCGCCAACCGCGCGCTGAACGGACGCAACGCCGATCACAGTTTCACAGATAATATTCGGGTGGCAGTTATTATCCCGTCCGATCCCTGCTAGTTAGGACATATGTGAGAGGGATCGTCCTCCGGCGTCCGATCGAGGTACGGCGCGAAGGTCGCGCTGTTGCTGATCAGGTCATGGGGGTCTCGGTTTCATACGGAGTCATCGTCTACCTCCGCGCGGAGGAGGCAGGGGCCGCGAGCGCGGACGCGCTCGACCGGCTGGGCGCCGACAGAGCGCTCAACGGCGAAGACGAATTCGTCGCGGCCGAATCCGCAGACGAGGAACAGACGACCGTCCTCGCCGACGGCTGAGTCCCGCGCCGTTTCCCTCGCCCGCTTCTTCCCTTACTCCCCGTCCGCGACGAGGTCCTCGTACCGCGCGCCGGTCTGTTTCAGCGTCTCCGTCGAGTAGAGCCGCTCGTGGTCGAACGGGAGGTGGTCGGCCGCCAGCTCGTCGATCTTCGCGTCGACCGCCTCGGCCTCGCGGCCGTGGATCATCGTGAACATGTTGTACGGCCACTCCTGGTCGGGCCGGCGCGGCCGGTGATAACAGAGGGTGACGTACGGGAGGCTCCCGACCGCCTCGCCGCGTTCGTCGAGCTCGTCGTCGGGCACGTCCCAGACCACCATACAGTTGTTCGTGAACCCGGTGACGACGTGGTTGACGACGCAGCCGATCCGCTTGATACAGCCGTCCGCGAGCAGGCGCTCGACCGCCGCGAGGACGTCGTCGACGGGGGCGTCGATCTCGCGCGCCACGTCGGCGTAGGGAGTCGCGGACAGCGGGAAGCCGTCCTGAATCGCGAGGAGGAGGTCGGCTTCAACGGCGCTCAGGTCGCCGCGGGCGTCCTCGGAGATGCGGGTGGCGGAGACGTCGGTGTGGTCGAGGGACTCCCGCGCGAACCGGTCGGCGTTGACGACGGGGAACTCCAGGTCGATGTAGTAGTCCGTGAGCATCGGGAGCGCGAGCACCTCGCAGCCGGTCCGCGCTTCGATCTCCGCGAGGATCTCGTCGCGCTTCTCGCGGGAGCCCGCAGTGACGACGAACCACTGGTTCCACTCGTGGTCGCGCCGGTAGTTGTGGTTCACCTGCCGGTAGCCGTTGATCACCTCGGCGACCTCGTCGAAGCGGTCGTCGGGCGCGCGCACCGCCGCGAGCGTCGAGGAGCCGATGACCGGCGGGTTGAGGACCGCGCCGAACCGGCGGAACACGCCGCGCTCGCGGAGGTCGCGGACGCGGTCGAGGAGCTCGTCGGCGTCGACGTCGACGCCCGTCTCGGCGCTGATCTCGCGGGCGACCCGCTCGAAGGGGCGCGACTCGACGGGGAAGCCGCTCTGGTACTCGTCGATGAGCGCCGCGTCGACCGCGTCGACGTCGGCGCGCCAGTCGGCGTCCAGACTCATTACCGTGATCAGGGGACGGGCGTACGTACGGGTTTCGGAGGGCGTCGAGCGCCAGCGGGGGCGTGCCGGTCGAGAGGTCGTGCGGTCAGTCGTCGGCGGGAGCCTCGCCCGGCGTCGGCGCGAACGCCCGGGCGCTCTTCTCCAGCTGCGCCGTCGAGCAGCCGCCGACGGTCGCGGCCTGTTCGAGCGTCAGCGTGCGGGACCGATACAGCGTGAGCGCGGTGGCGACGGATTTGGACGTCATCGGGTACGATAGGCAAATAGGTGGACGAACATATAACTCTAACGCCTTTTGGGGCGTGTTACAGAATTTGAAAAGCAAAAAAGCAGGTGAACGTATGTATAAACCTGTTTGAATTGGACGTGCGAACAATTGCTGTTTGCGAATGAGTACCACGGACGCGGGCAGCGTCGCCGTCTCGGCTCGGGCCGTCGCTCGCGCGCGTCGCTTCGACCGCGCGTCGGACGGGCGGAGCGAGCCCGGCCTTCCCAGCGGTCGGGAGTCGAGCGGGGGACTTTTCGTCGGAGAACCCGAACGACGCGTATGGCTCAGGCGACCCAGGAGTTCGGCGAGTGGCCCCTCAAGCGGCTGATGACCGAGGTCTGCGGCTCCGGCCACAAGTCGGCCGACGACCTGACGCGCGCGCAGGCGACCGAGGCGTTCGAGCGCATCCTCGCGGGCGAGCCCGACCCCACGACGCTGGGGGCGTTCTGGCTCGCGAACCGCTGGAAGCGGAACACGCCCGAGGAACTCGGCGCGTACGTCGACGTGATGTGCGAGCGCGTCGAGTACGCCGAACCGGACGTCGACCCCGTCGACTGCGGCGCGAACTACGACGGAAAGGGACGGACCGCCATCCTCGGTGTCGCGGCCGGCGCCGTCGCGGCCGCCGCGGGCACCCCCGTCGTCGTCCACTCCGGCGACCGCGTCCCCACGCAGAAGCAGGACGCCTACAAGCACGTCTTAGACGAGCTGGGCGTCCACACGGAGCTGACCCCCGCGGACTCCGCCGACATGGTCGACGAGACCGGCTTCGGCTTCTACTACCAGCCCGCGTTTAACCCCGCCATCGACGACCTGTTCGACCGGCGCGACATGATGGGCGTCCGGTCGTTCGTCAACACCGTCGAGACGCTGGCGAACCCGGCCGGCGCCTCCGTCCACCTCGGCTCCTTCTACCACCTCGCGTTCGCGAAGAAGGTGGTCGACACGTTCGTGGAAAGCGAGTTCCACGACCTCGACCGCGTCCTGATGTTCCAGGGCATGGAGGGGTACGACGACGTGCGCCCCGGCTACACGAAGGTCGCGGAGTGGGACGCGGCGGGCGGTGAGGCGAATGGGGGCGACGGCGAGGAGGCCGGCAGCGAGGGCGCCTCCTTCGACGACTTCGAGATCGAGACCGCGGAGTACGGGATGGACCTCGAAGCGGACGACCTCGCCGTAGACGACGTCGCGGTCGAGTCCGCCGAGATCACGGAGGAAGTGCTGGCCGGCGAGCGGGACGGCGCCTTCGCGGACGCGGTCGCGGTCAACGCCGCGCTCCGGATCTACGCGGGCGAGGACGCGGATTCGATCGAGGAGGGCCTCGACGCGGCCCGCGAAGTGATCGACGACGGCTCCGCGTACGACGTGCTGGAAGCGATGCGAGAGTTCTGAGACCGGCCGCGTTCTCGGAATTCAGTTTGCGATCGAGCAGTGTTGCTGTCGGGTGTTTATAAGTAATCGAAGGCTCTGCGACGAATTTCTCCAAAGTTCTCGGCCGCTCGTTTATAAATTGTTTCCGGTGATTCCGCGACGAACACCTCCAAAGCCCCAGCCGGGAGGACTCGCGCGGCTCGCTGCGCTCCTCACTCAGTCGCTATCGCTCCTTCGCTGCGGTGCTTACTGCGCCGTGCTTCGCCCTCCCGGCTGCCCCTTTGAGTCCCGCCCGACCACAACCGCACCGCAGCCTCACGCCTCCCCAGCCTCGCGGCTCCCTCCGCTTCGCTCCGGTCGCCGCATCCCTCGCGCGTGCTGCTCGGCCGCGGAGCGGCCTCGCAGGCACGCGCCACCGCGTCAGTTGTTTATAAGTGTTCGTCGAGACGGAGACTATTCATTATAAATCGCGTTCGGGCGCCGGCGGCATCGCCCGCTTGTGCGCGCTGCGCTCGTAGAGGTCGACCACGCGGTCGACGGCTTCCTCGGGCACGTCGAGCTCGCGGACCGTCGCCGTCCGCGAGAGGCCGCCGTCGACGTGGACCGCTAAGATTGCGTCGACGGTGTCGTAGTCGAGGCCCATCTCCTCGGCGTCGGTCTGCCCCTCCCACATGCCCGCGGTCGGCTCCTGCATCACGAGCTCGCGGGGGACGCCGACGTGCGCGGCCAGCTGGCGCACCTGCTGTTTGTAGAGGTTGCCGATGGGGTTACAGTCGACCGCCTGATCGCCGTACTTCGTGTAGTAGCCCGTCATCGCCTCGGCGCGGTTGCCCGTCCCGAGGACGACCCGATTTTCGGCGTTGGCGACGAAGTAGTTCAACACGGCGCGGGTGCGGACGTAGACGTTGCCCGCGGCGGTGCGGTCGTCGGCCGCCTCCGGGACCGCGTTGAAGAACGCCTCCGCGATGGGCTGGATCTCGACGACGTCGTACTCGATCCCGAGCTCGTGGGCGACGCGCTCCGCGTCGCTCATCACGTCCGCGTCGTTCACCGCCGAGGGCATCGTCAGCCCGTGGAGTCCGTCCTCGCCGAGCGCCTCCACGGCGAGGTGGGCGGTGAGCGTGGAGTCGATACCGCCCGAGAGGCCGAGGACCGCGCCCTCCGCGCCCGCGTCGTCGACCACGTCGCTGATGAACGAGACGATGCGCTCGCGGGTCGCCGCCAGCTCCTCGTCCGAGAGACGGAGGTCAAGCGGGGGGTCGTCCGACAGCAACACTGACGGCTCCGAGGTTCGGCTCATACGTTATCTGAGGGACTGGAGCGACTAATACCTCCCCGTTGCCCCCGTGAACTGGACGCGCGTCGGGTTTTGCTCCGGACGAGCGGACGGGTGGGCCCTTACAACAGCCCCTCGCGCTCGGCGAGGAGGAGCCCTTCGAGCGTCGCGTCGTTCGTCGGCGGCTCGCGAGCGATCTCCAGCGCCTCGTCGACCGAGACCGCCCGCGGGGCGAGGAACTCGTTGCTGTCGTGGTCGACGTCGACCGGCGTCAGCTCCTCGGCGAACACGTAGCCGCGCTTGTGGCGCAACACGCCCGTCGAACACCACACCTCCTGAAGCAGCGACGTCGACGACGGCTCGAAGCCGGTCTCCTCGGCGAGCTCGCGCGCGCCCGCCTCGGTGTAGGACTCGCCCGACTCAACGATCCCGGCCGGGAGCTCCAGTTGGGTGTTCCGCACGGTGGGCCGGTACTGCTCGACGAACAGCACCCGGTCGTCTGCGACCGCGACGATCACCGTCGCGGGCGACAGCTCCGCCCAGTAGTACCGCTTCTCCGTCCCGTCGGGCTGCTCGACCCGGTCGTAGCCGCCGACGAACCACCCCTCGTCGTACTCGACGACGACCTCCGTTACCGGCCACTCCGGCTCGCCGGGCAGCGAGTGGTTGCGGCCGTCGGAAAACGCGGGGAGATCGCGGAGGTCGGCCGCCGGCGCGTCGGAATCGGTCGTTCCGGCCGTGGCGTCGTCGATTTCGTCGCCCGTCATGGGCGGATCACCTCCGCGTGGTACACCTCGCCGTCGCGACGCACCCGCACGCCGGTCTCTGTCGAGGCGTTCGGAACCTGCTGGGTGAGCGCGTCCACCTCGTCGAACGGGGTGTGCGTGAACCACTCCTTCATCCCGTAGGGGCCGGTCTGGTACCCCCCGGAGCGCCCGTCGTCGCTCTCTATCGCGCCGACCAGGTAGGGGTACCGCCGGTGGGAGACGTTGTTCACGTCGGCGGCGGTGTCGTTCGTCTCGATCGGTTCGACCGTGAGGTAGTACGGGTCGCCGCTCCCGAGGTAGCCGGGGAGCGCGCCGAGCGCGAGCAGCGCGACGGCGACCAGGGCGATGGCGACGAGGAGGTTCCGGGTGACCCGGCGCATGGTCGCCGTACGGCCCCGCGGGGAATACCGGTTTCGACCGACGGGACCGCGGTCGGCGCGGTGGCCGCCGAGTCCGGCGTCCGCGCCGACGCGTTTTATATCGCGGCGCCCCTGTCGCACGCATGGAGTACCGGTTCGAGCTGGCGCTCTGCGCCGCGCTCGAATCCCCCGACCGCGTCGTCGCCCGCCAGCTCGGCGCGGGCGTCGAGACGCCGGGGGCGCGCATCGTCGACGTCTGCCTGCTGTCGCCCGGGCCCGGCTTCGACGACCGCGCCGCGATCAGCGCCGAGCGGATCCCCGATCCCGCCATCGAGGCCGCGGTCGGTCCGGGCGAGGCGGTGCCCGTCGCGGACGCGTTCGACCTCCCGCCGGACCGGGCCGCGGCCGTCGTCGACCGCGCGGTCGAGGTCGGCTACCTCGAACGCGAGCGCCGGAACGGGCGGGAGGCCGTGCGCGCGACCGCGCGCTACCCGGACGACTGGGTCGGCGACCTCGTCGCCGTCGAGAACAAGCCCGACCTCGGGACGCCGGGCGACCTGGAGGCGCAGCTGCGCTACGACGCCGCGCTCGGGCTCTTCGACCGCGCCGTCCTCGCGACCGCCTCCTACGTCACCCGCGCGCACCTCAACCGGATCCCCGACGCGATCGGCGTCTGGCGGTTCAACCCGGAGAGTGGGGAGCGCGAGGTTGTCCGCGAGCCGGCGCCGCTCGACCCGGACGCGCCCGGCGTCGAGATCCGCGCGGAGCGCCCCTCGCGCACGGACGTCGCGCTCGTCGGCCCGGAGGCGAAGGCCCGCAAGCGGCGGCGGATCGCCGAGCGCGCGTACGGGAAGGGGTGGCGGCCCGAGCCACCGGCCTGCGCGCACGGGGGGGCGACCGCCGACGGCCGGCCGCGCTGCGCGCACTTCGACCGCGTGGTCGACCCGGGTCGCGAGTGTGGGAGCGGGTGTCCAGCCTTCGATCCCGCAGCCCCCCCAGCTGCGGACCGGGAGGGGCTTCGAGACGAGCGGACGGCGTGGGTCGCGGAGCCGGCGGGGGACGGCCCGCGCCGGCAGTCCGGGCTCTCACGGTACCTGTGAGAACGCTTATACGGCGAGGGCGGGTGTTTCACATATGGACGAGATCGAAGACGTCTTCGTCGCGCGGCTGATGTCGACGGACCTCCACACGGTGACGCCGGACACGTTAGTCGAGGACGCGGCCGCGGTGCTGCTCGAGAACGACATCAGCTCGGTGCTGGTCGTCGACGAGGACGGCGGCCTCGTCGGAATCTTAACCTCGACGGACTTCGTCGACATCGTCGCGAAGAGCCAGCCGAAGGCCGAGACGACAGTCGAGCGGTACATGACGCGAGACCCGATCACGGCGGGCGCGCAAGACGACGTCGCGGCCGTCGCCGCGACGATGCTCGAACACGGGTTCCACCACGTTCCGGTCGTCGACGGGGAGACGCCGATCGGCATCATCACCACCTCCGACTTCGCCGCGTACGTCTCCTCGCCGGAGTCCGTCTCGGCGTAGCGCTCGACCGAGCGGGTCGACGCGTCGGTCGCCGCCGCGTCTCGCCGACCGTCCGCGACAGCGACAAGTGCCGCCACTTCCTGTGCCCGTATTATCACGGAGCGCGTACCTGCGGTCGTGTCCGATCACCTGCATCTCAATCTCTTCACCATGTCCTCGGTCGAGCACGTCTCGCCCGGGTCGTGGCGGTACCCCGGCGACCGGTCGGCGGACTACGCCGACCGCGAGTACTGGACCGAGGTCGCGCGCACCGCCGAGCGGGGCGGCTTCGACGCCGTATTCTTTGCGGACGTGCGCGGGATCTACGACGTGTACGGCGACGACCGCGAGACGGCGGTCGAGAAGGCGGTCCAGACCCCCGCGAACGACCCGCAGCTCGTCGTGCCGGCGATGGCGGAGGTCACCGACGACCTCGGCTTCGCGGTGACGCGGTCGACGACGTACACCCACCCCTACCAGCTCGCGCGGGAGTTCTCGACGCTCGATCACCTCACCGACGGGCGGATCGCGATCAACGTCGTCACCTCCTACCTGGAGTCGGCCGCCGAGAACCTCGGCCTCTCGGAGCGAATGGACAAGGAGACGCGCTACGACCGCGCCGACGAGTTCCTCGACGTCTGCTACAAGCTGTGGGAGGAGTCGTGGGAGGACGACGCGGTCGAGGTCGACCGCAAGGCCGGCCGGTACAGCGACCCGGAGAAGGTCTCGGCGATCGACCACGAGGGCGACCACTTCTCGGTCCCGGGGCCGCACGGCTGCGAGCCGTCGCCCCAGCGCACGCCCGTGGTTTACCAGGCCGGGTCCTCCGACTACGGCCGGTCGTTCGCCGCCCGCAACGCCGAGGCCGTCTTCGCCAGCCAGCCGACCGAGGAGGGCGTCGTCGAGTACATGGACGACGTGAAGTCGCGCGCGGCCGACGCCGGCCGCGACCCCGAGAGCCTCCGCTTTTTCATCGGCGTGGTGCCGGTCGTCGGCGAGACGCAGGCGCTCGCGGAGGCGAAGTACGACGAGTACACGCGGCACGTCGACGTCGAGGCGACGCTCGCCTTGTTGTCCGGCTTCCTCGATATGGACCTCTCCGAGCTCGACCCCGACCAGAAGGTCGAACACATCGAGACGGACGCGATCCAGGGGACGATGAACGCGTTCACGAAGGCCCAGCCCGACCGCGAGTGGACGGTCCGCGAGGTCGCCGAGTTCTGCGGGCTCGGCACCACCTCGCCGACGATCGTCGGCACCCCGGAACTGATCGCCGACGAGCTCCAGCGCTGGCACGAGGAGGTGGGCGTCCACGGGTTCAACATCAAAGAGGTCGTCCGCCCCGACTCGCTCGTGGACTTCGTCGACCTCGTCGTCCCGGAGCTGCGCGAGCGCGGGCTCGTTCCCCCGGCCGATGCCGAGCCTCCGGGCGGGACGCTCCGCGAACGGCTCCTCGGCGAGGGGCAGACGGGGCTCCGCGCGGACCACCCCGCCAAGCAGTAGCGCGGAGGGGACGCCGACGAGCCGACGGTGACCGGGGCGCAGTCGGGCGGTTTTTCCGATTCCTGTCGGCCACGTGTTGTGAACGCATTGCCGCTAACTAATACGAGAACGCTGCCGCCCCCGGCACGCTTAAGTGTCTACCACCGCTTGGCTTAGGTGACGCTTCGCTTGGAGGGCCGAAGCGTCAGCGGGGACCTACAGAACGGCACGCCCGTGCCACCTTTTCCCGGCACGGGCGTGCCGTTCGTTCCTTTACCTACCGAGCGATTCGCTCGCGCAGCCGCGGGCAACGACCGTACCGCGCCGGCACGCCGCGAACGGCCGCCGACAGGGCGAAGTCGCTCCCGGCCGAGCCTCGGGGTATGCCACTCCTACAGTTCGCGACGACGCTGTCGCTGTCGCCCGCCGAGCGCGAGGCGTTCGTCGCGTTCGTCACCGACCGCTACACCGAGGAGATGGAGACGAGCGCCGGCCACGTCGCCGTGACGATCGCGGAACACGAGCCGTCGGCGATGGCGATCGGGCGGTCGGTCGAAGGGCCGCTCCTCTTCGTAGACGCCGAGATCCGCGAGGGCCGGCCCTTCGAGTACAAGCGCGCGTTCGCGCTGGCGGTGATGGAGCGGGCCGTGGAGACGCTCGGCGTGCCGAAGCCGAACTGCAAGGTCGTGTTCACGGAACACGCCGGCGAGGACATGATGGGGATCGACCGCGTCGGCGGCGACTGGGACGGAGCGTAGTTCGGACTCCGCTCAGAGGTTCTCCGCTTGGTACTCGCCATCGTACGTCCCGTCGTGGTCGGCCTCGGCCAGGACGAGCTGTGCGATCCGCGCGCCCGGTTCGATTTCGATCGGGTGGCCGACGTCGAGCCGCCCCTCGCCGACGCCCTCGTAGCCCGCGTCCCACACCGCGGTGTCGAGGGTACAGGCGTTCCGCAGCAGCGTCGAGCGCGGGAGGACGAACCCGATCCGCCCCTCCGGGATCCGCACCGGCTCCCCGTACCGGACGACGTAACTCCCGCGTTCCAACCGGTAGCAGTCGCCCCGCGGCTCCAGCTCCCGTCGCTCGCCCACGCGCTTCCCGTCGCGTCCGAGCCGGCCCGGTTCGGTCTGTGCGAACACCGCGTCGACGGTGAGATCGACGCCGTTCGGCTGTCGCTGCGCGTCGTCGAGGTCGGCGCCGGCCGCGGCGAGCGCCGCCGCGACCGCGGCTCCCGAGTCGAACATGGGCGTCCGGAGCCGCGGGCGAGACTAAACGGTGTCGCCCGCGGTCGCGGCGCCGATCGGTCCGACCGCCGGCTTCACTCAGGCCGCCGATTTCGGGAGGTATGAGCCTTTATTAGCCTTATACACTGGTTACGCCTATACCTCCCATGGGAGATGCCATCACGGTGTTACGTCCGTAATAATCACCGTGTCTACCGATCTAACACGGTCGATCTTGCAAAAAACTCGCGGGTTTTATATTCACGGGAGGGCCAACTCCGGATGATATGGGACAAACGATTACAGAGAAAATCCTCGATGACCATCTCGTCGAGGGCGAGCTGACGCCCGGCGAGGAGATCGGCATCGATATCGACCAGGTGCTGACGCAGGACACGACGGGGACGATGGTGTGGCTCCAGTTCGAGGCGCTGGACCTCGACGAGGTTCAGACGGAGCTGGCCGCGCAGTACTGCGACCACCAGACGTACCAGTTCGACTTCAAGAACACCGACGACCACCGCTTCCTCCGCTCCGCGGCCGGCACGTACGGCGCGTACTTCTCCCGTCCCGGCAACGGGATCTGCCATCAGGTCCACAAGGAGAACTTCGCGGCGCCCGGCAAGACGCTGCTCGGCTCCGACTCGCACACGCCGACCCCCGGCGGGCTCGGCCAGCTCGCGATCGGCGCGGGCGGCCTCGACATCGCCGTCGCGATGGGCGGCGGCCCCTACTACGTCGAGATGCCCGAGGTCGTCAACGTCCACCTCGAGGGCGAGCTCCCCGAGTGGGCGACCGCGAAGGACATCGCACTCCACCTGCTCGGCGAGCTGACCGTCAAGGGCGGCGTCGGCAAGATCTTCGAATACACCGGCCCCGGCGCCGAGAACCTCTCGATCCCCGAGCGGACCACGATCACGAACCTCGGCACCGAACTCGGCGCCACCTCCTCTATCTTCGCCACCGACGAGAAGACCAAGGACTGGCTCGCGCGCCAGGACCGCGAAGACGAGTACGTCGACCTCCAGCCCGACGACGACGCCGAGTACGCGGAGACCATCGAGGTCGACCTCGGCGAGCTCGAGCCGCTCGTGGCCGCGCCGTCGATGCCCGACAACGTCGCCCCCGTCAGCGAGTACGAGGGCACCGACGTCGAGCAGGTCATCATCGGCTCCTGTACGAACGGCGCCTACGAGGACATCCTCCCCAGCGCGAAGATGCTGGAGGGCCGCGAGGTCTCGAAGGGCACCGAGATGATCGTCGCGCCCGGCTCGAAGCAGGCCTCCGAGATGCTGGCCCGCGAGGGCTGGACCGCGGAGATGATGGCGGCCGGCGTCAACTTCTCCGAGGCGACCTGCGGCGCGTGTATCGGTATCGGCCACGTGCCCGCCTCCGACTCCGTCTCGCTGCGCACCTTCAACCGCAACTTCGAGGGCCGCTCGGGCATCGAAGACGACTCCGTCTTCCTCTGCTCGCCCGAGGTCGCCACCGCGGCGGCCATCACCGGCGAGATCGTCGACCCGCGCGACCTCGCGGACGACCTCGGCGACCTCGAAGAGCCCGGGTTCGAGATGGGAACGAAGTACGGCCCCGGCATGGGCGAGTCCGACTCCGACATCATCTCGCCCGACGAGGCGATCGACGACGGCCTCGTCAAGGGCCCGAACATCGGCGACGTGCCGCTGAAAGACGGGATCGACGTGGACGGCGGCGAGGCCCTCCTCAAGATGGAGGACAACATCACCACCGACCACATCATCCCGGCGACCGCGGACATCCTGAAGTTCCGCTCGAACATCGAGAAGCTCTCCGAGTTCACGCTCTCGCGCGTCGACGAAACCTTCGCCCAGCGTTCCCTCGACGCCGACGGCGGCGTTCTCGTGGCCGGCGAGAACTACGGGCAGGGCTCCTCGCGTGAACACGCCGCCCTCTGTCCGATGTACCTCGGCATCGAGGCCGTCTTCGCGCAGAGCTTCGCCCGCATCCACAAGGCGAACCTCTTCAACTTCGGGATCGTCCCGCTGGCGATCGACGCGGAGACGTACGAGAAGATCGACCAGGGCGACGACCTCGAGATCGTCGACGACGTGCCGGCGGGCGTCAGCTCCGGCCAGGAGGAGTTCACCGTGAGCGTCAACGGCGAGTGGGAGTTCACCGCCGACCTCGACGCCTCCGAGCGCGAGCGCGACATCCTCGCGGCCGGCGGCAAGCTCTCGTGGGTCAAACAGCAGCACGCCGACGACGGCTCCGGCGCGGCGCCGGCCGACGACTGAGGCGACCGCCGACGCCGACCGCTCGGTCGGCCCCGATTTCTCCGTTTTTTACTCGTCGCCAGCGGCGACGCCGGTCGACGAGGCGAGTCGGCGCGAAGCCGTCGGTGTCGAGCGACGCGGTCGCGGCGGACCCGTCGGTGGTCGAACGGAGAGAGGGAGAGAAGGGGCCGTCGTCCGACTCCGCGTTAGCGGGCCGCGGCGGCGACGCGCTCGCGCTCCTCCTTCTGCGAGATGGAGTACGAGCGCTCGACGTCGTAGTCGGCGGCGGCGGTGAGTTCGTTCGCGAGCGCCTCGGCGGCGGAGGTCGTCGACTTGTACGTCGCGCTGGCGACGGCGTCGGAGATGAACAGAAGCGCCTGATCGACGCGGCGCTGGGGCGCGACGTCGACCGCCTTCGGGACGGAGATGCCGCCGTACTTCAGGCGGACGGTCTCCTCGCGGGGCGCGGCGTTCTCGACGGCGGTCACGAGGATCTGGACCGGGTTCTCCTCGGTCCGCTCGTGGACGATGTCGAAGGCGTCGCGGACGATCCGCGTCGCCTGCTGCTTTTTGCCCGTGTTCTCCTCAGTCTGCATCAGGCGGTTGATCAGCCGCTCGACCAGCGAGATCTCGCTTTTCTTGAACTGTTTCGACGCGTGGCGGCCCATCGTGTGTGCGATGGGGGTCACGGTCATGTAGCGCTTCGTCGAGGGGTCCTCGTAGGCGATCTCGGTGACGTCCCAGACGCCGAACAGCTTGGCGTTCTCGTTTGCGGCCTCGCTGGACGCGGGCGCGTCCGGATCCGGCTCGTCGGCGGCGACGTCCTCCTCGGACGGCGCCTCGGTCTCCTCGCCGCTCATCTGACCGGCTTCTCCGCGTTGCCGCGAACCAGTTCGATCATCGACACGCCGTTGACCTTCTCGACTTTGTAGTTGACGCCGGAGAGGTCGCCCATCGCGCGACCCTTCGCACCGCCGATCCCGGCGATAGTGACCTCGTCGTGCTCGTCGATGAAGGAGATCGCGCCGTCACCGGGACAGAACGCGGTGACCTGCTTCCCGTTTTTGATGAGCTGAACCCGAACGCACTTTCGGATCGCCGAGTTCGGCTGCTTTGCCTCGATACCGACCTTTTCGAGGACGATGCCGCGCGCCTGCGGGGCACCCTCCAGGGGGTCGGACTTCGTCTTGAGCCCGCGCTCTCGCCGAGCGTACTCGGAGTCGGACCAGCGGCGCTTCTGCCGGTCCTTTTTGAGCTTACGGGCCGCGTACTTGCCGTTCGCCATCGTACGACTACTTCCGAACGGAGCTACTTAAGCGTCGTCTTTCTCTGCCGCGAAACGCTCTCAGATGCGTCGAGAGGTACCGCTCGGGGAATCTGAGGGCGTTTCGTGACGAAACGACGGACGCAAAACAACGTTGAGCCGATAAGCCGCCGCGAGATGTCGTTGTTCCCGCGACCGACACCGACGAAGCGGATCCGCGGAGTCCGGCGCCGTCGCGAGCAAAACGAGACGCCGTCCCGCGGAGCGGCCGTCGGGGGCTCCCGTCAGGTCAGCTGGACGTCGTCGACGTCGTAGTGCCGCTCGGCGAGCCGACGGGCGGTCTCGATGTTCGCGCCCTCCGCGCCGATGGCGACGCCGCGGTCCGCCTCCGGGACCTCGACGTACGCCACGCGGTCGTTCTGGTCGGAGATGGTGACGGCGTTGACGGCCGCCGGCGCGAGCGCGCTCGCGACGAACGCCTCCGCGGTGTCGGCGTCCTCGACCAGCTCGATCGACTTATCGAGCCGGCGCTCGGCCTCCGCGACGGTCTCGCCGCCCTGACCGATCGCGGCCGCCATCTCGCCGGCGGGGACCACGAACACGAGCCGGTCGCCCTCCACGAGGCAGTCGGTCGGCGTGACGCCGGTCAGCTCGTCGAACCGACCGATGTAGCGCCGCGCCTCGTCGGAGAGCTCGACGTACATTAGTCGTCGCTCACGACGCGCGACCCCATCCGGAGGTCGACGTCACCGGTCCCCATCGAGATGGGCTTGCCGGCGATGACGTTCTCGATGACGCCGTCGAGGTCGTCGTACTCGCCGTGGATCGCAGCGTCGAGCAGGTGGTTGACCGTCACCTCGAACGCCGCGCGAGCGAGCACCGAGTCCTTGTTGCCGGAGATGCCGTGCCGGCCGATCGACTCGATCTCGCCGTTGTTCGTCATGATGTCGGCGACGAGCATCAGGTGCCGGACGTTCACGTCGTCGAGCCCCTGCTCTTCGAGCGTGTTCTTCGTCTCGTCGATGATCGTCTCGCGGGCCGCCTCGACGCCGAGGTTGCGGTAGATCTCGTGGATGTTGTTACACGTCGTCCGCGAGGCATCGACGCCCTCGATGTCGAGGGTGTCGCCGAACGCCGACCCCTCGGTGTAGAGGACGAACTCCTCGTCGCCGTCGATCTCTTCCTTCCGGATGACGACGCGCTCGATCTCCTCGATCCCCTTGAACACGATCTCCCGGAGCCGCTCGACGAGCTGGAGCAGCTCGCGGTAGCTCGGCTCGTTGGGCCCGAACTCGATGACCGTCCCGGCCTGCCGAGCGTCGACACCCAGCGCGTCCTCGATCGTCTCGGCGATGATCTCCGCGATCTCCGTGGGGTCGGAGTGGGTTGGCCACCGCTCTAGGAGGGTGTCGTCGTTTAAGTCGATCCGGACCAGCATGTCGGCGACGTTCGTCGACACGTCACCGAGCGCGAGGATGCGCGTGGCCTCGATCGACCAAACGACCTCGTGGGCCTTCTCGCGGTCGGTCGCGTACTCGCCGTCGAGGTGGACCGTCATCATCGGCGTGTCCGGCGTCTTCCGGGCGTCGACCAGCTCGATGAGCCGGGGGAGCCCCTGCGTGACGTCGATCTCCGCGACGCCGGCGTAGTGGAACGTGTTCATCGTGTTGTGCGTCACGACGCCCTCGGCGGTCGTGAACGTCTCCAACCCCTCGACCGAGAAGTCGTACACGTACTCGTGGTCGGTCTCTACGGGATCGATCGACTCGATGCGGTCCCACACAACGTCGCCGTCGACAGCACGGCGGAGCTCGCCGAGCGCCTCCGAGTCGACGCCGGCCTCCTCCGCTTCGGCGACGAGCCGTCGGAGTCGCGAGCGGCCGATCCGCTGCCGGTTCGACGCCGCGTTCACCTGTCGGCTCGGGATGCCGGCATCGGAGGCGACCTCGCGGAGCGCATCGCCGAAGTTCGGAATCTGATCGGTAGCGTCCGGTCCCGTTTCGTCGATCGCCTCGGCCGCAGCGTCGAGTTCGTTTCCTCGCTCGCCGACCATTCCGATCCGGTCGGCGAAGCGGTGGACGTGTTTCTTCGGGACGCGAAGCGTCCGCGACGTGTCCTGTCGCCCGAGCGTCGCGTACACGTCGAACCGCGCGAGCAGGAGCGCGACGCCGGCGGTGAGCCGATCGCTCGTCGAACTCGAACGGACGGCGGTGTCCGAGACGTTTCCGTCGCCGCTGAAGTACCCACGGAGCAGCCCTCGAGCGAACTCGTCGTCCGCGCCGAACGCGAATCCGGGAACGATCTTCTGCTCGTCTTCCGTACACGCAGCGCGCAGGAAGTCGGCGAGAATCGTCCCGTTCACGCGAACGTCGTAGCCGCGAGCGAACCCGCTGTCGTTCTCGTATTCGTTCACCGAGAGGTCGAACCGATCAGCGAACGCTCGGACGCGGTCCTGGAACGTCTCGTCGACGTTCGAAACGGACACGTAGTGGTCTGTCAGCGACCCTTCCGCGAGCCACGCGCCGACGAAGAACCCGGTCTCCGCGTCGAGCGGGAATCGTTCCGGGAGACCGACCGTACCGCCGGTCGGATAAACGGTCTCCTCGTCGAGGTCTCCGGCGTGGAGCGCGTCGCGCTTGTTACGGAGCTGATCCGCCCCGACCGGAGCGGTGTCGACGCCGCCGTCAGCGAGCGTCGAGGTGTACCAGTAGTCGGTCGCCGGGAGGTACTCCCGGAGGTCGACCTCGTCGTCGCTGTCGCTCCCGTACGATCCGACGACCGGGAGCCAGTCGCCTGCTTCGAGGTCCTCGCCGGTGACCGGGACGACCTCGTTTTCGCGCCGGGTAACGAACGAGTGGGCCTTCGTCGCCCGGATCGTCCGACCGGATTCGAGTTCGAACCGAAGCAGCTCGTCCGGTGCGTCGTGGCGGCTGACCTCTTCAACGGGCTTCCAGCGCACGCCCTCGTCGCCGTCGAGGCTGAGAGTCTCCAGCCCGTCTGGTGCGAGCCCGACTTCGTGGTCGTCCACGGATCGGGACTCGCAGGACGTCAGTACCTCGTCGACGAGCGGTCCGATCTCGACGACGTCCGTCGTTCCGTTCCGCCGAACCACAACGCGCTCGTCGTGCGGGACGCTCATCTGCGTCCCGGGCTCGCCGATCGACTGCGCCGAGACGGTCCCGACCGGGTCGAGGGGGTCGACTCGCGTCCGCTCGTAGCGGTTCTCGACGCCTTCGGCGATGTCGGTCGCCTGTTCGATCGTGACCTCGCCGACCTCCTCGGCCTTCCGGTCGATGGCTTCGTACACCTTCGTCTTGAGCCGACGAGGAAGCTCGGTCGCCTCCACGACCGCCTCCATGTCGTCGGTGACGTGATCGTACTCAGTCATCGGACTCCACCCCCGGCCCGCCGGCCTTGTTAAGTCCCGGCCCGGCGTGCTCCGAGAGGTTCGTCGGCGGCTCGCGCTCGCCGAGGAACCGCTCTTTCTCCTCGTCGGAGGCGAACTCGGCGTCGACCACGCGGTCGACGATACCCTCGACGTCGATGCCGTCGCCCTCGCCGGAGGAGACCTTCACCGGCGAGGTGCCGTCCTCGCCGAACTCGAACTGGACGATGCGACCCGAGGTGTCTCGGACCGTGCCGTCGTACTGCGCCTCCAGCTCGGAGAGCGCGTTGATGAGCCGTCGCTGGAGGTAGCCGGACTTGGAGGTCCGGACCGCCGTGTCGACGAGCCCCTCGCGGCCGCCCATCGCGTGGAAGAAGAACTCCTCGGGGGTGAGCCCGCCGCGGTAGGAGTTCTCCACGAAGCCGTGCGCCTCGGAGGAGAGGTCATTCGGCCGGTAGTGCGAGAGCGTCCGGTCCTCGTAGCCGCGGTTGATCCGCTCGCCGCGGACCGCCTGCTGGCCGACCGAGCCGGCCATCTGCGTCAGGTTCAGCATCGAGCCACGCGCGCCCGAGCGGGCCATCACGACCGCCGGGTTGTCGTCGCCGAAGTGCTGGTCGGCGATCTCCCCGGCCGAGTCGCGGGCCTTCCCGAGCGTCTGCATGATCTTCATCTCTAGCGTCTCGTCGACGCCGCGACCCGGCAGCGACTCCAGCTCGCCGGCCTCGTACGTCGCGATGAGCTCCTGAACGCGGTCGTAGGCGCTCTCGATCGCCTCGTCGACCTGCTCTTCTGCCTCCGGCGGGATCGACTCGTCGTCGATCCCGATCGAGAACCCGAAGTTCATGATCGCGCGCATCGCCAGCGACGCGATCTCGTTGATGAACACGCGGGCGCGGGTCTCGCCGTACTCCTTGGTGAGCGTGTCGACGACTTCGCCGCCGAACGCGCCGACCGCGTCCTCGTCGATGGTGCCCTCGATCAGCTGGCCGTCCTCGATGACGACGTCGTCGCCGGCGGAGGAGGTGAAAGAGAGGTCCAGATCGTCCGGGAGCAGCTCCGAGAACAGCGTCCGGCCGGTCCAGAACTCGCGGTCGTCGTCGTCGACCCCGTCCGCCTCGGGCAGCTCGTCGACGCGGGTGGCGCGGAGCAGGTCCAGCGCCTGCGTCTCCGTGAACTCGGGGTTCGAGTGGGTGAGCAGGTAGGTGCCGGAGATGTGGTCCTGGATCGCGCCGATGATGTTCCCGCCGAAGCGGGGGCTCAGGATCTGCTCTTGGACGCGCATGAGGACGCGCGCCTCGGCGCGAGCCTCCTCGTTTTGTAGCGCGTGCATGTTCATCTCGTCGCCGTCGAAGTCGGCGTTGTACGGCGGACAGACGACGGTGTTGAGCCGGAACGTCTTGTACGGCATCACCACGACCTCGTGGGCCATGATGGACATCCGGTGCAGCGAGGGCTGCCGGTTGAAGATCACGATGTCGCCGTCGACGAGGTGGCGGTTCACCTCCCACTCGGGCTCGACCTTCTCGGCGAGCTCCTCGCAGTTCTTCTCGGTCACCTTCAGTCGGCGACCGTCGGGGCGGCGCACGTAGTTGGCGCCCGGGTGGGCCTCAGGCCCGTTCCGGACGTACTGGCGCGCCTCCTCGACGTTGCGCTCGGTGACGTTGAGCGTCTGGGTCATCTCCTTGGCGACGCGGTCCGGGACGCCGACCTCGTTCAGCGAGAGCGTCGGGTCGGGCGAGATGACGGTCCGGGCGGAGAAGTTGACGCGCTTCCCCGACAGGGAGCCGCGGAAGCGGCCCTCCTTCCCCTTCAGTCGCTGGCTGAGGGTCTTCAGCGGGCGGCCGGAGCGGTGTCGCGCCGGCGGCGTCCCGCTGATCTCGTTGTCGACGAACGTGGTGACGTGGTACTGTAAGAGCTCCCAGAGGTCCTCGATGATCAGCTGTGGGGCGCCCGCCTCGCGGTTCTCCATGAACCGCTGGTTGATCCGGATGATGTCGACGAGCTTGTGTGTGAGGTCGTCCTCGGAGCGCTGGCCGTTGTCGAGCGTAATGGAAGGACGGGTGGTGACCGGCGGGACCGGCAGCACCGTCAGGATCATCCACTCCGGGCGGGAGTGTTCGGAGTCGATCCCGAGAACCTCGAGGTCCTCGTCCGGGATATCCTCGAACCAGTCGCGGATGTCCGAGGGCATCAGCTTGTTCATGTCCTCCTCGGTGAGGTCGACGTCGAGGGCCTTCTCGATGGCGCGGCGGTCCTCCTTGCGCGGGCGGAACTCGCCGGCCATGATCTCGTTGATCCGGTCGAGAGCGATGTCGGTCGCGTCTGCGAGCTCCTGGGGCGACGTGCCGGGGTCGTCCTCTTCTTCGTCGGGCTGCATCGCGGCCGCGATGCGCTCGGAGTAGTCACCCGAGAGCACGTCCTGTACCTCGTAGTAGGTGGTCGGCTTCTCGTGTTTGATGTCCGCCTGCGGCTCGCCACAGAACGGGCAGGTGGACGCCTTCCGGGCCTGCCGGACGGCGGCCTTCAGCACGTCGTGCTCGTCGTCGCCAAGCTCCTTCGCCCGCTCGTAGCGGTCGCGGAACTCGTCGCGCTGCGCGTCGTCCAAGGCGAGCCGACCGCACTCGCGGCACGTCGAGCGGAGCAGCCGCCGGATGAGCTTCGTGAAGCCCACGTGGATGACGGGGGCGGCCAGTTCGATGTGGCCGAAGTGGCCGTTACAGGAGCCGGAGTGGGAGCCGCAGGTCCGGCACTCCAGGCCGGGGTCGATGACGCCGAGCCGCGGGTCCATCAGCCCCATGTCGATCGGATAGCCGTCGTCGTCGTACGTGTCGGCCGTGATCACCTTCGTCGCGGACATGTCCCGGTACGTCTCCGGGTCCATGAGGCCGAAGTCGATCCCGCCGAGCACTTTCGGTGTTTGCATTGACATCTAAATCGCGTCCTCCAGTTCGAGTTTCGGTCGGATGCCGAGGGCGATCATCTCGTCGAGCAGCAGCTTGAACGCGTAGCTGACCTCCAGCTCGTGGATGTCGTCCTCGTCGCCCGTGACCGGGTCGTACACGCGGCGCTGCTCGCGGTCCTCGACGGCGACGAGCCCGGTCTCCGCGGAGACGTGGACCGTCTCGGCGTCCGAAGACTCCAACAGTCGCTCGTTGAGCACCATCGACGCGCCGTGGCCGATGATCGTGTCGCGCTCCATCTCCCCGACGCGCAGCCCGCCCTCGCGGGCGCGCCCCTCGGTCGGCTGGCGCGTGAGCACCTGGACCGGCCCGCGCGAGCGGGCGTGGAGCTTGTTCGACACCATGTGGTACAGCTTGTGGTAGAAGATCGTCCCGACGAAGATCTCGGCGTCGATCTTCTCGCCGGTGACGCCGGAGTACATGACCTCCTTGCCGGAGGACTCGAAGCCGTGTTCCTCCAGCTGGTCGCGGAGCTCCTCCTCGTCTTCGCCCTGGAACGGCGTCCCGTCGACCCGCGAGCCGCGCAGCGAGCCGACCTTGCCGCCGAGCATCTCCAGCACGTGGCCGACCGTCATCCGCGACGGCAGCGCGTGCGGGTTCATCACGAGGTCGGGGACGACCCCCTCCTCGGTGAACGGCATGTCCTCTTGGGGAGCGAGGTGCCCCACGACGCCCTTCTGGCCGTGCCGGGACGCGAACTTGTCGCCCAGCTCGGGGACGCGCTGGTCGCGAACCTTCACCTTCGAGAGCTTGGAGCCGTCCTCGCCCTCCATCAGCGTCACCGTGTCGACGACGCCCGACTCGCCCGAGCGCATCGTCACCGAGGTCTCGCGGCGCTTCTGCGGGGAGAGCCCGCCCATGTCGTCGGGCTCTTCGAGGAAGCGCGGCGGGCTGGTCTTGCCGAGCAGGACCGAGGACTCGTCCACCTTCGTCTCCGGGTTGACGAGGCCGTCCTCGTCGAGGTGCGTGTAGGCGTCCTCGCCGCGGGCGCCGCGCACGTCCTGGTCCGGGATCTCGAAGCGGTCCTCCTGGCCGCCGGGATAGCGTCGCTCCTCGCCCTCGTAGGTCCGGAAGAAGTGCGAGCGGGTGAGCGCGCGGTCGACGGAGCCCTGGTTCATCACCAGCGCGTCCTCGATGTTGAACCCCTCGTAGGACATCACGGCGACGACGAAGTTCTGCGCCGCCGGCCGCTTGTCGAAGCTGATCTGGTCGGAGGTCTGCGTCTTCACCATCGCCAGCTGCGGGTAGTGGAGGAGGTGCTGGCGCGTGTCCGGCCGGATCCGGTAGTTCGCCGAGGGGAGCCCGAGCGACTGCTTCATCATCCCCGCGCCCATGGTAATCCGGGGGCTCGCGTTGTGTTCGGGGTACGGGATCATCCCCGCACCGATACCGAAGACGAGCTGCGGGTCGATCTCGAGGTGCGTGTGGTCGTCGGTCACGTCCTCCTCGTCGACGGCGACGAGGATGTCTTCCTCCTCCTCGGCGTCGATGAACTCGACGTAGCCGCGCTCGACGAGGTCCTCGAACTCGACGTCGCCGCGTTCGAGGGCCTCGACCTCCTCGTCGCCGAGGAGCGGTTCGCCGTTCTCGACGACGATGAGCGGGCGCCGCGCCCGCCCCGCGTCGGCGTTGACGATGACCTCGCGGGTCCGGTCTTTCACCGAGACGTTCACCATCTCCGAGACGTCGCCGCGGCGGCGCGCCTCGCGGATCTGTTCGGCGAGCTCGTCCGGGTTCTCGTGGGTGCCGACGAGGCTCCCGTTGACGTACACCTTCGCTTCGCGTTCTGCTTGTGCCATGATCAGTCGTCCGCCGTCTGTCGTTCGACGCCCTCGATGCCGGGGATCCCCTCGACACCCATCGACGCCAGTTCTCGTTTCAGCCCCTGTTCGTCCTCGACGGTCTGTGACAGCTCCATCGCCTGCGCGAAGTTCTTCACGAGCCCGCAGTTCGGCCCCTCCGGCGTCTCGGAGGGACAGATGC
The DNA here is from genome assembly GCF_900102375.1 of Halorubrum xinjiangense. GTDB lineage: Archaea > Halobacteriota > Halobacteria > Halobacteriales > Haloferacaceae > Halorubrum > Halorubrum xinjiangense. The sequence goes on from NZ_FNBO01000010.1 coordinate 132,893, forward strand.
GACCCCACTGAGTCGCGTGGAGGTCTCGCGCCTCGAAGTGCGGCTGCGACCGCGACAGCGGCGAGCGCAGGCGCCGCAGGTGCGAGAGCACGCCCATGTAGTCCGTCCGGTCGACGAGCTGGGAGACGCCCGAGCGGCCGCCCACCCAGTTCCCCGTCGCGATCGGGTGTTCGAGCCGCTCGGTCAGCACGTCGGAGCGGACGACCGTGTTGACAGTGAGCTGCCGGTTCCGCATGTTGGCGCGTTCGAGCTGGTACTTCACGTCGCGCGCCAGCTTGTTCAAGGCGGTGCGGAACAGGTCGCGCATGAGGTCGCCGGAGACCTTCAGGCGCTTGTTCGCGTAGTGGTCCTTGTCGTCGGCCTCGCGGCGGTCCAAGGCGAGCTCGAAGCACGCCTCGGCCATCCGGCAGAGGTAGTACGCCTTGTTGATCCGCACGTCCTCCTCGTCGACGCCCTCCTCGTGGAGGTGCGGGAGCAGGTAGCGGTCGATGACGTAGTTCGCGCGCTTGAGCTGGTAGTTCTTCCCCTGGCCCGAGGCGACGCGCTCGCCGAGGGTCTCAATGGCCTCCTCGGTCGTCTGGACCGAGGCCTCCTCTAAGTTCTCCAGCATGAACTTCACGATCTCGGGGTCGTCCGAGACGCGGTGGACGATCTCCTCGTCGGATTCGAGCCCGAGGGCGCGAACCAGCGTCACGAAGTCGATGGAGCCCGAGACAGAGGGGAACGACACTTCGAGTAACCCCTCGCGGTTGCGCTCACAGAGGACCAGCGCGCGGTAGCCGCGGCGCTGGGAGAACGTCTTGGCGACCTGGATCTCGTCGCCGTACTTCGAGTCGTACTCCGCGAGGATCTTGTTCGGCGCCAGGTCCTCCGAGGTCATCAGCACGCGCTCGGAGCCGTTGACGATGAAGTAGCCGCCGGGGTCGACGGGGTCCTCGCCGATGTCGATGAGCTCCTCGTCGGAGAAGCCCGCCATGTTACACTTGTTCGAGCCGACCATGATCGGCATCCGGCCGACCTTGGTCTCGGTCGTGTCGACGACCTGTTCGGGCTCGTCCTCGCCGCCGCGCACGATGGACATCTCCATGAACACGGGCGCCGAGTAGGTGATGTTACGGAGGCGCGCCTCCTGAGGGTACAGCAGCTCCTCGGAGCCGTCGGCCTCGCGGACGCGCGGGGTGACCATCCGCACGTCGCCGAGCTCGACGTACACCGGCTCTTGGCCCTCCTTGTCGCCGATGTCCGTCTCGATCGTCTCCTTCTCGTCGACCACTTCCTGCATGCCGCGGTCCAGGAAGTTGTTGAACGAGCGGAAGTGATGTTCGGCGAGCCGTTCGTCGGAGAAATACTCGCGTGAAACCACGCGTCGGTCTTGCCTGTTCATGAGACGACCAGTCGGTACACGACCGCCTCGTCGGTCGTGCGGGAGTCGCGAACGATCTTCACCACGTCGCCGACCTCGGCCTCGTCGGGGAGCGCGGGATCCGTGCGTTTGATCTTCGGTAAATTCGTTTTCTTCACGTCGTACTCCGCCAGGACCTCCTCTATCTCATCGTCGTCGAGGAGGACGTGGTCCGGGACGAGTTCGTGTTGGCTTACGTCTACCATGGGTGGTGGTTATTGAAAGAAGCTATCACGAGATACTACAGATATGTATATACGCCAGCGGCATAAGACTTACCAAGCGCTGCCGTGCGCGGCTCACGGAACGGGGGCGTTCGACACTCCCACACACGCGAGGTCGACACAAAAGGATATCGGAGGCGACCCCTGTCACCGTCCCCCATTCCCGTCGCCGATGACAAGCCTTATTTGCCAGACAGGGGTACGAACTGGTGCGACAAGCCCGGATGGTGTAGTGGCCCATCATACGACCCTGTCACGGTCGTGACGCGGGTTCAAATCCCGCTCCGGGCGTCCCCGGTTTCGGGGCGCTGTCGCTTGTTTGCCCGGATGGTGTAGTGGCCCATCATACGACCCTGTCACGGTCGTGACGCGGGTTCAAATCCCGCTCCGGGCGTTCCTGTCGACGCCAACTACGAGCGAGGAGCGCTAGCGACGAGCGAGTCTGGCGTCGACAAACCCAGACTGAAGCGATTTGAACCCTATCAGTCGCGCGCAGCGACCAGCGGGAGCGAGCACGTCTGATTCAGGTTCAAATCCCGCTCCGGGCGTCTTTCGCTGCCGCAACAACGAACGAGGAGCGACAGCGACGAGTGAGTACTGCGGCAGCGAAGCGTCGAGGGATTTGAATCAGGGAGTGGAGCGAGCGGTGCGAGGTGCGAGCGAAGCGAGCACCTCGAAAAGCGAGCGGCGAAGCCGCGAGCAGCGAGCGGCACGACCGAGGTTCAAATCCCGCTCCGGGCGTTCCTGTCGACGCCGACTGCGAGCGAGGAGCGCTAGCGACGAGCGAGTCTGGCGTCGACGAACCCAGACTGAAGGGATTTGAACCCTATCAGTCGCGCGCAGCGACCAGCGGGAGCGAGCACGTCTGATTCAGGTTCAAATCCCGCTCCGGGCGTGTTCGAAGACAACGCAGAGAGCGAAGCGAGCCGTCTCTGCGGCCTACAGATCGAGTTCCGCCAGCAGGTCGTCGACGAGCGTCTCGGTCTTTGCGTCCGGCTCCTCGTCGGTGTCGACGGGGGTCCGGCCGTCGTACGTCTCGTGGACCATGGAGACGCCCTCGGCGAGCGTGTCGAGGCCGTAGCCGCCCTCCAGCACGTACGTGTCGGCGGCGCCGACGTCGTCGGCGAGCGTCCGGATCCGGTCTGTCAACAGCGCGTACCCCTCCGAGGAGACGCGCATCCGCGAGATGGGGTCGTGGCGGTGCGCGTCGAACCCCGCCGAGACGATCAGCAGGTCGGGGTCGAACCGGTCGACGGCGGGCGCGATTCCCTGGTCGACCGCGTACAGGTAGTCGGCGTCGCCGGCGCCGGCCGCCAGCGGGAGGTTCGCGGTGGCCCCCTCGCCGTCGGCCTCCCCGGTCTCGTCGAGGGCCCCCGTGTCCGGGTAGAGTCCGTCCTCGTGGATCGACGCGTAGAAGACGTCGCCGCGGTCGTAGAAGATGTCCTGCGTGCCGTTCCCGTGGTGGACGTCCCAGTCGAAGATCGCGACGCGGTCCGCGAGGTCCTCGTCGAGCGCGGTCTGGGCCGCGACCGCGGCGTTGTTGAAAAAGCAGAACCCCATCGCGTCGTCGGTGACCGCGTGGTGACCCGGCGGGCGGCCGATGGCGAACGGCGTCTGTCGCCCGGTCGAGCCGTCGAGCGCCGCGCGGGCCGCCCACTGGGCGAGGCCGGCCGAAGTGAGCGCCGCGTCCCACGTCCCGTCGCTGGCGACGGTGTCGGGGTCCCAGCTCCCGCCGCCGTCTTCCACGAACGACTCCAGCTCGTCGACGTAGTCGTCGTCGTGGACGGCCGTGATCGCCGCCTTCTCGGCGGGGTCGGCCTCGACGTACTCGACGCCGTGTCGCTTCGTGAGTCCGCGGCGGATCGCGCGGAGCCGGTCCGGGTTTTCCGGGTGCCGTTCGCCGGTGTCGTGGTCGAGACACCGGTCGCTGTAGCCGAACCGCATCTACTCGAACAACGCGAAGTACGTCTCGATGTCCTCGGCCTGTACCGTTCGGCGGTCCGCGTGGCGGGCCAGCGTCGCGGCCGCGCTCGCGACGTTGTCGGCGTAGTCCTCTAAGATGTCGGCCAGCGCGACTCGCGCGTCGACGCCGACCCGGTACCGGTCGTCGATCCGAAGCCGAGCGATTCGGTCGATCGGCGCGACCGGTAGCGTGAGGTCCTCCCGGCTGACGACCTGCTCGACGCCGAAGTCCGCCGCCATCAGCGTCTTCCGGCCGTCCGCGGTCGCCCGCTCGGCCGCGTCGACGGCCAGTTCCGCGCCGTGCGATTGGATCCGTCGGGCGAGCTCCTCGGCGGCGTCCGCGCTGACGCGGAGTTCCCCCGCGTTCCGCCGGATGATCCCGTCGACCGGCGCGAACGGCAACTCGACACTCATACACACAGTCGCGTCCGTGTATCGTATAACGCTTTCCGTTACCCGCATCGCCGCCGGATCCGGACGGAGGGGGTTCGCGTTGGCAGACGGCGTCCGCCGCAGAATGCTTCGCCCGCCTCGGAAGGCGCACCGCCTCAGAAGACGTCGTCCGCGTCGATAGTGCCGTCGCGCTCCGGCCCGCGAACCGTTATCTCTTCGCCGAGTCGGAGGCTGGCGTCGGTGTCGACCGTCTTCGTCTGCTGGCCGTCGTCGAGGACGACCGGGTCGCCGGTCTGGACGACCGTCCCGGTGAACTCCACGTCCTCGCTCGACCGCTCCGCCGTCGCGGCCGCGGCGCCGCCGCTCGCGCCGGCCCCCTCGTCCTCGCCGCCCTCGCTGGCGACGGCCTCCGCGGCCGCCTTCTGTCCGTCGTCGGCGAAGGCGCCGAGGCCGGTCTCGCTCGCGTCGCGGTCGTCGTCTCCGGCGGCCCGGTCGCCCCCCGCGGCGCCGGATCCGGACGCTCCGTCGGCGACGCCGGCCGCCGCGTCGCTCTCCTCGTCGAGGACGGAGACGGTCGAGCGCCAGTTCGCGGACGCCTCCAGGTCGTCCTGCCAGCCGTCTTGGATCTCGACGTCAGTGAAGACGACGCGGTCGGCGAGTTCGATCTCGCGGTCGGCCTTGTCGCCCCACAGCGCGACGCGGATCTCGCCCGTCTCGTCTTTGATCCGGACGTTGCGCACCTGCCCCTCGCTGCCGTCGTCGCGGTCGAACGTCCGCTTCGGGTCCGTCTCGATGACGCCGCCGCCGACGTCGACCGTCTGTCCGATCTCGAGGTCGGCGATGTCGGTCGTCTCCGGGACGTACTCGACGTCCTCGTCGACGCGCTCGACGGTGCCGCGGTCGCCGACGTGGAGCTCTAAGTCGCCGTCGCGCTCGCGGACGTAGCCGTCGCCGACCTCGACGACCTCGCCGGCGTCGAACTCCTCGGCGAGGTCGGCCTTGCCGTCCCACAGCGTGACGCGCACGCGACCCGTCTCGTCGCCGACCGTGAGGTTGGCCACGCGCCCCTCGCTGCCGTCGTCGCGGTCGAACGTCCGGATCGAGTCCGTGTCGAGCACCTGGCCGACGAGGTCGACGTCGGACGCGCCGAGCGTGAGGTCCTCGACGCGGTAGGTGTCGAGCACCTGGACGTCGACCTCGGCGTCCTCGTCGGGCTCGACCTTGTCCGCGCTCACTTCGAGGCCGCTGTACCCCTCCTTGGGGCGCCCCATGACGCGGAGGACCTGTCCTACTTCCAGTTCCTCCTCCGCGGCCGCGGCCATGTCGTCCCACAGCGCCACCCGGACGGAGCCGGAAGCGTCCGCGACGTCGACGTTACACACGCGGCCCTCGTCGGCCTCCTCGTCGTCGCGCTCGAAGGTCCGGACGTCGCCGATGGCGGTCACCTTCCCGAGGAACTTCACGTCGTTCATCCCCGGCTCGATGTCGGCGATGGTGTCGGCCTCCTCGTCGCGCAGCTCGTGCGCGATGAGCATCGCGGCGGTCTCTTCGTCGGCGAGCCCGCCCATCTGCTCGACTTTGTCCTCGACGGCGGCCTCGAACTCCTCGAACTCGACGTCGGTGTCGAGGTCCTCGTACACCTCCTCTATGGCTCCCATACGCGTACCTCCGTGGTCGGCGAGTTCGCGGATAAGCGTTGCCGTTGCCCTGGGTTTGCGCCGGGACCCGACCGGCCGCCGGAGCGACCGGGCCGGGTCGCGGTCGCAGCTCGAAGGCGTCTCATAGCAATTCATGGGGCCCGTCGATACAAAAGGTGTTCATCCCGCGCGGCGAGCCCGTGCGGACCGCAGGCACGCGGCCCGCGGACCGTAACCGTCTTAAGTTCTACCGCGGTACGTGGAGATGAGTCCTGGTAGGGTAGTGGACTATCCTCTTGGCTTGCGGAGCCAGGGACCGGAGTTCAAATCTCCGTCAGGACGTTTTTCGAGGCACTAAACGGCGAGCGTAGCGAGCCGTGCGTGCCTCGAAAAACTCCGCGGAGATTTGAGCAGGAAAGTCGCAGCGGCCGAGCGAAGCGAGGCCGACCGTCTTTCCGAGTTCAAATCTCCGTCAGGACGTCCACTTTGCGGCTGTCTCACTTCGTTCGACAGCCGCTGCGTTCACGTCCTGACGTGCCCTGCGCTCGCTTCGCTCGCGCAGGACTCCGTCAGGACGTTTCTCTAGTTACAGTCTCACGACGGTTGCGAGCAATGTGTGGGTCCTACGCGACACGTTCGGTGATCTTGGTTGTGCGGTGGCGCGCGCCTCCGAGCGGCCGTTTTTAAACGGCCGCGAGGAGCGTGTGCGAGGGAGTCGGTCGCCGAGCGAAGCGACGGCGACCGACGAGGCTGGGGAGGTGTGAGGCGCGGTCCCGTGAGCGACCGGAGGGAGCGAACGGGAGTACGGAAGTCGCAGCCCGCGCAGCGAAC
>NZ_FNBO01000011.1 GCF_900102375.1 Halorubrum xinjiangense
ACCGACAAAACGGAGAGACGAAAGCGAATCCGCCCGGCTACCGCAAACACGGCGACGAACACCCGCGTTCGACGGTTACGTTCAAATCTGCCGGATTCAAACTCGACACCCAGTACGACCGCGTCCGACTCTCAAAAGGCTCGAATCTGAAAGAGTACTGGTCGGATTTCGTCCTGTGTAAGTACCGGACTCGCCCCGATGTTGACCTCTCCACCGTGGAGAACGTCCAACAAGTCAAGGTTGTCTGGACGGGCGACGAGTGGGAACTACACTTCGTCTGTAAGGTCGAAATCGACGTGTCTGAAGCCCCCGGTGAGAAGACGGTGGGTGTTGATCTCGGTATCAACAACTTCGCCGCGCTTGCGTATGAAGACGGTCACAGCGAACTGTACCCGCTCAACTGCTTGAAACAGGACGACTACTACTTCAGCAAGCGAATCGCTCGGTGTGACGATTCGGACTCTGAGCAGGCCACTCGGCTGAATCAGAAGAAGTCGGCCCGCCGCACCCACTACTTCCACACCCTCTCGAAACACATCGTCAAGCGGTGTGTCGAGGAGGATGTAGGGACGATCGTGGTCGGGGATCTCTCCGGCATCCGTGAGGACGACGAGAACGATGAGTCGAAGGACTGGGGCCGGCGCGGGAATCTCGACTTACACTCGTGGGCATTCGATCGCTTCACAAAACTGCTCACCTACAAGGCCGAAATGGAAGGCATCACGGTTGAGGAGGTGTCTGAGCGGGATACCTCGAAGTCGTGTTCGTGCTGTGGCCGGAAGCGTGACGCGAACCGTGTTGAACGTGGACTGTATGTCTGCGATGAGTGCGGGACAGTGGCGAACGCGGATGTGAACGGCGCTGAGAACATTCGACAAAAAGTATCTCCAAGTCCCGCCACGGATGGCGGTGATAGGAGTAACGGCTGGTTGGCACAGCCATCGACGTTCTTGTTTGACAAGGAAACTGGTGCGTTCGCACCTCAAGAACGGGTCACGTCGTAAACCACAATATCCCAACCCAGCGGCACGATGCCGTGGGAATCCTCGCGCTTCAGCGCGGGGAGGATGTCAAGAGCGTCGTAACGGCGGCTCGTGGCGACCGTGGCGAGTGCGATCGAGGGGGACAGTCGCGTCGCCGCCGTCGATGCTCTCGGCGGGTTGCGGGCGGAACGCTCTCAGGCTCGTACACTTCTCCCCGCAAATGTATGGATAGAAAGCTGGCCTCGGCACTCACGGAAGCTCTGGTTAGTACTAACTATAAAAATTTTGATTGGTATATTGTTGATGTGGAGACGAACGGAGGTGTAGTTAGATGACTGGCTGGAAAGAGAATATGGGTATGTCGCAAGATACAGGACTGGTGAAAATCTACGTACCGATGAGCCACAAGAAAACGTGGCAGCAAGAAGCCGACGAGAAAAATTATAAGAGTACTAGTAAGTACCTGCACGAACTGATCCAGGAAGCCCGGGCGATCAGGGAGGAAGGATTCCTCGCGCCCCAGGGTAGCGATCAGGAAGTCCAGCGGCTGAAGAAGAAAATCGAGGAGTTGGAGGGCCGTTTGGCGCAGGCGAAACAGCAGAGCAGGGATTCGGTGACAATTGATGACGCGGCGTTCCTGAAGCAGTTCCTGACCGAGGAGTACCAGACGTTCGACGAAGTCCTGCAGAAGGTCGTTGAGAGCGACACGCTGGATGAGCTGCTGCGGGAACCGGTCGAGGACGAGCTGTATTTCCTGGCTGCTCGTGAGGAAGTCGAGTTCAAGCACGGGCACGGGTGGCGGCTTGCCAACGGAGGTGAGCGGTGATGGCGGACGACTGGTACGAGACGGTCTACGAGAACAAGCACGACGCGATCAACGACTTCATTAAGCAGAAACAGACGACGGGCCGCAGCCCGCGAACGCTGAACTCATACAGCCGGGTGCTCAAGCGGTACTACCACGAGCACTTCCCCGATCTCACACCTGCGGAGACCGAGGTGCGGCACATCGAGGAGTACCTCCGAATCTTGGACGACCGCGGGGTCAGTCAGAACACGAAGCGTCGCTACCTCGAATCGCTGTCGGCGTTTTTCAGCTACGCGATGAAACGGCCCCGGTTCGAGAACATCACGGGAAATCCCGCTGGTGTCGTTTTGGAAGAGATACCGAAGCAGATCCGGCAGCGTCCTGACTGTGCGACGTGGGAAAACGCGAAGAAGATAGTGAAAGCGATTCCGAACCCGCGGAACAAAGCGGTTGCCGTCCTACTGGCGAAGACCGGGTGTCGGTTGGAGGAAGCCTTGGAGATCAAGATGGACGACTTGATGCTGGACGAGGGATTCGTCCGGCTTCGGGAGCGGAAGGGTGGGAAGCAGACGGTAGTGCCGATTGACCGTGAGACGGTTCGCACGATCAAGCGGTTCAAGCTGATTCGTCGGGATACGGATCTGGAGTATCTGTTCGTGAGTATCCGCGACGACCGATTGACGAAGACAGTGATTCAGCGTGCGGTACGTGAGGCGGCGGTGGTCGAAGGTATCATGGATGAGGGCGAAGACCGATTCCACAAGAAGTTCACACCGCATACGTTCCGCACCGTGTTCACGACGTTGATGCGGAATCAGGGGATGAAGCAGCACGTCCTCCAGTACATCCGTGGGGATGCAGAGAGCGAGACGATGGACATCTACACCCGGGTTGATAGAGACGAAGCACGGGAGGAGTATCTGGACTGCATCAAACCGTTGGGACTGTAACTATACGGATCCACCTAAGGCGGCGAGCCCGCTCGTCCACTTCACGAATGAATATGATTCAGTTGCAATTGTTGGTGCTTGTTCAATCTTCATTATAGGTCCTTTCATTCCGAGAATGGATGGTGAACTATAGGTCGCTTCAAAATACATTCTACGCTGCTCAATCCATCGTTTTATTTCGATTCCGACAAAAATCACTCCGCTTATGCCACGGTCCCCCGCTGTAGCAATGCAGATATGATTGATCCCCGATAGTAACACTTTTTACGAAGCGCGAACACAGTTTTGACTGGAATCAGGGTGATCAGCCATGGCACTACCGACTGGTCCGACCAGTTCGTGGCTACAGAACTCCGGATTCCCGAGCCGACTGTTCGAAACCGGTAGCAACGACTACGAACTGTACGAGGAGGACGACGAGTTCGTCCTGAGCGTCGAGATGCCGGGCTTCGATCCCGAGGAGATCGATGTCTCCTGGGACGAGGGCGTCCTCAACATCGCCGCCGAGCACGAGGACGAGACGCGGGGCCAACGGAAGACCTATCACCGTCGCTTCCGCTTCCCGAAGAACGTCGAGGATGACGAGATCGAGGCCCAGTACAATAACGGGATCCTCGAAGTCCGGCTGCCGGTACTGTCGGGTGCCACTACCCGCGGAAAGCAGATCGAGGTCCAGGCCTAACGTCGGCCACGTCGCCTCGTCACAGTGGTATCGACCGACAACCGGTTTCTTCCGTGAGCAATCGAGGTGAGAGCCATGCGACTCACGGTCAAACAACTCAAGAACCGCGATCCAGGGAGCGGTATGGCCGTCATCGACCGGGAAGCTCTACAGGAAATCGATGTCAGCAGTGGTGACTTCGTCGCCATCGAGGGCCGTGACGGTGGACGAACTGTCGCCCGTGTCTGGCCCAGCGACACAAGCGACGCGGGCCGCGGTATCATCCGTATCGACGGCCAGCTTCGACAGGCAGCGAACGTAAGCATCGACGACCGCGTCGAGGTCGAGAAAACGGAGGTCAAGCCGGCGGACAGCGTTACCGTCGCCTTGCCCCAGAACCTCCGGATCAGGGGTGATCTCGGATCGCACCTCCGGGAACATCTCGTAGACCAGGCGGTGACGGCAGGGCAGACGGTCGCCTTCCCCATCGGGTTCGGCATGTTCTCCGGGCAGTCCGGCCGCCGCATCCCCCTGACGGTGGTCGATACGCAGCCCAGCGGGACTGTCGTCGTACAGAGTAGTACTGACATCGAAATCGCCGATCGGACCGCCCAAGAGGTCTCCGTCGAACCGGGCGAACCCGACGATTCGACCGCGCCTGCCGTCACGTACGAGGACATCGGAGGCTTAGACGACGAACTCGAGCAGGTCCGAGAGATGATCGAACTGCCGATGCGCCACCCCGAACTGTTCGGGACGCTCGGCATCGAACCGCCGAAGGGCGTGCTGCTTCACGGCCCGCCCGGTACGGGCAAGACGCTGATCGCGAAGGCCGTCGCCAACGAGATTGACGCCCACTTCCAGACGATCTCCGGCCCGGAGATCATGTCGAAGTACTACGGCGAGAGCGAAGAACAGCTCCGCGAGGTGTTCGAGGAGGCCGAAGAGAACGCCCCCGCGATCGTCTTCATCGACGAACTCGATTCGATCGCGCCAAAGCGCGAAGAAGTCAGCGGCGACGTCGAGCGACGGGTCGTCGCCCAGCTGCTCTCGCTGATGGATGGCCTCGAGGAGCGCGGCCAGATCACGGTCATCGGCACGACCAACCGCGTCGACGCCGTGGATCCGGCACTCCGCCGTCCCGGTCGATTCGACCGCGAGATTGAGATCGGCGTCCCCGACCGCGACGGCCGCGAAGAAATCCTCCAGATCCACACCCGCGGGATGCCCCTCGGCGACGGCGTCGAGCTCGAACGCTACGCCGAGAGCACGCAGGGATTCGTCGGTGCTGACCTGGAGAACCTCGCCAAGGAGAGCGCGATGCACGCGCTCCGACGGATTCGGCCGGAGCTGGATCTCGAAGAGGAGGAGATCCCCGCCGAAGTCCTCGATTCGATCGAGGTGACCGAGAACGACTTCAAGGAGGCGCTGAAGGGCATCGAACCCTCCGCGCTCCGCGAGGTATTTGTCGAGGTCCCCGACGTTACCTGGGACCACGTCGGCGGACTCGACGACGCGAAGGAACGTCTCCAAGAAACCGTCCAGTGGCCTCTGGAACACGCCGACGCCTACGACCAAGTCGCTCTCGACCCGGCCAAGGGCGTCCTGCTGTACGGACCGCCCGGTACCGGCAAGACGCTGCTGGCGAAGGCCGTCGCCAACGAAGCTCAGTCGAACTTCATCTCGATCAAGGGGCCGGAGCTGTTCAACAAGTACGTCGGCGAGTCCGAAAAGGGCGTTCGTGAGGTGTTCTCGAAGGCCCGCGAGAACGCTCCGACCGTGGTATTCTTCGACGAGATTGACGCGATCGCATCAGAACGTGGCCGAGGCGTCGGTGACTCGAACGTCGGCGAGCGCGTCGTCTCCCAGCTGTTGACCGAACTCGATGGGCTCGAAGAACTCGAGGACGTCGTGGTGATCGCCACGACCAACCGCCCGGACCTCATCGACGACGCCCTGCTCCGGCCAGGACGGCTCGACCGTCACGTCGCGGTAGACGAGCCAGATGAGGCGGCCCGGCGTGAAATCTTCGAGATCCACACCAGGGACAGGCCATTAGCCGACGATGTGGACCTCGACGAACTCGTCGAGCGGACTGACGGCTACGTCGGGGCCGACATCGAGGCGGTCTGCCGCGAGGCCGCGACCATCGCCGTCCGCGAGTACGTCCGCGCGACTGCGAACGACGAAGCTGCTAGCGTCGATGAGATCGAACTCACGATGAACCATTTCGAGCAGGCACTTGAAGAGGTCGACTCGAACGCCGGGTCCGAACCGCAGGAGTTCGAGGAGGCACCGGAAGCGGTGTAGAACTCGCGGCGGTCTCTTACGCAGTCGAATCGTCGGCCCGATCCGATCGGTGTTCATCGGCTTCTTCGAGCTGTTCGGTCACACGCTCGTCGATCTGTTCGTCTAGATCCCCAACCTCGGCTTCGACTTGTTCTTCGACCTCCTCTTCGAGGCTTTCGGAAACCTCTTCACCGACTTGCTGTTCGACCTCGTCGGCGACCTGTTCCTCGACTTCGACACCCACTTGTTCCTCAACCTCGGTTTCGACCTCATCGCCGACCTGTTCTTCGACCTCGGCCTCGACCTGTTGCTCGGCCTCCTGTGAAATCGTCTCCTCAAGGATGCGCTCGTAGATCGACATCTTCTCCCAAATTCTCAATAGGTAACCGATGACGAGTCCACCCTCGAACGCTGCCACCCGGGGGTCAACACGGAATACTAGATACCCGAAGCCGGCAATGAAGAGCAAGCCGTACACCAGTTCGATGTGAAACTGTGTCTGTCTTCCTCGAAAGCGACCACTGAGCGTACTCAGTGACATCGTTGTCTGATATCTTCGAGTTTCGTGGTCAAAAGCCTGACTTGGGAACTCAGATGAGTAGACGCCCGGTTCCGATTCGATGACATCCTGGCGCGAACTACTCATACGAGAAGTTGGAATCGCTCTGCTGCCTCGAACGTGACGAAGGCGATGACGCCCGCGACGGTCGGGGTGGCGATCCACGTCGTCACGATTCGTTTTGTAGTCGAGGGATCGAACAGATTGAGCTGATCATCGGCCCAGTCCGATCGTTCCGCATTCGAGAGCCCTTCTGGTCGGACAATCGCATAAAGGGGTACCCGACGGCTCGCCCGCCCCCACCCGAGGCCGATGACGCACGCGGTGAGCACGACGGCGAGGCTCGCCGGGATTCCAGCCCAGCTCAGACCGGTCAGGATCGAGGCCGCGATCGTTTCGGCGATCAGCGACGCTTCCAGCGACAGGTCCGTGATGTCCTCACCGACAGTCTCCATCGTTCGAGGACCGATGGCGAAGGCACCGATCCCGATCGCCACGCCGCCAATCGCGACCCCAGGCGTCATCTCGAGTTGCCCGGAGCCGACGAGCGGCGCGACGGCGTTGGCGACGTTGGAAGCCCCGGCCGAGAATGCCATGTAGCAACCGATCCCGATCACAATGAGTTCCGCAAAGCGACTGGCATCTTCGGATCCAAGATCAAGTACATCCACGACCGCGTCGTAGAAGTACCGCCCGACGAACGCACAGACCCAGAAGGCGAGGATCGTCGAAAGCACCCACCACATGCCGACGACACCGACGGTCCGCCAGTCGAGCACGCCAAGAGCCGCGCCCATCCCGACGACAGCGGCAACCGCTGTCTGGCTGGTGCTAGTCGACACCTTGAGCACATTGCCGAGCAGGATGCCGAGCCCGATGAACAGGAGGACGCCGATCGACGCGCCGAGCGTGAAGTACTCTGCCGGGACGAAGTCCGTCCCCAAGGTGTCGACGACGTTCGTGCCGATAGTGAACCCGCCGATCAGGACGAACACGGCCATCAATCCGGAAGCTTGTCGCATCGAGAGTACGCCACTTCCAGTCGCAGGACCGAATGCCACGCCCGTCGATGAACCCCCGATGTTCACGCCGACAAAGATGGCTGTGGCTATACCGACGATAAACACCACCGACAGCGCCATACGGTCGGATATATGGCATAATTCCGCAAAAGAATATTGATTTGGTGAGGGGCCTCGTGTTCAGATAAGCTGATTCCATGCGAAGCTGAACGATCTGAGCCAGTCGTCGGCAGTTTCTGCTTCGGCGTTGCTGAAACAGTTTGAGAAACAGATAGTTCGGCGTTTTATTTCTCTAAATACACGTTCAACAGCGTTTCGATTTCCATGTTTCTCGTATCTGAAATCGAAGCCGTGGCGTTGACAGGCATCTTGTAACGAGTGCGATCCATCGACGAGAAACACGGCGTCGGAGACGTCGTGTTTCTCGGAGAGTTCCGTCAGAAACGAATGAGCGAGAACCTTTGTTGTCGTCGGCTCAAGCTTCGTATGGAGCAATTCGTTTGTCTCGGGATCGACGGCAGCATACAGCCAATATTGCTCATCGTTGAGTCGGATCACAGTCTCGTCAACCGCAATGTGATCCGGACACCGACCAGCTTCGGGCTGTAGATCGGCCTTGTGAACCCAATTATGAACGGTTGATCGAGCACGTCCGACACCAAATATCTCAAGAATAGAAACGGTATTCGAAAGTGATAGCCCAGCCAGATGGAGCTGAATACCGAGGTTCATCAGCAATATCGGTGTCGCTTCTCGTTCCACAAAACCTAATTCGATCTGGTCGATACTACCGCTGAGGCGTGTGTTTTCGGGCATGAACCACTCAGAAAACACACCGCCTCACTCTTCATACTTATCTGAACACCGCTGTGAGGGGGCGAGTAATGCTTAACTGGACCCAGACAATAATTTTTGATAGGTATGACCCTCCAGCCGTGGCTGTACACGCTCTTCGTAGTCGTCGGAGGGTTCCACGTGCTCGCTGTCCTCTATGCGTATTGGTTCAAGCGGGTTTCCGACGATGGCGTGGAACCTGCGGACAGCACTGAAAAGTCATTTCAATTAAACGAAGTCGATTGCCCGGAGTGTGGAACCACCAACGAACGAGGATACAGGTACTGTGCAAACTGCGTGTCAGAACTCCCTAGCGGGGACAATATCGACAGAAAGCCTACCGCACCTGTCGAGTGGCAGATTTTCTGATCACTCCAGCCGATCGCCAGCAAATGAAAGAGTCAACTCTTCGGCCTCGTAGATATTGATGAGTTCGTTGATGATCTCGTCGTAGGTTTCGTCGTCGATTCGGAGGTTATCGAGCCGTTCGATGGTTTCCTTCTCAAGATCGATCTTCGGCATATCTTGATTATGTGGTCTGTCGTTCGTAAGGCTCACGAAACGGATTGGAGAGGGAAGGGCTGGAGTACGTTCCGACTGATCTGCTGATCACTACTATAGGACCTCCGCAAACGTTCATAGAACGGAGTATCTCCATGAACAGGCCACTGGAAAATCGCACAGATGAGACATTGGTTTGATGTGCCACTGGTGAACAGTTGAACAGATCAGAAACTTCGACCAGAGTGATTCCATTAACCTTCACGTAATCGTACAAACATGTAAAAAATACCAATTAGAACCCCTCTAATTCACGCTGTGGAAATTATAAGCCAAATAACGGTCCTAGAGTCGATGGCCTCGGCACTCATAGGGCTCGTCGTCGCCGGGTGCCGAGTCCGGCTCGGAGCGGTGGTTCGTCATCGGCCGCTCGTCGGTAGTCGCGCCGTCGAATAAAAGGATCCGGCCGCGCCGTCAGTGCGACGAGCCGGCGTACTCGTTCCAGCGGTCGGTCCCGTTCGCGATCCGCCGGGTGTCCGACGGGTCGAACGTCGCCGCGCACTGGGCGACCGCCTCGGCGGCGGTCGGCAGGTCGTCGGTCGCGTCCTCGGCGTCGGTCGCGTCGTCGCTGTCGGATTCCGGGAACGACGCCGTTCGGTCGGTCGTCGGTTCGGTCTCGGTCGCCTCGCGCGTGCTCGGACCGCCGGGACCGGCCGTCGTCCCCGCCGTCGAGCGTGCGTCAGTCGTGTACTACGGGTGGCACATATCGGCCGACGGTCGTATCCTTAATAATTGTTTATGTTGGTACGAGGATTCGCCGGGCGAGGTGGGGCGACCGCGCCGCGCCTACCAGGCCGACCACGCGGTGAGCGTCTCGTCGCGGGCGTACACCCGCTTGAGATCCTTCGCGTAGGCGAGGTCGCCGGGGTGGTCGAGCTTCTCGTGGCGGTACTCGGGCGCGTCCGCGCGGATGTGGAGCCCCTCGACGGTGAACTCCTCCTCGCCGAACTCGACGGTCTCGTCGACGGTGAACTCGTAGTCGCCGGGGACGTTCACGCGCAGCGAGCGCGTCCGGTCCGCGTCGCCGTCCTTCGGGTGGAGCGTGACGGGGACCGCGACGTTGTCGACCGCGCGGGTCCACAGCGTCTCGACGTCGGTGATGTCGGCCTCCTCGACGCGCTCTTCGGGCCCGAGTTCGATCCCCGTGATCCGCACCTGCATCAGCGCGTCGTCGGTGTCGACGACGAACTCCTCGCCGGTGCCGACGTCGCCCTCGGCGGGCACGTCCATCGTCGTCGTGAACGAGTCGCCGTCCTGCGAGACGACGATCGTCACGGCGACCGTCTCCTCCTCGGGGATCTCGGTCTTGTGGGTGTGGTCGCACTCGGTACAGCGCACGGTGGCCTGTCCGCCCGGACTGAGGACCTCGTGGACGGTGGGCTCGGAGGGCGAACACGACGGACAGGGGAGTCCGACGCGCGCGCCGGCTTCGGTGTCGCTCATTGGGCGCTCGTACCCGCCGCGCCCGTAAATATCCGCCCCTGTGGGGCCGGTGTGGGTCGCGCTCGCGTGGCGCGCGGCGGGCCGGGTGGACCGGAGTGGGCGGCCGGCGCGTCCCGAGCGCCGCGGCGACGCCGCGCGGTAAGGAAACTGGTTTACCGGTGTCCGGAAAACGGTCGCCCATGATCGTACCCGGGTCCAGCTCGCAGCAGCTCGCGGCCGCGCTCGCCGAGGAGACGGGCCGGGCGCTGGCGACACCGACATACGACCGGTTCCCGGACGGGGAGGGGCTCGCTGCGGTGCCCGACTTCGACGCCGACGAGGCCGTGATCGTCGCCGCGACCGACTCCGACGAGGCGTGGGTGGAACTGCTCCAGCTCCAGGACGCCGTCCGCGAGGCCGGCGCGACGGACGTGACCACCGTGGTCCCCTATATGGGCTACGCGCGCCAAGACGCCTCGTTCGGCGACGGCGAGCCGGTCTCCGCCCGAGCGATGGCGAAGGCGATCTCGACCGGGACCGACCGCGTCCTGCTCGTCAACCCCCACGAGGCGACCGTCGCCGACTTCTTCGAGGTCCCCGCCGAGGCGGTCGACGCCGCGGGCGCCCTCGCGGAGCCGCTCCCCGCGGACCTCGATGACCCCCTCTTCCTCGCGCCCGACGAAGGGGCCGTCGACGCGGCCGCCACCGTCCGCGACGCCTACGGCGCCGGCGAGACGGACTACTTCGAGAAGCACCGCGACCGCGAGACGGGCGCCGTCGCCGTCTCGCCCTCCGACGCGCCCGTCGCCGACCGCGACGTCGTCGTCGTCGACGACATCATCGCGACCGGGTCGACGATGAGCGAGTCGGTCGCGGTGCTCACCGACCGCGGCGCCGCGCGGGTGCTGACCGCCTGCGTCCACCCCGTCCTCGCGGCCAACGCGGTGACGAAGCTCCGCGCTGCCGGCGTCGACCGGATCGTCGGCAGCGACACCGTCGAGCGGGGCTGTAGCGTCGTCAGCGTCGCGCCCGCCGTGGCGGACGCGCTCGACTCGCCGTAGCCGGTCACTCGTCGTCGATTTCTCGGATCACCTCGGCCGGGTTGCCGCCGACGACCGTCCGTGCGGGCACGTCGTCGACCACGACGGCGCCGGCCGCGACGACCGCGCCGTCGCCGACCGAGACGCCGGGCGTGAGGACCGCTCGCCCGCCGATCCAGACGTCGTCGCCGATCGTCACGGGGTCGCCGAACTCGCGGCCGGCCGCGCGCTCGTCGGGGTCGATCGGATGCGTCGCGGTGTAGACGTGAACGCCCGGCCCGAGCATACAGTTCTCGCCGAACGCGACCGGCGCCACGTCGAGGAAGACGCAGCCGCAGTTCGCGAAGAACCTGTCGCCGACGCCGACGTTGTACCCGTAGTCACAGTGGAACGGCGGCAGCACCGTCGCGTCGCCGCGGACCTCGCCGAACAGCTCGCGGAGGAGTCGCTCCCGGCGGTCGGTCTCCGTCTGGGCGGTCTCGTTGTACCGCCGGCAGCGGTCCCGAGCGCGCTCTCGCTCGCGCCTGAGTTCCGGATCCCTCGGGTCGTACGCCTCGCCGGCGAGCATCCGCTCCTTCTCGCGTCCCATACGAGTCCCGGCGCGGCGTCATACATAGGCCTGTCCGTCGGTGGCGTCGAAGGTTGTTATTTATAAATAGTTGACTGCGTCTCGGCGGAGAACATCTCCAAAGCCCCAGCCACTCGGCTATACTCGGTTAACTGTGGATCGACGGCGAACTCCTCCAAAGCCCCAGCCGCGAGGATGCCGTACGCTCGCTGCGCTCCTCGGTCGCTCGTTTCACTCGCTCCCTGCGGTGCTTACGTCGCCTACGGAATCCTCGCGGCTGCCCCTTTGAGTCCCTCCCCGCACCGCAGCCTCACGCCTCCCCAGCCTCGTCGGCCGGTCTCCGCTTCGCTCCGACCGGCCGACTCCCTCGCACGCGCTCTCGCCGGCGGCTTCGCCGCCGGCTGTCAGAGAGACCTTCGGTCTCTCACTACTCGCGGCCGCCGGTGGCGGCCGCTCGGAGGCGCGCGCCACCGCAGTACCATTTATAATAGTTCGACGGTGTCACTCGCGGTCATTTAAATACCGCAGTACTTTGCGCGGTCACGGCGGGACCGCGAGCGACCTACACGATCTTCATCATCCGCGTCTCGAACTTCCCGACGCGGACGCGGACCCAGCCCGCGAGCTCGTCGTCGAGGTTGGGGTCGTCGGTGTCGACGCGGAGCGCGCGCACGTCGTCGAGCTTGGCGCGCGACGCCACGATTCGGAGGTCGCAGCGCCGGATCACGGCCGGCGAGATCTGGGGGTTGCCGCGGCCGAAGACGAACCCCTGCCCGCCGATGGGGGAGACGACGACCACGTTCTCCTCGCCGAGCGCGTCGAGGATCTCGGCCTCCGTCGCGTCGCGGACGATCACCTCGCCGTCGCGCCAGACGTCGACGCCGATCGGCGACGGCTCGAAGCCGAGCTCGTCTTTGATCGCGCCCACGGTCGACCCCGGGCCGAGCACGAAGGTGACGCCCTCGCCGTCGCGCTCGCGGATGTCGGCCGCGACGCCCTCCGCCAGCGACTCGACGGTCCCGCTCGCGGTCTGTTTCGACGACTGGAGGTCGTCTGCGACCGGGACGTGCGCGACCCCGCGGAGCGTCGGATTGACCTCCCCCTCGCGGTAGGCGTCCTCGTCGATGTCCATCACCTCGCGACGCTCGGTCCGCGAGAACGACGCGGCGACCTCCGCGGCGTCCTCCGGCGACACCGCGAACACCGACGAGTACACCTTCACGCCGGCGGGCACGCCGAGCATCGGCACGTCGGTCCCCTCCAGCGCCGCCGCGACGTCCGCGGCGGTCCCGTCGCCGCCGACGAATAAGACGAGGTCGACGGGGTCGGCGGGGTCGGCGGCGCTCGCCTCGATTCCTCCGTTCTCCGCTTCGGCGTCAAGCCCCGCGAACGCCCGCACGACCGCCGCGGTGTGTTCCGCGGTCGTCTCCGTCGGTTCGGGGGGCGCCGACGTCGCCCTCTCGCCCCCGAACGGGTCGACGACGCGGACCGGGTCGAAGCCGGCCTCGCGGACGACGGACTCGCCCATCGGGTCCGCGGCCACCGAGACGGCCGCGTCGGGAGCGATCGCGGCCAGCCGGCCGAGGGCCCGCTTCGCCCGGGCCGGCGCCCGGGGTTCCGCGCCGCGCTCGACGGCCTCGGCCACCTTCCCGTCGGTTCCCTTCAGTCCGACGCGGCCGCCCATGCCGGCGACCGGGTTCACCGCGATCCCCACATGCATGCCAAACGTTCACCGCGCCGGCCTCTTAAGCGAGCCGCGTCCGGCCGCGCCGCGGGGGCCTCCGAGACGGGCGGCCCGTCCGACTGATATATAAAGCTCCTCAACACCGAGGCACGGGAACCAACCTGTATCCGCCCGTCTAAATAAGTGCCGATGGAGTGAGCCCGCCATCGGCCTCGTGACTGCTCGTCTCACAGGGACCGGATCCCTCCCGTGGTAGCCGCCACACCCTCACCGCTCCTGGTCCCGTTTTGACGCCCGCGCGTGGGCACCTGTCCGTCGGACGGCCCGCTCCTCGCCCGAGAATCAACGCTTAAGACGCCCCCAAGATAATTCCGGCACATGATCCTTGAAGCCGCCGTGACGGAGCCGCTGCCGATCAGCGCGACCGCGGCCGCGGTCCTGCTCGCGAGCCTTGCGCTCGTCGCCGTGTGGGTCGCGTACCTGTACCGCTAGGCCGACTCCTCCTTGACCGCGTCCGCGTGCTCCCGGACCCACGCCGCGGCGCGCTCGGCCTCCGCCTCGCTTTCCGCGGTTATCTTCACGGTGACGACCTCGCCCGGATAGGAACCGACGCGCACGTCGAACCGGTCGCGCAGCGACGCGAACCGGTCGAGCAGCTCGCTCTCCGGCTCGTCGACGTCGACCGTGAGCACGTGGGTGAGCGTCCCCGCGAACTCGTCTTCGACCAGCTCGAACATCGCTTTCATCTCGGTCGGCACGCCGGGGAGGACGTAGACGGACTCGACGACGGCGCCGGGCGCGACCCCGGCCTCGTTCGGCAGCGGCCGGCAGTCCGCGGGGAGGTGCGTCGTCTCCGCCGCGAGGTCGCTCCCGCTGTACCCGCGCTCGGCGAGCCACGCGGCCGCCTCCTCGTTCGCCGCGAGGTCGCGCCCGAACGCGGCCGCGACCGCCTCCATCGTCACGTCGTCGTGCGTCGGCCCGAGGCCGCCGGTGACGATCACCGCGTCGTACTCCGCGTGGTACTCGTTGACGACCCTCGCGATCTCGGCGACCTCGTCCGGCACGACGGTCACTCGCCGGACGGTGACCCCGCGGGCGTCGAGGCGGTCGCAGAGCCAGGTGGCGTTCGTGTTCTCGGTGTCCCCGACGAGGAGCTCGTCCCCGACGGTGACGACGGCGGCGTTCATACCGGAGTCAAGCGGGGCGCGGTAGAAAAGGACCCCGGCGCGGGCGACGCGGGAACTCGGTACGGCCGCGCCCGCTAGAGCCAGCCGTCGTCGTCATCGTCGTCGTAGACGCCCAGGCCGAGGTCGCGGCGGCGATCGCGGAGCGCCTCCAGCTGTCGCCGGAAGTAGAGCGTCCCGGCGACCGCGGCGATCGCCCCGATGACGAGGATGACGCCGAACACCACCAGGTCGCCCTCGCGGTACGACTGGACGACGATCGAGCCGCCCGACACCTCCTCCCAGACGATCCGGTCGCGGTCGTCGACCGTCTCGACCGCGTGATCGCGCGGCGAGACGTGGCCGACGATCGGCACCTCGGTGCTGAACGCCGGCGGGAGCGTCACGGCGTACGACCCCTCGACGTACGCGCGCATGGTGAACCGGCGCGGCGACCCGGCGCCCGAGAACGCCGCCTTGCCGCCCGCCATGTCGTCCGCGAAGCGGATCCACGTCTCGTCGGTCGTCCGCTCGATCTCGCCGCCGCGGGCGCGGAACTCGCTGCCCGTGATCACCTCGCCGTCCGGGTACTGGTAGCGGAACGCCTCGAACTCCAGCGGCTGGTCGCCCGCGTACGGCGTCTGCTCGTACAGCCGGAGCTCCTCCCGGTCGCCGACCGCGTAGACGGCGGTGTACGTCGCGTCTGTGGAGAGCTCGAACGCGGCGTCCCGGTCCGTGTCGAACTCGTACTCGCGGGGCGGCTCGGCGTCGAGCGTCTCGTTCGTCACCTCGCCGCCGCCCGTCGCGTAGCCGAGGCAGCCGGCGCTGACCGCGAGGAGGGCGACCGCCGCCACCGCGAGCGCGAAGCGTCTGTTCACGGTTTTCGAATCGGGTTAGACCACACAGCGCATCTCGGCCGGGAGGTACGAGCCGATGGCGGCGAGTAATCCCGGCGGGTCGGTCCCTTCGGCGCAGACGATGCTCTGTTCGAGGAGTCCCAGCCGCTCGACGGTGACGATGTCCTGCGCGTGGCCCGCGCGGTTCACCGTCGCGCGCGTCTCGCCGCGGGTCGCCGAGTTGACGTTCACCCGGCCGTCCCCGCGCTGCCAGTCGTACAGGCGGTCGCGCTCCCCGTCGGCGAGCCGGCTCGGCGCCGCGTCAGGGTCCCCGGCGTCGCCGCCGTAGACGAACCGCACGGGGAGGTGCTGAACGAGGCCGAACCGCTCGACGACCTGCTCCGGCGAGCCGACGCCGAGGCCGAGCTCGTCAGCGGGGACGAACACGTCGACGCCGGCGTCGAGGGTGAACCCCACATCGTCCCACGACTCGAGGGTGCCGACGTACTCCTCGCCCGCGTCGAGCCCGCCGTCGTGGGCGACGACCTCGCCCCACGTCTCCGCGAGGACGTTGCGCGCGACCGGCGCGTCCTCGCCGGTCACGTCGACCTGGACGAAGTCGTCGTCCCGGACGCCCACCTGCCAGTCGACGTCGAGCTCGCCGACGTCGTTGGCGACGAGCGAGTTCATGCCGTCGAGCGCGCGGTCGCGGGCGTCGCCCTCGACGTAGCACTTGGTTGCGAGGACGACCATCAGCCCGTCACGTCCGCGTTGAGCTCGTCGCGCAGCGCCTCGATACGCTGGTCCATCGCGTCGCGGAGCCGGTCGTTGTCCATCGCGTCCAGCGGCGAGCCGCACTCGGGGCACTCGAAGCCGAAGTCCATCGCCTCGCCGAACTCGAAGCGGATCGAACACACCTCACAGAGGTAGAACTCGTGGGTGCGCTCGTACTCCTCGCGCTCCTCTAAGGCGTCGAGCAGCCGGTACATCTCCTCCTGGAGGTTCTCCGGGATGTTGTCGTAGTGGAACGTCCACAGGTACGTGAGCCAGCCGGAGTCCTCGTCGCGGACGCGGCGGTACGTCGCCAGGTCGTTCTCGTACAGGATGAACAGCGCGCGCCGCACGTCGTTGAGCTCTAAGCCCAGCTCCTCGGCCAGCTCCTCGTCGGTGACCTCGCCGTCCGGCGGCGCGGCCGCGACCGGCATCCCCGTCGGCCCCACCAGCTCGTGGAGGTACTTCTGGATGACGGGGTCGTTCAGTAGATCCTCAAAAGCCATTACGGGAAGATGGTGGTGGAATCCGGTTAAAACCTCCGAAAGGCGCGGTCGCGCGCCTCGATCGATCCCGGAGCGATCGCCCCTCCGGACCCGTACCGACCCGCGGGTCCGGCAGAGCTTTACGCGCCGTGGCTCACACTCGCCCGTATGGCAGACTCGGTCGGCGGACGGGGGCGGCGCGCGCTCGGCGGCCTCGCGCTCCTCGCGGTTCCGGCGGTGTTGGCGGCGGTCCCGCTGGTCCCGCTCGCCGCGCTGCTCGGCCCCGGCGGGCTCGGGCTCGTCCCGCTCGGCGCGCTCGGGGGACTGCTCGCGGCCGTCGTCGTCGGGCCGGCCGTCTCCGCGCTCCTCGGCCCGATCCTCGTCGACAAGCGGATCGCCCGGCTCCCGAACGCCGAGCTGGACGACCGCCGCGCCGACTTCGTCGCCGACCGCGTCGAGGCGCTCGCGGCCGACGTCGACGTCGAGGTTCCCGAGATACTCCCGGTCCGCGCCGACGCCGCGAACGTCGCCGTCACGGACGGCTACCGCGGGTCGCGGCTGGTGGTCTCGACGCGGCTGCTCGCCCTCCCGAAGGCCGACCGCGACGCCGCGCTACGCCACGCGCTCGTCAGGCTGCGGACGCGGCAGGCGCTGCTCGCGACCGCGGCCCTCCCGGCGCTGGCCGCCGTCGAGACCGCGGCGCTGCTCGCGACGCTGCTCGTGGGGCGCCGCGGGGAGCGCACCGCCGCGGACCGCCGCGTCAACCGGATCCACGGGTACGAGCCGGACCGCGAGCGGGTCCCGTCGTGGACGTACGCGGCCGCTGGCGTCCTCTGCTGGCTGCTGCTCCTCCCGGCGTGGGTCCCCGCGACGGTCGGGGACCGGCTCGCCGTCGCCGGGGGGCGCCGGGCCGCGGACGCCCTCGTCGCGCGGGCCGGGACCGAGGAGCGTGACGGGCTCGGCAACGCGGTCTCCTTCGCGAGCGACGCCGCGGGCGCCGGCGACTGGCCGCCGCTCCTCGACCGGCTCTCGCTCGTCTCGATGGCCGACGCCGAGACGGGGCGGGTTCGCGGAACGAGTCGACAGGAGGCGCGGACGCGGCTCGCGCGGCTCCGCTCGAAGCGGACGCTGTAGGGGCGGGAGCGTCCGGGCGGCCCCGACCGAATCAGGGCTGCGCCGGAACCTCCAGTCGGACCGTCGTCCCGTCCTCGTCGGTGTCGATGTCGAACTCGCCGCCGGCCTTGGCGACGACCCAGTACATGAGCCAGATGCCGAGCCGGTCGGCGTGGGTCAGCGACGTCTCGCCCGCCTCCAACACCTGCGTCTCGTGGTCCGGGATTCCGGGGCCGTCGTCCGCGACCTCGATCGCGATCCATCCGGGGGGGCACCGCTCGACGCGCACGTCGACGGACGGTGACGGACTGTCGTTGTGCTTCACGGCGTTCTCGACCGCCTCCGCGACGGCGACCGGGAGGCCGACGACCATCACCTCGATCGAGTCGTCTTCCGGCAGCGACAGGGTCACCTCGGCGTCCGGGTAGCGGCTGTGGATCCGGTTCCGGAGTTCGATCAGCTCGTCGCGGAGGTCGATCGGGGCGTCGAGCGGGGCCCCTGAGACCGTGTCGTCGACGGTCTGGACGGCGGTCGCGATCCCCGTGAGGTCCGCGGCCGTCTCGGTGATAACGTCGAGCGCCTGGCGCTGCGACTCCGCTTCGGGGTCGTTTCGGAGCAGGTCCGCGTACCCCGAGATGAGGTTCATCTTGTTGCGGAGGTTGTGGTTGAGCACCCGGGCCATCACCTCCAGTCGCCGCTCGCGGATCTTCCGCTCGGTGATCTCCGTCTGGAACCCGACGAAGTGCGTGGTCGCTCCCGCTTCGTTCCGCAGGGGTTCGATCTGGAGCCGGTTCCAGAACTTCTGGCCGTTCGCCCGGTAGTTGAGGATGTCCACGTCGACCGGCCGCTCCTCGTCGAGGCCCCGCCCGATCTCGGCACGCGTCTCGTCGGCCGTGTCGGGCCCTTGGAGGAACCGACAGTCCTCGCCGAGCATCTCCTCGCCGTAGCCGGTCAGCGACTTGAACTCCTCGTTGATGTATACGAGCGGCCGGTCGTCCCCGCCCGACGCCCGCGCGAGGGTGATCCCGACGGGGGCCTCGTCCATCGCCCGCTCTTTGAGCCGTAAGTCGGCGACGGTCCGCCTGAGGCGGAGCGAGGTCAGCCGCCGCTTGACCAGGTTCGACACCCGCGTGAGCAGCGCCCGCCGGGCGACCGGCAGTTCGATGACGTCGTCGACGCGCTCCCACGCGCCGTCGGCCGGCCCTCCTCGCGCGCTCTCGCTCACCAGCAGCACGAACGGCAGGAACGCGGGGTCGGCGCGCTCGCGCCGCGCGTCCAGCGCGTCGCCGGCGGCGGCGAAGGCGTTCGCGTCGAGGACGCAGCAGTCGAACTCGGCGTCGAGCGCGGCGGGGTCGGTCTCGGCCCGGATCCGGTAGCGCTCGCCAAGCGCCTCGGCGAGCAGGTCGCGGTCGCGGTCGTCGTCCATCAAGAGGAGGACCGTCCCGTCCGCGGTCAGGTTCGCGGCGTCGTCGCGTTCGAACACGAGGGACGGCTCGCTGTCGCGGTCGTCGCCATTGCGGTCGGCTTCGCCGAAGTCGTCACCGCCGTGCTCCGCCGAATCGCGCCGCTTTCGGCCGGATCCCGTCTCGCCCTCTGCGGACCCGTCGCCGTCGGCGGCATGGTGTGCCCGGTCCGGCTCTGAGTCCATTGCTTATACACAGACGGGCGGAACCCACTAAGAACTACCCCATTTATATCACGGCTCCGTCCGATGGGGCCGTATGTCATCACCGCTATCCGAGCGAGCGTCGACAGGCATCCCCGGCCTCGACGAGGTGTTGTCCGGGGGGTTCGTCCCCACGCGGAGCTACATGGTCCGCGGGCAGGCGGGGAGCGGGAAGACGATCCTAAGCTTCCACTTCCTCCAGCAGGGGGTCGACGAGGGAGAGACGGCGCTTTTCATCAACCTCGAAGAGGACCTCCGCGACCTGAAGGCGAACGCGGCCGCGCTCGGCTTCGACACCGACGCGATCGAGTTCCTCGACCTCAGTCCGAGCGCGGACGCCTTCGTCGAGGACGAGTCCTACGAGGTGTTCGCTCCCTCGGAGGTTGAGCGGGAGCCGCTCACCGAGCGGATCGTCGAGGGCGTGACCGCGGTCGACCCCGACCGCGTCGTCGTCGACCCGCTGACCCAGCTCCGCTTCCTGCTCTCGGACGACTACCAGTTCCGGAAGCAGGTGGTCGGCTTCATGCGCTTCCTGAAGGACCGCGGGGCGACGGTGCTTTTCACCGTCCAGAACACCGAGTCGCTGCCAACCGACGACTTGGAGTTCATCACGGACGGGACGATCCGGCTGGACGTCGGAGAGTTCGGCAAGTCCGTCCGCGTGCCGAAGTTCCGCGGGTCGGTGACGCAGGGCGGCGACCACGCCTACCGAGTCACCGACTCGGGGATCGAGGTGTACCCCGCGCTCCAGCCGGGTTCGTCCGCGGTCGACGCCGAGTTCGAGCAGCTCTCCTCCGGGATCCCCGAGGTGGATACGCTTCTCGGCGGCGGGATCGAACGCGGCACCGTCACCATCGTGAGCGGGCCGACCGGCGTGGGGAAGACGACCCTCAGCACCCAGTTCATGAAGGCGGCGGCCGACCGCGGCGAGCGCTCGGTCATCTACCTGTTCGAGGAGAACCGAGGGACGTTCCTCGCCCGGTCCCGGGCGATCAACATCCCGGTCGACGAGATGATCGAGCGGGGGACGCTCCGGGTGAACGAGGTGGAGGCGTTAGAGCGCTCCCCGCAGGAGTTCGCGCGGATGGTCCGCGAGGAGGTCGAGGGACGGGACGCCGACATCGTCATGATCGACGGGATCTCCGGGTACCGGCTGACGCTGCGCGGCGAGGACGAGCAGATGCTCCAGCAGATGCACGCCCTCGGACGCTACCTCAAGAACCAGGGCGTGACGTCGATCCTCGTCGACGAGACGCGGAACGTCACCGGGGAGTTTCAGGCGACGATGGAGAACGTCAGCTACCTCGCGGACAACATCGTCTTCCTCCGGCACCTCGAGATCGGAGGCGAGCTCCGCAAGGCGATCGGCGTGTTGAAAAAGCGGACGAGCGACTTCGAGCGGACGATCCGCGAGTTCGAGATGACCGACCGCGGGATCGCCGTCGGCGAGCCGATGTCCGACCTCAGGGGTATCCTGACCGGCGCGCCGGAGTCCGTCGACCGGGACTCGCAGCGAGACGAGTAGGGGCGTCAGTCGCGCTCGCCGGCGTCGTCGTGCTCGGCTCCGCGCTCTCCGGTGCCGGCGTCGGCTCCGCGCTCGTCGGTCCCGGTCGCATCGTCGTCTCCGCTCGCCGGCACGTCGTCGGCGTCGACCACGGTTTTCCCGGTCGCCTCCGGAACCACGCGCCGGTCGGCGTGTTCCCACTCGCGGTCCAGCTCCGCGCCGTCGAACAGCCGGTCGAGGAAGACGGCGAGCCCGGCGACCTCGGAGTGCGGCTGGTTCGTCACGCCGACGTTGAAGTCGGCGCGCTCGTACAGCGCCCACGGCACCTTCTCGCCGCCGACCACGACGAGGAGGTCGCGGGGCGGCGACGCCTCCCCGACCACCTCGGGCTCGTCGAGCCCGACCGCCTCGCGGACCTCCGCCTCGACGTCCTGGACGCGCTCGCCGTACATCGTGAGGTGGACGACGACGCCCTCGAAGCTCTTGACGATCGCCTTTTGGTCGTCGCGGAGTTCGACCGCGAACGGCCCGCCGAAGCGGTCGGTAACCCCGCGGACCGTCTCCGCCGACTGCCCGGCGTTGTCGGGGAAGATCACCCGGTCGGCGCCGAGCGCCCGGGCCGTGAGCCCGACGTGCGTCGTCATGCGGTCGTCGCGCCCCGGCCGGTGGCCGTACCGGAGGACGACGACCTCGCGCGCATCGTTCATGCCACGGGCTGGGGGGCCGACCCGGGTGTCGCTTTCGATGCGAGCGCGGCGCCGACTGTTCGCTGTCGGAGCGAAGACGATCCGCACTCGTGGATCAAATTGGGACGAAAACGGACGAGGTGACCACGTAACTGAAAGCTTCATGTGGGAGGCGGTCGCGGTATGCGCCATGACGAGCGTCAAGGAGTTCCGCGTCGACGAGCCGGCGACCGCCGAGGGGCTCGGTCGGGGACGGTTCGTCTTCACGGACGCCTACTCGGTGTTCGACTGGGGGCAGATGCCCGACGCGATCCCGAACAAGGGCGCGAGCCTCTGCGCGATGGGCGCGTTCAACTTCGAACTGCTGGAGGGCGAGGGGGTCCCGACCCACTACCGAGGGGTTGCTGATTCGAACGAAGTTGTCCCCCTCGACGAGGCGACCGCGCCGCCGACGGAGATGGCCATCGACCTGACGCAGGTGCCGGACCTCCCGTACGAGGGGCCACACGCCGGCTACGACTACGACGCCTTCCACGCCGCGGGCGGCGAGAACTACCTCGTCCCGCTCGAGGTGGTCTTCCGCAACCGCGTCCCGGTCGGGTCCAGCCTGCGGACGCGCGCGGACCCCGCCGACTTCGGCCTCGACGACCTCGCCGGCGCCGACGGCGAGTGGCCGGACGAGCCGGTCGACCTCCCGGAGCCGGTCGTGGAGTTCTCGACGAAGTACGAGGAGCAGGACCGCTACCTCGCCCGGGCCGAGGCCGCCGAGGTCGCGGGCGCCGCCGACATCGGCGCCCTCGAATCGCTCGCGCGCGACGTGAACCGCGTCGTCACCGAGCGCGCCGAGGCGACCGGGTTCGTCCACGAGGACGGGAAGATCGAGTGCCTCTACGTCGACGGCGAGCTCCGCGTCGCCGACGTGGTCGGCACCTTCGACGAGAACCGCTTCTCGTACGGCGGACGGGGGATCTCGAAGGAGGTCGTCCGCCAGTGGTACAAGGCGAACGACCCCGACTGGGTCGCGGCCGTCGAGGAGGCGAAGGAGTCGGTGGCGGGCCGCGACATCGACGACTGGCGCGAGCTCTGCGAGCCCGGCCCCGATCCCCTCCCGCCGTCGGTCGTCGACGCCGTCTCGGACCTGTACGCGGCCGGCACGAACGCGTACACCGACCGCGAGTGGTTCGACGCGCCCGATATCGAGGCCGCGCTCGACGCGGTCGACGCGCTGTAAGGCGGGTCTGCGAATCCGGGTCGAGCGGGCGTCAAACCATCACGATCGACGAAACGCGAGGGAACCTCTTTACCGCCGACGCGCGTGGATCGACCCATGTCAACCGACGCCGACTTCGGGGAACGGCTCGAGACCCGGACTGTCGCGTACCTCGACCGAATCGACGACTGCGCCGCGCTCCTCCCGCGCGCGCTCGACGAGTACGCGAGCGACGGCTCGTTCGACGAGACGGTCGACGAGATCGCGGCGGTCGAAAGCGAGTGCGACGACCTCGTCCGCGGGCTCACGGCGCTCATCACCGGCGCCGGGCCCGACGACATCGGCCTGTTGAACACCCGGATCAACTTCAACGAGTCCGCGCTGCTCGACTTCTACAACGAGCTCGACGTGGTCGCGAACCACACCGAGCGGATCGTCCAGGAGGTGGCGATGATGCGCCCCGACCCCGGCGTCGACCCGTTCGACGACATGCGCGAGATGGCGGCGCGGATCGCCGAGATGACCGCCGTCCTCGCCGACGTCGTCGAGGGGTTCGTTCGGGGGCTCGCGCGCGCCGACGCCACGGAGACGCTCGCCGAGGGAATCGAGGCGATCCGCGCGCTCGAAAGCGAGTGCGACGCGCTCCGCAACGCCGCCATCGAGACGGCGTTCGCCGCCGACGCGATCGATCAACCGCTCGTCTACCGCGAGCTCGCTATCCTGTTAGACGAGCTCGCGAACACGATCGAGGACCTCACCGACCGGATCGTCGTGATCGCGAGCAAGGAGCCGGGGATCGTCACCGACGGGGACGGCGAGTAGAGGCCGGGCGGCTCCGCCCCGACGGACGCGGCACGCCGCGAGGCGCGGCGTGCTACTCCCGACGCGCCGATCGCGGCGTGTCGCCTCCGGCGCCGCTACTGCTCGGGCCGCCACCGGCCGCCGATCTCTTCGCGGGGGTAGTCCTGAAACGTGCCGTCGAGATACGTGGTGACGCGGCCGTCCTCCTCGCTGAGCGTGACCGCCCACAGGACGTTCTTCCGGAGCGACGTCTCTAGGGCGCTCATGTGTTTGGTCCCCATCCAGTCGGGGTACTCGAGCTCCGCGACCCCCGGCACCTCCGCGTGGTGGGGGCTTCGGACTCGGACCATCTGTCGCTGGATCGTCCCGTCGCCCGTCACGACGATCGCGCCGTCTCGGCTGAACCCCACGTCCTCGGCGACCCGCCGAAACGCCTCGGGCGAGTCGAGCACGATCTTACACCTGTCGGTCGGCCAGACGTTCTCTCCCAGCGGGTCGGTGTACGCCTCGAAGTCGGTCTCGGCGACGACGAGGAAGTACAGGCTCGGACCGCTCACGTACTGGTCGTCCCACTTCCCGAACTCCATGCTCAGCGTCTCGGCCACGTATCGGATCCGGTCCATGAGATCCTGGCTGGTGGCGTACTTTTTCAACACCCGATCGAGTTCTTCCATTCGGTTCTACCGCCACATAGCGGCGGGACCGTGTTAAACGCTCGTCGGGCCGACTTCGCGGCGTGGCCGTCCTCGGTCGCCTCGACCGCCTACCGCCGCGCCCAGTCGAGCATGCGCGCGTAGAACGGCTCCGAGCCGAGCGCGTCGGCGTCGCCCACCAGCGTCAGCTGCTTTTTCGCCCGCGTGAGCGCGACGTTCATCCGCCGGTGGTCCTCGAAGATCGGCCCGTCGAGGTCGCCGGTCGCGACCAGCGAGACGACGATCACCTCCTTCGAGGAGCCCTGGAAGCGGTCGACGGTGTCGACGGTCGCGTCGGTCCGGCGACCGATCTCCGCGACCTGCGCGCGGAAGGGGGCGATCACGCCGATATCGTTCAGGTCGACGCCGGCGGCGACGTAGGCGTCGACGATCGCCGCGACGCGCGCGGCCTCGCGGACGTTCCGGTTCCCGTCGCGCTCGCCGTCGGGGTCGACGAACCCCACGCCGCCGGTCAGCCCGGGCGCGAGTGCCTCGGGGTCGACGCCGAGGTCCGCGAGCGTCTGCCCGGCGACCTCGGGGGTCGCGGGGCGGAGCGCGCCGTCGTAGAACTCCGCGGAGGCGAACGCTTGGATCCGCTGGCTCATCCGGTACTGGCGGTCGAGCATGACGCTCGCTTCGGGATACGCTTCGATGAGCCGCTGGAAGAGCGACGTCTGGAGGTCGTTTTCCGCGCGCACGACCGGCGGCAGCTGCTCGTGGTCGCCGACGAGGACGAACCGGTCGGCGAGGTTGATCGCGGCGTGGGTCCCCGGCTCCGTGAGCTGGGAGGCCTCGTCGACGAGGGCCACGTCGAACTCGCACTCGCGCATGACGCGGGAGCCGCAGGCCGCGGTGGTGGCGGCGACGACCGGCGCGTCTCGCAGCTCGGCCGCCTTCGCGTTCGGCTCGCCGCGCTGGACGAGGCGCACGTCCTGCATGTCGGCGCGGACGCCGGTCTCGGTGCCCACCCGAAGTACCTCGTCGAACCCCTGCTCCCGGAGCGCCTCGAGGGCGTTGTCGACCGCGCGGTTCGTGAACGCCGACAGCAGCACCCGGTTCCCCTCGGCGACGAGGGCGCGGATCGCCCGGGCGATGGTGTACGTCTTCCCGGTGCCGGGCGGGCCGTGGATCAGCGCCAGGTCCTCGGCGTCGACCGCGAGCCCGACCGCCTCGTTCTGGGCCGCGTTGTTGTCGATGTACGCGTCCGGGGCGTCGGTTTCGGCGGCATCCGAGTCGTCCGTTCCGGGGCTGCCCGGCGGTCGATCGCCCGGATCGCGAAACTCGGGCTCTCGACGGCCGAACAGCACGTCCTTCCTGTCCGGCTCGCCTTTTAATACGGCGTCGTGGAGCGCGGTGAGCGAGCGGTCGACGGAGATCTCCGAGGGGTAGACGTCGAGGCGGCGCAGCTCGACGGGCTCGTCGGTCTCGACGACGACCTCGTCGCGCCCGAGTTCGGTGATCCGACCCAGCTCCGCGTGCCCGGAGACGGGGTCGCCGTCGCTCGCGAGCGCCACGTCGCCCTCGCGGAGCTTGGAGACGGCGTCGCCCGGCTTCCGGGCGCGGAGCTCCCACCGGGCGTCGTCGATCTCGGTCTGCGCGACCGGTTCGAGGTCGATCAGCGCGCGGTCGTCCGCGGCGCGCTCCTCGGGGGTCTGCTCCCACAGCTTCCGGTACTCGGCGTGGGTCTCGCGGCGCTCCTCCTCGAGGGCGACGTAAAAGCGGTCGAAGTAGTCGCGCTCCCCGTCGGGGACCGGCGTCCCGACCTGCCCCGCCTTCGACTCCTGGTCCAGACGGCCGGAGACGACCATACACGTGTCCTGCTCGAAGCAGTAGCTACACGTCGCGTCCGCCTCGTACCCCGTCGGCACCGTGGGGCGCTCGCCGCGGTCGTTGAGCGCGCGCCACTCCATCGCCGCGAGGGCGTTGCGCTCGCGCACGACGAACTCCAGGAAGCCGCGGCCGACGGTGAACTCCTTGGCGGGCGCCAGATCGCCCGACTCCTCGTTGCGGTCTAAGGCGGTGTTTTTCGTGTACAGCAGCGTCCCGATGTCGGGGTCGACGCCGCGCTCGTCGAGCATCAGCGCGTAGCAGGCCGCCTGGACCTTGTCGTGGAACCGCGGCTCCCGCTTGGTGTTCTTCCCGGTCTTCAGCTCGACGGGGGTGCCGCGACGGAGCGCGTCGGCCCGCCCCTTTAAACCGAACGTCGGCGAGATGAGGGTGAACTCCGAGCGCCACGTGTCCTCGTCTGAGAGCGTCCCCTGCGCGAGCCACCCCTCGACCGCGGCGGCGTTGCGCCGAACCTCGTCTTCGACCTCCGCGGTCTCGTAGCCTAAGAGTCCGAGTTCGAGGCCGGCCTCCGCGACGCGGTCCGCCACGGATTCCTCCAGCTCCATCCCGCGGAGCAGGTCGCCGAACACCTCGTGGACGACCGTCCCCTTGACGACGGGGTAGTTGAGCGGGATGCCGGAGAGCTTATTTAAATAGTACATCCGCGGGCACTGGACCCACGAGCGGATCCCGGTCACGTCGACGAGGAAGTCGGGCTCGAGGACGACCCACGACTCGTCGGTCGTGGCGTACCCCGTCTCGCCGCGGTACTCGTCCTCTTCGGGGTCGGTGACGAGCAGCTCCATCCCCGGCTCCGCCTGCTCGGCGGTCTCCGTCCACTTCCCCCACAGCGTCACGTCGACCGGGTCGCCCGCGCCGCGGTCGGGCCGGATCCGCACCTCGCGGAGGTCGCGCTCGCCGTACGACGTCGACACCGTCCGCGCCTCCCCGACGGAGACGATCGGCCCCCGAACGTTCACGTCCCCGCTCGGCGGCGGCAGCGAAAAACGCTGTCGGTGGGCGGGGTGGGTCGGCGGTCGCCGCGGCTGTGTGTTGCCGTCTCGCGTGCGCACCCCGCCGGCACCGACACGCTCAAGCGGGTTCACTTATAAATAATCGACCGACATGCGCGTACGAGACTGGGACGACATCCTCGCGGACGTCGCGAGCGACTCGACCGACCCCGACGGCTGGCGCGCGGTCGCCGGCTCCCGCCGCGGCGGCCTCGGCGAGGACCTCTACTTCGGCCACCCGAGCGTCGGCCTCTACCACCTGAAGACGTACGCGAAGAACCCTCGCGACCTCCGCGGCGTCGGGACGAAGGTCGCCCGGAAAGTCGACGACGGGCTCGATCCGCTCCTCCCGGACGCCGACAGCGACGGGCGGTTCGCGGTCCGGTCGGCGCCCGAGGACGAGGATCACGCCGAGGAGATGGCGACGCGGCTCACCGAGACGCTGCGGGTCCACGCCGAGGCGCCGACCGACCCCGACCACCTCTTCGAGGACGTGATGGAGGCGGTCGAGTCGCCCGCGTTCGGCCCCATGGAGTACGAGTTCGACGGCCGGCCCGACGAGCTCGACGAGCTCTCCGACACGTTCGAGGAGGCCGAGGAGCTGCTCACGGGCGAGCTCGACGACCTGATCGAGGACGACGACGTCGACCGCGGCTTCCACTGACCGCCGCCGCGACCGCCTCGACCTCGGTGGCCCGGGCGCGGCCGAGCCCGCCGCATCCGTTTTGTTACTTCGTCGCCAATGAGGCCCATGGGACTCAAAGAAGACACGGCGAACGGCGTAATATCGCTCGGCATCGGCGTCGCAGTCACCTGGCTCACCGCCTCGGACGGCGACCACGACACGACAGACCTCCTCGTTGCGGTCGCGATAAGCTCCTTCCTCTCGGGATTCTTCACGAGCTACTTCGCGAAGTGACGGCCGATCGGTGGGGGCGGTCCGGGGCGGTCGGCGTCAGATCGCCGTCACCCACGCCCGGTACTCCTCGTCGAGCTCGTACACCTCGCAGAAGGCGCGCTCGATGAACCCCGCGACGCGGTTCGCGTCCGACCGCGCGGTGACGACGGCGTTCGTCCCCTCGGCCTCCTCCGGGCTGACGAGCTCGTCGATCCGGAACTCCGGGAACTCCGAGAGCAGTTCCTTCAGGCGTTCTAGCTCCTCGTCGGTACAGTCCATGATGAGTTCGGTGCCCGCGAGCTGGATCCACGGCGGCACCTCGCCGCCCTCGGTGTCGTCGCTGTCGGGGTCGACGTCGACGGTCATCACGTCGCCGGAGCGCGCGCGGTGCGCGGCCGCGGCGTCGGCGAACAGCTTCAGCCGCTCGTCCTCGGTCGCGGCGTCGAATCGGGTCATACCCACGCTCGGCCGCGACGGGGCTTAAAAATCCGCACTCTGCGGCGGCGCGCGTTCAGTCACCAACCGCGGCGCTCACTCCCGCTCCGTCTCCGCCAGCACGTCGTCGACGAGCGAGCGCGTCCGCTCGGCCTCGGCGACGCGCTCCTCGGCCTCGCCGCGCTCGATCAGCGCGAGTTCGGCGTCGTCGAGCGCGTCGCGCACCTCGGCCGCGCGCCGGAGCCGCTCGTACTCGTCGCCCCGCGCGAGTTCTCGGACGGAGCGCAGGGTCGCGACGACCTCGTCGTCCGCGATCCGCCCGACCAAGGGGACCAGCTCGTCGATCTCGTAGGCGAGCTCGTCGCCCGGCTTCGGCGGCCAATCGAGGGTCAGCGGCTCGCCGTCGAGGCGTTCGAGGTACGTCCGGTGGACCGCGACCGCGGTGCGGAGCGCCCCCGGGTCGTCGACGTAGTGCTCCAGCTTGGAGTTCGTGTAGTCGGCGTACTCCAGTAAGGTCGCGGGCGGCTCCTCGCCGGCTGCGTGCGTCTCGACATACTCCGCGAGGTCGGTCGGCGGCACGTCGACGTCGACGAAGGGGGTCGCGTCCGCGCGGTCGAGGAAGTCGAACACCTCGCGGGCGGACGCCGACTTGAAGAACTCCCGGAACGCCTCCCGGACGCCCTCGTCGTACGTCTCGATCGGGTCGCGGAGGCGGGAGAGGTCGGCGTCGAGGTCGGCGTCGGCCATGTCGGCGACCTCGCGGAGCTCCTCGAGCCGCGAGTCGAGTCGCTTGCGGGCCTCGCGGGCGTCTTTTCGGGCCGCCCGGTAGTCGTCGACCGCCTCGTCGTACGCCTCCAGGAGGTCGACGAACTCCCCGGCCGGCTCCAGCGCCTCGCGGGCCGCCGTGAAGTCCGACTCGGAGAGCCGGCGCTTGTCCACCGCCTCGTCGGCCGCCTCGAAGGCCTCCCCGGCGGGCGTGTCGTCGTCGACGTCGACCGCGTCGCCGAACTCGCCGCGGAAGCGAACGTACGACTCGAAGTCGCCGGAGCCGACCGCGTCCTCCTCGAACCGGTCGAGGATCCGATGGGCGCGCCGGTACGCGTCGGCCGCGGCCTCGACGCGGTCGCGCCCGTAGCCGTCGATCCGCGACGTCGTTCGGCGGAGCTCGTCGTAGCGCTCGCGGAGCCGCGCGGCCGCTTCACCGGCCTCGGCGACGGGGTCATATCCGTCGCCCGTTTTGCTCTCCTCGCCGCCTCGCCGCGCGGTCCCGCCGGCACCCTCGGCCATCGGTCAGTACACCTCGTCGGGGTCGAAGACGCGCTCGCCGACGTTCTCGCCGTCTATCGTCCGGTGGAAACACGACCGGTGGCCGGTGTGGCAGGCGCCGCCCGCCTGGTCGACGAGGTACAGCAGCGTGTCGGCGTCGCAGTCGACCCGGACCTCCCGGACCGACTGGGTGTGCCCCGAGCTGCCCCCCTTGTGCCACAGCTCCTCGCGGGACCGGGAGTAGTAGTGGGCCTCGCCGGTCTCGCGGGTGC
Source organism: Halorubrum xinjiangense (assembly GCF_900102375.1). Lineage (GTDB taxonomy): Archaea > Halobacteriota > Halobacteria > Halobacteriales > Haloferacaceae > Halorubrum > Halorubrum xinjiangense. The sequence goes on from NZ_FNBO01000011.1 coordinate 30,020, forward strand.
GCGAAAGCGCCTCGGGCGAGACGTACGCGAGCATCAGCACCTCGCCGGAGTCGGCGTCCTGGGCGACCGCCGGCACCAGCCCGTCCTCGCCGAAGTCGACCTCGATCGACCCGGTCTCCGCGTCGGCGTCACTCATGGCTGTCCGGAGGCGTGGCGTTCGAATAGTCCTTGTGCCTGCGGCGGTCGCACGGGGGATCCGCCGGCGGCCCGCTACGGGACGTGTCGCAACACGAGCCCGTCGCCGTCGGCGTACGCGTCCGGCCGCCGCTCGACGACCTCGAAGCCGAGCGACTCGTAGAGGGCGAGCGCGGCGTCGTTGTCCGGGTGCGCCTGAAGCGTCACCGGGCCGTCGGCGTCGGCGATCGCGGCCCGGAGGAGCCCGCGGGCGCGCCCCTCGCGCCGGAAGGCGGGCGCGACGACGAGTTCCGCGACGTGGACGCCCGGGCGGTTCGGCGCGTCCACCGGGAGGAGGTAGCCGACGACCCGGCCGTCGGCGACGCTCACGCGCGCGGCGCCCACCGCCAGCCCGTACTCCAGCAGGTCCGGGCTGGGCTGCCGGAGGTGCGACTGGAGCTCGCGGATCCGGTCGGCGTCGGCGGTCCGTCCCGGGCGGACCCGGGGATCGGGGTCCTCGCCCGCCACTCACACCACCGCCCAGAGCGCGACAGCGACGGCCGCGCCGGCCAGCGTCGCGAGGAAGTTCACGGTCTGGTTGCCGATCCGATCTCCCTCGATAAGGGCGCCGAGGAGGCTGTCGACGGTCATCCCGGCGACACCCGCGGCGACGACCGCCCCGCCCGCGGCGACCCCGCCGGGAACGACGGGATCGAGGATCGGCGCCCCGCCGGCGGCGAGGAGGCCGACGAGCAGCGCGCCGGAGAGGCCCGCCAGCTCGCCCTGCCAGGTGATCGCGCCGTCGGTGCCGGGCTCGACGCGGCGGAGCGTCGTCACCAGCCGGGGGCCGTCGAAGAGGCCGCCGATCTCCGAGGAGAGCGTGTCGGCCATCGCGGTCGCCGTCGCGCCCGCGAACACGAACCCGAAGGGGGCGGTCGGGACGGCGAGGTGCGGCGCGGTCGCGTAGCCGACCACCGCCGCGAGCGCGATCGCGGAGTTCGCCAACACGTTGCCGGTGCCGCGGGCCCCCTCGTTCTCCTGAGCGACGCCCCGAGCCGCCTTCTCGTCGAACCGGTACTTCGAGGCGAGCCCGCCGAACGCGTAGAAAGACATCAGCGTGAGGAACCAGCCGACGCCGCCGAGGACGACCGCGAGCAGCGCCGAGACGACGCCGGTGAGCATCCCGGCCACCGAGGCGGTGCCGATGGCGAAGGAGACGTAGCCGAGCGCGCCGGTCACCGCGAGGCCGGCGACGATGAGCGGGGCGTCGACGGTCGGCTCGACGGCGAGGAACCCCCACGTCACGAACGCGACGAGGACGGTCGTGATGTGCGCGTCCCGCGAGAACACCAGCGAGCGGACGAGCGCGGCCGTCAGCGCGGCCCCGGCCGCGAGGAAGACGAGCAGGGGAAGCGTCGCGCCGTCGACCGGGGCGCCGGTCTGGAGGCGCACCGCGATCTGTCCGAGGAGGGCGGCGGCCGTCCCGGCGACGACGTAGCCGGCGACGAGGGGGAACTCGTCGCTCGTCTGCCGGGAGACGAGTGTCCGTCCGAGGCGCCCAGCGCCGACCGCGAGGGTCGCTGCCGCGAACGCCTCGTACGGCAGCGGAGCGCGCGGCAGCGACGCGAACAGCCCGAGGCCGGCACCCGCGAGCGCGAACGAGACGAGCCCGTAGAGGCGTTCGGCCTCGCGGTCGCCGGGCAGGGCGAGCGTCTCGAACCACTCGCCGTCGCGGACGCCGAGGAACGCCGCTCCCGCCACGGCGAAGAAGGGGACGGCGGCGGCGGCCTCGAGCGCCGGCGCGAGGACCGCCAGGGCGGCCACCGCGGCGAAGATACTCTCGCGTCGGAGCCTCCGTATCACACCCTCGGCTACCCGCGACGCCCACTTAACGGTCCCGACAGCCGTCGGGCGGTCGGTCGCGCCTCGCGCACACGCTGATACCGCGGTGTGGGTATCTGGTGCTAGTCGGTATCGTATTCGGTGCCCGTCAGTGTCAGTAGTCGGTGCCCGTCAGTACCGGTACTCGTTGAACTGGACCGCGTGTCCCTCCAGCACGCGGACGGACTCCTCGGGATCCTCCTCGTCGTCCCCGGTCCGGTTTTCGTGTGAGCCAACCACTCCCATGTGCGAGTGGTACGCTCCCTCGTACATAACTGTTCTCCACGCGGCGGACACTGTCGGCGGTCCGATGCCTGCTCCTCAGCCGATGACGCGGTCGATCTCGCCGAGGTGGTCGATCACGTGATCGGGGGAGACCTCGGACGCCGCGAGGGCGGCCTCGTCGGTGACGCCAGAGCGGACAAGGACGGTCGTCATCCCGGCGCGCTCGCCGAGCGCGATGTCCGTGTCGAGCCGGTCGCCGATCACCAGGCACTCCTCGGCGGGATACGGGAGCCGCTCGCGCACCATCTCGATCGCGGTGTCGGACGGCTTGCCGAGGACGGCGTCGGGCTCGCGCTCGGCGACGCCGGCGATCGCGTTGATCACGGCGCCGGACCCGGGGACGTCGCGCTCGGGGGCCGGGATCACCACGTCGGGGTCGGTGCCGATGAACGGGATGTCCCGCTCTAAGGCCCACAGCGCGGTACAGAGGTCGTCGTAGTCGAACTCGCGGTCGATGGAGGCGATCAGGGCGTCGGCGGCGTCCACGTCGTCTGTCGTCGAGAGCCCCGCCGCCGCGAACTGGTCGAGCAGCCCCGCTTCCGCGATACAGAGCAGGTCGGCGTCGGCGTGTCGTTCCCGGAGGTACCGCGTCGTCACGCTACCCGCGGTGAAGACGCGCTCGGCGCCGACCTCGTACCCCGCCGCGCCGAGGCGGTCGACGTACGCCGGGGGCGCCTTCGTCGGGTTGTTCGAGACGAACAGCGTCTCGATCCCCGCCTCGCGGAGGCGTCGGTAGCCCGCCGGGGCGCCCGGGATCGGATCGTCGCCGCGCACGACCGTGCCGTCGACGTCGACGACGGCGCCGCTGAATTCCATACCCGCGATGGGGGCGCCACGGCCGTAGGGGTTGCGCCCGCGTTCGCGAACGGCTAGATCGACTCAAGGATCACGAACTCGGTACCGGTCCCACCTTCGGGATAACGGAAGGGTAAAGCGGCCACGTTCCGTACCGATGTTCACTGTGACGACGACCCAGGTGACCCTCGTCCAGATCGACAACTACGGCCCGTGGACGACGACGCCGGAGCCGCGCCGGGAGATGGACCTCCAGACGCTCCAGTCGCGGCTGTTCGCCGACGTCGCCCAGTTCCTCGGCCACCGCGACGCCTACGTCTTCTTTACGCGCTTCGACAACATGATCGCGGTGACCAACGGCGTCGACGGCGCGGCTCACGCGAGCCTCCAGGAGTCGATCGGCAACCGCTACCCGGTCAGCGTCAGCCTCGGCACCGCCGTCGCCGAGCGCCCCGTCGACGCGCTCGAAGCGGCGAACCGGCGGCTCCAGACCGCGGGCAGCGCGCAGGACGAGAGCCGGACCGAGGTGCTCGCCGGCGAGTACCTCTCGGAGACGGACCGGTCGGACCTCCAGGTCGCGCACTTCGACGTGGTCAACGCCACCGGCAAGTACACCGACCGGCTCAACGAGTTCGACACGTTCATCAACATCGAACAGGCGTACGGCTCGCTGATGCGGCACCTCCGCGAGGCGCACGGCGCCCTCGCCTTCTTCGTCGGCGGCGACAACGTCGTGGCGGTCTGCCCCGACCTCCCCGAGTCGGCGTTTTCGTCGGCGGTCGCCCACGTCGAGGACGACGTCGACATCGAGCTCCAGGTCGGCGTCGGCCGCGGCGCCTCCGCCCACGAGGCCGGCTTCGCGGCCAAACACGCGCTCGAGGACTGCCGGCACGACGGAACGAGCGTCGAGCTGTTCGGCGCGCCCGCCGTCAGCGACTAGCGGCCCGGCCATGCCCTCGGCCGGTTTCTCCCCGTACTCATAGAATCATAACTGATAATTTCGGTGCGAGGTTTTTATACACCGGTCGGGAACCCCCGGATAGCATGTCAGAGGAGATAGTGTTCGTCTGTACGGCGGACGGCTGTGACGAGGGCCCGTGGGAGGGCTCGCACGACGCGATGGCACACTGCTCCGAGCATCCGGACCACGGCTACACCGGGATGCCGCGGTCGGAGATCGACCCGACCCGCGAGGTCATCCCCGCGACCGCGACGCGGAAGCGCGACAACCGCAACCTCCAGCACAAGGGGCACCCGAAGGGTGCGTACGCGCAGCACGACTGACAGACCCCGACGGGCGAGCCGCGACTCCGGCGTCCGCCCCAGACGCTGGCGTCGGCTCCCCCTCCTCGCCGCGGAGCGCGAGGAGTTCCCTCCCTGACCGGACGCGTTCCTCCCGGTCGATCCGTCGCCGTTTATGAGCGGCCGGGCCCACGTTCCCCCATGGTTTCGGAGATCTTCGATCCCGACGCGTGGGAAGCCGTCACCGACGAGTTCGACGACATCACCTACCACCGCGCCGTTGACGTCCCCGCGGTCCGGATCGCCTTCGACCGCCCGGCGGTCCGCAACGCTTTCCGACCCGGTACGGTCGACGAGCTGTACGCCGCGCTCGACCACGCGCGCAAGCAGGCGGACGTGGGCTGCGTCCTCCTCACCGGCAACGGCCCCTCGGAGAAGGACGGCGGCTGGGCGTTCTGCTCGGGCGGCGACCAGTCGGTCCGCGGCGGCTCCGGCTACGAGTACCGCGACGACGACGAGGCGGGTGACGACGACGACGACCTCGTCCGCTCGGCGCGCGCCGGTCGGCTCCACATCCTCGAAGTCCAGCGGCTGATCCGGTTCATGCCGAAGCCGGTCGTCGCGGTCGTCCCCGGCTGGGCGGTCGGCGGCGGCCACTCGCTACACGTCGTCTGCGACATGACCCTCGCCAGCGAGGAGCACGGGAAGTTCCTCCAGACCGATCCCGACGTTGGCTCGTTCGACGGCGGGTTCGGCTCCGCCTACCTCGCGCAACAGATCGGCCAGAAGAAGGCTCGCGAGGTGTTCTTCCGCGGGAAGACCTACTCCGCCGAGGAGGCCGCGGACATGGGGATGGTCAACGAGGTCGTCGCACACGAGGAGTTAGAGGACGTGGCCTTAGAGTGGGCCGACGAGATGACCCGGAAGTCGCCGACCGCGATGCGGATGCTGAAGTACGCGTTCAACATGGCCGACGACGGGATGGTCGGCCAGCAGGTGTTCGCGGGCGAGGCGACGCGGCTCGCGTACATGACTGAGGAGGCCCAAGAGGGTCGCGACGCGTTCTTGGAGGGCAGGGAGCCGGCGTTCCGCGAGTACCCCTGGCACTACTGAGCAGCGGCGACCGCGCCCGGGGCGATCAGGACGAGCGCGCCGCCGCGCGCGGCGCAGCCACCTACAAGTACCCCGCCGCGGTATCGAGTCGCATGCTCGTCGAGGAGGTGATGACGACGGACCTCGTGACCTGCGACGTCGACGCCACTGTCCGGGACGCCGCAGAGCGGATGCTCCGCGACCAAGTCGGGAGCGTCGTCGTCACCGACGGCGGGACTCCGGCCGGGATCCTGACCGAGAGCGACGTCCTCCAGGCCGGGTACGTCACCGACGATCCGCTGTCTTCGATCCCGGTCCGGAAGGCAGCGAGCGCGCCGCTCGTCACCGTTCGCCCGGACGCGACGCTCCGGACGGCGACGGAGCGCATGCGCTCGGAGGGCGTCAAGAAGCTCGTCGTCGTCGACGGCGTGACGCCCGAGGGGATAGTCACCACGCAGGACGTCGTCGACAACTTCGCGCGGGTCCGCCGGGAGGTCCGCGACCTCGCGACCGACTCGACCGGGTGGTCGGAGCGGGCGGACGACCTCCCCGACTGAGGGCCGCGTCGTGGCGAGGGGGGTCCGCGGCGGTCAGTCGTCGCTCACGATGCCCTCCGCGACCGCCATGTCGTCGACGCTGGGGTCGTCCTCCGACGCGCGGAGGACGAACCGCCTGCGGATCAGGTCGGCAACGTAGATGGCCGTGAACATGTTCGCGGGTCGGCTTACCCCGACCGACGGCCTACGAACGCGTATGACCCAAATCAGCGAGCCGGCGGAGTCGAGCCCGGACGCGGCGGACGCGACGGCGACCGCGGCAGAGACGACCGTCACCGTGCGGTGTACCGGCCACGTGCGCACGGAGCTCGGCGCCTACGAGTTCGAATACGCGTTCGAGGGCGACACGCTCCGCGCGTTCTTAGACGAGCTGTTCGAGGACTACCCCCAGCTTCAGGACATGCTGATCGCGGAGTCGGAGTCCGACGCGACCCACAGCGGCTGGGCGCCGACGCCGGAGGAGCTGCCCGGCACGTGGTCGAAGAACCCGGTCGGCGAGCAGACCATCGCGTACGCCCGGATCCTCGTGAACGGCCACTTCAACGAGAACGAGAACGGCTTCGACACGAAACTGGAGGAGGGCGACCGCGTCGCCTTGGTCTACCCCTTCATGTTCTGCTGTTAGCGCCGTCGCGCTCGCCGATTCGGCGGCCGGGTGCGGACGTTCGGAGGGCGCGCGTGGTCGTTCGGAGGGCGCGCGTGGTCGTTCGGAGAGCGCCCCATCGACGCGGGGACCCTATCTTTCTTCGAGGAGAGAATCCCGCCGTTCACGGCGGGCGTGAATCCGACAACGCCTCCACAACCTACGTTCAGCAACAATACGGATATTTAACTAATAGTGTATCGTAGCATGACGTACACCGAGGCGGTCACACCGCCCACTCAAATGCACAATATCGGGACTCCGAGGCCCAGAACGTTCGAGACACACTCTCGAACCGCTGTGGTGTCTCGGTCAAGATAACTCCGAGTCCCCTGCCGGGATAGGAGTAACGGCGGTGTGGCCCCGTCCTCAGAAATCTTCGATTTCTGATGGGCTGCACGAGAACAGCGTTCTCGTGAACGCCATCGGCCTGTCATACCGACAGGCCGTGAACCAGCAAATATCCCAACCCAGCGGTGTAGTGCCGTGGGAAGCCTCGCCGTTTACGGCGAGGAGGAGGTCACTCGGCCGCCAACTCGACGCCAGTGACCTCGAACCGGGCGCCGCCGTTCGTGCCCTCCGTGATTCGGATCTCCCAGTCGTGGGCCTCGACGATCTGTTCGACGATACTCAGTCCGAAGCCGGTTCCCTGCTCCGAGGTGGTGTGTCCCGTTTTAAATACGTCACCCCGCTCACCGGGCGGGATACCGGGACCGTCGTCTTCGAGATAAAACCCGTCGTCGAGGTCGCCGACCGTCACGGTCACGTCGGAACCGACGTGTTCGACGCCGTTTCTGATGAGGTTCTCGAACAGTTGGCCGGTCCGGCTCTCGTCGGCGCGGATCGTCCCGTCCGTCACGAGACGCAGCGTCGCCTCCTCCGTCTGAACGTTCCGCCAACACCCCTCGGCCAGATCCGCGAGCCGAACGCTGCTCCACTCGCTCGGGGACTGGTCCTGCCGCGCCAGCGTCAGGAGATCGGTGATCAGCGCCTCCATGCGGTCGTGGGCGTTCTCCACGTCCGCGAGATGGTCGCTGTCGCACTCCTCTCGGGCCAGTTCCAGCCGTCCGCTGGCGACGTTCAGCGGGTTCCGCAGGTCGTGTGAGACGACGTCCGAGAACTGGTCTAACCGTTCGTTCTGCCGTTCGAGGTGGCGTTCCCGGTCCTTGAGTTCGCACGTCCTCGCTTCGAGTTCCTCCGTTCGGATCCGCACCTTCGACTCCTGAATGCCGATCAGTAACCCACCGATAGAGCCGATCATCAGCGCGATCGACTGCGTCCCGACCGACCACTCGACGGTAACCCCGGGGTGGAGGTCCCGCAACAGGATGAAGCCGAACATCACCCCGGTACCGCCGACAATCCTCGCGATGACCCGCGGATAGTACTCCGGTTCGATGTCGGAGCGAGGCATCCAATACCCGGCGTACATGAGGATCGTCCCCGGGATCCCAACGAGGATGAGATTGAACAGCGCGATCACGACCGACCCGCCTCCGAACAGTTCCAGAACGCCCTGCGCAATTCCTATAAGGAATATTAAACTACCTGCGACAAACACCAAACCCGGGAGAAGCGACGAGTATCGGCCGAGTCCGCGGTTCGACTCGGCGCGTCCCGAGTCATCCATTCAGGGCACATTCTCTTCCCCCGTACTTAATTCATGAGACATACGACCGCCGAGGTGTCCTGTCCTCCGGAAATAGTAACAATCAACCATATTCGCACCCGTGGAATTCGAACCTCGCTCACCTCCCGTTCACTGATTCGAATCCCTTTCAATCAGAGACGCGGCGCTCACGGTGTGTGAGCGCCGCGATATGCGGGGGAAGGGATTCGAACCTCACTCACTCCGTTCGCTGCTTCGAATCCTTCCTTGTCTACATTTGCGGCTCGCGGATTGCTCGCCGCAGGAGTGCGGGGGAAGGGATTCGAACCACAGTCGGACGTGCTCGCTTCGCTGCGCGCGACCTCCCTGATTCGAATCCCTTTCAATCAGAGACGCGGCGCTCACACACCGTGAGCGCCGCGATATGCGGGGGAAGGGATTCGAACCAACGAAAGACGGTCCGGGCGTGCGGCTCGCTCCGCTCGCCGTTCCGGGCTGCGACTTTCTGGGTTCGAATCCCTTCCTTGTCTACACCTGCGGCTCGCGGATTGCTCGCCGCAGGAGTGCGGGGGAAGGGATTCGAACCCTCGAACCTCTACAGGAGCGGATCTTAAGTCCGCCGCTTTTGGCCAGGCTCAGCCACCCCCGCTCTGATTCGGCTACCGGCGGCGCGGTGAAACCCCTTTCGGAAATGCGGCCGCGCGCTACCAGTCGACGGATAGCGTCCCGTCGCCGTGCGGGTCGGGCGCGATTTCCTCGTCCGTCCGGCGGTCGACGACGTGGATCACGCCCGCGTCCTTCTTCGCGGGGCACGCCTCGGCCGCGCGGACGTTCTCGGCTAAGTCCTCCTCGCCGATGTAGTACGCCTCCGGCTTCGCCATGCCGCTCACCACATCCATCACCCAGTTGTCGGCGACCTCGGCGCACTTCCCCGCCCCGAAGCACTTGTTCGCCTCGAAGACGATCTTGTAGGGCTTCTCCTCGACCGGCGGCCCCTCGCCGCCGATGTCGCTGGCGCGAAGCACCTCGTCGCCGCCGTCGGTCTCGGCCTCGTCGCCGTCGGTCTCGGCCTCGTCGCTCATGTCGCTCCCTCGGCGGCGACCGGACTTTCGTCTGTCGGTCGTTCCCGGTCGCTCGAACCGCGCCGACGGAGCGGTCACTCCCCGACGTGGTCCGCGAGCAGCCGCTCGGCGTGCTCGGGCGAGTCTGCGAGTTCCCACCGCACCTTGGCGGCGTCGCCGTACGCGAGCGCCTCCTTCAGCTCGTCGCGGAGGACGCCCGTCCCGAACCCGACCGTGTCGCCGTCCGAGTCGCCGAGTTCGTACAGGGCGTAGCGGTCCGGGGCGCTCCCGACCGCCGACCGGTCGAGGTCGCGCCAGGGTTTCGCGAGGCTCATCGCATCGACCCCCCGGACGGCCGCCCACTCGTCGGCGTCACCGATGCGCGTCGAGGCCGTCCTCGGGGCCCTCGACGATCTCGTAGCTCCCCTCGGTCCAGCCGTCCTCGACGAAGACGAACACGCGCCCGCCGGCGATCTCGGGGTCGGCGACGACCTCGTTGCGCCGCCCGTCCCGGCCGACGATCACGCCAGGGAACACTTCGTCGCGCTCGCTATCCTCGACGACGACGCGGCCGACGCCCGACTCTTCGAGGATCTCGTCGTCGGTCTTGTAGTCGTTCACGTACGTCATCACGCCCTCCGTCTCCGTGGGGTCGGTGACGAGGACATGGGTCTCCTTGCCGGGGCCAGCGGTCACCGATCCCTCGGCGGACTCTGGGACGCCCCGGTAGAGGGTCGTCCGGCCGTCGAGGTACTCGACGACGACGCCCTCCTCGCGGAGGTCGACGCCGATCGAGGTCGGCGGCACGTCGCTGCGTGATGGCGCGGACATACGCGACGCTCGGGGTGCCGGCCTCAAAAGGGACGCGCTCGGGGCCGCGCCGACGCGCGGCGGTCGGTGACCCGACTGGATCCCCCTCTCTCCCCCGCGCGACGGGGCGCCCTCAGCCGCGAGAATTGGCGTGCCACATTTAAGTCCCTGCCGTGGGGAGTGCGTGTCATGGAACGGACGCGACGGACGCTTCTGGGCGTCGGCGCCGCCCTCGTCGGGACCGCCGGGTGTCTCGGCGTCGAGGGCGTCGAGTACCCTGACGCCCCCGACGCCCCCGAGGACGCCGACGCGCCGGGCGACGGGGACGACCCCGGCGGCGACCCGCCCGAAGACGGCCCTCCCGACGACCCGCCCGAGGAGACCGATGGCGCCCCGCCGGTGACGAACGCCGCGCTGGCGGACGCGACGCGCGAAGTCGTCGACGACGCGGTGTGGTTCGCGACCGAGTACCCGGACGCGGTCGCGACCTACCGCGACGCGGTCGCCGACGCGGTCGCGACCGTCCGGTCGGTCCGCGCGACCGTCGACGAGGAGGCGGCCATCACGGCCGAGCAGGTCGACGAGGTCGCGGCCGCGGGCGAGACCGCCGCCGACCGCGCGGCCGAGGCCCTCGAACCGCACTTCTCACCCGGAATCCGAATCCGCGATCTAACGGAGCGCCACGTCGGCGTGCTGCGGAGAGTTGCCCCTCGCGACGACATCGACCGCGCGCTCGAGGAGCTCGACCGGATGCGGACCGACCTCGCGAGCATCGGCACGGCTACCTACGTCGAGGACGCGTTCTCGCGAGACCCGATTCACAACCGGATGTTCCGCCGGCTGCTGGCGCCGCTGCCGACGGACGACCGCGAACGGGGGCGCGTCACGGGTGGGACGCTCGTCGAGCTCGCCGTCGCGAGCCGCGGCTTCTCGACGTTCGCGCACCGGCCGTACGACCGCGACGAGGTCGACCGCGACCGGATCCCGCGGATCTACGGCGACGCGTTCGCCTCCGAGCGTCGGCGCGAACTGCGCGCGCGGCTCGGCCCGATTCCGCGGCCGGCGGACCGCGTGGAGGAGCTGTTCGTCGCGTTCGCGGACCGCCCTCCCCTGGGGAACCGACGCCGAGAGGCGTTCGAGGGGTGGGCCCGCGAACTCGGCGGCGTCCCTGTCTACGTCCAGCGGTACCCGGACGCCGAGACCGCCGAAGCGCGGCTCTCCGCGGCCCTCGACGAGGGATCGACGGAGGGCCGCGCCCCGATCGACCCCGAAGCGACCCTCGCCGGCTCCGACTTCGACGGGAACAGCTCGGACGATGCGAACGGCTCCGACGGTGAGAACAGCTCCGACGGCGACGCCGAGACCGATGATGGGCCGACCGCCTGGCACCGGTTCTACCACCGCGAGGCGGAGGGCGACCGGTACGGCTTCGACGAGCACGCCGGCGTCCAGTACGGGTACGTCGTCCGAGCGGGCGAGTTCCTGCTCGCGACCGGCTTCTCCGGCGACGCGTGGGAGGAGCGGACCGGCTGGCACGGCCGCTTACGGCACGGGTGGGTGACCGGCGCGTGAACGCCGACCAGATCGGCCTCGTGGCCGCGGCGTTCGCCTTGGTCGGCGCCGGCGTCGGCATCGTCGGCGCGGCCGCGACGGGGTGGGCGGAGGCGGCGCTGGCGACCGCCGCGACCGGCGAGACCGCGCGGTTCGGCCCGGTGTTCGTCGCCCAGTCGTACCTCGCCGCGACCGCGACCGTTCTCATCGCCGCGGTCCCGCTGGCCGGCGTGTTCGGCGTCCTCGTCGGCTCGCGGGCGCGGGGCGTGGTCTCTGCGGCGACGACCTGCGGGCTCGGGACCGGCCTCGGCGCGCTGGCGTACGGGCTGGTCGCGGTCACCGTGATAGTCGTCTCGCAGGGCGACGCCGCGACGCAGGCGCACGGGCTCGTCGACGCGCTCGTACCGACCATCGCGACCGCGTTCGTCTCCGGCGCCGTCGGCGCGTCGACCGGCGTCCTCGGGACGGTGATGCGATGACCCGCCCCGACTGGCGCTCGGACCCTAGTGATGCCGGCCGACCGATCCGAAGCGCGTCGCGGCGGGGCGTCCTCGCGGTCGGCGCCGCCGGACTGCTCGCCGGCTGCCTCGTGACCTCGGAGGAGGAAGACTCCGACACTCGACAGACGGACGACGGCGCGAGCGGCGACGACTCGGATGACTCGGATGACTCAGATGACTCGGACAGCGACGGCGGCGGCGGTTCGGGCGACGACGGCGGCGAAGCGGGAGACGACTCGGGGAGCGACGACGCCGACGAAACGACGCCCGACGAAGTCGGTCCCGACGGGTCGGGGCTCGTCGTTACCGACGCGACGGTTCTGGACGTGACCGAAGGCGGGGGGCGGACCACGGTCACGGCTCGCTTGACCGTCGAGAACGCGGGCCGGTTCGAGTACGGAACCGTCGAGTTCCGGGTCGACGCGTACGAGACGCCCGCAGGATCGGACGAGCGCGACTCCGTCGCGTTCGACTACGTCACGCGGCGGTTCAACGGCGATAACCGGTTCGACGGCTCGCGGCCCCGGCGGTTCGAGGTGGAGATCACGTTCCCGAGCCGACGGAGCAGTGTCCGCCCCGAGTCGGCCCGGTACGCGGTCGACGCGGCGGTCAGGCGCGCGGAACCGATCTGAGAGGATCCGACCGGTGCTACGGCTCCGGCCCTCGCCGGCCGAGAGACTCGCCGTGATCGCTACCTCTTTGTCTGCGCTCGCGAGCCGTGGACCCATGGAGGGACGGGCGGCGGCGCTCGGCGCCGGAACGGTGTTGAACGCGCTCGCGACCGGTACGGGCGCCGCCTTCGGCATCGACGTCGAGACGCGCGCGACGGTCGAACTCGACCCCGAAGCGGACGGCGTCGAGGGGGAAATCGCCGAGGACGCCGCCGCCGACACCGACCTGATCGAGCGCTGCGTCGCGCTCGCGACCGAGCGCTGGGGCGACGGCGAGGGCGGCCGCGTCCGGACCGACAGCGACGTGCCGCTGGCGGCGGGGCTGAAGAGCTCCAGCGCGGCCGCCAACGCGACCGTCCTCGCGACCTGCGACGCGCTCGGGCTCGCGGTCGGCGACGGCGGCCGCGCAAGTGACGACGCGGTCGGCGACGACCCGGACGACCCCGCGGTCGACGTCACCCGCCTGGAGGCCTGCCGGCTCGGCGTGCGCGCGGCCCGGGAGGCCGGCGTGACGGTTACGGGCGCCTTTGACGACGCGACCGCGTCGATGCTCGGCGGCGTCACCGTCACCGACAACGGCGCCGACGAACTGCGCGTCCGCGAGACGGTCGACTGGGAGGTCCTCGTGTGGACGCCGCCCGAGCGCGCCTACAGTGCGGAGGCCGACGTGGCGCGCTGCGAGGCGGTGGCGCCGATGGCCGACCTCGTCGCCGACCTCGCGCTCGACGGCCGCTACGGCGAGGCGATGACCGTGAACGGGCTGGCGTTCTCAGCCGCGCTCGGCTTCGACGCCGACCCCGCGGTCGAGGCGATGCCGCACGCGACCGCGGTGTCGCTCTCTGGCACCGGTCCGAGCGTCGTCGCCGTCGCGGACCCCGCCGACCCCGAGACGGACCTCGACGCGGTCGCCGACGCGTGGGGCGACCGCCCGGGAGCGCTGCGGCGAACCACGACTAGGAACGACGGCGCGGCCGTCGAGCGCCCGTGACCACCACGACTGCCGTGAACACCACTGACTGACCCCACTACCCACCAATGAGCGACACACCCAACGCGGAGGACCGGAGCCTCGACGAACTGCGACACGAGATCGAAGACATCGACCGCGAGATCGTCGAACTGATCGCCCGCCGGACGTACGTCGCCGACACCGTGGCGGCCGTCAAGGAGGAGCGCGACCTCCCGACGACGGACGAGGGCCAAGAGGAGCGCGTGATGGAGCGCGCCGGCGAGAACGCCGAGCGCTTCGACGTGGACGCGAACCTCGTGAAGGCGATCTTCCGGCTGCTGATCGAGTTGAACAAGGTCGAGCAGCGTGAGTCTCGGTAGCCACAAACAGGCGTCTTAGGCCGTTTATAACTGGTTTGGCTGCGGAATTACCTTCCGATAGCTGCTCTTTCGATTCAGGCTCGATGAAAAACACCATGTCCGGTTTCGGTGGCTCCGAAGGATATGGTGGTGATAAGGGAGCAAGCGTTTTGCCCCTGTGCTCACAACGTACACATATGAGTTCCGAGTCCGAAAAGAAGCGCGTCCAGTTCCGCGCACCGAGGGGACTGGTAAACCGGGCCGACGCGCTCGCTGCGGTGTTCGAGACGGATCGGACGGACATCCTCATCTCCGCGCTTCGGGATTACCTGCGGGACGCCGCGCACTCCGACGAAGTGAAACAGGAGATCGCGGAGGCCTTCTACGACGACGACATCACGTTCGAGGAACTGAAAGACCTCGTCGGGCACGAGGAGGCCGCCAACTTCCGACTGCTGAAAGAGCAACTGGCCGACGAATTCGTGGACGAGGTTGCGGAGGAGCTGGCCGACTCGTAGATGGTTCTGATAGTCGCCGACACGTCGGCTCTCGTAAGCCTCGGGACGGTGGCGGGCACCTCACCGAATCCACTCGACCTTCTCCTCGATTCGCACACCGTGGTCGTCCCCGAGCAGGTCGTCGACGAACTCATCGAGACCGCGTCCTACGACGACGCATCCGGTGAGGCGGCGCGGGCGGCTCTCGACCGTCGCTCTGCGTTGGAGACTCGTTCCATCGAACTGGACGAGACGTTCCCGCTGGACGACGGCGAGAACGCGGCGGTCACGCTGGCGAACGATATCGACGCCGTGCAACTGCTCTGTGACGAGTTCAATCGACTTGCGCTCGTCCACGCCTCGCTGGCCGAGACCCGCCTCGTCACGACGCCCATCCTCCTCACCGCACTGGTTCGCAACGACGCGATCTCGCCGGACGCTGCCGACGAGTTCTTGGCCGAGATGAGTGACGCTCGCAGTTGGTCGTCGAACTCCTACGTCGAGCGGGCGCGGTCCACGCTTCGACAGCAACGCGATAACGAGCAACCCGATCCGAACTGATCGACTCGTTGGAGACGCGCTACCCGATCGGAACGACTCTCCGTAGAGCAAGGGCATCTCAATTAAATACGCCACCGATACACGCCCTTTGTGTCCTGAATTCTGTCGTGTCGGACTGTTGATGGACACTATTTCTCAAGAATCCATTATGGATTTTAGCGACTTGAACAATGTCGAACAGCGGGAGAGCCGCTAGCGTTCCCGCAGACCGGAGGCCGTCTCCGGGAAGCTTGTTGACTCCTTTCCGGCAACCGGCGCGGCTCCCGCGCTACTCGTCGCCGTCGCGGATCAGCATCACCTTCACCCGTCGAACGGCGTCGAAGTCGCGGAGCCGGTACGTCAGTTCGCGGACGCGCTCTGCGTCCCCCCGGCAGAACAGCGACTCGAGACACCACTCGCCCTGATGAGTGTGGCTCGTGTTGAGGATGACGTCCTGGTACTCGTGTTGGGCGCCGTGGAGCTCTCGGATGACGTCGTGGTGGCGGTAGTCGAAGCCGACGAGCGCGACGACCTCGCCGGACGTGTCCTCGAGCCGCGAGTGCGACTCGACGAACTCCAGCATCGCCTCCCGCACCGCCCGCGACCGGTTTTCGATCCCCTCGTCTCGCCACGTCCGGTCGAACTCCGCGACCAGCTCGTCGGGGATGTTGAAACTCGTTCGCATCACCTGGTCGTCGAACCCGGGGACACAAGAGGCTCCGTATTACGTTCCCCCCGGTTCGGTACTAACAACCGCTAAACGGCCCCGTTCCCGACCCTCGCACACCGATGCTCTCAAGCGAACTGTTCGGGCCGCTCGCGGGCGCGATCCTCCTCGGCGCGGTCCACGGCGTCGAACCGGGCCACGGCTGGCCGGTCGCGGCCTCGTACGCGCTCGATCAGACCAACAAGTGGCTGTACGGGTTCGCGGCGAGTTTCATCATCGGGTTCGGCCACCTCGTCAGCAGCCTTGCGATGGTGGCGGCGTTCTTCTATGCGAAGAGCTACTTCGATCTCACGCAGGTCAACGAGCCGATTACGGTGCTCGGCGGCGTTCAGATCGGCGGCCCGGTCAGCCTCGTCGCCGGCGTCCTGCTGATCGGGCTCGGCGTCCGCGAGTACTTCCACGGCCACTCGCACGGGTCTCCGGGTGAGGCGCACGACCACGGCCACGACCACGGCCACTCACACGACGGCGAGGACCAGCACGACCACGGCCACTCACACGACGGCGACGACCACGAGCATTCACACGACAGCAACGACGGCGGCGGACGACTCGCCCAGATAAAAGGCGCGCTCCCGTTCGTCGGCGGCCACTCCCACTCGCACGACGGCTTCGACGAGAGCGCCGACCGGGGGCTCCTCGGGATCGCGTGGTTCGCGTTCGTCCTCGGGTTCGCCCACGAGGAGGAGTTCGAGATCATCGCGCTGTGTGCGGGGTCGAACTACTGTCTCGAACTGATGAGCGCCTACGCGCTCACGGTCATCGCGGGCATCGTCGGACTCACAATGCTGCTCATCGCGGGCTACCACCGCTCCAGGGAGCGCGTCGAGCGGTACACGCCGTACCTGCCCGCGTTCTCCGCGGCGGTTCTCATCGTCATGGGCGTCGGGTTCATCGCCGGCGTGTTCTGAGCCGTGGACGCCCGCTCGGGGCCCGCGGCGCTATTGGTACGCCTGTATTCCGGTGAGGTCCTCGCCGAGGATCAGCGTGTGGATGTCGTGGGTACCTTCGTAGGTGTACACCGTCTCCATGTTCGCCATGTGGCGCATCGGCGAGTAGTCGGCGGTGATCCCGTTGCCGCCGAGCATCTCGCGGGCGATCCGCGACTGATCGCGCGCCGTCCTGACGTTGTTGCGCTTGGCCATCGAGACGTGTTGCGGCCGCATCTCGCCCGCCTCCTTGAGGTCCGCGAGCCGGTGGGCGAGCAGCTGCGCGAGCGTGATCTGCGTCGCCATCTCGGCGAGCTTCTCCTGTTGTAGCTGGAAGCTGCCGATCGGCTTCCCGAACTGCTCGCGGTCGGTGGCGTACTCGCGGGCGACCTCGAAGCAGTCCGCGGCCGCCCCGACCGCGCCCCACGCGATGCCGTAGCGGGCCTGCGTCAGACACGACAGCGGGCCCTTCATCCCCTCAACGCCCGGGAGGCGGTTCTCGGCGGGAACGCGGACGTTCTGGAGGCTGATCTCGCCGGTGATCGACGCGCGGAGACTGAGCTTCTCGTCGATCTCGTTCGTCGTGACGCCGTCGCGGTCAGTCTCGACGAGGAATCCGCGGACGGGAGTTCCCTCCTCGCCGTGGTCCCTCGCCCACACGACCGCGACGTCCGCGATTGGGGAGTTCGTGATCCACGTCTTCGAGCCGTTCAGCACGTACTCGTCCCCGTCGGGCTCGGCCATCGTCTCCATCGCGGAGGGGTTCGACCCGTGTTCCGGCTCCGTGAGTCCGAAGCAGCCGACGGCCTCGCCGGCGCCGAGCTTCGGGAGCCATTCCTCCTTCTGCGCGTCGCTGCCGAACGCGTGGATCGGGTACATCACTAAGGCGCCCTGGACGCTCGCCATCGACCGGAGCCCGGAGTCGCACGCCTCCAGCTCGCGCATCAGCAGGCCGTACGCCCGCTCGCTGACGCCCGGCAGGCCGTACCCCTCCAGGTTCGGCGCGTAAAAGCCCATCTCGCCCATCTTCGGGATGATCTCCGTGGGGAACGTGCCGTCGATCCAGTGTTGCCCCACGTCGTCGACCTCGCCGTCGATGAACGATCGGGCGGAGTCGACGAGCAGGCGCTCCTCCTCGGACAGCGTCGACTCCGTGTCGAAGTAGTCGAGCATGCGAACCTCTTCGATCCCAAGGATAAATAAGTACACTCTCGCCGGTCGAGACGGTGGAAACCGGGCGGCGTGACGGTTCCGCGGCTCCGACTCAGCGCCCGCCGATCCCCCTCGTCCGTCGCCTGTAGGGAAACGTTTTCACGCGACACTCGGAATTGACGAAACATGGACCTACAGATCGACGGGAACGCCGCCCTCGTGACGGCTTCATCGAGCGGACTCGGCAAGGCATCGGCGAAGGCGCTCGCCCGCGAAGGCGTCGACGTGGTCATCAACGGGCGCGACGAGGAGCGGCTGGCGGACGCGAAAGCGGAGGTCGAGGCGTTCGCGACCGGCGAGGTCGTCGCTCACTCCGCCGACCTGACGGACGCCGACGAGATCGCCGCGCTCGTCGAGGCGACCGCCGACGAGTTCGGCACGATCGATCATCTCGTGACGAGCGCTGGCGGCCCGCCGTCGGGCGCGTTCCTCGACACCGACGACGAGGACTGGCAGCACGCCTACGACCTGCTCGTGATGAGCGTCGTCCGCCTGGCCCGGGAGTCGTACCCCCACCTCAAGGAGGGCGACGGCGGCACCATCGTCAACATCACCTCTCGGAGCGTCAAGGAGGCCATCGACAGCCTCGTGCTGTCGAACTCCGTCCGGATGAGCGTCATCGGGTTGGAGAAGACCCTCTCGAAGGAGTTCGCCCCGGAGGTGCGCGCGAACGCCGTCCTGCCGGGCCCCCACGAGACGAGCCGGATCCGCGACCTCGTCGAGGCCGCCGTCGAGCGCGGCGACTACGACTCCTACGAGGCGGGGCTCGACGACTGGGCGGGGAACCCGCTCGAGCGCATCGGCGACCCAATGGAGCTCGGCAACACCGTGGCGTTCCTCTCGTCGCCGAAGTCGGGGTACGTCAACGGCACCGCGCTCCCGATCGACGGCGGCTCGACCGGTGCGAACCTATGAGGCCGGTCGCGTTCGACGACGCGGAGACGTACGAGCCCGAGGAGGGCTGGCGGCGCGTGTCGATGGCCGGCAGCGACCGGTTCTCCTTCGAGTGGTTCGAGAAGCCGCCGGGCCACAGCTCGCCGATGCACGACCACGAGAACGAGCAGGTCTGCCTCTGCCTGGCGGGCGAGCTCACGGTCGCGACCGAAGACGACGAGGTCACGCTCCAGAAGAACGACTCCGTGCTCCTAGCGTCCAACGAGACCCACCGGGTGGAGAACACCGGCGACGAGCGCGCGGTCGGGCTCGACGTGTTCGCGCCCGGGCGCTCGTTCGACTTCTGGACGGACCGGGAGGAGTGAGATGAACGGAGCGAACGCGCGGTGAAGTACCTCGCGCGCACGGCGACCGGCGACCCGCTGCTCGGCGGCGACGAGGGGTACGTCCCCCTCGGCGCGGTCGAACCGGGGATAGAGCGCGTCTGCGACGCGCTCCCCCTGGCGGCCGCGGGCGACTTGGGAGACGTCGCCGACGCGACCGCCGACCCCGTTCCGGCCGCGGACCTGTCGTTCGGCCCTCCCCTGGGGTCGTTCGGGAAGCTGTGGGGGATCGGCCTGAACTACGCGGAACACGCCGGCGACCTCGACGAGCGGCGCCCCGAGGAGCCGGCGAGCTTCATGAAGCCGTCGTCGGTCCTGACCGGGCCGGGCGGCCCGATCCGCCTGCCGCCGGCGTCACAGAGCGAGCGAGTGACCGCCGAGGCGGAGCTGGCCGTCGTGATGGGCCGGGCCTGCCGGAACGTCGACGAGAGTGACGTCGACGACGTGGTGGCGGGTTTTCTCCCCGTGATCGACATGACCGCCGAAGACGTGCTCCAGCGGAACCCGCGGTTCCTCACGCGGGCGAAGAGCTACGACACGTTCCTCGTGCCCGGCGCCGCGCTCGCGGTGCCGGAGGGGCCGCTCGACCTCGACGCCCTCTCCGTGCGGACGGAGGTCAACGGCGAGGTGGCGGCCGAAAACGAGGTCCGCAACATGCTGTTCCCGCCAGCGGAGATCGTCTCGTTCCACTCCGACGTGATGACGCTGAAGCCGGGCGACCTGTTCAGCACGGGGACGCCCGGCGCGGCGCGCATCGAGCCCGGCGATGAGGTGCGAGCGGTCGTCGAATCGATCGGCACCGTCACCGCGCCGGTGACGCGGTAGCGGATCGGCGCCGTCGCCGACGCCGCCGTCGGTTTTCCCGTGAACCGCTACCCGGAGGGCCGGGTGGCCGATCGCTTTTGTCCTGCCCCGTCGAACCACGGGTATGACTCGCGTCGCCGAACTCGTCGCCTACCCGCTGAAGTCCTGTGACGGCGTCGCCGTCGACCGCGCCGCGATCGGTCCCGAGGGCGCGCTCCGCGGCGACCGCTCGTACGCGCTCGTCGAGGCCGGCGTCGACCCCGAGACGGCCTCGGTGGGCGGTGGCGGCGGCTACGTGAACGGGAAGAGCGAGCCGGCGATCCACGGGCTCCGCGCCGAGTACGACCTCGCGGGCCCGACCGATGCGACGCCCACGGCCGTGACGCTCTCGCGGCCCGCGACGGAGCGCGCGCCCGCTGGAGAGCGCACCTTCGCGCTCCCCGACGGGGGCGACGACCTCGCCGGCTGGGTCGGCGAGTACCTCGGATACGAGGTCGACCTCGTCCGCGACCCGGCCGGTGGCTTCCCCGACGACCGCGCCGCCCACGGCCCGACGGTCGTCTCCCGTGCGACGCTGGAGACGGTCGCGTCGTGGTTCGACGCGGTCGCGGACGCGACCGAGATGCGCCGTCGGCTCCGGCCGAACGTCGTGGTGGACGACTGCCCCGCCTTCTTCGAGGACCGACTGTTCGCCGACCACGGGGAGGGCGTCCGCGTCGCGGTCGGCGACACGGAGCTGATCGGCGTCAATCCGTGTCAGCGCTGCGTCGTCCCCTCCCGCGATCCGGACACGGGCGCCGCGATCGACGGGTTCCGCGAGCGGTTCGTCCGGAAGCGCCGCGAGACGCTACCGGAGTGGACGGTGAGCGACCGCTTCGACCACGACTTCCGGCTGATGGTCAACACCGTCGTCGAGGAGCAGTCGTGGGGGGACGTCCTCGCTGTCGGCGACGAGGTCACGAGAGACGGCGTCGTCGCTGTCGACGAGAACGGGACGCCGGTCGCGGAGGCAGAGTCCGCGGCCGAGTGATCGAGCGACGGCGTCGAAGAAAGGTGGGAAGGCGGTACCGCGTGGAGCTTCCTCAGCGCCCGCCGTCCGTCATCGCGACCGGTTCGTCGGGGTCGGCGTCGGCCGCTTCCGCGGCGGACTCGCCGTGAGACGCCGGGTCGACCGCGGCGTCAGTGACGCCGAACTGCGTCCAGAGGGTGGCGACGACGACGGCGTAGGCGACGAGGTCGTAGTGGACTGCGCCCTCTAGTCCGGTGAACGCGGTCAGCGTGCTGTAGCCGTAGAGGGCCGCGACGCTCCCGACGAACGCGACCTCGTTGGTGAACTCGCCGTCGCGCACCGCCGCCCACGCACGGCGGATCGTGGGGCCGCAGGCGACGAGGAACGCGATCCCGGAGAGCGCGCCGAGGTTGATGAAGAAGTGCGTCGTCATCTGGGAGTCGAGGATCGACTGGAGGTACTGGACCGTCACGGGGTCGTAGAACAGCCACTCGATCCGGGTCGGGTACAACACCGCGATGTACGGCGTCGCGACCATCAGACCGAACAGGACCGCGACCGCGACGCGGGCCGACGCGAACTGCGACGCGCGCCGCGCCTCGAACGCCTCGTCGCCGGACGCGACGACGAGCCCGCACTCCGCCAACACCTCGCGGAGCGCGTCGCGCGTCAGCGACGGGTCGTGGTGGACGCCGACGGTCCCGTTGCGCCGCGTCGCCGAGGCGGCGCTGACGCCGTCAACGTCTCGGAGGACCGCCTCCAGCAGCCCCTCGCGGCGGTCGGTGTCGATCCCCTCGACCGAGAACGTGTCGTGGTCGTGGTCGGCCGGGACGCGGGCGACCCGCGGTCCCGTCCCGGCGGCGTCGCCCCGGGTCGTTTTCTCCCCGGAGGAACCGGCCGCCCCTGTCTCGTCGGGGGCGTCGATTCCCCGCTCGCGGGCCGCGGCGTCGAGCGGCGTCTTGCCCCCGCGGTGGTCACTATCTCGCATGAGTGATGTCTACGGTTACAAGAGCTTGAAACTTCCCCCGAGCGGAAGCGTCGCGTCCGGCCCCGAACCGCGGTGTCCGGTCGTCAGGCGTTGACGGATTCGAGGTAGGAGCTCACGATCATCTGGCCCTTCCGGGTGAGCGTCGTCCCGTCCTCGCCGTCCGCGACGAGGTCGGCCTCCCGGAGCGTGTCGAGGATCATCGAGGTCTGCGCGACGTCGCCGGTGATCACGTCGGCGATGTTCGCCTCGCCGCCCGCGGAGTAGATGGAGACGAGTATCTCCAGCTGCTCTTCGGTCGGGTCGAAGGAGTCGAGGTCCTCCATCGCCTCGTCGTACTCGATCTTGATGTACCGGCCGAGGATGTTGAGCGCGCGCTCGTTCGGCACGGTCGCGATCGACGTGACCGTTCGGCCGTCGGCGACGTGCCGGAACACGAGCGCGGGCCGCTTTTTCCCGCCGAGGGTTCGGTCGGTGCGCTCGTAGTCGATCACCGCGGAGAGGTCGACGGCGAACGGCTCGGGGCAGTTCTCGAACCGGATCTCGCCCGGCGACACCGACACCGAGGCGCGGTGGTCGCTCGCGTCCGTGACGCGCCCGCCGACCTTCGCCGGGTGCCGTACCGTGACGGTGACGTTCCGCAGCAGGGCCTTGAACAGCAGCCTGACGAACCGGTCCATGTCCTCGGGCTCGCCCTCCACGAGCGCCGCGCGCCGCGACCCGTCGCGCTCGTACGCGACGGTGACGCTGTCGTTGAAAAACGAGCGCAGGTCGCCGGGGACGCTCCCGACGACGACGTCGAACACCCGCGTGAGCGGGACCGTCTCCTTCCCGTCGTCCGTCGCGATGACTAACCGTCGCTGACTCAGCAGGACGCGACCTGTCACCGGTTCGTCGGTCTTCAGGGTCCCCGCGTGGACGCGACCGACGAAGTCGGCGACGACGGACTCCTCCATCGGTGAGTACTGAGCGCCGTACGCTATTTATTGTTACCCACCCCGTATCAGTCATGATAACCGTCTGTCACGCGAGCGGCCGCGGGTCGCCGGGTGGACGGGAACGATCCGAGCGTTCGACGCCGCGAAACTCGTCTGATCGGGCCGAATTTGTTCGGTCGTCGGCGCCCGTTCTCGAAGCGATCGGGTGGGGAACAGCAAAGCCTAATGAGGTGGGCTTCAAACCATCAGGTGATGCCCACAGTAGAATACCTCAACTACGAAGTGCTCGACGACCACGGCTGGTCGATGGACGACGACAACCTCTTCGAGGAGGCCGCAGACGCCGGCCTCGACGCCGAAGACTACGGTACCCTCGAAGTGAATCAGGGCGAGTACATCCTCGAATCGGCCGAGGCGCAGGGCTACGACTGGCCCTTCTCGTGCCGTGCCGGCGCGTGCGCGAACTGCGCCTCCATCGTCAAGGAAGGCGACATCGAGATGGACATGCAACAGATCCTCTCCGACGAGGAGGTCGAAGAGAAGAACGTCCGCCTCACCTGTATCGGCAGCCCGGCAACCGACGAGGTCAAGATCGTCTACAACGCGAAACACCTCGACTACCTGCAGAACCGCGTCATCTAAGCAGCAGCGTAAAACCCTCGTTAAACAATCGCGGCTCTTCGGAATCAGCTTTGATTTCGTATCCGCGACATTCACACTATAGAGCCGATCTGTAGCAGGTTCTCTAATCACTAGAGAACTCGGAGCAGAACTTTCTTTTGTAATCCACGACGTTTGGTCACCCTTGAGTCGATGTCAGATGCTCGCGCCCCAGCTTCCGATGTACTTGTACCTCCGCTCCGCTCACCCGAGATGTAGTCTCAACACAAAATCCTTTGAATAGCGCCACATCTCCCGGAAGTACACGCCGACACAGAGTGAACTACCCTTCTTTTCTCGGCAGCTACCACTAGCTCATTGAGATAGGTGTTTGATATCCGACTCGCTGATACCTACCCAGAATTCACTCTGCTTCCACAAGTTGTGTTGCCAGCGATTCGAGTTCCCCAACTTCATCGATCGCACTCAGCCACCGATCCGGAAGCTGTGACGCCCCGAACCGCGCACCTGCGACCGCACCCGCAATCGCGCCGATCGTGTCGGTATCTCCACCGCGATTGACCGCAGTCACGATTGCTTCCTCGGCATTCTCTGCGAATAACCCATCGTGGAGCGCCGTCTGTAGCGAGTGAACGACGTACCCTGACGTCTCCAACGTATCGAGAGAGTCACCACGAGCGAGCGGTTGAAGCGCCGTCACAAGCTCACCAGGCGCGTCTGAACCGACGCTGTCAAGCGCGTCCTGTAACGGCGTGTCTGTACCTTCAAGAAGGCCTGCCACCGTGAGGTTCAGCACCGCGCAGCCGTACGTACACCGCGGGTCAGCGTGCGTGATCTGCGAGGACTGGCGGCTCACCTCCACGAGTCGTTCCCGGTCTGTCGCGTACGGAATGGCGAGCGGCGCGCATCGCATCACACTCCCGTTGCCCGCATTCTGGCCTTCAGGGCTCGTCTCCCAGACGTGCTGGCCTGCTTCGTCCCACTCGTCACCGTGTTTCAGTCGGCTGAGCGACTTCATCGTCATCCGTCCGATGTCGAACGGGTTACTGTCATACCACGCGACGAACCGCTCGGCAATGTCTGCCGGATCGAACTCGTGTTGCTCAACGAGACTCCGCGCAATACACAGCGCTTGCTCGGTGTCGTCTGTGATCGTCCCAGCGGGCTGGTTCCACGTTCCGTGCCCAATCATCTCGTCGAGCTGCCCGTGCTCAGCCCGAATCTCGGACGCAGACACAAACTCAACCGGCCGGCCAAGCGCATCTCCACAGGCGATCCCACAGAGAACACCACGAGCTCGATCGGTATCCATACGTCACACTACATGATCCTCGACGAAAAGTGTCGGGTGAGAAGTACTGCTTCGGTTGTCTCTGTATCGCAGCTGAAGGTTCTGGTGGACTCCGACTACAGCGGTCCCATTTCGGCGTCTGCGATCGGGTCAGATAGCTTTCTCAACAGAAACCGGAATCGGAATTCAAATGGCCGAATGGTTGTAACACGGGATGTCCGAATGTCAGAAGATAGCAGTTCTACCCACGTACCCAGCCAGCCCGTTGTCGTCCAAGAAGATACCCATCAAAACGAAATTCCGGAGAATATCGACTCAGAGCTGTATTCGGCAGATAGCCCCACTAACTCGTTCCATGAGTTCACAATCGAGCGTGGGGATGAGCTTGTTGAAGCACTTCGCAATAACGGCTACACAGTAGAATTCAGAGACCAGTAACGTCTCGACATCCAAGATGGACGTCATCTATCTTGCTCTGATAGCCCACCCTTCTCATCGGTCTTCTGTTTGTCTCGATCTCGCTCGTCACAGAGTTCCATCGTGGCTGATCTCTCTTCTTTTTCGCTCTCAGACGCAAGTCCACCGCGAATATCGGACGGGCGCTTGACCGATTGAATCACCACCTCTCCTTCCTCAGTTTCAATAAACCGGACTCGTCCCGGCGTGTCGATGTTGAGCTTCTCACGAAAGTCTTGGGGGATCGTCACCTCCCCCTGGCTCGTGACAGTGAAGACCGTTGCGTCGTGAGAATCGCTCATGAGTACTGAAATTGGTTTAGTGCTACTTTGATCTTTGGCCCTGTTGGAATTCTTTCTCGTCGTACAAGAGGAATTGTCAGACGACGATTTCCAAGATTCCGCGAGCTATTATGGTATCGAGGACATCGTGACGGAACTCATAGAACTTCTTCGCTCAGAAGGAGAGACCGCATCGGACAACACACCACGATGGGAAGAGTTCGAGACACTGGCTTCCGAGTACGAGGTAGCTCTCTGAGCTAGGAATCAACGTTCCTCGTCCGCGCTCCGCCAGCAGTTCTGTGAACTTGTGAGTCTCATGGGGGACGACCTGACAGTCTAGGCTGTCCCGCGATCGGTTGTCGGAAGTTCCTCGTCAATGCCGACATCGTGCCCAGCGGCGTACCCGTTCAGCTTGGCAGCGATTGGCGACTCACGCAACTCGTCGTCGCCGTATCCCGCCGTCTCAAACGCGTCCATGAGCGAGGAGACGGACCGCAGCTTGTACTTCTGGTGATAATCCTCAGCAGGATAGAAGCGTGAGAGCTGCTCGATGCGTGTTCCGATCCCATCGGCAGTGAGCCCTCGCGTCGTGAGAAATTCGTCGAGGACTGCTCGTTGGTCTTCCGTCCCAGCGAACACGATGTTCTGATACTGTGTTTTTCTGGTCTGGTGCTGCGGATTGTGTGATTCAAACACCCGATTCAGAAGGTCTCGATACGCTACCGTGTCGGGATCGAACTCAACTTGGAACACTTCCGTGTGGTCGCCTAACGCGTGATACGTCGGATCGTGTTTTGTACCGCCGGCGTAGCCGACCCGGGTACGAACGACGCCGTCCATCGCACCGAACTGGGCATCAGGTCCCCAGAAGCAGCCGATTCCGAACGTCGCCGTGGCAGTCTCCGCACTATCCATCGCACGGCGGTCGTACTCGCGTATCTGTGTTTGTGTGAGCGTCATTGGAGTCACCAGCCTCGAGAGTCGCCGGAGCGCGGGTCGTGGATCCCACCGCATCTATCACCAGTTAGGCTCGCAGCCGTATATGCTGAGCGTCGATATCCATGCGCAGTCGGCAGCGAAAAGACACTCTCGGCGTCGTGAGCTGCTGTGGAGTGCGGTCGACGGTTCGGGTCATCGAATACTCGACCTACTGAGTTTGCCCATCTCCTAATTGTACTAAGTTAGCTCGCGGCCGATCTGGTGAGATACGGGAAGGAAGCAGCGACGATTGACCAACCCGGGTGCGGGTGGCCGTTAGGGCGCTGCCGCGCCGATGTCCCCGTTAGATCTCGCAAAGGGAATGTCGATTTCGAGGCCGTCGTAGGTCAGTTTCGGTTTCTTCGCGTGACCTGCTCCGCCACCTTCGAACTCGATAACGCCGATATCGTCGAGTTCAGAGAGGTTTCGGTGAACCTGTTTGTAGTCCCGGTCCACCAGTTCGGCAGCTTCGCGGATACTTTCGGGTTCGTGTTCAGATATTGCCTCTAACAACTCCAAGTTCTTCGGACTGAGGAGTCGGCTGAGTTCAGCGTACGAGCCGAAGTTCAGTACCGGCTGGGCGTCGTCGAGATCCTCACCCTCCTGAGCGGCCTTGATGCGACTGCGCGTGCGCTGATCGAGGCGGTCGCGTTCGCCGACGGTGACTTTGAGTGTGGGCATGGTATGTCTCTCCCGGAGGCGTCCTACTCTGACCAGTCCCACGAAACGGGAGTCATTTCTTCAACGTCACGCTTGAAGCGGTCGTAAAGCGTCAGCATTTCTGGGAACTGAATGATTTCGACATCGTCCCCGATGTGGCGCTCGTGACCTTTCCTCCGTTCGTGAGCGTTGTCGTAGCGGAGGATGGTGTCGCCACCGACTTCCCCGAGGTGTAGACCGTAGTCCCACCCGCTCGGGTACTTCTCATCCTCCGTCTGCCGGATGGTCACACTGACAACGTAGCCATCTTTGACATCCTTCCAATCTTCGATGGTGGTGTAGGACGCCATCCGTCATCCTATGTTATCACCTCCATATGTATAAGCCTATGGACCCCACGACATAGGTATAGTCGGCTCAGACAGGTTCAGGTGGTTCTGTTGAGCCCTGAAAAGGTGATCTGTTTTGCTCCGATCTGGTCAATACAGAGGACGCACGGATTGTTTTGTGTAGTTGTTTCACCGACAATTCTTAGTTACGGGATATGTTATTAGCCCACATGTTCGATCTGTTCGGCGGCGACGATGACCATGATGATCGTGTAGAGTCCCAGGCAGACTTGTTCAGAGATCTCGGCTATTCAGACATTCGAGCCGATCACACATCAGAATACCCGGACCCAAAGAAACGAAACGGCCGGATCCCCGATGTGACCGCTGATAATCCGTTTGGGCGTGACCCTGTAGTTGAAATCGATACTGGGAAAGATACCTCAAAAAGAGACCAGCGTCAACTTAATGATCTCTCATCAGGACTTGATCCGAATGAGACTCTAATTCAGGTTGACGAAGATGATCGGCTTGTTGACGGCTGGTAAGACCATCTGAATACTCGCGCGATTAGCAGTCTTTAGCCACCGGCTGTTTCACCATATTGTATATCTGAAGAATAGATTTCAACAGAGCCGCTCACTCATATTGTTGGGTTCCGTGACGAACCGCTGTATATGCCGCGTGGAGCGCGTCGAATAGGGTGGGATCGTGTTATCATCTCCACACACTTCGGTGACTCGAAAACACCAGAACTCGGTCAACCCTGGTCAGGTATCGTCATCAGACGGTGGTCGTTTTGACAGTCGATCGAACCGATCTTGCGCTGCCGAGGATCGTTCCGCTGTCTCTTCAGGCTCGTATACTGCTTCCTCAATATCTCCATCACGAAGCGTTACTGTGAGGATTGCGTCGGCGTGCTGCGCATCTGTAGGAAACTGTGCTGCGTCGATCACAGCGTTCCCAACTTCGTCTCCATCGCGTTCGAAAAACACGGTTGCGTAGCCGTCTTCGACGCTGTCGATAACAGCCGTGTACGTGCCGTCAGGTAGCTCAACTGGCGACATTAGTATTGCTCCTCCACGACACGCTCACCATCATCTGTTGTGACTATCACTGTATCGCCATTATTGTTCCATATTGGAGAGCCCGACCCCCAGTACAGTTCGGTTTCCGTATTGGTCCCGCTCCCAGTTCGAAGCGTTAGGGTTGCTTCTGGGCCGATCGTGACGTCATCAGGGATCGTGTAGGTGTGCCCAGCGTCATCAGCGACGGTCCATCCGGAGACATCAAGCGGGTCGTCTCCCGTGTTCTCGAAGACGATGTACTCGTCATTGAGGTTCTCCCGATCATCGCCTTCTGCATCGGCGTTGATTTCTGCGACTGCGAGCGTCACGTTCTCAGTCGACGTCTCGTCATCATCGTCTTCTGTAGAATCGTCACTCCCGCCCGAATCAATCGCCCCAGTCCCAGCTCCGCCAAGCCGGTCGCGTTCAGTCACTGTGCCGGTCGTCCCTGGTTCGACAGCATCCCCATCACGAAGCGCACCGGGGTCTGTCGGGGCAGCCACCTGGGTTTGAACGGAGACTGCGCTCCCGTCGCTCACAAGCACGATGTCACCGTGCGTCGCGGTCCAATACGTCGGGATCGACCGATCCGACAATCGCTGTAGCACCTCATCGTTCGGGTGCTCGTACTGCGAATCATACGCGCTTGACACCACGACTGCTTCCGGCTGTACCGCATCAAGGAACGCTTCACTCGATGAGCTCGCAGAGCCGTGGTGTCCGGCTTTCAGCACCGTGGATTGTAACTGCTCGCCGTACCTCTCAACGAGGTATGCTTCCTGGTCGTCTTCGGCATCACCAGACAACAGAAAGCTTGTCTCTCCGTACGTGAGCTTCAACACGATGCTGTTCTCGTTGCGCCCTTCATTCTCTAGATACGGCTCCGGTGGCCCTAACACATCAACGGTGACCGCACCGAACGCAAGCGAGTCACCTTCTCGTGTCTCGTACAGCGTCACATCGTGCTCCTCGATCGCATCAAGGTACTCCCCGTACGTTTGTGTGCTCGCGGCGATCCCGGGATCGTACACCGCACCGACCCCGTCTGCCTCCGTCTCGTAGTAGTCGATGATCGCTGCGTTCCCACCAATGTGGTCAGCATCGTTGTGTGACGTGACGAGATGGTCGATCCGCGTGATGTCGTGGCGTTGTAGATAGTCGATGACGTACTCGCCGTCATCGTTGTAGTGTCCGGTATCAACGAGCATCGTCTCCCCATCCGGCTCGATAATGAGCGTGCTCACTGATTGCCCGACATTGATATAGTGGACTTCGACGGTCCCGTTTGTCGTCGCTACAGATTCTGTGTTATTCTCTGGTGTGGACTCTCCTGGTGTCGAATCACCAGGGGCCGTACCCGCACAACCAGCGAGCACGACCATTACCCCGACGACAACCAACAGCACCCCGCGTCTCATACACACCAGTCTGGCGGAAGCGTGTTGAGCGTTCGGATGGCGTACTCATCGTCGAATCAACCCGCACAGTCTGTGGAGCTCTAGTTTCGGTCACCCAGTGCTCTCCTGCCCCAGATGACTCCAAGCGTCACCAGCATCCCAGTCGTGAATCCTGTGCCATGCGCAACGACGTTCACGAAGCGACGGCTCGCATCGAGTTCAACTTGGAATAGCACAGCAATCAGGGCCACCACGACAACCCATCCGACACCCACACGCACCCCCGCATCACGACCGTGGGCCCAGGCACGTCGCACCCGTTGAATCAGAGGTCTGTGATGCGCCCCGATTCCGAACAGAATTACACTCGTCACCCCAAGGGCGATTCCCGCGATTTCCGGCAGCACATCGGATGTGACCGACAGCACGGTGAGTGACGCAACTGTTACTGTCCCTACCGTGACCATGCCAGCCGCATACCCGTACCACGCCGTCACTGATCCAAGCAGTACCACGTACAACATCCCACCAAACGCGCTCACCACCCCAGAAAATCCGCTTGCCGTCGTCACCTCCGCAACGACTTCCCACTGAAGCAGGAGGACCCAGTAATCAACGAGCTTCGTCACTGGCGGCGCAACCACAACGCACCCAGCGGTAGCGAGCCAAAACGTGCGTCGACGTCCTCGCTTGGCGAGCAGTGCGTATATCGAACCGACCACAACAGCGTACCACGCAACGTTCGACACGAGGTGCGACCAACTGTCGTGGACCGCTGCCGCTGTCCATGCTGACACCAGCGACGGCTCCCCATACGTGAACACAAGCTCTGTCCGGAGTGACTCAGGGAACAACAGATGGATCGCAACAAGGAGACCACCCACCCCAGCCAGTATCGTCGCCTCTACCGACTGTTTGAGTGTAGATACAGGTGGGACTCCACTCATTGCCGTGGCGTAGCCGAGTCAGATGGAAAAACATCAAGAAGTGGCTCTGTTGAAATCCTCAACCGGTGATATGTTCTTAGCGTTCTGCTGAATACAGAGCGCAAATCTTGTACGATGCTAGCCGTTTGAGACAAGTTGATCCTAGTCAGTGTAGGGAGTATACACCTCAACGGGAGACTGCCTATCGAAAATCCACTAGACACGCTGTGACCGATTCAGAGCGTGTGTGTGAAATTTAGCGATGATCCGTCGCTTGTCTGTTACAGTAAGTTCTCTATCCTCTGTCTCAGGAGGTTAAAATACGCTTCACGGGCAGCACTTCCATTGAAATCTCCTAGGTCCTTGATTTTCCCCTGTTCAGCATACGAATTGAGTATCGGCTCTATCAACGCCGACTTCTGAAACTGATTAAATCGAACATTCGTATTAGTTGGATGGATAGCTGGGATCAATGTCCAATCCGGTGTCTCAAACTTGTCAAAAAACCCTTCCTCAAGTTTTGGAGCGTTTGATTTTGGAGGTAACGAGTCAAATCGTGAGAATACTGCCTTGGTTGCTGGACTACCAAGGGTCACAACTATCTTCGGTTTGATCAGTTTCAACTCCTCTGATAGATACTCAGTGCAGTGATCTGCTGCTTCGGAATAGTCGCCTTCGTCCGGCAAAAAAGGTTCGTCTAAGTCATCGTATGTCTCGTGACACTTTTTAGCGTTAGTAAGATAATATTTGTAAGACGGGGAATCACTTGGCTCCTTTAGAGGCGCTTTTTTACCTACTGCTATCTCAAGAAGATGGTCACTGAACATAGCAGAATTGTCTCTTGGGAATTCAGATGGACTCCAATCTCTGGTGGCCATTCGTTTCTTAGCCTCTGTTAATGATATCCCTTCTCTATGCCACTCAGTAGGTGGTTTATCTGTATTTGTGCCAGGTTCTTTACCAATGAAAACAACATCTGCATCGAGGTTACCTTCCCGGCTTGCAGCAAAAAAGGGGCGACTAAATCCGCCTGTTGCCCAGTGTGGACAGGTCTTACAGGGCTGTTGACTTTGGTGCCAATTTGACTCTATTTGTTGGAGATACGAGTGTAAGTCTTCACTCATTATCATTGGCAAGTAAGTCAATACAAAAATAAGTGGCTCTGTTGAAATCCTCAACAGTTGATATTTTCACAACTCTGATCGCTCAGTACCGGATCTCTATGGATCGATGTGGTGTACCGCTTCAGGAGACAGGAGTCGGTCGGTGGGCAACGCAACCCACCCGTTCGGGAGAACACGAACCTTGCCTTGGTGAAGCACCTTCTCTTGTTCTAAATCCCCATACACGGTCGCGTTTTCGTAATCAACTAAGAGTTGATCCGGGAGTTCATCAGGTACGAAGACCATATTTGACGGACCGTTCCTGCGAGCATAGTTCTTGTCACAAGCCGAGATACGGTCGCTTTGGGGCTCGCATCAACCGGCTGTTTCATGCGAAAAAATATTTGAAGAATAGGATTTCAACAAAGCCAAATAAGTATTCATCATAGTATACCATTTTAATAAGAAGCAGAATCAGTAAAACCGGTGATGAATACATCCTCTGTATCTCGCACACTGACCCTCTCAGTTCTTAAGAATTTCAACAGAGCCAAAGAAGTCTGTCAGGCCCGGCTATCTGAATTCTATCCTCCGTAGGATACCACCGGCACGATCTTGGGGGTTATGGTACAGACTCGTGAGAACTGTTCAGTCCTGTCTCACGCGAGGTCGTATACGAGGTCACTCCGCAGTCTCCCCATCGAGTTCGTCGCTGTCGATCTCGATGATGTCACCGTCACCGACATCAAGCGTATCTCGAAGCACCGTAAGCTTCTCATCTGCCTCCTCACGCAGTTCTTTGGCCGTCTCGAGTCCGACTTCACCGTCTTCAAGCGTTTCAGCGATTTCTTCAAGGCGATCAATTGTGCCGCCAATATCGACGTCGTCGTGCTGACTCATACCTGTGTGATTACCGCCCAGCCTTTTCAACCCTCAGAGAACACCCACGGCGAGTGCCAGCAACGTAAGCCCCAGCACGACAAGCAATACAATAACGGCAACTCGGAGGCGTCGAGCCTCACTCTGCCCGGCTTGTACGCGGGCGTCGGTTTCGATCTCGCGGTACCCATCCTCGATTCGAGCTTCGAGCGCCCCCAGCTCACGGGCAACGCGTGTCTGATACGCCGTGTCGATCCGCGATTCGAGCCCCGCTACTCGACGCTGCGCGGCCCGAACAGTCACCGCATCCGTCTCCACAGCATGTTCGAGGGCCTGGTACGCGTCATTCAGTTGGGTTTCGATCGCAGTCAGCCGCGACGTGACAAGCGCCTCGTACGCGACCGTGATCCGGTGTTCAAGATCAGCGGTGCGCTGCCGTGTCGCCTCCCGAGCCTGCGCTCGCTGTTGAAGCGTTTGGAGCCCAGCGTCAAGCCGTTGGGTGAGTGCCGCCACGCGGTCGGTGACGACCGAGGTGTAGGCACGATCCACTCGGTGTTCAATATCGGCGACGCGCTGGCGAACTGAAGCGAGGTCCGGGGCGACCGCCACACCAGCGTCGGTTGGCGTCATCGACCGGTGATCCGCTACCGCCTCCGCAAGTGTCTCGTCATCTTCGTGCCCAACCGCAACGACCGTCGGTGTCGCACAATCAGCGATCGCTCGAACGACCGGTTCCTCATTGAAACACCACAGATCCGCGTCAGCGCCCCCACCACGCGTCACCACAATCACATCGATTGCCGAGTCCTGCTCTAGTCGTCGCACCGCAGTAACGAGTGAGGCGACTGCGGCCTCGCCTTGGACTGTCGCGCCACAGACTGTGATCGGAACCCCCGGATGTCGCGCCCGGACCGCTTCCTCGAAGTCACGGCGAGCGGACCCAGACAGCGACGTCACAACCCCGATATGGCGCGGATACTCCGGGAGCCGTTGGGTCGCCTCCTCATCAAGCAATCCATCTTCCGCCAGCTCGGCCCGAAGCGCAGCGAGATTCTCTGACCGGTCTGACTCACCGACCGGCCAGAAGTTCTTCACCGCGAGCTGTGTGCGGCCATCATCGTGATAGAAATCAACGGTTGCGCGAACAATCGTCTCAGTTCCTTCCTCCAACTCATGGGTAACCGCCTCGCGCTGGTGGGCCCACATGATACACGAAATGGTAGCGTCGTCGTCTAAATCGCGCAAATCGAAGAACGTCCCGAAGTCATACCGGTTAATGTCTGAGACCTCACCGACGACATATGACGGAAGCCGATCCTGCGCCGCATCCAACACCGACCCAATCTCTGCGTTCAGATCCCCAACTGACCACACATTCCCTTCCGGAACTGATGGATCCTCTGGGCGCGGATCGTGCGTATCGGCCATCTGGTCTGCGGTTTCATCTCTCACGGCTTGAGTCTGGCTCTCTTCTGCAGATCTCTCTCGGAGTAGAGTTGCGTGTTCGCTGATGTAGTCAACTTAGGACCGCCCGGGTCTGCTGATGTTCTCTGGTGCTGGTAAGAACCGTTTGCTGAATGTAGAGCTTGTATACAGCATGAGCTGACTTTCCCGTCACAGCTATTTTAGTTGTTATTCGAGAGGCGTCGTTTGATCAAATACCCGACCCCTCCCACCGCTGCGAGTGCCTGTACGACCCCGAACCCAGGTTGTTCGTCAGCTGTCGCTTCATCTTGATCCATGGTTGAGTTATCTTCTTCAGAATCAGCATCTGTGGGAGCGTCTTGGGTATCCGTCTCAGTACTTTCCTCGTCATCTACCACAACTGGGTCTTCAATAGTTGTTCCATTCACACTCAGGATGAATTCTCCTGTCTCCTCAAACGTCGTTTCCAATTCAACAGTTTCTCTACTATTCGGATCTACCTGGACCTCCGTTGCTTCAACTTCGGTTCCATCAACAGCGAGAGAGATGGTTGTTGATGATCCGACATCAGTCCGATTTGTTGCCACTACGCTTACCGTTACAGTGTCTCCAACATGTGCTTCGCTAGCGAATTCCTGAAGGGCCACATGAACTAACTCGAAGTCTTCTTCGATCTGTTCTTTGTGGAACTCGACTGCCTCTACCCTGTATTCCCAATCTGGTGAGTGAGGTTGTCCCTCAAATGTCCTGAACGTCGCAGGAACGTCGAGATGATCGTACATTTCGCGGCTGGTTTCAAACCGTTCGTCAACCTGTAACGTCCCAAAAATCTCTTCGATCGCTTGGCTGATCTCTCGGTGATCGCCTCTGAATCGTTTGTAAGTATAATTATCGGGATCGTCAGGGTCTTGATCTTCACCACCGATCCACCGGAACTGCTCAATGTCCATCCACGCTTCTTTGTTGAACGCCTCTCCGGTGAGTTCTTCCAAATTCCCCGCTCCTATCGGAAATGGAACCGTTGTTCGTTCTGGGTCGCCATGAACTGGGAGGTCATCAGTGACCTCTTCGACCGGAAGGAAGGAGTATCCATTCGCACCAGCAGACAAAGCGTTGATATATTCCGGATGAAGTGGGGCGACTCTTTCGATAAAATCGGCAGCAGCGGATCCTCCGTCGTAATGGACTTGATCTGCTATCGTGAATATTCCTTCGTTAAGTCGGGATTGGGCATCCTCAATCATCGCTATGAATTGGCGATCAACACGCTCACGTCGCGGATCAGTGATCTCAATTTCGTGAGCTAAGGTCAACTCATGCGGCTCCAATCCGAGAAACCCTTCTGTCAATGTGAGAGGGACACTCACCACGGGACAGTTCATTGCATTAGCAATGCGCCCCGTCGTACCGCCATCAGGCCGTCGGGCCCCCTCGACCCGTTCTTCAAACTCACCCCAGGGAGACGCTGTAACCACCAGCGGCCGCTCCCGAGAGTCATTCACAGATTCTTCAATTGAACGGATATCTGGTGTATAGAGGAAATATGGGGAATGGAACCCGGCGTCAGGATCTGCTTCGATCTTTTGGACTCCCGGTTCAGTTCCATACGGGGGTCCAAAGGGGTTGGCACCGTCAACGGTCTCAGAAATACGAACCTCAGCGCTCACTGTATCATACGATTGGCCACCACCTATCGGGTACAGTGATGTCCTTACAGATTGAGACTCAGGGATAGGGTCATCGAGTTCAACCTCCCAGTTGGTGGATTCTGTTCCTGCCTCGATCTCCATCGCCTTATACACTGGTCGTTCATCCGTATCTTGAAATATCTGAAATACTCCGTCAACATCGGTTTCAAACGATTCTATTACGACAGATTCCCCATCCGATACTTGATCGGGAACTTCGATAGTAACGTTCGTGTCTTCTTCTTCTTGGGCCAGAGTTCGTTCGCTGAACCCGACGATACCTGCTGTAGAAATCCCTGTCATTTGGAGTATTCGTCGTCGCTGTACTTCGGTAGGTCGTGAATCCATTGTCATGTTGCTTCTTTTTGAAGACAAAAAAGTGAGGGGATGTCGAAGTTAGATCATCGGCTCTGTGGAAATCCTCAGCAAGTGATATGTTCTGTTCGGATTGCGGTCAATACAGGTTACACACTTACTGAGACCAGCAACTATTCCTTAGAAATCTGTCAGAAACGCGGTACAAGATACAGGGGGTGTAGTCATCATCAGCGACGAGGTCGTCATCGAAGGAAGCTCAATATTGGAGCTAATAACAATATCGTGTCCAATTCTGAACGAGTTTGCTTCGGCACATTCATACTTACTCATTAGTTACATTTGGTATATCCGTGTTCACACTTGTCGCACTAACTCTTGTTTGGAGTGTGTTCGTTCTGTACTCACTGTCTGTTCTATTTTGGCTATACGAAGTCCTCATTCTCGCTCGCAACCAGTTAGTCTCGTCTGATGAGCTGGTATACGGTCACGACGACGTACAGGTGCGGATATTGACGATTGGTGCTGAAGCCGTCGTTCAAGCAACAGTCAACTCGGTCCCAGATGGGGTCGATGATATTCGAGTTATTGCCGAAGAAGATATCCAAATTAGCGGGGCAACGGTACACGTAGTCCCTGATGAATTCGAGTGTAAGGCCCGACATAAGGGACGCGCGCTCGAATGGGCTCGTCGAAACGTTCCATGCTCTCATGAGTTTATTCTGTATTTAGACGAAGATACTATCGTTCAGCAATTCCGGGGCTTGCCCGACGCGGACGTTGTCCAAATCACCGAGATGCCGCTGTACACCGGCTCGTGGATCGCGTATTTATCGGAAACATTCCGTATCGGCTACCAGTACGAGCAACGTGCCTTCGGCCGGTTCAAATATCCACTCTACGCATGGGGCGGTGGGATTGCCATTCGAAAATCGTTAGAAGATGCGATTACGTGGGATACAGAGACGATCACAGAGGATACGAATTTTATTTGGCGCGCAGCGCAGACAGGCGAGCTTGATTTCCGGGTTCTCAATCTGAAGTTTCGGAATCAGGCTCCGCCATCGCTTCGCGGAATGTTTCGACAGCGGCGACGATGGTTCGCCGGCACCCAGAACTCTTCAGACTTGCTTCCACAAAAGTACCGTCTCTTTCTCGGCTTCCGGATGGTTGCGTGGTCGTTGTCTCCACTGATCCCCGTCATGTCGTTGCTGCTGTTTTTATTCCCGCAGTTTCTCCCACAACCGCTATTTTATCAATTCGGCTCATTGGCCATGTTTCTCGTCTTATTTGTGATCACGCTCGTCGGCGTGTTCGTGTATATCCGGCGCGAGCGGGTTCCACTGTTGGCTATCCCGTTGACGCCTCTGTTAGTCGTTTTAAATACTGTTGGCGCACTGTGGGGGTGGGTTTCTCCCGTACAGACTTTTGCTGTGACTGAAAAAGTCGCACCAAATACTGAGAAGGTCTCACCGGAAACGATAGAAGGCAAAAACCCGTGGCTTGAGGAAGGCGGTCTCAAAAACCACGATGGCGAAAAATTACTTATTGAAGACGGTGGTTTTGAGGATGTAGTGTTCGATGATTAATTGGTAGCATGGATCAAATACCATCGGTCAAAATTACAGATGGTGGAATCAGATCAGTTTCGGCGAAGAGATGTACTCGCTACCGTCGGAGCTGTGAGTCTCACTGGCTGTCTCAGTTCTGGGTTTGACGAGATGCTCTCACAGGATTCACAATCTGGTGGCGGTCTAGATGGGGAGTGGCAACTCGTCGTCGACGAACAGTGGGGGTCATTTGATACGGATCGATGGGGAGTCGGGTTCATTGACCCTGAAGAGTGGATCCCAAATGATGATGCAACGGTGAGTGCGGACAACGTGACAATCAACGACGGGATATGTGAGCTGACAATCGAATCTCAAGGAACTGGCCCGAGTGGTTGTTCTCAAGGTGTGATTAATTCAAGTACCGGCGGGGAGCCTCATCACCCGACAGAGGGTATTCCGATCGACCCAACAGTAGGGCAGTACGTTGAAGCACGACTCAAACTCCCCGGGAGAACCGGCATCTTGCCTGCTTTTTGGATGCAGCCCGCAAATATGAATTGGCCACCGGAGATTGACATTATTGAATTGTTCCAACCGGGAGAGAATCCGGAATCCGAACGCCAGCAACTTCACGTGAATGTTCACTGGAGCGAGTCGGGAGAGCCAAATGATAGGGAGACCCACACGGATAACCCGTTCTCAATGGATAGTGGCACCGATCTCACTGAGAGTTTCAATACGTACGGTTGTGCGCTGTTTGAGGACCGAGTCGAATGGTACTTCAACGGAAACCATGTGGTGACGCGTTCAACGCCACCAGCGATGGTCCAATCACTGACTGCTCCTGAGACCCGTCCGTTCGGGCTAATTTTCTCAAACCACGTTAATCGGGTCGGCCAAGCAAATCTTAATGAGCGATGGACGGAACGCCTCGCTATCGATTGGGTTCGGGTATGGGAGCGATAATTGGCCGGACGGAGGACTCGAATTGAACTGGTTCACCGCCATCCATTACACCCTCGAACAGTACATCAACTAGTTGCTAATCTACAGATGAGCGGCTTTGTTAAAATCCCATTCATCAGACACAAAATAGGATGAAACAGCCGGTCGCTGAAGAGTGCTTACACCGCAGTCAGTTGGTCTCGTTTTGTGTAGACAATGAGGGCGATGTAACCACCAAAAACTGTGTGTGCGGCATACAGCGTATTTCTCTCAATCATGCCGGAATACCGTGTGACTGCTAAGACAAAGAATACGCCATATAGGAGACAAGGGAGCGTAATGTATACTGAAATAGCCTTCTTCGGGGTCATGTTGCTTCGTTTTCAACAACAGTATTAAAACCGTCAGATACGGGTGATTTCCACTTCGTCTGTACTGAGCGATCACTCTCTCCCGTAGACCGGCCTCGGTTCGTACCACATTCGCGCCCTGTATCTCGCACAGGTACCAGATCAAGTCGTTCATCAGTCAAATTTCGCAATTGTCGGTATCGTTACCTAGAAACACGCCCCACACAAGCTCCCCGCGTCACCACGACCACACCATAAAAAAGCCGCCCGAAAGCGGGTTACGCCTCGACGTCGTCGTCCCGCAACGCCTCAAGCGCCTCCTCTAACAGCATTTGAACGCTCTCCGCAGCAGCCTCTCCACGTGTCTCGTCCTGCTCCGCCTCACCCACTGGTTCATCCGCATCTGACACGATCTCCGCGGCAGACTCGTCATCCTCATCGGCAGTCACCTCGCTTGCCCGCGCCGCCGCGTTCCGTATCACCTCTGCTTCGTCCGGTCCTCTCGCTGCCGTCGACGAGTCCTCCTCATCCGACCCGTCCTTCGAGACCCGCGGCCGACCGCCCCTGCTGAACGCGTCGAGCGGGAAGTCATACATTTTCGAGCGCTTCTCCTTGTAGAATGTGCCGCGCCGCGAGACATCGAAGACCTCCATCACTGTCTGGCGGTCACACCCCCGATCGAGCGCCCGCCGTACGAGCTCGTCTTCTGTCCGTTGGACGAGCAGTTTGGGATCGTCTGGGATGTGGCCGCGAGCGGTCGTCACGATATCATCGAGTAAACCCCACTCTTGGGTGGCGATATCTTTTGTCACAAGCGGCTCTGTCCGCTCAGTCACTTCATTATCGAGTCCGCCCAAATGCCACAACCGCTCTCGAACAGCCGTGCGGGTCATCTCAACTGTTAATTTGTCCACAATCTCCTTTGTGCGGAGTGGGCCGTTGTCATAGAGGATCCGCAAAATCTCGTACTCGTGGGACTTCAATTCCTTGTCATCGGCCTCCGTCAGCCGGATGGGTATATCGCTGGGCGTCGATCTCATGTGATGCCACGAGTGGCAACTCCGACACAACGTGAGGAGGTTCGCTGGGTCGTGTTCGTCGAAATCATCCGGATCCCGATCTGCGTGGTGGACCTCGAGGTCGGCCAGGCCGCCAGCGGCTGGCGCTTTCGCGTTACATGCCCGGCAGCGATACCGATCGCGTTGTAGCACTTTCTTCTGCGTTGCCTGATCCACCGTTTCGTTCCGCTCCGCGCCCGAGCCCATCGATGCCGTCTCTAACTGGTCCGATGGCGTCTCGGCATCGGCTGGCTCCTCGTCCGCTGTTGGTTCGTCGTCTGTTCCGTCAGCCGTGTCCTCGTCTTCTGAATCTCTCATGTATATCGTTCTGTGTCCGGCTTCGCACGCACTGTGACCGCCAGCATCGCTCATCCTCCTGGTGTATCGCTTCAATCAGCAGCCCCGCTGCTGGGGAACGCGCCGCAACCGCTCACCGAGCCAGACTCACGCGTCTCGTGTCGGTGAGAGCGATTTCACGTTGAACTCCGCCTTCCCGCAGTACCGCTCAGCAACCCGGCCGAGCGCCTGCGTCCGCAGGATATCCGCTACGTTATGTAGGACGAGCTCGTCGAATCGCCCCTCCTCGAAGGCGGTCACCGCCACCGCACTGTCCGCGAACGGATCGATATCACTGTGGGACCCGTCGCCGAGCAGCTCGTACACAGCCGCCAACCCCCGCTGTTCCTCACCGTCAACCGTCGTGTTGAACCGATCCGAAACCACCGGCAACACGTCCGCGTACGCCACATCGAATGGCCACGCCATCTCACAGGCCGCGTACCGACTCCGCAGAAACGGCAGATCGAAGCCACCGCTCCACACCTCACCGTTGAACGCGATGAGAAGCGTTTCGGCGTCCTGTATCCGATCTCTGACGAACGTCGCCACAGCCGCCAGCAGCGCGGCCTCATCGGTGTGTGTCGAGACGTTCACGAGTGTCTCCGACAGCCGCGCTTTCACGCTGGCCTCGACGTCACCGGCTGTCCGCCCGGCAGTTTGGACGAACACCTGAACCCCCATCGGCATCGCAAACCCGACGACAGTTACCTCATCGTCGACGTCGAAGCCGGTCGTCTCGATATCGAAGGCTACCTGCTCGAGCATTACCTCACCTCACCCCGCCCCGGCACACGATCGTGGCTGGCCGGTCGCACCCGCAGTTCACCGAAACCGAACCGCGCGTGTGTCCCGATTCGCAACACGCCATTTTTCGCCGTCTGTATTGGGTCGCTTCCGGCGTAGCCAACGAGTTGTCCGTGGTCGACCGTCGCTAGTTCGTATACAGATTCCCCAACGAGTCGCTCCTCCCGGCGACGTAACCGGCGGTCTCGCGTTGGCGCATCGCTCCCCAGGCCCGTCACCGACGTGTCCCACCACCAGGGCACTGACTGAGTGTCCGCGTCCGGGGCCTCACTTTGGAGGACATAGGGCGTCACCAGCTCGATCGTGTACTGGTCGTAGCCTCGCAACCCATCGAACGACAGTGCGTCGAGCTCGACGACTTGTGAGTCCACGAGCGACACTTCCCCGAACCCGTAGTTCCGATTGCCACCCAGCTGAATCCCATCGAACACAGTCTCCTCAAGCGGCAGCACGCCTTCGCGCTCGCTGTGGAGATACGCGTGGACGTACCATTCCACTCGGCGTTTCGAGTTCCGCTGGTGCTCGGGCACGCCGAAGAACGATTCCGGCGCGACTGTGAGCCGCCCGCCATGCGACTGGCGATCCATCGTGTTCTGCGCATCGCGCGGCCGCGACGCCTGTAGCCACCGCTGGGCCGCATCCCGAAACAGGAACAGGTCCTCGTACGACTCAACCGGTGGAAGCGACCCGCCGAGTTTGCCGGCGTACCCATTTTGTGAGTGTGCCTCCGGGTAGGAGCCGTACTCTGACGGCGCGAACATCGCATGGCTCACCTGTAGTTCGCGTCGCGTCCGGTCGTCGACGTCTGCCGCGACCGCCTTAAACAGCGCGTTGCCCGACACGTGGTACGGCCGTCCCGCATACGGGGTCGACAGTTCGAACACCAGCTGTTGGATCGTCGTCACGCCACACCCCCGCCGCTTCGAGTGGAGATTGTAACACGTTCACGTACCACACGGTCGGTAGCTGTGGTGGATCGACCTGCCCACAGCAGGCAGTCACGATCGGTTGGGGCGTACAGTAGCGTGGCCCCCCATCGGTACGCACGCACCGGTCCGACATGCTGGCTCGCAGCGCGTCCCGCGTATTCACGGCCCGACCATTCCGCTGGGGCGCTGGGGTGTGAGTTCGCTTGGCTTCGCCCGAGTGTGAGATGGTCTGCGCCCCCAGCTGTCGTCGGAGTTCGTCGAGCCGGCAGTGTTGCGGGCGCTCCCGGGCGGGCCAGCGGATGTCGACGCCCACCCACTAGCGACGCCGGCGGACCGGCAGCCCGACT
Source organism: Halorubrum xinjiangense (assembly GCF_900102375.1). Lineage (GTDB taxonomy): Archaea > Halobacteriota > Halobacteria > Halobacteriales > Haloferacaceae > Halorubrum > Halorubrum xinjiangense. The sequence goes on from NZ_FNBO01000011.1 coordinate 72,801, forward strand.
CACAGACTCACCGCTTGACCATATCGGACAGTCTGTCGTGTCTGGCGTCCCAGCCGTGGCGTGCTCGGGCGTTGACGGTGCGTGCGCTCCCGGGCAGGCCGGCAGTCGTCGAGACCCACTCACTAGCGACGCCGGCGGACAGGCAGTCCGACCCACGGGCTCACTGCCCGACCATATCGCATGGGTGGGGTCGGCGGTCCGCCAGTCACGATCGTGTCGGCGGGTCATCCGCTCACCTCCACTGTGCCGCGCCTGTCCTTGGCGACAGCATCCTCGATATACTGTAGCGCCGTCGACCACGACCTGATTCGTCGCAACTGCGCATCCACGTGACGCCACCACTGCGCTTCACGGCCCAAGGGCGACCCAGACACTCGGTTCCATACATCAGCAAACGATTCAACCGGGGCTGGGCCGATCCACGCCGCTGGTCCGTCTGGTGACGCTGACAGCCGCATCGTCATCGCCTCCGTCCACAACACCGTTCGGTGTGGCACCACGCAGTCCGCGTCGAGTGCTGCCTGCTGTCTCGCTTTTCGATCCGCGTTCCGAGGTGGTGATTCCGACGTCGGCTCGGCAACCAAGTACAGGTCGTCAAATGTGTGGCCCGCCCGATATGCGTCGAGCAACGCGGCCACCAGCAACACGTGGTACTTGAGTGACGAGTATGGGAGATACACCGACTCGTTCACTAACGCTGCAGTCTCGCTCGTCAACCACGCTGCGTGGAGTTCGTCTGGGGAGCCATCGATCAACGGCTCAATTGCGGTTTCTTGTACGGGAACCGCCCCCGTTTCGAGCACCGAGCCCGTCAGCAGCGACAGCCGGGCCGGCGACGAATGATTCGCTACCGTTTGTTCGGGTTCACCGTCCGGTCGGCTCAGTAACGCCGCATCTCGATCCGTCTGCATCGGGACTGAGTCGTTCACCGGCACTTCGAACAGCTCGTCACGTCCCGACCCGTGCTGGCGACCGCGAAGTTTGTGGACGTCATGTCGGTACGCGATCGCCATGTCTACGTTCGCGGCCTCATCCGTTGCCGCCGGGGGCATTATGTCGCCCCCGCATCGCCGTTAACCCGCTCTTGGAGCGGCACCACGAACTGCTGGCGCACCGACTCTCGCCACAGGTCATCCTTCCACGCCATCCCCGACGTCGCGTCTTGGGCGCGATTGTACACTCGCTTGATCTCGGCATCCGTGTACAGCGGGTTGATGATACGCGCATCAACCATGCCCGCCCCGAAATTCCGCGCCCCACCGAGCTGCAACTCGAACTCATCGCTATGCGCGTCGAGGTAATCGACCGCCTCAACCAGGAGCCCGACGTACTCCGGTTTCAGCTCTCGCAGCGAGAGTTTCCACGTCCCCACCAGGTTGCCGACGACGTCTCGGGACGCCATCCGCAGTGGTTGCCCGTCGTCCTCGCTGTTCCGCGACCGCACCTGCGTGTTTAGCTGGCGGTAGTGCGCTTCCGCTTCGCCTTGCAAGACGTCGACTTGCCGGCGAATCGGCGAGAACCGGAGTGGTCGGCGCACCAGTCGCCCCGCCCGGTCGTTGAATCCGCCAAAGAGGTCGTAGATTACGCAGCCGGCGTCCCCATCGACGCACGAGCCTTTCTCGTGGTACCCGGCGTCGAGGTCGCGCTCGTACACGTCCTCAAGCATGTAATCCCCGTTTGCTGCGCCCGGATGGCACGCCGTGCCGCCCGCGACCTGTATCACGCGTTCACAGCCGTGACGGAGCCAGCCGGAGAGTGGGAACGGAGACACCATCCCGCCGATTTGGTTTTGTGGGTCGTCCGCTTCGTACCGGTCCGCCGAGGCATGGTGGCGGTCCGTCACGATCCCATCGCCCGGTGCGAGCAGCGGGATTTCGAGCCCCACATACAGGTCCGGGAGTGTGAGGTTCTCGATGTCCTCTGGGAGTGACATCTCGTGGTCGAGGTGCGATGTCTCGAATTCGGGGGGCATTACTCCTCACCCCCTTGGTTGGTCGCGTGTTGGTGGGTCTGCTCGTTGTGTTCGGCCTGGTGTGTTCCGTCTCTCTGGGAGTAATCAGCCGTGTGCTCAGTAGTCCCTTCAAGTTGCGTGGACCCGCGCTCGTGGATGTCTTCGAACGGTTGTGTCGGGTCAGCCTCGGTGGCCTGGTGCGTGTGGAGAGGGTCGCTCTCGCGTGTCGTTTCCTCACCGATCGTGTAGGCGTCGGTCGACGTCGGTCGGCTCGCCACGATTGGTTCCGGCGCGAGGAGCACCAGCCAGGATGACTGGGTCGCCACATCGGTACACAGGCCAATTCGGCCTGTCACGACGAGTTCGTGGACGCCCCTCATGAACTCTGTCGGGTGCGCGTGCTCGTCCGCCCGGCACATCACGTATCCAATTTCAAAAATGGGGTTGCCAGCCGCCCGGAAGGCATACGCGGTCAGCTCGTCGCCTTCCCGGAGCTCACGGCCGCAGATTTGACATGCTGCCGGCCCTTCCCCGAGCGCAATATATTGTATTTTTGATATATCTTCAATTAGCTCATCACCGGTACCGTCTTCAGTTTGCGGATTGTTGTGTTCCATGGCTATCTCACAGCCCGTGAGAAGCCTGGTCCGAGTGTTCCTGCACTCGGGCGTTTTCGTACGCCCCTAGAGACCAGACCTCTTCACCATCACCTACACTATGTAATGGTATAAACCTTCGCCATCTCTTATGGAGGTGATGGACCAAGTCAAACCAACCAATAAATAAGATGTGTACGCTAAACAACTCCTGTGCCGGGCAAAGATCGTGAAGAAGAATCTGGGAAATACACCACTAGCTATCAAGATTCTGAATTTATACATGCTATCAAGCAACTTGATGGTCTGGGTGGGACCTCCGAAATAGCGGACACAGTTGGGTGTACAAGGCGAACAGCATACACCCGGTTACAGAAACTAGAAAATGAAAATCAGGTGACCAGCCGTAAGATCGGAAATTCGTTAGTGTGGAGTGTTTCTGACTGATTTTAGAGTTGTAAAATCTGTATTATTCTAGCTTATTCATCCGGATAATCAACCCCCTCATTTTGCCAAGTCTTTTTGACGAAATTATACTCATTTCCTTCATTATCTGTCTTTGAGTTGAGTTCCTCTAGCAAAATTTCAACACCAGGTGAAAATTCTGAAGCAATAAGTACACCTGTATCTGGGGGATTACCGTCGGCTGTAGCACCGTCCCAATACATCAGTAACTGGTAGACACTCTGAGCACCCGCAGTATTCTTTTTCGCTTCATAAATGGTAACCTCGTGACCATCAAAGACGTAGAGATCAACAGGTACCGGAGAGTCAATCGTGTCATAGACTTCAAATTCTGTCTCTACACGTGATGTCTGCGGCAAGTGTGTCTCTTTCTTATCTGAAAGCTCTCGAACCAATTCTTTTTCTGAAATTGAACCAGTCAATTTCTTTTGCGGTTGAGGGTGGATATTTCGAATCCACTCAAACAGCTGTTCAAGCTTTTCGTCCCCACTTCTAATACCATTTTTAGCGGTTCTTGTTGTCGGGAGCCGTTCTAATCTATCACTTTTAAGATTGATTATCGCAAGGAAGTGGTTATACAGGTTGTGGCGTTCTTTACGCCAAATTTCCGGAAATAAATTTGTAGCTAACACTCGCCCATTAACTCGGATTTCTACCCCAGATGTCGACATATTTCTTTGATAATATTTTGCGTAGTCACTCTCCTTCATCTCACCAAATTCGTACTCGACTTCAACTTGTCCACCTCCCAGATCGAGAGTTTCTGTACCAACCTTTGGATCATAGTAACCCTCCCAAATCGGCTCAACAGCTTCTACGCGCTTATTCTGCCCATCAAATTGTAATGATATACTAACACGTCCGTCTTGAATAACGCCCGCATATGTATGACCGAGATCTTCTCTGAGGTACTCAATACACCGGCTGAACCCGGCACTACCACGAACACCCTGTTGGATTGTGTTGAAGAAGCTCATAGACGACGTAAACCGGATAAAGGTCCCAGATCCGTTGAATTGTCCGGGCCAGGTTTCATTTCCGGTAGATGACGTTTGGGATGAGAGATTGAAATGGTAAGGAGAGGTCACCTTCCTAAATTGTCCATCATCAAATTCTTCCTCAGTCCTAGTGTATATCTCCCAAGAGTTATTATCCGGATCTGCGGAAGCTAATGCGTGTTTTAGGCCGAATCCATGCTCGTTTAGCGGAGCATCACCTACACTTCGATCTCCCAGTCGGAGTGCCGGCTCGAAATCGACAATCCCCGTGCCTGTATCCTCTATCCCGACAATAACTTCATCTTCGTTGACTTTGTCAAAGGTGACAACCACTTGTGTTCCTGTTGTCTCATTACCCTCAAAATTAGCAACGCTATTATCAACAAATTCACAAATAACTTGCGTGAAGGAATCAAAATGGCCTCCAATACCTTCCCACAGCTGTTGCTCATCAGGAGTTACATCTAAGCCGGTTTGACTTGGCATAGATTGATGCTGAACTTATCATTACTTTATTTTATTGATAGAGGAATACAGATAATATATTCTCGAATTATGGCATAGCAGAATTAATTTAGTGGATATATTTTTAACTGATAAGATACTTGATGTGATATGAACCGGAGTTGAGTTCTCTAATCAAACCATCTCCGAACCTAGTCTAGTATCAAGGTTGATTTCAGCTCAGAAAGAATAACATAGCAACACAGTATTTGTTAGTAATATGGAACAGACCGAGAACGGTCTCCCGTTAGATTATATTGGGGGCTTGTTGGACATGTGTAGTCGAATATCATATAATTTGGAATTACCCGAATCGCCAGAAGAATCTCCCTATGCTCGGAAAGATCTCAGTGTGTCCGTTGATCATGATGAGATACGAGCTGGCCTTCTAGAGGAGTACTTTGAATCAATTGGCATCCAAACCCGATTTCGTGAGGGTAGCTCCTATCGAACTAATATTCGTAAAAATGAAGACTTTGAGCGATTGGAATCCTCATTAGACGGCCACTCTATAGAGCTAATGAGAGGTCTGAAATTTTTTAATAATAGGAAATTCACTAACGATGACGTAACTAAGAACGATGAATCTGTACTCCGTCTAGCAAAAACGATGCTTGATATTAGACCTGCCAAACGGTCCTCAGACTTGTTGAAATTCTCACCTCGTGAGCTGGCCAGGCAGTTGAGTGTTTTTGAGGAAGACGTCAATTCCTTTGATATTCCATCGATGTCCAATGATGGAACACTCAGTACCGAATATATCGGTGGAGTATTTGATGCCTGCGGCAGGCACAATCTAATTGTTTCTAAACAATCTACGTACGATATTGGATACTCGATACATCCGAAAATCTCTGTGAACAGAGCTTCTCTCCACCCGGTTACTGTGTCACTCATTCAGGACACGTTCACCCAGTATAATGTTCCGCACAATAACAACTCACAATCAGATGTCTACTCACTTAATATAGGTATACATGGTTCAGATCGGATTAGAAAGTTCTTCAAAGAATTCGGTGACGGAATACATGTTTTGCTACCAGAAATGGAGATATTCAATAGAGAGATACTACCTCGATTTGACGAAGGTCTTCACCAAACCAAGCAGGGCCTGTTTGACATTTTATATATTGCAGAAGTAGAACTAGACTTGTTTAAACGTGAGAGAAAATACGATCTATCATATTTCGCTGAAAAGTGGAATACTGAAGTCGACACTTATGATTATAACTCAGATCAATGATCTAATCTTTCAATTCGTGTCGTAACCGGTCGTCTGCATCGGTGGTTAGGCTAACATCATATTCTTTTTCAATTTCTAAGATTCGATTGATATGAGTCCTTGCAGCTTCAAGTTCGCCACGTTGTTTGTATACACGCGCTTTGCGCCGGTTAACCTTCGCTAGTAACTTTTTGCCAGCAAACCACGGCAAGACATCTTCTGCATAGGATTCAGCAATTCCGAGATGGTCGAAAAACTCCGTAATTTGACCTTGACCACGGTACTCCTTTCCTAGACGATAATGTGCGTCGCTTAGTTGAGCGGCGACTGCTTTGGAGTGTGGGTCTGAAAACTGTTCATGTGCGTGTTCAAGGACTTCGATTATTGATTTGAGGCGTTTACTGTCTGTGACATGTGCAAGTGACCCATCATCGAAGACTTCTGCCACTCGTTTGCGGACATAGTCTGATGATGCCCCAGTATACTGTTGGCATAGCTCTGGCACAGCTATGCCCCAATCAGTTGTATTATCTAAATCAAATGACTCGATGTATTGAATTCTTTTAGCGTCATCACTTAAAGAGTAGATTTCTCCTGTAAGACCTATGCTATACTCGATTATTGGGGGTTCGTCACGAGCGCGGAGGTAGACTCGGTCATTTTCACCAGGCTTTGTCACAGGGATCAGTCGATCGCCAAACAGAGCCGAATGCTGTGCCTGTAGTGAGAAATCAGTCGAATCGTATATATCCACCTTCCCATCGTAATTTGTTATAGCAAATGTCGTCCCGTCCGGGGTGATAGCGACAAGTGGTGCGGAGTATTCCACATTGAACGAACGAGAGGTTCGATTAGGAATATCTAATAGATGAATCTCTGAGTTTGTTCGTTGTCCGTATTTTATCCAATCGGCGATGATCGCAGTTCCATCCGGTGTAAGATCGCCTGCGTTTGGGGCACCGAGAGTCATCTCGTAAACAACGGATTCGTTTTGATAACAGACGAGTCGATCCATATCCTCATCGAAGTCAGGAAAAACGATGACAGACCACCCATTGCTTGTGCTCAAAAGACGTCCGGAGGTCTCTTCGCCCTGATATTCGACTGTTTTCCATTCGAAGGATGTCATTGTAGGTTTCGGACTTTGGTTGGTAGGATAATTTACTCCACCACACTGTAGCTTCGACTCGAAAGTATTCTACAGCGGTAATTAGGTATCCGCGAGGTCCATCACATCATCAGTTAGTTCAATAAATAGATCTCCTGTTCCAACGTACTTTTGATAGAGACGTTCTATGCCACCATTTGCGTACTCGCGCGAAATCGTGTCAATAGCACTGCCGTCGTCCAAGACCTCGTGGTCCTCTTGTTCTTTGACAGCGATTGATTTGAGAATCCAATCCTGTGAATCACTCAATTGGTTCCATTGGAAAAGCGCATGACCCGCGCTGTCCATTTCAGTACGTAGACCTTGGTCAAACCCGTAGGCAGCGGCGTACACGAATAATTCGTTACTTTCCCAATCACGGAATGGAGAATCGCTACTCTCAGTCAATTCCTCAAACTTGGGCCGTTTTTCATCTGGGATTCGTGCGTCACGAGGGCGTCCATCACTCATACGACGTCACCTCTGTGGTGCCGTCTGCGTAGTGTAACTGATATTCATTTGCGACTCGGTGTTTCATTAACCCCTGAACTTCATCTGTGTACTCTTCGTCGGTCATTAGGAATGTCATTTGTGTGTCCTCAAGATAATCCGGTAGATTCTGAGCGATGAGCTTTTTTGGGTTGCCTGAAATACGACCTAATGGTGTGTCTATTACAATTGGGGCCGTAAATCCACTTATATCAGATAAGGCAGCCATGAACGAAAGGGCAAGTACCTGTTTCTCGCCGGCTGAAAGCGACCCAATTCGATTATCCGGTGAGTCAGGCCCTTGAACCTCAACGCTGTAATCCTCGTCGAGCGAGATTGTGTATTTGTCATCTTTCCAAATCAGATCATTAAAGTATTTATTAAGATTCTCTTCTGTTTCGGTCCTTATCTGACTGAGAATCTTTTCTTTAATATTTTTCATATCGTCAACTGCCCGGGTTGCAAAGTCTTTTTGTGTAACAATATCTGAGTGGCGATCTTCTTTTCGAAGTTCCTCGTCAAGTTGACTCTCAGCAGATCTAATATCCTTATTCTTGTCTTCAATTTTCGCATCCTGGCGTCCGATTTCTTGGATGAGATCCTCTTTATCTTCCTCTAAGTCATCTAGTTGTGAAGTAAGCTCACCAACATCAACATCGTCAGGGATGTCTGTACCTTTGAGCTTGTTTTTCACTTCTGAGAGATCCTGATCTTTCGATTCAAGCTTCTCCTTCAGCTCATGAAGCCGACGACGATACTCCCGTATCGTTTCAGCTCCTTGATTTCCATCTTGTATGATATGTGGTATTTCAGTCTTTCCCTCCACATTATCTGTCGATACGTTAGACATGGTGCTCTTCAGTTCTTTGAGGTGTTCATGCGTCTCACCGCCTTCTGTAATGTCTGCACCACAGATACATTCACCCTGCTCAATTAGCTCATCAATAAACCAATCTTGGATCTTAGGTGGAAGTTTTCCTTTACTTTCGAGCGTTTTGAGCTGGTCAACAGTATAATCAAGCGCATCCATGGCGTAGACAGCTGGCCCGGCTTGTCGAAGCTCATTTAGAATGTCTTGCTTCGTTGTTTCTATTCGAGAATCGAAGTCGTCGATATCTTCTCGAAGATCATCACGTTGTTGAATTAGATCTTGGACCCCCTGATCGCTCGCACCTCGAAGCTTCTTTTCTAAACGTGCAATTTCGTTTTCCACTTCGGTCTTTTCTGTCTCAAGTGTGGCCTTTTTACCTTCTAAATTCGACAGTTCGTTTTCGAGGGTTTCGATCCGCTCCTGAATCTCCGCAGCCTCACCTTCCACATTTTTAGCCTTACGTTGTATCTCGTCTCGGACCTTCTCAACGTGATCAATACCGCTGTTTAAAACTCCAATATGTGAAACGTCAATAATTCCATTTCTGACCCTGTCCTTATACCCGCCTTCGAAAAACTCGGTGAGAGCCTCACCGTCAAATATGAAGTAGTCTCGAACCTCGGCCGGGAGCAGTTGGTTGAGAGTTGTCTGTGGGTCGGTTACGATTTCGTACTGGTTTCCAACCCGTCGGCTAAGCTCGATATCGTACGTCTGGTCGTTGTGCCCGTTTGGGACTTTAAACGTCTCAAATTCGCGTTTGAAGATGTAATCTGGGTTGTCTTCCCCAAGATGAACTTCGACGTATCCACGTGCAGAATCCCCTGTAGAGAGTCCTTCAACAACTGATTCAGAAACGTACGATAGGGTTTCAAGCTCCTCACCTGTCGCCTCCTGATGAATCTCCTCATCATAGAAACACAGGGTTATTGCATTGAGAATATTTGATTTACCAGCTCCATTTTGCCCTTCGATAATGTTGACATTTTTCTCCGGGGTAGTGCGGAGGTCGATTGTGGTTTCACCCTCGTACTGCCGGTAATTCTTCAAATGTAATTCCAATATCTGAACCATATTAGTCCTCTGTACCGGTTGCTTCCTTTATCATGTCCTTGTATTCAGACTTGTATCCAAAGTTCTCAAGATCGATGTGCTTGCGTTCATGTGAGAGAACACTTCTGATGAACTGTTTTCTCTCTGAGTCGTCTATCTTTTCCACCTCGTCGGTAATGAGCCGATTGACCGTTTCTTCTTCCATCTATACGATCTAACTATAGACCTAATGTTATCTCTTGTGGTGAACTCTTACACTTGATATTCGGTCCGGATTCTTTGGATAGCCATGCGAGCCGATCGCTCATTTTTAGCATTCTCAACGAATTCTTCGAACCGATCTAGTTCTTTTCTAATAATATTTCTCTCAGATTCAAGCAACTCTGCGTCTGGGTTCATTGTGGGTACAACAATCATATCATATATCTCTGCGTAATCGACATTCGAATCCGGATCTTTTCGGAGAACTCTGCCACGCCGCTGTACAAACTGCATCGGATTCTTACTATTAGACATTAAGATAGCCTGTCTCGTGGACGGAACATCGACCCCTTCGTCAAGGCACTTCATGGCAACAAGCGCGTCATACCTTCCACCTGCGAACGAATTTAGTAGCTGCTCGCGTTCGTCATCGCCCTCTGTAGCGGTGAATCGATGCTGAATGATGCCCTCGTCGGTCAATATTTTTTGGACTTCGTCAATTTGCTCGTGATTTGTATATACCAACAGATGATCTACATCGATAGATCTCGTTATGTCTTGTAATTCCGAAAACTTGTTTTCAGCACTTTTCAATATCTGAGCCCGTTTTTGAAGGAGTCTTTCAAGTACCTCCTCGTCATCTTCATCGTCATTCTGTAGTTTAATGATTCGATGAGTGTACTCTCGGTATTCCTCGAGTTCTTCAGGCATCATTTCAACAATTCGTGGGTAATACTTGTACTCTGAGAGATACTCCGGGATCGCGTCGGCAAGTGTGTACTTGTAGACTGTCCCGTCAAAATACCTCAGTAGGAATTTTGATCCCTCCTCGTCGTAATATCGCTCTGGTGTCGCTGAGAGGCCAAGCCGAAAGTCATAGGCAGGCATGAGGCCTTTTTTTAGATATTCTGAACCGAGGTTGTGAACTTCATCTGCTAAAATGAGTGTTTGCCCGTCGATATTGGAGACTTGCGATCGGAATTTTTCTTTTGCACCGGTGACATGCGTTGTGATAATGATCTCTAAATTAGAAAACCCATGCTCAAAGCTAGAGACCGCATTTTGGAGATCCTCATACCAGTTGGGATTTCTCGATCCATAACAGTAGGTCGGACTCTTTAACCCAAAGTCAGCTAGACTATCGGCCCATTGCGGTGCTAAGTGCCGCATAGGGACCGAAATAACAATGAAAATTGGTTCATCATTAGTGGAAAGGAGTTCATCTAGGGCACCAAGAGCGGTGAACGTCTTTCCGGTTCCCGTTGCCATCTCAAACAGACCACGCTTCCCGTTGGCAAACCACGAATCTACGGCTTCTCGTTGATAGTCGCGCAGAACGATTGAGTTGCTCTCATTACCAGCTCCATCGGAGAGCTCATAAGGTCGATCGTCTGTAGTTCGAAGATCAATTAATTCTCGGCGTATCCCTGAGGGGATACTGTAGACGGAGACATTGGGCATTTCTCCGGCCCACATGCGATCAAACCGTTCTTCGTGTTTTTCGACACGTTCGGCATCAGTATCATTTCGCCAGTCGCAGAACACGTCGTACGATTCGTAGTTTCGCTGAGCGTGAAGACTGTCATTCTGCGACCCATGAAAAGCAACCTTGTTCCCATCAGCATCATAAAATATACCCCATTTATCATGGAATTCACCGGAGAGACCATTATCGGGAACGGCAAAACGAAGTTCAATCAATCCGTCAGCGATTAACCAGGCTAGAGCGTTCTGTGTTTCCTCGGCTAGTGATTGTTCAAGGTCATCGATAGAGCTCTCTAGACTTTCTTTGAGCTTTTCATCTCGCTTTGCCTCGTCACCTTTTTTGAGGCCTTCCAAGGACGTCTCATCTAGGATCGGACTAGTCAACCATTTTGACTTTCCTCCGTTCTCTGCTAATTCTGCGATGCCTCTAGCTGCTGACTCCACCCAGGAGCTCGAAAAGAATCCCACACCGCGTTTGTACGTTGTCGAGCGTGAAAGCATCGGGACGTAGAATTCGTCGATGAAATTCGTGGAAGCGGTGTCGATAACTCCTGGTAGATCAAGATCTTTGAACGAAGGTGAGGCCATGGGTGGACTTCTTTCTGTTGTATCTTAAGTTATCCGGCATGTCAAATAGCACTCGTTTCTATGAAAACCAAAATTAACAATTTCTTATGTATATATGCTATTGCTTGGTTAGCTGATGCTCTGAGTTCCTAATACGTAGAATGAGACACTCACTATGTTGGACGTGATATAAATGGGTAGATCATATTACACATAGTCTTGGAGATTCTGCTGTTGCTGCTGTTTCGTAGGTACGTTGGTTATGATGACTTCAGCGACGTCACCGCGGCTATCTGCGTCGCTGTTAATCATTCTCGCCGCATCAACGTAATTAACCGAAAAATCGGGGAGGTCTTTGTATAACTCCCATACTGGCGGGGAATTCGAAATTACTACGTGGATTCCGGCATCATTTAATTGAGCTCCAATGTCTCGGAGTCGCTCTTGATCGGACTTATCAAATCCTTCCGATTGATATTGAGTAAAGTCCGCGGTTTTTGAGACCGGTTCGTACGGAGGATCGAAATAAACAAGATCGTTTGATGTGGCCCGATCTATGATATAACTGAAATCAGTATTGCTTATACCAATATCCTCAAGAATAGCACTTGCAGCCCGAATTTGCCGTTCACGGATGTAATCTGGGTTGCTATGTTCTCCGAATGGCACATTAAATTCTCCCGACTGATTTTCCCGGTAGAGGCCGTTGTAGCCGGTGCGATTGAGATACAACATGAGACTAGCTTCTTCGATCTCTTGGTTTACAGTACGTTCCTCAAGTGTGTGTAATTCGTTAAATCGATCGCGTGCTTCGTAATAATACTCTTCTTCGTACGTGTGAATTTCGTTCTCCTCAATAAGCCGTTCAGGATAGTCACGGATAGTTTTGTAAAAATTGATGAGACGTCGATTTAGGTCGTTGATCGATCCACTCGCGGGTTCTAGTTCGAAGAAAACAGCGCCACCACCTATAAACGGTTCATGATACTGGTCGTATTCAATTGGAAAGTGGGAACGGATATCAGAGAGCAGTTGTCGTTTCCCACCTACCCATTTGAGAATTGGGTCGGCCATTTACTCAACTCTACTATCCCCACCGAATAAACCTAAGGTTCTGGTGATTGTTCCAAACAGGCTAATATCATCACAATCCGGAGGAATGGCGTTTACATCACCCGCTACTATTTTGCGGATGCCCACGTAGTATGATGTAATATGAGTGAATCAAAACACGCTACGATGGACATGTACGAAGAAAAAGCCATGATGCTTGTTGAACAGCTAATTGAGAAAGAGCTCGTCGAAATGCCCTCTAATGAGCCTGTGTTAGTACACGTCCCGACAGGTACTCAGTTTAGTTCAGTGCAAAACCTTGCCTATTATCATCTTGGTTGGAAGGCAGGAACTACAGAATAACAACGATACTACTCGAACGAATTTAGGCCCACTTGGTTGCCTATTTGCTCCTGTTCACGCTTGTCCATCGGATTCTCTACTTGGATGTTAAGATTCGAGACAAGTGGGGGGCGAGTTTTGGACCAGTACTGTAACCAATCATTACTGGCGACACAGTCGATCCACTCCTCAAGCACCATGTCGGATTCGGCCCAGTTGTGTTTGCCTTGGTAGAGATACACTTCTTCATCAAGTAACGAGGGTGGGCTAGTACGAAGTTTATCGAGATATTCAGAGACCGTACTAGATGTACATTCGAAATCAACTCCATAGTAGTCGCCAGATCCTTTGTCTTCTGAGAGCATTCCCTCCTTCGCTGCTTCCATTGACTCATCACTGATTCTCACACCTGACTCACAGATGAACTCAAGGTTAGCATCCGGATCCGACTCCTGATCAAACTGTGCGGGATCACTGGTAGCCTGTATAAATTCGATTTGACCTTCACGAAGACTGTTTCTATCAGTTGCGATCAGTTCCTTGTAGAGTTCATAAGCGTACTTGTGGATGCGTAACGCGTAGATTCGATCTTGTAGAAGCGCTTGCTCATCTTGGAGTGTCGATTGGACACTACCAACTTCGCGCCGTGCGGTAGGAAGGACGTGATCTTCGTAATATTCAATATATTCTTCATTAAGTTCAAATCCCAATGGTTTTCGACCAAGTGCTTCTGCGATAGCGAGCGTTGTACCAATTCCCGCGAAGGGGTCGAAGACAACGTCACCGGGATCAGAAGCGAGGTGGACAATCCGCCGAACAAGTCCCTCGGGAAACGGGCTGGGATGGTAGCTGACTTTCGGTCCCCACTGACCTTGTTTCGGAATAGGGAACTCCCAGACGTTACTCGGAACAATTCCTTTCGGACTGTATCTTTCTGGGTAGTTCACCCACCACTTTTTGAATTCATCGGGATCGGTGATCCGAATTGCGTCTTTGTTGTACGTAAACTCATCCGTTTTTGAGTACATTGTAACGTGCTCGTACACATTCCGTAACCGGCCTTTCTGGTGCCACGGACGTGTGCGAAGTTTGTCCCAGATGATGTTATCTTCCATACGCCAAGACTCAGGCAGTGGATCATGAACTTCACCACACGCTTGACACACGAGGGTTCCGTTACCTCGGTTCCGATGGAGGGCCCCATCACAGTCAGGTTCAAGACACGTTTCATGATTTTGTAGATTTTCGAGTTCGTCGGCAATATCGAATGGCAAACGAACGACCCGACCATTTGTTTTGTATGTATCAGTGACTATCCATAGCGTACAGTCGTCAGCAGCGATTTCGTAACATTGCTTGTATATCGATCTGATGTCCTCAAGAAATGATTCGTAGTTCTGCTGCCCGACCTGTTCGTCGTGATCGCCATAATCGATCAAGTCTGCGTACGGCGGAGATGTAATGATTGTATCGACGAGGCCATTTACGTCATCAAATTCAGATTTCAGGCGTGATTTCAGCTCCCGTGAATCGTGCTGATAAATACGAAAACGAGAGTCTGGCTCGTCGGTCATTTGCTCGTCAGTGACGATGGCAGGACCACTGATAAATGAGTTGGTACTCGGGCCATGCGATGCTTATGATGACGTTGTATACTGAGTAAAACGGTCAAGAACTACGACACTACTTGGATTCTCCCTAGCTATAATGATTCAATCACTGACTCGAGTGATTTAGTGGACGGCTTAGTGAGCCGAAATTCATGATTGCCGGACAACGGTCGAGAAATAGTATCCATCGAGTGTTTCGGATGATTCACCTCAAGACCGATGTTTGTGACAATCGGGGGAGTTTCATCGTCTGTATATCGTTGTGTCCACTCTGTACCTGACTGTGTCATAGATTTCCACTTTGAGAATGTGATTGTCTCCGTGTACACGTAATGTCGTCCATCTTCATACACGAACAGATCTTCTGGTAAGTGCGTGTATGTACCGTCTGTGACCTCTGTTGTGAATTCGTCGGTCGTCAATATAATGGGACGGGCCTTAACACCAAACCCGGAGCAAGGTCGCATTGTTGTTACTTCTTCGGCAGTCTCATGATACGTGAGTGCATCACGAGCTGTTGTTTCCTCATCGACAATTAACACGATGTCGACTTGCCCGTGCGTATCAGGCGCAACCGATTGATATCCGATATCTCGACTTACCAGAAAGATTGTGTGTACATCGAGCTGAGCCGGGCTCGAGAGTCCGAGTTCCCCCGCAAGTGACCGAATTAGTTCGCGCGCATACTTCGTCTGACGCAACCCACAGATAATCCGATCTAAATCGTCCTGTGTTACAGATGTCTCTTCACCCTTTTGCTGAGACCTGAGGTGCTCCCGGAGTTTTGGGTATGCGTCACAGTACTTTTTATTGAGCTCAATTCCAATCCCATTTCGATCCATGAGTTCAGCCTGTGCGATAGTGACGCCCGACCCAGCAAACGGATCCAACACTACATCATTTGGATCTGTTGAGAGTGTTAGAATTCGCTCAACGAGTGCAGGTGGGAATGCAGCCGGATGGTCAAACACGTCTACGTCACCGGTGAAAGAACCGCGTGTTGGTGGTTCAAACTCCCAGATATTTTCGGGGAGCTTGCCACGTGGATGATACCGCTCAGGAAAGTCCGCCCACCATTGTTTGAATTCATCTGGGTGTGATTCGCGGATCCTATCCATCTTCAAATCAAAATCAGGGTTTTTGCTGAAACAAAGAATATATTCAAACACATTTCGAAGCCGTCCTTTCTTCGTGTACGGGAGCGCTTTGTTTTTGTTCCAAACGACGATATCTTGAAGGATCCACGATTCGCTATTCTGTATAGGATGATCACAGTGTGGACAATTCATTTTGCGCCCCTCTACCATATCTACACCTCGTAAGAGGGTACTCTCACAACTTGGACATTCTATGCCGTGATCGAGATTTTGGCAGACTCTGGCGATATCAAACGGGAGCTGAACAATTTCTCGATTCCGTCTAAATGTATTAACAACGATCCACAGCGATCCGTCCTGTTTCGTCAGTTCATATACATCTCCGAATACCTCCCGGAGTTCATTAAGATATTCCACATACGAGCCGTGTTGTCCCACTTCGTCGCCGTCATCCGAGCCATACTCTTTCAAATCGTAGTACGGTGGTGACGTAACGGTCGTATCTAGGAGTTGCTCGTCACTCTCTGTCGTATTTTCTTCGTAGGTACGGAGCTCGGAGATGGCACTCCGTGCATCTGCATTATGGAGCCCGAATACGTCCGAATCGCTATCAATCGTTGTGGACTGATTACGGGCTTCTGTCGTCTCATCTTCCTCTTGCGTATTATTTTCCCCCGATGCCCCACCAGTCGAAATCCGTTTCCCGTACTCACGCCCTTCAGGAAGGAATTCCTCCCTAGACAGTTCAGCTTGAATCTCTCTCCATAATTCGCTGTTCGTATCTATCCGAGTTTTCTTATTATCTGTTGGCACCTCTTTGGTGTCGCCTATCGGTATGATTTGGAGGGTTCCTCCAAAGTAATTATACTGATTATTTCGTGTGAGATCAAACACGTCCTCAAATACAGAGGTCATTAAGACCCGACCGTTCGCATATATGTCGACGCCCTGCCTGTTTTGACTCGGACGGTATCGGTACCGGAATTTCCCGCTTTGCGTGAGTAATCCCGGATACTCCTCTTCAGCACGGTCCGTCATCGCATCAATGTCTAGCGATCCTGATTCGTACTCTATCCTGTATTGTTCACCTCTCGGTGTTGTTACCTCGAATTTATGGCTCTTTTTTTCGGTCTCATCAGAATATCTCGGCCAGATTGGAACCGTATCGAAGCAATCTCGCTCATTTGTTTCGAGATCGTGATAGCTCACCACGATTCGGTTATCTTCACGCGCGGACAATAACCGGCGGAATAGTGTGCCTAGTCGCTCACGGATATATTGGATTTTCTTGCCGAGTGACTCCGCTGAGGGCCACACATCACTATCGAACTGCGATCTAGCACAGGTAGCATGTACACGTGTCCCGTGATCTGCTTGATTTAACTCAGAAATTTTGTCAGGGACTCCGATTTCCCAATCGTTGTCACTCCCACTAGAAATGGGAAGATCTCCCGTAATAGGCCCATCTACACGCAAGCAGTCGCTTGTATCCGTCTGTGTTATGAGTGTGAATTGATTTGTATCATTCTGAAGTTCGCGCTGTTTGAGAGACTCCTCAAACCATGCGAGGCTGGCTTTGAGACCCCATCCGACATTATTCAGAATACCTTCCGAAATCTCCTTATTTCCGGTCCGAAACACGTGATTTTGGAGTTGCTCACGAGTGATCCCCGGTCCATTGTCGGATATATAGGTGGTGACTGTATCTTCGCCCCGCACAAAAGTTAGAGAGATGGTCACTTGTTCATGTGGGTCCTCAAAATATGATTCATCAGCTACAGATGCAGCAACTGAGTTATCAATTAGTTCTTGTAACGCGTCTAAATATGTCTCATGTTGCTTCGCCATTCCTGAAGCAAGCATTTCTAGTTCAACAGCTGATTCACATGTCTCACTACCCATGTATCGAAACACACCTACTGAGATGAATGTTAGATACCATTCTACGTTCTTGTCGACACCTGTGACTGAGAGATCTTTAATCTATGTGATTACGATTTATTTCTGAGTGAAACCAATCTGATAGAGAAACGGTGGTATGGTTCGTTTGATATAATCACATAGAAATTCTCCCAAGAACCATTTTTGTGCTGATGTTCTGTTAGCTACTTTGTTTCGCAATATCATATAGACTGTTCAAGATAGTGTATCAACAGCCTGCTCCAACCGCCATTCGTTGCTCAACACCTCTCCTTTGTCGTCGGTCCCACCAGTGGTGAGAATCCCGAGGTGGTAGAGCTGATACTTGAATTGGAAGTGGATACCGGACTTGTACACTGTCGGGTCTGTGAGCACGGGCTGGTGAATATCACCGTCAGCGGTGAGAACGTCGTCCCGTCGGTTCTGGGTGAAGAATACCTCGACGGCCAGCGGCTGGTTGATGTGTGTGGCTTCGAGCGCGACGTCGGCGAGCGACACATCACGGACGCCACTGTCGTGGAGGCGTTCAAGCGCGGTGACGATGAGCCTCGTGGGCTCATATTGAATGGCGACGGAGCGTGCGAGCTGTGCCCATCTCGGAGCGAGTTCGGTGAATCGCGTTCGGCTACCAGTCCACGTATCAAACTCTGTGAGCGCAGCCGTGACACTCCCATGCTGATCGCGGGCGAAGCGAACGACTTCTGCGCCGAGATGTGTGAGCGAATCGCCGGTGGGCTGATCGTCGACAAGACTCAACAGGATCGCGCCGCGCCGGCCACCCGAAATAGCGTTGATGACGTTGTCGGCGTAGACGGCGTCAGTGTCTCCATCAGCAGCAAGCGCAAGCGCATACCCCAGGTAATTCTTCGGATGATTCACCGGGAAGCTGCCGTCGGTGAGCCGATGCGTCGTGGCTTGGAGTCGCACCGCGTCGATCGTGGTTGAGAACTCACCGGCACCAGTGACGCGAGCGGGCTCGACGACGCGTGCCGTGTCGGTGGTGTCGACAGCAATAAGACCGACGTTGAGGTTCCGGGCTTGTGCGCGCGCCGCGTCGGTAACACTGGGAGCCGGCGCAGCGACGTACCCCAAGTTGACCTCTGGGAGGTGTGCGTGGGCCTGGGTGATGCCGCGAGCGACGTCCGCACCGCTCGGGTCAGTGCTGTGGCCTTTCGCCTCGATCACCGTGACTGGTGTCGTGGCTGCGTCACCGTTTAGCACATCGGTAGCGGGCATGCCGACGCCGAGTAAGTCGGGCTCGCCGGCAGCGAGCCGGATCGTGTTGTACGGCGCGAGCCGGTCACGGAGCGCATCAGGAATGGTCCATCCACCCCATGTGGATTGTGTGAACTGCGTTTCCGTGACCGCGTACTGATCGGGGGTCGTGTCGATATCAGGATACAGTGTGTCCTTCGCGGCAGCAAGCACCGTTGGCTCGGCGAGCGTGACTGCCATTGTCCTGTCCATTGATGGATAGCTGATATAGTTGGGGGGATCGGGATACCAACAGCACACAATGTGCTTATACGCACTCCATCGTGTCTCTACCAACCGGTTTGACCGATTGATGTTACTGGTGAATCGGACCTGAGAACTGTTCTATTAGAGCGTCATAACAAAACCAATTCTATCTGGCTTGGAGTAACAATATAGTCAATGAACATTCATTAATGTGTCCACCAGAACAGAATTATATCATGCGTCGGCCTGACTCGGTGCCTTCCGGATACACACAGCCCGTAAAGATTAGTCAACCAAATTGGTTGTTAAACTTAATAAGTCTCGTTTTCCTTGTCGGAGCAACAGTCGTTGTGGTGTTGGTTTCTTCAGGGATCATCTCACGGGTGGCAGCTGATCCATTGATAATTCTCGGATATAGCACCCGTCAGAGTGGGTACCTCGTTGTTTTGCTATTGGCAGTCTCTTTGGCAACCTTCGAGATACATGAGCAGTTACATCGGTTGTTTGCGAAAGGACTGGGTTTAGAACCGATCTACTACCGACTGAAGGGGCATGTTGTGGTGCGGGAGACGTGGATATCCCGTCGAGAGCTCAATCTGATGACTGCTGCACCGATTTTTATGATTCAGTTACCTGCGCTACTGATTCTCATTATCGCTTCTGGCACGTTAGGGGATATTGCTGAGCTTGCGTTCATAATGAATGCAGGATTTATTGCGAAAGATGCCACTGACATCATCTTCCATTTCCGATTACCAGAAGAGACGCAATTTTGGATGTCTGACCTTGGAGAGGAGACTGTTGGGTACTTTTCAGCAATGTACCAAAATTCAGACTGACCGATATTGAGGGCTTTATATAATCCGTCACAAGGAATTTTTCCGTTGAGGTGATTATAACAGAGCTGTTGGGGTAACCCTGAGACGTTATCTGGGCTGTCGGGCGCAAAAATGTCGTTATCTGTAGGAATGCTATATTGATCGGAGCTGAGTCAGAGTTCGTCATGTTATGAGAATTTCAGCAAAGCCGGTGAAACTCAATACTTATATTTGCTCATAATATTCTTTGAGTATGTCTCAGAGCATACCTCAAGATGACTCTATAGCAGTGGATTTGGCAGAAGCAGGCCAACGAACCCTCCACATCGGAGCAGACAACCCCATCCGAATCAGCTCGGGCCATCGAATTCTTCATCACAACGGGAAGTGCTCGCGGCCACACGGTCACAACTACGAGATCACCGTCGAAGTGACCGGGGAACTCACCGAGGAAGGGTGGGTCGTCGACAAAGGCGACGTCACGGACGTCATCGACGCCTGGGACCACCGGTTCCTCGTTGAGGAAGGCGACCCGCTCGTTGACGCGTTCGAGCAGGCCGGCGACGGCGACGCCCTCGTCGTCCTCGATCACCCACCAACGGCAGAGGTGATGAGCGTCCTCCTCGAACAACGGATGCTTGAGGCGTTCCCAGACACCGTCTCGGACGTGTCGGTGTCGGTGAGCGAAACCGGCGAGCTCTGTGCGACTTACTGATGCCGGTCGCAAGTGACGTCGAGGAGCCCACAGCAGACGCTGACGCGGCTGATGAGGGCCTCCCGATCAACGAGGTGTTCTACTCGTTGCAGGGCGAGGGAACGCTTGCTGGCGTCCCCTCTGTCTTTGTGCGGACCTCTGGGTGTAACCTGCGGTGTTGGTTCTGTGATTCGTACCATACGTCGTGGGAGCCGACCGGAGCGTGGCGCGACGTCGACTCGATCTTGGAGGAAGTCCGCTCCCACGAGCAGGCGAACCACGTCGTACTCACGGGCGGCGAGCCACTCATCCACGAGGAGTCCGTCGAACTCCTCGAACGGCTCGACGAAGAGGGGTATCACACAACAATCGAGACGAACGGGACGATCTACCGGGATGCGCCGATCGATCTGGCGAGTATCAGCCCAAAGCTGGCGAGCAGCACGCCGACACCGGAACGTGACCCGAAGGGGGAGGGCGAGTGGGAGGAGAAACACGAACAGAATCGGATCGACATGGATGCGCTCTCCCAGATGGTCGATGCGTACGAGACACAACTCAAGTTCGTCGTGACCGACGAATCGGATCTTCCGGAGATCACGGACCTAGTTGACCGAGTGCGAGAAGCGACGGCGACGACCGTCGCCGATGATGACGTGTTGTTGATGCCGGAGGGCATGACTCGGGAGCAACTCGACGGGACGCGAAGCGAGGTCGCCGAGTTAGCGATGGAGTACGGCTACCGGTACACGCCGCGACTGCACGTGGACCTGTGGAACGACGCCCCGGGAACATGAGCGTCGCCCAGAGACAGCCTGGTCGAGATCGTGTGGTGGCGGGAGTGCGGTGTGGTGAACAGAGCGATAATCGATTCGACACAACTGAGCAGATATGAGCAACAAAAGCGCGGTCATTCTGGTGTCCGGCGGGATGGATAGTGCGACGGCTGTCTACGAGGCGATCGAGCAGGGGTACGAGCCGTACTTCCTCCACACGTCGTACGGGCAGCGCACGGAAGACAAAGAGTACGAGTGTGCACAGGCGCTTGCTGAGGAGGTCGATGCGGCTGATTTCTTCCATATCGAGACGGGGCACCTCTCGCAGATCGGGGCATCGAGTCTGACGGACGAAGAGATGGATGTGGCTGACGCGGATATGGAAAGCGACGAAATTCCGACATCGTACGTCCCCTTCCGGAACGCGAACCTGTTGTCGATGGCGACGTCGTACGCGGAGGCGACTGATTCCGAGGCGCTGTTCATTGGGGCGCACTCCGAGGATTTCTCCGGGTATCCCGACTGCCGCCCCGCCTTTTTCGACGCCTTTCAGAACGTGATCGATGTCGGCACGAAACCAGAGACGGAGATTGAGTTGAAAGCGCCGTTCGTCGAGTGGTCGAAGACGGAGATTGCGGAGCGGGGATTGGAGCTCGGGGTGCCGTACGAGATGACGTGGTCGTGTTACCGAGACGAGGAACCGGCGTGTGGAACGTGTGATGCCTGTGCGTTCCGGCTTGAGGCGTTCCGGAACGCTGGGTCACGCGATCCCATCGAGTATGCTGAGCGGCCGGAGTTTTCGTGATGCGCTTCTACTGAGTAGTCACCCGCAGTGCCGTAATTCACGTTGTGTGGTGCCTGCGTACTTCGGAAGTACAGAGATGGAATATAGTGCCGGACACTGTAGAAGGTCTGTGAATGTTCCTCAATACGACACTAATCAGAGTCAAGTTATGCCGTGGCACGATTTTGTTTTTGATAATCTGTACATCACTATTATCAATATATTATTTGAAAAACAAGTCGGTGTATTCAAAATGAAAGCAGCATGTGCTTGCTTGGCATGTAGTGGAGGCGGTGAGCGTATGGCTGAGTTCTTTGACCGGGGTTGGATTGTCGGTCACTACGATAACAAAGCAAGCTACGATAGTGAGGACTACAAGCAGCGTGGCGCAAATCAGCTTGAGTTGATGCGTGACTGTGCAGAATCTTCTGAGCCACAGCTGTGCTCCCTCCGAGTGGCAAAGAAAATCAACATTCCTAATAAGAAGACATCGGAAGGACATCCGATTACATCTGAACACCGAAAAATTGCGGTTGTAGAACCCGGAACGACTCCATTATATGGGTTCCACGCCGACGAAGGCGGCTATAGGACATTCCCTGTTGGGCAGGAATCGGAAGCGCAAGATGCGTTCGATCAATCAGCAGCAGATTATCTGTACAAGATCGTTCCAATGAGTGGTGAGCCTCAAGTGATCTCGGGCTCCGAATACCGACTTAACGAGTACGAGACACCAAACACGTTCTCGCCTTGGAATACCTTTGCTCCTCAGCTTGAGGCACTATACAATGGAGACGATCTGCCTGAGTTGAGTCCTACATCATACACTAGTGACCAGACAGAATTACTGTGCGAGGAGTATATTCGAGAAGTCATCCCGGAATTTTTCCCGCTAATTCAGACTGGTGGGAGTACAGGGACAAACCAAGGTGTCGATATACTGGGAGAAGCATCGGGCAAGACCATAATTGGAGAAGTTAAAAACAAGAGTCAAATCGAAGATGCTGTCCTTACGACGCTTCGGAACTATACCGCAGATGAAGTCGATGCATATTATTTCGTCAGAGGGGGTGGCTCTGCTGATGGTGTAAATGTCATATCGATTGAGACAGTTCTAGAGGAACTTTCGAACAAATACAACGGCCAAATGCTTGAGCGAATGACAACGTACTGAGTTCGATTCAACGGTACCTCCTCGGGTATCCCTGCCGCTGGTGGATTCAATAACGCGGGCATCAATTCTCAAAACTCAGATACCTCAGCCGGAAAGTTCACACCGTATATTTTAGCAGAGCTACTCAGTTATGCCAGACCATTACTTTCGCACAGAATTTGAGCAATTCTGGTGTATTTGATGAGTGAAATCGAACAGACATTGGTTTCTCTTTTGAATAAGTCGTTAAAACAACTACATTAGATTGGGCCCGAGAAAGTGTGTACGAGAGTGTGCCGAGTGTGCTGTTTAGAACGGTGTCTATTTCTGAGTGACATGGGGGTGTTCCTCGGGAATTCGATAGTTCATAGCAGATTTCTTTGACGAGCATCCTCAGTTCGGCTACATTGTCGTCGTTGAACCGGGTTGAATGTGTATGCGTTTCGTCGGCAAATTTTTTGAGCATGAGTGAACCATTATTCAGAGGATTTGACCTGAATACCATATCGAACATCGCACCGGGAACGGTTCGAAATGACTGACTGATGTATGATGGTCGACTCTCTATTCGTGCATCTTTCCGTTGAGCCAGCACATTATCAGCGAACTCGTCCATATGCTTGCTAATCTGGCCATCAACCCACCCATGATAGAGTTTGCGAGAACCAGGCGTGTCTAGCGAAATATTAAGATGAATCTCCCGATTAAGCTCCCAGTCTGGCGTTGTAGATTGTGAAGTAGTATCTGGATCGGGGAATTCGGTCAATGAGAGTTGACCGTCGGTGTGATTCGGAAGCTGAGAAATGATCTCTTCTTCGCTCAGATCAAGCCGGGTGGCGGCTGAGGCTAGCTCATCTGCTGTGTCGCCATGGGGGACACCGTATGGCCAGACTGGGATCGGTGTTGGGAGGTCAACGTCGTCGTAGTCGGGATGTGTCCCTTCGTAATTTGTTTCGAACAACCAGAGAACGCTGACACCGCCAGTAAGGTAACGGGCGCTTGTCTCAGTCAAGTCCTTACTGTCGTTTCGGTACTGAACCTCAACAGCGATACCTTTGCCCAGCGGATATGACGGCTGATCAAATTCGACGAAGACATCAGCACGACGGGGTACATCGTCCGTTTTAAATTCAATGTGTACGTCCGCGTCGGGATATACCTGCTGTAGCTTATCGACAGCAATCGACTTCATGGCGAGGTGAAGCGCAGATTCGCCGCCGCACGATGACTCTGGTGGATGGTAGAAATGTCGTGCGATATCAGGTCCATCGCGGACGTGAAGTGGTTCATTACAGACCGGACATTTCACTTTTTCATCGTCACCGACGCTGACAGGGATCCGTGGTCGGTTATCATGAGGATCGACCGCAATGAAGGGCATCGTACTGCAAGTTGTACCACGTGATCACATAATCTTCCTGACTACCGAAGTCGAGGTATTCAGATAGGACCCTGGCCCAGCAGAGAATTACTCTGTTAATTTCTAGAGGAAAGATCCACCGTCGTCGTATGGATGGAACTCAAAGGAGAGTTGATCGGAAACCTCAGCAAACGCCTTCATAATCGGTATCTTCGTTTCAGCTGCTTTCGCTGCACTCGCCCAACCCTCGCCGAAGCCATGGGTAATCTCCCACTCATCAACTCCGGGTGAACTGGCGGCTTCTATTCGATGAGATATTTCCATTCCATCAGTAAATAACGCGGCCAAAGGTTCAATTTCTATATTGATTGTTGCGTTTCCGTATCCACCATCACTTCCTTCTACCCGAGAAATTTCTACTTCGACCGATCTTTCGAGTTCGTCCTCAATAGCATCAGTGAGAATCTCGGCATCATCTTTGCTCCCACCGATTTGAGAACGGAGGTGCTCAATTACACGATCGTCGATATCACCGCGTCCGTCCAAATACGCAAGTAATTTATCCCGTTCTAGATTGGACATCGATGCTAATTTCGAGGGGTCCAACTCAGGAATATCCTCGTTGTCCTCCGCCACTCCTTGCTGATTCGTGTATATCAGGCCTGCCACACGGAGGGGTTTGACAACGCCCCAGGGTAATTCGTCTTCATGTTCATAGCCGAGTTTGAGAATGAAGTCCGCGGCTTCAGTGTCAACTTGGTAGGTCATATTGCCGACCTCAGATGGTCGAGCATTGATATAGTATCCCTGCTTGTTGACATACGTCTTGAAAGTCGGCACAGTACGATTCAGTAGCTAACCGTATTTGAACAGTCGGTTCCAATACCTCTCGACTCGGTCTGTTAGAGTCGAAATTAAATGGAATCTCACAATATAACCACAAACACTTATCCGATACTTGTCGGTACTCATACCAGTACTAATGACTCAGTTTGGGCCCCGCCACGAGAAACTCCTCGACGCATGGGCAACCACTATTGAGACAAATGGGCGGGGAAATGGCTTCGACTTTACATCGCCAACCCGGACCAAGGTGCTTGAACAGAAAGTAGAGGCCTTTCTTGACTCGCCGTCTGAAGACGAGTTTAGGGATGTGTGGCAGAGCGAGCTGATCCGGGGTGTAGCGTTTGGTGGATCAAATGCGGTCCTGAATAATTGGAATCAGCCGATAGATGCGTTGGCTGAGTTCATTCGAGAAATTAGGGATGCCACCTCATATGATCCAAGTTGGGAACGGCAGATTCCGGAATACGTTATCCCAGCAGTGCGCGAATTTTACGGCAGATGTGATCCTGGGACGAGACCGATCCTTAGCTCAGCTGCGCAACGAGGATTGTCAACGTTCGGATTTGGGACCGTCGAATCCTTTTCCGATACAGCGGGGGCACTGAGGGATTTTCAGGAGCAGTACTGCGAGCAGATTGGCCATGTGACTGCGGGAACCGAGCACGAAGTGGCACTTTCTGATGAGATCGAGCAGTTCCTCCACCTTGTGTCTACGTCCGACGAGGCAGAGCTCCGCAAAACACTCGACATGGCTGCGCCGACGTATGAGACGTTTGCCGGATGGGATGCCCTCCAAACTCACGGCAACCCTATCGAACTTCACGGTCTTTCCACCGTACTCGATTCCTTTTCGGCGGCCTCGAATAGTGCGGCATACGAACGGGATACGGCGCTTGAACAGTGGGGCGATGATCACTGGGAGACGTGGAAAGACGAATATTGCGCATACGTTTCCGGCGAGGTCCTGTCGAAATACGATCTAACCGAACTACAGGCCGCCGATGTAGAACCGTTCTTGGACGACCTGTCGGTCGCCGAACCACTTTCTAATGTGATTCCAATCTACCTGCTTGGCGGCCGGTGGCAGCCGTGGGACACCTTCCAACAGCTATCGACGACGAAACCGGACAAAGCCGCGACTGTGCTCTCAAATTTGCTGAATGAGGATGCTGGCCCACTGGTGGACCGGCTTGAATCGTTCAACGACTTGTACAGTGAACTCTCCGATTCGGGAAGCGAGCGGATGTCTGTTGCAACGATGTTACTGATGATCGTACACCCGGATCAGTACGTCATGTATCGGTACCAGATGTTCGATGATTTCTTTTCTGAATTTAGTGACTACAGTGTCCCATACGGGTTCAACCCCGGTGATTACGTACTAATGCTTGACGCGCTCCGGGGCGTACAAGCCGATCTTGATACCACAACCGATCACGACGTCCGAATGTTGGACGTCCACTCTCTCCTGTGGCTCGTTCATCGAAAAGGTCCGCCATGAGTACACTCTGAGAATCATCGCTCGACGCGATTGGCAGGTCTAACTTTCAACCAGGAGTTCAAAAAACTCAGATACTGACTATGTGTCGGCCCCTGCGTACCATAGAACCGCGGTAGCGACGACATCATCACGTGATTGAGTAGGCGACGCAGGATGTTCGGTAACGGCGTCGACGAGGGCTGGGTCGACGCGGATCGTTACACTTGGTGTCTGATCGTCTTTGTCGAGTCCGACAAAATCTCCAAGGAGCTCTCCGTAGGCCGTGGATTTGAACGAATCAAGATCACTGAACTCATCGGAATCCGCAACTACGCCAGCTAAGGCCTGATCCACTATCGACGAGTGTGAGGAGACATTGGTCTCCGGTTCAGTCTCTGTTCCACGAAGTCGGTCACCAAGGTATGCTGTCGTCGCGTCGGTAGCAACATCAGCGATGGTCATCGGACCTTCGTCAGTCTCTGCTATGAGGTGAGTGGCAAGTGCAGTTGTTAGCGGCTCTAACACAACGGAGAATGCCCGGTGGTCTTCCTGCTCAGGCGATGTAGTGGGGGATTCTGGTGCGGGTTGAGTTTCGGTTGTTTCTGTTTCCGGATTCTCCGATGTGGATTGAGTTTCGGTTGTTTCTGTTTCCGGATTCTCCGATGTGGATTGAGTTTCGGTTGTTTCTGTTTCCGGCTTCGAATCCGACGACACGGATGGAGCATCAGGAGAATCCACATCATCATCACTGTCTGCCGGCGTAGTAGCGTCCGAATCATCAGACTCAGCGGTTGAACGAGCTGAATCAGATTGTGATGTATTGTGATCGGCATCACCAGCGCTATCGGTATTTTCATCATCAGGTGACTCGGTTTCGTCTGCCGATGTCGCTGGCTGCTGACTACGCCGTACGATTTCTTTGAGATCTCCTTTTGAGAGCTCCCCGGATTGTATTGCGGACACAACCCAGTCATCAAGTTGGTTGAATGATGCGCCAGTGGTGCGAACAAGCCCTACGGATTCGGCAGGTGAGCCTTGCGAGTCGGGTTTAGTATCGTCCTGATCGTCATCTGAGGTTGTCATGCTGGGTGAGTCTGATTTGCGGGCAGTTGCCGTCGAGGAGCTGGGAGCGCTATCAGAAGCCTCTGTTGTGGTCGGGCCGGTATACGCCGTCTCCTGGGCCAGTACCTGTTTCACGTGATCGATGTCAATGCCTTCAGCGGGAAGATCGACCGTTGGGGAACGTGATAGACTGGGCAAATCAACATCGGAAAAGAGATCTGTTTCAGTTAATGCACCGACGCTTTGCGTCGTGGCTTGTGTTGGGGTCCGACCGCCGTTGGGAGCCCACGGCGGTGCGCGCCACTGTCCATTCGCGTACAGCGTGTACTCGCCAGCATCCGATGGTGACCAAACGTTACTATCGAGATAATTGAATTGGTTACCAGCCCCGCGATGCGTATGCGTGATAACGGTGTGCTGTGGGTTAGCCGACTCATGTACCGATTCTAGCGCGTCGTACTCCGGATGGTTCACGATGCGGAAGTCATGAACGGTACACTGTCCACTCCGAATCGGAGATTGACCGGACCCAATCAGCTGTACGACACACGCGTCTGGCTGATCCCGTAACACGCCATATAGTCGGCCAGAACTACGTTCACTCGGAACATCTGGGCCAGCGATCGTGATTATCCCGCGTCCTAAGGCCTCATCGGTATGCGAAAACTCCGGGACAGGTTGGACAGTGTCTGCCTCGTATCCCAATCGCTCATACAGCTTTGCGGCCTGCCCAACGACGCGTACTTGGACTCCAAGTTCAAATTGCTCAATCAACGCGCCCAATAGATACGCAACGTGAACACCCACAATACCGCTTGTCGTGACGAGTGTCTGCATTCCGCTATGTGCTTGCTGTAGCGCAATACCTAGCCCCTCAGACAACTCTGAAGAGAAGTTGCTGCTCGTCGCCACGGTGAGAAACAGAACATCTACTTCTTGAATCGACTCAAGTGGGAGTCCCGGATAGCCGCCCGCCCGGGTGAGTGTAAAATCACCCGTCGCAAGAATATACCCGGTGTCGACACCCTGATCCTTCTCAAATCGGAATAGGTACCCCACTGCCCCTGGGACGTGGCCGGCAGGAACCGGATGAAACGCTACTTCTGATCCGACCGACGTCCACTCGTCGACCGGTTCGATCGCCGCTACCATCGAATCATCCGCTTCAACGCCTGTCTGTTGTGTGGCGATATCGAACACGTCGCCGATGATTTTCGCCGTTGCTGGCGAGGTGTATACTGACGTGTCGGGGTCTACACACTGATTTAGAGACTGGTAATGATCCGAGTGCGCGTGAGTGAGACAGACAGCGTCAATTGTTTCGCCGGGATTCAGTATCCGATCAACCTCAAGTTCTGCCCCGGCATCGACTAAGATGGTTGTTGGACTATCGGTGTTCGCAGATTGAAATCGCAAGAGGAAGGACTCATTTCCCCCGCGCGGGTTCGCATGATGATAAGAGAGATTCACCTGAAATACTACTCTATTCGCAGGTCATAATGATGTGTCGGTTTACATATGCTCCCATAGATGGTTATTCATTGAAACAAGAGGGATTCCAAATACAATTTCATCGAACAAACGCCGTCAACGAGTAATCTAGAGCGTAGAAATTCCCGCTGTGAAGAGTATAACAAGTCACTCTACACTCCACTGCGATCACGACGGTAGAGTCGCCGCAGTCGTCCACTTTCACTCCGGTTACTCGACTTTTATATAGCCACGCTAACATCTACTGGTAGTGCCTAGAACACGTATCCTCCACATCAGTGACACCCATCTGGGGAAGCGACAGTATGGATCGGATATTCGGCGTGAGGACTTTGCAAAAGCCTTCGAGCAGGCGATCGAGGTTGCGGTCGAGCGTGACGTTGATGCCGTGATTCATACGGGAGACTTGTTTGACGATCCGGTTCCGTCGCTCCCGACGGTGATGCGGGCCGCTGATGCGTTAAAGCCGCTTGAAGAGCACGGAATTCCGTTTTACGGGATCGTGGGGAATCACGAACGGAAAAACGATGAGCAGTGGCTTGATCTCTTGCGACGCACGAGCGCTGCTGCTCGACTCGGCAAAGAGCCGACGATGGTCGGTGAGGTTGCGCTGTACGGAATCGATGCCGTGCGACCGAGTGTGTGGGACAATATCGACTTGGAACTCGAAGAACCGCCCGCGGAGGCGGCGTGGACGACTCTGTGTATGCACGAACTCCTCACGCCGCTTGTTCACGGCACGGAGCGTGTCTACCCCGCTTCCGAGGTTATTGACCGAGCCGGGATCGATCTTGATGGGCTTGCGCTGGGTGACCTCCACCAGCCGGCGAGTTCGGTCGTGGACGGAACTGATGTCTGGTACGCCAGTGCGACAGAGCGTGGCGGGAAAGACCAGGAAGAGACGGGCGTCGTACAGCTGCTCGATATCGATAACAGCGGGATTCACCGTCGACAGATTGAGTTGGAGACGCGACCGTTCGCGGTGTTTGAGATCGTATTCGGTGAAGATGACGGGGCGACCCACGCCCGCGACGTGCTTGAGAGACACGACCTCGAGGGGGCGGTGGCGAAGATCGAGTTGGGTGGTGAGCGGGCCGCGGTCACTGCCAACGAGGTGACGCAGATGGCACGCGAAGCCGGTGCTGCTGTCGTGAGCGTCGACGACAATCGTGGGCGCGTCGATCTTGACGTCGAGTCAATCGAGGCCATGTCGCTACAGGGACTCGACGGGGCTATCGAGGAGAAACTCGCGGATGAGGACTTTTCGACGGTTGCGCTCGACGTCGATCAGCAGGTTCGAAAAGCGGACGAACTCGACACGAACGTGAATCGTGTCGCGGACACTTTCGCTGAGCCGCTCCGTGATGCCCAGCGCGAAGCGTTTGACGATGCCGGACCGGAAGAAACGCCGGAGGGCGTCGAATCGATGGAGGTTGACGAATGAAAGTCACTGATCTAGACCTACAGAACATCCGGAGCTACGAGGACGAGTCGATCGCTTTCCCCGAGGGAACGATGCTCGTCCACGGGGAGAACGGTGCCGGGAAGACGACACTGCTCATGGGGATTTTCGGCGGACTCTTTCTCTCGAATATCCGGAACGTCGGGTCGAACGATTTCAATCTCGACGATATCGTCAGGCGAGGTGCGAGAGAAGGCGAGATTGTGTTGACATTCGAGGTGGCAGAGACACCGTACACCGTCACGTGGTCGATCGATACCGAGGGGCAAAACAGCGCAGAGCTTGACTCGCCCGCACTCTCGGAGCCCATCTCAGGGATTCGTGATGTCAGCTCTGAAGTCGTCGATGTGGTCGGGATGGACGAGGACAGTTTCTCCCGGTCGGTGTACGTTCAGCAGGGCGAGGTCGATAGTTTGTTTGACGACGACGCTCGGGCGGAACTCATCGATGACCTGCTCGGACTCGATCGGATCGATCGCTACGAACGCCGGGCGAAGGGTGCCAGTCGTGCGATGGGTCGCATTGCGAGGGACAATGAGCAATCAGCCGAGAACCATCGTGAGACCATTGACGATCAGTTCGATCATGATATCGACGGCTACGAGGCTGTAATCGCCGAAAAAGAGACGGAGATCTCAGAGCAACAGGCAGAAATCGAGGAGATAGAGGAGTTCCTACAGGAGCTCCGAGACGCGAAAGAGGATGTCGAGCAACGGCTTGAGAATCACGACGAGTTGCAGACCGAACTTGAGGAAGCAGAAGAGGAGCGCGAGGAACTCATCGAAGAGCGAGCAACGAAACAACGCGAAATTGAGGAGGCCGAGACGGCAATTGCGGAGGCTGAAGCGGAGATCGACACGTGCCGCGATGATATCGACGAGAAGCAGGAGGCACTCAACCAGCTCGATGACCCATCGACGACAGAGCCGATAGATTCCGATCTGTCGACGGAGGAGCGTGCTGAGGAGGCGCTGAGTGCCGCACAAGACGCGGTCGAGACGGCACAGATCGAGCAGACAGATCGGGAGGGAACGCTCGACCAGGCGGAGACGGAGCGAGACCGGCTCATCGACGAACGAGATGCGTTACGCGAGGAGGCCGAAGAGCTCGAAGCGGACCTCGACCACCTCCTCGCGGAAAAAGAAGACATCGCGGATGACGTTGAGGCTGCGGAGGAAGAAGTTACAGCTGCCGTCGAGACGCGAGACGCTGTAACCACCGAGTTCCTCCCAGATGAGTCCTGCCCGGACACAATTACTGACGAGACGCGAGAGACTGTCGACACACGCGTTGAGGCGTTGACGACTGAGAAAAATGAACTGTCAGAGGAGCGTGCCGCTGCTGAGGCGTCTCTCGACGCAGCCGAAACGACACGCGAGGAAGCGCAAGCGGCCGTCACGGACGCACGTGACGAGATAGACCAGTTGTCGGACGACCTCGCGGAGGCGGAGTCGGAACTCGAAGACGCCCGTGAGGCGAAAACGGAGGCAGAAAATCAATTCGAGGAATATCTTGAGAGTCTCGATGCCGACCTCGATACCGTTGATTTGAACGTATCCGGCGACACGCTACAGAGCCTCATCGACGAACGGATCCCAGAAGCGAAAGGGGAAGTACAGGACGCAATCGAGACGGCGAACACGACGGTCACCGAACTCGAGGCCCGTCAAACGACGCTTGAGGAGGACCGCGAGGAGCTACAGGCACTCGATGGAGTAGCGACGTGCCCGAAGTGTGGCCAAGACGTCGATCCATCTCACGTTGAGTCCGAACTCGCGGACATCGAAGCCGAACTCACTGAGGTAGAAGCCGAACTTGCCGAGGCGAGAGAAGAACGCGATGCGCTTGTCGACCGGCGGGACGCTCTCGACGAGTGTCGTGAAGATGCGATCGAACTTCGGGGCTTCCGTGACGACACAGTTGAGGTGAAAGCTGAGCGCGTGAGTACGCTCGAAGACGAGCGTGAGTCGTTACAAGACGATCATTCGGAGGCCGAGTCCGACCTCGCCGACGCTGAGGTCAAGCTCGAATCTGCGGAGTCGGAGGTTGAGGATCTCGAAACCACGATCGCTGACGTCAAGTCAGACATCGAGTCGCTCGAAGCGGAGATTGAGGACGGCAAAGAGGTCGTGGCGACCTTCGAAACGGTCGAGCAACGTCGGCAGGAACGGAATGACCTTGCGGACGAGCTCGCTGATCTCGAAGCTGAACAAGAAGAGCTCGAAGCAGAAATCGCTGACACGAACGCAGAGATCGACGAGCACGACGAGCAGATTGAAGCGCAACGTGACACGGTTGCTGAGGCCGACGCAGCCCTCGAAGACGCTCAGCAAGCAGTTGACACCGCGACGGAACAGCGCGAGCTCGTTGCTGACGTGGTTGACGCATACGAAGCAATCGCTGAGTTAGAGACAGCGATCGCAGGCCACCAGAAGGATATCGGGCACGCACAGGACACGATCGAGACTCTCAACGAGCAGATTGCTGACGTTGAGGAGGACATCGATGAGATCAGCGATGAACTCGGGTCGATCGACGTCGAAGCGCAGCGAGAACAGTTGGAAACGGCGACGCAGAAAATAGAGGACCGCGAGGACACGATAGAGGATCTGACCGCGGAACTAGACTCGCTCAAGGAAGCGCGAACAGTGCTTGTAAACGACCTTGAGAATCTAGAGTACTTCCGCGACCAGCTCGCACTCGAAGAGGAAAAACGCAAGTGGGCCGAAGAGCGCTCGGACGAGTTCGATCGCATGATCGCGGTGTATCGGAGTACGAAGGCGGACCTCCGCGAGCAGTACCTCGCCTACATCAACCAGTACACGAACGACATCTTCAGCGACATCTACAAGAACAGTAGCTACCAGCAGGTGCGCATTCTTGAGGAGGGGCCCGATGGCACACCATACGCGATTCAATTGCTTCGTGATGACGGGACGCTCGAACACCCGAGTAACGCCAGTGGCGGGGAACGTGCCATCGTCAACCTCGCGCTCCGAGCCGGCATCTACAAACTCATCGCCGAGATGCGCGAGGGCGACAGCGGTCGTCTTCCGCCATTCATCCTCGATGAGCCGACGACGTTCCTCGATAAGGGCCACATCGGGCGTCTCGAACAGATGCTTGACAGCATCTCCGAGTGGGATGTGCCGCAAGTGATCGTCGTCTCCCATGACGAGCGACTCATTCAGGGCGCTGAACACGAGATTGAAGTCTCAATCGACGAAGACACGAACGCCAGTAGAGTTGACGTGCATCGAGGTGGACGCATCCCAGGTGACGAGTAAATGGACGAACGCGCTTTCGACGTGGTGCGACAACTCGCCGAACGCGTTGATGCTGGCATCCCGCGCGAAGTGGATGATCAGGCCGCACACGCCCGCGACCTGTTCGGCCTCCTCACCCATGACGGTGGAACGGTCGAACCGATCGGCGAGCCGGAGTACTTCAAAACGCGCAAGGCGGAGCTCGGGACGTGGACTGACGACCCGTGGACGGAACCGACATACGGCGTTGATGCCAGTACGACACGGCCGTTGGAATACAACAACGGACTCGTCGTCGACACAGCACACGCAAAACTCGGGGTGAGCGGCGCTGACAGCGATCGAAGTGCCGAACGACGAGGGACTGTGGTCACTGGGGTGTACCTCGAAGACGATGATGTGACGCTCCATCATGAACAGACCGAGCGCGGGAGTGTCAAAGGCGAGATTATTCGCATTCCCGAGATGCGTCAGCGGGCGAACGTCACCTCGATTCTCACGTCCACCGTACAGCGGCTCGCAGAAGGGAAACACGCACGACGCTGTCTCGACGTGGTCGACGGGCCACTGTTCCTCGACGGCTCTGTGTACCCGCTCAGCGTCATCTATTGGACGCTGCTCGACCGTGCCGGACGAGGCGCACCGATCGGCAACTGGGATCTTCCCACTGACGTCATCGAGAACTACGTCGCAGTGGTCGATGCGTGTTTTGAACGCGATGTGCCCGTGTTGGGCGTCGTGAAGACCTCCTCAATGGGTGAGCTCACAGACTCACTCAGAACGAAGATCACACAACACGATCTCCGAGGCCCACATGGGACGCTTCACGACGTTCCTTGGCTCCGCGACCACCAGTTCATCGGTGAAGTACTCCGTGATGACAGCCTCGACCACCTCACGTACACCTCCTGGTTCGTCCAAACTGACGTCGAACTCCGAGGCAACGCATTCGATCTGCTGACAGCCGTGTCTGATGAGCTCAGCCACGGTCAACCGGATGCGTACCGGCGTGCGTTCGCGTATGTTCGCACACCAAAAACAGGGAACGTGTTCCGAATCGAGACGCCCGTACTGTTCCTCACTGACGACGAGCGTCGAGAGCAGATCCTCCTGAAAGCGCTCAAAGAAATTGCCCGTCAAAGCGACGTGCCGCGAGCCGTCGCGCGCGCCGACCGCATCGCACGCATCAGTCCCGACAACCGCGAAACGATCCGCGACGCGCTCCAAACGGTCGAGTCGGCGTTCGACTACAACCGCGACGGTCGTTGGAGCCACCTCGAAGATTCCCGAAGCTATGAGTGACAACATCGACGACATTCTCAACAACGACCCGGTCGCAGACGACTCCGAAGAGTCCGAACAGACACCAACCGACGAATCGGGTGTGACGGACACCGAGCCTGACGGTACTGAAGTGCCGGAGCGAACGGTCCCGAGTGGCGCGTCCACACCCGCTGATGACGAACTCGGCCACGTCCTCGCAAGTGAGGAGATCCACGTCAGCAGACGGGACTATCAGGTGAACGCGTTTATTCGAACGGGCGCGAGAGAGGGAATTCGCCTGGGCGATTACGTACAGATTCCATACCCGGACGAGGGTAGCGAGCTGTTCGCAGTAACCGATTCGCTGCGCTACGAGCCGTACACCGATCTCGACGACAAATCCGACGCTCACAACCAGATCAGCGCGCATGTTGAACTCGACGAGTCAGAGTATGTCCAAGTCGCAGAATTAGAACCGCTAGCGATTCTCAAGAACGTGGGGTCGGATGACATTGAGAGCGGCATTGTCAATCGAATTCCGAAGCCAAACTCCCCAGCACGGCTTGCTCGTGACGAAGACTGCCTCCGAACCGGGCTGAACATTCCGGGCGAGGGGATCTTCACCGGGTGGCTCTCTGTGGGTGGCGAGCCGATGACGGTGAACAACGAGAACTTCCCATACTACCTCAGCAACCCCGGGATCGATCGGGAGACGGGGGCGGTTGAAGATGGTGAGCCTGCCGTGTTCAGACACGCTCTCGTTGCGGGATCGACCGGGAAGGGGAAGACCCACTTCACGAAGAACGTCTTGCGACAGTTCGTCTCTGAGAAGCGCTATCCAATTCGCCACCACGACACAGGTGAAGAGGAACAGCGCCGGCTCAATCTCGTTATCATCGACCCCGAAAACGAGTACTGGGAGATGCGCGAGGACAACGACGCCGTCGTGGACAATGACGCGGTACAGCAGGAACTTCGCCGGCACAACATCAAGCACGGTGGCGTCGACGACCTGAATGTGTTCGTCCCGCAGGTTGCCGGCACGAATGCGCCTTCGACGATGGAGAGCCGTGAGCTCTCGATTCCCTTTGAGATCGTCCGTGGTCGGCCAGAAATGCTGATGCCGTACACGCCGACCGAGGTTACGCGTGGCGCAATCGAAGACTGCATCAACGCATACTTTTCGTGTTTCGATTCGCAGGGCGGCTACCCGGATCGCTCTGTGAACCGCCCGAAGTACGCTGATTTCCTCGAGTTCCTTGAGGAGCACGATGACGACGAGAGCCGGCTACGCGAGGAGAACAACATTGCTGGGGGAACGTGGAGCGCAGTGAACCGGCGTGTTGACCGTGACACGTTCCGACAGGTATTCGATCAGGGAACAGCGTTCCTTCCGGACATCTCCGATACGGTGTTCCGCGAAGGGCAGGTGACGGTGATCCCAACGAGTCACCTCAACGGCGGGAAAGAGAGCCTCACTGTACTGTCGATCCTCTCGTACATCATCGAGAACAAAATCGATGATTATCAGGTCGACCCGGCGGTCCGTGACACGCCGATGCTCGTCGCGGTTGACGAGGCGCACAATTACTTAGCGAGTGCGAGCAGTCTCCGCGAAGAATACATTCTCCGACGGGCGCGCGTCGCCGTCAAGCAGGGCCGGAAATACAAGCTTGGACTGTGTCTCATCACACAGAACCCAGATGACGTCGATGACGACGTAATCAAGCAAATCAATACGAACATCTTCCTCGGCCTGAAGGCGGAGGTCGTCGATGACGTGCCCTCGATCCCTTCCGAGTTCAAGAAAGATCTTCCGAACTTCGGCAAAGGACAAGCCGTCGTGAAAGCACCGGATGTAGAGGCCGTTGAAGTGAAAGGCCTCCCATACTGCGTCACCAGACACGGTAACTGATGATTCCGGCGTGTGGGACGTGCGATGCCTGTGCGTTCCGGCTTGAGGCGTTTCGGAATGCTGGGTCACACGATCCGGTCGGGTATGCTGAGCGGCCGGAGTTC
Source organism: Halorubrum xinjiangense (assembly GCF_900102375.1). Lineage (GTDB taxonomy): Archaea > Halobacteriota > Halobacteria > Halobacteriales > Haloferacaceae > Halorubrum > Halorubrum xinjiangense. The sequence continues at coordinate 110,304 of NZ_FNBO01000011.1, forward strand.
TCGTAACATCTCCCCTCTGCTGAATGGGTTAGAACTCGTCCTGTAATTTGTCCATCTTACATTGGACACAGAGGTCATCGAAAAAGCAGGAGATGTTATCGTACGGGCAGTCGCGGTCCTCAACGTTGACTGATAGGCGACGCTTTTCGTTTTTCCAAATCGACTCCCAGACGTCGATGTCCATGTCGGCTGAGCTGAAGACCACTTCTTGCTCTCGGTCGATGATTTTCGCGGTGGTGACTTCGTGTTGATGTTCCTTGACGAGTGTTATCGCCTCCGTGTAGGATGAACACGGGATCACTCGTGTACCGGCATGGTCATCAAGGAGTTTCACTCTGATTCGCCCGTCATACTCCTCGGTGGGCTCTATGTAATTTGTCATGGCGCGTGAATTCTCAAACCCCACGCAAAAGCATTCGTGTCTGGGTCCTTACCGGTCACATCAACCTCCTCTCGAAGGGTTCGACTGCTTTTGTGGAGGGCAACGTCAAAGCCAACGAATAATCGGAAAGCACTCACAGCCGAGAGAGGGCTCGATCCTAACAGTGTGTCAGGCGTCATCAGCGATGTAGATGAGCGTCTGTACGTCGATCATTGACGCATCACCAGCATGGGCATCGATTTTTCGCATGAGCTCGCGGCACGCCACGGCAACTTCGTGATATTGGCGAGCGTTGAATCCGGTGTCAAGGCCATCAAGCGTTGAGTACGCCGCGAAGAAGTGATCCATACGTCGGTACTGAAACGTGATGTGTCGATCCGGGTACGCGTACATGAGAAGTGCCGTCGCAGCACGGAGCAGTGATCCGGGACTCCGGTCGTTGTCGGCTCGCGTGGTGAGGTGATGGAAGAACTCGTAGAACTCGTTGAGCCTATCGACAATTGGGAGGTCTTCATTGTAGAGATCGCTGAGCACGGCGGCGGCGTCCTCTGGCTTGTCGTGGCAGTGCGCGACGATGTCCTGCCAGGTCAGTCGGTGGAACTGTCCACCCATCATTTTCGCTGGCACGTTCGACACCGCGTCGAACTCCGCATCAGGTTCTTCTATCGCTGCGAAGAACTGCGGGATCTCTGTTGGAGACAATTCTGTGAGGTCAAATTGGGCACGAATTACGTCCTCGAAATATTTTGCGAACTGCCATTTCCACGATTCGATGTGTGTACCGCCCCAGTGGGCGGTTTCGAGGTCATCGTACGCGCCCGAGTCACGAGCATCTACGTGCGACTCGATCAGCGCATCGACGCCATCCCATTCGATTGGGTCCGCACTGCTGGTGTGGACTCGATGCCCAACGAGCGGCCGGAACAGTGCCGCGTACGGCCCGGTGAGCTGGGCGTTGATCGTGTCGCGGTCAGCGGTCTGTACGAGTTTGAAAAACTCGTCAATTTCCGCGTATAGCGGCACTTCGTATGAGGTTCCGGCAGTGGCGTGTCCGACAATCGACTCGTAGTCTTCAGCAAACTCCGTAATCGCGGTTACAACAGCGTCAGGCGTCCCGACATTGTCGTATCCTAGTGAACGGAGCACGGTTTGTGCTTCGAGCGTCGGTATGGGGTGGGATCCACCTTGGAGCCGGGCGTATAGTTCGTGGATGCCCCACCCAGGGTCGGACCCAGCGAGTCGATCAAGCCACATCGGGTCGAACGTATCAGCGTCAGCCATCTCAGCGCAAACATCGTGTAGTGAGTCAACCGCCGAATCAGGACCGAGGAGGACAGCAGCACTCGGAGCCCAATAACTCGCCAGCGTGTCGGCGTTCCATAGGCCACGAAACGTCTCCGGAGACGGATGGGCGAGAAACGCCTCATGCTGCTTCTCACATACATGCGTTCGGTTCGTCTCAGTAAAATCGACGCCGGGGCCAATAGGGCTCTCCGACACCAGTTCCCGCCACGCAGTGAGTGCTGGGGTCAAGGAGTGGCTGAGTGTAGAACGAGTCATACGTTGTCTCGTGACTATAGTGGGTTATACACCAGGGGTTAGGAGACAAGTGAACAATTCACTTCTCTCATCTGTGATGTGGTGGTTGCTCTGTGCGTAACCTTGCGTTCAGACCGACCAGCAACAGTGTGCCTGTCGTCCTACGTGTATTGTGATGAGGGAGAGTTCAAAAGTAGGGGACGACGAGGGTTTATAAGCATGAAATTTATAGTCGTAGCTATGCGACGCCCGAGAAAACTCATGCATCTGTATTCTGACGATGCTTAGGAATCTCTGGCAAGCTCACCCGATACCCAAAATCCTGGTATCATAGTCCTTTGGTGACGCGGGGCCAGCGCGTCATCGGACGTCGCGTGTTTGCGGTGCAGACAGCGGTTAGCACGCGATACCAATGACGCGACCACACACATCAATCGACGACAGTGGTGACCAGAGCGATGAATATAGCAGCCGCTTCGAAACAATTGAAGCCAAGGCCAGAGAGGCTCTCAAACACGATGACCCGACGACGGATTGTGACGTTACGGTTCATGCTCACAACCGAGATTATGACTCAGATCGGAACGTAACTAATCACGTCATCAGAACTGGTGACGGGTGGATTGCCGCTCGAACGTGGTCTGAAGCTGGTGGCGAAGCTGGGCTCACAGTCACAGATTACGGCGAAACCCTTGAGACTGAAGTCTTGGAACTGGCCGAGGATCGTGTCGCTGAACGGATCACTCATGGAGCACTTGACGCGATTGACTGCCATGAAACGGTCGGGCGACCTGTGAAACCGTTCACTACCCTGGTTCGGCATGACTCGGATGTCGCGGACGATCTCATAACAGCGTGGGAAACCGCAGCGGACCACGTCATCAGGGAACAACTTTACGAAGGGCTTGCTGGGTGGACCGGACGCACTGCGTGGACCGAATTTGGAGAGGAAGCTATCTATCTTCAGGCAGAACAGGTAGCGACGCAGTTCATCGACGAGCACGTCCACAACGACGTTAATGAAGACGTGGAGACGACAGTTCGGGACATCTGTAGGGAAGCATTGTACGACGTGGTCGCCGAACACCGTGACCGTCAAACCCCATTTATGCAATACGCAGCGGAGGTGACACTCACAGAGTAACCTCCTAGACGATTCGATTTGACAGCACCCTATGTTCTGATCGGGCACTGTGTGTCAGTATTACGCTGATTGATCTAGTAAGGTGGACGGTGCCCCGTGACGGAAAAATAGCGAGCTATCGACTACCTGAGTCTGTAATAGTACACCAGAACACCGAGAGCGACGCCCCCTGTTATCAACCGACGGGACCAGTACACGGAGAGGATGTCCCACATATGGAGATAGGGAACGGCGAGAGCGAAGGTCCCGATCAGAAAGGCGGCACCGATATCCCAAGCAGCGAAGCCGTTACCGCTCTGCTCCGGGGGTCTAATCGTATTGTGTACGAGGACTCCCGAGACCAATAACACCAGTAAGGAACTACTGATCACCAGCGGGAGGCCTGCCAGATTCCACCCGTCTGCGTGCCCCAGAGCCCCCGTTTGAAGAACATATGCTTCTCCCTCGTCTTCGACCACGGTATATAGCTCGCTTTCATCAACGTTGTGCCCCACGGCACCGTACTGAAATTCGTCGGGGACATCGGACTCGTAGTACTCATCGCAGGTAAGTGTCCACTCATGGCAGAGAACTATCGTGAATGAGTCGTCCGCAGCAGACCGTGTCTTGTCGAACACCTCCTTGGCAACCGGAGACAGTTCATTATATTGGTAGACGCTCGTTTCGTCCGTAACCGCAGAGTGTTCAATCGATTCAATATCGTTAGCTCGTTCGACTATCTGATTATCGTAGTATCCGTCAAGCCCCGTATCGCTGTACGGCGATGAAATGGCTCCTGGGTAAGAGAAGATGAGACCGATGAGGGCCAACGCCATGGCGATCCGAATCAGACTGCGGACAGTCAAGCGATTCGATTCCTCAATGGAGGGCGGAATATTCATCGCCGTATATCCTCCCCTCAGTCGGTGAATATCTTCTGGCACTCCGCGTTACCATACAAGACGCCATCTGAAACTGGTGGCAACCACAGCGATCAGTTCGCACCCTTCACCCAACGGCTGTTTAAGACGATAATATATCTGAAGAATAGGATTTCAACAAAGGCGCTTCAGACTACTCGTAGTAACTGACGCGCTCGATAACTTCCGCGAAGGCGACATTCTCGCGTACATCGGTAATCTCGATAGTAACACGCTCGGTCTGTTTAGTGTCGGGAACAATAATGACGAACCCGCGCTCAACACGGGTGATACCATCGCCTTGGTCGCCAATGTCTTCGATTTCGACGGTACGTTGTTCGCCCTCCTCAACAGGAGGCGTCTGTGGCGCTTGCTCGGGCTCCGGAGTAGCGTCAGTGTTGTTTGCCTCGTTGGTCGCAGGTGCCGGGAGAACAGCCACACGGTACGTCTCGTCTGCCTGTAGCCCCCCAAGACGGAGCTCTTGATCCGGTACCTCTACCACATATGACCCATCATGCTCTTCGACCTTTCCCGAGAACAGACACTGAAGTTCCTCTGAAATCTCCATTTGAATACCTTACACTGTAGACGCGATGAAGAGCACTTTATTCTGCTGTCTGCGACTACCCCGGGGCTACAACGTCCTCACACGTCGGACACTCGGTCCACACGCCCTCGGTGCCGTCGTTTTTCTCGTACTCAACAAGAATCCACGCTTCCGAGATCTCCGCACCACATTCCGGGCACCGACCGAGGGAGGATTCGTCAGCGTTCATGGAAAGGGGGGAAGGAGCGTGTGACAGCGTTCCTTCCAAATGAATTTCACTCGGGAGAGAACCTAAGCCTTTGGCGGCTTTGCGGGTCGAACGCACCGAATTTTCGGGGAACACAGATCACCAGTAGCATTAACTCACAGCCACCAAAACGTTGGAACCTATGAGTGTCCGCACAGTACTTACTCGGCTACTGCCTGGTGACGGGACAGAGGTAGTCGGGGAGTGCCGCCAGTGCGGTGAGAATCTTGCGTCGGGCGTAGATGAGTGTCCCAACTGTGGATCAGATGAGATAGAGCGCTTTCAGATTTCAGAGTAGACTGCCGCGTTTGGGATACCTCAGTATTCTTCAGACAGACCATTGTCCGAACTGCTAGTCGCTGATGAGTGCGAATTGGCCGTTGATATTTCTACCAATTTAGGAAGATGTTCTGGTAACGGTACAAGATACAGGGCGCGTATGTAGCAGTATTGGCACCCAGATTGAGATCACTCGGAATATAGATTTCCGGCTCTGTTGAAATCCTCAGAGAGTTACATGTTCGCCGTGTAATTCGACGAGATGAAGGCCCTCCCGAAGTCGCAGATTCTCCGGTTTACTGAGAAGGCGATCCATTTGGCACGCCGAGTGGTTTCTCGATACTCCTCGAAGTTCTCCAAACATCGCTATACACTTCCCCAGCACGTTGTTTTGCTGTGCCTCAAAGTTCGGAAGAACACGACCTATCGTGGCCTGCTTGACGAACTAATCGAGATGCCACGCATTCGTCACGCCCTCGGATTAGCTGAACTTCCTACGCCATCAACGCTTTGTAAGGCGTTCAACCGGCTTGATATGGCTGTCTGGCGTGCTATATTGACTCTCTCAGCGACGCTACTTCCGACGAGCGGTGTCGTTGGAGTTGATGCGTCAGGATTCGACCGCAGTCACGCCTCAAAACACTACACGAAACGAGCCGAACTCACGATTCAGCAGCTCAAGGTGACGTTGCTGGTCGATACGGAGGTGAACGCAATTCTCGATTTACACGTAACGACGACACGAAAACACGATAGCCAGATCGCTCCGTCGTTGATCAAGCGCAATCCCGAAGACATTGATATTCTGCTCGGTGACAAGGGCTACGACGACCAGAAGATCAGGCGGCTCGCCCGGCAACACGAGGTTCGGCCACTGATTAAGCATCGTGAGTTCACATCACTCCACAAGGCATGGAACGCACGCTTAGACGCTGATCTCTACGGCCAGCGGAGTCAATCCGAGACTGTGAACTCAACGCTCAAGCGAAAGTACGGTGCGTTCGTCCGCTCACGACGATGGTGGAAACAGTTCCGTGAACTCACTATCGCTTGTCTCGTTCATAATCTCGACCGGTCGCTCTGAACGGTCTATACAGTTATTCCGTTGCTCGATACGCCTGACCGCCACGAACGATTCCCAGTACCGCGAGGAGGGCATACAGAACGGGCATATTTACGAGACCGAGATTCAGATAGCCGAGAACGGCGAACGCAAGTGAGAGAACTCCAACAACGATCATAATGACTGAGTACACTTTCTGAAACTTCAAGAGCAGGAACACACCAGCGACGGAGATTAACGAGAAGAGGGCGCTGAGGAAATACGAATCGAGGTAGACGGAAACAAAAACCGCTCCGAAGAAAGCAACAACGATGAGTCCCACCCTACAGAGATTCCTCCGTAACTCCTGATCGATCACGTTGAGAGAGTTATATTCCAAGGAGAAACAGTTTATTCTTTTCGCAATTCTCATCGACCGGCTGTTTCAGGCGAGAATGTGTCTGAAGAATAGGATTTCAACAAGGCC
>NZ_FNBO01000012.1 GCF_900102375.1 Halorubrum xinjiangense
GGATTCCGAACGACCTTTGGAGGCGGTCTGTCCGCCCACAGTAACGAGGCAGTATCCGAAACGCCGACGTGGTGAACACGAATCCTCGAAGGGTTCGTCTCGTGCCTGTCGGCCTGAGTAAGCCCAAAGGTAACTCCAAATCCGCTAACGCACCAGCGACCTTCTGCTGGCAAAAACAACAGGAGAGGGTCAACGGCGCCGAGGATAGGAGTAACGGCCATTTGGCATGGCCAGACAGCCACCGACCACGACGACTGGGTTAAACGAGCTCCCGTAAAGTGGCGGCGTCCATGGTTGCGAACCTGAAACTCCCACCGCTCGGGATTCCTCCGCCTTCAGGCGGAGGAGGATGTCAAAAATACTCAGTCGCCGCCGCGGCCGCCGTCCGCCCGCTCTTCAGCGCCCCCTGGATGGACGACCACTCCGTGTAGTCACCGGCGAGGACGACCGGCCCCTCCGGATCGTCCACGTCCGGGAGATTGGCGTGGACCCCCGGCGGCTGCGCGAACTGCGCGAACCGGATCCGGTGGACGTCGAGAGTCTCCAGTCCCTCGAAGTCACGCTCGGGGTACCACGCCTCCAGCGCGTCGCGGACGTCGTCGCGGAGGTCCGCGTCGTCGCGTTCGAGCGCCTCCTCGCCGAGGAACGTCGCGGCGAGCAGCGCCCGGTCGTCGGGCGCGTACTCGGGCGCGACCTCCGACATCGGGACCACGGCGTTGGGGGACTCGATCGCGGCGTTTAGCAGGATCCGCTTGCCGGTCTCGAGCGACTCGCCCGCCGGGAGCGCGTACCAGCCGGTGACGTTCGGGACGCCCTCGGTCGGGACCGACTCGACGCCGGTGAGCCGCCGGGCCTCCGGCGGCGAGGTCGCGACGACGACCGCGTCCGTCTCGCGGGTCGAGCCGTCCGCGTGTTCGACGGTGGCGCCGTCGGCGTCGCCGCTGCCGGTCCGGAACGGGATCCGGCCCCCTCCCGCGACGCGGACCGAATCGACGTCCTCGCCGGTCCGGATCTCGACGCCCGCCTCGCGGGCGCGGTCGGCGAGCGCGGCGGGCAGCGCGGCCATCCCCGCGGCGGGGACGCCGATCGACCCGCGGCCCATCGCGCGGAACGTGTATTCGAAGACGTGCTTCGAGGTCGAGAGGGTGCGGTCGAGGGTGATCCCGCCGTAGAACGGCTCCACGAAGTTCGTCACGTAGTCGTCGGCGAACCCCCAGTCGCGGAGGTACTCGCCGATCGAGGCGTCCGAGCCGGCGAAGAAGTCGTCCTCCTCGCGGTTCGCGAGGTCGTACCGGAGCGCGAGCGTCCGGAGCTTGTCCGAGAAGGAGACCTCATCGTTCAAAAGCGAGGGGAGCGCGGAGCGCGGGTCGCGGAGGGGGTCCCCGAGGGTCGAGCGCGAGCCCGGCCGGCAGATGGTCGCGCCCGGGGCGAACGTCCGCATGTCGAGGTCGTCGAGTCCGTCGGCGCCCAGCTCGCGTTCGACCGCGGGGTAACTGGAGAAGAGGACCTGAAAGCCGCGGTCGAGGGTGAAGCCGTCGACCGTCTCCGTCCGCACGCGCCCGCCGACCTCGGGCCGTCGCTCGTACAGCGTCACGTCCGCGCCCGCCTCGGCGAGCCGCGTCGCCGCGACGAGCCCCGCGAGCCCGCCGCCGACGACCGTGGCGTCTCCGTTCATACGTGACGTATCGGGTCGCGGGTTTATAAGCGGCGGCGGGATTCGCTCGCGGGTAACCGAGGGAACTGAACGCGTGGGACAGAGACTGACGTGAGGCACGCATAAATCCGCTACGACGATACGAAACGCCTGGACGGCTCCTCCGGAATCTCGGAGGACGCGTTCGATCTGCCCCTTCTACTCAACAGATTTAATCTGTCAAAAATTCTGTGTGAGAATCATCACTGGTTCGCAACTCAGTTATTGACGATTTTAACTGAGATTCATCCGTCAACAATGAGTGTCTCACTCTACCTCCTGTAAACCTACGCTTAGGCTGTATAATCTAGTTATGGGTCATTACGGCGATACTCTCAAATCGATCCAGAATAGTGAGATATATAACAAGATGAGTCCGGAACCCACGTCTCCCGACCACGGAGCCGACGCGTTCCTCGCGCGCTTGGCGATAGAGGGTCCAGCACCGGTCCTTGCCGCGGAAGCCGCCACCGGAACCGTCGTGGCGGTAAACGAGGCTGCGACCGAGCTGTTCGGTCGCAACCGGTCTTCGCTTATCGGGATGCACCAGACCGAACTTCACCCTCCAGAGAGCGAGACGCGCCATCGAGAAGGGTTTCAGGCGGTCCAGGACGGGCGGGAAGAACACGTCCGTGCCGACGCGGAGGAGCCGGTAACGATTCTGCGTGCAGACGGGTCGACGGTGCCCGTCGACGTGCGGTCAACGACGTTCACACACGCGGGCACCGAGTACGTCCTCGGAATCTTCCAAGACGCCAGCGAACGCACGGCGAACTTGGCTCGGCTCGAACAGCAGGCGGCCGCGATGGACCTGACGACCTCCGGTATCGCGTTATTAGACGGTGACGGTGAGTACACGTACCTCAACGACGCCCACGTCACGATGTTCGGGTACGACGACGCCGAGGAGCTGCTCGGCGGGACTTGGCGGCAGATATACGCGGACGACGTCATCGAACGGATCGAGGCCGAAGTTCTCCCGGTCGTCGAGGAGACCGGGTCGTGGGACGGAGAGTTAGTCGGCGTCAAACGGGACGGCACGCCGATTACACAGCGCGTGTCGCTCGCACAGCTTCCCGACGGGGGAATCACCTGCGTGAACCTCGATCTCACCGAACAAGAACGCCGACTCCGTCGGCTTGAGGAGACACGCTCGCTCGCCGAAGAGCTGATGACTGCTGACGATTACGAGGACGTGATCGATACTGCGATCGAGGGCGTGACGGAGATTATTGATCGGCCGTTCTCCGGGTATTGGGCACACGAACCTGCTGGGACGGATACGGCGAACCCGACAGGAACCGCGGAGACCGCGGCCGACGTGCTCGTTCCGGTGTCTGTCTCCAGTAGCGGAGCGTCGATTGTCGAGGCGGTACCGCGGTTCCGCCCCGGTGAATCGCTTGCGTGGGAGACGTTCGACGCTGGGACACCGGCATACTATCCGAATGTGGCCGCCGAGGTGGGCGTTCACAACCGGGAGACACCAATCGGTACCGAATTTATCGTCCCTATCGACGACGATGGCGTGTTTCTCGTCGGATCGCCGGAAACGGACGATCTCGCCGAGGACGAACGTGAGATCATTTTGATCGTCACACAGTACCTCCAGACGGCAATCGAACTCGTCGCGCAGCGACGTCAACTACGTACTGCGCGCGACCGCATAGCGTCTGAACGCAATCAGCTCGAACGCGTCATGAATACAGTCCCGCAGCTGATATTCGCGAAGAACACCGACGGCGAATTCCTGCTCGCGAACGAAGCGGTCGCCGACGCGTACGGTACTACCGTCTCGGACCTGATCGGTTCGACTGATGCCGACTACACGGCCGAGCCCGACGAGGTGGACGCATTCACCGACGACGATAGACGGGTGATCGAGACCGGCGAGCCGCTCCATCGCACCGAGGAGACGCTGACCGACGCCGCGGGCAACGAGCGGGTCTTAGAAACGTGGAAAATACCATTCAAGCCGGCCGACAGCGATGAGGACGCGGTACTCGGCGTCGCCAACGACATCACCGATCTCACCGATGCGCGTGACGAGCTCGACCGGCAGCGCCGGTTGACGAACCTCTACGCCGTGAGCAACCGTGTATTCAAATCAACGGATCCGGAAGACGCGTTTGACGCGTGCGTCGAGGCGGTCGCCGACGTGGTGACGGCCGATGAGATCGCGATATACGACCGCAATACGTCAGAGGGGGAGCTGGTTCGGCTCGCGACCGCGGGAGACAACTCCGAATCACGTAGCCGACGGCGAATTCTTCCGGGCGAGACGGACCTCTGGCGCGCGTTTACCGAGTCCGACACGTGCTGGCTCCCGGCCGACGCCGTTATCGACGCGGGCGGCGCGGCCGAGAAGCAGGCACTCGTCACACAGCTCGGTGATACGAGTCTGTTGAGCGTCGTCGTCGACGAACGGGACGAGACGTTGGAATCGTTTATTCGGGCGGTGAGCCAGCAAGTCTCGGCAGCACTCACACAACTCCGTCAGGAAACATCGATAGCGGGGCTCTCGAATGATGTCACCAGAACCCAGCGGCAAGCTGACCGCTACCAGAACCTGTGGGAGGGGGTGGTCGACGCCATTGAAGCGATTGTGACTGCGGAGACGTCGGCGGCAGTGCGTGAAGCAGTTGTCGACTTCGGCGATCGTGTGGCGGAGTACGCGTTTGTCGGGACGTATGATCCGGTCGCAGAGCGGATCGATCCTGTCGACGTGTCCGAGGCGGGTGGACCGGCAAAGCTGTACAAAAACGACGAGCAGGTGTTCCCCGCGATTATCGCCGCATCACAAAACGAACAACAGCATGTCGTCGACGGACAAGAGACTGAGGGAACTGACGGTGAGTGGCTCAACCGACTGCTCCATTTCGGCTACCGAGAATCGTTCGCGGTTCCGGTGAGCCATTACGAGACCGTCCATGCCGTCGCCGAGTTTATCAGTACAGATGCCGAGCGCTTCACCGAACCAGAACGCCAAGCGGTTGGTGCGGTTGCGGACGCCGCCGGAATGCGCCTGTCAACGCTTGAGTCTGCGAACGCGTCGAACGCACCGATCGCCTTCGACCTCGAGTGTCGGGGCCCATCGCCGCTCTTTCCGGGCCTCTCGACGTCCGGTACGATTGTCGTCGAACACGTTGCGTTAACGGGTAGGGAGAACTTTCACTTAACGGGTCGCGTCGACGGCTACACCGAGACCGCGTTTCGTGATTACGTCGCGGCGACGCCGGGCCTCGAACTCGACAGTATTGACTCGATCGATAGCAGCGTCCACGAGATTGCCGTGCGGATGAGAGATACACCGGACCGGTCGCTGGCCTCGGTTCGCGACGTACTCATGCGGACAGACACACAACTGAGCTGTGTCCGTTCCCGCCCGAACGCTGACGTTTTGGAGTTCTGGACCAGGGACCCGGGGGTGATCGGTCGGGTCCGCGAGGAGTTGTCTACCGTCTCCGATTCGTGTCAGCTCGTCTCGAAGCGCCATCTGTCCGGGTCATCCGGTAGACGCGACGAGTCGGCCGGGAGTACAGAGTTGACGAGAAGACAGCGGGAGATCGCCGAGACAGCGCTCCAAGAAGGATACTATGATGATCCGCGTGGTATCAACGGTGCCGATCTCGCCGACCGGTTCGACGTGTCCTCGTCGACGCTCCACCAGCATCTGCGCGCCGCGGAGTCGAAGATCATCCGCGGATTCTTCGAGTGACGAACGATTGTAAACGATTGCTGAGGCACGGATATATTCGGTATCTATTCTGTCTGCCACATATCTTCGGGCGTAGAAATAGTATTGACACTGAAAGAATAGAAGGTATGATTTTGGGACGGAATGACGCGCCGCAAATCCCGGTGAAGGGCCTTTTATACCCGATACCGACCGAAAGAGGTGAGACAGAATGAGTGCCCGGCCGTCCGAGTTGACTATGATGGTGTACGAGTATCTGAACTGGCCCACTGAAGCCGCCGCGACTGCGACGAGTGAAGACCGTTCGTCATGGGTCGACTCTTCTGTCTACGTCGACGACTACGGGAACAAGCTGGTCGACCGGCTTCTTGCAGCCGAAAGCCACCCCGGTGAGGCCTTCGAAGCCGTTTTAGACCCGTCTCCAGAGACGATCGCACCGGCTTTCATCGCCGATGTTGCGGTCCAACACGACGATATCGTTGGATTTGCTGCGCCGAGCTCCCAACTATATGATGACCTGTTTTACGCCATGTACGCGGCGATGACCGAGACGGGCGCAGTGTTGACTACCAAGTACCCGCGCCATGAAGTTCGCTCGCGGCTCTCAACGATGGACCCGTTCGTCATCGATTCCACCCCCGGTGCCGAGACAGACGGCGGTGTTGACGTCGCGACTACCGACTCCGGACCGGTCCGGTGCGGCGACCTCACCTCACTCGGTGTCGCCGCCGAGCGCGCGACGACGCGGCTCGCGACGGGTGACCGAACGGGAACGTTCGCGATCGCGACGCTGACGCAACTGCTGGCGCATCACGACTCGGCTGCGCTTGACAGGTTCCTTCACGAACTGGTCGGCCAGTGGCGAAATCAGGGCGTCGGCGGACTCGTCCACCTGCCACCAGCGAGCGACACCGACGGCACCGACTGGTTCGGGTCGGCGCACTTCGATTACGTCTTAGAGATGCGAACCGCCGACAGCCAGATAGAGGCGCGAGTGGGTGGGAAGCGAGACGTTGCGCCTACATGGCAAGTGGTTGGCTCGTCGCCGTACTCGGATAGTGAAGTGTCGGTCCAAGCGGACAATCGACGAAGACGGCCGCGGTTCACCCCGGAGTAAATACGGTGAGACTGCGCTTTGTTTTGCCGACCCTTCCACACTCCTCGCAGTTTGTACGGTGCGCCCCCTAGGACATCTGCTCAGGTGCGACTAAAGCCGGATTGCGGTTTACTGACGACGTCGGAACGCGAAGCACGACTTCGGTACCTGTGTCGGTCACCTCTACGTCGATCTCCCCGCCGAGCACCGAGACTAACATCCGAATTAGCCAGATCCCGAGCCCGGAACCGTGTTGTAACGGCGTCTCTTCGCCGGTGACGAGTACCCCCCGCTCGATATCTGGCATGCCAGGCCCGTCGTCGGCCACGACGATCTGGAGCCAGCCGTTGTCTGCCTGTTTCACCGACACGTTGACGTATGGGTCTGCTCGGTCTCCTGCGGCCACCGCGTTCTTTATGGCCTCGGTAAGCGGGTGTGTAAGCCACCGTGAGACAGTCCCGTCGGCCGCGTCGATAGAGACAGCGATCGTTGCGTCCGGATTGTTCTCCTGTGCCGCTGTTGCGGCCGTTTCAGTGACCTCAGCGATGTTAACGGTCGACTCGTCGTGTGGTATCTCCCGTATCGCGCGATCGATCACCTGCATTTTGTTCGTAAGCCGTTCCCACCCGTCGAATATACGCGTCAGTCGGCGGAGATGATCCTGACGACAGTCGGCGTCCGGTTCCTCGGCGAGTATCGCTGTCCATCCCACGAGTTTATTTAAATCGTTTCGGACGTTGTGTCGGACGACCCGCTGGAACACCTGTAAATGCTGTCGCTGTCGCGTCTTCACGGTGATATCTTTCCCTTCAACCGCGATCAGCGTGATTTCACCAGCGGCGTTACGAATCGGCTTGAACGACACGTCGATGCGTGCGAGACCGTCTGAGCCCTGTAGTTCTCCTTCGGTCTGGACGAGTTCACCGTCACCCGCGTGGTTGACCGCCTCACAAACCGTGAGCCCGTGGCTCGGGTCAAGGTTCAGCCACGGGAATTTGTCGATCGGTTCACCAACTATTGTCGACCGATCAACGCCGATGCGTGTAACCAGCGTATCGTTCACGTCGGTCACGATTTTGTTGGGGCGGACTAACGCAGTAAACTGGTGCGGGCTGTTAAACACTGCCTCCAGTCGCCGAGTGTACTTCTCGCGTTCAGAGATATCGATGAACAGCACATCGGTACCTACGACTTCGTCGTCGACGGTGCGCGGGATCGCCCGTAACAGACACGGGACCGTGTCGCCGTCCGTCGTCACGAGCGTGCGTTCCGCAACGGTGAGATCGCCGCTAAGCGCGCGTTCGTAGCCGTCTGTCTGGAGCGAATCGGCCGAGCTATCGTCGTAAAACTCGCTGAGCGGCTGTCCAACCACCATCTCGCGCTCGTACCCCAGCGCATCGGAAAACGACCGGTCACAGGCCTCAATGACCGCTTCGCCGCCAACGGCCCGAGTTTGAACGAACAGCAGCGGGCCCTGATCAAACAGTTTCGACGCCCATTTCACACGCTCGGAGCGCTTCGTCGCGTCTCGCCCCATCGCCAGCACACTGGCGGAGCCATTACCGGCATCGCTCGCAACGGTGTGTAGATCTATCCACGTGACTTCGCTGTCATCCGTCCCGATTCGTATCGTCTCAGCAGCCGGGTCGCCGGTCTCGATCGGGCGCCGTAAGGCGTCAGCGGCACGCTCGCGGTCCTCCGGGTACACTATTGCTTGCCACTCGTCTATCGTCGTCGGGCTCGCTCCGACCGCCTCTCGTAAAGTGGCGTCTAACGTGACTGTGTTGGTACTGAAGTCCCACTCACCGATGCCCGTCTCCGTCCCGCTAAGGACGAGTTCCAGCCGCTCAGTCTGATCTCTGAGCTCTCTGATCCGCCGCCGTTGCCCGGTGATATCGTGTTGAACCCCGATGTAGTTTGTCACGATTCCGTTCGCGTCTCGAACCGGCGTCACGGAGAGCTTCGCCCAGTACGGTTCACCCTCCGCGGTGTAGTTTCTCAGCTTAGTCGTTATCGGCTGCTCGGTTTCGATCGCCGTACGGATGCGTTTTGTCGTCTCCGAATCTGATCCGGGGCCTTGGAGGAATCTCGGGTTTCGGCCGAGAGCCGCTGACCGCTCGTATCCGGTCAGCTGTACAAACTCCTCGTTGACGTACACCAACGGGTTCCCCGGTTGGGTCGGGTCCGTAATCTGGATGCTGGTCCCTGCTTCGTCCAGCGCCCGCTCTTTTAATGAGAGCTCGCGTTCCCGCGCTTCACGGTCGGTCACGTCACGCACCGTACAGACCATTCGGGATGGAGTGACCATCGTCAGCGAAAGCTCTGCCGGGAACGTCGTTCCGTCTGGCCGACTTCCCGTTACTTGCCCCTGCCAGTGACCACCGCGTTCGAGCGCGTCGAAAGCTTCCTTCTCGATCCGTGCCGCTTCATTCGCAGCGTATAGCTCTCGCCAGCTTCGACCGAGCAGCTCCTGTTTGCTGTCGAATCCGTACATGTCGACGTGCGTCCGGTCGATATAGACGTACGCCTCGTCGTCAAGGATGGCGACGCCATCGGCGGCGTCCTCAATCGCCTGTTGAAACGCACCGAGGCGGATCTCCGAGGCGATCTCGCCCGTCGGGTCACGGGTCTGGGAGCTGATACGGTCAAGTGCCGCGGCGAGTAACCCTGCTGCTCGCTCGAGAACGTCGCGGACACCGGACTCGTCCAACGCGGTCGCGAGATCGTGGTGATTCCACCCAACCGACAGCACACGCTCGGAATCGACCGGAACGAAAAGTTCCTGACGCGGAAGCCAGCGGTTATCGTTCGGTGAGATTGGTCCGGCCACCCCGTCAGTTCGAACCGGCACATCAGCCGTGAAACATCGCTTGATCAGAGCTGCGTCCGGTGACGGGATTCGAGCCGACCGGCCCGTATCGCGTTCGGAACTGAACAATGGTGGGGACAGCTGTTCGGGCGATCGGGCGTTCTCAAGGTTGCCACCATGCTTGTTGCGGCATCGCCACACGGTAATCGCTGTGTCCCCCAGTGTGGTACGGACCGCAGTCAGTGTCCGATCAATAGCGCCGCCTACTGTCTCTTCCCGGTTGAGGTCGACGCCGAGGTTGAACAGCGTGTCACCGATCACCTCGTCACGACTGGTCATCTGTCCGTGTTGCCAGCGGTTCAGCCGAAGACGACTGGGCGGTCAGGTCGTCAATCGATGTCTGAATGGCCCAGAGCCGCTCCACCACCGCCCAGAGCGGATCAACGAGTTCAGTGTCCGACGTGTTGCTAGCGGCGGTCCAGACGTATTCTTCGGCCTCGGCGAACGCCGCTGCCGCCGCCTCGAGAGCCGCTTCGGTCGATTGCTGTGCGCGTGCGTCGGCTGACAGTCTATGGTGCGCTGGCCGTGTGCGGAACGCGTCTGCGTCGACGACCTCGATCCATCCGTCATGTGTCACAGTCACGAATACATCGTCGTATCGAAACGAAAGAGCCCCCTCTTCAATACGCGTTGTCGAACTACCTGGACCACCAAACAGCTGGTTGATCGTGTCGGGGTCAACGAATTCATCGAGACGTCGAAGCTTCTCCGCATCTGTGTTTTTAAATTCGGAGACAGCAGTGAATACTGCGTCGAGTGTCGACTGAATAGCCGTCGGGTCAAAGCGAATTACTGACGATTTCGAGTTCATAGGTCTATTGACATACATAAATAGCCGATCAACATGTTTCGTTTCGCGGACCACTCCGGCTCTCACGGCCCATACCGGATATGTACGTGTGCGCGACTCTCGACGGACGTCCGCTCGCACACACCACGAGACAACTGCGACTATCGATCTGCTCGGCGTCGCCGTCAAGGCCGCGCGACTGGAGGTAGAAGCTGTCCTCGTCGCCGGAGCCCGGCTGTAAGCGAGAGCTCCGCTCTCCCCTAGTCAGTCGCCCTCCGCGTTGCTCCGGACGACTGACTCCCTCGCGCGTGCTGTCGCCGGCGCGACGCGCCGGCTTCCAAAGGGACCTTCGGTCCCTCGCGGCTCGACCGCAAGGCGGCCTCGCGGGCACGCGCCACCGCACGTTCGGGGAGTCAGTTCTATGGCGGTCCACCGTCGAGTGCGAAGCGATTAGTCGCCGCCGCCGCAAGGTTCGGTATGGCTGACTTCGAGACCACGCCGGCGTTTCGCGGGCTGGAGAGTCGGGCGTCGGGACGCGTTCACGAGACCGCCGACGCGGCGGAAATCGACGCCGACGAGCGGGCGCGCGGCCTCGACCCCGTCTACGACTACGACGCGGTCGACCCGGACGACCTCTTCGACCCGGCGGCGCGAGGGGCGAGCGGCGACGCGCGGACGGCGCCCGCGACCGCGAGGGGCCACTGGCGCTTCGACGCGCTGTTACCCTTCCCGGCCGAGCGCGCGCTCACCGCGGGCGAGGGCGCCACGCCGCTCGTCGCCACCGAGCGGCTCGCCGACGAGTTAGACGTCGACGCGGTGTACGTCAAAGACGAGGGGCGCAACCCGACGGGGACCGTCCTCGACCGCGGCCTCTCGCTCGCCGTGACCGCGGTGGCGGGCCGGGCCGCGGACGGGGCGGACGTCGAGCCGCTCGTCTGCGCGAGCCCCGGCAACGCCGGGCAGTCGATGGCGGCGTACGCGGGCCGGGCTGACCTGCGCTCGTACGCGTTCGTCCCCTCGCGGTGCGCCTTCTCGAACAAGTCGATGACGAACGTCCACGGCGGCGAGATGCGCGTGGTCGGCGGCCGCTTCCCGGACGCGGCCGACGCGGTCGACGAGCAGCTGGCGACCGACTACACCGACCTCGGCGAGTTCGCCACGCCGTACCGCCACGAGGGCGCGAAGACGGTCGCGTTCGAGCTCGTCGCCGACCTGGGCGACGCCCCGGACGTCGTCGTCGTCCCGACCGGCTCCGGCGAGGTCGTCGCCGGGGTTTATAAGGGATTCTCGGAACTCGACCGGATCGGCGCGATAGACGGGACTCCGAAGGTCGTCGCCGCGCAGGCGTCCGGCTGCGCCCCGATCGCGGCCGCGGTCGAACGCGGCCTCGACGAGCCGGAGCCGTGGTCGACCCCGGACACCATCTGCGGCGAACTGGAGATCCCGGACCCAGCCGGCGGCGCCGCGGCCGTCGAGGCAGTCACCGAGAGCGGCGGGACCGCGGTCGGCGTCGACGACGACGAGATTCTCGCCAGCGCGGTCGCCGTGGCCCAAAACGAGGTCGTCGAGATGGGCGCGGCGGGCGGCGCGGCCCCCGCCGGCGCGTGGGCGCTCGCGGAGGACGACTTCTTCGACGGCGACGAGACCGTCGTGTTGCTCAACAGCGACGCCGGGCTGAAGACCCCGGACATCCTGCGCAGCCACCTGATGGGCCAGGGTATTTAAAAGGAAACCGCCGGTTCGGACCGAATCCGATTCAGTCGCGCCGCGCGAGCAGCCCGGTCGCGAGCAGCGCGAGCGCGGCCGCGACGACGCCGAAGCCGGGCGACTCCGCGCCCGTGTCTCCGGCACTCTCCTCTTCGTCCGTCTCGTTCCCGTCATCGCCGTCCGTCGGCTCGCTCCCCTCCTCCTGAAGCTCGACCACCGCGTTCGAGAGCGTGTCCGTCGACTCGATCACGCTGCGCGGCGCCGGCTGGTTGAGGTAGTTCACGTTCATCACCACGTAGCTGCCCTCGGCGCCCGCGGTCGTGCTGGCGTACGGCTCCTGCTCGAGGATGGCGGCCTCGGGGTCGGTGACGATGATCAGTTCGGGGTCCGTCTCCAATATCACCTCGTCGGAGAGCTGCGGGTACGCCTCGTACTCCGAGGCGACGTTGTCCGTCCCGCTCGCGGTCATGATCGAGTCGATGAACGTGTTGTTCGCGGCGACGTAGCCGCCGCCGAGCGGGTACAGCGCGGCGGGGCGGTCGAGGTCGGCGGTCCGCTCCTCTGCGGTCTCGACCGCGTCGTACATCTCCTCGTTGGTCTCGCTCGCGGCGTCGCACGCGCCGACGAGCCGGCCGATCGTCTCCGTCTTCTCCGCGATGTCCTCGATGGAGGTCGCCGCCGGGAAGTGGTAGACGGTCAGCCCCTGCTCGCGGAGCGGCTCGACGTCCGCCGCCGAGGAGTTCGGCGCCAGCACGAGATCGGGCTCTGTGTCGACGACGCGCTCGACGCTCGCGCCGAACTCGGCGGAGACGTTCGCGCGCTCTTCGGCCCCGTCGAGGTAGAACGCGAACTGGCTCACGCCGACGACGCGGTCCTGCTCGCCGAGCTCCCACAGCGTCTGCGCGGCCGACGGATTGAGCGTCGTGATCCGCTCGGGACGCTCCTCAAGCGTCACCGTCTCCCCGGTGGCGTCGGTCTCGTTGAACGGGAACCCGCAGGCCCCGTCGGTCTGTGCGGGACCGCTTCCCGTTCCGCTCGCGGCCCCGACTGCCGGCCCCGCCTCCGCGTTCGGCTGCGCGCCCGCAGTCGGTCCGTCCGTCGATATCGTCGGCTGTGCGCCCGCAGCCGTCCCGGCGACGCCGCCGATCAGGGCGGTCGTCACCAGCAGGGCCATCGCGATCGCGAAGCTGTTTCGCATCGGATCGACGACCGGCCTCGTCCAATAAGTATTTACCTACTACAAGTTGTGTTGGAGAACGTATGCGACCGTGGGTCCGCTCGGCGGCGTGGTCAGCGGCGGTAGCCGCGCTGCTGGCGGTCGTCGTCGTCGGCAGCGCCGCGATCGGGCCGGTCCGGATCCCTCCGGAGACCGTGGTGAAGTCGGTGTTGAACGCGCTTTCCGTTCCCGCCGGGATCGAGACGAGCGCGAGCGGCGTCGGCCCCCTGTCGGTCCCCGGCGTCGGCCCGCTCACGCTGCCCGGCGTCGACCTCGCGTTCGCGTCGCCGTTCGCGTTCCCCGTCGACTCCGTCCACCAGCGGATCGTCGTCGGCGTGCGGCTCCCCCGCATCCTACTGGCCGCGCTCGTCGGGTTCGCGCTCGCCGCCGCCGGCACGGTGATGCAGGGCTTCTTCCGTAACCCGATGGCGGACCCGTCGATCATCGGCGTCTCCTCCGGGGCGGCGGTCGGGGCGGTGGCGTTCATCGTCTTCCCCGCCGCGCTCTCGGCGACCCTCGCGCTCCCGCTCGTCGGCCCCGTCGAGGTCGGCCTCTCTCGCGGGGCGGGGACCAGTCTCTTCGCGTTCGTCGGCGCGCTCGTCGCGGCCTTCGGCGTGTACGCCATCGCGACGCGGGGCGGTCGGACCCCCGTCGCCACCCTCCTCCTCGCCGGCGTCGCGGTCCAAACGTTCCTCGGCGCGGTCGTCTCCTACCTCCAGCTCCAAGCCGGCGAGTCGCTCCGGCAGATCGTCGCGTGGCTGATGGGCCACCTCTCGGGCGCCGCGTGGAGCGAGGTCGCCGTCACCGCCGCCGTCGTGCCGCCGCTTTTCGCCGTGCTGCTCGCGTACGCCCGCGACCTCAACGTCCTCCTGCTCGGCGAAGAGGAGGCCCGCGGGCTGGGCATCGCGGTCGAGCGCACCAAGCGCGTGCTGCTCGCCGCCTCGGCGCTCATCACGGCCGCCGGCGTCGCGTTCGCCGGCGTGATCGGGTTCGTCGGGCTCATCGTCCCGCACATGCTCCGGCTCGTCGTCGGCCCCGACCACCGGGTGCTGCTCCCGACCGCGGCGCTCGCCGGCGGCACGTTCCTCGTCGCGGCCGACACGCTCGCGCGCTCGGCGGCGGCGGAGTATCCGGTCGGTATCGTCACCGCCGCGGTCGGCGCGCCCTTCTTTGTCTACCTGCTCGTGACGCGGGAGGTGACGGAGCTGTGAGCGCGGACAGCCCCGTATCGCTCCCCGACACGGCGCTCTCGCTCGGCGACGCGCCGCTGCTGTCGGCGTCGGACGTGGCCGTCTCGTTCGGCGACCTCGACGTCGTCTCCGGCGTCGACCTCCGCGTCGAGCCCGGCTCGCTCGTCGGCCTCGTCGGCCCGAACGGCGCCGGGAAGACCACGGTGTTGCGCGCGGTGACCGGCGCGGTCGAACCGGACGCGGGGACCGTCGAGATCGGCGGCGACCCGGCCTCGTCGCTGTCGGCCAAGGCGGTCGGGCGCCGCGTCGCGAGCGTCCCGCAGACGACGAACCTCGCGTTCGACTTCCGCGTGCGCCACGTCGTCGAGATGGGGCGGACGCCGCACCTCGGCCGCTTCGACGCGCACGGCGTCGAAGACGACGCCGCGGTCGACGCCGCGATGGCGGCCGCCGACGTCGACCGGTTCGACGACCGGTCGATCACCGCGGTCTCGGGCGGCGAACGCCAGCGCGTGCTGCTCGCGCGGGCCTTAGCGCAGGCGGCCCCGCTCCTCCTCCTCGACGAGCCGACCGCCAGCCTCGACGTGAACCACGCGGTCGAGACGCTCGAACTGGTCCGCGCGTTCGTCGACGACGGCGACCGCGGGGCGATCGCCGCGATCCACGACCTCGACGCGGCCGCGCGCTACTGCGACGAGGTCGTCGTCCTCGCGAACGGCGGGGTCCGAGCGGCCGGGCCGCCCGAATCGGTGCTGTCGGCGTCGGCCGTCGGCGCCGCCTTCGACGCGGAGGCGTTCGTCGGCCGCAACCCGGCGACCGGGACGCCCGCGGTGACGGCGTTCCCGCACAGCGACGTCGAGAGTCGGCGCGTCCACGTGGTCGGCACGGGGCGCCCCGCCGCGCGCGTCGTCGCCCGACTGGCCGCCGCGGGCCACGAGCCCTCGGTCGGCGTGGTCCCCGCGGGCGACGCGGCCGCCGGCGCCGCCGCTGACGCGGGCGCGACCGCCGTGACGGCGCCGCCGTTCGAGGGGCCCGCCGAGGCGACGATCGCGGCTGCGCGCGACCTTGCGGCCGACGCGGATGCGACGCTCGCGGTCGGCGTCGAGCGTTCGGGGGACGGCGCGAACGACCCGACCGGGAGCGACCCGACCGGGAGCGGCCCGACCGTGAACGGCCCGCCCGCGAACGGCCCGAACGCCGAGGTCGCGGCGGCCGCGGACGACGTCGTTCCGGTCGCCGTGGACGTCGGTGACGAGGAACTGCTCGACGCGGTCGCGGACGCCGCTGCCGAGAAGGAGTGATCCCGATTTCCGCCGCCGCCCGCGAAGCGTCACCGTTTATTCGCTCGCCCGCGTCCCCCCGACGATGAGCGTTCCCTGCGTCGCCGTCGACCGCGAGCGCGGCGAGACCGTCCGGAGCCGGCTCGCCGACGCCGACGCTCTCGACGGCGACCACCGGATCGCGGTCGAGGACGACACGATCTACATCCCCGTGTCCGGTCGCGACCGGGTGCCCGCCGACCTCGCCCACCGGATCGTCGAGCGCGATCCGGAGCGACGGGACCGACCGACGGCGCCCGCGGAGATCCTCGGCTACGAGCCCTCCTTGGAGCGACTGGGCGACATCGTCATCGTCGACGAGGACGACGACGAGCGCGCCCGCGAGATCGCGTCGGCCGTGATGGACTCCGACATCCCCTGCGAGACGGTCCTCAACCGCGCGTCGCCGATCGAGGGCGAACTGCGAGTCCGGCGGTGGGACGTGCTGGCCGGGGACGGCACGGAGACGGTCCACCGCGAGTACGGCCACGAGTTCGCGCTCGACGTGGCCGAGGTGTACTTCTCGCCGCGGCTCGCGACGGAGCGCCACCGCGTGATCGAGCAGGTCGAATCCGGGGAGTCGGCGGTCGACATGTTCGCCGGCGTTGGGCCGTACGCGGTGCCGATGGCGTCCCGCGGCGCCGACGTGGTCGCGTGCGACCTCAACGAGCGCGCCGTCGAGTTCCTCCGCGAGAACGCCGCGCGAAACGGGGTCGCAGCGAGCGTGACCGCGGTCACGGGCGACGTGCGGGAGCTCGCCGACGAGTACGCCGACACGGCCGACCGCCTCGTGATGAACCTCCCGCACTCCGCGGACGAGTTCCTCGACACGGCGGTCGCGCTCGCTGGCGACGACTGCGTCGTCCACTACTACGACATCCAACACGAGGACGACCCGTTCGGCCCGGGGCGCCGCGCGATCGAGGCGGCCGCGGGCGACGCCTACGCGGTCGACGTCGAGACCGAGCGCGTCGTCAGGTCGTACGCCCCCCACGAGTACAACGTCTGTCTCGACGTGCGCCTGACGCGTGCCGGCGACTGACCCGGTCGCGACGCGCCGCCTCGGAACACCGGCACGACATGTCAGGGTGTCCGTTTATGAGTGTTACTCTCTAACATGTGTTCGCATGAGCGACGCCGCAGACTCCGAGGAGCGCATCGACGAGACGACCACCTGGCCGGAGCTTGCGATCGGGCTGTACGACCGACTCACTGGCCGGAACGCCGAGATCCACTACCAGTTCGAAGAGATGACCGTCGAGGTGCCGAGCGGCACGGGCGACGACGCCGAGCACGCCGAGTGGCGCGTCGACGGCGGCGTTCGGATCACGACGCGTGAGCGGGACTGACTCGCGGGACGCCCTCTCGGTCGCGACCGACGACCTGACCCTCTCGGTCGACGGGGTCGACGCCGCGGTCCACGCGACGGACCGGCGGCTGTTCGTCGAGGTCGAGCGCGTCGGCGACGCCCTCCGAGTCGCTCGGCGGCTGCCGGGCGAGTCGGTCTCGAACCGCGCGGTTGCGGAGCTGGTGCGCGCGGGGCTCACCGCCGAGATCAGGGTCCAAGGGCGGACGGTTGCGGTCGCGGGGGCGGACGCGCGACCCGGCCCGCTCGCGCACCGTCTCGGCGTCGCGCCCGCGGAACTGCGGCTCGCGGGAGTCGTCGGCGCGGGCTACGGCGGCCTCTCCGCGACGGTCCGTCGAGCCCGGCGGCTGTTCGCGTAGCGTCGGGCGGCGAGGAGCGCAGCGGCGCCGCTCGCGAGGAGCGGTCCGGACAGCGAAAAGGCCGCGGCGCCCCGAGGGGGGTGGGGCGGCGCGGCCGGGGCCCGTCACATGACAAGCGGTCGCGGCGTTGGTCGTCGGACCAGAGGCGATTTTGCGCTTGGCGCGTCGGCGACGCGTTTCACACGGTAGCCGCGACGGAACGCTATTGGGGATGACGGCCGCGCCGAGGCGCCGTGGGGTTGACGGCCGGCGAGGCTATCGTCGCCCGGTACGGGCTTCGACCGGGCACGCACCGCCGAGGGATTCGATCCCCGCCGTCTCGGCACGCGGGCGGTGTTATCACATCTAGATTGAGGTTCGAACGCGTATTTAGTCTTTTTCCTTATACACTTGTATTGTGTTCCGTTTTCTTGTGTGTATCTGAATAGAATACGTGGGTATTCGGTACGTGCGTCCGGTTACTATCGGTGTAATTTGCCGGTTCCAGCGCGCCATTCGGCGCGTCGGATCGCCGTCCCGTCCCCGTTTCGGAACCCTTATTTTTCCGTCCGGGAATTGAAGCATGCGTGCCGGAGTAGCTCAGCTGGCAGAGCGATTCCTTCGTAAGGAATAGGTCGAGGGTTCAAATCCCTCCTCCGGCTTCCTGCTGCGAACAACGTGAGCAGCGGAAGCCAAAGCGGGATTTGAATCAGAGAGTGGAGCGAAGCGAAGCGACCGTGGTTCACAATCGCCACCTCCGGCTCTTCTGACGGCACGAAGCCGAGTCGAAGCGCTGTGGCTCACGCGCTTCGGGGTTTTCCTCTCGATAGCTCTGTTGAATCCCTCGGTAAGTGGTAGATATCGATTTGCTGCGGCTCATAGGGGTGAACTACCGACAGCAGGGTTATTCGGCGGGAAACTGTACGTGGTCTATGACGAGCGCACAGCAGAACGAGTTTCTGGCCGAGTTCAACGAGCGGATAGATCGCCTCCCGGACTCCGTCGACCGAGCGGCGATCAAGCGGATACAGTTCGTCGCGTACGTTCTCGACGAGGGCGTCCGCGTGCCGGGAATCGGGTATCGCATCGGTATCGACCCGCTGCTCGGTATCCTCCCAGGGGCGGGAGACGTACTCACCGGCGGAATTTCGCTGTATATCGTGGTCGAGGCGGCCCGTCTCGGCGTGTCCTACACGACGCTGCTCAGAATGATAGCGAACATCTCCCTGGACGTACTCGTGGGAACGGTCCCGGTCGTCGGCGACCTCTTCGACGTCGCTTGGAAGGCCAACACGCGCAACTTCGAACTGGTGATAGAAGCACTCGCTGCGGACGCGTAGGAGCCCACCGAGACTCTCGCTCCGAGACTCCAAATCAGGAAACTCCGATCGTTCGGTCACCGGTACTCGTCCCCTGGTTTATATTATCTAAACAATATTAGGCGTGTGATTATCTACCATGGGCACGTATCGGCATATATGCGACCAGAATACGACCACGACGCCGAAGAAGTGTACGAGTGTTTCAAATGCGGCCGGCGAACAGACTCACCCGGCCAGTGTCAGTGCGGGGGAGAACTGTGTCACATCGGTCGCTCGCGGGACCTGTGACTCGGACCGAACCGAGTCGGGCGCAGACCGCCGTCGGTTCGGTCAGTCGCCGCCGGTAGCGTCGCGCTCGTCGTTATCATCGTTCCTGTCGCTTTCACCGCTCCCGCCGCTTTCATCACTCCCGTCGTCGCTCTCCTCGCCCTCCGTTCCCTCGCCCGCGTCCGCCTCCGGGTCGTAGTCGGGGAGCGAGAGGACGTTCTCGCGGCCCAACCGGAAGCCGTCGAGGTCGCCCTCGTCGCGCAGCCCGGTCACCACCTGACTCGTCTTCGCGGCCGTCCAGTCGAGCTCCTCGGCCACCTGCTTCTGTTTCATCCGCCCGCCCCGCGACTCGATGAGCCGAAGCACCTGCTCCTCGTTGCTCAGCAGGTCGCTGTCGACGGGCGGCGCCTCGCCCGACGCGCCCGCCGATTCGGTGCCGGCTTCCGCGTCGTCGCCGTCGTCGGACGCCGAGCCGTCGTTCGCGGCAGCGTCGGCGCCCGCTGCGCCCGCCGCACTCGCCGGCTCGCCCTCGGTCGCGTCGCTCTCGGTCGCGCCGGCTCCGCCGGCAGACGCGACGGCTCCCGCGTCCTCGACCGTGTCGTCGCCCCGCCGGCGGTAGGCGACGGCGCCCCCGGCGACGACGAGTGCGGCGAGGAGCGCCGCGATTCCGGCGGTCGGGAGTCCGGAGAGCGGCCCCGCGGGCGCGACCGCGACCCGCGGTTGGCCGGCCGAGAAGTCGACCGGGCCGTTCCAGACGACGGACCGCTCGCGGACCTCGCTCGGCTCCGGCGTCGTCTCGCCGAGTCGGTACCCCTCCGGCCACGAGATGATGAGCGACGAGGGGTCGTCTAAGAACAGCCCGTCGACCGCGTCGCCGACGCGCAGTCGGTCGCCGTCGACGGCGGCGAAGTTCGTCCACTCGAACCGGTAGGTCAACACGCCGTACGCCTGCGGGAGCTCGCGGCGCTCCGCGGTGACGGTCGCGTTCGAGACGGTCATGTTGCGGCCCGTCGTCGACTCCGCGGTCGCCGCGGTCGAGACCATCCGGTCGCGGAACCGGGTTGTGTACGCCTCGGTGTCGTTCTCGACGTCCGCCCGGAGCTGTTCGAACGCCTGTTCTTCCTCGTCGGTGGCGAGCCGAATCCGGTACTCGACGGTCCACTGCGCGTCGCCGTCCGGCCGGACGTCGACTTCCATCGACACGTCGTCCGGTTCGACGTCCATCTGGGCGAAGCCGCCCTCGAACGGGGCCGCGCCCGCGCCGCCCGCGCCGAGCGCGAGGCCGACGGCTCCG
This sequence comes from Halorubrum xinjiangense, assembly GCF_900102375.1. Taxonomy (GTDB): domain Archaea; phylum Halobacteriota; class Halobacteria; order Halobacteriales; family Haloferacaceae; genus Halorubrum; species Halorubrum xinjiangense. The sequence goes on from NZ_FNBO01000012.1 coordinate 20,162, forward strand.
AGGAGGGCGACGACGGCGAGAAGGATCGGCGCTCGCTGCACAGATTACGTCACACGGACTGCCGGTAAATTCCTTCCCATCCGGGACGGATTCGGCCCGCCACCCCGACTCGCGACACCCTGGCGTGCCCGTTCACGGCGCCGCGTCGCTCACGCATCGAGGCGCGAGGGGCCGCTCACGACCGCGGGCGAGGCGTCCGCGACGGTTTCGACCGACGGAGCGTCCGCGCCGGGGTTCGAGCCGTTCCCGCCGGGACCGTCGTCGTCGGGACCGCCGTCGTTCGAACTGCCGTTGCTTGAAGCGCCGTCGTTGGGACCGCCGTCGTTCGAACCGCCGTTGCTTGAAGTGCCGTCGTTCGAACCGCCGTTGCTTGAAGCGCCGTCGCTCGGACTGCCGCTGTTCTCGGACCCGCTCTCGGAGCTGCCCGGCGAGCCTGACGAGGAATTGTCGGCGCCGTCGCCGGTCGCGTTACCGTCTCCTGGCGAGCCGACCGGAGAAGACCCGTTCGGGCTCTCCGCTCCGGGTGATCCGGTCGTGCCGTTCTCCGGCCCCGATCCCGGCGATCCGGTCGTGCTGTTCCCCGGTCCCGGCGATCCGGCCGTGCCGTTCCCCGGACCCGCCGTGCCGTTCCCCGGACCCGCCGTGCCGTTCCCCAGGCCCGATCCGGGCGTCCCGACTGACCCGTTTCCCGAGCTATCCCCGGGCGCCCCCCCGCCGGGCGGCCCCGCGTCTGCCGGCGGCCCGCGTTCGGTGCCGTTCCCGGGGGGCCCGCGCCGTTCGGGTCCGACCGGCCCGCCGACACCGTTGCCGGCCACGCCGCGGGCGATGGCGGCGACCTCGGGGCCGCTGAGCTTGTTCGCGCGCTCTCGTAGCGTCGCTACCCGCTCGTCGTCGACGCCCGTCTCGTTGCGGACGGACGGCGGGAGCTCGGCGGCTGCGCTCGCGCTCCGGTTCAGCCCGCGGGAGAGCGTCTCGATCCGCGCGGTCGTCGTCGCCATCCGCGCGGCGTACGCACCCTGACTCAGCTCGCCGGCATCGCGGCGCTCGCGCAGCTCCCGCTGCTGTTCTTCCAGCTCCGCGAGCCGCTCCTCGGTCCGGTTCAGCCGGTCTGCGACGACGGCGGCGCGGCTCTCGTTGGTCTCGGCTTCCCGGAGTCCGACCTCGAAGGCGCGCGACTCGACCTCGCCTTCGATCTCGGCCCCCTGAACGCCGACGACCCCGGCGAGCCGCTCGCCGGGGCTCAGGTCAGTCGTCGCGTTCGCGGCGCTCGCGTTCTCGCCGTCGCTCGCGTTGGTCGGCGAATCGGTCTGCGGCGCCACCGGCCCCGCCGGCGCGGCGGCGGCGGCCCCGGCGATCACCGCCGCGGCGACGGCCGCGACGACGAGACTGGCAATCCATCGGTTCATTACCAGCCCGTTCGCGCTCCGTCCCTATATATCCGAAACTCCGTTAACTCGGATCAACGCGGATTAATCGCATGACGTGACGGGGAAGGGGAGAGATCGAGAAAACGCGGTCGCGGCCGGGGACCTCGCGGCGACTCAGTACGTCTTCGCGAAGTAGGCGGTCCGCTCCGCGTCGGCGTCGCACATCGCGCACGTCTCGTCGTGGCCGTCGCCGACGAGGGAGTCCTCGTCCTCGAACGGGACCATCACGATCTCCGCGGCCATCGGCTCCTTGATCGGCTCCTCGCAGGCCTCGTCGCCGCACCACGGCGCCTTCACGTAGCCGCCGTGCTGGCCGAGCGTGCCGAGGATGTCCGCGCGGTCGTCGGCCTCGCGCACGCCGTCGTCGAGGGTCTCCTCGGCGGTCGCGTACAGCTTGGCGTATATCTCGTCGAACTCGTCGCGGACGGTTTCGGCCACGCCCTCGCGGTCGACCGCGACGCTCTCCCCGTCGGGGCGGTGGACGAGCGTGAGTTCCTCGTCGTCGACCTCGTGGGGGCCGATCTCGATCCGGAGGGGAACGCCGTTCAGCTCGTGTTCGTTGAACTTGAACCCGGGGTTGCGCTCGTCGCGGTCGTCGAGCTCGACGCGGACCCCGGCCTCATCGAGGTCGTCGGCCACGCCTTCGGCGTACTCAAGCACGTCGTCTTTCGTGTCCTCCTGCCAGATGGGGACGACGACCACTTGGGTGGGCGCGACGGTGTGTGGGAGGACGAGCCCCTGCTCGTCGGAGTGCGTCATGATCAGCGCGCCCAGCGCGCGCCACGAGAGCCCCCACGAGGTGGTGTGGGCGACGCGCTCCTCCTCGTCCTCGTCGGAGTAGGTGATGTCGAACGCCTCCGCGAACGACTGCCCGAGGTGGTGAGAGGTGCCCGCCTGGACCGACTTCCCGTCGGGCATCAGCGCCTCGACGGTCGTCGTCGTGTCCGCGCCGGGGAACTTGTCGTGGTCCGGTTTCTGCCCCTTCAGGACCGGCAGCGCGAGCAGGTCCTCGTAGACGGACTCGTACTGGTCGAGCCGCGTCATCGTCTCCGTCCACGCGTCCTCGCTCGTCGCGTGCGCGGTGTGGCCCTCCTGCCAGAGGAACTCCTTCGTGCGGAAGAACGGCTTCGTCTCGGTGGCCTCCCACCGGACGACGGAGCACCACTGGTTCACGCGCAGCGGGAGGTCGCGGTGGCTCCGAACCCACTGCGAGATGTACGGCGTGATGATCGACTCGGAGGTCGGGCGGACCGCGAGCCGCTCTTCGAGCTCCTTGTTGCCCGCCTCGTCGACCCACGCGACCTCGGGGTCGAACCCCTCGACGATGTCCTTCTCGCGTTCGAGGTACGACTCGGGGATGAAGAGGGGGAAGTAGGCGTTCTGGACGCCGGTGTCCTTGAACTTCGCGTCGAGGAACCCCTGGAGGCGCTCCCAGATTGCGTACGCCCGCGGGCGGGTGACGATGAAGCCGCTCATCCCCTCCGGCCCGTAGTCCGCGAGGCCGGCCTTCCGTACGACCTCGGCGTACCACTCGCCGGTGTTGTGCATCTTGGACTCGGTGATCCCGAGCTCCTGGTCGTCGTCGCTCATTACTCCCGAAAGCGGGTGTCGCGGGCTTAAAAGGTCCGAACCCGAGCGCCGCGCCGCGGTCGCCGACGCGGCCGCGACCCCGGCGACCCAAGGTCGCGCCACCGCGGTACGGACCGATTACCGCGCGAAACGGAGTAAATCTGCGCGAATTCGCGGCCGCGGTCGCGGCGCCGTCCGCGTCGAACCGAATCTGTCGGCTTCCCCGTCGAGCGTTCACGTCCCACGCGGACGGAATTCGCGGAAACGTTAACCGCCTCGCGTCGCCTACTTCGCCCATGGACCTGTCGGGGCTGCGTCGACACGCGCCGCAGTCGCTCGCCGGGCGGCGGGAGGCGGCGGTGCTGGCGCCGGTGATCGCGCGCGGCGGCGAGGCCCACCTCCTCTTCACCAAGCGCGCCGCGCACCTCGGCGAACACCCCGGGCAGATGAGCTTTCCCGGGGGCGGCCGCGAGCCGATCGACCGGACGCTGACGGACACCGCGCTGCGCGAGGCCGACGAAGAGGTCGGGATGCGGCCGACGGAGGTCGACGTGCTCGGCCGGCTCGACGACACGCGCACCTCCTCGCAGTACGCGGTCCGCCCGTTTGTCGGCGTCGCGCCCGACCGCGAGTACGTTCCGGACGAGTCGGAGGTCGCGGAGGTCGCGGTCCTCTCGGTCGACGCGCTCACCGACCCCGCGAACTACGAGTCGGAGCGCCGCGTCGGCCACCCGGAGTACGGCGACCACCGCGTCCACTACTTCCACGTCGACGGCTACACCGTCTGGGGCGTGACGGGCCGGATGGTGGTGCAGCTACTCGAGCGGACGACCGACTGGCGCGCGCCCTCGGAGCCGGATCGGGTGGTCGGGGCGGACGCCGAACTGCCTATCTGACTCTTCATGCTTTCGGCGTCTTCGGCCCCGACCGCTCGCATATTTGTGCGGCTCCGGTGGACCCCTCAGCGACTGCGAGGGATTAGTTCGTCACCCATGTGTTGTAGCCTCAGCGCTGCTTTTATATTGTAAAGGTTGTAAGGATGTACAACGAGGCTCAGGCCCTATCAAGTAAGGCGGGTGGGTGGACAGAGCCTCGTACTGTACCGAATTCAGCGTCAGACGCGCCACAGGGACCTAGACCACCCCTGTAGGTGTACAGCCATGAAGACCGACCATGTCCAACGCAACAAAAAGAATACCAGTAACCGAAGAACGATGGAAAGAGCTGAACGAGCTAAAGTCCGCAGGGAAGACCTACGACGATCTGCTGGAGGAACTGATCAAAGAGCACCGACGGCGTCAGCTTGCCAACAAGGTCCGCGAGGTTCGCGAGGCGGACACGGAGGAACTGACGCCGCTTGATGAGCTATAACGTCCTGCTCGCAGAAGACGCACGCGAGTACGTTTCCGCGCTCGACGAGAAGAGTACACGGATAATCAAGGAGAACCTCCGGAAGCTGGCCGAAGAGCCGTATCCACGTCCCGGGGCCGGCTCTGGCGACCGTGAGAAGCTAACTGTCGACGGTGAAGAGATCTACCGGCTCCACATCGGCCGTACTCACACCGCCTTCTACGACGTGCTGGAAGAGCTGGAAGAAGTCCGGGTGGTGGAGATCGTCGACATCGACGAAGCGCACAAACGCTACGGCTAATCGCTACTCGCAGAACATCTGCGCCCTGTATTCAGCACGCCCGAGAGACGGTATCATCGCTTGCGAATTTCAACGCAGCCGTTTATTTACAACCGACGTTAACAAGAGTGACATCCGGACACGCAACTGCGTAATCGTCCGTCGATGACATCGCGACAACCGGCCCCGCCGCCATCACTCGGCCGGGTCGACTTCGAGCCGCAGCGTCAGGTCTGCGCCGTCGGCCAGCGCGGCCACGAGGTCGCGGTCGAGGTCGGCCGCTGCGCCGTCGCCGTCGACGAGGATAGTGCGCTCGTCGTCGGTGTAGTCGCTCGTGCGGCCGACCATCGAGCGGTCGTCGAGCAGCGCGAGGTCGGGGTCCCCGCGGCCGGTGACCGTCTCTCGGTACTCGCCGTCGTCCGCGTCGACGACGAGCGTCGCCTCGATCGTCGCGTCCGAGTCTTGGCACGCCTCGCGGAACTCGGCCGAGAAGTCCCGGGGCGTCCGGTCGGCCTCGACGCCGACGATACAGTCGCCGGCGGGCGTGAGCCAGTCGTCGGTCGTGAGTTCGAACGTGCTCGCGTGTCCGGCGGTGACGTTCTCGTGGCCGACCGCGCGCACGACCTCAACGCGGGGGTCGTCGTCGTCGGTCCGCGAGTCGTCGGTGCCGATTCGCGGGGCGTCTGCGTCCTCGTCGCTCATTGCCGTCGGCTCGGCCGCGGCGCGACAAGTGGCCGTCGCTTCGGCGGCGGGGTCGGTTCGCGGGCGGCGAGGTCGGTTCGCGGGCGGCGGTCCCCGCCGTCAGACGTCGGCGCCCTCGGCGAGCGCGGGGACGAGGCGCGCGGGGTTCTTCGCCAGTACGCGGCGCATCAGGTCCTCGGAGACGTCGAGGGTGAGCACCTCCATCACACCGACGTTGGGGTGGACGTCGGGCGCGCCGGAGCCAAAGAGCACGCGGTCTGGGTGTTCCAACACGCCACGTTCGAGCACCTCGCGGTACCGCACCGCGCTCGTGTCGACGTACAATCGGTCGTACTCGTCGAGGAGATCCAGCGTCCGGTTCATCAGTTCGGCGTCCAGCGGGTAGCCGCCGAAGCTCCCCAGCACGACCGGGAGGTCGTAACCGAGCAGCTCCGTCTCGACCGCCTCGGGCGGGAACGCCTGCCCCGCGTGGACGAAGAGCGGGAGGTCGGCGTCCTCCAACCGAGACAGCACGTCCTCGTCGGGGAGGCCGTCGACGTGGGGCGCCAGCGTGAACCCGTGAAACCGGTCGTCGTAGGAGTACTGCTCGACGTCGTCCGGCCGGGTGTGGTGGTCGTCGCGCTCGGCGCGGAGGTTCCGGACGACCGAGACGGGGCCGGTTCCCGGGTCGCGGGGGCCGTTAAGACGGGCGAACGCGACGAACGGCCGGTCGATGGAGAGGCGGGCGACGGCGTTGTTCGCACGGAGGTAGCTCTGCCCGGCGGCGCGCTGCCCGGGGCTCGCGACCGCGCGGACGATCCCCGCCTGGAGCATCTCGCGTTCCAGCCGCTCCGGTGAGATGTCTCGCCCGTGGGTGGCGACCGACGACTCGTCGGGGTCGAGGGTCGCGCGGGTGTCGACGATCCGGAAGTCGTGTTCGAGCCCGAGCATGGCCGCTCTCTACCGGCCCGTCTCGGGCGACCCGCATGTGCCTGTCGGTCGGTCGACGAATCCGTGGCGCGCGCTACCCCCTCCCGCGCCCGTCACGGCCCCGCGGTCGAGACGATCTTGATCACGTCGCCCTCGCTCAGCTCCCGGTCCTCGCCGATCCGCCGGGAGGCGCGCGCGTCGACCGCGTGGAGGTACCCCTCCCCGATGTCCGAGTGGACCGCGTACGCGAGGTCGGGCGGGGTCGACCCCGAAGGAAGTAGGAAGGCGTCGGGGAGCACGTTGCCGGTTCCGTCGGTCCACTTGCCGGCGTCCTGGACCGGGTACGCCGTGATGCGGTCGAGTAAGTCGTAGACGGCCGCGTTCAGCGCCGCCGGGACGCCCGTCCCGTCGTACTCGGCCATCGACTCGCGGAGCGCGTCGAGGCCGGCGCGCTGGTCGTCGGAGACGTCGCCGACGATCTCGAAGGACTCGTCGCCCGGGTCGTAGTCGACGACGCCCGCCTCCGCCGCCCGGCGGAGGGCGAGTTCGCCGTCGGCGGTCGCGGGGATCACGGGTTTGTCGGTTCCCTCGCGGATGCGCTCGACCGCGCCCGCCGGCGCCGCGTCGACCTTGTTCGCGACGACGACGATGGGCTTGGTGCGGCGGCGGACCGCCCGCGCGAGCGCCTCGCGGTCGCCCTCGGTCCACGCCTTCGGGTCGTCGGGGTACTCTAAGCCGCGGAGGACCCTCGCGACGTCGTACTCGGTCGCGCCGAACCCGGTGAGCATGTCCGAGAGCGCGGCTTCGAGGTCGAAGTCCGGCGAGCGCGACTTCCGCTCGACGCTCTCCCAGTTGCGGTCGACGATGCCCGCGAGCCAGAGGTCCATCTCCTCCTCGATGAAGTCCACGTCGTCGAGGGGGTCGTGGCTCCCGACCTCGACCGGCTCGCCCTCGGCGTTCGTCGCGCCCGAGGCGTCGACGACGTTCACCACCACGTCCGCGTTCGTCAGTTCGTCGAGGAACTGGTTACCGAGCCCCTTCCCCTCGTGCGCGCCCGGCACGAGTCCGGCCACGTCGAGGAGTTCGATTGGGACGTACCGCTTCCCGTCGTGACAGTTCTCGTTGCCGCAGCGCTCCTCGCGGTCGAGGCACGGGCAGCGCGTCCGGACGTGGGTCACCCCGCGGTTGGCGTCGATGGTCGTGAACGGGTAGTTCGCGACGTCGACGTCGGCCATCGTGGCGGCGGTGTAGAAGGTGGACTTGCCGGCGTTCGGCTTGCCCGCGAGCGCGACCGTGAGCATACTCGACGGTCGCGGCCCCGCGAAAAGCGCCTTTCGGTCGGCCGCGGGGACGTGTTGAGAGACAGTTGTAGCAGGCGGTGCGGCGGCGCGTGCCTGCGAGGCCGCTTTGCGGCCGAGCAGCACCGCGCGAGGGACGCCGCGAGCGACCGGAGGAAGCGAGCGGCGAGGCTGGGGAGGCGTGAGGCTGCGGTGCTGTGCGGTGCGGGTGGGACTCAAAGGGGCAGCCGTGAGGACGAAGCACGCCGCAGTAAGCACCGCAGCGAGGGAGCGAACGAAGTGAGCGACCGAGTGAGGCGCGCAACAAGGCGCGCGAGTCCTCACGGCTGGGGCTTTGGAGGTGTTTGTCCCCGTTTGGGCCCTGTCAAAACCCTATTTTCAGACACGTTCTCGTCTGAACAATCGGTCGCTGAAGCCTGCGACTTGATCGATAGCGAGGGTGATTGAATCAGTATAGTTGATCGGTTGTTCATAGGTCGGATTGTTGTGTTGCTGGCAGATGTTTAAACGTAGTTTGCTCAGATCGTCGATGAACACCGCCAAAGCCCCAGCCGCGAGGCGGGCGCACGCTCGCTGCGCGCTTCACTCGGTCGTTCACTCCGTTCACTCCCTCGTTCCAGTGCTTGCGTCGCCTGTGCCCGCCTCGCGGCTGCCCCTTTGAGTCCCACCCTACACCGCACAGCCCCGCACCTCACGCCTCCCCAGCCTCGTCGACCGTCCTCCGCTTCGCTCCGGCCGGTCGACTCCCTCGCGGGCGGTTCGCGGTCGCCTGCGGCGACCGCTCACCGGCGCGCCACCGACATAACTGAGCACTCCTTGCTTCGTCTGTACTGAGCGATTCGTGAGCCCCTGTACTGATCGGATACGGTTCAGAACGTATCCCCCGCTGAGGATTTCAACAGATCTCCGTCCGTTGTCAGCCCGTCATCTGAGAACGATGAGCGCGTCAGCGGAGAGAATAACCGCTCTACCGCCGCGACCAACTCACAGATCTACTTCCGAGCGACGATCCGCAACACGTCCTCGTCGGCCAACTCGTGGCCCTTCCCGACCTGCTGGTCGTCGTGTTTGGCGCTCTCACCCGAAACGCGCGCAAATTTAAACCGCTCGTCGAACTCGCCGCCGAGCTTCGAACAGGCGTCGCCGACGGTGTCGCCCTCGAATAAGATCAGGGGCTCCTCGTAGTCGACGCCGCGGCCCGGTTTGTCCATATAAATGCGAATCACGCCCAGCTCCTCCCAGAGGCGCTCCTTGAGGCCGTCGAGGCCGAGCCCCTCCTCGGCGGAGATAAAGATGACGTCGTCGGGGTCCAGGTCGCGCTCCCGTAGTTCCTCCTTCACGGTCGGGAGGTAGCTCTTGTCGATGAGGTCCGCCTTGTTGACGGAGACCATCGAGGGGAGGTACTCCCGGTTGTCCATCACGGCGTCGACGAGCTCGTCGATGGTGAGGTCGTGGGGGATGGTGACCTTCGCGTTGACGTAGCCGTACTCGCGGAGGACCTGCTTGACCGTCTCCTCGTCTAAGCTCACGTCGTCGCTCATCGTCACGCCGAGCCCGTCCTTGTGCGTCTTCCGAATGTTGATGTTCGGCGGCTCGGTGTCGAGCCGGATGTTCGTGTTGTACAGCTCCTCGCGGAGTCGGTCGTACTGCTCGATCTCGAAGACGGAGAGCATGAACACGACGAGGTCCGCGGTTCGAACGACCGAGAGGACCTCCTTGCCGCCCCCGCGGCCGCCCGCCGCGCCCTCGATCAGCCCCGGCACGTCGAGGATCTGGATGTTCGCGCCGCGGTACTGCAGCATGCCCGGGTTGACGTCGAGGGTGGTGAACTCGTAGGAGCCGACCTCGCTGTCTGCGTTGGTGAGGGCGTTGATGAGGGTGGACTTGCCGACGCTCGGGAACCCAACGAGCGCGACCGTGGCGTCGCCGTGCTTCTCGACCGCGTAGCCGTGGCCGCCGCCGGCGGAGGACTGGTTCTCCAGCTTCTCTTTCTTCTCCGCGAGCTTCGCCTTCAGGCGCCCGATGTGTGCCTCCGTGGACTTGTTGTAGGGCGTCTCGGCGATCTCCTCGCGGAGGTCTTCGATCTCCTCCTCCAGTCCCATTACCCGTTTCTCGGCCGCTCGGCTCGTTAAAGGTGTTCCTTCGAACCGCGGGCTCGGCGACGGGGACCGAATCGACCGACCGCGCTCCGCGAACCGGCGAATCGACGCCGAGGGAGTGGTTGGACCGCCGATACTTCGACACGGTTATATTAGCGACGGATAATCCTCAATTACGCCGAATGCCAGACCCGTCGAGTCTTCGCGACAGTACGCAGATCGTCCTCCCGCGGCGCGCGCTCGACGGGCACCGGGAGTGCCTCGAAAACCGGTTCACCGTCACCGTCGTCGAGACAGCCGAACAGTACCGGATCATCGGCAGCCCGGTGGAGATCAAGGCCGCGAGCGACTACCTCGCCCGCAACGGCGTCGCCGTCGCGTAGCGCCGTTCCCTCCTCGCCCGTCCACCGACTCCCTCAGCCGTCCCCCCGTTCGGCGGGTTGAAGTCACCGCTCGCCGAGGCCACGTGACGATGGTCACTCGTCGGTCGCTGCTCGCCTCGGGCGTCGCCGGTCTCGGCGGGGTCGCCGGCTGTGCTGCCGCCCCGTCCGGGCTCGACGCCGGAAACGGCACCGCGGACGGCAACGACGACGCGGACAGCGACGACGCGGACAGCGACGGCGGAGACGCGGACGCGACGCGGATCGGCTTCGTCGGCGACCTGATGCTCGGCCGCAGCGTCGCCGACCGCTGGGCCGACGCCGACGACCCGGCGGGCGTCTGGGGGACGACGCTTCCGCGGCTCCGCGAGCTCGACGCGCTCGTCGGGAACCTGGAGTGTTGCGTCTCCGACCGCGGCGAGCGCTGGCCGGACAAGGCCTACTACTTCCGGTCGCCGCCGTCGTTCGCGGTCCCCGCGCTGGAGGCGGCGGGGGCCTCCTTCGTCTCGCTCGCCAACAACCACGTCCTCGACTATCAGGAGCCCGCACTCCGTGACACGCGGACCCACCTCGCGGAGGCCGGGATCGCTCGCGCCGGCGCCGGCGAGGACGCCGACGAGGTGCTCGAACCCGCGACGTTCGAGGCCGGCGACCTCACGGTGGCCGCGTTCGGTCTCACCGACCAGTCCACGGCGTTCGCGGCGACCGACGCCGACCCGGGTACCGCGTTCGCGCGCCTCGACCCCGCCGCCCGCGAGACTCGGACCCTCGTCGACGACGCCCTCGAGCGCGTCGCCGACCTAGACCCGGACCTCGTCGTCGCCTCGCTCCACTGGGGACCGAACTGGGAGACCGAGCCGCGCGCGGTCCACGAGCGGTTCGGCCGCTGGCTCGTCGAACAGGGGGTCGACGTCGTCCACGGCCACAGCGCGCACGTGCTCCAAGGCGTCGAGGTGTACGAGGGCCGCCCGATCATCTACGACGCGGGCGACTTCGTCGACGACTACGTCAGCTATCGCGACCGCGAGGGCGTCTACAACAAGCGGAGCGCGCTGTTCGAACTCGTCGTCCGCGACGGCGACCTCGCCGCCCTCGACGTCCTCCCGACCGAGATCGCCGACGAGACCGCGGGGCTGGCCGACGGCGAGGTCGCCGAGTGGGTCCGGGAGACCGTCGCCGAGCGTTCCGCGGCGTTCGGCACCGCGGTCGAGGGCGTCGACGGCGAGCGCGACGGCGGACGACTGCGGATCCCGCTCGGCGACCGGTGACCGGACCCTCCGCGGGCGTCCAATCGACTTCGACCGCACGGGAACGGCGCGGCGTGTCCCGGGTATCGCCTCGGCGACGCGTCGGCCGCGGCGGTGAACTGAATTTCAGTAAGCCGCGTTACAGAAATATCATTCAGATTACTATTATGGGTGTACGCCCCGTTCGAACTGATATGGTAGGACACGCAGCCGGTCCGGTGTCGACCCGCAGACGCGACGAAACGACGGCGCCGGCTCCGCGGACGGCAGCCGGAGTCATCCCGTTCGTCCTGTTGCCCGTCGCGGTCGTCCTGGCGGCGAGCTACCCCGTCACGACGGCCGCGGTCGTCGGCGGCGTCGCGCTCGCGAAGCTCCACCGCCGAGCGCGAAGGGGTTGGAAACGGGGCGAAAACGCGCCCCTCGGCCACTCGCGGTGGACGACGCACGACGCGTGAGCCGCGCGGACCGCTCCGACCGTCGCGGCACGTCGAGGGTCCCGATCGTCCCGTGGCCCCCGCGACCGGTAGACCAATCAACCTGAAGCGCGATACGGTCCGGTACCCTTCCAGACGATGACCGACTTCGATCCCGAGGCCGCGGCGTCGTTCGACGCGCTCGGTCAGGAGGTACGCATCGGTATCCTCGAGGCGCTGGTGCAAGAGCGGGTCGACGACCCCCGGAACCCAGGGGCGAGCTTCTCCGAGCTCCGGGAGCGAGTCGGCGTCACCGACTCGGGGCGGTTCAACTACCACCTCGACAAGCTCACCGGGCGGTTCGTTCAGGAGACGGACGCGGGCTACGAGCTCAACGCCGCCGGCCAGGAGGTCGTCGGCGCGGTTCTGTCCCGGAGCTTCGACTCCGAGGGGGAGTCGGGCCCCACCGCCCTGGACGCGCCGTGCCGGGCCTGCGGCGAGACGGCTCGAGCCCGCTACGAGGACGGGAAGCTCTTCGTCGAGTGCGACAACGGCCATCTCAACCACAGCGACTACCTCCCGGGGAGTCTCGTCGAGGAGCGACCGCTCCCGGAGGCGATGGCGCTGGCGACGCTGCTCGGGCAACAGGACCTCGACTTAGTGACCCGCGACGTCTGCCCGAGCTGTTACCGGGAGATCGAGTCGGGCGTCGTGCTGGAGGAGGGGGCGCCGGCGCTGGATGGTCGGTGTCATGACTGCGGCCACTTCTTCCGCGGCCCGGTCTCGCTCGCCGTGCTCACCCATCCCGTGCTCCAGGCGTTCTACCTCGAACGGGGGAGAGACGTCCGCGAGGCCTCCCTGTGGTCGCTGCCGTTCCTGACCGACTCGGACCGCGCGCGCGTCGACTCCGAGTCCCCGCTCCGGGTCACGGTCGACGCGTCGTACGACGGCGACGCGCTGCGTTTCTCGCTCGACGAGGACGCTTCCGTAATCGAGTACCACGTCGAGCGGATCCGCGCGGAGCGCGATTGACCGCTCCCCGACCGAGCCGTCCTGTCTTCCCCACGGCGCCGCGCGTCGGCCAGAGTCGCCCCCGCGCCCTGCTGGGGTCCAAACCCTATTGCGTTTCATCCCCCAACGGGGACCGTGACGAACACCAACCGCGAGTGGCTTCTCGCCGAGCGGCCGACGGGCGAGCCCGATCAGGACAGCTTCGAACTGCGCGAGACCGACGTCTCCGCCCCCGAGCCGGGCGAACTCCTCGTCCGCATCCGGTTCCTCTCGGTCGACCCGTACATGCGCGGCCGGATGCGCGACGCGGAATCGTACGCCGAGCCCTGGGACGTGGGCGACGCGCTCAGGGGCGGCGTCGTCGGCGAAGTGGTCGAAACGGAGAGCGACGCGTACGACACGGGCGACCTCGTGACCGGCGAAGGGAAATGGGCCGACTACGCGACGCTCGACGCCGACGACGTCGCGCCCGTCGACCCGACGGTCGCCGATCCCGAGGCCTACCTCGGCGTCCTCGGCATGCCCGGCCGGACGGCCTACTTCGGGCTCCTCGAAGTCGGCGAGCCGAAGCCCGGCGACACGGTCGTCGTCTCCGGCGCGGCGGGCGCGGTCGGCTCCGTCGTCGGCCAGATCGCGAAGCGCAACGGCTGCCGCGTGGTCGGCTTCGCCGGCAGCGACGAGAAGACCGACTGGCTCACCGAGGACCTCGGCTTCGACGCCGCGATCAACTACAAGACGACCGACGACTACCGCGCCGCGCTCGACGAGGCGGCGCCCGACGGCGTCGACGTCTACTTCGACAACGTCGGCGGCCCCATCACGGACGCCGTGTTCACGAAGCTCAACCTCGACGCGCGGGTCGCGGTCTGCGGCCAGATCGCCCACTACAACGACGAGGAGGTCCCGACCGGCCCCCGCAAGCTTCCGCAGATTATCCCTGTTCGAGCCCGAATCCAGGGGCTGCTCGTCGGCGACTTCGCGACCCGATTCGGCGAGGCCAGCGAGCGTCTGGGCCAGTGGGTCGCGAGCGGCGACCTGAAACACCGCGAGACGGTCGTGGAGGGGTTAGAGAACGCCCCCGACGCCTTCCTCGGACTCTTCTCCGGGGACAACATCGGTAAGCAGGTGGTACGGGTGTCAGCGGGGGAGCGGTAGGCGCGGCCCGCTCGAACGCGTCACTCGGGGGACGCGGCTCAGCGGTCGCTGCGGTCGCCACCGCCGCGCGGGAACCGCCGGCAGGGCTATACGACACTGAGATGTATCAATACGGATGAACGTATTTCGCTGGGCCGCTGTCGCGCTCGTCGCGGCCGTCATCGTCTTCGCCGCCGCGTACGCGGTCTTCGCGGGCGTCCTGATCGGGTCCGACGTGGCGTCGTACTCGTCGGACGGCGTGACCGTGCCGGACCTCGCGTACGAAGACACCCTCACCCGAGCAAGCGCGGCCGGGTACGCGGTCGAGCGCGTCGGGTCGAGCGGGTTCCACCCGGAGGGAATCGACGAACTCGACGCCGAGCTCGGCCCGGAGTACGAGGCGTGCAGGGTCACGTTCGACCACTCGGAGACGAAGCGGCTGTGGGCCACGTTCTACGCGGACGAGGGCGTCACCGTCGTGACCGTCTTCGCGGACGACAACCGCGGCGAGTTCACCGTCGACGACCTCCCGCCCGAGGAGTGGCTCGTCGATCGGCTCACGCTGCTGTTCGAGATGGACGAGGCGACCGCGGAGGGGTACGTCGAGGAACTGCGAGCGGACGTCCGCGCTACCGACCCCGGCGAGCCCGGGGCGAGCACTCCGGAGATGCGGGTCGACGAGCCGGTCGCGTTCCGCGCGACGTACGAGGAGCTGACCGCTCGTGCGACGACGACCACCGAGCGCTCCGTCCCGGGCTCCGGCCAGCACGCTCGCGAGTACTACGCGGGCGAGGAGCGGCTCGGCGGGATCGACTTCGTCCTCCCGCGGGCGACCGTCACGAACGAGGCCGACGGGTACACCTACCGCGTACACCTCGATTATCACGGCGGGATCGAGGTCGACGCCCAGACGCGCGCTTCTCGATCCTTCGAGGACGACGACGTTCGCGCGGCCTTCCGGCGGATGTTCGAGGAGATGGGAATCCCGCCGGAGACCGCCGACCACCTACGGCTCGAGTACCGGGGGAGCGTGTGGTGAACGGGTTCGCTCCGCTCTCTCGTTCACGCGCGGGACCGGATTTGAACCGGAACCAGACGTGCTCGCTTCGCTGCGCGCGTCTGGTAGGGTTCGAATCCTCCGCGCATACATGCCTCTCACGTTCGTTCGAGGCAGTATGCGCGGGACCGGATTCGAACCGAGGCGAGAAATGCTCGCTCACTCCGTTCGCTGCGCCTTTCTCGCTGGGCTCAAATCCGCTCCTGCTCTCTCGCTCAGTCGCTACGCTCCTTTGCTCAGTGCGCGGGACCGGATTTGAACCGGCGGACCCCTACGGGATAGCGTCCTAAGCGCTACGCCTTTGGCCTGGCTCGGCAACCCGCGCGCAAACCAGCGTACGCGAAACCGACTCAAGAACCTGACGAACTGCCAGCTGCGAGTCTATTTATAAGTGCGGTGGCGCGTGCCGACGAGCGGCCACAGGCCGCGAGTCGCACGCGCGAGGGAGTCGCTGGCGCCGCGGGCGCCAGCGACGAGGCTGGGGAGGCGTGAGGCTGCGGTCCCGCGAGCAACGCGAGCGGGAGCACGGAAGTCGCAGCCCGCGCAGCGAACGAAGTGAGCGAGCAGGACCGTCTTCCGGAGGTGCGGTTGCGGTCGGGTGGGCCTCACAGCTGGGGCTTTGGCGGTGTTCACTGTGTTGCCGTGGTCAGTTATTTATTAGCGAGCGGCTGGGGCTTTGTACGTGTCCGTCGACGCTCCGATGTCGTGATCCACTTATAAACCGCTCCCACCAAACTACACTCCAGCCTATCAGCAGTACTCGCAGTCGCAGTAGACCTCACAAACCCGGTTGTCACAGTCCGCCCCTCGCGCGGAACAGTGCTCGCGACCGTGCCGGATCAGCAACACGTGAAGCGGGTAGATCAGCTCGTCGGGCACCCGCTCGTCTAACACCTCGTGAGCGCGCTCGTTGGACGCCGACTCCGGGACGAGCCCGAACCGCTTCGAGACGCGCTCCACGTGGGTGTCCACCGCCATCGTCGGCTTCCCGAAATGGAAGTTCAACACGACGCTGGCGGTCTTCGGGCCGACACCCTTGATCTCGGTGAGCCAGTCTTTCGCCTCGTCGGTCGGCATCGCGTCGAGGAACGCCAGCGAGTACGCGCCGCCGGTCTCCTCGCGGATCGCGGTCAGCGCGCGCTGGATCCGCGCGGCCTTCTGGTTAGCGAGCCCCGCCACGCGGATCGTCTCCTTCAGCTCCTCGTGGTCGGCGGCCTCGATCGCCGCGAAGTCGTCGTAGCGGTCGAACAGCGCCTCCGAGGCGCGCCGCGTGTTCGCGTCGGCGACGTTCTGCGAGAGAATCGTCGTCACCAGCTGGCGGACGCCCTCTCCCGGCTCGGCCGTCGGGTCCGCGCCGTGCTCGGCCACGCGATCGACCGGGTCGTACAGCGACACGAGGTCGTCGTGAAGCGCCCGGACCCGCGTCTCGTCCCACTGCTGTGTCGACATACGCGCGCTACGTGCGCTGCCGACTTTAGGCCGACGGCCGCGAACGATTTCAGCGCGTCGACCGGGGGCGACCCTCCGACCGCGGCCGCGGGCCGTTTATATATCTCCCTCGACTACTCCGGCGCGTGTACCGGGCGAGCGACCGAGTCGACAACGAGGCGTGGATCGAACTGGTCGAGAAGGCGTGCGCCTCGCTCGATCTGGACGAGCAGACGCGCTCGACCGCGGTCGACCTCTTCCTCTCCCGCGCTCCCGACGACGACCGGGGGAAGCGCGTCGCGGCCGCCGCCAGCCTCTACGCCGCCGGCCTGATCCGCGGCGAGGAGCGGTCGCAGTCCGCCGTCGCCGACGCGATGGACGTCTCGCGTCTCTCGGTCCAGAAGCGCTGGAAGCCAATCTTAGAAGACGCGGGCTTCTCGCCGCCCTCGTGGTGAGCCGGTCCCCGGAGCCCCGCCGGGTACCACGGTCGGCGACCGCTACCGCGGCGTCGCCACGACGCCGAGGTGGTCCTCGTGGTACCGATCCAACCGCCGCGTCTCCAGGATCTCGTACGCCTCCCGGAGCCGGTCGAGCGCGCCCTCGAACACCGCGTCCGGCTCCGCGGTCACGTCCTCGCTTCGCGCCTTGATCGCCAGCAGCAGCCGCCCGTCGTCGGCCAGGAACCGCGCGTTGCGCACGGCGACGTCGGCCTGCCCGCGCGTGGCCACGTCCTGGACGATCGCGTCCACGTCGCTCTCGACGACGTGCGCGTACGTCTCCGGCTTCCGCGCGTCCTTGAGCAGCGGGAACAGCCGCTTGCGGGACGCCGCGGCGTCGAGCAGGTCCCGCGCCGGTCGGGGCGCGAACTCGACGGCGTAGGTCGGCCCCGCGAAGTCGGCGACGTGGCTCACGGTGGTGCCGCTCGCGGCGCCGAGGTAGAGCACCGTCTCGCCGCCCGTCAGGCCGGTCTCGAACCCGAGTTCGAGCATGCCGCCGAGCTTCGACCGCTCGGGGTCCCACGCGCGCCAGCCGTCAGCCGTCGGCTCGCCGTACACCGGCTCGCCCCGGGTCGCCAGCCGCTCCTCGCCGTCGACCTCGCGGCGCTCGACGCCGTCCGGGAGCGCCGGCTCACTCATCGGCGGCCCCTCCGTCGGTCGCCGCGTCGTCGCCGGCGCGGGCGCGGATCGTCGCCATCCGCTCGCGGAGGTCGTCGTGGAGCTGCGCCCGACGCTCGCCGGCGTAGTGGTCGGCGCGGGCCGCGAGCGTCAGCTTCCCGGCAAGCGCGCGCGCCGCGGAGCCGCGGTCCTCGGGCCGCGTCCCGCGGACGTACTCGTGGGTGTAGATGATCCCGTGTTTCGGTGAGGGCGCGCGTCCTGAGAGGTGCGCGAACAGCGCGTCCTCGGCGCCGAGCACCTGGACCGTCCCGGAGGGCTTCTTCGCGAGCGACTCCAGCCCGCCCGCGAGCGCGATCAGCCGCGCGGCCAGCTCCGGGCCGGCCATCTCGGCGAGGTTCGGCGCGACCGCGGGCGCGACCCGGCCGATCGTCTCGGCGAGTTCGGCCCGCTCGTCGTCGAGTTCGGCGGCGCGCGCCGCGAGGGACACCGCCCGCCGCTCCGCCTCGCTCTCGGGCTCGCGCGCCGCGACCGCCCGCGCGCCCTCGATTCCGGAGCCGACGTCGTCGAAGAGGCTCCCCGTCCACTCGACGGCGCGCTCGGCGAGCTCGTTGGCGACGCGCTCGGTATCGTCCATCGCCCGGACCGCGTGGATCAGCTGCGCGTCGTCGGCGCGCTCGCGCTCGCGGACCGCCTCGCGGGTCGCGCGCGTCGTCGCGGCTTTGAGCCGATCGTAGTACTCGTCCGTGTCGGCCGCGAACCCGGAGTCCACGGCGTGCGCCGGCCAGTCCGCGGGCGACGCGGCGGTCCCGTCGCGTACCCGCGCCGCGGCCGCCGCGGTCGCTCTGCTGTCGCTCTCCGTCTCGGTGTCGGTCTCGTCCGTCGCGTCCGACGGCAGCGCCTCGAACCAGCCGTCTCCGCCGTCGGACGCTGCGCTCGCGTCCGGTCCGGCGTCGGTGTCGCTCATTGCCGCCGGCTACTCGCCCCGGCGGTATAGACGTTCCCGATGCGGCTCGGCGGTCGTCCGCCCGCGGACGGTCGCGCGAGCGCGTCGGTTCCGTCGCCGTCTCGGTTACGCCGCGTCGGCCTCGGCGCCCTCGTCGCCGTCAGTATCGGCGTCGTCCTCGCCGTCGTCGGCGAACACCCCGCCGGCGCCCGACTTCAGTTCGGCGAGGGTCGCCCCCGCCAGCCCGCCGAGCGCGCCGCCGGTGCTGGCCGCGTTCCGGCTCCACACCCCGCCGACCGCGGCGCCCACCGCGGCGCCGACGGCCGCGTACTTCGCCCTGCTCAACGCTGTTCGGATTCGGGATCCCATACCTCCCTATTTCTTGTCTGCTCATAAAAATGTGTCTGCGAAAACCACTAATTCGCGCGGTCGACGAGGGAGAGTAGGGCGCTGCCGCTCCGGAATCGGGTCAAACGAGAGAGCTTCGGCTCGCTCGCGCCTATTGGAGCCGCTTCGTCGTCTCGACGAGGGGGTGTCTCGCGTAGTCGACGATCTCGATGTCGCTGACGACGCTGAGCCCCTCCTTCTCGGCGGTCTTCGCCATCCCGAGATCGACCGTGGTCTGCGGGACGATGACGTACGCGTCCATCGTCTCGATGCCGGCCTCGCGCGCGGCCATCGCCCGGTGGTGCCCGTCGGCTAGGTAGAGGGTGCCGCCATTGTCGATGACGACGAGGGGCTCGGCGAGCCCGTGTTCGAGCTCGTACTGGCGCCCTTCCAGCTCGTCGGCGTACACGCGGGCCTGCGTCGGCGTCAGCTCCGCGATCGCCACCTCGCGGCGCTCCTCGTCGAGGTCGACGCCGTGGATCTGCGAGAGGGTTCGCATTAGCTTTCCCACCTTACCGGGCGTCGCGCGCTCGATCTGCGAGCGCACGACGTCGGTGTTCGAGATGATCCCGACGAGGTTGTCGGCGTCGTCGACGACCGGGAGCCGCTGGATGCCCGATCGTAGTATCACCCGCGCGGCGTCGGTCACCTTCATGTCCGGGTGCGCGACGATCAGGTCCTCCGTCATCACCGTGAACACGGGCGCGTCGTCGTCCGCAAGCAGGAGGTCCCCGGCCGAG
This sequence comes from Halorubrum xinjiangense, assembly GCF_900102375.1. Lineage (GTDB taxonomy): Archaea > Halobacteriota > Halobacteria > Halobacteriales > Haloferacaceae > Halorubrum > Halorubrum xinjiangense. The sequence continues at coordinate 39,651 of NZ_FNBO01000012.1, forward strand.
ACGAACCCCTCGACGGTGCGGCCCTGCGTCACCGGGAACCCGTTGTGGCCGTCGCTGTCGGCCATGCGACGCGCGACGGTCGCCACCGTCTCGTCCGGACTGACCGTCTCCACCTCGCGGGTCATGTACTCCCCGACCGTCGGTTTCCCGCTCATCGTCCGCCGTAGAGGCTCCCGGGATAAAAAGAGGGCGGGGCGACGGAGACCCGCTCCGGCGACGCAGCGCGTCCGCCCGCCGGAGCGCCACGAGCGGACGACCTCCGCCACACGCCGGCAGCGGATGGTTCCGCGGTTTCCTGACGCCCGTCGGCCGAGGGCGGCGTTACCTCGCGGACGGCCCCCAAGTCACCGATTCGTCGGGCTCGCCGTTCGGACGCTCGACCCGAGTCCTGAGTCCCCCGTGCTCGTCGACGGTGATCGAGACGCGGCTCACGTTCCGCTCGTAGCGTCGATACCTCCCCTTTTCGGCGTCTATCGAGACGTGTTCCGTCACCAGGTCCAACTCGTTGAGTGCGTCCAAGCGCCGGTACACCGTCGACATCGGGATACCGCACTCCTCGACAACCTCGGCGACCGATGTCGGCTCGTTGAGAGCGGCGAGGATCGTCCGGTTTGTCTCCTCGCTCAGGGCGTCGAGGAGCCGCTGGACGAACTGCGACTCGTCGCGTTTCGAGCGGGCGTCACTCATCGCGAACGACCGGTGACGCGAGATCGCTTCGTCGGGCTCCGTCCCCGCCTCCCGTGCGCTTCGTCTCTGACTCGACGTGGGTACCACTCATTATCGGGGATTGCGCCCACAGCGGCTAGTGTGTCCGTTTGTCGCAGGACAACTCCGGGGGCGCCGCCGCTCCGGTGCGCCTAGCTGCCGCCGTCCGACTCACCGACTTCGATCGGGACGCCGATCATGTTCCCCCACTCGGTCCAGGAGCCGTCGTAGTGTCGCACGTGTTCGTATCCGAGCAGCTCCTCGAGGACGAACCACGTGACCGACGACCGCTCGCCGATCCGACAGTAGACGATCACGTCGTCGTTGGGGGTGACCCCTCGGGACTCGTACACGTCCGCGAGCTCCTCGTGCGACTTGAACAGGCCGTCGGGGCGGACGTTCTCGGCCCAGAACACGTTTGTCGCTCCCGGGATGTGTCCGCCACGCATCGCTCCTTCGTCGCTGCCGGGCGGCTTCGTGACGTCGCCGCGGAACTCCTCGGGCAGGCGCACGTCGACGAACTTCGTGTCGGTACCAATCGCCGCCCGCACGTCCGTGCGCGCGGCCCGAACCTCCGGTCTGGCCGGCGCGTCGGGCGCGTCGCCGTACGTCACGTCGGGCGGCGCGACCGGCTCCGTCGTGGTCGGGTAGCCGTGTTCCGTCCAGTACTCTCGGCCGCCGTCCATGATCTTGACGTCCGGGTGGCCGTAGTGGGCGAGCTGCCAGTACAGATGCGCCGCGAACCAGTTCCTGTTGTCCCCGTAGATGACGACGGTCGTCTCCTCGGTGATCCCACGCGATTCGAGGAAGGCGGTCATCTCCGCCGGGGAGAGGATGTCGTGTGCCTCCGCCGACCGGAGGTCGGTCCGCCAGTCGACGCCGACGGCGCCGGGCGCGTGCCCCTCCTCGTAAAACGAGGCGTTGACGTCGACTTCGAGCAGCCGCAGGTCGGTCGCGTCGGAGCCGAACCGGTCGAGCCGGGCGTTCACCCAGTCGGCGCTGACGAGCACGTCCGTCGGGTACCGGCCGCCGGTCGACGCCTCTGTCGGCTCTCGCTGATCGTCGTCCGTGGGGAGTTCGCCGGTCATGCTTGTTGGTCCGCGAATCGTTTCGCTAACTCAGCGGTCGCGCGTCGCAGCCGGTAGGACACCGTCGAGCGGGGCTCTCCGAGCTCCGCCGCGAGCTCGTCGAGCGTCACTCCCCGCGGCGTCTCGAAGTAGCCGCGCTCGACCGCGAGCAGCAGCGTCTCGCGCTGCTCGGCGGGAACGTCCGGTCGAGAGAGCAGCTCGCTCTCCCAGTGGTCGACCTCGGTCAGGTGTTCGAACGAGAACGACAGCCCGTCGCCGAGCTTCGCGGCCAGCGTGTCGTACAACAGCCCAATCTTCGAGTCGTCCTGGACCAACACGCGCCACCGGACCGTATCGCCGGACCGCGTCTGCTCGAAGAGGACGCCCCCGTCGACGTACTTCGCCGTGATCAGCGGCACAGACTCGCAGTAGTCAACGTCGGAGACGTACGTGTACGTCACTCGCCGCCGCTGCTCGTTGGTCAACAGGCTCGTCGTGCGGTTCGATTGACACTCCCGAGCGCTGATCGACTCGCGGTCGACGGACTCGTCTAAGAGCAGCTCGTCGACGGCGTCGAGGTCGGCCGCGTCGCCGGTCACCGATTCGAGCTTCCACAGCTCCGTGGGATCGAGACACGAGTAGGTCGCCTCCGACTGGAGGGACTCGCGCTCGATGAACAGGTCGACGTACTCGTCGGCGCCGGGTTCGTACGTTATGGTAAACGTGAAGTCGTACATCTGACGGTGAACTCGTTCGTTTCTTCTGTCTCGGTTCGCGGCTTCCGCCTCGCGCTCGGCCGAGCCGTCGGGTTCGGCCGAACGGCCGCAGTCGGCCGAGCGGTCGCGGTCGACCGCGCTTCGGCCGGAAGTTGGCCCTCGACAACGCGTCTGATATGGGTTCGACGCACTTACGTTGCCTCGTATGGTGCGCTCACGTTCGACTCGTGAAACCCCGACCGCGCTCCGAAGTCGTCTCCTGATACCCGCGTTTGTCGCGCTCGTCGCCGGAGTCGGGGGAGTCGCCTTCGGACTCACCCACGACGACGCCGTCACCGCGCTGGGCGCGCTCTTGTTCCTGCCAAGCGCCGCGCTGCTGTTCGGCATCGTCGCCAAGCGCCACGGAATCGGACCCGTCAGCCCGTCACGTCGGCGATCGAACTGACGATCTACGCGTCGGCGAGCGGACTGCTGTCCGGCGCGTCGCCGCCCCGCTGCCCTCGGTCTGCGGCCCACGGCCGGGAACCGTCCGGTCCCCGCCGGCCGGTCCCGCTGGGGCCTCTCGGGAGGCGCTCGGCTCACGTCGCCTCCCGAACGCGGGCGGCGACGAGCCGGTCGACGTTGTACATGAACACGGCGACCGCGGCCAGGACCGTCGCGAAGTAGACGACGAGCTGCGGCGGCCCCGACGCAGCGCCGCCCGCGACGGCCCCGCCAAACCCGACGACGGTGAGCTCCGCCCACGTGATGAGTACGCGCGAGAGCAGTAGCGTTCCGACCGGCGACCGCCGACTCGGCTCGTTCGCCGCTGGATCGTCGCTCATCTCAGTACGCCTCCTCGGCCGAGATCGGTCCACTGAACGCCGAGTACAGGACGGCGAAGTACGTGGCGATCAGCGGCAACAGCAGCGCCGCGCCGATCGACATGAGGTTCAGCGGCAACGTCGAGACGACGGCGTCCCTCACCGTCGCCCCCGTCGCCGGGTCGATACGCGGATACATGAGGATCGCGACCACCGCGATCAGCCCGTACGTCAGTCCCGCGGCCGCCGCGAGCGCGGCGACGTTCGCCCCGCGTCGAAGCGCGACGGCGTAGCCGACGCCGAGCGCGACGGAGGCGGCGACCAGCGCGATCACCGGGGGCGACAGCAGCGCGTCGACGCCGGCCGGGAGCCGGGCCGTCAGGACGCCGAGGGTCGCGACGACGGCGAGGAGGTACGCCGCGACGGCCTCGACTCCGAGCCGGGTCACCGTTTTGGGAAGCGCGTCTCGGGCTTTCAGCCGAAGGAACGCGGCGCCGGAAACGACGGTCAGCGCCGTGACGGTGACGCCCGTGACGACGCCGACGAGCGTGAACGAACGGGGGGTCCCGACGAGCCAGTTGCCCGCGAACGCGCCGAGGAGGAACGGCGCGAGGACGCTGCCGGCGACGAACGACCGTCCCCACCACCGCTGCCAGCGCTCGTCGTGGCGCTGTTCGTACATCTCCGGCGCCAGCCCCCGGAGGATGAGGGCGCCGAGGATGCCGAACATCAGCAGGTAGTGTCGGCTGAACAGCCCCGCGTACACCGACGGGAAGGCGGCGAACAGCGCGCCGCCGAAGACGACGAGCCACACCTCGTTCCCGTCCCAGAACGGCCCGATCGCGGACAGCACCGCCTCGCGCGCCTCGTCTTCGCGAAGCGTCGCGAAGATCGCGCCGGCGCCGAAGTCGAAGCCGTCGAGGAACAGGAACGTTCCGAGGATCGCGAACACCAGCGCGAACCACAGCTCCGGGAGCGGCAGGCCGAACACCGGGCCCGCCGCGAGCGCGTCGACGGCGCTAGTCATCGCCGGGCACCTCCGCGGGCGCGGCGTCGCGCTCGGCGGGGGAGTCCGACGGGCGCACGCTCGGAGGCCCCTCCCGGATCACTCGCGCGACGACGTACGTGTACAGCGCGAGGATGCCAGCGTAGACGCCGACGAACCCCGCGAGCGTGACCATCGCTTCCGTCCCGGTGAGGCCGGGAGAGACCCCCTCGCTCGTCTTCAACACGCCCTGGATCACCCAGGGCTGGCGGCCGACCTCCGTGACGACCCACCCGAGCTCGACCGCGACCACGCCGAGCAGGCTGGACGCCATCAGCGCCTTGTGGAGCAGTCCGTCCTCGAACAGCTCGCCCGTGTACCACCGGTAGCCGCCCCAGAACGCGAGCAGGATGAACCAAAAGCCCATCCCGACCATCGCGCGGAACGACCAGAACACGATGGCGACAGGCGGCGCCTCCGTGTCGAACGTGTTCAGGCCGCGTATCTCCGCGGTCGCGTCGCCCCCGCTGGCGAGCCACGACGCCCCGCCCGGGATGCCGATGCCGAACAGCTCCTTCGCGCGGGGGTCGGTGAACTGGCCCAGATCGGTCGGAATCGCGAAGATGTACTCCGGGACGTACGCCTCGGTGTCCCAGACCGCCTCCATGGCGGCGAACTTCTGCGGTTGCGTCTCGTAGACGTGACGCGCGTACAGGTCGCCCTGGAGCACCTGTAACGGGGCCGTGATGAGCAGCGCGACCAGCGCAATCTTGAGCGTCTTCTGCCAGAAGACGATGTTCTTCGTCTGGTGCCCCCAGACGTGGTGTCGGTAGACGTAGTACGCGGAGACGCCGGCCATGAACAGCGCCACCGACTCGACCGCGGCGTTTTGCATGTGGACGTACATGTACCCGAACCGCGGAGTCAGGTACGCCGCGACCGGATCGACGAGGTGGACCACCTCCTGTCCGTCCTCGGTGACGAGCTCGTAGCCGCGCGGCATCTGCATCCACGAGTTCGCGATGAGGATCCAGACGGCGGAGAGCCACGTTCCGACGCCGACGGCGAGGCTTGAGACCATGTAGAGCCGGTCGGAGACGCGCTCGCGACCGAACACGAAGATGCCGAGGAACGTCGCCTCCAGCATGAACGCCATCATCCCCTCGACGGCGAGCGGGCCGCCGAACAGCTCTCCGGCGGTGGTCGAGAACGCCGCGAAGTTGGTCCCGAACTCGAACTCGAGGACGATACCGGTGACCGTCCCGACGACGAACGAGATAGCGAAGATCTTGGTCCAGAAGCGACGCAACTGCTCGTACACCGGATCGCCGCCCCGGACATCCTTCCACGTGAAGTAGATCAGGAACGGCGCCAGCCCCATGCTCATCACCGGGAAGATGATGTGGACGATCGTCGTCAGGGCGAACTGGAATCGGCTTGCGAGTACTGGGTCGATCATGTTGTGGTGAGTGGCTGCGTCGGAGGGTCACTCCGCCGTGCGCCGCGGTCGATCGCTGTGTCTGACGCTGAGCACTCCTCCTCCATAACCCCGGAGTTGGCACAGGACAAGCGTCGGTCGAGTGCCGCCGTTACCCGGCGTCGAGGCAGCGAGGCCTCGACGAGGCGCTCCGGTAGTTGTCCTGCGCCAACCCATCTCTTTGGTGGCCGAAGCGATTGCGTTCGCTCATGGGGACACGGCACGCCGTGTTAGCGCTCGTCGCGCTCGTCACGCTGATAATGGTCGCTAGAGCGGTTCTCGCCGGCCTCGACGGTGACTTCGGGACGGTCGGTCGGCAGGTCGGCGTCGGCGGGATCATCTTCGCGTTCGGCGTGGGGCTGTACCGGAACTGGGAGTCGGTCGGCTGAGGCGGGGGACCGGTCCGCGTCGGGGTCGGTCGCGCTCCAGTCACGGCGTCCGTTCGCCGGCTCAGCCCCCAGTCCGTCGCGGCGTCCGCAAGACGTCGTCGCGGCGGCCGTCAAGACTCCTCCGCGGACTCGTCACGTCCGTCTCCCTCGTCGCTCCGTTCCCCGGCGCGGAGCCGTTCGGCGACCCTGTGCCGAAGGCGATCGAAGGGCCGCGAACAGGCGCCGCACTCGGCACAGGAGACGTCCGCACAGGAGAGCGAGGCGCCACAGCGCGGACACGAGAGCCCGTTCGCCGGGTCGAACTCGTACTCGCAGCGCGGACAGATCACGCGATCACCTCCAGCGCGGCCGCGACGACCCCGCCGACGGTAAACGCCGTGACCCAAGAGCCGACCCACACGAGGAGCGCGCTCCGCGCGTCGCGCTCCCTGAGTATTACCGCCATCGTGAGGATACAGGGCACGAACAGCGTGACGACGATCAGCCCCACGAATGTCTGTGACGCCGACAGCGTCGCGTCGGTCATCCCGGCGGCGGCGAAGTCGCGCCGGATCAGCCCCAAGACGAGCACCTGCCCGAACGACGCCGGTAAGCCGAGCGCCGCGGTCAGCGGCCGAAGGGCCTCGACTATCGCGTCCAGCGCTCCGACGTAGTCGAGCGTCGACACCGCGGCTGCGGTCGCCCCGAACAGGGGGACCGCCTCCCTGAGGAACGCGGCGCTCCGGTTTGCCGTCTTTCGAGCGACGTTCCCCGGGCGAGGGACGCGCAGCCGCGGCAGCTGCTCGATCAACGGGTCCTGTCGACCGGGGAGCGCCCGGTCGAGGAAGACGCCGGCGACCCCGAGGACCCCGAGCAGCACCGCAAGGTAGCCGCCCCACCAGGCAACGCCAAGCCCGGCCAGCAACCCCATGATGACGCCGATCTGCGCCGAGCAGGGGATCGCGAGCCCCAGCAGCGCTGTTGTGATGAGCCGCTCCCGACGTGACCCCACCATTCGGGTCGAGATGACCGCCATCGTCACACATCCTACGCCGACGATAAGCGGGACGACCGCGCGGCCGTTGAGACCGATCCGGTTGAGTCCCCTGTCAGTCAAGACGGCCAGTCGCGGCAGCAGGCCGGCGTCCTCGAGTGTCCCGATCACGAGGTAGAACGCGATCACGAGCGGGAGCAGGACACCGAGAACGTACTGGACGGTGATGGTCACCAGCCCCAAGTTGTCGTTGACGAGCAGGAACTCGACTGGAGCGGCCCACTCGCTCGCCGGGAGCAGGTCCGCGACGGCCGTCTCGACCGCGGGATTGTAGTACCGGCCGAAGAACACCCCCTCTGCGTAACCGACGACTCGCTGCGCGACGATCACCCCCATGAGGTAGAAGACCGTGGCGAGGAGTCCGATCGCGATCGGGACCCCGGTCACCGGCCGCATCAGCAGGTCGCCGAGCCGCTGCCCGGCGGCCCGCCCGGAGCCGGTGTCCCGTTCCACCGCGTCGACGATCGATCGGACCCGATTCCGACGCTCGCGGTACACCGCCTCTCGATCTTCCACGTTGGCGAGCGGCCCGTCCCCCCCGTCGGCCACGAGGCCGCGGGCGCCGACGCGGCGGGCCGTTGGTTCGTCGCCCTCGACGAGGAGGGTCTTCTCTGCCCGGCTGGCCTCGACTGCGTCGGGAAGCGCGTCGTAGTGTGAGTCGACGGGCGTCGACGCGGGGGCGGACGCCTCTGGGAGCCGCTCCCGGAGTTCGTCGACGCCCGACCCGGTGACGGCGACGGTCGGTACGACCGGGACGCCGAGGGCCACCTCCAGGGCGTCGACGTCCACCTCGACGCCGTCCGCCTCGAGTTCGTCCATCATGTTCAACGCGACGACCGTCGGAACGCCCATGTCCAGAATCTGTAGGGTCACGAACAGGTCCCGGTCGAGTCGCGTGGCGTCGATGACGTTTACGACTGCGTCCGCCTCGAGGACAGTTTCTCGGGTGACCCGTTCCTCCTCGGAGAACGACGAGATACCGTGAACCCCGGGAGTGTCGGTCAGGCGAGTCGGGCCGACGGTCACCGCGGTCGTCTCGACCGTGGTGCCGGGGTAGTTCGAGACGTCGGCGTACTCGGCCGTGAGCCTGCCGAAAAGCACACTCTTGCCCGCGTTTGGGGCGCCCACTAGCGCCACCTCGGTGTGGCCGAGACCGGGTCCGCCCGCCGTCCCCTCGTTCGCCGCCTCATCGTTCACCGCCTCGCCGTTCGCCGTCATCGCCGTTCGCCGTCGGGTCCCGCTCGTTTGACGGTGATCTCTCGGGCGAGCGGCCGTCCCAGCGCCACCTCCGTCCCGCGACGCCGCACGACGACCGGCCCGTTACGGATCCGCCGGTGACACTTGACGCGGCCGTCGAGGAGGCCCAGCCGCAGCAGTCGAACACGCGACTCGTCGTCCGGTACCTCGATCAGTTCTATCCACTCGTTCGTCGGGACATCGACCAGCGCGGCCACCATTTAGGTGTGCCTAAAACCACGCCCGTATTGGGCGGCATGCCGAATTATGTGGCATTATATAAGCGTCTCGCGTCCGGCACCAGCCGTCGAGCGAGCCGTGAGTCCTGCCTCTTGTAGCCGCCGTGGTCCGTACCGCGGAGCGCTTCGAGGGGTTGACGGCCGCCGGCGCTCCCGCGACGACCGGCCCGCTGACCGATACTTCGTCGCCGTCCAGCGCGACGGCGGCCTCGAGGACATCGTCGCCGGCGAGCCGACCGAGGTCGCCGGTACTCCCGGGAGCCGCCGCACCTGCGACCCGCTCGCAGCGCGACGGCTCTCGGGGCGGAGCGAGAGGCAAAAATCGGACGGCGAAGCGCCGAACCGATTACTGCGGGCTCGGGTTCGACGGCCCGGAGACGTTGCCGTCCTTCAGCGCCGAGCCGGTGATCGACTTCAGCCGGGAGACGAGCGAGTCCTTCTCGGCCTCGCCCTCTAAGGCGATGTCGAGGACCTCGCTGATGTGCGAGACGGGGATGACCTCGATCATCTCCTCGTACTCGTCTTCGATCATCACGTCCTGCTCGTTGGCCGCGGGGATGATCACCCGGTCGCAGCCGGCCTTCGCGGCCGCCTCGATCTTGTGGGTGACCCCGCCGACGGGGAGCACGTCGCCACGGACCGACAGCGAGCCGGTCATCGCGAGGCTCTGGTCGACGCCGACGTTCTCCAGCGCGGAGATGACGGCGGTCGCGACCGTGATGGACGCGGAGTCGCCGTCGACGCCCTGCTGGCCCGTCTGGATGAACTGGATGTGGATGTCCTTCTCCGAGATGTTCTCGTCGGAGAACTTCTTGATGATCGCCGAGACGTTCTGGACCGACTCCTCGGCCATCTCCTTGAGCTGGCCGGTGGCGATCACCTGGCCGCCGCTCTGGGTCGGCGTCACCTCGGCCATCACCGGGAGCATGATCCCGGAGTCCTCGCCCATCACGGCGAGGCCGTTGACGCGGCCGGCGACGTAGCCGTCGGAGACCTGTAGCTCGTAGTCCTTCCGACGCTCGATGTAGTCGTCGGCGAGCTGCTGTTCGATGGACCGCGAGCGGCCCTTCGCCTGAAGGACGTGGTCGCGGGTCGTGTGTTCGGCGTCCTCGCCGCGGGCGATGTCACCCGCGACGCGGACCAGCCCGCCGAGGTTCCGGAACAGGAGGGTGAGGTGGCCCTTCCGGCCGGAGCGGCGCTTGGCCTCGAGGATGACCTCCTCGACGGCCTCGGCCGTGAACTCCGGCAGGCGGCCGTCCTTCGCGACCTCCTGGGCGATGAACCGGACGTACTTCCGGCGCATCTCCGGGGTGTCCTCGATGGTGTCTTCCATGTACACCTCGTAGCCGTACCCCTTAATGCGGCTCCGGAGCGCCGGGTGCATGTTCTCCATCGCGTCGAGGTTCCCGGCCGCGATCATGACGAAGTCCGTCGGGACGGGCTCGGTCTGGACCATCGCGCCCGAGGAGCGCTCGGACTGGCCCGTGATCGAGAACTCGCCCTCCTGGATCGCCGTCATGAGGTGCTGCTGGCTGCGGATGTCGAGCGTGTTGATCTCGTCGATGAACAGCACGCCCTTGTTCGCCTTGTGGATGGCGCCCGCCTCGACGCGGTCGTGGCTGGGCGTCTCCATCCCGCCGGACTGGAACGGGTCGTGCCGGACGTCGCCGAGCAGCGCGCCGGCGTGCGCGCCGGTCGCGTCGCGGAACGGCGCGGTCTTCGTGTCGCCGTTGTTCACCAGCAGGTTCGGGATCATCGCGTCCGACCCGCGGTTGAGGTAGCGGAAGACGAGGTAGACGACCCCGGCGGCGATGATGCCGACGAGGATCTGGCCGACGATGATGAGCGCGTAGCCCAGCACGACGGCGATGATGATCCACATGAGGAGCGACCGCATCTGGTTGCGCTTGCGCGCCTCCTCGCGGTGCGCCTCGACGATCTGGTCGCCCTTGCCGGCCGGCACCGTCCGGACCTTCGGCTTGTTGCCGTCGTCGGGGTTGTGATACACCAGGACGTCCTGGAGCTCCTCTTTGGGGAGGAGCTCGGACATCGCTTTTGCCAGCATCGACTTCCCGGTCCCGGGCGACCCGATCATCATCACGTGGCGGCGCTGCTTCGCCGCCTTGATGATCACGTCGCGGGCGTGTTCCTGCCCGATGACCTGGTCGACGAGCCGGTCGGGAATCTCGAGCTCGGCCGTCGTGTCGATCTTGAGCCCGCCGAGGAGGTCGTCCTCGTCCGGGTCCTCCTCTATCTCGGCGCCCTCGACCTCGACTGTGCTGCCGAGCTCGTCGATCCCCCCGTCGTCGGTCGGTTCGGGGGTATTGGCGTTCCGACTCCCGTCGGGACCCTCACCGACGACCTCGGTCTCGTCGAACCCGTCCCCGTCGTCGACGATGACCCCGTCGTCCCAGGGCTTGTCCCCGTCGTCGGGGTCCGCGGCCGACTCCTCGCCGGAGTCGGCGGCCGGGTCTTCGTCGACGCCGGGGTCGTTCGCCGGACCGTCGTCGGGCTCGGGGTCGCCGTGCGTGGCGTCCTTGCCGTTTCCCGCCGGACTCGAGTCGTCGACGCCGCCGTGGGGCGGTTCGTCGGGGTCGTCGGCCGTCGGGTCGTTCGTGTCCTTCTCGTTGCTCATAGAATCGGGTGTCGCTACCGAAAACGACGGGTCCGCTACTGATATACTTTCTCCCCCCGGAGGTGCCGGTTCGGAGGCAGTAAACGCCGCCTTGAAGCCGTGTATCTACCGATATCTCCCTCCAGCCGTTCCCACCGGGTTTATAAATGACGCCCACAGTACGTAGATTCATGCGGGGGTTTTACATCGGCCGGTATCAGCCGTTTCACGACGGCCACCGACACATGGTGGAAGAGATCGCGGCGGATGTCGACGAGCTCGTCTTGGGAATCGGCTCCGCCGGCGACTCCCACACCACGCGGAACCCCTTTACCGCCGGCGAGCGCGTGATGATGGTGACGAAGGCGGTCGCGGAGCTGGACGCCACCACCTACGTCGTCCCCATCGAGGACCTCGACCGGAACTCCGTCTGGGTGAGCCACGTCCAGAGCATGACCCCGCGGTTCGACGTCGCGTACTCGAACAATCCGCTCGTGGTCCGCCTCTTCGAGGAGGCCGGCGTCGAGGTACGCCAGTCGCCGATGTTCCGCCGCGACGTGCTGGAGGGGACGGAACTCCGCGAGCGCATGATCCGCGGCCGCGACTGGGAGGACCTCGTCCCCGACGCCGTCGTCGACGTGATCCGCGAGGTCGACGGCGTCGAGCGCATCCGCCGGATCGCCGAGACCGACTCGCTGGGCGAGGAGCCCTCGGACGAGTAGGGCGGTGAGTACTACTGTGAGAGTACCCGTTTGCCGCGAACCGTCGAACGCGAACTGACGGAGAACAGCTTCGACGGCCTCGGTCGCTTATAAATAACTACCAGTTGATCGGCGGTGACCACCTCCAAAGCCCCAGCCGGGAGGCGGGCGCAGGCGTTCACGAGAGCAAAGCTCTCGTGAGCCAATCAGAACGCAGAGCGTTCTGATGACGACGCAAGCACCGCAGGGAGCGAACGGAGTGAGCGACCGAGGAGCGCAGCGAGCGTGCGCCCGCCTCCCGGCTGCCCCTTTGAGTCCCACCCGCCCGCACCGCAACCGCACCTCACACCTCCCCAGCCTCGTCGCTCCCTACGGTCGCGACTCCCTCGCGCGTGCTGTCTCGCGGCCGCCGAGGGCGGCCGCTCGCAGGCACGCGCCCCGCGGTTGTCGGGCGAGCGGCGCGGCCGCCCGTTCCTTTTAAATCTGCGCCGGCCGCGGATTCGAATATGATCACGCTCACCTCGGACTTCGGCTCGCCGTACCCGGCCGCGATGAAGGGAGTGATCCGCCGGCACACGGACGCCGAGCTGATCGACGTCGCGCACGACCTGCCGCGTGGGGACCCGCGCGCGGCCGCCTTCTGGCTCCGGTTCGTCCTCCCGGAGTTCCCGCCCGCGGTCCACTGCGCCGTGATCGACCCCGGCGTCGGCACCGACCGCGACGCCCTCGTCGTCCGCGCCGGCGCGCACGTCATCGTGGCTCCGGACAACGGCCTCGCGATGCCGCCGGCCCGGGCGCTGGCGGGCGACGAGTCGGACGTCGAGGCCTGGACCGTCGCGGTCGAAGACCCCGCGAGCAAGACGTTCCACGGCCGCGACGTGTTCGCCCCGACCGCGGCCCGCGTCCGGACGGCGCTCGACGACGCGACGGGGGAATCGGGGGCCGATTCGCTCGACGCCGACCTCGTCGCCGAGACGCTCGCAGGAATGGACGACCTCACCCCCGCGAGCGACCCGGTCGACGTCCGCTTCCCGGAGCCGACAGTCGAACGTGCCGAGGAGAGCGAGGAGGGCGGGGATGCCGAGGACGGCGAGGTGCTCGCGGTCGACGGCGAGGTGCTCGCGATCGACCGGTTCGGGAACGTGATCACGAACGTCCCCGGCGAACTGGTCCGCGGCCGCGACTGGGTCCGCGTGAACGGCGACCTCACACCCGTCGCGGAGACGTTCGGCGCAGTCGACCCCGGCGAGCGCCTCGTCACCGTCGGGAGCCACGGCTACGCGGAGTGCGACGTCAACGACGGCCGCGGCGACGGCGCGTTCGACCTCCGGCCGGGCGACTCGGTGCGGTTCGTCCCCGACAGCGTCAGCCTGTGAGCTTCGAAAAGGGTCGGTCCTACAGTTCGACGCCGGAGGGGATCAGGCTCTCGCTGCGGAGGAGGTTCCCCTCGTGGTCGTACACGAGGAACGTGTCCTTATCGTAGGCGACGAGCCGGTCGCCGTCGACGTCGATCTCGACGCGGTACCGGGCGTCGCCGTCGTCGGTCGCGTCGCGCGCGGCGTGGATGAAGGGGAGGACGTCGGTCGCGGTCTCGTTGAGTTCGAGAACGAAGTCGCCGGTGTACCGGTTGGTGACGCCGACGACGCCCTCCGGGTCGTTCGCCTCGCCCAGCGGCTCGCGGAGCCGGAAGGCGACGTCGATCTGGTCGGCCGCGAGCAGGTCGCTGTCGCTGTCGTCATCGGCACTGTCGTCGGCGCCGTCGCTCTCGCCCCCGGAGAGCCGATCGCGGAGCAATTCCTCCGGCCCGTGGAAGTCGATCCGGACCAGCGGGGGCGACCGGGAGCCGGCGCCGTCGTCGACGCCCTCGACGGTCAGATCGAAGTAGTCACGCCGCATTTCCTACCGACTGCTTTGCGGTCCGGCCGTATCAACGTAACGGGCGGATCGGCGTCGCGGGGCCGACGACGACCCGGTACCGCGGAGCTGACGGCGCCCCAGAGGTCCGCGCTGTGTCGGAACCGCAGCGGATCGACCCCGGTGTCGGTCCTGATAATTGTCGGGGGTAGTTTAACTTCCCCCCGCCATTACGTCCCCGTATCCATGGCGAGTGACGCCGGCAGGAGCGACCTCGGCGACCGGATCGAGGATCTCCAGCGGCGCCTCTCGCGTGCGTGGGAGTTGTTTCAGGGATCTACGCTCGACGTCCGCCCGTTCCGCCCGGGCGAGGACGGCCCGCTCGCGTCGTTCGTCGTTCCCCCGGAGGAGCGCGAGGTCGACCGGTACTGGGTGAACGCACCGTACGCGTACGTCGTGATCACCTACGACGAGGCCGAGAGCGAACACCGCTACTACGCGGTCGAGCCCGAGCTCGACGCGTTCGAGCGCGAGCTCCTCGACCGCGTCGTCGACGACATCCGCGACCCGCTCCTCTACCGCGAGGGGAGCGGCAAGACGGACGAGGCGACGCTCAAAGCTGAGCTGGAGACGTTACTGGAGGGGTACGGCGTCGAGGTCGGGATGGACACGTTCCACGCGCTCGCCTACTACCTCTACCGCGACTTCCGCGGCTACGGGAAGGTCGACCCCCTCCTGAACGACCGCCACATCGAGGACGTCTCCTGTGACGGCTACGACCTCCCGATCTTCGTCTACCACGACGAGTACACCGACGTCGAGACGAACGTCTCGTTCGGGCAGGAGGCGCTCGACAGCTACGTGATCCGCCTCGCCCAGCAGTCCGGGCGCCACGTCTCCGTCGGCGACCCTATCGTCGAGACCACCCTCCCCGACGGCTCGCGCGCGGAGCTCGCGCTCGGCGAGGAGGTGACCCCGCGCGGCTCGGCGTTCACCATCCGCCAGTACGCGGAGGACCCGTTCACCCCCGTCGACCTCGTGGAGTACGGCACCTTCTCGGTCGAGCAGATGGCGTACTTCTGGCTCTGTATCGAGCACAACAAGAGCCTCATCTTCGCCGGCGGCACCGCCTCCGGGAAGACCACCTCGATGAACGCGGTGTCGATGTTCGTGCCGCCGCGCGCGAAGGTGCTCACCATCGAGGACACCCGCGAGCTCTCCTTGTACCACGACAACTGGCTCTCCGCGGTCACCCGCGAGCGCCGGTACGAGGGCACCGACATCGACATGTACGACCTGCTGCGCTCGGCGCTGCGTCACCGCCCCGAGTACATCATCGTCGGCGAGGTCCGCGGCGACGAGGCGATCACCCTGTTCCAGGCGATGAACACGGGCCACACCACGTTCTCGACGATGCACGCCGACTCGATCGAGACGGTGATAAACCGGCTGGAGAACGAGCCGATCAACGTCCCGCGGGCGATGGTCCAGTCGTTGGACATGCTCTCGGTGCAGACGCTCACGCGCTCGGACGACGAGCGGGTGCGCCGCGCGAAGACGATCGGCGAGATCGGTGGCATCGACCAGCGGACCGGCGAGCTCGACTACTCCTCCGCGTTCGAGTGGGTGCCCGACTCCGACACGTTCCGGCGGAACGACTCCTCGCTTTTAGCGGAGATCGCCGACGAGCGCGGCTGGTCCCGGGCGGAGCTGCTCCGCGAGGTCCGGCGCCGCGAGCGCTTCCTCGAACTGCTCTCCGCGCTCGGCATCGACGACTACCGCACGTTCACCGCCCTCGTCAACGAGTACTACGCCGACCCGGAGCGCGTGATGGAGAAGCTCGACGAGCGCGCCGCCGCGACAGACGGCGTCGACCCCGACGACCTCGCCGACGAGACCGACGCGGTCGCGGCGGGCGACGGGACCGAACGAGGGCCCGGGACCGCCGACGGCGGCGACCCGGACGCCGCGGACCGATGATCGAGTACCTCCCCCTCGCCGCCGCGGTCGCGGCCTGCCTCGCGCTCGCGCTGCCGCTCGTCGACGACCGCGCCGACCTGTTCGTCACCCGCGTCGCGCTGTCGTCGTTCGGCGACTACGTCAGCGAGAACGAGGCGCGCCGGCGGGCCCAGCGCGACCGGATGCGCGCGGCCCACGTCGCCGGCACGACGCACCGCGTGTACGCCTCGCGAACCCTGCTGTACGCCGCGGTCCTCGGGGTCGCCGGCAGCGTCATCGGCGTGTACGCTGCCGGCGCCCTGCTCGCCGCCCTCGACGTCGGCGAGGCGGCGCTCCGCGAGGCGCTCCCGAGCGCGTTCGAGTTCGTCGCGGTCGTCGCGCGGCTCGCCGACCTCGGGCTCGCCCGGCTCTTCGTCCTGCTCGCGGTCGTCTCCGCGACTGTCGGGGCGGGGCTGGCCCTCGGCGCGTACGTGGCTCGCTGGCGGCTGCTCGACCAGCGGGCCTACGCCCGCGCGGCCGAGATCGACGCCACCCTCCCCCGGACGGTCGCGTTCATGTACGCGCTCTCGCGCTCGGGGATGGCGTTCCCCCGCGTGATGAACACGCTCGCGGAGAACGAGTCGGTGTACGGCGAGGCCGCGGCGGAGCTGTCGGTCGCGGTCCGCGACATGAACGCGTTCGGCACCGACGCGCTCACCGCGCTCCAGCGCATCTCCCGGCGGACGCCGAGCGACGACCTGGCGGACTTCTCGGAGAACCTCGCCTCGGTCCTCGGCACCGGGCAGTCGGTGTCGACGTTCCTCAACGACCAGTACGAGCGCTACCAGGCGGAGGCAGAGGCGAAACAGGAGCAGTACCTCGAGCTGCTCTCGACGTTCGCCGAGGCGTACGTGACGGCGCTGGTCGCGGGCCCGCTCTTTTTCATCACCATCCTCGTCGTCATCGGCCTCGTCTTACAGGACACGCTCCCGCTCCTCCGGGTCGTCGTCTACCTCGGCGTGCCGCTCGCCACATTCGGCTTCGTCGTCTACGTCGACAGCGTGACGCAGGGCGTCGGCGGCACCGAGACAGTCGCGGAGTCGTCGCTCGCGGACCCGAACACACCCTCCGTCTCCGGCGTGCGCCACGCGACGGACGAGTCCGGAGACCGGGGCGACTCGCCGCGGTTCGACGGCGGGGCGGCGACCGGCCGGGACGCGGACGGGAGTGCCGCGGACGGGGCCGGCGCGGACCGCTGGGCGGAGAGCCGCGAGCGGCTCCAAATCTACGACCGGCTCCGCGGGGTGCGGCGGTTGGTCGCGTCGCCGGTCGAGACGGTGTTGGCCTCGCCGCGGACGGTGCTTCTCGTCGCGGTCCCGGTCGCGATCGCCGGGTTGCTCCTCTTCGCGTTCCCGATCACGCTCGGGACTCCTGTGGAGATGGCCGGGCAGATCGACGGGCCGATCGTCCTCGCGACCGCGTTCGTCCTCGCGGCGTACGCGGTCGCCTACGAGTTCGGCAAGCGCCGGGTCCGGCGCATCGAGTCGGCGGTGCCCGACTTCCTCGACCGGCTCGCCAGCGTCAACGAGGCGGGGACAGCCGTGGTCGGCAGCGTCCGCCGCGTCGCCGACTCGAACCTGGAGGCGTTGACGGAGGACCTCCGCCGGACCCGCCGCGACATCGACTGGGGCGCGGACGTCTCCACCGCGCTGCGTCGGCTGGAGCGCCGGGTCCGGTCGCCGATGACCTCGCGGGCCGTCGCGCTCGTCACCAACGCGATCCGGGCGAGCGGCGACGTCGGGCCCGTCCTCCGGATCGCGGCCGACGAGTCGCGCGCGACCTGGTCGCTCCGGCGCGAACGCAGACAGGTAATGTTAACGTACCTCATCGTCATCTACATCTCCTTTCTCGTCTTCCTCGGGATCATCGCGGCGCTGTCGGTGTCGTTCATCCCCGCCATCGAGGCCGCCGGCGTCCCGGGAACGGGCGGGAGCCTTCCGGAGACCGGGAGCGGGACCGGCGTTCCCGGCGGGCCGGGCGGGATCGGAGACGGAATCGGCGACATCGACGTCGACGCCTACGAGCAGCTGTTCTTCCACGCCGCGGCGATTCAGGCCGTCTGCTCCGGGCTCGTCGCCGGACAGCTCGGGGAGGGCTCGGTGCGCGACGGCGTGAAACACGTCGTGGTGCTGCTCGCGCTCACGCTCGTCGCGTTCGTCGCGATCGGCGCGGTGTGACGGTCCGGTCGCCATATGTCCGTCGCGACCGAGACCCCGGTATGGACCCGCAGCCGACCGGCGATCCGCAGTCGACCTACGACCGCATCGCGAGCCACTTCTCGAAGACGCGGGAGTACGCGTGGCCCGAGGTCGAGTCGTTCCTGGAGGACCGGTCGGGAACCGTCGCGCTCGACGTCGGCTGCGGGAACGGCCGGCACACGGAGGCGCTCGCGACGCGCGCCGACGTCGCGGTCGGGGTCGACCTCAGTCGCGGCCTGCTCGACGAGGCGGTCGCGCGCGCTCGCGACCGGGGCTTCGCGGACGCGACCGCGTTCGTCCACGGTGACGCGGCGGCGCTGCCGGTCCGCGACGACGTGGTCGACCTCGCGGTCTACGTCGCCACGCTCCACCACCTCTCGCCTCGGGACGCCCGCGTCGAGAGCCTGAACGAGTTGGCGCGCGTCCTCGCGCCCGATGGGGTCGCGCTCGTCAGCGCGTGGAGCACGGCGCACGACCGGTTCGACCGCGACGAGGGGTTCGACACGACCGTCGACTGGACGCTGCCGGGCGGCGAGACGGTGCCCCGCTACTATCACATCTACTCGCCTTCGGAGTTCGAGGCGGACCTCGCGGCGAGCGACCTCGAAACGCGACACGCGGCGGTTTCGAGCGGGAACTGTTACGCGGAAGTCACGCCCCCGACCGGCAATTATCACTAGCGATATCGAAGGGGGTGAATTAAAGGACCCCAGCCGAGCCCGTGAGTGTAATGGCTGACACCTTCCTCGAACGGGTCCTGCGCCGGGTCACGCCCGGCGTGCTCGCCCGGAGCTACCTCGCGAAGTTCCTCGTCGCCCTCGTCGTCGTCGTCGTCGCGATCGGCGCCGTGGGGGCGGTCACGTACGCGGAGACGACCGACCAGCTGGAGTCGAGCGCGCAGGAGGACTACACGGCCGTCGCGGAGCTGAGCGCCACGGAGCTCGACGGCTGGGCGAGTGACCGCCGCGCGCTGCTCACGGACATCGCCGACAACGACGCGTTCTCGCGGGATCCGGACCGGGTCGACGGCTACCTTGCCTCCCACCTCTCGCGCACCTCCGAGGCCGTCGTCGCTTTCCACTTCGTCGACCGGGAGGAGGGGACTGTCATCGCGAGCACCGACGAGGACGACGGCGGCGAGACGGTGACAGCCGAGCCCTGGTTCGGAAACGACCTGCTGTTCGCCGAGAGCGTGTTCACGAGCCCCACCTACATGGTCGACGGCGAGCGCCGGGTGGCGTACGTGACGGCCACCCCGATGCGCGACTACCTCGTGATGGAGATCTCGCTCGGTCCCGTCACCGACGACTTCCGCCAGCCGACCGAGGGGACGTTCACGACCATCGTCGACTCCGACGGCCGGATCGCGGCGAGCAACGCCGACTACGTCGCCGGGATCCGCTACGACAGCGACGTCCGGTCGGCGCTGTTCGGCGAGACGCGGTCGGTCGGGTTCATCCCGTCGGCCACGTTCAGCTTCGCCGACGGCGGCGAGTACCTCGTCGCCTACGCGCCGATGGAGACCGAGGAGTGGGCCGTCGCGGTCCACGTCCCGCTCTCGGAGGCGTACGCGCTCTCCGGGATGATCGGGCGGAACCTGCTCCTCATCGTCGGGGTCGCGATCGTCGGACTCGGGCTGCTCGGCGCGACGCTCGGCCGCGGCACCGTCGTCGAGCTGAACCGCCTCCGGGGGCGGGCGTCGGCGCTGGCCGACGGCGACCTCGACGTCGACTTCGACACGGAGCGGCGCGACGAGTTCGGCGACCTCTCCGGCGCGTTCGCGACGATGCGCGACTCGCTGCGCGAGCAGATCCGGTCGGCGGAGGAACAGCGGGAGCGCGCCGAGGCGGCGCAGGCGGAGAGCGAGGCGTTCGCCGAGCGCCTGGAGTCGCGGGCGGGCGACTTCGGCGACACGATGGCGGCCTGCGCCGACGGCGACCTCACCGCGCGGCTCCGCGCCGACCCTGACGACCCCGAGGCGCTCCGGTCGATCGCCGCGGAGTTCAACGACGCGATGGACGAGTTAGAGGCCGCGATCGCCGAGGTCGACGCATTCGCGGTCGAGGTGGCCGAGCGGAGCGACGCGGTCACCGACGGCACCGACGAGGCCGCGGCCGCGGGCCGGGAGACGAGCGACGCGGTCGACGAGATATCCGCCGGCGCGGAGCGGCAGAGCCGCCAGCTGGCCGAGGTCGCCGGCGAGATGGAGGACATGTCCGCGACCGTCGAGGAGGTCGCCGCCTCCGCGGACGAGGTCGCGACCACCTCCCGCCAGGCCGACGCGCTCACCGAGGAGGGCCGCGAGGCCGCGGCCGACGCCGTCGAGGAGCTTCACGGGATCGAGGCGCGCTCCGAGTCCGCCGCGGAGACGATCGAGCGGCTGGAAGCCGAGATGGCGGAGGTCGACGCGATCGTCGAGACGATCTCGGAGATCGCCGACCAGACGAACCTGCTCGCGTTGAACGCCTCGATCGAGGCAGCCCGCGCGGGCGAGGCCGGGTCCGGCTTCGCGGTCGTCGCCGAGGAGGTGAAGTCGCTCGCCGAGGAGACGCAGGAGTCCGCCGCCGAGGTGGAGGCGCTGATCTCGGGCCTCCGCGAGCGCACCGACGAGAGCGTCGACGAGATGGCGGCGATCCGCGACGGCGTTGACGACGGCGTCGAGGTCGTCGAGGACGCCGAGGACGCGCTCGCCGAGGTCGCCGCCCGCGTGAGCGAGGCCGACGACGGTGTCCAGGAGATCTCCGGCGCCATGGACGCGCAGGCGGCGTCGGTCAGCGAGGTCACCGGCGCGGTCGACGACCTCGCGGGCGTGAGCCAGCAGACCACCGCCGAGGCGACCACCGTCGCCTCCGCCGCCGAGGAGCAGGCCGCCACGCTCGGCGCGGTCTCCGAGCAGGCGCACGATCTCCACGAGCGCGCCCGCGACCTGCGGGCGATGACCGAGGACTTCGAGGTCAACGTCGACGAGGTCAGAGGCAACGTCGGCGAGGTCGGCGATCGGGACGGTAATTCCGCGGTCGACGAGCCTGACGCCGGCGGCTCGGTTGAGGCGGACGAGACGGCGTTTTCGTTCGGCGCAGACGCGGAACCGTCGGACGCCGTCCCCGCCAGTACGGACGGCGGCACCGCCGACGGTGACGGCGCGAAAGAGTCGGAGCCGTCGCTCGACGAGTAAGCGCTCGAACAGAAAGTGGTCGTCGTCCGCGACGACGCTTCCCGCCGGTCGCGTCGCGGTCGGTTGTTCCCGGGCGGTTCAGTCCGCCATCGTCTCGTGGCGGACGTCGCTGTCCTCCGGCATCGGTGTCACGAGCCGGTACGCCGCGTAGAGGCCGAGCACCGCGATGCCCGCCAGGACGAACGCCGTGCGAATCTCCGGGGAGATCAGCGGCGTCGCGACCACGTCGCCCGCCTCGTTCGTTATCGGGACCGGGCTGTACGGCTCGCCGGCCAGGATCTCGACGATCCCGAGGACGACGATGCCGAACAGCATCAGTCCCGCGCTCAGCGCCCGCGCCGCCGTGTCGATGATGTCTGTCATTTGTGGTCACCTCTTAACCGAGCAGGTACCGCAGCTTGGGGTGTTGCTTGACGAATGCCGTCTCCTCGATGAGCGCGTCGAGGCCGTAGTACCGCCCGGCCGCGAGCACGATCACCGTCAGGAACAGGAGCAGGCCCATCAGGTCGCCGTTGACGACGCCGTTGCCGAACCCGGCGTTGCCGATCCAGAACAGGACCATGAAGATGACCCCGCCGAACGCGGCCAACCGGGTCAGGGCTCCGGCGATCAGCGCGAGCCCGATGAGCGTCTCGAACAGGGGGACCCCCGGCTCGATGAGCCACGCGAGGTTGTTCCCCATCCAGACCGGGATGCCGCCGAGGGCGGTCCCGCTCATCTCCGACATGTACATCGGGCCGTAGCTGTACGCGAGCCCGTCCTCGATGATCTTCGTGATCCCGGCGTGGAAGAACCACCAGCCGGTGACGACGCGCAGGAACGCGATCCAGTACGTCGCCCAGGGGCCGTCCAGCGCGAACTCGGTCTCGCCGACCAGCGGATTGCTAGATTGGTATGACATCGGTGTCACCTCACGGGTGTACGTTGGGTGGGTAGACACATATGTACCGAACAGGTTTCTAAGCGGCTGAAAAGCGTTCTAGCGCGCTGGGAGGGGTCCGCAGTATCGGGGCTCTTTAATTGTATAGCTCTAACCTGTCGACGTTTCGCCGGCGGGTTCCACGCGAACACGGAACGCTTATGAAACACGTTGTGCCTACGTGTAGGTGCGTCATCGACGGACGCGAGCGCCGGTGGTCTAGTGGTAGGACCTGAGCCTTCCAAGCTCATGGCCCGGGTTCAAATCCCGGCCGGCGCATTTCTCGAACGAAGTGAGAGAAATCGCCGAGAGGGATTTGAACCCTGGAAGTCGCAGCCCGCACAGCGAGCGAAGCGAGCGAGCAGGACCGTCTTCCTCTGGTTCAAATCCCGGCCGGCGCACTCCCTGCGGTCGTGCGCCGCCCGTACTCCCGCTCGCTCGCTGCGCTCGCTCACGGGAGTCCCGGCCGGCGCATTTTCTGACTGATTTGTCAGTCAACGTCCGCTTCGCTCGACGAATACTGTTAGAGGCTCGCACCGCCGTCGACCCACACCGTCTCGCCGGTCACGTAGCTCGCGCCCTCGGAGGCGAGATAGAGGTAGGCGTCACGTAGGTCCGCGGGCGTGCCGGCTCGGGACGGGAGCCCATCGGATCCCTCGACGGAGTCTCTCGCTTCGTCGGCCCACCCCTCCCGGATCTCGGTGGCGATCGGTCCCGGCGCGACCGCGTTCACCCTGATCCCGTAGTCGTCGAGTTCGAGCGCCGCGCTTCGGGTGAGCATCTGGATGCCGCCCTTCGTCGCCGCGTAGTGGG
The DNA here is from genome assembly GCF_900102375.1 of Halorubrum xinjiangense. GTDB lineage: Archaea > Halobacteriota > Halobacteria > Halobacteriales > Haloferacaceae > Halorubrum > Halorubrum xinjiangense. The sequence continues at coordinate 62,573 of NZ_FNBO01000012.1, forward strand.
AGTGGTCCCACTCGGCGCGCTCGGCCGTCGTCGACGAGGTGTTCAGGATCGCTCCCTCCACGCCGCGGTCGATCATGTCTTTCGCGGCGAGTTGGGTGCCGAAGAACGCGCCTCTGAGGTTGACGCCGTGGACGAAGTCGAAGTCCTCGGGGTCGACCTCGAGGAACTCGAGGCTGCGGTGGACGCCAGCGTTGTTCACCATCACGTCGACCCCGCCGAACTCGCGGGCCGCCGCGATCACCGACTCGATCTGGCTCGGCTCTGAGACGTCGGTCTCGACGAACGCGGCGGTTCCCCCGCGCTCCTCGATGGCCTCGTGCGTGGGCGCCTTAGCGTCGACGTCTTTCGGCGCCGCGCGAACGTCGGCGTTGATCACGGTCGCCCCTGCGTCGCCGAAGCCGGTCGCGACCGCGCGACCGATCCCGCTCGATCCGCCCGTGACCACGACCGTCTCGCCGGCGAAGTCCGCGCTGATGGCTCCCATACGACTGATCGGAGAGGCCGGATCAAAAAGGTCGGTGTCGCGGTTCCGTACGCCGATCGCGAGACCGCTTCGAGAGCGTCCGGCCCGCGGCGACCGCCGGGATCGGGCCGCCTCAGTCGTCGTCCGCGGCCGGCGCCTCGGTGTTATCGACCTCGGCGGACTCGCGCGGGCCGCCCGCGTGGCCCTCGTGGGAGATGGCGGTCGCCATGAGGTGTGGCGGAATGGCCGGCACCTCGTCGTCACCGACGGGGCCGTCGCGCGCGATATCCTCGGTCGAGCGCGGGAACTCGCGGATCTCCTTGTGGATCGCGATGCCCGCCTTCGCGCCCTGACCCATCGCGACCGGGACCTGGTTGTGGCCGGGCGTGATGTCGCCGACCGCGAACACGCCATCCTCGCTGGTGCGGCCGTGGTCGTCGACGTCGATCTCGCCGCCGTCGGTCAGGTCGCAGCCGAGCCCCTCGGCGAGGGCGGTGTTGTAGTCGGAGCCGTACATCGGGAAGCCCCCGCGGTACTCGCGGCGGGTGCCGTCCTCGAACTCCATCGCCTCCAGCCAGCCGGAGTCGGGGTCGTTCTCGACGCCGGCGACGTCCTCGTGGATCACGTCGATCGGATGCGCGTCCAGCTGCGCGGCCGTCTCGTCGCTCCACGTCGGCTCCGCGCCGCGGGTCAGGAGGTCCACGTCGTCGGTCATGTTCAGCATGATCATCGCGACGTGCGCGGCGGCCTCCCCGTGGCCCATCACGTACACCGGCTCGTCGACGAACATGTAGGCGTCGCAGTGGAGACACCAGTGAAGCCCTTTTGCGTTCCGCGGCAGGGGCGGATCGGGACGCTCGTCGGAGAACCCGGTGGCGAGGACGACGCGGTCCGCGAGGATCTCGGCGTCGTTCGTGGAGAGGCGGAACCGGTCGTCGTCGGTGCGCACGACGTCGGTGACGAACCCGCGCTCGAAGGTTCCGCCGTACGACTGCACCTGCTCGCGGCCGGTCGCGAGAAGCTCGTTCCCGGACACCTCCTCGGTGACGCCGATCACGTTGTGGGTGTCGGCCATCATCGCCGCGCGGCCGCCGCCGCGGTCGATAAGCACCGTCTCGTGGCCCAGTCGGGCCCCGTACAGCGCGGTCGTCAGCCCGGCCGGCCCGCCGCCGACCACCGCGATCTCGTACTCGTCGTCGGACGAACTCATTACCAGATGTATGCGTTGCGGTGGTTTAAATGGCGCCGTGCTGTGCGCGCGCGGCGACCAGCCACGGCCGTCGTGTGTGACCGAATGAGTCCGAGTTACGGATGTCGCCGCTATCCGACCGCGTGCCCGGAGATTTATGCGTCCGTACCGCGTTCGCTCGGTCAGTGCCTTCCCGTCTCGCGCTCGCCGTCGGCCTCCTAATCGTCGGGGCCGCCGCCGATGTCGGAACGACGTACGTCGCGCTCACCGGGAGCGAGTACGTCGAGGGGTCGCCGGTCGGCCGGCTGTTCATTTCGCGGTTCGGCCTCCTCGGCGGCATGCTCCTCACGAAGGTCGTCGGGATGGGGGTCATCGGAGTTCCGGTCGCGGTCGCCGGCGGCACGCGGCGGTTCGTCGCGACCCTGATGTGCGCGGGCGTCGGCGTCCTCTCGCTCGTGGTTGCCGCTCGCAACCTCCTGTTCGTCGCGGGCGTGTGGCCGTGAGAGTCGCAGCCGGGCCGCGGTCGAACGCCCGCGTCGTCCGCGGGGCGAGCGGTGCGGCGGCCTCTGCCGCCGCGATCCCAGTCGTTTTGCCGCATCGGTGAGAGGCCAATATATATGTCACGCCAGTCCGCTCCGGCCTCGTCCCCGCCGGAGACCAGACGCGATGTCGTCACGGAAACGCTCCACGGGGTCGACGTCGACGATCCGTACCGATGGCTCGAAGGCGACGACGCGGCGGTCGGCGAGTGGGTCGACGCGCAGAACGCCCACGTCGACGACGCCCTCGACGACGGGCTCCGCGACCGGCTCCGGCCGCGCTTCGAGGACCTCGTCGAGGTGGCCGATTACGGCCCGATAGCCGTCCGCGAGGGGTGGTACTTCGCGACGGTCCGCGAGCCGGGCGCCGACCACGCCCGGCTCGTCGTGCGCGGCGCGCCGGACGGCGCGGACCGCGTCCTCGTCGACCCGAACGCGTGGGCGGCGAACCGCGACGACGACCGCCCGCCGCGGTCGATGGCGTGGTACGTCCCGTCCCACGACGGCGAGCGCGTCGCGGTCGGCGTCACCGAGGGCGGCGACGAGAACTACGACGTGCGGGTGCTCTCCGTGCCCGAACCGAGCGCGGAGCGACCGGAATCGGGCGGGGCCGAATTGGAATCGGACGGGGATGAATCGGACTCTGACGCGGCAGCGGGCTACGGCTCGGGCGTCGAGGAGGTCGCGGTCCTCCCCGAGCGCGGCCGCGTCAACGCCGGGAGCCTCGCGTGGGACGCGGACGGCGAGGGGTTCGTCTACGTCGCCACCGGCGGCGCGGCCGACGGCGCGCAGATGGACAAGGAGATCCGCCGGTTCCGGCTCGCGGACGGCCCCGACGAGGAGGAGGTCCTCCTCGAACACGACGACCAGCACGTCTGGCCCCGGGTGACCGTCGACCCCGACTCGGGCCTGCTCGCCGTCGCCTTCTCCGAGATGGTGGGCGGCACCGAGTGGTACGTCCGCGTCGACGGCGACCTCCGGCCGGTCCTGACGGAGGCCGACGCCGAGACGTCGGTCCGGTTCCACGGCGGGACGGCGTTCGTCTCGACCGACCACGGCGCGCCGCGGCGGCGGCTGCTCGCCTGCTCGGTCGACCGCTTCCGCGAGGGCGACCTCTCGTTCGAGGAGTGCCGGGAGCTGCTCCCCGGGGGCGAGGGGATCATCCAGTCTGTCGTGCCGACCCCCGGGCGGCTCCTCGTCCACCGCCAGCGGGACGCGCACTCCCGGCTCTCGGTCCACGACCGCGACGGGACGCACCTGCGCGACGTGTCGCTGCCGTCGTACTGCTCCGTCACGTGGCTCTCCGGGAACCGCGACGCGCCCGAGGCGTTCTTCGGGCTCACCGGCTTCGATCGGCCGCCGGCGGTCCGCGGGCTCGACCTCGACGCCGAATCGGGAGTCGGGGGCGACGGGCGCGGCGGCGACGGCGAAGCGGCTGGTGAGGCGACCGAGTTCGCGTCGACGGAACTCGACTCGGTCGACCTGCCCGTCCCCGACGACCTCGTCGTCGAACAGCGGTTCGTCGACTCGACGGACGGCGCCGAGGTGCCGGTGTTCGTCTGCTATCGCGAGGACGTCGCGGTCGACGGCCCGCGTCCGACCCTCCTCTACGGCTACGGCGGGTTCCGGAACAGCATCACGCCCTCGTTCGGGCGGTTCCGGCTGCCGTTCCTCGCGGACGGCGGCGCGTTCGCGGCGGTGTGCGCCCGCGGCGGCTACGAGTACGGCGAGCCGTGGCACGAGGCCGGCATGCTGGCCGACAAGCAGCACACCTTCGACGACTTCATTGCGGCCGGCGAGGCGCTCTGCGGGTCGGGACTCACCGACACCGACCACCTGGCCGTCGCCGGCGGGTCGAACGGCGGGCTCTCGGTCGGCGCGGTCGTCACCCAGCGCCCGGACCTGTGGGCAGCCGCGCAGTGCGCGGTCCCGCTGCTCGACATGCTCCGGTTCCACCGCTTCCTGCTCGGCGAGTCGTGGACGACAGAGTACGGACACCCGGAGGACCCGGAGGCGTTCGAGTACCTCCGCGACTACTCGCCGTACCACAACGTCGACCCCGAGGCGACGCACCCGCCCGTCTACTTCACCACGGCCGCGAGCGACACGCGCGTCCACCCCTCGCACGCCCGGAAGATGACCGCGCGGCTCCAGAACGAGGCCGACGGCGGCCCGTTCCTGCTGCGGACCAAAGGCGAGACCGGCCACGGCGTCGGCAAGCCGACATCGATGATCGTCGACGAGCAGACGGACTCGTGGGCGTTCCTGTACCAGCAGCTTGGGATCGAGGTCGGTGGCGGGGAGGGCGACTCCGGCGGCGACCGCGACGTCGACGGCGAGGCCGGCGGCGACCGCGACGGCGCCTGAGCTACTCGCCCTCGTAGAGGCGCTCGGCGGTCAGTTCGGGGAGGTCGGCCTCGCGGACCGCTTCCGCGACGCGGTCGACGTCGTACTCCACGCGACGGGTTTCGACCGCGTCGGTCCCGTCGGCCGTCGTGTCGAGGACCGCGTAGCCCGCCCGCGGGTCGCCGTCGCGCGGCTGGCCGACGCTGCCCGGGTTACAGACGAACCCGCCGGCCACCGCGCGACACCCCTGAACGTGGGTGTGGCCGAGGACGATGCCGTCGTACTCGCCCATGTGGCGGTCGAGGTTGGGGAACTCCTCCGGGTAGACGTAGGCGTCCTCGCGCTCGGCGGCGGGATGGGAGTGAACGAGGAGGTATCGGTCGCCCGCGAACGTCTCCGCGCGCGGGAGGTCGCCGATCCACTCGCGCTGGTTGTCCGAGAGGGACGCCTTCGCGTGTTCGAGCCCGGCCTCGGCCATCCGGTTGGCGCGGTAGCGCTCCGGGGTCTCGACGGTCCGGTCGTGGTTCCCGCGGACCGTCGCGGCCGCGATGTCGCGCACGCGCTCGACGCACTCGGCGGGCCACGGGTTGTAGCCGACCACGTCGCCCGCGCAGTAGATCCGGTCGACGGCGGGCATGTCGTCGAGTACGGTCTCCAGCGCGGGGAAGTTCGCGTGGACGTCCGAGATGAGGCCGATCTTCATCGATGTGTGATTCGATCGGCGGGAGGGAATAGGTTGCGGCGAGATGGTTCGTAGGACGGGTGACTGGGTCGTGGGGTTTCGAGAGTGGGTTTAAATATGGATCTGCGGTGGCGCGTGCCTCCGAGTGGCCGCCGAAGGCGGCCGCGAGGAGCGCGCGAGGGAGTCGCGAACGCCCGAAGGGCGTGAGCGACGAGGCTGGGGAGGCCTGAGGCTGCGGTGCCGTGCGGTGTGGGGTGGGACTCGAAGGGGCAGTCGCGAGGCGGGCGCAGGCGACGTAAGCACCGCAACGAGGGAGCGGTAGCGACCGAGTGAGGAGCGCAGCGAGCGTGCGCCGCCCTCGCGACTGGGGCTTCGGCGGTGTTCACCGCCGATCCGCAATCAGATGTTTATAAATAATCGACCGAAGCTTCGACGGTATTCCGTACCGACGCTTACGCTTTCACTTTCTCGCGGAAGCGCTCGCGGACCTTCTCCACCTTCGGCTGCGCGTGCATCGTACAGTAGGCGTCGGCCGGGTTCTTCTCGAAGTAGTCTTGGTGTTTCTCCTCGGCGCGGTAGAACGTCTCCAGCGGCTCGATCTCGGTGACGACCTCGTCGTCGTAGCCGCCCTCCTCGTCGAGCGCCTCGACGTACCGCTCGACGACGTCGCGCTGCTCGTCGTCGTGGGAGAGCACGATCGACCGGTACTGGCTGCCAACGTCCGGCCCCTGCCGGTTCAGCTGGGTCGGGTCGTGGACCGTGAAGAACACTTCGAGGATGTCCTCATACGAGAGGGCGTCGGGGTCGTACTCGACCTGAACGACCTCCGCGTGGCCGGTGTTGCCGCTACACACCTCGCGGTAGGTGGGGTCGTCGGCGTGGCCGCCGGCGTAGCCGGAAGTGACGCTCTCGACGCCGTCGAGTTCCTTGAACGCCGCCTCGACGCACCAGAAGCAGCCGCCGCCGACCGTCGCGGTCTCGGTGTTCGTCATGGATGTCTGTTGGCGGCGCAGACATATTAATCACGCGTGGCGCGAGACGTGAGCGTGGACTGGATCGGCTATTTATAAATGATCGGTGCTGGATCGACGGCGGAGACCTCCAAAGCCCCAGCCGCTCGCTTATAAATAGCTGTTGGCGGATCGACGGCGAACGCCTGCAAAGCCCCAGTCGGCGAGGCGGGCGCACGCTCGCTGCGCTCCTCGCTCAGTCACTCCGTTCCTTCGCTACGGTGCTTACGTCGCCTGCGCCCGCCTCGCCGACTGCCCCTTTGAGTCCCACCCCACCCCGTACCGCCAGGGACCGCGCCTCACTCCTCCCCAGCCTCGCCGCTCGCTCCCTCCGGTCGCTCGCGGCGTCCCTCGCGCGGTGCTGCTCGGCCGCGGGGCGGCCTCGCAGGCACGCGCCACCGCGGATCTATTTATAAACAGCAGCCCGTCCGATGCCGGTTCCCGAACGCGTTCGCCCGGCAACCCTGCGCTCGAACGGTAGACCTTTGCCGCCTCCCGCGTCAGTCCCGGTATGGTCTCGCTGGGACTGGTGGTGGCGCGGTTCAACGACTCCGTCACGGAGCCGATGGCCGAGGCCGCCCGGGAGGCGGCCGCCGACCGCGACGCCGTCGTCGTCGACGAACTGAACGTGCCGGGCGCGTACGACAGCCCGCTGGCCGCCGACCGACTCGCGCGGCGCGAGGACGTCGACGCCGTCGCGGTCGTCGGCGCCATCGTCACCGGCGACACCGACCACGACCGCGTCATCGCGAACGCGACCGCCGAGAAGCTCACCGACGTGAGCCTCGACCGGGACACCCCGGTCGCCTTCGGCGTGAGCGGCCCGGGGATGTCCGGCGCGGAGGCGCGCGAGCGGATCGACAAGGGCGCGGACGCGGCGGCGGCCGCGGTCGACCTCGCCGAAGAACTCGACTGACAGACACGAGCCGACCACACACGACACATGAGCGACGCATACGACTTCTCAGAGCGGATCGGACGCGTAGAGCCCAGCGCGACGCTGGCGATATCGAACCTCGCGGCGGAGAAGGAGGCGGAGGGGGCGGACATCGTCGACCTCTCGGTCGGCGAGCCCGACTTCGACACCCCGGAGAACGTCGTCGAGGCCGGCAAGGCGGCCCTCGACGCCGGTCACACGGGGTACACCTCCTCGAACGGGGTCCCGGAACTCAAGGAAGCGATCGCGGAGAAGCTCCGCGGGAACGGCGTCGACGCCGACGCCGACGAGGTGATCGTCACCCCCGGCGGCAAGCAGGCCCTCTACGAGACGTTCCAGACGCTGATCGACGGGGGTGACGAGGTCGTCCTGCTGGACCCGGCGTGGGTCTCCTACGAGGCGATGGCGAAGCTCGCCGGCGCCGACCTCTCGCGGGTCGACCTCGCGCCGCACGGCTTCCAGCTGGAGCCCGCGCTCGACGAGCTCGCGGAGACGGTTTCGGATAACACCGAGCTACTCGTGGTGAACACCCCGTCGAACCCGACGGGCGCCGTCTTTTCGGAGGCCGCGCTGGAGGGCGTTCGCGACCTCGCCGTCGAGCACGACGTCGCCGTCATCTCCGACGAGATATACGAGCGTATCGTCTACGACACCGACCACGTCTCGCTCGCGAGCCTCGACGGGATGGCCGACCGCACGATAACGATCAACGGCTTCTCGAAGGCGTACTCGATGACCGGCTGGCGGCTCGGCTACCTCCACGCGACCGACGAGTTCGTCGGCGAGGCGGGGAAGCTCCACTCCCACTCCGTCTCCTGCGCGACGAACTTCGTCCAGCGCGCGGGGATCGAGGCGTTAGAGAACACTGAGGACGCGGTCGAGGAGATGCGCGACGCCTTCGCCGACCGCCGCGACCTCCTCGTCGACCTGTTCGACGAGCACGGCGTCGACGTCGACGTCGGCGACGGCGCCTTCTACATGATGATCCCGGTCGACGACGACGACCAGGCGTGGTGCGAGGCGGCCATCGAGGAGGCCGCGGTCGCCTGCGTCCCCGGCAGCGCGTTCAACGCCCCCGGCTACGCGCGTATCTCCTACGCCGCGAGCGAGGAGCGCCTGCGCGAGGCGGTCGACCGACTCGTCTCAAACGACCTCTTATAAACGGGGGACCCGCTCCGAGCGATAACCCGATCGGTGACCGGATCGGCGGATACCGGCAATCTGCGGTGTGCTTTTATCACTCCCCTTCGAAATTTCAACTTGGTGGTACGATGTACGACCAGATACTGTATCCGACGGACGGAAGCGCCGGCTCGGAGGCGGCGGCGGCACACGTGGGGGCGCTCGCGTCTGCGTTCGACGCGACCGTACACGTCCTGCACGTGATCGACACCCGCGGGGGCGGGCTCGGGGTGAGCGGCGCGTTCCTCGACGAGGAGAGTCAGGCGATGAGCGGGCGGTCCCCCAACGAGGGGTACATCGGCAGACACGAGGATGCCCCCGACTCCGACGAGATCGAGGAGGAGCTTACCGCCAACGCGACAGAGCTCATCGAGGCTTCGGCCGGCTCGGCCGACGGGATCGACCTGACGACCGCCGTCGAGATGGGGACACCGCACGAGGTGATACTGCGGTACGCCGACGACCACGACGTCGGCCTTCTGGTGATGGGGACCCACGGTCGGACCGGTGTCGAGCGCTACCTGCTCGGCAGCGTCACGGAGAAAGTGGTGCGGCTCTCGGACGCGCCGGTGGTGACGGTGCGGGCCGACGAGAGCGAGTGACGGTGCGGGCCGACCGCGAACGACGTCCCCCTCTCGGGCTCGTGACGCGGTGACATCGACCAAAGCACATTTTCGGGTCCCAATCGATCGGTGAGTATGGACGAGACCCTCCGCGAGGAGTTGCTCGATCGGGTCACCAGTCGCACGGCGACGATCGGCGCGTCGGTCCCGGACATGGTCGCCATCGACGGGACCGAGGTCGACCTCTCCGAGTTCATCGTCGAAACGCGCGCCATCGAGACGGTCCCGCCGGAGGTCGATCGGAAGGTTTCGTCGGTGAAAACGACGCTCCGCGCAGAGCGCGAACGGCGGATAGACCGCCTGAAAGGCGAGAGCGGCGACGCGACCAACGATCCGCTCGACCGCGAGACAGCCGAGGCGCTCGCGGATGAAATCGTCGGGATTGACCGGGCGCTGAACGCCTTGGACACCATCCGTCACCCTGACTTCGCCGACGAACACCGCTCCGCGACGCTCGACGGTCACGAGCGCTGGCTCGCCTTCGTCGACGCGGTGCAGTGAGGGGCGGTCCGACGACCGACGCCTGACGGGGCCGCGGATCGGAGACCGACGCTGGCCGTTCCGAAACCCTTACTCCCGGAGCGAAACACCTGAGCGTATGAGCGATACGTCCGAGTCGACGGATGACGCGGGGGAGGCGCCCGATGAGGGCGACGACGCCGCGACCGCCGTCGACGCCGAGGAGGTCCGGCACGTCGCGGATCTGGCCCGGGTACGGCTCGCCGACGACGAGGTCGACGAGTTCGCGGCGCAGTTCGGCGACATCTTAGAGTACTTCGAGGCGCTCGACGAGGTCCCCGAGACCGAGCGCGAGGAGGAACTGGTCAACGTGATGCGCCCCGACGAGGTCGAGGCGGGGCTCTCACAGGAGGCGGCGCTCGCGAACGCCGAGGAGACGGAGGACGGCTTCTTCGTCGGGCCGAAGGTGTCGTAGATGGCGGCCGACATCAACGCCTTCGTGACGGAGGAGACGATTGAGGGCGACGCGGACGCCGACGGTCCCCTCGCGGACGCGACCGTCGCGGTGAAGGACAACATCTCCACCGAGGGGATCCGGACCACCTGCGGCTCGGAGATGCTCGCCGACTACGTCCCCCCGTACTCCGCGACCGTGGTCGACCGCCTGACCGACGCGGGCGCGACGGTCGTCGGCAAGACGAACATGGACGAGTTCGGGATGGGGACGACGACCGAGACCTCCGCGTTCGGTCCCACGCGGAATCCGGCCGACACCGACCGCGTCCCGGGCGGCTCCTCCGGGGGCTCCGCGGCCGCGGTCGCGGCGGGCGAGGCCGACGTCGCGCTCGGCTCCGACACGGGCGGCTCGGTTCGGTGTCCGGCCGCGTTCTGCGGCGTCGTCGGGATCAAGCCAACCTACGGGCTCGTCTCCCGCTACGGACTGATCGCGTACGCGAACTCGCTCGAACAGATCGGGCCGATCGCGGGCACCGTCGAGGAGGCGGCCGCCGCGCTCGACGTCATCGCCGGCGCCGACCCCAACGACGGGACGACCCGCGACCTCGCGGACGTCGAGGGCGCGGACCCCGACGCGAGCTACGCCGCGGCCGCCGACGGCGACGTGGCGGGGCTGACGGTCGGCGTTCCCGCCGAGCTGTTCGACGGCGCCGACGAGCGCGTCGTCGAGACGGTCGAGGCCGCGATCGCCGACCTCGAGGCGCAGGGCGCCGAGACGACCGAGATTTCCCTGCCCTCCGTCGAGCACGCGGTCCAGGCGTACTACGTGATCGCGATGGCGGAGGCCTCCTCGAACCTCGCGCGCTTCGACGGCGTGCGGTACGGCCACCGAAGCGACGCCGACGGCAACTGGAACGAGTCGTTCGCGGAGACGCGCGAGGAGGGGTTCGGCGCGGAGGTCAAACGCCGGATCCTGCTCGGCACGTACGCGCTCTCGGCCGGCTACCACGACAAGTACTACGAGAAGGCGCAGGACGCCCGCGCGTGGGTCCGGCAGGACTTCGAGGACGCCTTCGAGAGCGTGGACGTGATCGCCTCGCCGACGATGCCGGTCCTCCCCTTCGAGCTCGGCGAGAGCCTCGACAACCCGCTGCGGATGTACCTCGCGGACGCGAACACGACGCCGGTGAACCTCGCGAATCTCCCCGCGATATCGGTACCCGCCGGCGAGGCCGACGGGCTCCCCGTTGGGCTCCAGCTCGTCGGGCCGAAGTTCGGCGAGGAGACGATCGTCCGCGCCGCGAGCGCGGTCGAAGAGCGATGAGCCTCACTGACGAGGAACGCGGGCGGCTCGCGGACGTGGTCCGCCTCCAGCCGACGAAGAACGGCGAGCTCCAGGACGCCTGGGAGATGGAGAGCGGCAGCGAGGTCCACGGCTACCTCGAAAACCACCTGAAGGAGTACTACTACCGCGACGACGACAGCCTGATCCGCGCAACGGCCGAGGCGAACGACCTCGTCGACGTCGAGCCCGGCGTCGAGCCCGACGCGGTCGCGCGCGGCGCCGTCCCGGAGACGATCCGCGTCTCCGAGCTGGAATCGCGGGTCGTCGACGTGCTCGCCGGCCCCGAGGAGCGCTCGCAGTCCGTCGTCAGCGTGCTCAACGCGGTCCGCGAGGCGTTCGACGCCGACCCCGAGGTGGACGCGGTGCGGCGGGCGCTCCGCAGCCTCGAACGCAAGAACGTCGTCGAGGTCGTCTACCGGACCGTGCCGACGTTCCGACTGGCGGTCGACCGCGACGAGATCACGGTCGAGGTCGAGGCGTAGGCGGCCGCGACGCGGCCGACCCCAGCCCGGTCGTGCGCGTAACCGCCGACACGATTTTGTACCACGACTGACACCCTGCTACCGATGGCCGACGACGAGACCCTCCGCGAGCGGTTCCGCCGCAACGCCAGCGGCATCGCCGCCACGACGGTGACGGGCACGTGGCTCGCCGCCCTCCTCGCCGGGTTCGACTGGTGGCTCGGGTTCATGCTCTTCGGGTATATCGTGATCGTCCCGATCGTCTCGATGTTGTTCGACGAGGAGGAAGCGGAGTCCGTCCACGTCGAGTCGGAGTCGGGCTCGGTCCGCGTCGAGCGCGGCAAGGCGGCTGAGCGCGACGACGCGGCCGACGACACGACGGACGCCTTGGCGCGGCTGCGGACTCGATACGCGAACGGCGACCTCACCGACGAGCAGTTCGAGCGGAAGCTCGACCGCCTGCTGGAGACCGAGACGCCCGAGGACGCCGCCGAGTGGGCGGAACGGAACCGGGGGAAGCTGGAGCGCGACGTGGAGCGAAATCGAGACGTGGAGCGGGAGCGCTGACGCGACACGGGAGGGCGGTAGAGCGGGAGCGCGACGCGGGTCTGAACCACTGTCGCGGGGATCTCACTCGCGCCGCGGGGGCGACGCGGCCGAACCTCAAGCTTCAATGCGCGCGGCCGACTCGACCGCGTATGAGCGACCAGGAACTCCGGAAGGAGGCGCACGACCTCGACGTCACCGTCTGGGTGGGGAAACACGGTATCGATTCGGTCGTCGACGAGCTGGCCGACCAGCTCGACGACCGGAAGCTGGTGAAAGTGAAGTTCCTCCGGGCGGCCCGCGGCGGGACGTCGACCGATGAGCTCGCCGATGAGCTCGCCGAGGCCGTCGGCGCCGACCTGATCGAGACGCGCGGCAACACGGCGGTGCTCCACTGATGAGCGCCGCCGCGGGAACGATCGGACCGCTCGCGGTCGCGAGGGCGCTGGAGCCGTACCTCGGCCCGGTGACCGACCTCGCCGTCGACGCGGCGATCTTCCTCGCGGTCGTCGTCGCGACGTACGTCGTTTATAAGTCGCTCGTCACGTCGGTCCTCCGACGCGTCTTCGACCGGCAGGGGCTCGACGAGCACGCCCGGCGTCCGCTCCAGAAGATCGTGGCGTTCCTCGTGCTGTTCGCCGGCGTCACGGTCGCGTTCGGCGCGGCGGGTTACCAGGGGTTCCTGCGCTCGCTGGCGACGATCGCGGCCGCGGCGACGCTCGCGATCGGCTTCGCGCTGCAAGACGTGATCAAGAACTTCGTCGCCGGCGTCTTCATCTACACGGACAAGCCGTTCCGCATCGGCGACTGGATCGAGTGGAACGACAACTCGGGGGTCGTCGAGGACATCTCTTTCCGCGTCACCCGCGTCCGGACGTTCGACAACGAGCTGCTCACGGTGCCGAACCACACGCTGACGAGCGACGTCGTGAAAAACCCGGTCGCCAAGAAGACGCTCCGTCTGAAGTTCGTCTTCGGGATCGACTACGAGGACGACGTCGAGACGGCGACCGACATCATCGTCGAGGAGGCCGAAAAGAGCGAGGCGATCCTCGAAGAGCCCGCGCCGTCGGTCCGGCTGACCGAACTGGCCGACTCCTACGTCGGCCTCCAGTCGCGTATCTGGATCGACGACCCGTCGCGGGCGGACTTCGTGAAGGCGCGCGCCGACTACGTGAAGGCCGTCAAGGCGCGGTTCGACGACGAGGGCATCTCGATCCCGTTCCCGCAGCGGACCGTCTCGGGCCGGAACGAGTGGACTGACCCCTCGTCGTTTGGCGGGGGCGACTGAGTCTTCGGCGATGACGGCCGAACCCGGGCGACCGCGCCCGGCGGGAGCGATAGTAACCCACTAGTGGGTCCGCGTGGTCGATGCGTCCATGTACGTGGTCGTCATCGGGGCCGGCGAGGTCGGGACGAGCATCGCCGCGAGTCTCGCGTCGGACCACGAGGTCGTCGTCGTCGACGTCGATCCGGACCGGGCGGAACAGCTCAAGTACGAACTCGACGTCCTCACCATCGCGGGCGACGGCACGTCCTCGGAGATCCAGACGGCCGCGGACGTCGGCCGTGCGGACATGGTCATCGCCTGCACCGACAACGATCAGACGAACCTCGTCGCCTGCGGCACCGCGAAGACGCTCGGCGGCGGGTTCACCATCGCCCGCGTGAAGAGCACGGACTTCCTCCGCACGTGGCAGGGCAGCGAGGGGGCGTTCGGCGTCGACTTCATGGTGTGTACGGATCTCCTGACCGCGGAGAACATCGTCCGCGTCATCGGGCTCCCGGCGGCGGTCGACGTCGACCCCTTCGCCGGCGGGCTCGTCCAGATGGCGGAGTTCGAGATCGCGGAAGACAGCCCCGTCGCCGGACAGACCGTCTCGGAGGCGGACCGGTTCGAGTCGCTCACCTTCGTCGGCATGTTCCGCGACGGCGAGATGATCATCCCCCGCGGGGACACCGACATCGCCGTCGGGGACCGCGCCGTGGTGATCGGGAGCCCCGAGAGCGTCCAGTCGTTCGCGACCGACGTGGCGCCGGAGACGACGCCGGACGACGCGGACGACATCGTCATCGTCGGCGGTAGCGAGATCGGCTACCAGACCGCCCGACTGCTCGAGGAGCGCGAACTCCAGCCCAGGGTGATCGAGAAGGACCGCGACCGCGCGCGGTGGCTCGCCGAGCAGCTTCCCAAATCCGTCGTGATGGAACACGACGCGACCGACGCGGAGTTCCTCACGCGAGAGAACGTCGACGACGCCGACATCGTCGTCACCGCGCTCGGGTCGGACGAACAGAACCTCCTCGTCTCGGTCCTCGTGAAGCGCCTCGGCGTCGACCGCGTGATCGCCGTCGTCGACAGCCCCGACTACGTCACCGTCTTCGAGGAGATCGGCATCGACATCGCGATCAACCCCCGCACCGTGACCGCCGAGGAGATCACGCGGTTCACCTACGAGAGCGTCGCGGAGAACATCGCGGTGCTGGAGAACGACCAGGCGGAGGTCCTCGAACTCGAGCTCACCGAGGGGTGCGGGCTCGTCGGCCGCCCCATCTCGGAGATCGTCGCCGACAGCGACGTGCGGTTCGTTATCGGTGCGATCACGCGCGAACACCAGCTCGTGACACCGCGCGGAGACACGGTCCTCCGGCCGGGCGATCACGTGATCCTCCTCGTGGAGTCCGACTCCGTGAGCGAGATCACCTCGATGGCGTGAGGCGTCGATGACCAGCGGGATCCGCGTCGGCTGGCGGGCGAGCGTCGGTCTCACCGGCGACGTCCTCGCCGCCCTCCCGGTCCCGCTGGCGTTCCCGCTCCTCGTCGCGCTCTACTACGGCGAGTCGCCGGTCCCGTTCCTCGCGGCGATCGCGGTCTCGATCGCGCTCGGCGCGGCGTTCCGGTCGGTGCAGGACCCGGCGGAAGACCTCGGCCCGCGAGAGGCGTTCCTCGCGGTGGCGATGATCTGGTTCCTCGTCGCCGCCGTCGGCGCGATCCCGTTCGTCGTCGCGGGCGTGGGGACCGTCGCGCACCCGATCAACGCCATGTTCGAGGCGATGAGCGGGCTGACGACGACCGGCGCGACCGTGCTGCGCGACTTCTCCGTCCACTCCCGCTCCGTCCTGATGTGGCGACAGGTGATCCAGTGGCTCGGCGGACTCGGTATCCTGATCCTCGCGACCGCGGTGCTCTCCGAGATCGGCGTCGGCGGGGCGCAGCTGATGGAGTCGGAGTCGCAGACGCAAGACGTCAACAAGCTCACGCCGAAGATCTCTCGGACGGCGCAGCTCATCTGGGGGATCTACTTCGGGCTCACGGGGCTCGCGGTCGTCGTCTACTTCCTGCTCGGCCTCGCCGTCGACCCGAAGATGGACCTGTATAACGCGGTCGCCCACGCGTTCACGTCGGTCGCGACCGCGGGGTTCTCGCCGGAGCCGCGCTCGGTGGGCGCGTTCCACCCGCTCATTCAGTGGGCGGTGGTGCCGTTCATGGTCATCGGCTCGACGAGTTTTATCCTCATCTACTTCGCCATCAACGGCGAGCCGATGCGCCTCCTCCGGAACGAGGAGTTCCACTTCTACCTCGGCGCGATGGGGACGCTGGCGTCGGTCGTCGCGCTCGGGCTGTTCCTCGATCCGAGCGTCGCCTACGGTCCCGAGGCGACCCTCCGGCACGCCGTCTTCAACGTCGCTTCTATCGTGACGACGACGGGGTACGCCAGCACCGACTACGTCCAGTGGGCGCCCGCGGCGAAGCACATGCTGTTCATGGGGATGTTCATCGGGGGAATGGTCGGCTCCACCACCTGCTCGATCAAGTCGCTCCGGTGGCTGGTCGCGCTGAAGTCGTTCAAGCGGAACCTCTTCACGTCGATCCACCCGGAGGCGGTGCGACCGGTCCGGATCTCGGGGAAGTCGGTCGACGAGGGCGCGATCCGCGACATCTACGCGTACCTCCTCCTCAGCATCGTGATCTTCTTCCTGCTCGCCGTGGTCATCGTCGTCGACGCCGAGCGCGGCGACGTCCGGGTGACCGAGTTCGAGGCGCTCGGCGCCGCGGCGACGACGTTTCTCAACATCGGGCCGGGGTTCGGCGAGGCAGGTCCGTACGGGACGTTCGCGACGTTCCCGCTGAGCACGCGGGCCGTGATGATCGTCTTAATGTGGATCGGCCGGATCGAGATCATCCCCGTCCTCGTGCTGTTCACGAAGGCGTTCTGGACGTCGTAACGGTCCGTGAGCGGCCGCGACGGGGCCGTCCCGGCGCTCCCGGATCCGGCCCCCCTTCGACAGTTTAATACAGCGAACGGGCGACTCCCATATCGATCGAGTAATTATGTCGTGGGGCGTCAACTGGAAGGCGAGCGTCGGGCTTCTCGGGGTCGGGATCAAGTATCTCGCGCTCACGATGTTGGTTCCGCTGATCGTCGCGGTCGTGTACGGCGAGGACATCTGGGTGTTCCTCGTCTCGCTGGCGGTCGTCGCGGCGCTCGGACTGGCGGTCGAGCGGGTCGATCCCGAGCCGGACCTGGGCCCCCGCGAGGCGCTGCTCTTCGTCTCGCTCGCGTGGCTCGCCGCCGCGGCCATCGGCACGGTTCCGTACCTGCTCGCCGGCTACGGGACGAGCTCGACGGTCGGGCTTCAGACCGGCTCGTTCGCCGCCTTCACGGGATCTATCGTCAACGCCCTGTTCGAATCAATGAGTGGGTTCACCACGACAGGGGCGACCGTCCTCGGTGCGATCAGCACGGATCAACACTCCCACGCGCTGCTGATGTGGCGACAGCTCACGCAGTGGCTCGGCGGGATGGGGATCATCGTCCTGATGATCGCCATCCTCCCGGAGGTCGCCGTCAACGGCGCCCAGCTGATGGAGTCGGAGGCGCCCGGGCCGGAGCTCCAGAAGCTCACGCCGAGGATCGCGGAGACGGCGCGCGCGCTCTGGCTCATCTACTTCGGCTTCACCGTCCTGCTCGCCGCCCTCCTGTACGCGCTCCACCTTCTCGGAATGGCGCCGAACATGGACCTCTACAACGCCGTCGCACACGGGTTCACTACCCTTCCGACGGGCGGCTTCTCACCGCAGGCCGACAGTATCGGGGCGTTCTCCGCCGCGGTCCAGTGGGTGGTCATCCCGTTCATGGTCGTCGCCGGCGTCAACTTCGCGCTGTTCTGGCACGTGTTACGCGGCGAGGCCGAAGTCATGCTGGAGAACGCGGAGTTCCGCGTGTACGCCGGAGCGCTCGCGGTCGTCACCGCCGTGCTCGCGGTGCTGCTCTTCCGCGGTGCGGCCCCGCCGATCGAACTCGGCGGGACGACACAGGGGGTCGCCGGGAACTCGCTTCGGCAGGCGGCGTTCCAGATCGGCTCGCTTTTGAACTCCACCGGGTACGCGACCGCCGACTTCGCGCAGTGGGACACGCACGCGCAGATATTCCTCCTGTTCGCGATGTTCATCGGCGGCTCCGCCGGCTCGACCGGCGGCGGGGTCAAGATCGTCCGGTGGATCATCGTCGCGAAGGCGATCCGCCGTGAGCTGTTCACGTCGGCCCACCCCGATGTCGTCCAGCCGGTCCGGCTTAGCGGGAGCGTCGTCGACGAGGACGCGATCCGCGGCATCATGGCGTTTACCCTGCTGTACGTCGTGTTGTTCGCGCTTTCGGCCGTGTTCATCGCGCTCGACACCACCCGGGTCGGAATCCAGCTGTCGGTGCTGGAGTCGATCAGCGCATCGCTCGCGACCATCGGGAACATCGGACCGGGCTTCGGCCGGCTTGGGCCGTTTGGGAGCTACCTCTTTTTCCCGGACACCTCGAAGCTGCTGATGATCTTCCTGATGTGGATCGGGCGGCTGGAGATTGTCCCGGTGCTCGCGGTGTTCATCTCGGCGGTCGACAGTCGGTGATCGCTCCCACTGTCGGCGTTCGAAATCGCGGTCTTGACGGCCGAGAGTTCCTCTACGCGTCGCTAACGGCTCGGTTTGAGAGAGCGTATCTTCTTAACTGACGAGAATAGTGGTGTTGGTATGACGACTCCCGACGACTCCGACGGGCAGAGTCTGCTCGGCCACGTCCTCCTCCCGGTCGCACACGAGGAGGACGCGCTGGCGACCGCACGGGCGCTCGAACCGTACGACCCGGAGCGCGTGACCGCGCTCCACGTCGTCGAGAAGGGCGAGGGCGTCCCGGACAAGACGCCCGTCGAACAGTCCGAGGAACTGGCCGCGCAGTCGTACGCGGCGGTCCGAACAGTGTTCCCGGACGCGGACGAGCACACGGCGTACGCCCGCGACGTCGTCGGCGCGATCTTCGACGCGGCCGACGAGGTCGACGCGAGCGCGGTCGCCTACCGCTCTCGCGGCGGGAACCGGCTGATGCAATTCCTCTCGGGTGACATCTCGCTGAGGCTGGCGACGACCGCGCCGCTCCCAGTGATTGCGCTCCCGCAGGGTGACGACGGGGAATGAGCGACGAGGAGCTGGCCAAAGACTTGGGACTGGTGTCGGCGATGACGATCGGAATCGGCACCATGATCGGCGCGGGGATCTTCGTCCTCCCGGGCGTCGCGGTCAACGCCGACGGGGGCGCCGGTCCGATCGTCGTCGTGTCGTTCGTGGTCGGCGGCGTGATCGCGATGGTGAACGCGCTCTCCGTCTCGGAGCTCGGCACCGCGATGCCGAAGGCCGGCGGTGGCTACTACTACATCAACAAGTCGCTCGGCCCGATGTTCGGGTCGATCGCGGGGATGGGCGACTGGATGGGGCTCGCGTTCGCCTCCGCGTTCTACTGTATCGGGTTCGGCCAGTACCTCGCGGTGTTCGTCGGTCTCCCGACGGTTCCGGGCCTCAACGCGATTCAGGTAGGCGCGCTCGTCGCCGGCGCGGTCTTCATCGGCGTGAACTACGTCGGCGCGAAGGAGACCGGGGGGGTCCAGACGGTGATCGTCACCCTCCTGCTTTCGATCCTCGCGGTGTTCTCGGTCGCTGGCTTCTTCTCGTTCGACTACGCGACGCTCGCGGGCAACGAGGGCGGCCTCGCGCCGGGCGGCTACGGCGCGATCCTCCCGGGGACCGCGCTCGTGTTCGTCTCCTTCCTCGGCTACGCGAAGATCGCGACGGTCGCCGAGGAGCTGAAAAATCCCGGGCGAAACCTCCCGATCGCGATCATCGGGAGCGTCGGGATCGTCACCGTGATCTACGCGGTCCTCGTGACGACGATGCTCGGCGTCGTCCCGTGGCCGGAGCTCAGCCAGGACGCGCCGGTCGCGCAGGCGGCCCGCGTGGCCTTCCCCGAGTCGATCGGTCCGGTCACCGGCGTCGCGGCCGGCGCGGCCGCGGTGATGACCGTCGGCGCGCTGCTGGCGACCGCCTCGTCGGCGAACGCCTCGATCCTCGCGTCCGCCCGGATCAACTTCGCGATGGGGCGCGACAAGATCGTCACCAACTGGCTCAACGAGATCCACCCCAACTACGCGACCCCGTACCGGTCGATCCTCGTCACGGGCGGGCTCATTGTGGTGTTCATCGCGCTGTTGGGCCAGGACATCGAGATCCTCTCGAAGGCGGCCAGCGTGCTCCACCTCATCGTGTACGCGCTGATGAACGTCGGACTCATCGTCTTCCGCGAGGCCGACACGCCGGAGTACGACCCGGACTTCACCGTCCCGTTCTACCCGATCACGCCGATCCTCGGCGCGCTCTTATCGCTCGGGCTCGTCGCGTTCATGGATGGGATCGAAATCGCACTTTCGGGCGCGTTCGTCGTCGCGGCCGTGGCGTGGTACTTCCTCTACGCCCGCGACAAGACCGACCAGCAGGGCGTCCTCTCGGAGTTCATCCGGAGCCGCGAGAGCGATCTCCCGGATCAGGTCGTCGACGCCGCGGACGCGGTCGCGCCGACCGGGGCCGGAAACGACGAGCCGACGATCATGGTCGCCGTGTCGAACCCGCGGACCGAGAGCGCGCTGATCACGCTCGCCGGCGCCATCGCGCAACACGAGGGCGGCCGCGTGCTCGCGACGCACATCGTCACGGTTCCCGACCAGACTTCGCTCGAAAAGGCCGCCGAGAACCGCACCGGACTCGACCAGTCGTCCGAGGAGCTGCTCTCCGCCGCCGCATCCGACGCTGAGGCGTTCGACGTCCCCATCGAGACGAAGACGATCCTCTCGCACCGCGGGATCGAGGAGGTGTTCGACGCCGCGCGGACGAACGACGCGGACACCGTCGTGATGGGCTACGGCGGGACACGGTTCGCCGGCGGGCGCGTCGAAGGGTCGCTCGACGAACTCACCCACGACCTCCCCTGCGACTTCCTCGTGTTGGACGGCCAGCGGCTCGACCTCTCGGACGTGCTCGTGCCGACCGCGGGCGGTCCCTCCTCGGACCTCTCGGCCGAGGTCGCCCTGGCGCTCCGGGAGACGGCCGGCGTCGACGTCTCGCTTTTATACGTCGTCGACGAGGGCGACGAGGCGTCGGGCCGCGAGTTCCTCGCGGGCTGGGCCGACGGACACGGCCTCGGCGACGCCGACCTGCGGATCGAGACTGGCGGCGTCGAGGAGACGATCGGCCGCGTCGGCGAGGGGTACGACCTCGTGATCGTCGGCGCGACCGAGCGCGGCCTCCTCTCGCGGATCGTCCGTGGGTCGCTCGCGTTCGAGACCATCGAGAACCTCGACACGCCGGTGCTGCTCTCGGAGCGCCCGTCCGCGCGGTCGCTGTGGCAGCGGCTGTTCGGCGGGCGCTGAGGGGGCTCCGCACCCGGCGGGCGCGCTAAGCGGTAGGCTTTCGGCCGTCGATTCTGAAGGGCTGTCACATGTATCTGATCGTCGTGGGCGCCGGCGACATCGGCACCCCGCTCGTCGACCTCGCGACCGCCGGGGGCAACGAGGTCGTCGTCATCGAGCGCGATGCGGAGCGGGCGGAGCGAGCCTCGAGGCAGTACGACTGTCTCGTGATCAACGACGACGCGACCTCCAAGGAGACGCTCCAGGACGCGGGCGCCGAGCGCGCCGACGCGCTCATCTCGACGACCGATCAGGACGCGACGAACGTCATGGTCTGTCTGCTGGCTCAGGAGCTGTCGGTCCCGAACATCGTCTCCGTCGTCCACAACCCGGAGCACATGAACGTGTTCGAGCAGATCGGCGTCAACACGATGCAGAACCCCCAGAGCCTGATCGCCGAGTACCTCTACCGGGCCGTGAGTCGGCCGTCGGTCGTCGACTTCATGCACATCGGCGAGGAGGCCGAGGTGTTCGAGATCACCGTCGGCCCGGACGCGCCGATCGCCGGCAGGACGTTACGAGAGGCGGACGAGGCGGACCTCATCGGCGGGCAGACGCTGATCGTCGCGATCGAGCGCGACGGCGAGGGGACGCCCATAACGCCGCGCGGAAACACCCGGATCGAGGCCGACGACCTGCTCACGGTGTACTCCGGACAGGGCGTGACCCCCGAGGTGACGGACGTGTTCGGCAGCTCCGGGGACGGCGAGTGAGATGACCGACCGCTCCGACGGGCGGCTCCCGGCCGACCTGGGGATCATCGCGCGCGACGTCGGCTCGCTCCTCCTGATGGAGGCCGGACTGATGACCCTCTCCGTTGCCGTTGCGCTCGGCTTCGGCGAGCTCCGCGCCGCGCTGGCGTTCCTGACCGCCGGCGGCGTGACGGCCCTGATCGGCGGGGCCGCAAATCGCCGGTTCGCCGACGCCCCAGAGCCGAAGGCGAAACACGGGATGGTGATCGCCGCCGGCGGGTGGCTCTCGGTCGCCCTCTTCGGCGCCCTCCCGCTGTTTCTCACCGCGTGGCTGACGCCGCCGGCAGTCATGGACGCCTTCGTCCCGGCCGCGGCCGACACCGCCTCGTGGGAGCCGGTCGCGGTCGGCGGGTCGACGACCCTCTCCAGTCTGGCCTACTTCCGGGACCCGCTCCACGCCGTCTTCGAGAGCATGAGCGGCTGGACCGGGAGCGGCCTGACGATGGCGGTCCACGAGCCGTCGCTGCCGCGGGCGATACAGTGGTGGCGCTCGTTCATCCAGTGGGTCGGCGGCGTCGGCGTCATCGTCCTCACCGTCTCCATCCTCTCGCGGCCGGGCAGCGGGAGCTACGCCCTCTACCGGAGCGAGGCCCGCGAGGAGAAGATCCACCCGAGCGTCGTCTCGACGGTCCGGACCGTCTGGAAGCTCGTCGTCGGCTACACGCTGTTGTCCGTCGCGATGCTGTTCACCGCGATCCGGGGGAGCGAGAGCGCGTACGCCGAGTCGCTCTCGCTCGGCGATACCGCCTGGCAGGCGCTTAACCACGCCATGACCGGATTGACGACCGGCGGGTTCTCCGTCACGGACAACTCGATCGCGACGTACGGCTCCCCGCTCGTCGAGGCCGCGCTGCTGCCGATCATGGTCCTCGGCGCGATCGCCTTCCCCGTCCACTACGTCGTGTTGCGCGACCGGAACCTCCGCAAGCTGGCGGGGGACCTCCAGACGCGGTGGCTATTCGTCCTGCTCGCCGCCGGTGTCGCCGTGCTCTCGGCGCAGAACCTCGCGTCGGTCCCGCTGACCGCCGGGGCGTTCGCGACGGAGTCGTTCCTCTCCTTCTCGGTCCCGCTGCTCGACGGCGCGGGCCTCGACGCGGTCCGCGACTCGACGTTCCAGTGGATCAGCGCGATGACCGCCACCGGCTTCCAGTCGGCCCCGATCGGGAACTGGGTCGCCGGCGCGAAGGTGCTGGTCGTCGTCGCGATGGTGCTCGGCGGGGCGGCCGGCTCCACCGTCGGCGGAATTAAGATCGTCCGGGCGTACACGGTCGCTCGCGGCATCGTCTGGCAGTTCTCCCGCGTGTTCCTGCCGAAGAACGCGGTCGTCACCGCCCGTCTCGGCGACCGCACGCTGGACCGCGAGACGATGGAACGGGAGTTCGGCGAGGCCGCCATCGTCACCCTGCTGTGGCTCCTCGCGCTCGCGGTCGGCAGCCTCGTCCTCGTCAACCTCGCCGGGCCGGAGTTCACCTACGCCGACGCGCTGTTCGAGGTCGCTAGCGCCCAGGGGAACGTCGGCCTCTCCTCGGGGATCACCGGGCCGTCGATGCCGCCGCTGGCGGAGGCGATGTTCCTCTTCAACATGTGGATCGGGCGGCTGGAGATCATCCCGGTGTTGGTGTTCCTGCGGGCCGGGATCTGGGGCCTGAACCCCTAATTGGCGGCGTCGCGGCGTCGGTCGCGGTCGGTCGGCCCGCTCACTCCGTCTTCTGTACCGTCCCCATGAACGACCAGTGGACCTTGCGGCTCCCGTCCGGCTGCGGCTCCTCCGTGACGTGGTAGAGGTACGGACCGTGCGGGCAGTCCTCGCAGCCCTCCGCGCAGCGGAACTGCTTCACGACCTCGGTGTACCCCTCGTGTTCGGTAACGCGGATGATGTCCTCGCGGTCCTCCGCGCTGACCGGGAGCTCCGCCTCGCCGTGGTAGTGGAGCAGCTCCTGCGCGTGGACGATCGCCTTGCGGAGCTCTCCGGGCGAGCAGTCGGTCAGCGCGTCGACCACCGCCGGCGGGAGCCCTTCCGGAGGCGTCGGCCGTTCTGTGGAATCGGTCATAGCCGGGAGTTGATACCGACCCCATATAACCGATCCGCGGTGGGTTCGAAGTCGACGGGAACGGTCGACTCACACCTTTTAAAATATAATGAATATTTATACGGGACCGGCGGATAACGGGCGGTATGTACGACGACGAGGAGCTCTCCGAGATCCGCGAGGCGAAGGAGTCGTGGGAGGCGGAGACGCTCGACCCGACCCTCGACCGCCACGGGGAGCGAAAAGACCGGTTTGCGACCGTGTCGAACCGCGAGGTGGATCGGTTGTATACCCCCGAGGACGTCGCCGACCTCGACTACGAGGAGGACCTGGGGTTCCCCGGCGAGGAGCCGTACACCCGCGGCGTCTACCCGACGATGTACCGCGGTCGCACGTGGACGATGCGGCAGTTCGCGGGGTTCGGCACCGCCGAGGAGACCAACGAGCGGTTTCACTACCTGATCGACGAGGGGCAGACCGGGCTCTCGACGGCGTTCGACATGCCCTCGCTGATGGGGATCGACTCCGACGACAAGATGTCGCTCGGCGAGGTGGGGAAGGAGGGCGTCGCGGTCGACACGCTCCGCGACATGGAGGTGATGTTCGACGGCATCGACCTCGCGGAGGTGTCGACCTCCTTCACGATCAACCCGAGCGCGCCGGTGATCTACGCGATGTACGTCGCGCTTGCGGACCAGCGGGGAATCCCTCGCGAGGAGCTCCGGGGAACCCTCCAAAACGACATGCTCAAGGAGTTCATCGCGCAGAAGGAGTGGGTGATCCCGCCGGAGCCCTCCCTCGATCTGGTGACGGACACGATCGAGTTCGCGGTGGCGGAGACGCCCAAGTTCAAGCCCATCTCGGTGTCAGGTTACCACATCCGCGAGGCGGGGTCGACGGCGGTACAGGAGCTCGCCTTCACGCTCGCGGACGGGTTCGCCTACGTCGAGGCGTGTCTCGACCGCGGGCTCGACATCGACAAGTTCGCCCCGCAGCTCTCCTTCTTTTTCAACTCGCACAACTCACTGTTCGAGGAGGTGGCAAAGTTCCGCGCCGCGCGCCGGATCTACGCGAACGTGATGGACGAGTGGTACGGCGCCGAGGCCGAGGCGTCGAAGCGGTTGAAGTTCCACACCCAGACTGCGGGCCAGTCGCTGACGGCCCAGCAGCCGCTGAACAACGTCGCGCGCGTCACGATCCAGGCGCTCGCCGGCGTGCTGGGCGGCACCCAGAGCCTCCACACCAACTCCTTCGACGAGGCGCTCGCGCTCCCCTCCGAGCAGGCGGTCCGCGTCGCGCTTCGGACCCAGCAGATCATCGCCGAGGAGTCCGGCGCGGCCGACATCGTCGACCCCCTCGGCGGTTCCTTCGCCGTCGAGAGACTCACCGACGAGACGGAGGCGGACGCCATGGCGTACATCGAGGAGATCAAAGAGATGGGCGACGGCTCCGTGCGCGACGGCGTCCTCCGCGGCATCGAGCAGGGGTACTTCCACCGCGAGATTCAGGAGTCGGCCTACGAGTACCAAGAGCGCGTCGACGAGGGCGACGAGACCGTCGTCGGCGTCAACGCCTACGAGATCGACGAGGACACGCGGCCGGACCTGCTGAAGGTCGACGAGACCACCCGCGAGCGACAGCTCGACCGGCTGGAGTCGGTGAAAGCCGAGCGCGACGACGACGCGGTCGGCGACGCGCTCGACGACCTCCGCGACGCCGTCGAGGCCGGCGAGAACGCCATGCCGGAGATAGTCGCGGCCGTGAAGGCGTACGCGACGATGGGGGAGATCATGGACGTGTTCGAGGCGGAACACGGCACGTACCGCGAGCGGATCGGCGTGGCGTAACTGAGCGAAGCTCCGTTGAACCGCTCCTTTTCAGGCGTCGGTCAGTCTGAGACGGCCGGTTGATGCGCACCGTTCGTCGATCGATGACGGGAATGCGTTGATCGATTCGGCTGATCGA
This sequence comes from Halorubrum xinjiangense, assembly GCF_900102375.1. Lineage (GTDB taxonomy): Archaea > Halobacteriota > Halobacteria > Halobacteriales > Haloferacaceae > Halorubrum > Halorubrum xinjiangense. Next base: position 88,339 of record NZ_FNBO01000012.1, read on the forward strand.
ACGGTTATAAGGCGAACTGGGCTGTTGCTGGCGGCTGCTTATAAATGACCGGCCACGCCGCGGTGAGGACTTCCAAAGCCCCAGCCGCTCACTTATAAATGGCTGCCGACGGATCGACAGTGAACGCTTCCAAAGCCCCAGCCGCGACGGCTCGCGTGGCTCGCTGTGCTCCTCAGTCGCTCACTCCGTTCGTCCCTGCGGTGCTTGCGTCGCCAAGCGTCGCCCTCGCGACTGCCCCTTTGAGCCCCACCCCGACCGCACGGCACCGCAGCCTCACACCTCCCCAACCTCGCGGCTCACGGCTCGCGGCTTCGCCGCTCGCGTTCGCCGCGTCCCTCGCGCGTGCTGGCTCGCGGCCTGTCGGCCGCTCGCAGGCACGCGCCACCGCATCGGCTGTTATGTTCAAATGCGATAGCACTGCTACCCTGTTCAATTCACTCCCGCTATCGATCATCGTTGTGCCGATACTGGTCGCAACTGGCCGAATGCGTCAGAGGTCGCTGATTTCGACGGAGTAGAGATCGAAAACGGAGGAACGCAGAAACGCGACGGATCCCCCTGTTTCACGCCGTCTCGACCGCACGAGCTGACTCCGCGCGCCACGCGTTGCCCCGGCGGCCCGCCCGTCGGAGGTCGAGTTCGACGACCGATCCGGCGTCGAGCGACGACAGCTCGGCCTTCACGTCCGGGTCGTCGTACTCAACGACGTACAGCGTCCCGTTGCGTGGGAACTCGCGGAGCGTGATCGCCCCGTGGTCGTTACACGCTTCGACGATCGTGTACTTGCCGGACCGGTTCATCACGGTTGATGCTTCGAGTTCCGGAAGCATAGTTATGCAATCCCTACGGCCACGTACGGCGGCGTTAGTGTTTCTCGACGGCGAGGCGGAGTCGGGAGCCGACCGCGAGCAGACCCCGACGCAAGCCGGCGCCTACCCGGACGCAATCAGACACCTACCCGACACAAGCCGGCCCTTACCAGGTCACGAACGGTTCATTTTAATCGGGGCGCCGCCTCGCTCGGGTATGACGGAGACGGAGGTCCCCGAAGATCACCCGCGGTACGCGTCGCTCGTGACGCGTCACCGGATCGAGGCGGGCGTCGAGCAGGGGATCACCTCGAAACAGGGACTGATCGCGCAGGGGCGCGGCGAGGCGTTCGACTACCTCCTCGGCGAACGCACGCTCCCGAGCGCCGACGCCGCCGCGCGCGCCGCGGCCGCGACGCTCCTGCTCGCCGACCGCCCCGTGATCTCGGTCAACGGCAACGTCGCCGCGCTCGCGCCCGCGGAGACGGTCGACCTCGCCGATGCGGTCGACGCCGACCTCGAAGTGAACCTCTTCAACCACACCGACGAGCGCGTCCGCCGGATCGCCGACCACCTCCGCGACCACGGCGCCAACGAGGTGAAGGGGCTCGCCGGCGACGGCGAGATCCCCGGCCTCGACCACGCGCGGGGGGTCGTCGACGCCGACGGGATCGAGGCGGCCGACGTCGTCGTCGTGCCCTTAGAGGACGGTGACCGCGCCGCCGCGCTCGACGCGATGGGGAAGACGGAGATCGTGATCGACCTCAACCCCGGGAGCCGGTCGCCGCGGACTGCCGACGTGCCGATCATCGACAACCTCCTGCGCGCGGTGCCGAACGTGACCGCCCACGCGAAGGACCTCGCGGACGCGAGGCCGGCGGAACTGGAGCGGACCGTCGACGAGTTCGACGCCGACGCCGCGCTCGACGCGGCCGAGGCGGCGATCCGCGAGGGGTCGTTCGCGGACGGGGACGGCGCGTAGCGGGTCGCGGACCTCCGGCGGTCGCTCCCGCCGGAAGGCAAAAGCGTGCGCCGCCCGTACCGGGAGGTATGGAACTCGACGAGACGGACCGGGCGATCCTGCGGATCTTACAGGAGGACGCGCGGACCCCGTTCTCGGAGGTCGCGCGTCGGATCGACATGTCCAGCGCGACCGTCCACGACCGGGTCAGTCGCCTCGAAGAGGCCGGCGTCATCCGGGGGTATCACGCCGACATCGACCCCAAGGCGGTCGGCTACGGCGTCGGCGCGTTCGTCGGCCTGCGCGTCGAGCAAGGCCGCGAGGAGGACGCGCTCGAACGCCTCCGCGGCATCGACGGCGTCCGCGAGATCCACCTCACCACCGGCGAGTGGGACGTCATCCTCCGGGTCGTCGCGGCCGACACCGACCGGCTCCGCGAGCTGATGTTCGAGCGGATCGCGGAGACCGAGGGGTTCTCGCGCTCGCAGACGATGGTCATCTTAGGCACCGACTACGAGCGGCCCGGGCCGCCGCTCTGACCCGTCCCGGGACCGGAACGCTCAACTCGGGACCTCCCCGAACGGTGAGCATGAGCACAGGTGTGGTCGACGGGTTCGACCCGTCGCCGGAGCGCGCGTGGGCGGCGGTCGTCGGCGGCGTCGCGGCGATGCTGGCGATCGGATCGATCGTCTTTCCCCGCGTCGTTTACGACCGCTTCCTCTGGCGCTACTTCTGGGGGCCGGTCGTCGCGGACGGCGAGGGCGCGCAGTGCGCAGTCCGGGAGGTCGGCGGCACCACGGAGCTGCTCGGCAGCAGCGCGGCGTGCCAGTCGGCCGTAAGCGCCGGTGAGGTCGTCGCGACGCCCGGGTACACCACCTTCTCGACGGTGAGCTACGTGGTGATCCTCCTAGCGATGCTGATCGGCGTCGTCTTCCTCCTCCGCCGGCTCGACATCGCGACGGAGCTCCGCTTCTTTTACGCGCTGTTCCCGTTCATGCTGCTCGGCGGGGCGATGCGGACGGTCGAGGACGCGGGCGTGGCCGCCACCGCTGCGGGCGTCGAACCGCTGATCCCGTTCCCGGCGAGCGCGCTGCTGATCAGCCCGTTCATCTACTTCACGGTGTTCCTGTTCACGCTCGCGTGCGTCGTCGCGGCGTACGGGCTCGAACGGCGCGGCGCCGTCGACGACTACGCGCGCCCGCTGTTCGCCTCTGGTGCGGCGGGGCTCGCGCTCGCGGTCGGCTACCTCTCGTATCTCGCCGTCTCGACCGACTACGTGACCTTCTACCCGCAGGTGCTCGTCCCGACCCTCGTTATCGCGACGGCCGCGACGGCTGGCACGTGGGCGCTTGCGACCCGGGAGATTCCGACGATCCGACAGGGGACCGGCGCGGCCGGCATCGTGATCATCTGGGGCCACGCGGTCGACGGCGTCGCGAACGTGATCGGGCTCAACTGGATGCCCGCGCTGACCGGCACCGCGAACCTCGTCCCGAAGCACGTCGTCAACGCGCTGATCGTCGACTGGACCGCGCGGCTGCTGCCCGAGTCGATCGTCTCCGTCACCGGCGACGCGTGGCCGTTCCTCCTCGTGAAGCTCGCGGCCGCGACGTTCGTCGTCTGGGTGTTCAACGGCGAGATGTTCGACGAGTCGCCGCGGTACACGCTGCTGCTCCTCATCACCGTCCTCGCGGTCGGACTCGGGCCGGGGACGCGAGACATGCTCCGCGCGACGTTCGGAGTCTGAGCGACCACGCGACCTTTGAGATCTGCGCAACCGAGCTTCCGCACCGGCGACGGCCCGACGCGACGACTCCGAACGACGATTTAAAAACCGGGCGGCGCGCCGCGTCGCGCTCTCGCGAGAGCGCGACGCGAACGCGAGGGAGGCGGGCGGGCCGCGCGGCGCCGCCCGCGCGGCCCGCTCGCCGAGGCTGGGGAGGCATGAGGCGGTGCGGTCCGCCGCCCGGGTCGGGCACATACGGAACCGACAAGTGGGCCGAGCGTCGAGCCCGAGCGTAATGGACACACCGAGACGACGCGTGCTGGCGGCCGCGGCGACGGGATCGACGCTCGGACTCGCCGGCTGCGGCGACCTCGCCGGATCGGACGGCGACGCGTCCGAACAGACGGACGACGGGTCGGGAGAGAGCGACGGGGAAGACGGCGGGAGCGGCGCCGGCGAGGACGCCAGCGCGACGGTCGCGCTCGACGTTCAAGAAGAGATCCAGGCCGCCCAGGAAGACGTTCGGACGCGAGTCGAGGAGGGGAACCTCTCGCAGGAGGAGGCGCAGGCGGAGCTGATCGACGCGCAGACGGAGATCGTCTCGGCCGCGATCGACGACCTCGAGTCGTACGCGGCCGACGTGGACGGGCTCGCCGTGGAGAACGCCAACGAGCAGGTGGGCGCGGCCCTCCTGAGCGGGCCGGCCGCGGCGGTGCTGGACACGCTGGAGGCCGACCCAGTGAACGCGCTGTTATCCGCGGCAGACTTCCCCGAACCACAGGAGAGCGGACAGCAGAACGACTCCTGAGCCGGCGACACCCTCTTTTCGGCCTCCGGTCTCCCGAGCGATCGGCATCCGGTCTCCCGAGCGATCGGCCTCCGGTCTCCCGAGCGATCGCCCTCCAGTCTCGACCGCAACGCGATATTATAAATCGCCCCGGGCCAACCCTTCGGGTAATGCTGGACGGGGTCAACGTCGCGCTCGGGGTTTCGGGGAGCATCGCGGCGGTGAAGGTCGTCGAACTCGCGCACGAACTGCGCCGCTACGGGGCGAGCGTCCGCGCCGTCATGTCCCCGGCGGCGACGAACATCGTCCACCCGTGGGCGGTCGACTTCGCCACCGACGAGCCCGTCGTCACCGAGATCACCGGGGACGTCGAACACGTCGAGCTCTGCGGCCGCGAGGGGTGGGCCGACGTGCTGCTCTTGGCGCCCGCGACGGCGAACACGGCCGGGAAGATAGCCTCGGCGGTCGACGACACGCCCGTCACCACCTGCGCGACGACCGCGCTCGGCGCGGACGTGCCGGTCGTGATGGCGCCCGCGATGCACGAGCCGATGTACGACCACCCGGGCGTCCTCGACGCGCTCGACCGCCTGGAGTCGTGGGGCGTCCGCTTCGCCGACCCGCGGATCGAGGAGGGGAAAGCGAAGATCGCGGCCGAGGCCGACATCGTCACCGAGGTCGCGCGCGCGACGACGCCCCAGACCCTCTCCGGGTCGCACGTCGTCGTCACCGCGGGCGCGACGAAGGAGCGGATCGACCCGATCCGGATTCTGACGAACCGCGCGTCGGGGAAGACCGGCCGGGCGGTCGCGCGAGCGCTCTACGTCCGCGGCGCCCGGGTGACGCTCGTCCAGGACGGCTCAGACGTCCCCTACGCCGACGTGGTCGCCGTCGAGACGGCCGACGAGATGATGGCGGCCTGCCGACGGACCGCGGCGACCGCGGACGCGCTGGTCTCCGCGGCCGCCATCTCCGATTTCACCGCCGACGCGGTCGACGAGAAGATCCGGTCCGGGTCGCCGCTGTCGGTCGAACTGGAGCCGACGCCGAAGCTCATCGACTCGGTGCGCGAGGCGTACCCCGACCTCCCGATCGTCGGGTTCAAGGCGGAGACGTCGGGCGACGACGCGGCGATGGTCGCGGAGGCCGAGGGGATCCGCGACCGCGTCGGCCTCGCCTTCGTCGTCGCGAACGACGCGAGCGTGATGGGCGACGACGAGACGCGGGTCCTCCTCGTGGGCGAGGACGGGACCGAGCCCGAGGAGGCGGCGGGGTCGAAGGACGCGGTCGCCGGCCGGATCGCCGACCGTCTCGCGGCGACGCTCGGCGCGTCGACGTGAGCACCGACCGCCTCGCGGCGACGCTCGACGCGGCCCGCGAAGCCCCGAGAGACCGGGGTTTCGCACGGTCGGTATCGCCCGCCCCCGGCAGGGTTACCGCGGATACAAACTGTTTTGGGGCGGTAGAGTAACCACACGGGTAGAACCACTCATGTGCAACGAGACGGTCACGCACGACTCCGTGGGAGGTGTGGTGGGTGGCTGACACCGATCCTCCCGGCGGCGGCGCCGGTCCCGACGCGGACGCGACGGTCGACCCCGACGAGGCGTCGGAGGGAGACGCGTCGACCGAATCGGCGGCGCCCGGCGCGGTCATCGTTCCGGTCGAGCCGACCTCGACGCTTCGGTCGACGGTCGCGCACGTGGCGGAGACCGCGGCGGCCGACGGCGCCCCCGCGATCCACCTTGTCGAAATCGCCTCGTGGCGGAACGGTGACCCGGAGAGCGACGAGCGGGCGGCCGCGGCCGAGCGCGTGCTCGAGCGCGTCACGGCGTGGGCGACTGCCGACCTCGACGACTCCGAGGCGCCCGGCGCCGCGGACGTTGAGGTCGTCACGACGGTGCTCGGCGCCGACGACTACCTGTTCGGCGCCGACGACTACGTCCGCGTCCTCGCGGAGTACGCCGAGGCGAACGGCGCCGACCGCGTCGTCTTGGACCCCGAGTACACCCCGGTCGGGAACACGACGCTGCTCCAGCCGCTGGAGTTCGCGCTCTCGAACACGCCGCTGTCGGTCGAGACCGCGCCGGTCGACCGACCGACGCGCCGCGAGCGGTTCCGCACCGAGGCGACCACTGGCCGGTTCGTGGCGCTGTTCGGCCTGTCGCTGGCCTTTTACCTCCTGTTGGGCGACCCGACCTACTGGTTCGACGTCGTGACCGGCGTCGCGTCGGCCGCGGTCGTGTCGATCACCCTCTCGCGGGTGAGCCTCGACTCGAACCCCGCGTTCCCGCGGACGCCGATGCGGATCGTCCGCGGGCTGGTGTACGTCCCCGTGCTGCTGTTCGAGATCGTGAAGGCGAACCTCGTCGTCGCCCGCGTCATCCTCGACCCCCGGCTCCCGATCGAGCCGACGATGAACCGGATGCGCGTAATCGTCGGGAGGGGCCTCCCGCTGATGACGCTCGCGAACTCGATCACGCTGACGCCCGGCACGCTCACCGTCCGCGCCCGCGACAGCGACCTCTACGTCCACTCGCTCGTCCCGTGGGCCCGCGAGGGGCTGTTCGACGGCTCCCTCGAACGGTGGACGCGCTTCGTCTACTACGGCCGGCGGTCGGCGCGGCTGCCGACCCCGCGCGAGCGCGACGACGTCGCGATCCTCCAAGGCGCCGACGCCACCGAGGAGCTGCCGATCGCCGCCGCCGACGGCGGAGCGATCGACGGCGAGCGCGACGCGGCCGACGACGACAGCGCGGTCGACGCTGGTGACGCGAGCGACGAGGGCGAGAACGACCCAGAGGTGACCGACCGATGAGCCTCGTGGACGCCTCGCTCGCGGCCGGCTACACCCTCGGCGACTTCCTGCTCGTCGCGGCCGCCGGCTTCGCCGTCCTCGCGGTCGGGATGCTGTACCGCGCCGTCGTCGGGCCGACGATGCAAGACCGGGTGTTGGCGGTGAACGTCCTCGGGACGAACACCGTCGTCATCCTCGCCATCCTCGGCGCCGCGCTCGGGGAGCCGACGTTCCTCGACATCGCCTTAGTGTACGCGCTGCTCAACTTCCTGATGGCCATCGCCATCTCGAAGTTCACCGTCGAGCGGGGTGGTGTGCTGTGACCGCCGCCGCCATGACCGAGACTGCCCGCGTGTGGCTGGTGGTGGCGCTCACGCTGCTCGGGCTGTTCTTCTCGTTTGTCTCGATGGTCGGCGTGCTCCGGCTGCCGGACGTCTACTCGCGGGCGCACACCGCCTCGCAGGCCGACACGCTCGGCGCGGGGTTCGGGCTCGCGGCGGTCGCGCTCACCGTGGGACTGGCGGGGGCCGGCTTCAAGTCGGTCCTCCTGCTGTTTTTCATCTTCGTGACGAACCCGACCGCGGCCCACGCCATCGCCCGGGCCGCCTTCGAGGAGGGAATCGTGCCGTGGATAGAGGGGGACGACCGCCGATGACCGGCTCGCTCGCGTCGGCCGGCCCCCTCGGCGCGCCGGTGGTCGCGCAGGTCACCGCCATCGAGGCGAGCCTGTTCGCCTTCGTGGTGCTGACCGCGCTGTTCACGGCCCTAGCGCGCGACGTGCTCGCGGCGGTGATCATCTTCGGCGCGTACAGCCTCGGGATGGCGGCGCTGTACACGTTCTACCGCGCGCCGGACGTCGCGATGACAGAGGCGGCCATCTCCGCCGGCGTGACGACGGTCCTGCTGCTGCTCACGCTCGCGAAGACGACCCGGCTCGACCACGAGGCCGCCTTCGAATCGGTGAACCTCCCCGCGGCGGGCGCGGCCGGCCTGCTGTTCGCCGGCCTCATGCTCACGATGGGCGACATCCCGGCGGTGGGCTCTGCGGACGCGCCCATCTGGTCGAACCCGGACGTGACGCAGTGGTACATCGCGGAGACGTACGCGGAGACGCACGTTGAGAACACGGTGATGGCCGTGCTGGCGGCGTTCCGCGGGTTCGACACCTTCGGCGAGGCGGTCGTCGTGTTCGCGGCCGGGATCGCCGCCCTCATCGTCCTCCACAGGGAGGTGTTCGCATGAGCGGCACAGACGCCGGCGTCGACGACGCCGACACAGAAACCGCCGGTTCCGAGTTCGCTTCCGGCGGTGGATTCGGCCGGGACCGGCCGCCGCGCAGCGACGGTCGCCTCGACTCGGAGCGCCGGCAGGGGACCCCCTACACGGAGAGTCAGGTGATCATGCCGACGGTGAAGATCGTCACTCCGTTCGCGTTCACCTACGGACTGTTCGTCACCTTCCACGGCGGTGGCTCCCCCGGCGGCGGGTTCCAGGGGGGCGCGATCGTGGCCGCGGTCGTGTTCATGATCGCGTTCGCGTTTGGCATCGAGGCCACCCGGCAGTGGCTCGCGAACACCGTCGTCGTCGCGCTCGCCGTCGGCGGCACGCTCGTGTTCGCCGGGATCGGGCTGGTTCCGGTCGCGCTCGGCGGCGCGTTCCTCCAGTACGAACTGCTTCCGATCCCGGACCCGGTCAAGTACGGGATGGAGGGGGTCGAGATCCTCGGGATCGGCACCATCGTCGCCGGCGTCCTCATCGGGCTCTTCTTCGTCCTCGCGAAGGGGTTCAGCGAGGCCGGCGGCTTCGCCGACGCGGACGCCTTCGACGACGAGGTCGGAGACGATCCCGGCACCGAGGAGGGCGACGAACCCGACGGCGACGACGCGGCTGACGGCTCTCCCGAGGGCGACTCGGTCGACCCGACCGACGGCGGAACGACCGGTCCGAACGCGCCCGGGCCGGCCGCGACTGACGGGGGTGAGCGGTAGTGTCCGCGCTCGTCGGCGCGGTCGACGCCGCCGGAGTCGTCGCATCGGCGCTCGCCTCGACCGGCGGCGCCGTCGACGTCCTCGCGACGCGACACGCGTACGTCGCGTTCGCGCTGCTGTTGTGCATCGGCCTGTACATGATGATCGCGAACCCGAACCTCGTGAAGAAGATCATCGGACTCAACCTGTTCCAGACGGCGATCTTCCTGCTGTTCATCGCCTCGGCGTACGTCGACGGCGGATCGATTCCGATCGTCCCGACCGGCGGTCCGGAGGGCGGGCTCTACGTGAGCCCGCTGCCGCACGTCCTCGTGCTCACCGCCATCGTCGTCGGCGTGAGCCTCACCGCGGTCGCGCTCGCGCTGTGCATCCGGATCTACGACGAGTACGGCACGCTGCGAGCCGACACGCTCCGCGAGCTGCTCCGCGACGAGGGGTCGATCCCGTCGCGGCGCTCGGCGGAGGCATCGGGCGTCAACGGGGCACCAGCCGCCGACGGTGCGTCGGGCGCGACCGACGCGGGAGGTGAGAGCGATGACTGACGTCCTCCTGCCGCTCGCGGTCGTCGTCCCCATCGTGGCGGCGACGCTGCCGCTGGCGCTCGGCCTCCGGTACGACCGCGTCGGCTGGCCGATCGCCGCGGTCGGCACGACGGCCGTGGCCGGTATCGCGGCCGCGATCGCCGCGGAGGTTGTGTTCAACGGTCCGTTCGACCACGCGCTCGGCGGCTTCCTCCCGCCGGTGGGGATCGAACTCGTCGCCGACCGGCTGTCGGTGGCGGTGCTGTTGCTCGTCGCCGCGGTCTCGGTCGCGACGCTCGCGTTCGCGCGCGTGGCCGGGCCGCGAGGGAACCCCTTCTACAGCGCCTACCTCCTGCTGGTCGGCGGGCTCGTCGGGATGACGCTCACCGGGGACATGTTCAACCTGTTCGTATTCCTCGAGATCACCGGTCTGACGACGTACGCGCTCATCGCCTCGGACCGGTCGGGAGCCAGCGCGTACGCCTCACTGAAGTACCTCGTCGTTGGCACCGTCGGCGCCTCGCTGTACCTGCTCGGCGTCGGCTACGCCTTCCTCGCGACGGGGACGCTGAACATGCTCGATCTCCAGGCACAGATCGTCGCGCAGGCCGGCTACGGCGATCCGCTGGTCCGCGCGAGCTACGCGTTCATCGCGACCGGGCTCGCGTTGAAGATCGCCATCTTCCCGGTCCACTCCTGGCAGCCGGACGCCTACCAGCGCGCGCCGGACTCGGTCACGACGGTCGTCGCCGCGCTGGTATCGACGACGAGCGCGTACGCGCTGATCCGCGTCACCTACACCGTGTTCACGGTCGACTTCCTCGCGGCCAACGAGGGGATCGCGACCGCGCTGCTCGTCGTCTCGACGGTCTCGATACTCGCCGGCTCCGCCCTCGCCGCGATGCAGTCGAACCTCAAGCGGATGTTCGCGTACTCCTCGGTCGCGCAGTTCGGGATGATCGGTGCGGCCGTCGCGCTCGCGAACGAGACGGCGCTGCTCGGCGGGATCGTCCACCTGATCGGCCACGGGATCATGAAGTTCGGCCTCTTCCTCGGGATCGGCCTGTTAGCGTTCGGCTACGGCAGCCGCCGGATGGAGGACCTCGCGAGCGCCGCGCGCGCGGCCCCGTACACGTCGGGCGCGCTCGCAGTCCTCGGCCTCGGGCTCGTCGGGATCCCGCCGTCGGTCGGCTTCCTCGGCAAGTGGTACATCGGCGTCGGCGCGGTCGACGCCGGCCTCGTTGGCGGCGGCGCGGTCGGGATCGCGGTCGCCGCAGCGATATTTGTCAGCACGCTGTTCACGCTGTCATACGTCGCGCGGCTGCTGGAGCGGTTCTACTTCGCCGGCGCCGGGCTCCCCGGCGACCACGGTGAGGTGCCCGGAAGCGGCGGTGAGGACGCGGCGACCGACGGCGGCGACGCCGCGACGGCCGAGGCCGGAGACTCGCCCCCCGCGAAGACCGCCGACGGCCTCCCGGCGCCCGTCGAGGGCGCGCCGCGGTCGTCGCTCGTTCCCGATCGGGTGCCAACGGCGCCGCTGCTCGCGCTCGGGCTGGCAGCGCTGGCGACGGTCGCGCTCGGCTTCGGCGGGTTCGCGCTCGCGGCGTGGTTCGACCCGTTCCTCGCGGAGGTGTTCGCATGACTGACGTTGTACTCTCAGACCCACGACCCCTGCTGGCAGTTCTCGTCTCGTTCGTCGCGGCGTTTCTCATCGTCGCGTCGTACCGCTCGCCGAACGTCCGCGAGGGGTGGACGCTCGTCGCGTCGCTCACGAAGTTCGGCATCGTCGCGTCGATGCTGCCGGCGGTCCTCGCCGGTCGGACCTTCGAGTGGTCGCTCGGGGCGTTCCTCCCCGGGATCGGCGCGCCGATCGAGTTCGTCCTGCGCGCCGACGCGCTCGGCATGCTGTTCGCGTTCCTCGCGAGCGGGCTGTGGATAATCACCTCCTTTTACAGCATCGGGTACATGCGCGGGCTCGACGAGCCGAACCAGACCCGGTACTTCGCGGCGTTCGCGGTGTCGCTCGCCGCGACGATGGGGATCGCGTTCGCGGGCAACCTCGTGACGATCTTCGTCTTCTACGAGCTGCTGTCGATCGCGACGTACCCGCTCGTCGCGCACGACGAGACGGCGGAGGCGCGCTCGGCCGGCCGCAAGTACCTCGCGTACACGATGTTCGGCGGCGGCGTGCTCGTGTTGGCAGGCACCGTCCTCGTCTACCTGCTCGCCGGCTCCGTCGACTTCACCGCGGGCGGCATCGCGGAACTCGCGAACGCCGACCCCGGGCTCGCGATGCTCGCCTTCTTCCTGCTCGCGGTCGGGTTCGGGGTGAAGGCCGGGATCATGCCGCTCCACCAGTGGCTCCCGGAAGCGATGGTGGCGCCGACGCCGGTCTCCGGGCTGCTCCACGCGGTCGCGGTCGTCAAGTCCGGCGCGTTCGGTGTCTCGCGGGTCGTCCTCGACGTGTTCGGTCCGGAACTCGTCTTCGACCTCTCGCTGCCGTTCGGCTTCACCGCCGGGCTCGTCCTCTCGACCATCGGGGCGATCACGCTGACCGCCGCATCCCTCATCGCCCTGCGGAAGGACCACCTGAAGCGCCGGCTCGCCTACTCGACGATCAGCCAGCTGAGCTACATCATCCTCGGGCTCGGGCTGTTCGGCTGGTACGGGCTCGTGGGGGCGCTCCTCCATATCCCGGCGCACGCGTTCATGAAGCTCACCCTGTTCTTCTGTGCGGGCAACATCCACGTGTCGACCCACACGGACTACATCTCGCAGATGGCGGGGATCGGCAAGCGGATGCCCCTGACGATGGGGGCGTTCACGATAGCCTCTCTCGGCATGGCCGGGATCCCGCTGCTCGCCGGCTTCGTCAGCAAGTACTACATGCTGATCGGCGGGGTGCGGATGGGGATGAACTTCACCCCGGTCGCGTACTACCTCGCCGGCGCGCTCCTCCTCTCCGGCGTGCTCAACGTCGCGTACTTCTGGCCGGTGATCTACACCGCCTTCTTCGAGGCGGAGGACGCCCACGACGCCAAGCCCCTCGTCGACTTCCCGCTCGGCGGCGAGTCGCGGTCGATAATCGCGGCGACCGATGGGGGCCGCGCAGGTGACGACGCGGCGACCGATGGGGGCCGCGCAGGTGACGATGACGAGAGCGACACCGACCGTGGTGACGACGCAGTCGACGACATCGTCGCGGACGCGGGCGACGGAGATGACCCCTCGTCTGACGCCGCCGACGGCGTCGATGAGTCAGACATCCCGGACGCCGACCTCGACGACCTGCCGACGGACGAGGACGGCGTCGTCCGGCCCGACTTCGACACGAGCGAGCGCGACTTCTCGGAGCCGGCCGAGCGCGTCGACACCGGCGATTACGCGGTCGACCAGCGCCCCTCCGACGCGGACGTGCCGTTCGGTCCCGGGCGCGGCGACGAGCGCGAGGCGAGTGCGGCCGATACCGCTGAGAGCCGCGACGATGGCGAACCGATCGCCGACGTCGATGAGGGTCACGACGACGGCCACGACGGCCACGGCGACGCCTACGATGACCACAGCGACGCCCACGATGACCACCACCACGGCGGCCCGCCGGCGGGCGGCTGGGAGCACATTGCCGGGCTCGACGCGCTCCGCGGGCGCGAATCGACGTGGTTCACGCTCGGGCCGATCCTCGCGTCGATGACGCTCGCGGTGCTGCTCGGCGTGATCCCCTACGAGATGGGCTTCCTGGAGCTGATCGAGCTCATCGTCGACACGCGGCTCCCCGAGGGGGTGGTGCGCCCGTGACGGTGCCCACGAGCCTGCTGGCGTCGATTCCGCCGTACGTCCTGATCGCGTTCGCGGCGCTCGCGGTGCTGGCGCTGCCGCGGCGGGCGGGACACGCGGTCGCCGCACTGGCGACGGCGTTCACCTTCGTCCAGGCGGTGCTACTGGGCGACGGCGGGACGGGCGCGCACCTCGCGACGACGTTCCTCGGCTTCGACGTCGTGTTCTTCAACGTCGACCAGTTCTCGCTACTGATGGGCGTCGTCGTCGGCTTCCTCGCGACAGCCGCGGTGCTGTACGCCTACGGCAGCGAGGCGCCGACGTGGGTGACCGCGTTCGCGTTGACGTACGTCGCCTCGACGGTCGCGACGATATACGCCGGCGACTGGCTCACCCTGATCTTCTTCTGGGAGCTGATGGCCGTCACCTCGACGCTGCTCGTCTGGCAGCACGGCGGCGAGGCGGTGCGGGCCGGCTACCGCTACGCGCTGTTCCACGCCACCGGCGGGACGATCCTGCTCGCCGCCGTCGTCGTCCACTTCGTCAACGCCGGGACGTTCCTGTTCTCGGCGACGACCGGGATCCACCCGGCCGCGACGGTGCTGGCGGCAATCGGCATCGGGATCAACTGCGGGTTCATCTTCCTGCACAGTTGGCTGCCGGACACCTACCCGCGCCCGCACGTCGCGGCGTCGGTGTTCCTCTCGGTGTTCACCACGAAGACCGCGGCGTACGTGATGTACCGCGCGTTCCCCGAGGGCGGCATGTGGCTTGCGTACCTCGGCGGGTTCATGGCCGTCTACGGCGCGTTCTTCGCGCTGCTCCAGTACGACCCGCGCCGACTGTTATCGTACCACATCCAAGCCCAGCTCGGCTATATGCTCGCCGGGTTCGGGCTGGCGTCCGCGGTCGGCGAGTTCGCCGTCGTCGGCGGCTTCGCGCACCTGTTCAACAACGTCCTCTACAAGAGCCTCCTGTTCATGGCCGTCGGCGTCGTGGTGTACCGGACCGGTGTCGAGGACATCCGCGAGATGGGCGGCCTCTGGCGCGTGATGCCCGTCACCTTCCTCGTCTACCTCGTCGGCGCCGCCTCGATTACGGCGGTGCCCGGGTTCAATGGCTTCATCTCGAAGGGGATGGTGCTCGACTCCGCCCACGAGGTCCACGAGTACGTCCTGCTCTTAGACAGCGGGCTGCTCTGGTGGCTGCTCGTCCTCGGCGGCGTGGGGACGTTCATGTCGTTCATCAAGCTCGGCTACTACGTGTTCTTCCACGGCTCGGCGACGCTGTCGCCGGACGACGCCACGCCGTTCCAGACCGCTGGGATGCTGTTGGCCGCCGGCGCGTGCGTCTTCTTCGGCGTCTTCTACACCCAGTTGATCGAGGTGATGCCGTTCACGGACCTCATCCTCAGCGACGAGGTGTACTTCAAGCCGTACAGCCAGAGCCACCTGACCGAGAGCGCGGCCCTGCTGGTCGCCGGCTTCGCGGGCTTCTTCGCGCTGAAGCGTCCGCTCGGCTGGCTCGCTCACCGGATGCCCGACATCGACGCCGTCCTGTTCCCGGCCGCCTTCTACCTTGGGCGCGGCTCGGTGTGGGGCGTCACGGAGCTGTGGGCGGCCGTCGACCGTGCGACGATGGCGCTGGCGGGCGCGACGATGCGGACCGCGACCCGCCCGCGCGAGGCGCTCACTCGCGTCGGGATCGACACCGAGATCCGCGCCGGGATCGGTCGGAGCGTGCTGTTCTTAACGCTCGCGGCCGGCGTCGCGCTGTTCGCCGTCCTGCTGGTCTGACCGCGTCGAGCCGTCGCCGCTGCGGCCCCGGGCTCACCCGGGACCATCGCTGCGGCGCTTCGTTCGTTCCCGCGCGTGAGGTGTCAGAACGCTCTCGGGGCCGCGCTCGAATCGAAAAGTCGGTCCGCGATTGCGTCGGCCCCGTCGGTCTGCGAGAAACTAGGCGTCGGCGTCGGTCGGCGAACGGTCCGCCGTCAGTACTCCTCGTACGCGAGGTTCATCATCCACTGCGAGAAGGCGTCGGCCTGCGCGTCGACCTCCTCCTCGCCGATGAACGGCGAGAGCATGTCGTCGGCCATCAGAAGCGAGAAGTCGAGGTCGCGCGGCGCGGGCTCTAAGTAGTAGGTGTTGTGGCCGTCGTAGACGGTGTCCTCCCGCTGGATGAGTCCCGACTCCTCTAACGCCTCGGCGATGCGGCTCCCCTTGCGCGAGGAGACGTCGAGTTCCTTCCAGAAGTCGCTCTGGTGGATGCCGCCGGTCTCGCGGATGAGTTCGAGGCCGGCGCGCTCGTCCGCCGACAGGTCGGACTCGATTTCGGACGCGCTCATAGTCTCACACGCCCCCCGAATCGCTTAAAACTGGCTTTCCGGTCGCACGTTCCGCGGCCGCAGGAGGCGTCGTCTCACCGCCGAGTGAACGCGAACTCCTCGGGGAGCGACACCGGTTCCGCGGGCGTCTCGCAGGGCGGGCCGTCGGCGTACGCGACTGCGGGGTCATCGCCGGTCCGGATCCGGGTGAACGACCGGGTTCCGAACTCGTCACCGTGGAGACAGGCGCCGTAGTCGTGGTCGGCGAGGACGCCGCTCGCGCGGTCGAGCCACGACTCGCCCGACTCGCCCGGCTCCGGGACGAGCGCGGCCGCGATCCGCTTGGCGCTGTCCGCGCGCTCCTCGCCGAACTCCCGTCGGCGCTCGGGGACCGCGAACCGCTCCGCGCCGTTGACCACGGCGCCGACGTTGCCGACGACGTGGACGCCCGGGTCGAGTCGGGTCACGACGAGGCCGCCGTCGTACGCCAGCAGGAACGCCGCCCGCTCGTCGGCGAACACGAGGTTGAAGCCGTCGTAGGCGCGCTCGTCGAGTTCGCGTTCGACCGCCCTGACCGCCGCCTCCGCGGACTCGGCCGTCAGGCAGTCGCGGACGAGCAGCCCGCGCGAGCGGTCGCCCTCGCGGTCGGCGTCGAGCCACCGGTTCGTGACGGCGACGACGAGGCCGCCCTCGGAGACGCCGATCCACGTCCCGCCGGCCTCGGCGTCGCGCGGGGCCACGTACCGGACGTCGCCGTTTCGAAGAGCGGGGGGCTCGCTCGGGCGGTCGAGCGCCTCATCGCGGGTGGCCGCGAGCGCGACGGGGGCGTCGCCGAACGCCCGCCACGCGAGGGTGAGTGTACACACGCACCCGAATACGCTCGAGCGACGGAAAACTCCACGGGGGATCCGCCGGCCGCGTTTACTCACAATAAAAGAAATCTTTTGGTGACTGACCGCTAGAGTCCAGATATGAACGCGATTGCCGTCTACGAGGGAGCCGACGAACCGGTCGTGACAGAGAAGCCGCGACCGGAGCCCGCGCCCGGCGAGGCGCTGGTTCGGACCCTGCGGGTCGGCGTGGACGGGACCGACCACGAGGTCATCGCAGGGGGTCACGGGGGCACGCCCGCGGGCGAGGACCACCTCGTGTTGGGTCACGAGGCGGTCGGCGTGGTCGAGGACCCGAACGACACGCCGTTCGAAGTCGGCGACGTCGTCGTCCCGACGGTCCGACGGCCGCCGAACGGGGCCAACGAGTACTTCGCGCGCGGCGAGCCCGACATGGCGCCGGAGGGGGAGTACCACGAGCGCGGCATCGTCGGCGCCCACGGCTTCATGGCGGAGTACTTCACCAGCCCCGCGGAGTTCTTAGTCGAGATCCCGCCGGCGCTCGCCGAGTGGGGGTTCCTCGTCGAGCCGGTCTCGATCGCGGAGAAGGCGATCGAGCACGCGTACGCCAGCCGGTCGGCGTTCGGCTGGGAGCCCGAGTCGGCGCTCGTGCTGGGTAACGGCTCGCTCGGCCTGTTGACGGTCGCGACGCTCGACGAGTCGTTCGACCGGATCTACTGTCTCGGCCGGCGCGAGCGCCCCGACCCGACGATCGACATCATCGAATCGCTGGGCGCGACGTACGTGAACTCGAACGACACCTCGATCCCGGAGGTCCCCGACGCGTACGAGCCGATGGACCTCGTCTTCGAGGCGACCGGCTACGCGCCCCACGCCTTCGAGACGATCGAGGCCCTCGCCCCGAACGGGGTCGGCGCGCTCCTCGGCGTCCCGGGCGACTGGGAGTTCGAGATCGACGGCGGCCGGCTCCACCGCGAGTTCGTCCTCCACAACAAGGCGCTCGTCGGCAGCGTCAACTCCGGGTACGGCCACTTCGAGTCGGCCGTCGAGTCGCTCGCGGGGCTCTCCGAGGAGTTTGTAGGCGATCTCGTGACGGGGGTCCACGGGCTCGACGACTTCGAGGCCGCGTTCGCGGATGACGACACGACTATTAAAACGGCGGTCGAATTCGCCGCGTATGAAGAACGTTGACGACCTGATAGACAGCGCTGCCGAGCTCGCGGAGCGGGGACTCTCGAAGGGGGAGATCGCGGACGAACTGAACGTCTCCCGCGAGACGGCGAGCTGGCTGGTCGAGCGCGGCGGCGGGACCGAGGGGGACAAGGCGGCCGCGGACGCGACGGCGTCGGCCGACATCCACGTCGACTGGTCGGCGCTCGGGCGCGACTCGACCCGGCTCGGCTACGCGGCAAGCGCGATGGCGGACCTCCTCGCCAAGCAGGGCGAGGCGGTCGACCTGACGGTCGGCATCGAGAAGGCGGGCGCGCCGCTCGCGACCGCGGTCGCCGACCGGCTCGACACCGACCTCGGCACGTATGCGCCCGCAAAACACCAGTGGGAGGAGGGTGACATCGACGAGCACGGCGGCGGCTTCTCGCGGAACTTCGCCGCGATCCGGAACCGCGACTGCTACGTCGTCGACGACATCATCACCTCGGGGACGACGATGCGGGAGTCGATCGACGCGATCCGCGAGCAGGGCGGCGAGCCCGTCGCCTGCGTCGTCCTCGTCGACAAGATGGGGTACGACGACATCGACGGCGTCCCCGTCTACTCGCTCGTCGACGTGGTCCGCGTCGACCGCGACGAGTAGGGTCGCGACCGTTCTCTCCGCTTCAGTTATAAAGACGACTCACAGAGCGACACGTTACGGCGGCGCGTGCCTCCGAGGGGCCGCCGTAGGCGGCCGCGAGGAGCACGCGCGAGGTCGTCGGGCTTCGCCCGACTGCCAGAGGGACCTTCGGTCCCTCGCTGGAGTCGCTGGCGGCCGGAGCGAAGCGGAGGCCGCCAGCGACGAGGCTGGGGAGGTGTGAGGTGCTGTGCGGTGCGGGGCGGGACTCAAAGGGGCAGTCGGGAGGCGGGCGCAGGCGTTCACGAGAGCTCCGCTCTCGTGAGCCAATCAGAACGCGAAGCGTTCTGATGACGACGTAAGCACCGAACGAGGGAGCGATAGCGACCGAGTGAGGCGCACAGCGAGCGTGCACCCGCCTCCCGGCTGGGGCTTTGGCGGTGTTCGCAGTCCGTCCGCAACTGATTATTTATAAACAGTAAACTGCCGTTTCGGAGCGGTTCTCCGCTCGTCCCGTGCGGAACCCATTTGGCTCGGCGACGCGTACCCTACCGTATGACGTTCAGCCCCGAAACGGACGCCGACGCAGCGGAGATCGACGAGCGCGTCGAGACGACCATCGCCGACAACGACGTGGTGCTGTTCATGAAAGGGAACCGCCTGATGCCCCAGTGCGGCTACTCGAAGCGCGCCGTCGAGCTCATCTCCCAGCACGTCGAGGAGTTCGAAACCGTCGACGTGCTGCCCGCGCTTCCGCAGTACCGCGAGGCCCTGGAGTCGCACAGCGGCTGGGAGACGATCCCGCAGACGTTCGTCGACGGCGAGTTCGTCGGCGGCAGCGACGTGCTCGCCGAACTGGACGAGCGCGGCGAGCTCGCCGCCGAACTGGGTGCCGAGTGAGCCCGGGACTCCCCTCGGACGCCGACGCGAGTCCGATCCCCGTTCGGCGCGGTCGCCGCGCCGATCCTCACACCTCGAAGGGCAGTCCATATAAACCCACGGTGCGTATATCGATTAGAAGCAGCCGCTGCCGCTGCCGCCGTGACCACCGGTTCCACCCCACCGCATTCCACAAACAATGACAGGCCGCGTGTTCCGACTTCATTCGACGCTCGAACTGCCCCTCGAAGACGTAGAGACGTACTTCGACGAAGACCCCGATCTCCCGAAGGAGATCGACGACATCGACATCACGCGTCGAAACAACACACTGATCATCAAGGCCCTGTCCGACGACGAATCGATCAGCAAGTACACGCCCACGGCCCAGCTGAAGGCGTCGGTCACGGAGACCCGCGTCTGGGAGGAGGAGCCGCCCCGCGCCGGCGGACCCCAGTGGATGGACGACGAGGAGGAGGAGATCCCCTCCGAGCTCGTCGAGTTCGCCTGCTTCAAGGGCGACCGCGAGACCGTCCTCCAGAACTCCGCGCTCCAGTACCCGATGTTCCTCGTCCTCCGCAAGATCGCGACGCTCTCCGAGAAGGGGACGCTGACCGCGATCACCGAGGAGGACGGCGAACTGGAGGCGACGCGGATCGTCGAGGGCGAGCCGCGCCCGGCAAGCATCGAGGTCGTCGAGAGCCCGCAGGGCGCCGGCGAGGGCGAGGGCGGCGTCAACTGGCGCGACAACGAGTTCATCTCGGACTGAGCGACACGCCCCTGTCCGCGCAGCCGCCGCATCCGGTCGCCGCGGCCCGACCGCCGACCATTTATCCGCGCGACTCCCTCTCCCGGTCATGAGCAACTGGGTGAGCCTCTTTTCGGGCGGGAAAGACTCCTCATGGGCGCTGTACCGCGCGCTGGAGGAGGGACTCGACGTCTCGCGGCTCCTGACGGTCCACCCCGCCGGCGACTCGTACATGTACCACACGCCGGCGACAGAGCTCGCCTCGCTCGCGGCCGAGAGCGTCGGCATCGACCTCGTCGAAGTGTCGCCCGACGACTTCGGCGCGGACGACGTCGACGACGCGGGCGCGCAGGGCGACGCCGAGCTGGAGCCGATGGAGGCGGCGCTCCGGGAGATCGCCGCCGCGGACGGCGTCGACCTCGCGGGGGTCACGGCCGGCGCGGTCGAGAGCGAGTTCCAGACGAACCGGATTCAGGCGATGTGCGACCGCCTCGGGATCGACCTCTTCGCGCCGCTGTGGCAGCGGGATCCGGTCGAACTCGCCGAGGCGATGTTCGACGCCGGCTTCGAGATCCGAATCGTTCAGGTGGCAGCGTACGGGCTCGACGAGTCGTGGCTGGGGCGGCGGTACGACGCCGACGCGCTCGACGAACTGCTCGCGCTCCGCGAAGAGTACGGCGTCCACCCGCTCGGCGAGGGCGGGGAGTTCGAAACGTACGTCGTCGACGGCCCACACATGGACCGCCGCATCAAGATGACCTACGACGCCGTCTGGGAGGGCGACCGCGGCCACGTCGAGATCCGAGACGCACGGCTGGAGTGAGGTCACCCTCCGAAAGTAGGGTCTCCTTTTCGAAACGGCGAACGGCCGCTCGCTACGGCCAGCTCCCGGCCTGATCGTACGCGTCGACGATCCGACCGATACCGACGACGTACGCCGCGGTCCGGAGGTTGTAGACGTCGTTCGACTCGTAGGTGTCGACGAGCGTGTCGAACGCGTCCGTGATAACGCGTTCCAGCTCCTCGTTGACGCGCTCCTCGGTCCAGCTGAACCGCTGTCGGTTCTGGACCCACTCGAAGTAGGAGACGGTGACGCCGCCCGCGTTCGCGAGGATGTCGGGGACGACGTGGACGTCGCGCTCGGCGAGCACGTCGTCCGCGTCGGGCGTGAGCGGCCCGTTGGCCGCCTCGACGATCAGTTTCGCGTCGACCTCCGCCGCGAGGTCGACGTCGACCGCGTTCTCCAGCGCGGCCGGGACGAGGCAGTCGACGTCGAGCGTGAGCAGCTCGTCGTTCGTGAGCGCGTCGGCGTCGGGGTAGCCGGTTACCGAGCCGGTGTCGGCCTTGTGCGATTTCACGTCCCGCGGGTCGAACCCGTCGGGGTCGTGGATTCCGCCCGAGGAGTCGGAGACCGCGACCACGCTCGCGCCGAGGTCGTCGAGCAGCGCGGCGGCGACGGAGCCGGCGTTCCCGTACCCCTGGACGGCGACCGTCGCGCCCGCGATATCGCGGTCGAGCCAGTCGAACGCCTCGCGGGCCGACAGCGCCACGGAGCGGCCGGTCGCCTCGACGCGCCCCTCGCTGCCGCCGGAGTCGATCGCCTTCCCCGTGATGACGCCCGGTGCGGTGGTGTTTTCGAGGGTCTCGTAGGTGTCTTTGATCCAGTTCATCTCCCGTTGGCCGGTGTTGACGTCCGGCGCGGGGATGTCGCGGTCCTCGCCGATGAGGGGTCGCAGCTCGGTGGCGAACGCGCGGGTGAGCCGCTCTAGTTCGCTCTCGGAGTAGTCGGCCGGATCGATCGCGATGCCGCCCTTCCCGCCACCGTAGGGGACGTCGACGACGGCGCACTTGTACGCCATCCAGCCCGACAGCGCCTTCACCTCGTCGCGGGTGACGCCCGGGTGATAGCGGATCCCGCCTTTGTACGGGCCGCGGTCGCCGTTGAACTGGGAGCGGTACGCGCGGACCGTCTCCAAGGACCCGTCGTCGAGTTCGAACGTGAGGTTCGTCTCTAACACCCGTTCCGGGTTCTTCAGGCGCTCGATGACGCCCGGGTCGGCGTCGACGACCGCCGCGGCGTCGTCCACCTGCTCTCGCAGACTCTCGAACGGGTTCGCCTCGGAAGACATATTTTGACGTGCTGGTGGACGGGGGTTAACTGTGACGACCGGCACGGAAATTGTGCGTGTCGACATCGTCGCCGGCAGCGCGGACGGGGGGCCCGAGCGGAGGCCGGAGCGGCCAGCCGGCTCAGCGGTCCGCGTCGGGCGCCCGGTCGAGGATCCGCTCGGCCTGCGCGATCAGCGGCGCGTCGATCATCTCGCCGTCGACCTGGAAGACGGCTCGTCCCTCTCGCTTCGCCTCGTCGCGGGCGTCGAGTACCCGCTCGGCCCACTCGACGTCCGCCGGGTCGGGCGTGAACGCCTCGGTGATCGGTTCCACCTGCGCCGGGTGGATCGCGAGCTTCCCGTCGTAGCCGAGCCGCCGCGCGAACGCCGCGTCCTCGCGGAGCCCCGCCTCGTCGGAGAAGTCCGTGTACACCGTATCGATCGCGTCGACGCCGGCCGCGCTCGCGGCGAGGACGACGTGTTCGCGGGCGTACAGCACCTCCGTCCCCTCGTCGGTCCGGGTCGCGCCCACGTCGGCGGCGAGGTCCTCGGCGCCGAACACGAGCGCATCGGTCGCGTCCGCAGCTGCGATCGACTGCGCCGAGAGCACCCCTGCCGCAGTTTCGACGAGCGCGAAGACCGCGAGGTCGCGGCCCCGCTCGGCGCATAGCTCGGCGACGCGCTCGACCCGGTCGGCGGCCTCGACCTTCGGGAGCATCACCGCGTCGAGGCGGACGGCGCCGGTCTCGTCGCCAGTCCCGTCCTCGCCGTCTCCCCCCAACACGCCGTCGAGGTCGGCCGCGGGCGACTCGGCCGTCAGGCGGACGCAGACCTCCGCGTCCGGGTCGAAGGAGGGGTCCGCGAGCACCTCGCCGACTGCCGCCCTCGCCTCGTCCTTTCGGCCGGGCGCGACGGCGTCTTCGAGGTCGAAACAGATCACGTCGGCGCCGGCGCCGGGCGCCTTCCGCATGAGATCGGGGCTGTCGCCGGGCGAGAACAGCAGGCTTCGTCTGGCCATGTCGAGGCCTCCCCGTCGTCCGATATAAATCGTGGGCGTCCGAGCTGGACGACTTATAAATGAACGAGGTGGTGCGGTGGCGCGTGCCGGTGAGCGCCGCAACGCGGCGCGAACCGCACGCGCGAGGGAGTCGGCGGTCCTCCGCTACGCTCCGGACCGCCGACGAGGCTGGGGAGGTGTGAGGTGCTGTGCGGTGCCGTGCGGGGCGGGACTCAAAGGGGCAGCCGTGAGGCGGGCGCAGGCGACGCAAGCACTGGAAGGAGCGAACGCAGTGAGCGACTGAAGCGCGCAGCGAGCGTGCGCCCGCCTCACGGCTGGGGCTTTGGAGTTGTTCGCCGCCGAACTGCTGGCTGCCATTTATAAATAACCGACTCGACTTTGGAAGAAGTCACCACGATTGACATCCTCCTCCGCGTGAACGCGGAGGAATCCCGAGCGGTGGGAGTTTCAGGTTCGCAACCATGAGTCCGATTTCTTCTTCGGGAACCCGTTTAACCCATCACGAAACGGTGGCTGACTGGCGGTGCCAAACCGCCGTTACTCCTATCCTCAATGCCGCTGACTCCCACCTGTTATTTTTGCCAGCAGGTGAGTCGCCGACACTTCGACGGACTTGGAGGTATCTTTGGGCTTGCTCGACCAACAGGCACAGACGAACGCTTCTGGCATTCGCGTTCACCGTGTTGGTGTTTCGGATATTGTCTCATTAGCGGCGGCGAGGCCGCCTCCGAAGGCCGTTCGGAATCGCTCCGTTCCGACCTGACCTTACCCT
>NZ_FNBO01000013.1 GCF_900102375.1 Halorubrum xinjiangense
CTGTCCGCCCACAGTAACGAGGCAGTATCCGAAACGCCGACGTGGTGAACACGAATCCTCGAAGGGTTCGTCTCGTGCCTGTCGGCCTGAGTAAGCCCAAAGGTAACTCCAAATCCGCTAACGCACCAGCGACCTTCTGCTGGCAAAAACAACAGGAGAGGGTCAACGGCGCCGAGGATAGGAGTAACGGCCATTTGGCATGGCCAGACAGCCACCGACCACGACGACTGGGTTAAACGAGCTCCCGTAAAGTGGCGGCGTCCATGGTTGCGAACCTGAAACTCCCACCGCTCGGGATTCCTCCGCCTTCAGGCGGAGGAGGATGTCAAAAGCGGGGTGTCGGAGATTGAGCCGGAGTCACCGAATCAGCACCAGTCATTTATCAACGGCCGGCCGCCCGTCCGACGCCGCGTACCCTCGCTTAGCAACCGATCCGAACGGCACGATCGACGTCTTAGTCGTGCGGGTGGAAGCGGTCCATCGCGCGGCGGACCGCGTCGGTGTTGCCGATGAACGTCACGTGGTCGCCGATTTCGAGGACGCTGTCCGCCGATGGGACGTGGTTCTCGCCGTCGCGGCTGACGACGGCGACGAAGGTGCCGTCGGGGATCTGTGCGTTGAGGTCGCGGATCGTCTTGCCCGCGAGCTCCTGTGAGGTCACCTCGACCTCCTGGACGTCGTGGCTGTCGCCGAGCTCATTCATCCAGTGGGTGAGCGCGGGCCGCTCGATCTCGTCGTCGATGGCGACCGCGGTCGCCGTCGAGGCGTCGATCCCCTTCACGCCGATGCTGTCGAAGGCGTCGACGTTGTCCGGATCGTTCACCCGCGAGTACACCGACGCGACGTCGAACTTGGTGATCGCGAGCTGACACGCGAGGAGGTTGATGTCGTCGTCGCTCGTCGTCGTGATGAACCGCTTGGCGTCCTCGATGTGTGCGCCGCGCAGCGTCTCCGTGTCGCTGCCGTCGCCCTCGTAGACGGTGAACCCCTCCGAGCGCGCCCGCTCGACGACGTCCGGGTCGGACTCGACTATCACGACGTACTCGCCCCTGTTCTCCAGTCGCGTGGCGAGCGCCTGGCCGACCCGACCCCCGCCGATGATTATCGTGCGCATTGGTGACACTCCGAGGAACTCTCCGATCTGCCGCGCGAGCCCCGCCTCGACGAGGACCGTCGCGAAGATGACCGCGAACACCGTGCCGACGAGCAGTTCGCCGGCGGCGACGCTCCCCGCGAGCTCCAGCTCGATGGCGAACAGCGTCGCCACGCTCGCCGGGATGATCCCGCGGGGCCCGACGCTGGCGATGAACAGCCGCTCGGGGCGGGTGAACCGCTCGACGCCGAGGGTCGCGATGAACGCCCCCAGCGGCCGGAGGACGAGCATGATGACGGCGACGATGGCGATCACGCCGAGGCCGAGCCCCGCGATCGCCTCGACGTCGATCAGCGCGGCCAGCGAGATGAACACGAACGAGAGGACGATCAGCGTCGTGTTCTGTGCGAACCGCTCGATCTCCTCGCGGTTGTCCAAATCGAGGTTGCCGAGGAGGATCCCGCTCGTCGCGGCCGCCGCGATGCCCGCCTCCGCCGCGACGGCCTCCGCGGCCGCGAACGAGCCGATCGCGGCCGCCAGCACGAGGAACTGCGACGCCTGCACGTCGCGTTCGGGAACGAGGTCGCTGTCCAGGAGTACGTAGATGCTGACGGTGGCGAGCAGCCCCGCCGCGACCCCGACGCCGAACCGCTGGAGGAACGACAGCACCGTCGCGGGGACGCCGAGGTCGTCGAGCAGCAGCGTCTCGAATATCACGACCGCGACGATCGCGGCCGTCACGTCGTTGACGATCCCCTCGGTCTCCAGCGCGGTCGCGACGTGGTCCCGCACCCGGACCACGTTGAGGATCGGCGTGATGACGGTCGGCCCCGTCGCCACCAGCAGCGCGCCGATCAGCAGCGCGATCTCCCACGTGCCGTCGGTGAACGCCCGGACCGCGGCCGCCGTCCCGATGAACATCACGACCGCGCTGACGGTTACGAGCCGGAGCGACACCGTCGACGCGCGCCGGATCCGGTCGATCTGAAGCGCGAACGCCCCCTCGAAGACGATGATCGCGACGCTGAGTCCGACGATGATCTCCAGTCCGTCGCCGAACGTCTCCAGCGTGACCAGTCCCAGCAGTTCGGGCCCCAACACCACTCCGATCGCGAGGTAGAAGATGACACTCGGTATCCGGAACCGGTGAGCGAGCAGCTGGACCGCGAGCCCCGACACGAGTATCGTCGCGATCACCGGTAGTAGGCTACTGGACACGTCTACCGTCGGTACGCGCTCCGACGTCCTTAGTGTACTGGTAGTCACGCCGGTCGGCCCGACAGCCGCGCTGACCGAACCGAGCCATTGGTTCACACACACGAACAACGATTAACTCGGTTGCGGCACTAGGTGAAGACACGCCCGGCCGGTCTCCCACCGCCGGGTCGAAACCATGACCGTCCGTGACCCCATCCCGACGTTCACCCCCCGCCGGAGCGTCCGGAAACGGGTCCGCGGACCGGTCGCCGCTCTCCTCGGCACCGTCGCCGCGTGACCCCGACGCGGAGACAGCCGACCCGTCCATCGAGACGAGCGACGGCTTCTCCCGGACGCTCTCCGACCCCGCTTCGCCGTTCGGAGACCGCACCGCGCGGTCGCCGGCGGCCGAACCGACGCCGACTGCGGCGCGACCGACTCGCGCCACGACCCAGATCCGACGATGACACCAGACCGATCCCCCTCCAGACGCACCGTCCACTCCGACCTGTACGCGAACCCCCACCGGTCGGCGACCGTCCCGTCGCTCGGCGCCGCGATCGGCTTCGCGGCGCTGCCGGTAGTGACCGTCGCGGCCCTCTCGTTCCCGACCGCCGCCGCGGTCGCGCTGGCCGCCCTCTGCGGCGCCGTCGCCGGTGCGGCGCTTCACCGGCGATACCCGACTGCGGTCGACCGAACGTTTCGCCTCCCGGGCGACGACGGCGCCGCCCGGGAGGCCTGATCCGCCCGCCGCGGGCGCTCCCGCTGCTAACGCTTCGGCCGCCTGCTCTCCGCTGACGCTTCGGCCGCCTGTTCTCCGCTGACGCTGCGACCTCCGTTTTCACGGTCGCGGAACTCGGCATTTATGAATCGTCGCCGCTGACCGCGAGGCATGACCGACCGCGACGCCGAGCAGAACCGAGACGCGCGCGACGCGCCGTCCGCCTCGGTCGCGATCACTGCCGGCGCCGCGCTGTTCAACGAGCGGCAGTTCCTCGCGGCCCGCGACGTCTGGAGAGGTGAACGGCGACCTCCGGGCGGCGCCGAGAGCGACGGCGACGGCAAGAGCAACCGCGACGAGAGCGATAGCACCGAGAGCGACGGCGACGGCGAGCGACTTCGCCGAGGGCTGGCCGCGACCGCGGCGGCGACGCACCGCGCGATCGACGGCGACCGATCCGGGGCGGCGGCGCGCGCGGACGACGCCGTCGCGGCGCTGGCGAGCGTCTCCGATCCGCGGGGGGTCGCGCTGGGTCCCGTCCGAGAGTGGGCGGACCGGCTCGCTACGCCCCCGGAAAACGCGGATTCAGCGTCTGTGCCGCGAGTCCGCATCGACGGCGAGACGCCGGCGTTCGGCGGGTTATCGCTCGCCGCGGCCGGTGTCGCGGCGCGGGCGCTCGCGGGAGCGGGGGAACCGGGCGACCCAGAGGTGCTCGCGACCGCGGCCGACCTCGCCAGCGAGGAGCGCGGAACGGGCCGGACCGAGTTCGCCGAACTGCTGTTCGCGTACCTCCGGACCCCGGACGCGCGGCCGCAGGTGGCGGCGCGGCTGGGCGATCACGTCGAGCGCGAGGAGCGGAAGCGGCGCGACGTCGACGGGCTGTTCTGAGCGCCCGCGCCGGGTGGCGGTGCCGCGCGGCGCTCAGGCGTCGTCGGGGTCGGCCGGGAAGTTGGGTTCGGCGGGCGACTCGTCGGCGGGTCGATCGGCGTCGGACGCGAACGAGTCGGCGGCGTAGCGGCCCCCGTTCGTCTCGGTGTCGCGGTCCGGCTTGGGTTTCCCTTCGAAGGTGTAATCGGCGGAGTTGTCGGCGGGGTCGTAGCCGAGCGCCTCGCGGGCGCGCTCGATGGAGTAGTAGCGGCGGTCGTTGTTCGAGATGCCGTACACGACCTCGTAGCCGTAGTCGGCTCGGAGACACCGGTCGAACAGGTGCGCGCAGTCGCGGTGGGAGAGCCACATCGCCTGCCCGCGCTCGTACTCGCGGGGCGGGTGGTCCTTCGTGAGGTTTCCGATGCGGACGCAGACGACGCTCATGCCGAACTCGTCGTGGTAGAAGCGTCCGAGCGACTCGCCCGCCGCCTTTGAAACGCCGTAGAGATTTCCGGGGCGGGGGAGTTCGCTGCCGTCGAGCCGGTAGTCGTTCTCGGGGCGGTACAGGTCCGGGGTCCGGTCTTCGGTCTCGTAGCCGCCGACGGCGTGGTTCGAGGAGGCGAACGCGAACTTCTCGACGCCGGCCTCGGCGGCGGCGCGCATCACGACCTGCGTGCCGTCGATGTTGTTCCGGAGGACGGAGTCCCACGGCGCCGTCTTCCGCGGGTCGCCGGCGAGGTGGATCACCGCGCCGACGTCGGCGACCGCCTCGCGGAGGGCGCGCTCGTCGGTGATGTCGGCGACGTACCGGTCGGCGTCGGTGACCCCGTCGGGCACCTTCGCGGCCGGGAGCGGCTCGCGGTCGAGGAGCCGCCAGTCGTAGTCGTCGCCGAGACCGCGGAGGATGGCCTGTCCCACCCGTCCGCCGGCGCCCGTCAGGAGGACCGGCTCGTCCATTCGACTCTACGTGGGCGGGAGAACGGCATATATGACACGGTTCGGCCGGTACGGCCGAATCCCGGTCGCGAAGCGGGGCTCACGGACGGAAACCGGGGCGAAAACCTCGGGACGCGGGGGTTACAGCTTCTGCCGCGAGACCTTCACACCGGTCGGGGTGACGATGATCTGGTCGTCGCCCTTCTGGACGATGTCGCCGTCGACCTCCTGGACCACCTGACGGAGTTCGTCGTAGACGTGTTCTATCGTCCGGTCCGACGTGGAGTGGCGGGTGATGTCGGCGATGACGAAGTCGCCGTCGTACACCGCGTCCTTGATCGGGATGACGTCGCTCTGGTCGCCGATCTCGGCGAAGTGTACCTGCGTGTCCGTCTCCGCGTGCGCGTCGGCGAAGTCGTCCGAATCGAGTTCGACGTAATCGTCGACGGAGCGGCTCCCACTTCCGCCGAGGATCTTGCTCATGATGCCCATACACACCACACGACGAGGTCGGACATTAGTTCTTACGTCAGACGTACCCTCGCATCCGTCCCGCAGCGCGGTCAGTCCAGCCGCTCTTGCCACTCTTGGACCCGCGAGAGCAGCTCCACCGGGGGGGTCGCCGCGACGTCGACGTCGGCCAACTCGTCGATCACGGCGCGGGTCTCGGAGTCGAGCCGGTCGGCGGGCGCGGTTTCCGGGGCCTCCGCGGCTTCGCCGGAGGGTACCGGTTTCGACTCGGTGCCCGCTCCGTTGCGACCCGCCTCTGAATCGGGGGCGTCCGCCGACGCCCCGTCGCCGCCCTCCGAGAACGACCCCGACGAGAGGTCGAAGACGACCTGCTGTGTGCGTCCTGCGCCGTCACCGCCGGGAGCCTCCCCGTCGCCGCCCCCTCCGCTCCGCGAGCCGCGGGCCTCGATGGCCTTCTCCTCGCGGAGGCGGTCGAGGACCTCGTCCGCGCGGGAGACGACGGGGTCGGGGATGCCCGCGAGGTCTGCGACGTGGACCCCGTACGAGCGGTTCGTCGGACCGTCGCGGACGGTACGGAGGAAGGTCACCTCGCCGTCGCGCTCGTCGACGGCGACGTGGACGTTCGCGACGCGCGGGAGGTGGTCCGCGAGCGTCGTCAGCTCGTGGTAGTGGGTGGCAAAGAGGGTGCGCGCGCGCACCTCGTTGTGGAGGTACTCGGTCGCGGCCCACGCGATGGAGATGCCGTCGTAGGTGGCGGTGCCGCGGCCGACCTCGTCTAAGATGACGAGCGAGTCCGCGGTCGCCGAGTGGAGGATGTTCGACAGCTCCTGCATCTCGACCATGAACGTCGACCGGCCCTGCGCCAGCTCGTCGAGCGCGCCGACGCGGGTGTAGATGCCGTCGACGAGGCCCACCTCGGCCACGCGGGCGGGGACGAACGAGCCGGCCTGCGCGAGCAGCTGGATCAGCGCGGCCTGCCGCATGTACGTCGACTTCCCGCTCATGTTCGGGCCGGTGACGATGAGGAAGCCGCGCTCCGCGTCGAGCCGGAGGTCGTTCGGGACGAAGTCGGTCGTCCCCTCGACGACGGGGTGCCGACCGGCCTCGACGTCGAGCCGACGCTCCGCGGTCAGCTCCGGGCGCGTCCAGTCGTTGCGGGCCGCGTGGGTCGCGAGCGAGGCGAGCACGTCGAGCTCGGCGACCGCCCGCCCGGCGTCCTGGAGCAGCTCGGCGCGCTCGGCGACCCGTTCGCGCAGCTCCTCGAACAGCTCGTACTCCAGCTCGCCACGGGCCTCCTCTAAGCGGAGGACCTCCCGCTCCTTCTCCGCGAGCTCGTCGGTGACGAACCGCTTCGAGTTCTTCAGCGTCTTGATCTCGCGGTAACCCTCCGGTACCTGGTCGGCGACCGACTTCCCCACCTGGATGTAGTAGCCGTCAGTCTTGTTGCGGTCGACAGTGACGTGGCTGAGCCCGTGCTTCTGTTTCTCGCGCTCGGCGAGCCCGTCGAGCCACGATTTTACCGCCTCGTGCCGCTCGATCAGCTCGTCGAGCTCGTCGTCGTACCCCTCCTTCAGCAGCCCGCCGCCCGTCTTCGCCTTCGGCGGGTCCTCGGCGAGTGCCTCGGCGAGCTCCTCGCGGAGGGCGGCCGCACCCTCGCGGTCGACTTGGTCGAGGACGGCGGCCGCGGGCGAGTCGGCGAGGGCGGTCCCCCCTATTGCGTCCGCGAGATCCGGGAGCAGCGCGAGCGTGTCGCGGACCGAGAGCAGTTCGCGCGCGCCGGCGCTCCCGCTGGTCGTGCGCGCCGCGAGCCGTTCGAGGTCGTACGCGTCGCCGAGGACCCCGCGGATCCGGTCGCGCGCGAGCGCCGCGGACGCCAGCGACTCGACCGCGTCGAGCCGGGCCGCGAGCGTCTCGCGGTCGCGACGGGGTCGGGTGAGCCACTCGCGGAGCAGCCGGCCGCCGGCGGCCGTGACGGTGTGGTCGACCGTGTCGAACAGCGAGCCGTCGGCGTCACCCCGCATCGTCTCCGTTATCTCGAGGTTGCGCTGGGTGGTCGCGTCGACGTCGACCCGGTCGTCGGCGCCGTACGCCGTCAGGCGGGTCATCGAGGCGAGCACGCCCGCGCCCGTCTCCTCGACGTACGAGAGGACCGCGCCCGCGGCGCGGACCGCGAGCTCGGAGTCGAGTCCGACGCTGTCGGTCGTCTCGCGGCCGAACTGCTCGCGCACCGCGTGTCTCGCGCGCCCGCTCGCGAAGGCCTCCGCGTCGAACGCGGTCACGCGCCCCGAGAGGTCCTCGCGGACCGCGCCGAGCAGGCCGTCGTCGTTGCGGACGTGCGGGCCGGGCAACACCTCCGCGGGGTCGAAGCGGTAGAGCTCGGCGCGCAGGTCGCCCCCGTCGTCGACCGTCGTGGCGAGGAACCGCCCCGTGGTCACGTCAGCGAAGGCGAGCCCGTAGGGGCCGTCGGCGTCGGCGTCTCCGGTTCCGCCGGTCGCCCCGGCCCCGCCGGACCCGTCCTCCTCGCGGACCACCGCGGCGAGGTACCGCGCGTCGTCGTCGCTCGTCTCCAAGACCGTGCCCGGCGTGACGACGCGGACGATCTCGCGGGCGTGGTCGCCGCCCTCCGTCTCGTACTGGTCGGCGACCGCGACGCGGTAGCCGCGCTCGACCAAGGCGTTCACGTACGGCGTCAGCTCCGAGAGCGGCACGCCCGCCATCGGGTACGACGAACCGTGGGAGGACTTCTGTGACACCGTGAGGTCGAGCTCGTCGGCGACCAGCTCGGCGTCGTCCGCGAAGAACTCGTAGAAGTCGCCGCACTGCATCGCGAGGACGTCCGCGTCCGTCTCCGCCTTGAGATCGAGGAACTCCCCGACGATCCCCGTTGCCATATGTCCGTACTCCCGCCGTGCGCGGCTAAAACCCTGCGGGTGTCCCGCGGGGGCCCCTATCCGATCCTGTTCCGACGCGTCACCGTCCGGTGTATCAGGCCGGAGACGCCGAAGAGGGCCGCGAAGAGGACCGAGTACGCGTACCCGGAGACGCTCGCGAACGGGACGGTTCCGATCGCCGCGGCCCCGCCGAGCAGCCCGCAGACGACCGCGAGCCCCACGTAGTACTCGCTCCAGAGGATCTCGTTTTCGGAAACCACTTCGAGGTACACGTCGAGTCGACGGCTCTCCTCGGTCAGCGAGACGATCCCACGGTCGGACTCGTAGTCGATGAACCCGCTCGCGGCCAGCTTCGGCAAGTGCGACTGGTGGAGGGCTGTGTAGACGCGCTTCCGCTGTTTGTATGTCACCTCGTTGACGTCGAGGTCGTTCTCCCACGCGGCCAGCTGCTCCGCGATGTCTCTCACGCGGGCGTCGTCGCCGTGCTCTTTCAGATACGTGATCACGTTCCGTCGACGTCGGTTGCTCAGCGCGGTGAACACCTCGTCGCGCGAGGGGCCGTTCTCCTCGCTCGACACCGTTTCTTCTTGAAAGTGTAGTTGGGGTGACATGGCGCGGGTGTGAAAATCTCTTCATACAGATTGGTACCAAACAACATATCACTTTCTATTATCTTACCTATCGTTCCGAATACTGATTTGTATGCCAGTAATACCTGATCCTCTGTCGTATGCCTCAAGGTTATGTAATATCGTCAAAAATAAAGCGAGGCGGTTCGTGGCCCCGTCTGGCGGCGTCGGGTGCTCCACCCCTCACGGATCTCCGGGCTCCTCCGCGCCGCGATCGCCGTCACGAGAGGCGGTATGGCGCCCATACATACGACCGATCGGCACCTCTCTGAAGGTATGACGACCTCACACGACGCCCGTCTCGGTCTGCTTTCTCGGCTTCGTCGCCCGGAGTACACCGGTGAGAACCGCTGTATCCCCTGTACCGTGGTCAACGTCGCGCTCGCGCTGGCCGGCGCCGGCACGCTCGCGGCGTTCGGTCGGCCCGGACTCGGCGCGGGGGGCCTCGCCGGCGCGCTCGGGGTGATCTGGCTGCGCGGCTACCTCGTTCCCGGCACGCCCCACCTCACGAAGCGGTACCTCCCGGAGCGCGTGCTGCGGCTGTTCGGGAAGGGCCGCGCCGCCGCGCCGCCCGCCGACATCGACGCGGAGTCGTACCTGCTGTCGGCGGACGTCCTCGTCGAGACGCCCGACGAGGCCGATCTCGCGTTCGCCCCGTGGTTCGCGTCCGCGTGGAGCGACGCCCTCGACGGGATTCGCCTCGACGCGAGCGTCGCCGACGCCGACGACGCCGACGCCCCAATAACTGAAGCCGCGGACGCCCCGACGACCCACGACGCCGACGACGCCGGTACCGCCGCCGACGTGGCGGCGCTCGCGGCGCTTACCGGGATCGACGCCGACTCGCTCTCGCTCGACTGGCGCGGCGAGACCGCCTTTGCGTTCGCCGACGGCGAGCGCATCGGCCACTGGGAGTCCCGCGCGGCGTTCCTCGCGGACGTCGCCGCCGACCGCGTGTTGACCGACCGGGTCGACGACTGGACGACGCTCTCGCTCCCGGCGCGAAGCGGCGTGCTCGGTGCGCTCCGCCTGTTCGTCGAGGACTGCCCCGCCTGCGAGGGCTCGGTAATCCTCGAGGAGCGCGTCGTCGAGTCCTGCTGTTCGAGCTACGACGTGGTCGCGGGACGCTGTACCGCCTGCAACGCGCGGCTGTTCGAGCTGGACCTGCCGCCGTCGCTCGCAACCGAATAACACGGAGTGATCGGTTGTTTCGTGGTGAATTCTGCTGAAGCTCCAGCCGCTCGTTTATAAGTGGTTGCTGATGGAGCATCGATGTATTCCTCCAAAGTCACAGCCGCTCGGCGCTAATTCGCTGCTGTGGTGAACGCCTCCAAAGCCCCAGCCGCTCATTTATAAGTGGTTGCTGATGGATCGGCGGCGAACACAGCCAAAGCCCCAGCCGCTCATTTATAAACGGTTGCTGACGGATCACCGGTGAACATCTTCAAAGCCCCAGCCGTGAGGGGCGCGCACGCTCGCTGCGCTCCTCAGTCGGTCGCTTCGCTCCCTCCTTGCGGTGCTTGCTTCGCCTCCGCGCCCCTCACGGCTGCCCCT
The DNA here is from genome assembly GCF_900102375.1 of Halorubrum xinjiangense. Classification (GTDB taxonomy): domain Archaea; phylum Halobacteriota; class Halobacteria; order Halobacteriales; family Haloferacaceae; genus Halorubrum; species Halorubrum xinjiangense. The sequence continues at coordinate 10,360 of NZ_FNBO01000013.1, forward strand.
TTGAGTCCCGCCCCGCACAGCAACCGCAGCCTCACGCCTCCCCAGCCTCGTCACCGGACTACGTCCGGTTTCAAGCGAGAGCTTCGCTCTCGCCCTGTCGGTGGTCCTCCGCGTCGCTCCGGACCACCGACTCCCTCGCACGCGCCGGCCGCAGCGTCATGTCGTCATGTTGTTTATAAATAGGGCCGGAAGGTCGCAGCACTCGGCGTTCGTCTCAGCTTCGGCGCCGCGAGCGCAGGCCGTTGCGTCCGGCCGGGAACTGCCGGAGCACGGAGAAGCGGTTGACCCACAGCTGGTACGCGCCGGTGAGGGCGAACGCGCCGAGCGAGAGGCTCGTCCAGAGGACCGGGTCGATCGCGGCGGCGATCGGGGCTTCGAGCAGGATCGCGAGCAGGATCGTCAGCGACGCGACGCCGAGCGCGCGGTACAGCTCCGACCACGTCACCCCGCCTTTCGCGACGATCTCGGTGTAGAGGGCGACGTCCCGCGCGTGTCGCGACAGCTCGATCGTCTGCGTCTCTCGGTCGTACTCGATCACGCCGACCTCCTCCAGTTTCGGTAGGTGCGTCTGGACGAGCGAGGAGTACACGCTCTCCCGGCACCGCTTCGGCGGCGGGCTCTCGCCCGTCTCGCGATCCGCCACCAGTTCGGACAACTCGTGGACCGTCACCACGCCGCCGACGCTCCCGAGCTGTTCGAGTGCGCGCCGACGGCGCTCGTTCGCGAGGATGGCGTACACCTGCTCTGCCGGAAGGATGTCGGGTCGGTATTTCATGGATGCGGGTCCGACGCTCCGCGCGATACGGAGATCGGTCGTTGACGCCACGTCTTCTTTTGAGGGTATATGTATGGGCCAGATACCCCCACCTAACCCGTGTTTCGTGGTATCTTGACCCGAGATCCGGCTCCTCGAAACCGATAGCCCGCGCCGCCGTGGGCGCCGCCGTTCGGTTCGGATCCCCCTCGATATCGCATTCGACGCGGCACGGACCCCGTACCGCCCGCCGCGTTCGAAGTACGGGGTTCATGCCGTCGTTTCGACCTCGAGTAGGGGCCCCGAACCGCCGATCGAATCCGGCGTTTGACCGCGGGAATCGTTCGTTCCACGGAATCGAACCACTCGTTCGACGGTGACGTGGCTGCGCGTAACTAGGTCGGTATCCCTCGGAGGGGAGAGTAACCGACTTCGGCTACCCGGCGCGGACGGAGGGCGAGTCGGCAACGAATCATGAACCCGGACACAAACGACACCATCGGACTCTCGCGGCGCAAGCTGCTCGCCGGCCTCGGGGCCGTCGGCGTGGCCTCCGCGGGCGCGGGACTCGGGACGACAGCGTACTTCAACGACACGGAGACGTTCGAGGGCAACACGCTCACCGCGGGCGAGCTCGATCTCAAGCTTGACTACCGCGCCACGTATGCGGGCGGGACCGGACGCATCGACGAGGTCAACGGCTGGTATCCGGACTTTGACGTCGTCGAGGAGGAAGAGGGGATCTACCTCATCGGCGAGGCCCCGAGCATCGACGAGCCTGACGCGTGGGAGGACGAAGTCCAGACGCGCGACTTCTGCCTGCCCGACGTGGGACTGGTCAACGGCGACGAGATTCCGGTCTTCGTCCTCGAAGACGTGAAGTCCGGCGACTGCGGCGAGGTGACGATCAGCCTCCACATCTGTGACAACCCCTCGTGGGTGTGGATGAACGGCGAGCTGACCGAGAACGCACAGAACGGCTACTCGGAGCCCGAGCTGGAGGCGCTCGAGGACCTGGAACTCTCCACCGATGACCCCGAGGGCGACGGGCAGCTCGCCGACGCCATCGACGTGACGATGTGGTACGACGAGAACTGCAACAACGTCCTGGACGTCGACGCCGAGGAAGCGGGAGATTCGGTGTGCGTTCAGCTCGTGATCGACACGTCCGGATCGATGGGCGGAAGCCGCATCGCAAACACGAAAAGCGGCGCGAAACAGCTTGCGGCAACCATTCTCGATGCGAACCCCGACAACCAGGTCGGCGTTACGGAGTTCAGCAGCACAGCCGACACGCCGCAACCGCTGACTGACACCTTTAGTGCCGTCGAGACCGCGATCGATGGGCTCAACGCGAGCGGTGGTACCAACGCTCAGGCCGGCGTGGACGCCGGACAGGCCGAACTCGAGAACTGCCCCCACGACAACCGCGTGATGGTCGTCTTCGGCGACGGCGACATCAACACCGACGGCAGCGAGGCGAAAGACGCCGGGACCGAGATCTTCGCGATCGGCGTCGGCGGCGCGAGCTTCGACGACCTCAGCGACCTCGCCAGCGATCCCGCCGACGAGCACGTGTTCTTCGCGAACGACGACGACGCCATCGAGCAGCTCTTCGGACAGGTCGCCGAGACGATCACCGCCGGCGAGGAAATCATCTTCGAGGGATCGCTCGCCGGGGCGATGGCGGTACTCTCGGAGGGGATCGCGCTCGACGGAAACCGGTCTGTCGACGGTCGACAGCCCTACGAGGGCGGACTCACCCAGTGTATCGGCTTCGAGTGGTGCCTGCCGGCCGAGGTCGGCAACGAGGTCCAGACCGACTCCGTGGCCTTCGATCTCGGCTTCTACGCCGAGCAGTTCCGGCACAACGACAGCCCGGACGTGTCGTTCAACGGAACGGACGTCGACAGCAACAGCACCGGAAACGTGTCCCAGTAGACACGCGACTCCGAGCGGGACACCCGCTCGCCCCCCGGGCGATACTCGCTCGGTTCCCGGTTCGGCGCCTTCGGGCGGCCGACACGGCGGTTCGCGACCGCCGACGGGAGTTCCCTTCGGGGATGATACACAATGAACGACGACACTATCGGACTATCGCGGCGCAAGATGCTGGTCGGACTCGGTGCGGTCGGCGTGGCCTCCGCGGGCGCGGGCCTCGGCACCACGGCGTACTTCAACGACACCGAGACGTTCACGAACAACGAACTGACCGCCGGCGAGCTGGACCTGTTCGTCCACGTCGACTACTCCGAGGACCAGGGTAGCTACGCGCAGTACTCCACCCCCGACGGGACCTTCATCGACGGCAACGTCGTGGGCGGCGGGGAGGGAGAACCCCTCAGTATCCAAGTCTCCGACCTGAAGCCCGGCGACTCCGGCGAGGGCGAGTTCTGCTTCTCGATCGTCGACAACCCGGCGTATATGTGGATGTGCGGCGAGCTGACCGCGAACGAGGAGAACGGACAGACCGAACCCGAGACGGACGTCGACACGACCGGCGGCGACCCCGGCGAGGGCATGGGCGAGCTCGCCGACGCGATGGAGGTTACCATCTCGTACTGCACTGAGGTGGAAGGCGAGACCGTCATCGGCGAGGAGATCATCTCCGACTCGCTGGCGAACGTGATGCTCGCGCTCCAAGCCGGCGTCCCGCTCTCCGGCGACGGTGACTCGAGCGCTCCCCTCGACGGCCGCGCGCCCTTCGAGGGCGTCGATTCGCCGTTCGTCGACGAGGTACCGAACATCGCCGAGCAGTGCGTCTGCGTCGAGTGGGAGGTCCCGGTCGAGGTCGGCAACGAGATCCAGACGGACTCGGTCGCGTTCGACTTCGAGTTCTACGCGGAGCAGTCGCGGCACAACGACGGGACGAACAACCCCTGCGTCGACGAGACCGTCGTCACCGCGTACGACAACGACCACAAGGGCCGGCCCCTGGCCAACCCGACCGACGGTAACGTCTACACCAGCGTCTCCTACGGCGAGGACCAGGTCGTCCTGAGCTTCACCTTCGTGGACGACGACGACGGCGTGGACTTCCTCGACACCGCGGACTACTCCAGCACGAATCTCCCGGTCGCCGTCGACGCGGACGCCGACGGCACCCACGACTGGCAGCTCATCTGGAACCCGAGCGCGGCGCTCCCCGACGACCCGTTCGGCTACCAGGAGAACAACGGCGGGACCTACAGCTCGTCGATGTCGCTTCCGGCCGGATTCGCGGCGGAGAAGTTCGGGAACACGATCGTGTTCGGCGTCCCGCGCAGCGAGATCGCCTCGACCTTCCGCCTGCTCGCGTTCGGCAGCACCGGCGGTGAGGGGCCGATCGCGAAGGTCAACGACGACCCCGCGTCCCTGGACTTCTACAACAGCGCCAACGCGGTGGAGTTCAGCGAGTAACGCCCGGCGACCACCTCCCACACCGGACCCGCGCGGGCGGCCGGGACGACGGTTCAACTCCGTCGGTGGGACTCCCTTAGGGGAATTACAATCATGGCAGACAACAAGAAATTCGACACGATCGGACTGTCGCGGCGTAAGATGCTGGCCGGCCTCGGCGCGGTCGGTATCGCCTCGGCGGGCGCGGGCCTCGGCACCACGGCGTACTTCAACGACACCGAGTCGTTCGAGGGCAACCAGCTAACCGCCGGCCAGCTCGACCTGCTGGTCGACTGGCAACAGACGTACGACTTCGGCGAGGGCGACACGTTCGTCAGCGCGCACCCCGACCACGACGGCGACGGCGAGCAGTCGGTCGATATCGACGGCGAGGTGTTCACCTACAGCGACTTCCCGGACGAGAGCGACGAGGACAGCAACGGGGCGAACCTCCCCGTGCTCGACTGCGACAACATCCCGCCCCTCTCGGAGGCGTACTTCAACGTCGACCCCGTCACGGGCGAGGAGATGGAGACGCTCGTCCAGTTCTCCGACGTGAAGCCCGGCGACTCCGGCGAGATCACCTTCTCGCTGCACCTCTGTGACAACCCCGGCTACATCTGGATGCAGGCGGGCAACGTCAGCGAGTCCGGCGGCGCGTTCACCGAACCCGAGTCGCTCGTGGATCCCGAAAACCTCGGCGACCTCGGCGACGCCATCGAAGCGCGGCTCTGGTACGACGAGGACTGCGACAACGTGTACGACGGCGCGGAGCCGGTCGACATCATGCTGACGCTCGACTTCTCGGGCTCGATGCTGTACGACCAGTACGGCGGCGTCGTTAACACCGACGAGATTGCGATCAACGGGGGCACCTACCCCGAGACGACGAAGATCGACCTCGTCGAGCTCGGCACCCGGCAGTTCATCGACTTCCTCCAGAACGCGAACGCGGACGTTCAGGTCGGCGTCGCGTACTTCGACGGCGACAGCGACGGGACCCCCCGGATCGGGCTACTTCAGGGTCTGACGACCGATCTGAATACTGTCGACAGTGCTCTCTCCGGCCTCCGTCAAAAGCTCGCGAACGTCGTGAGTGGTTCGACGAACGACCCAAATCCCACGGGTAGTCCGGCCGTTAACGAGGGAGATCCTGATCCGTACTCAAACGCAGATGACATCGCGACCGGCACGTACATCGGCGAGGGTGTCGACGTCGCGCAGGAAGAGCTCACCGACAACGGCCGAAGCGGCGCCGCAAAACGTAACATCGTCCTCTCGGACGGCGAATCGTTCAACGGTTCCGGCGGCTCATCGTTCGCCTCGCCGGTGGATGCTGCGGACAGCGCGCGAGCCCCACCAAGCGGAGCCATCGCCCCGTCCCCGGGCTCAGTTGAGACCGACGTCTACACGATCAACGTGAACGGCAGCGCCAGCACGCTCCTCGCGATGGCCGGCCCCGCCGGTGGGGCGGGCGGCGACCTGCTGTTCTTCAACGACCTCGACGACCCGCTGAACATCCCGACGGTGTTCGGCAATCTCGCGGCGCAGGCGACCCAGGAGAAGGTCATCATGGAGGACACGCTCGCGAACGTCCTCGCCGAGCTCGCCGACGGGAACGGGATCCCGCTCGACGGCAACCGCGCGACGCTGTACGACGAGCTCAACGACCCGGCCGACGACCCGGACCGCGACGCGTTCCGCGGCGACGGCGTGATGCACTGCATCGCGCTCTCGTGGGAGCTCCCCTCCGAAGTGGGCAACGAGGTCCAGGGCGACACGCTCGGCTTCGACCTCGGCTTCTACACCGAGCAGGAGCGTCACAACGACGGCGCCGGACCGGGACAGGCTCCCGCCTGATTCGACCGAAGCCGGGACGGGATCGGCCCGGTCGGACACTCGTTATCGACCCCGGTAGGGAACGGTGACCGCCTCTCTCGCCGGTAGACCGCGGGGACGGCCCTCGCGGACCGATCGGGTATGCGGCCCGGACCAGGGGGCGCGTCGCACGAGCGGCGCCGGTAGCTCGCGCATACATACGAGCGCGGGCAGCGTGGAGACGCACAGTTGACGAACGGCCGTTCGGAGCCGAGGACACACCATGACACAGAAAGACACACATCTCACGCGGCGGGAGGCACTCGCGGGCGTCGGAGCCGTCGGCTTCGTGACCCTCGGCGCCGCAAGCGGTCGGTCGACGGGCAGCTGGAACGAATACTCCGACTACACGTACGCGCAGTCCGACTCCACCCCCCCGTGGGACCTGCTGGTCGGCTGGCGGCGCACCGAAAACGGAACGCAAGTCGATTCGAGCCCCACCGACGCCGAAGACGACGTCGAAAGCGACGGAATCCGTCTCGTCGACCTCGAGAACGCGCTTCCCGGCGACTACGGTACCGCGAGCGTCGGGCTCCAGCTCGACGACCCCGCGGGCGCGGCCCCGGACGGTGTCCGGGTGTGGTTCCGGCTCAAGCTCCCGGACCCGCTCGACGATCCCGCGAGCGTCGCGCTCGCCGAGCGCATCCATCTCGATATCCGGTACGACACCGGCTTACTCGGGATCGGCGCCTGCGCGGGCGCCGAGAGCGATTTCGCCGGCTACGGTCGGGAGATTGCCAAGGGAACGCTCGCCGACTTAGTCGCCGGCCCGCTGGCGGACGGGATCGAACTCGACCCGACCCGGCTCGGTGACGGCTGTCTCACGACCGACGAGCGGCGCTGTCTGATCTTCACCTGGGAGTTCGACTCTACCGGCGGCAACGCCGGAAAGGGTGGGATCGTCGACTTCGACGTCGACTTCGTCGCGGATGAATGCGGGACCGAGGGGAACCCCTTCGAGGGGAACGCCGTGACGGGCGGCGACGCCACCGGAGGGAGCGCATGACCCCCGGAGACGACGGAGCGGGACGCCCGAGCGGCCTGAGCCGTCGCCAGCTGCTCGCCGGGATCGGCGGCGTCGGCGCCGTCGGGATGGCGAGCGGCCTCGGTACCGGGGCGTACCTCGCGGACCGCGAGACGTTCTCGAAAAACACGTTCGGCTCCGGCACGGTCGAGCTCCTCGTGAACGGTGCGACCACCGACGGCACCATCAACGTCAACGTATCGGGCATCAACCGCGGCGATTCGGACCGCGAACGGTTCGAAATCGGCGCCCAGACGAACCCGGTTCGGGTCTGGCTCGCGACCGAGTGCGTGCCGAGCGACGCGCTCTCCCGCGCGCTCGAAGTCGATCTCAGGGCCGATGGCGCGTCGCTGACCGGGGGGTACCGCCCCCTCGCGGACGTCCGGGCCGACCTGCTCACCGGCGAGCGGATCGACGACGGGTGCCTCGACCCCGAGGACGAGGACACGATCATGGTCGACGTGTACTGGCGGCTCCCGGCCGACGCGCCCGACGCGGCGGCAAACAGTTCGACGTCGCTCACGTTCCTGCTGTACGCCGAGCAGTGCCGTCACGTCGACGAGCCGAACGCGGTGGGACCAGCTTCCCTCGACGAGGCGAGCGCAGCGGCGTCGAACCCCTTCGCCGACCGCGTCTGCGACGAGAACCAGTGTGTCCCGTGTGCGGGCGAAAACGGCGTCAAAATCGGTGGGCTCACGCTTCGGTGCCTCAGTGCCGACCCCATCGATCTGACCGTCAGAGCCACCGGCGGCGGCGCCGGCGGGCGCGGCAACGGCGGAACCGAGATATTCGCGGCCACGGTCCAGCCGGACGAGGAGTTCGTCCTCGACGGCGCGGACTCGGGGACGAACGACGGCTCGGGCTGGATCGGTCCAGAACTCTCCCTCGACGACGGGGCCGGCCCGTCAAGCAAGGGCGACGGCGGTGTCAACATCCACACGAGCTGTTCGGATCCCCTCGGCCCCGGCGACGTCTACGGCGACTTCGAAATCGTCGCGGTGACGACGACCGACGGGAAGCTGGTCTGTGAGAGCGGCACCGGCGGTGACCGCGACGACGACACCCTCGACGACCCCGAAACCGACCCCGAGTGCGTCGTCTGTGACAGGGGGAATGACGTCTCGCTTGCGACCCTTGACGTCCGCTACCGCGGCGCCGTCGACGCGACCGTCTCGGTCGTCTCAACGAAGGGCGGCACGGGCGGCGAACTGTTCGCCGGAACCGTCTCACGGGGTGACGTCTTCACCCTCAACGGAAAAGACGTCGACCGACCCGGCAAGGGGACGGACAAGCTCGGCCCGGAGGTCGAGATCAGTATCGAGGGCGAGCAGAGACCTGTCGCGATCCACGTGAGCTGCTCGCAGCTGCTCGCGGTGGGCGACGTCTACGGCGACTTCGAGATCGACGGCGGAACGACAACGGGCGGTGAGCCGCTGTGCGGCTCGGAGGCGAACTGATGAAAAACAGACTCACATCACCACGGACGAAACGGGCGGCGAACGTACTCGGGATCGTCCTGTTGATCGCGCTCGTCGCGCCGTTCGCGGCGTTCGCGGTCCCCGAGATCGTCGGCGCCGACGAGAGCTTTGTCGTGCTCACGGCGAGCATGACGCCAGCGATCGCTCCGGGCGACGTCGTGATCGTCGCGGACCGCGACCCGGCCGCAGTCGCCGTCGGCGACGTGATCACCTTCTCCCGCGGAATGGGCGACGTGCCCGTGACGCATCGGGTGATCGACGTCGTCGACGAGGGGGGAACCCTCGCGTTCGAGACGATGGGCGACGCGAACGAGGGGCCCGACCCCGCGCTCGTGCCCGCGGCGAACCTCGTCGGCGTGGTGACGCTGACGATCCCGTACATCGGGTACGTGATCCAGTTCGCCGGCACGCGGGCCGGGTTCGTCGCGCTCGTGGTCCTCCCCTTCGGCCTGCTCGCGGCCAACGAGCTGTGGTCGTTCCTCCGCGACGCCAGCGAGAAGGAGGCGACCGAGCCGGAACCGGTGGCTGTCGCGGCGGCCGACGCCGCGGCCGACGCCGCAGCCGACGCCGAGGACGCGTCGAGGGTCGCGAACGAGCCCTCGTCAGACGAGGCTTCCGCCGTGGCCGACTCCGGCGGCGTGTCGGTCGCGACCGTCGGCGGGGCGACCGCCGTGCTGGCCGGGTTCGCGCCGTACGCCGCGTACGTCGCGTTCGAGCTCCGCACCGCTGCGGCGATCGCGATGGCGGTCGCGGTGACGACGCTGCTGCTCGGCGGACTCGCGGTCTGGGTGCCGGCGAGCGGCGTGCTCGATCGGGGCGCACCGGCCGACGACTCCCGGGCGGACGCCTCCCGTGCGCCGTCTGCCCTCCCGGAGGAGGCCGCCGCGCCGGCCGACGGCGCGGGGGAGGGAGACTGATGAGCACCGAGCGTCCGGTCGTCGCGTTGCTCGTCGCCGTGATGGTGGTGTGGGCCGTCGCCTTCGGCGGCGGTTACACCCTCGCGGTGTTCACCTCCACCGCCGAGGTGACCGTGAGCTTCGAGACGAACGAGAGCTTCGAGACGAACCTGTCGACGACCGTCACCGCCCCTGACGTACCGAGCGCGGCGGGCGACGACATCAACGGTTCGGACGGAGACCTTGAGAGTCCCGACGACATCAACGGCTCTGACGGAGACCTCGATACCCCCGAAGAGCTCAACGGTTCGGACGGGGACCTCGATAGTTCCGACGACATCAACGGTTCGGACGGAGACCTCGAGAGTCCCGACGACATCAACGGCTCTGACGGGGACCTCGATACCCCCGAAGAGCTCAACGGCTCGGACGGAGACATCGATAGTTCCGACGACATCAACGGTTCGGACGGAGACCTCGAGAGTCCCGAAGAGCTCAACGGTTCGGACGGAGACCTCGAGAGTCCCGACGACATCAACGGCTCGGACGGAGACTTCAACGACAACAAGCCGGGACTACCGGACGGCGCCGGTTCTGACTCCGGCGACGCTGAGCCCGTGGACGCCGACACCGGCGAAGCGGACGAATCGCCTGACGAGGAGGAGGGCGAAACGCCCGCCGGTGAGGGCGAAAGCGAAGGCGACGGATCGGGCGGCGAAGCGAATGGCGAGTCCGGCGAAGCGGACGAATCGCCTGACGAGGAGGAGGGCGAGACGCCCGCCGGTGAGGGCGAGAGCGAAGGCGACGGATCGGGCGGCGAATCGAATGGCGAGTCCGGCGAAGACGCAGAGGCGGACAGCGGCTCCGACGAGGGAGAGGAAGCCGAAAGGGATCCCGTCGAGGACGGCGGGGACGACGCTGATGCGACGACCGGAGGCCTCGACGACGACGCTGACGCGACGACCGGAGGCCTCGACGCCGACGCCGACGCGACGACCGGAGGCCTCGACGACGACGCCGGGGACGGTTCCGACGCCGACGACCCCGAGTCGTCGGTCGACGAGGCGTGACCCCGGCCGTGATCTCGCGTCTGCGAGGTCGTATCCGCCGCTCCGGGTCCCCTGCTCGCGACGGCAGGCACCGTCTCGGAACGAAGCTCATGGTACTGCTGTTTTCGGCCGCGCTGTTTCTGATCCTCCTCGCGGTCGGGATCGTGCGGGGAATCGGCTGAGGGGAGGCGTCGGGGGTGAGCGTCGCGCTCGACCGGGAGCCTCGCGCCCGACTGAGCGCCTCGCGCCGCGACCCGGACTCGTCGGCGCGTTCCCACGTTTCGGTCTCGCCCGTGGCAGTTATATCCGAGGTCAGCGAACGGTGTGATAAGTGATGGTCGCGTTCGACGCGTTCGCCTTCGTCTTCGTCGCCGGCCTGATCACGGCGCTGGCGACCGGGGTCGGCGCGCTGCCGTTCTTCTTTTTCGACTCGATCAGCGATCGCGGGAACGTAGCGCTGTGGGGCTTCTCGTCCGGGATCATGCTCTCGGCGTCGCTGTTCGGGCTCGTCCGAGAGGGGCTCGCCGAGGGGACGCCGGTCGAGATCGGGATCGGTCTGGCGGCGGGGGTCGTCCTCGTCGTCGTCGCGCACGAGGTGCTTCTCGACGCCGACATCGACCCGCGGGAGTACGAGGAGGCCGACTTCAAGAAGCTCGTGTTGATCCTCGGCGTGTTGACCGTCCACAGCTTCCCCGAGGGCGTCGCCGTCGGCGTCTCCTTCGCGGACCTCGGACTGGCGGGCGGCACCGCGCTGTTCGGCTTCACGGTCCCGCTCTTGGCCGTGTTCATGACCGTCGCCATCTCGATCCACAACGTCCCCGAGGGGACGGCCATCTCGATCCCGCTCCGGGCGATGGGCGTCTCGAAGTGGAAGATGGTGTGGTGGTCAGTCTTCTCCAGCCTCCCGCAGCCGATCGGGGCCGTGATCGCGTTCGCGTTCGTGCGGTACGCCCGAGAGTTCCTCCCGTACGGCTTCGGCTTCGCGGCGGGCGCGATGATCTACCTCGTCCTCACGGAGTTCATCCCCGAGGCGCTCGAAACGGGCGCCGAGCTCCCCCACGGCGGCAAACGGGTCCTCGTCGGCGGGGTCGCGCTCGGCGTCGCGCTGATGATCCCGCTCGCGTATTTATAAGCGCACGACGGCAGCGACGAGGTATTTAAATAAGCATGACCGGCTGCGACAATCATTTATAAATGAACGGTGCGGTGGCGCGTGCCTGCGAGGCCGCCTCGCGGCCGAGCAGTACGCGCGAGGGAGTCGGTGGTCCGGAGCAACGCGGAGGACCACCGACGAGGCTGGGGAGGTGTGAGGTGCGGTCGCGGTGCTGTGCGGGGCGGGACTCAAAGGGGCCGCCGCGAGGCCGCAGTAGGCGACGTAAGCACCGCAGCGAGCAACGCGAGCGAGGAGCGCAACGAGCGTACTGCGGCCTCGCGGCTGGGGCTTTGGAGCTGTCCGACGCCGATCCGCCGACAATCATTTATAAACGAGCGGCTGGGGCTTTGGAGCTGTCCGACGCCGATCCGCCGACAATCATTTATAAACGAGCGGCTGGGGCTTTGGAGCTGTCCGACGCCGATCCGCCGACAATCATTTATAAACGAGCGGCTGGGGCTTTGGAGCTGTCCGACGCCGATCCGCCGACAATCATTTATAAACGAGCGGCTGGGGCTTTGGAGCTGTCCGACGCCGATCCGTTGACGACTATTTATAAACATCCACCCAGTTTGACGGCTCACTCCTCGTCCAGCGCCGTCGGGTTGACCGCGCCCGGTCCCTCCCCCACGTCGTAGCCGCGCCGGACCGCCTCGGTCATCTCCGCGACTGCGGCGCCGACCGCATCACGAACCGACTCCCCCCGCGCGAGCCGCGCCGCGATGGCGCTCGATAACGCACAGCCGGAGCCGTGGGTCGCGTCGGTGTCGATCCGCGGCGTCTCGAAGCGGTCGACGGTCGGCTCGCCGCGCTCCGCGGTCTCTCCCCCGTCCGCGTCGCCGGCCCGGACGAGCGTGTCGACGACGACGTCCCCGTCGACCGACTCGCCGTCGAGGTGCCCCCCTTTCACCAGTGCCGCGTCCGCGCCGAGCGCGACGAGCTGCCGGCCGGCCGCCTCGGCGTCGGCCGAGGTCGCGACCGTTTCGTCGGTCAGCACCGCAGCCTCGTCGGCGTTCGGCGTGACGAGCGTCGCCTCAGCAATCAGGTCGTCGTAGGCGTCCTCCGCGGCGGGCGAGAGCAGCCGGTCGCCGGTCGCTGCGACCATCACGGGGTCGACGACGAGCGGAGCGTCCGCGTCGGCGACCAGTTCGGTCACCGTCTCGACGATCTCCGCGGTCGCCAGCATTCCCGTCTTGACCGCGCCGACGTCGAAGTCGTCGGCGACCGCCGCGTACTGGCTCGCGACGTGGTCGGCGGGGAGCGGGTGGACGTCCTCGACGCCCCGCGTGTTCTGGGCGGTCGTCGCCGTCACGACCGCGGTCCCGAAGACGCCGTGCGCGGTCATCGCCGTCAGGTCCGCCTGGATCCCCGCCCCGCCGCCGCTGTCGCTGCCGGCGATCGTCAGCGCGACGGAGGGATCGACCGGGTCGTACTCGGGCATGCGCGGTTGTACAACCAGATTGTATTAATTAGTGGTGGTTCACGGGCCGGCGACCGCGACCGCTGCGGTCGCGCTCGGCCCGACGACCGCCACGCGCTCGACCGACGACGACCCGCGGTCGATCCGGCCGAACGCCGCCTGCCGTCGCCGAACGACCTTTTCGGCTCCGCGGCGTAGTGGGGACATGACAACCGACTCCGACGCCGCGTCCGGCGCCGACGAGCCCGAGGCGATCACCGTCTACTCCGACTACGTCTGTCCGTTCTGCTTCCTCGGACGGCGGTCGCTCGCGAACTATCAGGAGACGCGCGAGGCGCCGCTCGACATCGACTGGCACCCGTTTGACCTCCGCGCGGGCCAGCGCGGGCCGGACGGCGAGATCGACGGCGACGCCGACACCGGGAAAGACGAGGAGTACTACAAGCAGGCGCGCGAGAACGTCCGCCGGCTTCAAGAGGAGTACGGCGCCGACGAGATGGAGCTCGAACTCGCGACCGACGTGGACTCGCTGCCCGCGCAGATCGCCTCGGTCCGCGTGCGCGAAACCGCGCCGGACGCGTGGCTCGCGTTCGACGAGGCCGTCTTCGACGCGCTGTGGCTGGAGGGCCGCGACATCGGCGACCGCGACGTGCTCGTTGACATCGCTGCGGAGATAGACGGGCTCGACCCCGGCGTCATCGACGAGGCGCTCGGCGACGACGACCTCCGCGAGCGCGTCACCGACATGTTCGACGCCGCGCGGCGGCAGGGCGTCACCGGCGTCCCGACGTTCGCGTACGAGGGCCACGCCGCCCGTGGCGCGGTCCCGCCGGAGCACCTCGAACGGCTCGTCGAGGGCGTCTGATCGCGGAGCGCCGAACGACGAGACAGCGGACCCCGCGAGTCAGCCGTCCGCACCGGTCCCGGGGTCGGAACGACCTTGCTCCCCGCCGTCGTCCGAACCGACCGCGTTCTCACGGGGGTCCACGAACCGGTACGCGAGGAAGACCGAGCCGAACGCGAGCGCGAACCCGGCGACGACGTCGGTGAGCCAGTGGATCCCGAGGTACATCGTCGCGACGACGACCGACAGCGAGAGCCACACCGCGACCGGCGTCCACCGCGGGTACTCCTCGCGGGTCAGCACCGCGAACGTCGCCACGGTGACCGCGAGCGAGGTGTGAAGCGACGGGAAGACGTTCGAGTTCACGTTCACCTCGCTCGTCAGCGCCATCACGTCGGGCTGGGTCGCGAAGAGCAGCGGCGTCACCATGTCGGGCATCACGTTGCGCGGGCCGTGGGCGAACACCAGCGTGTACAGCGCCAGGCCGATCGCGTAGTTGAGCGCGTAGGCGACGAGGACGCGCCTGAGCGTCACGGTGCGAGGTAAGGCGAGGTACGCGATCGCGGGGAACGAAAGCAGGAACGCGTAGCCGTACACGTACACCCACGAGAAGTAGGCGGTCAGCTCGGACGTGGCGAACGTCGCCTGAACCCACGCGACGAACCCGCCCTCCAGCCCGTAGATGAGCGCCGTCGCCTGGAACCCGAACAGCCTGGAGACGTCGAGCAACGACGGCCGGCCGACCGCGCTGGCGATCAACACGACACAGAGGACCGCGACGACCCGACGCGTGTCCCAGAGCCGGTCGCGGAGTTCGCTCCACGTCTCCCGGAGCCGGGCGGGACCGATAACCCCGAGACTCGCGGCGACCAGCATCGCTGCGACCCACGCGAGGACCGACGTGAGGACCGACAGGAACGGCGTCATTGCCCCCGCGAGAGCAGCCGCCCCTCGTCGTCGAAGCGGTACCCGACGTCTCGAAGCGCCGCTCGCGCGGCCTCGACGTCGAGCGACCCCCCGTCGTCGAAGAACGGGTGAACTGGATCGGTCCCGTCGATCCACGCCAGCGAGTCGGGGACCGCGTCGGGCGACGCCGCGAGCGGGGAGGCGGCCGCCTGCGCGTATCCCTCGAAGGCGTCGTCGACGATCGCGGGCTTGTCGATCAGCCGGGCGACGACCGCCCGAAACCGGGGGTTCGACAGCGGGCCCCGCCGCGCGTTGTACCCGACGTGATAGAACGCCGCCGACCGACCGCTCACGAGGCGGGTGTCGGCCGAGCGGCCGATCCGCGGGACCGACTCCGGGCCGAGGTTTGAGACGGTCGCGTCCGCGAGCCCCTCGGCGACCGACTCCACGGCCGAGATGTCCGACGGCAGCACCTCGATCCGGAGCCGGTCGAAGGCCGGCTTGCCGTGGTACCGGTCCGGGATCCCCGCACGCGGGCCCGTCGTCTCGTCGGACGCGTCCGCGTCGTCTTCGGACGCCGAGCGGGCGAGGAAGTGGTCGGGGTTCCGCTCGAAGACGACCGACTCCCCGGCGGTCGCCTCGACGAAGCGCAGCGGTCCGCTCCCGACCGGGTCGGCGTTGTTCGAGACGATCGCCTCCGTCGTCTCGAAGTCGAACTCGAAGCCGGCGATCGTCGCCGCGCCGGTCCGCTCCGACCAGACGTGTTCCGGCAGGATCGGCACCTGAAGCGCCCGCGCCGCGACCGTCTCGTTGACGTCGGGCACGGAGAGCCGGACCGTCGCGTCGTCGATGACCCGCTCGCCCTCGACGATGGAGCTCCGGCCGCGGAACCGCGGGGTCGGCACCGCCGTCTCGACGCTCCCCATCGAGGTGTCCCGGAGGAACTCGTAGGTGAACGCGACGTCGCCCGCCGTCACGGGTTCGCCGTCGTGCCACTGCGCGTCGCGGAGCGTGACGTCGACAGTGGTCTCGTCGACCCGCTCCCAGTCGGCAGCCAGCCACGGGACGGTCGACTCGCCGTCCGCGCGGACCAACGGGTCGTACAGCAGCCCGGTGAACGTGCCGTGTTTCCGGTACTCCGCGGCGATCGGGTTCCAGTTCTCTGTGATTCGGTCGTCGGTCGTCACGAGCCGGAGGACGGCCCCGGCCCCGCCGTCGGCGTCCGCGCCGGCCGCCGTCTCGTCGCCGTCGGTCGTGTCGCCGTCGGTCGTGTCGCCGTCGGTAGTGCCGCCGTCGGTCGTGTCACCGCCGGTCGCGTTGTCTCCGTCGGTCGATCCGTCGTCTCCCGAGCCAGCGTCTGAGGTGGCGTCGAGTTCGAGGAGCCCGGAGACCGACACCGGCTGGCGGTCCTCCGTCCACCCCGCGAACCGGTTCTCCTGAACGGCGGTGAGCGCGTCGGGGAACGCGACGACGGAGAACGGCTGGAGGTCGCACACCGTCTCCTGAAGCGCGTCGACGGCGTCGGTCCGCGCGCTCCCGGTCACCCGGCGCTGTCGCTCCAGCAGGTCGTCGACCGCGATCTCGGTGAGCCCGAAGGGGTTCTGCCACCCCGGCTCCGCGACGAACCGCGAGTGCGCCAGCCCGTACAGCGCGTCCGGGTCGAACGGCTCCGTCTCCACGAACTGCCCGACGTAGAGGTCGAAGTTCTGGTTGATCAGCACTTTTCGCCAGAGGTCGGTCTGCCCGACGGTGTTGAGCCGTACGTCGATGCCGACCGCCGTCAGGTGTTCTTCGAGCTGTCTCGCGATACGGATGCCGTTGGGGTCGCTGTCGGCTGGCGTAGCGTTGATCTCCAGCGTGAGCTGCGAGTGCGGGTCCCGTCCGGCGATGTTCTCCGCGCGACCGAGACAGCCGGCGCTGGCGGCCGCGGTACCGAGCCCGGCGAGCGCCGCTCGTCGACTGATCGGTCGCGTCATCTGTTCGTTTGCCTCTGTTTTCCGTCACCAAATATATCTCTTCTGTGCTGTCGGCGGGGTCGGAAACCGCGTCGGCGTGGCCTGCCCCCGGAGCGCTCGCGCCGGACCACTCAGATCAGGTCCGCCAGCGGCAGCGCCAGTCCGACCGCCCACGCCGCCAGTCCGACGGCGGTGACCGGTCGGTCCGCGACCGCCCGTCCGATGGCGACGACGCCGAGCGCGGCGAGGAGCGCCACCCGGTGGACGATGAGGTCGGGCGGGACCGCCACCCCGAGCGCCGCGAAGTCGGCGACGAAGCCGCCGCCGAGCCCGACGACGACGGCGACCGAGGCCGCCGCCGGGTCCGACCGCGGCGCGCGCCAGACGACTAGGGCGGGCAGCCCGAGCGCGAGGACGAGGTACAGCGGCGCCGCGATGGCCTTCGGCGACACGCCCGGCAGCGCCGTCTCCAGGGTCACGCCCGCGACGCGGACGCCGACGAGGACGACGCCGAGCGCGAGTCCGAGCGTCGCGGCCGCGGCGTGCCGTCTCGCGTCGGTACGGAGCCGGCGGACGAGGTCGACGGCCGCCTCGCGGGTGCGCCGGCGGAGCAGCGCCCCGGCGAGCGCCGCGGTCGCGGCCAGTTCGACCACGGAGAGCCAGCCGTCGCTGCGGCCCCCGTCGATGCCGCGGTACTCGCGGCGCACGTCGGTCGCGCGGTCCGACTCGATGAACTCGTCCTCCAGCCGCGTCGCGGGCGCGTCGATCTCGGGGACCGTGTGGCGGAGCCGGAACCAGTCGTAGTACTCCTCGTGGGCCTGTATCGCGGTGTAGGCGCCGTCGGGCGACTCGTACGCGCGGAGGTGGTCGCGAACGCCGAGGTACGCCCCGTCGTGGAGCTCGAACGTCTCTGTCAGCCACACGCCGCCGCTCGGCCCCTCGACGTACGAGTAGCGGAGCGAGCTGTGCGCGTCCCGCCAGTCTCGGCCGACGAACTCGCGGACCTGGTCGTCGCCGGCGGTCGCCGCCGCCTCGTCCGGGTCCGTCTCCTGCCAGTCCGCGGCCGCGTCGCCCTCGATGGCGGCCCGAGTCGCCGCCGCGTCGGCGTGAAACACCACGTTGATCGCGAGCGTTCGCCCCTCGACGGTCGTGGTCCGGCTCGTGTACGGCCAGAGCCGGTAGTCGCCGTCGACCGCGATCAGACGGTCGTCCGCGACGTCGTCGACCGTCGGCTCCTCGGCGGCCCCGGCGAAGAACCCGGAGAGCGCGAGGCCGACCGCGACGACGACGAGGAGCGCGAAAACGACGCCGACCCGTTTCATGCGCCCCACCAGAGCCTCGGGAAACAAACCTGTTCGGATGGGGGGTGGCGCTACCGCGGGCGCGCCTCGCCGCGCCGCGCGGCCGTCACCACGTCTCGACGACGCCGTCGCGGACGTCCTCGGCGCAGCCCTCGCAGTCGGGGTGACCGCCCTCGAAGCAGGCGGGACGCCCCTCGGCGTCGACCGACACGGTCCGGCGCTCCGCGTGGCGGCGACAGACGATGCGAGCGCGCCCGGACTCGTCGGTCGGGAGGTCGAACCGCGCCGCCGCGGCCGCGTTTCCCTCGGGGTCGTCGCGCCCCTCTGCGTAGGCGCGTCTGGCCTCCTCGAACTGCTTGCCCGCCTGCCGGAGCTTCTGGCGGATGACGCGTTCGAGCCGGTCGTCCATACCGCCCGTTTCGGCGCGGGAGATATAGGTCCGTTGGCGGAGCGGAGCGGGGTCGTCTCCGCCGCGGCGCCGGTCGGCGAGAACCCCCGCATCGCGGCTCGGGAAACCTTGATGAGACGCCCGAGCGATCGCTCGCGTATGTCCGACGACTGCATCTTCTGTTCGATCGTCGCCGGCGACATCCCGGCGCGCACCGTCTACGAGACCGACGCCGTGCTGGCGTTCCTCGACGCGAACCCCCTCGCGCGCGGACACACGCTCGTGATCCCCAAATCGCACGCGCAGCACGTCGGCGACCTCGACGCCGCCCTCGCGAGCGACCTGTTCGACGCGGTCGCGTCGCTCACGCCCCGGATTCAGGAGGCGGTCGACGCCGACGGCGCCAACGTCGGCGTCAACGACGGCGAGGCGGCCGGCCAAGAGATTCCGCACGTCCACGCCCACGTCGTCCCGCGGTTCGAGGGTGACGGCGGCGCGCCCATCCACGCGGTGGCGGGCGAGCGACCGGAGCTCTCGGACGACGAGCTCGACGCCGTCGCCGACGAGGTCGCGGCCGCGATAGACGCGTAGGACGCGAGCGAGCGGCGCGCTGCGCCGCCGAACCGCCGCACTGCGGCAGCGGGGCACCGCATCACCGCACCACCGCCGCACCACAACTCTGCTTCGCGGTTTTTAAGGACGACCTCCGGCGAGAGCGGCACATGCAGGCGACGACGCTCGCGCTCGTCGGGGCGACCGGCGGCGCGGGGACGACGCGGACCGCAGTCGAGCTGGCGACGATGGGCGCGCGAGACGGGAACGACGTCGCGGTCGTCGACGCCGCGTTCACGACGCAAGGGCTCTCCGAGTACGTGGCCGGACGAATCGACCCCGACCTCACCGCGCTCCTCACCGACGACGCGGACGCCGCGCTGTCAGCGGCGGCGTACCCCGTCGCCGGGACCGGGGCGAGCGCCGGGCGGTCGGGGTTCGGCGGCGGTCGCGGGAGCGGAACCGACGGCGGGAACGACGCGCCGGACCTCCCGGGACGCGTCGACGCGATACCCGCGAGAGCGCCATTCGAGCGCGTCGCGCGGGCGAAGACGGCGGAGGCCGCCCGGAAGCTGGAGCGGCGGATCGACGAGGCGGCGACGACGTACGACGCGGTGGTCGTCGACGCCGCGCCGGCCGGGTCGAACGAGGCGGTCGCGGCCGCGACGACCGCGGACCGCGCGGTCGCGGTCAGGCCGGCGACGGCCCACGGGCGCGACGCGACCCAGCGGCTCCGCGGGCGGATCGCCGACGTCGGCGGAAGCCTCGACGCGACGCTCGCGGTCGAACGGCCCGGGTCCGGAAGCAGTGACGGAGAAGGAGATCACGACGACAACACCGGCGTCGTCCGCGTGCCGGCGACGGAGCCGGCGGTGGCGGCCGCGCCGGTCGCGGCGACGGGAGACGACGCGTACGCGCGGGCGATCGCGGCCGCCTACGAGACCGCGTTCGACGCGTCGCTCGGCGTGGAGTTCCCGGAGCCGGGGCTCGTCGATCGATTCACGCCCTGAGACGAGGAGAAGGAGAGTCGCAGTTCAACGGAGGCCGTCGGTAGAGCCGAGCGCGTCGCCGAGGGGGTCGTCGGCGCCGAGTCCGTCCCCGAGCGGCGCCGAGCCCGCAACCTGCGCGTCGACCGCCTCCGCGACTGGCTCGACCGGGTCGTGCGTCTCGACGTACGTCGCCAGCGCGAAGTCCGCCTCGTCTCCGCCGGTGAGCTCGACGGCCTCGCTGCGAGCGATCCGGCCCGCGAGCCAGTCGCGGACGACGTTACGGCCGGTCGGCGAGAGGGGGCAGACGCCCGCGACGCCGCACCGGTGGAGCGTCTTCGCGGCGGTCATCGGGGAGACCCCCGCCTCGCGGGCCGCGTCGCCGACGCTCCGCCCGGCGGTGTAGGCGTCGACGAGCGTGGCGGTCGCCTCGGGCGTACACGGGAGCGACTCGGCGTGGGGCGACAGGCGGTCGACGAGCGGCGTCTCCGTGTCGTCCGCGAGCGCGACCCCGCGGTCGCGCTGGCGCGAGGTGACTTCGACCCCGGCCGCGATCTCCGACAGCGTCATGCGTGGCGATGGCTCGGGCTGAGAGTTAAAACCACCGTACTGCGGCGCCGTCGACCGCCCGATCACCGACCGATAACCGGTCGGTTCGAGCGCCGCGATCGGGGCGATCGACCGCCGATCCGCCCGGGTTTAAGTAAGGCTTCGGGCCGGAGTTCGACGTGTGATGAGTGACGCACGCTCGACCCGCGTTCGTTCGCCCCGGACCGAAACCGACGACGTCGCGACGACGGACCGCGCGGCGACCGCCCGCGACGCCGCAGCCGCGGAGCGCGACGCCGCGGCCGGGGCGTCCGAGACGACCGGCGCCGCGGAGAGCGGCGACCGCGAGACCTGTCCCGAGTGCGGCGGCCGCACGCGCGTCGAGGGCGCGGAGCGCGTCTGCGCCGACTGCGGACTCGTCGTCGAGGCCGACCGGATCGACCACGGCCCCGAGTGGCGGTCGTTCGACGACGACGACACGGACCCGAAACGCACCGGCGCGCCGCTGACGCGCTCCCGCCACGACCGCGGCCTCTCGACGGAGATCGGGCGCTCGACGAAGGTGAAGGGACGCAAGCGCCGGCGGCTCGCACGGATGCGGACCCAGCACAACCGCGCGCAGATCTCGACGAAGCGCGACCGCAACAAGGTGTACGCCTACACCGAGATCCGGCGGCTCACCGGCGTCATGGGGTTGCCCGACAGCGTCCGCGACGCCGCCTGTGCGCTGTTCGACTCCGCGCAAGACGAGAGCCTGCTCCGCGGGCGCTCGCTGGAGGGCTTTTCCGCCGCCTGCGTCTACGTCGCCTGCCGCACCGCCGACGTAGCTCGCACCGTCGGCGAGATCTGCGCCGAAGCGAAGGCGACGGAGGCCGAACACCGGGCCGCCTTCGACGCGATGAACCGCGAGCTCGGCCTCCCGATCGCGCCGAGCGGTCCCGCGGAGTACCTCCCGCGGTTCGCCAGCGACCTCGGCTGCGACCCCGCCGTCGAGCGCCGCGCCGGCGAGCTGGCCGAGCGCGCCGTCGAGGAGGGGATCGCGAACGGCCGCAACCCGGTCGGCGTCGCGGCCGCCTGCCTCTACACCGCGGCCCGCGAGCTCGACGCGGAGTGTACCCAACAGGAGGCGGCGGACGTCGCCGACGTGACGCCGGTGACCGTCCGCCGGACGTACGTGGACCTGACCGAGGAGTAAGTCGGAGAGACACCGACGGACGGTCCGTCGGCCGTGACGGTCCGGCGGGCGGCCGCAGCGGCGTCAGCGGGGGTCGCCGCCGGACGGACGCCGGCGGCGATGCCCGGTCGCCGCGGAGGGATCGGCGGCGACCGGAAGCTGATAGCGGACAGGCGGGGTGGAGGGCGGGGAGGACGCCCCGACCGCCCGGCGGGCGTCACGCATCTGAATCGAGATGCGGGGGATAATTCTACGTTAGCTATTGATAGTACGGATAGACCGAACAATATGGTTGAAGCGGAGGGATCGCGTCTTACGTATCGACAGGTCTGTTGAACTTCCCACTGGTAGACGCGTTCTGACCTGCTGTGGTCAGTATGAGGACAGCGGTGAGCGATAGCGGGAGTTGGTGAATCGACACATTTGGGTTGCTGTTTATAAGTGCGGATGCGATGTCGCGGTCGTCAATTTATGAGTAATCTCGCTCAGGTCGACGGTAATGGCCGCCAAATCCCCAGCCACTCGTTTATAAACAGTTGACAACGAATCGGGGGAGAACACCGCCAAAGCCCCAGCCGCGAGGCGGGCGCACGCTCGCTGCGCGCTTCAGTCGCTCGCGTTGCTCGCTCCTTCCAGTGCTTACGTCGCCTGCGCCCGCCTCGCGGCTGCCCCTTTGAGTCCCACCCCACACAGCACCGCAGCCTCACACCTCCCCAGCCTCGCGGTTCGCGCTCTTCGAGCGCTCACCGCGTCCCTCGCGCGTGCGGCTCGCGGCCGCCGGGGGCGGCCGCTCGTCGGCACGCGCCACCGCATCGTCCGGTTATAAGTTATCGTCGATTTATAAGCCGTCGTCGCTACCGCTCGCGGGTGTTTAAATATCGTATCAACGGCACCGAGAGGGGGTGTTGACTGGCTCCCACTCGTCGATCCCCCTACCGCTCGTCGATCTTGTGCTTAAACGCGAAGAAGACGCGGCGGCCGGTCTCGGTGAGCCGGACGGTGTCGGAGCGGCCGACGTCCTCCAGTTCGACGTAGCCGCGCTCGCGCAGCGGCGAGAGGACGTGCGTCTCTAAGGCGCGGTACTTCGCGGTCCGGCTCTCGCCCGCCTCGCGGAGGAACGTGAGATCGCGCTCGCGCGCCCACTCGATCAGATTCCACTTATCTGTGGTGTGGCTCTCGTCGGTCCGCTCGCGGAGGCGGCCGAGGACCGCGACCTGGTCGGCCGTCGGCGCGTCCATCGGGTACAGCGGGAGGTCGACGGTGCGCGCGACGCCCTCCGTGAGCGGGTCCTCGCTGCGGTCGTGGCGGTGGCGCTCGGGCTCGACGCTGTACGGGCGCGCGCCGACGATCATACAGGCCAGCGCGACGCCGACCGCGGCGATCCGCGGGCCGGTCGAGACGTTCCCGAAGAGGCGGTCGCCGTCCGCCGCGCTCGCCCGGTGGCGGGCGGCGACCGTCGTCGTCACGCCGAGCACGTCGTACACGTCCGCGAGCGCGACGGGGATCGGTCGGACCTCGGCGAACTCGGCGACCGCCGTCCAGGCGTCTCGCTGGTAGTCGGTGAGTTCGTCGGGGGCGACGCGGGTGGCTTCGGGATCGGCGGCGCCGGCCGCCTCGAAGTCCACGTCGCCGCGGGCCCCGTCGCGGTCGGGGGCGTCGACGAGGAGGTAGGTGAGGTCGGCGCGGTGGCGGCGGAGGGGCTCGACGATCCGGTCGCGCTCGTAGCCCAGCGGGACCACGTGGACGCGCCGTTCGGCGACGCTGGGGACCGAAGTGTCCATACTGGGATTCTCCGCGGCGGTCGCTTAAATAGTCCGCCGGAGCGCCCCCGAGAAGCGACGGGCGATTGCGTTACGTGGGGACGCATCGCACGAAAACCGTTAAGCCCGGCTGTCGCCTACGAGCGGCCATGAGCGCTGACCGGTCCGTCCTCCGGCGGGCCATCGAGCGCGGCGAGCGGGACGGTGGCGCCATCGAGTTCAAGGAGCGGCTGACCCGGGAGGTCCACCTGGCCGACGGGCGCATGGAGTCGCTCGTGGCCCAGCTCCGCCACCGCGTCCTCTCGGGCGACGGCGAGGCGACCTACGTCCTCGGCGTCACCGACGACGGGGGGCTCGCCGGCGTCTCCCCCGAGGCCTTCTCGGAGACGATGGACGTGCTCTCGCTTTTGGCCGACGAGGCGGACGCACACATCGCCGACGTCGAGACGTGGAGCGCCGGCTCCGGCGGCGACGGCGACGAGGCGGGGCTGGTGGGCCTCGCCACGCTCCGCGACGGCGGCGTGTTCGAGGCCGACGAGGACCACCTCGTCGTCGGCACGGCGGGCCACGTCGACCACGGGAAGTCGACGCTCGTCGGGACGCTCGTCACCGGGCGCGCCGACGACGGGCAGGGCGGCACGCGGAGGTTCCTCGACGTCCAGCCCCACGAGGTCGAGCGGGGCCTGTCGGCCGACCTCTCGTACGCGGTGTACGGCTTCGACGACGACGCCGACGAGCCGGTGCGGATGGACAATCCCCACCGCAAGGCCGACCGCGCCGGCGTCGTCGAGGCGGCCGACCGGCTCGTCTCCTTCGTCGACACCGTCGGCCACGAGCCGTGGCTCCGGACGACGATCCGCGGGCTCGTCGGCCAGAAGCTCGACTACGGGCTCTTAGTCGTCGCAGCCGACGACGGCCCGACGAAGACGACCCGCGAACACCTCGGGATCCTCCTCGCGACCGAACTGCCGACGATCGTCGCGGTCACGAAGGCGGACGCCGTGACCGACGAGCGGCTCGCGGAGGTGGAACGCGAGGTCGAGTCGATGCTCCGGGATGCGGGACAGACCCCGCTTTTAGTCGACCGCCACGGCGTCGACACCGCGGTCGCGGAGGTCGGCGACGGCGTCGTCCCCCTGCTGCGGACCAGCGCGGTGACGAAAGACGGGGTCGAGACGCTCGATCGCCTGTTCGAGCGCCTGCCGAAGCGCGCGACGCCCGACCGCGAGACGTTCCGGATGTACGTCGACCGCAGCTACAAGGTGACGGGCGTGGGCGCGGTCGCGTCCGGGACGGTGAACTCGGGGACCGTCGAGACCGGCGACGAACTCCTGCTCGGCCCCATGCCCGACGGCTCGTTCCGCGAGGTGGAGGTGCGGTCGATCGAGATGCACTACCACCGGGTCGACAAGGCGACCGCCGGTCGGATCGTGGGCATCGCGCTGAAGGGCGTCGACGAGGCGGAGATCGAGCGCGGGATGGCCCTGATTCCCCGCGAGAGCGAGCCGGAGCCCGTCCGCGAGTTCGACGCCGAGGTGATGGTGTTGAACCATCCGACCCGGATCCAGGAGGGGTACGAACCGGTTGTTCACCTCGAAACCCTCTCCGAGGCGGCCGCGTTCTTCCCGGCGGACGGGCGGCTGCTCCCGGGCGACACGGGCGAGGCGCGCGTCCGGTTCAAGTTCCGACCGTACCTAATCGAGGAGGGACAGCGGTTCGTCTTCCGCGAGGGGTCGAGCAAGGGGGTTGGAACGGTGACCGACATCGCGGAGAGGGAACCCGAGGCGGCGGACGACGAGCGCTGACCGTCGTCTCGGTCGACTGTCGCCGCCCTCGGACCCGGAGCACTCCCGCAGCCCGCTTTCGGCGCGCGCGAGCAATAGTTTAACACATCTGATTGATTTCTTTTGATAATCAGTCGAAGAATTTCGGATCGGTGTGGGATTTTTATCGATTCGGACGGCGTTTGTCGAGTAGAGATGTACAAAAAGACAGTGAGGCGAACAGAGGTGACCATACGGACAGGGCTACCCAAATACTTATAAGATAGAAACAAGAGTTCGCCTATATGCGTCGACAACACACACAACGCATTTCGCGACGGAAGATCCTCGCCAGCGGTGCGGCCGGCACTTCCCTCCTGCTCGCCGGGTGTGCCGGCGGGGGAGACGGAAGCGACGGCGGCGACGGCTCCAACGGCTCCAACGGCTCCGACGGCTCCGACGGCTCCGACGGCGGGAGCGCCCCGACCCTGTACTTCTCGCAGGTGAAGGGCCCGCTCGACCTCGACCCGGTGGTCCTGAACGACGTGCCGTCCGCCCAGATCGCGGGGCGGATATTCGACGGCATTTACGAGTACGACGACGCCCTCGGTATCCAGCCGAAGATCGCCGCCGAACAGCCCACGGTCGAACGCGAAGGCGAGCGGTACATCGTCCCGATCCGCGAGGACGCCGAGTTCCAGAACGGCGATCCCGTCACCGCGGAAGACGTCATCCACACGATGCTCGCTCCCGTCGAGGAGGAGACGGGGAACGCCTCCGAGGTCGACATGGTCGACACGGCAGAGGCGATCGACGAACACACGGTACAGTTCGATCTCTCGTACCCCTACGGGGCGTTCACCATCGCGATGATCCGCAGCGTGGTCAACGCCTCGGTGCGGCAGGAAGACACGGAGGCGTACAACCAGGAGCCGGTCACCTCCGGGCCGTTCCAGCTCGTCGAGTGGGAGCCGGAAGACTACGCGACCGTCGAGCGCTGGGACGACTACTGGGACGGCGACAACCTCCCGGAGATCGGGGGAATCGAGTTCGAGCCGATCGAGGAGCAGACCACCCGCGTGACCGAGCTCGAGACGGGGAACGTCGACATCATCGAGACGATCCCGCCGCAGCTGTACGAGACGGTCGAGGGGAACCAGAACGCCAGCGTCACCGAAGTCCCGGGGATCGGATACTTCTACCTGGCGTTTAACTGCGGCGAGGGACCGACGAGCGACCCGCTCGTCCGAGAGGCGGTCGACTACTGCGTCTCGATGGACCAGGCGGTCGAGAACTTCGTCGAACCGGCCGGCGTGCGGCAGTACAGTCCGTACCCGGCCTCGATCTCCGAGGAGTGGGACTTCCCCGTCGACGAGTGGTCCGACATCCAGCACGGCCAGGACCTCGAAGAGGCGCAGGCGCTGTTCGACGAGGCCGGCGTGCCGATGGACTACAACTGGCGGATCATCGTCCCGCCGGACGACAAGCGGGAACAGATCGGCATCTCGATCGGCGACGGCCTCCAGAACGCCGGCTTCGAGAACGTGGAGGTCCAGCGACTCGACTGGGGGACGTTCCTCGACGCGTACGTCACCGGCAGCGAGGACGACTTCAACATGTACACGCTCGGCTGGTCCGGCTCTCCGGACCCGGACACGTTCGCGTACAACCTGTTGAGCCAGGAGACGGAGGGCGTCACCAACGGGACGTTCCACGGGTACGACGAGGCCTCCGAGATGCTGACGCAGGCCCGCGAGTCCGCCGACCGAGAGGAGCGCCGCCAGCTGTACATCGACGCGACGACGACGCTGCTCGAGGGGCGCGTCCACCTTCCCGCGTACAACCTGAACAACTCCTACGGCGTCCGCAACGCCGTCGAGGGCTTCAGCGCGCACCCGATCTCCTCGGAGATCCAGATGGACGACGTCACGGTTAGCCGGTAATCCGGGTGAGAGGCGAGACGCAGCCGCCGCGTCTCGTTCGGAGCCGACAAACGAACGCAGGGAGTTCTCGGCGCGGCGGCGAACGCGGATCCTCCCGGGCGGTCGCGGCCGCGTTCGACCGTCCGTCTGCGGCCGTCGTATCCGCGCGTCGGCGGGAGCGAAACGGATAAGCGACAGCAAAAACCGAATCGAAGCAACGAGGAATCCACGACAGTGAGTCTACTTCGGTACACACTCCGGCGAATCGCACAGGCGATACCTGTGCTGATAGGTATCGTGACGATAACGTTCTTCCTGGCAAACCAGATCCCCGGCGATCCGGTCGACATTATGTTGGGACCGACCCCGGCACAGGAGCAAGTCGAGGCGATTCGCGCCCAGTACGGGCTCGACCGCCCGATACACGAGCGGTACCTCACGTATCTCGCGGGCGTCGCGACGGGCGATCTCGGACTCAGCATCTACTACGACCGCCCCGTTCTCGAAATGATCCTGCTCCGGCTCCCGGTGACGCTGCTGCTTATGCTGTCGGCGTTCGCGTTCGCGATCGTTACCGCGATTCCGCTCGGCGTTATCTCGGCGAAGCGGCGGAACGAGCCGGCCGACCACGTCTCCCGGATCGTCTCGCTCATCGGCGTCTCGACGCCGTCGTTCTGGATCGGGCTGGTGTTGATCATCGTCTTCGCGTTCCACCTCGGGTGGTTCCCCGCGCGGGGGCTCGTCCTCCCGTGGGAGAACCCGGCGGACGTTCGCGGCGCGGCGACGCAGTTCGAGGTGATACGCCAGTCGGTACACCACCTCTTCCTCCCGATGATCGGGCTCGGAACGCTCCAGATGGCGCAGATCACGCGGATAGAGCGCTCGTCGATGGTCGACTCGCTCCAGGGCGAGTACGTGAAGCTCGCCCGGGCGTACGGCGTGCCCGAGTCGACGATCGTCCGCAAACACGCGTTCCAGGTCGCACAGCTCCCGGTGATCACCATCATCGGCCTCGGGCTGTCGACCGCGCTCGGCGGCGCCGTCCTCACGGAGACCGTCTTCGAGATCCAGGGGATGGGCCGGCTGATCATCACGGCGATCAACAACCAGGACTACCAGCTGATTATGGGGACGACGCTCGTGTTCGGGTTCGTCTACGTGATCGGCGTGATCATCACGGACATCACGTACAGCTACCTCGACCCGCGGGTCACCTACGGTGACGACTGATGTCGATTAACAGCGCAACTTCGGACGACGACACGCCGGACGGCGACGACGAGAGCGGCGGCGGGCCGGGGGAGGTCGAGGCCCGCGTCGGCCTGCGGTACACGTTAAAGCAGGTCAGACAGGACACGACGGCGCGGATCGGGACCTACATCGTCGGCTTCATCACCTTCGTCGCGGCGTTCGCCGCGTTCGACTACTACGTCCTCGATTACGCGATCGCGGAGGCGCTGCTGTACAACCCCGAGGCCGACCCGCAGAACGTGCGGCGCCTCCTCCCGCCGGTCGGCTTGGAGAACCAGTTCGGCCAGGGCGTGATCGAACACCCGCTCGGCACCGACCACCGCGGGCGAGACATCCTCTCGCGGACGATCTACGGGACGCGGATCGCGATGACGGTCGGGTTCCTCGCGACCGCCATCGGCCTCGGCGGCGGCACGGTCATCGGCGCGGTCTCCGGCTACTACGGCGGCTGGATCGACGACGTGCTCCAGCGCGTCACCGAGACGATCTACGCGATCCCGTTCCTCGTCTTAGTCATCGCGTTCATGACCGCGTTCGGCCGCGACCTCACCTTCGCGATGATCGGCGTCGGGATCACGGCGGTCCCCGTGTTCAACCGGCTTATCCGGTCGCGCGTCGTCTCCATCCGCGAGGAGGACTACGTCGAGGCCGCCCGGGCCGCCGGGGTGAAAGACCGGAACATCATCTTCCGGCACATCATCCCGAACAGCTTCGCCCCGGTGTTGGTCCAGGCGACGCTCCAGGTCGGCGTGAGCATCCTCATCGTCGCCGGCCTCTCGTTCCTCGGCTTCGGCGCGCAGCCGCCGACGCCGTCGTGGGGACAGATGCTGTCCGCCTCGCGGGGGTACATGCTCCCCGCGCCGACGTTCAGCATCTTCCCCGGGATCGCCATTCTGATCACCGTCATCGGCTTCAACATCCTCGGCGACGGTCTGCAGGACGCCCTCGATCCGCGGATTAACAACTGATATGAGCGAACCACTACTCAGCGTACGCGATCTCAAGACACAGTTCTTCACGGAGGACGGCACGGTCCGCGCCGTCGACGGCATCTCCTTCGACGTTCACGAGGGAGAGATCGTCGGACTCGTCGGGGAGTCGGGCGCCGGGAAGTCCGTCGCGACCTCCAGTATCCTTCGGCTCGTCGACAGCCCCGGCGAGATCGTCGGCGGCGAGATCGAGTTCAAAGGCGAGACGATCTTCGGCCTCGAAGAGGGCGACGACGGCGAGTTGCGCCCGCGCGACCAGATGCTCACGGAGACGGAGATGCGAAAGCGGATCCGCGGCCGTGAGATCGCGATCATCTTCCAGGACCCGATGGAGTCGTTGAACCCCGTGTTCACTATCGGGGGACAGCTCCGGGAGTTCATCGAGATCAACCGCGACCTCGACGCGGGCGAGGCGAAACAAGAGGCGATAGACATGCTCAGAGAGGTCGGGATCCCCGCCCCGGAGTCGCGGTACGACGAGTACCCGCACCAGTTCTCCGGCGGGATGCGACAGCGCGTGCTCATCGCGATGGCGCTCGCCTGCCAGCCCGATCTGATTATCGCCGACGAGCCGACGACCGCGCTCGACGTCACCGTCGAGGGCGAAATCTTAGAGATGGTGAAAGATCTTCAAGAGAAGTACGACACGTCGTTCATCTGGGTCACCCACGACATGAGCGTCGTCGCGGAGATCTGCGACCGGGTGAACGTGATGTACCTCGGCGAGATCATCGAGCAGGCCGAGGTGGACGACCTGTTTTACGACACGAAACACCCGTACACGTCGGCGCTGCTCGACTCGATGCCGCGGCCGGACGAGACGCTCGACGAGCTCAGGCCGATACAGGGAGTGATGCCGGAGGCGATCGACCCGCCCGCCGGCTGTCGGTTCCACTCGCGGTGTCCCGAGGCTCGGGAGGTGTGCCGCGAGGTCCACCCCGAGCCGCGGGACCTGAGCGAGGCGGGGGAGGCGCCGCACACGGCCGCCTGCGTGAAACACGACGCGTTCGACGTCGGGTACGACGAGAGCCCGCCGATCGAGACGCGGGCCACCGGCGGGTTCTCCGCCGGGTTCACCGAGACCGGGGGTGAGGCGGAATGACCGAGGTCGGCCCGCCGGAGTCGGACCCCGAAGCGCTGTTACAGGTCCGGGACCTGTGCAAGTACTTCGACAACGAGAGCGGGCTGCTGGCCGGCGTCCAGTTCGACGACGAGTTCCCGTACGTCTCGCGGTCGACGTCGGACGTCCGCGCCGTCGACGGCGTGAGCTTCGACATCAAGGAGGGCGAGACGCTCGGGCTCGTCGGCGAGTCCGGCTGCGGGAAGTCGACGCTCGCGCGCACCGTCCTCCGGCTGCTCGAACCGACCAGCGGGAGCGTCTACTTCCAGGGGGAGGACCTCGCGTCGCTGTCCGGCGAGCCGCTGCGGCGGATGCGGAAGGACATGCAGATGATCTTCCAGGACCCGCAGTCGTCGCTCGACCCCCGGATGAAGGTCGGTCCCATCGTCGAGGAGCCGATGAAGGCCCACGACATGCTCGACGAGGAGGGGCGGGAGGCCCGCGCCAAGGAGCTGTTAGAGAAGGTCGGGCTCGACCCGCAACACTACAACCGCTACCCGCACGCGTTCTCCGGCGGGCAGCGCCAGCGCGTGAACCTCGCGCGGGCGCTGTCGGTGAACCCCGACTTCATCGTCTGCGACGAGCCCGTGTCGGCGCTCGACGTGTCGATCCAGGCGCAGGTCCTCAACACGATGGAGGAGCTACAGGAGGAGTTCGACCTCACGTACCTGTTCATCGCACACGACCTGAGCGTCATCCGCCACATCTCGGACCGCGTGGCGGTGATGTACCTCGGGAACATCGTCGAGTTAGCCGACAAGGAGGAGCTGTTCGAGAACCCGAAACACCCGTACACCCGGGCGCTGCTCGACGCCATCCCCGTTCCGGACCCGAGAAGCGGCGGGCGGACGGCGCTTCTGTCCGGCGACGTCCCGTCGCCGATCGACCCGCCCTCCGGCTGCCGGTTCCGGACGCGGTGTCCGAAGGTGATCCAGCCGGACGAGTACGACATGACGGAGGAGGCCTGGCGGAACGTCGTGACGTTCCAGCGGGCGGTCGAGCGTCGGTCGTTCGAGGAGACCGACCCGGACGCCCTCCGGAGCCGGTTCTTCGACGACGCGCTGCCGAGCGGCGACGCCGGCACCCTGCTCGACGAGGCGCTCGGCCACGTCGAGCGCGACGAGTTTGAGGACGCGGAGCGGATTCTCGTCGAGCGGTTCGCGGACCAGAGCGTCTGCGCGACGGCGACGCCCGCCTACGAGGTGCCGTCTGACCGCACCGACGGCCGTCACTACGCGGCGTGTCACCTGCGGCGCGACGAGGCGGTCGCGAGCGCCGTCGACGAGGCCGCGGTGGGCGGCGCGGTCCGCCCCGGCGCGGAAGCGCCCGAAGCCGACGACTGACCGTTCTCGCCTTGCGCGACTGACCGTTCCCGCGTTTCGCGACTGACGGCCTCGCTTTTCGCTGGAGGGTTCGGCGGAGAAATCGACCGCGGGCCGGCGACGACTATCGAACCCGGATCTGCGTGGCGTCCTCGTGGCGCTCGTCGGCGCCGGGGACCGGGACGAAGACGGAGACAGTGTGCTCCCCGCGCTCGGCCCGGACCGATCGGTCAAGCCCGTCGTCGCCGGTGCGGCGGAATCGGCCGTTCCACGTGGCCGTCGCGCGCTTCGTCTCGCCGGCCCGGAGCGACAGCGCGGACTCCTCGGCGCGCACGTAGCGCCGCTCGTCGGTGGCCTCGACGACGCCGTCGACCGCCCACCCCCACAGGCGGCGGGTCGTCGTGGGGACCTCGATCGGGACCGGCAGCCGGTTGCGGATTGAGACGGTGATCGCGACCGGCTCGTCGGCCGCGTACTCGGCGGCGTCCGTGCTGACGGTCACGTCGATCGCTCGCCGCGCGATCGCCCGCGGCACCACGCGGCCGAGGGCGTCGGAGAGGTAGTTCTTCGTCTCGTCGAAGCCGGTTCGGTCCGGCTGCCTGTCGTGACGTCTGTCGACCATGTGCGTTCTGAAAGCGGGGAATCGGGCGCTTCGGCCGCCGTTCGGGTCGCGGTAGGCGGTTCGCGGTACTAAGCGTTCGGGTCGGCACCGGGCGAGGAGTCGGCGTCGCCGGAGCCCGATCGGTCGCCGTCGACCACCTCGACGAGCTCCATCAGGGGGTACCCGTCTTTCATCGCCATCCGCGTGCGAACCGTGACGCCCTCGTAGGCGATCCGCATCCGGACGTCCATCAGCGAGCCGGTGAGCTCGGTGTAGCCGTTCTCGTGGTCGATCGCGTCGGCGACGCGGTCGTCGCGGATCGACACGTCGACCGCCTCGCAGTGCGGCTGGTTCTCGATCGACTCCGCCATCGCGGCCTCCAGGCTCCGCGTGCTGGACGGGCTGACGGGCGTGCCGGCGAACTGGTGGTACAGCGAGCCGAACTTGATCCCCGCCTCGAAACACGCCTGCTGGGCGTCGGTTGCCATGGGGATACTCCGGCGGCGGCGGGCAAAGAACGTTCGGCGGTGAGCGGCGGCGTCGTCAGAGATGGGGGCGCCGTCAGGGATAGGGAACGTCGTCATGGATAGTGGGCGTCGTCATCGAGCGGAAGGGGTTAGGTCCGCCGGCGGAAACCGGGTGGTATGAACGCACTTCGCGTGACGGGTGGGCGGGTGCTCCGGCCCGACGGCAGCGTGACCGAGTCGGACGTGACGGTGGACCGCGACACCGGGACGATCGCTTCGGTGGACGACGGGGACGGGACGCCCCCGAGCGCCGCCGAGACGCTCGACGCGTCGGGGTCGCTCGTGATCCCGGGGCTCGTCAACGCGCACACGCACGTCGCGATGACGCTGCTCCGCGGGTACGCCGACGACAAGCCGCTCGACCCCTGGCTGCGCGAGGACATCTGGCCGGCGGAGGCCGAACTGACGCCTGACGACATCGAGGCGGGCGCCGAGCTCGGCGCGCTGGAGATGATCCGGTCGGGGACGACCGCGTTCGCGGACATGTACTTCTCGATGGACCGGGTGGCGGACGTCGTCGACCGCGCGGGACTGCGCGCGCGGCTCGGCCACGGCGTCGTCACGGTCGGGAAGGACGACGCGGCCGCCCGTGCGGACGTCGAGGAGAGCCTCGCGGTCGCCCGCGAACTCGACGGCGCCGCAGACGGCCGGATCCGCACCGCGTTCATGCCGCACTCGCTGACGACGGTCGGCGAGGAGTTCCTCCGCGAGGGCGTCGCGGAGGCGCGCGAGGCCGGAATCCCGGTCCACCTCCACGCGAACGAGACGGTTGAGGAGGTCGACCCCATCGTCGACGAGCGCGGCGAGCGGCCGATCGCGTACGCCGCCGATATCGACGCGCTCGGCCCGGACGACTTCTTCGCGCACGGCGTCCACGTCGACGACACCGAGATCGAGCGCCTCGCGGCCGCCGGGACCGCGGTCGTCCACTGCCCTGCCTCGAACATGAAGCTCGCCAGCGGGATGGCGCCGGTCCAGCGGCTTCGCGAGGCGGGCGTAACGGTCGGGCTCGGCACCGACGGCGCGGCCTCGAACAACGACCTCGACGTCTTCGACGAAATGCGCGACGCCGCGATGCTGGGGAAGCTGGCCGCGGACGACGCGAGCGCGGTCCCCGCGGCGGCCGTCGTGGAGATGGCGACCGACGGCGGCGCCGACGCTCTGAACCTCCCCGGCGGCCGGATCGAGGCGGGCGCGGCCGCCGACCTCGCCGTCGTCGACCTCGACGCGCCGCACCTGACACCGGTCCACGACCCCGTCTCGCACCTCGCGTACGCGGCCCGCGGGAGCGACGTGCGCCACACCGTCTGCGACGGCGACGTCCTCATGCGCGACCGCGAGGTCCTGACGCTCGACGCCGAGGCCGTCCAACAGCGCGCCGCGGACGCCGCGCGCGACCTCGTCGACCGCGTCGAATCGGCGTAGCGGGCAGCACGAGAGCAAAGCCGACCCACGTCGGCAGTATATAAATATCGTACTCGGAGCGCACGTCCCATTTATAAATAAACGTGCGGTGGCGCGTGCCTGCGAGCGGCCGCCTTCAGCGGCCGCGAGCAGCACGCGCGAGGGACGCCGTGAGCGACGGGCGACCGAAGGGAGCCCGGAGCGAACGGCGAGGCTGGGGAGGTGTGAGGCGCTGTGCTGTGCGGGGCGGGACTCAAAGGGGCAGCCGCGAGGGCGACGTAGGCGACGCAAGCACTGGAACGAGGGAGCGAACGCAGTGAGCGACTGAGTGAAGCGCGCAGCGAGCGTACGTCGCCCTCGCGGCTGGGGCTTTGGAGGTGTTCACCGTGGGTTCTCAATCGGTTATTTATAAGCGAGCGGCTGGGGCTTCGGTAGTGGGTGCTTCGGCAGCGACCCGAACGTACACGACGTATCGCGCGCGAGCGATGTTCGACCCGAAACCGGGGGCGAACCCGGCACCGATCACGGCCGAAACCGCCGCCGAACCCGCGATCCACCAGAACAGACGCCTCAGCGCCGTTAACCCGAATACAAACCGAATTAAACCGCCTTAAGCGACTCCGCTTTTTATACGGTAACGGGGAGTGGACCCGAGTGGACATGAGCGAACGCACGACAGCCATCCTACTGGTCGCGGTCGTCGCGCTCGGCGCGATGACCGGCGTTGCGGCCGCCGACGGCCATCTCGAAGTGGCCGTCGACGACGCGGACGGCGAACCGACGGTCACGGTGACCGAGAACGACACCGCCGTCGAGAACGCCACGGTCGTCGTGAGCGTCGTCGACGCGGAGAACGAGTCGTACGCGGGGGCGGGCGAGTACGAGACGGACGCGAACGGTACAGTCGACCTCGAGGCCCCCGAAGAGGACGTGACCGTCGACGTCACGGCCGCCTCTGGTAACGACACCGCCTCGACGACGGTCGATCTCGAAGCGCCCGACGGCCTCGAACTGGCCGTCGACGACACCGACGGTGAGCCGGTCGTCACGGTGACGAACGACGACGAGCCGGTCGAGAACGCCTCGGTCAACGTCGCGATCGCGGACGAGAACGCCTCCTACGCCGGCGAGGGCGACTACGAGACCGACGAGAACGGTACCGTCGGCCTCCCCGCCGCCGAGGAGGACGTGACGGTCGACGTCACCGCCGAGTACGAGAACGAGAGCGTCTCCGAGACGGTCGGGATCGAGGCGCCCGACGGCCTCGAACTCGACGTGGAGAACACCGACGGCGAGCCGGTCGTCACGGTGACCAACGACGACAAGCCGGTGGAGAACGCCTCCGTCGTCGTCGCGCTCGCGGACGACGCGGACGAGAACGCCTCCTACGCGGGGACGGGCGAGTACGACACCGACGAGAACGGCACCGTCGAGCTCCCCGCGGCCGAGGAGAACGTCAGCGTCGAGATCACCGCGGAATACGACGGCGAGAGCGTCTCCGAGACGGTCGACCTGACCGTCGAGGGTGACGACGAGGCCGACGAGCAGGCGTTCGGCCAGTTCGTCCAGGAGTTCATCGAGAGCCTCGAGGACCGCGACGGCGGCATCGGCGCCGCGGTCTCGGACTTCGTGACGGAGAACAACCCCGGTAACGCCCCGGACCACGCGGGCGGCCCCGGCGGCGCCGACGACGGCAACGACAGCGCGCCGGGCAACGCGCCGGACCACGCCGGCGGCCCCGACGGCGAGAACGACAGCGACGAGCGCGGCCCGCCGGCCCACGCGGGCGGCCCGGGCGGCGACGACGCGGAGGATGACGCGGACGATGAGGAGACCGAGGAAAACGACGCGGAAGACGAGGCCGACGAAGACGACGACGCGGAAGACGAGGCCGACGAAGACGACGACGCGGAAGACGAGGCCGACGAAGACGACGATGCGGAAGAAGATGAGGCGGACGAAGACGACGACGCGGAGGAAGACGAGGCCGAAGAGGACGAGGCCGAGGACGAATCTGCGGAAGAAGACGACGAGGATGACGGAGAGGATGAGGACGACGAAGACGACGACGATGGCGAGAGCGGCCCGCCGGACCACGCGGGCGGCCCCGGCGGTAACTGACGACGCGGTCCGCAGTTCGGTTCAGTGACGCGAGCGACAGTCGCTGACGACCGGATCCTCGTTTTCCGTGCGCACTCCGGTGTCGGCAGGGTTTAGTGCGCCGTAAGCGAACCGGGAGGTATGAGCGAAACCGCGTATCCGCCGGTGTCGAAGCACCTCTCGGACGTCGACACGGCCCGGGAGGAG
Organism: Halorubrum xinjiangense; assembly: GCF_900102375.1. Lineage (GTDB taxonomy): Archaea > Halobacteriota > Halobacteria > Halobacteriales > Haloferacaceae > Halorubrum > Halorubrum xinjiangense. Next base: position 47,011 of record NZ_FNBO01000013.1, read on the forward strand.
GGGCGCCGGAAGATGGACTGGGCGCTCCAGCACATGCCGATCCTGAACGCGCTCCGCGAGGAGTTCGTCGACGAGCAGCCGCTCGAAGGCGAGACGATCGCGATGGCGATGCACGTCGAGGCGAAGACGGCGAACCTCGTCGAGCTGCTCGCGGAGGGCGGCGCCGAGGTCGCGATCACCGGGTGTAACCCCCTCTCGACGCACGACGACGTGTCGGCCGCGCTCGACGCCCACGAGTCGATCACCTCCTACGCGGTTCGGGGCGTCGACGACGACGAGTACTACGACGCGATGCACGCCTGTATCGCCCACGAGCCCACCATCACCGTCGACGACGGGATGGACATGGTGAAGCTCGTCCACGAGGAGTACCCCGACCTCATCGACTCCATCGTCGGCGGCGCCGAGGAGACGACCACCGGCGTCGACCGCCTGCGCGCGATGGACGCCGACGGCGAGCTCCATTACCCCGTCTTCGCCGTGAACGACACGCCGATGAAGCAGCTGTTCGACAACGTCCACGGGACGGGCGAGTCGTCGCTCGCGACTATCGCGATGACGACGAACCTCTCGTGGGCCGGCAAGAACGTCGTCGTCGGGGGCTACGGCCAGTGCGGGAAGGGCGTCGCGAAGAAGGCGTCCGGACAGAACGCGAACGTGGTCGTCTGCGAGGTCGACCCGCGGAAGGCCTTAGAGGCCCACATGGAGGGGTACGAGGTGCTCCCCATGAAAGAGGCCGCGAAGAAGGGCGACGTGTTCATCACGACGACGGGCAACCGCGACGTGATCACCCGCAAACACTTCGAGGAGATGAACGACGGCGTCCTGCTCGCGAACGCCGGCCACTTCGACGTGGAGGTCAACCTCGACGACCTCGACGACCTCGCGGTCGACCGCTACGAGGTCCGTGACGGCGTCGAAGGGTTCGAGATGGCGGACGGTCGCGTCCTGAACGTCATCGCCGAGGGCCGGCTCGTCAACCTCGCCGCGCCCATCGCCTTAGGCCACCCGGTCGAGGTGATGGACCAGAGCTTCGGCGTCCAGGCGGTCGTCGTCCGCGAGCTCGCCTCCAACGGCGACGCGTACGACGCCGGCGTCCACGACGTGCCCGACGAGCTCGACCGCGAGGTCGCGGACATCAAGCTCGCCGCCGAGGGCGTCGAGTACGACGAGCTCAGCGACGAGCAGCGCGAGTACATGGGCAGCTGGGAACACGGGACGTAGGCGTTCAGCGGCGAACCCTGAGAAAACCCTTTGTGAGTCTGCATACAACCGTATACACATGTCGAAAAGCATCCGCCTCTCCGAGGAGGCCTACGACCGGCTCGCCGCTCACAAGCGAGATGACGAGACGTTCTCCGACGTCGTTCTCCGGCTCGCCGGCGAGCGATCGCTGCTGGAACTTGCTGGGGTTCTGAGCGACGACGAAGCCGACGCGCTCCGTGAAGCCGTCGAGGAGCGGCGTGATCGACGCGCCGCCGAGCTGGAGGACGCCGCCGACCGGCTTCGGGAGGCGTAGCGTGCTGCTGGACACGTCGTTCCTCATCGACTTGATGAACGGAGACGAGGACGCCGTCGAAAAGGCTCGGGAGCTGGAGACGGAACTGGTCCAGCAGCGCATCTCCTCGATGACGCTGTTCGAACTGTACTACGGTATCTCCCGAGCGACCGAATCAGAAAGCGAGCGTCAGAAGGTCGAAGACGTCCTCGCCTCGAAGCCGATCCATCCGGCCGACACCGCCGTCATGCGGAAGGCCGGCCGGCTCGCAGGTGAGCTACAGAACGAAGGGACGCCTGTGGGCGACGGCGACGTGATCATCGCCGCCACTGCCGAGGTCGTCGACGAACCGGTCCTGACCCGAAACGTCGAGGGTTTCGAGCGACTAGATGTCGAGATCGAAAGCTACTGAGGACGGAATTTCGACACTGAACACGTTTCACTGAACCACACGGTGTCGTGAGCGGTTGTGACGGCGTGAACGCGCGCACGAAGCGATTGGATCGACGCGATGGAAACGGGCCGACCGGCTTTTGTGCGGCGCGACAGTACCGATCCCATGAACCTGACCGCGGTGTTACACTCCGGGTTCGGCGTATCGGTTCTGGCCGGGATCCTCGTGTCGGACACGACGCTCCGAATCGCCGCCTTCGCGCTCGGCGCGGTCCTCTTCGTCGCCGGCATCGTCGTGTCGCGGCGGAGCGACTGAGCCGGGGCCGCCCCGCTCGCGCCCTTTTTCACTCGCAACCGCCTACGGAGGCCAGTGACAGTCACGAGCGTCCACGACCCGAGCCACCGCGAGGCGCTCTGGGAGCTGGAAGACGCCTTCGAACGCGGCGACCTCGTCAGCCTGTTCGGCCGCTGTACGGTCGCCTACGAGGGCCGCGCAGCCTCCGATCTCGGCGCCGGCGACCGCCTGCTCGTGTTGAAACCCGACGGCGCCGCCCTCGTCCACACCGACGAGGGGCGCCAGCCGGTCAACTGGCAGCCCCCGGGGTCGGAACACCACGCCGCGGTGCGCGAGGGGCGGCTCCGCGTGCGCTCGACCAGAAACAGCCCCGACGAGACGCTGACGGTCCGCTTCTCCGACGTCCACCAGCTCTCCGCGATGGCCGTGACGGGCGGCCGCGACCTCACCCTCCACGGGAGCGAGGAGGACCTCCGGACCCGAATCTTAGAGCGCCCCGACCTCGTCGAGCAGGGGTTCGAACCCCGCGAGACCGAACGCCCGTCCAGCGCCGGCCCGATGGACATCTTCGGCGCCGACGCCGACGGCACCCCGGTCGTCGTCGAGCTGAAGCGCCGCCGAGTCGGGCCGGACGCCGTGGGACAGCTCGCGCGCTACGTGCGGGCGCTCCGCGAAGAGCTGGGGATCGAGGACCCCGCAGAAGGCGGCGAGGCCGGCCCCAAACGAACCGACTCGCCCGACGTCCGCGGAATCCTCGTCGCGCCGTCGGTGACCGACCGGGCCGCGGAGCGGCTCGCGGACCGCGGGTTCGACCACGTCGCGCTCGACCCGACGCCTGAGGAGTGATCCGAGCGACGCGCCAACGCGGACCGAGAGCCGGCGGAACGGTGGCGCTGGCTCCCGAGGAGCCGACGAAGGCGCCTCGCTATCGAAGGGTTTATCGCCGCAGCGGGGGCTACATCGGACAAGTAGCCATGTCTGACAAACCCGCCTCTATGTATCGGACGATCGACAAGCCGTCGTACACCCGCCGCGAATACATCACGGGCATTCCCGGCTCGAAGATCGCCCAGCACAACATGGGCGACCTCTCCGCGGAGCCGGACGACTACCCCGTCCAGATCAGCCTCCGCGTCGAGGAGGAGCTTCAGGTCCGACACGGCTCCTTAGAGAGCGCGCGCCTCTCGGCGAACCGCCACCTGATCAAGGAGCTCGGCGAGGGCAACTACAAGATGACCCTCCGCAAGTTCCCCCACCAGGTCATCCGGGAGAACAAGCAGGCGACCGGCGCCGGCGCGGACCGCGTCTCCGACGGGATGCGCCAGGCGTTCGGCAAGCCGGTCGGCACCGCCGCGCGGCTCAACAAGGACGACGTCGTCTTCACCGCCTACTGCGACGTCGAGCAGGCGTCCGTCGTGAAGGAGGCGTTCCGCCGCGCGTACAACAAGCTCTCCCCGCCGTGCCGGATCACGGTCGACCGCGGCGAGAAGCTGCTCGTCTCGTAGAGCCCTCGGCCCCGACCCCGTCCGAGAGGCGGGTTCTTTTCCGCGCGTTCGCGTGACGTAGCCGCGGCGCCGCGCAGTCGACGATCGGCGCCGCGCAGTCGACGACCGGCGCCGCACGACGAGCCGAACTCCTGAAATACCTACCTCGCGTACCGACGGGCAGTGTCACAGCAGCTGGCCGAGGTCGAGACGCTGTTCCTCCACGAGGCGCGGAGCGACTACACCGTCGTCGCGAACCGCGACGGCAAGCGCGTGCTCCGCGGGCGGCTCGAACTCAAGGAGACGTCCGCGGGCCCACGCCCGGGGAAGTTCCGGGTGATCCGCGACGGCGAGGACCACCCCCGCCAGCCGGACGAGTTCGTCGACCTCGCCCGCGCGGCCGGCCGGATCCGGATCTCCGAGCAGACCTCCTCCGAGAACCGGAAACGGCTGAAGGAGATGCTGGACGGCTACCAGCTGGAGGCGACGGCGGTCCGGACCTGCCGGCGCTGCGCGAGCGACGGGCGGTACGGGCCGATCACCTCGGAGGACGCGATCGAACACAACGGCGAGCTGATCTGCCGGGACTGCGCCCGCCGGGAGTTAGAGCGGGAGCTGTCGTACAAAGGCGAGTTCACGGGCGCGGCCGAGGAGCGCCTCGAAGAGCTGCTGTACGAGTCGGGCGACTTAGATCGGATCGTGAGCCTCCTCCAAGGGGGGCTCGATCCCGACCTCACGAAGTACGACGAGGTGTCGGCGAACGTCGACGATGTCTCGCCGGTCCGAACGGAGGACCTCGATCTCCACCCGGACCTCTCTTCGCACCTCCAAGGGCGGTTCGAGGAGCTGCTCCCCGTCCAGAGTCTCTCCGTGCGGAACGGCCTCCTCGACGGCGATGACCAACTCGTCGTGAGCGCCACGGCGACCGGGAAGACGCTCGTCGGCGAGCTGACCGGGATCGACCGCGCGCTGAAAGGGGACGGGAAGCTGCTCTTCTTAGTCCCGCTCGTCGCGCTCGCCAACCAGAAGCACGAGGACTTCGAGGAGCGCTACGGCGACCTGCTCGACGTCTCCATCCGCGTCGGCTCCTCGCGGGTGAACGACGACGGCAACCGCTTCGACCCGAACGCCGACGTGATCGTCGGCACCTACGAGGGGATCGACCACGCGCTCCGGACCGGGAAGGACCTCGGGGACGTGGGGACGGTCGTCATCGACGAGGTCCACACGCTGAAAGAGGGCGAGCGCGGCCACCGGCTCGACGGGCTCATCTCGCGGCTGAAGTACTACAGCGAGAACCGGATAGAGACGCATTCGGGCTACGACGGCACGCAGTTCGTCTACCTCTCGGCGACTGTCGGGAACCCCGAGTGGCTGGCGAAGAAGCTCCGCGCGACGCTCATCGAGTACGAGGAGCGACCGGTCCCCATCGAGCGGCACGTCACCTTCGCGGACGGCCGCGAGAAGGCGCAGATCGCCGACAAGCTCGTGAAACGCGAGTTCGACACGAAATCGTCAAAGGGGTACCGCGGGCAGACGATCATCTTCACGAACTCGCGGCGGCGCTGTCACGAGATCAGCCGCAAGCTGCGGTACGACTCCGCGCCGTACCACGCCGGCCTCGACTACGGGCGCCGGAAGAAGGTCGAGCGAATGTTCGGGAACCAGGACCTCTCGGCGGTCGTCACCACCGCGGCGCTAGCGGCCGGCGTCGACTTCCCCGCCTCGCAGGTGATCTTCGACTCGCTGGCGATGGGGATCGAGTGGCTCTCAGTCCAGGAGTTCTCGCAGATGCTCGGGCGCGCGGGGCGCCCGGACTACCACGACCGCGGCCGCGTCTACCTCCTCGTCGAGCCCGACGGCGTCTACCACGGATCGATGGACCGCACCGAGGACGAGGTGGCGTTCACACTCCTGAAAGGCGAGATGGAGGACGTGGCGACCCACTACGACGAGACCGCGGCCGCCGAGGAGACGCTCGCGAACGTCGTCGTGGCCGGCAAGAAGGCCAAGCGCCTCAACGACCGCATGATCGGCGAGGTCCCCACCAAGCACGCCCTCGGGAAGCTGCTGGAGTGGAACTTCATCGACGGCTTCGAGCCCACGCCGCTCGGCCGCGGCGTCACCAGACACTTCCTCGCGCCCGATGAGGCGTTCTTCATCCTCGACGCGGTCCGGAAGGGGACCGACCCGTACGATATCGTCGCCGACCTCGAACGGCGCGACGACGAGGAGTGACCGGCGCGAAGCGCAACGAAACCCTTTAGCGGCTCTTCGGGGTACGTAGGAGTGCGGGGCCGTGGGGTAGTGGTATCCTCGCTGCCTTGGGTGCAGTGGACCTGAGTTCGACTCTCAGCGGCCCCATGTTCATTCTGCTTCGTTACAGACGGTTTCTCGCAGCTCCTCGTATAGCTCCGGATGATGCTCTCGGAGAATGTCGATATCAGTAGCCAGCTCATCATCAATGCGATTCCGGATCCGCGAAATCGCCTGATACCGTTGTGAATTGGAATTTTCCGACCGAAGATGGTTCCTCTCAGTTTCGGTGAGCAGGGCGCGGGTTCGGGCCATACATTTCATAAAAATTGGAGGAGTATCTATCTACTGTAATTCCTTCGTAGTTTGTGAATATACAAATGTTATTAAGATTGGACATGGTAAAATACAGTATCCATGGAATCGCACCGGCGGGGCGATTTAACCGAGCAAATTGTCATTACCGAATTAAAGAGACGAGAGATTAGTGTCTCAACGCCTGTTGGAGACAATGAGCGATACGATGTCGTTGTCGAGCAACCCGGAGGAGATCTGTTGAGAGCGCAAATCAAAACTGGTCGATTAAAAGACGGAACGATCCGATTCAACGGACTGAGCCAGCACACGAACGCTTCGGGTCACACGTATAAGCGATACGGAGAGGATATCGATTGTTTTGTCGTCTATTGCTATGATACAGATCAGACGTATCTAATCCCCGCTGCCGAGGTGGGTACCTCGATGTATCTGCGAGTCGATTCCCCTGACAAGGAGACGAGACAGGTCAACTGGGCCGAAGAGTATCGACTGGAAGAGCAATGGCCAGTAGATGACGCTAATTCAGATACAGTTGATTCGACAGTCATCGAGACACTTCGGCAAGAGGGCGTGTCAGTATACTCTAATACAGAAGACGAAGAACAGAAAGTTGTCTTTGTAGAGGATGCAGCGGGAGACGTTGCGAAGGTCGGTATCGAAAGAGCTTGGCAAGTTGATAATCGAATTAGATGTACCTTGGATGAGGCAGCAGACTACTACTTGATTTACTGCGAATCGCTTGATGAGGTCTGTTCTATCCACGCAGCAGAGTTTGGTGACTCAGTTTCACTCCGGACAGAGGAGGGTTGTGAGAATCCGTCGAGAGCAAAACTGGCTGACGATTATGCGTTCGAAAACAATTGGCCGCCAGTCGTGAATCCTTCTGGGACACCCACATCAGCCTCACTGGTGTCGAGAACAGTTGAGATGGTAGAATCAGATAAATACACGCCAACGGTACCAGCAGATTGTGACGATGGGCAGACGATTATCGCTAGCGGGGAAGACCGCGAGTTCCGTCTCCGCGTTGAGTCCGCCTGGCTCGAAGGCGGCTTATTGCGATTCAACGTTACGGAACCAGCTGACTTCTACGTAATTGAGCATCCCGAAGAAGCGGAGACGTATCTCATACCAGATGATGCGTTCGGGAAATCAATATCGTTGAGGGTAGAGCCACCGGAAAAGAACAGTCCCCGGATAAATTACGCAGACGACTTCTTATTCGAAGAGAGATGGCCACCACAGTAGCTGAATAACCAAGATAGATAGCCGCCGGCAACTCTCACATACAGAGGGGGATCACCCCCTCAAGCCAAGTCGGTAAGCGACTGCTGCTCGTACACGTCGGGGTCGGCGGGGGGCGCGTCGCGGATCTCTGGGAAGTACTCCCGGAGTTGGTTCGCCAGCTCCTCGCCGAGCCGGACCGGGACTGCGTTGCCGATCTGCTTCATCACGTCGGTCTTCGTCCCCTCGAACGCGAACTCGTCGGGGAACGTCTGGAGCCGGGCCATCTCGCGCGGGGTGAGGTAGCGGTCCTCGGTCGGGTGGATGAAGACGTTCGTGCTCACCGTCAGCGACGGCTCGTCGGGGTCGAGCCGGCGGAGGTAGGTGCCGTACCGCTTGACGATCTCCGGCTCGTGCGGACAGGTGTCGGTGTCCTCGCAGTCGCACTGGTACTTCTTCGTCTTCAGGCGGTCGGGGAGGTCGCGGTAGTAGCCGCCCGGGGGGACGTGGCGGATGCGTTCGAGCGTCTTCTCGCCGGTGTCCGCGTACGTCATGTTCGGGAGGTCGTCGGTCGCGTCCGCGAGCGCCTCGCCCGCAGTGCGCCAGTGCCCCTCCGGCGTCGTCGGCTCCGGGAAGCGGATCGGCACGTCGCGGTCGGTGCCCATAAAGAAGATCCGGCGGCGCTTCTGGGGGACGCCGTACTGCTCGGCCTCCAGCACGCGGTACTCGCATTTGTAGCCGTGGGCCGCGAACTCGTCGACGATGAGGTCTTTCACGTACCGGTCGTCACTGGTCTGGCGGTTGATCAGGTCGCGGACGTTCTCCATCAACACCAGCTGCGGTTCGAGGACGGAGACGACCCGGAGGAACTCCTCGAAGAGGGTGTTCCGGCGGTCCTTCTCCATCTCGTCGAGCTCGATCTGCTCGTTGTTGAGCCGGCTGAACCCCTGACAGGGCGGCCCGCCGATCACCACGTCGACGCCGTCGGGGTCGTAGCCGGCGCCCGCGACCGCCTCGCGGAGCGCCGGAGCGTCGAGCTCGCGGACGTCGCCCTCGAGGAACTCGGTATCGAAGTTGCGGCGGTACGTCTCGGCGGCCGGCTCCCACTGGTCGCTCCCGAGAGCGACGTCGAAGCCGGCCCGCTCGAAGCCTAAATCGAGGCCGCCGCAGCCGGAGAAGAAGCCGGCGACGACCGGCGCGTCGGCGTCGCCGCTCGCGGCGACCGATTCGGAGCCGGCGTCGTCGTTCGCGGCGTCGCCATCAGCGTCCACCGACACCACCTCGCCCGGTCGCGGGCGCGCGTCCTCGGTTCATTCGTGAGTCGGTTCGCCGCGGGCGCATAAAAACGTCACACCTCGGGGCGCGAGGCCTCGATGCGGCGCTCGCCGCCGTCGCAGGGCAGTCAGGCCCGCCGCTCGCTGATCTCCTCGGCGATGCGCTCGTCGGGGCGGCGGAGTTCGCCGGACTCGACCTCGTAGACGTAGCCGGAGACGGTCGTGTCGTCCGGAATGAACGCGGACTCGCGGAGGTACTCGACCTGCGCGGCGCAGGCCGCGTCGATGTCGTCGGTCATCTTCACCCAGTCAAGGAGGTCGGCGTCGCCGATGTTCAGCTCCGGCAGCGAGGGGTCGAGATCGGCCGCGTCGAGGTCGCCTGCCTGCGCTTCGAGGCCCTCGCGGACCGCCTCGTCCGGGGCGCTCATCATCCCGCAGTCGGTGTGGTTGATCACGACGATCTCGTCGGTGTCGAAGAAGTTCGTCGTGAGCGCGGCCGAGCGGATCACGTCGTCGGTCACCTTGCCGCCCGCGTTGCGGAACACCTGCGCGTCGCCGAGGTCGATGCCGAGCGCCTCCTCGATCGGGATGCGCTCGTCCATACAGGCGACGACGAGGAGGTTCTCGTCGGTCGGGATCCCCTTGCGGCGGCGGCGCGCCCAGTCGTCGCGCGCGTCAACCGCGGCGTCGAGCGTCTCGTGGTGGTCGTCGTGGTCGTGATCGTCGTGGTCGTGATCGTGCGATGGCATCAACGGATCCAGGGGCGGGAGAAACGGGGCCGTTGCGGAAACCACGATCCGCGCCGTCGACCCGGATCAGCGGCGATATCGTCCGGCGTCTGGGACGCGAACTGGACTGTGACCGAAGTGAGCGCGGCCGCGGGGGCAGGCGAGCGGACGCCGATCGGGGCGCCGCCTTTCGAAATCCTTTTGTCTCGAATCGGCGTTGGTCCGAGTGCGAGCCGCCTTAGCTCAGACTGGGAGAGCACTCGACTGAAGATCGAGCTGTCCCCCGTTCAAATCGGGGAGGCGGCATTTTCCTGCGAACTCGTGAGGGAGAAGCGACCGGACTGTGAGCAGTGAAACTGCTCCCGAGCCGATTTGAGCAGACGAGTCGCGAGCCCGAGCGGAGCGAGGGCGAGCGTCTCAGCGAGTTCAAATCGGAGAGGCGGCATTGTTTTGTGTGAACCAAGTTCGTTAGCCCCGACTGAAGATCGAGCTGTCCCCCCTCCCCGCGAGCGCAGCGAGCGGGGGCTCGGAAGGCGAGCGAAGCGAAGTCTTCCGGAGTTCAAATCGGGGAGGCGGCATTTTCTTGCGAACTGTGAGCAGTGAAACTGCTCCCGAGCCGATTTGAGCAGACGAGTCGCGAGCCCGAGCGGAGCGAGGGCGAGCGTCTCGGCGAGTTCAAATCGGGGAGGCGGCATATTCTGAACCCGCGAGCGACAGCGAGCGAGCGGCGACCGCGCCCTGACGCGACGTCGCGACCCGACTATCGCCTCCCTCGGGGCGGCGACCGGTTGCCCCGGGGCGACGATCGGCTGCCGCGGGACGGGAAGCGCGCTAGCGCTTCGATCGCCGCGTCTTCGGTACAGTAGAACGCCACGAAGCTGATCGCGAACTTCTCGTCGTTCGCGGTTTCGACCGTGAGGCTCCCGTCGATCCCCTCGAAAGACTGGACTTCCAGCTCGCGGCCGCTCTTGACCAACGCGTAGAGGTCGCAGTACGCCGTGTCGAAGGAGGCGGCCATCGGCTCGAACGGCTCACCCGGCTTGCTCACGAAGGAACCGGGGGTGTACGCGACGGTGTCGGCAGCGGCTCCCTCCGGGACGAAGTCGTACGCGAGGCACTCGCCAGTGTCGGGATCGGTCTCGACGCAAGCGAACTCGTACTTCGCGAGCTGGCCGGCGGCGGAGCAGTCGACGCACTCCTCACAGACCTCGCTGATGACCGCGTCAAGCTCCGAGCCGAGGTTCGACGCGTCCTGAACCGAGACGAAGTCGTCGGCACTGCTGGCGATCTCGTCTCGGAGATAGTCATCGAAGCCGGCGACGTTCTCGCCGATACCGACCGCAATGACCCGGCGACCGGCGTCTTTGATCGCGGTCGCGATACTGGTGGTCTCGTCGATCTCACCCTGTTCACCGGCGGTCCCGTTCTCGCTGCCTGTCGATCCGCCGGTGTACGCGAACGTCCCGTACGGGAACGTCGTGTCGTCGTCGGGCGGCGCCGCGCCGTCGCCGACGACGCCGCTCTCGTAGTTCGGTCCGCCGTCCGTGATCAGGATGATGATCTCCGTTCCGCCGCGGCCCTCCTGTTCAAGAATCGCATTCGAGAAATCCAGTGCGCCGGGCATGTGCGTCGCGTTCTCCTGTTGCGGGACGCTCGCGGGGATGCCGGCTCGAATCGCCGAGACGTTGCTCGCGGTCGCGAAGTCGAGGAGGTTCCCCGGGCCGTACTCGAACGCGGACGGCGCGTCGCCGAACGTGACGAGACCCAACTGGACGTCTTCCGGTACGACGGCGAGGAAGCTGTCCACACCGCTCTGGATGTCTCCCCACGTGCCGGCGGACCGTATCGAGCCCGAGTAGTCGAGTGCGACGACGACGTCGACGTCGCCCCCGCACGTCTCGATCAACTGCTCGTCGGCCGCGGCGACGCGGGTGAAGAACGGCAGACCGGCTCCGGCGACTGCGAGCGCGCCGGCAGCACCGGTCGTGCGGAGGACGCTGCGCCGTGAGAGGGGAATAGTTCGGTTCGCTCTATCTGTGTTGGTTGTTGTCATGATATGTGGATCTACTGTACAAGCCGGATGCGTTCGTAGCGCGGAGACCGGTCGACGACGCGTTTCGCGGTCTATCCAGGTCCCCCTCCGAGGCCGGAAGACCAGTAGTCACAGCCTTCTACGCGTGGTAAGGGGATAGGTATGGTCCGACGGTCGGATCCGAGCACGGAGACGTCGGACACTCGTGGAACTGTCGTACCCGGCTCCGGTAGGGCGGAGATACCGCTCGGCGACGCGACCCGGTCTCAGTCGGTCGCCGGCCCGAGCGGCGCCGCGCACTCGCGACAGAAGGTGAACTCCCCGTCGTTCTCCGCGCCGCACTGCGGGCAGGTCGACGGGGCCGTCTCGTCGGCGTCCGGGTCCGGCGGCTCCCGGTCGTAGACGGGGTCCTCGGTGTACCGCTCGATCTCGCCCTCGCGACGCCTACGGCTGCGCTCGCGGCCCTCTCTGAAGATCGCGACGAGGGCCCGAACCCCGACTCCCAGCGCGACGAGCAGCAGCGCACCGGTCGCGACGAGGTAGATCGTGCCGACGTCGAGCATGGAGCGACTACGGGCCGGAGAGGTAGATACTGTGGGGTGGCAACACGGCTCCCGGCGGACGGACCGCGGCTCCCGGCGGACGGACAACAGTCACTCGTCGCCGACGAAGACGGTCGCGAGCCGGTCGCCGCAGTCCGGGCAGTTCAGCGTCTGCCACGCGTCGGGGTCGAGGTCGCCGAACGGTTCCGAGCGGCGGGCGTCCGCGACGGCGACGCTCGCGCCGCACGTCTCGCAGTCGTGGGTGTCCTCGGGGGCGGGCATCGCCCGAGAGTACGGGCGCGTCGCCGAAACCGACTTCGCCGCGCGGCGCCACCCACTTGTCATGAGCCGGTTCGCGGCGGTCGCGTTCGACCTCGACGACACGCTGTGCCGCCACGACGGCGACGTGGACGCCCTCTACCGACGAGCGTTCGAGCGGGCGGGCGTCGAACCGTTCGGCGAACCGGACGAGCTGTGGGCGGTACTCGACGGGCCGCCGGACCCGGACGACCGAGTCGGCTACCTCGGGACGGGGTTCGCGCGGCTGGCGGCCCAACACGACAGGGACGTCGACCCGCTCGCCCTCGCGGCGGCGTTCGAAGCGGTCGCGGACGGCTCGCAGGTGGCGTACCTCCCGGCCGCGACCGACGCGCTGGCGGCCGCCGCCGCGGTAGGGCCGGTCGGCGTCCTCACGAACGGGCCCGAACACCGGCAACGGGCGAAAGTCGAGGCGCTCGGCCTCGGTGACCGCGTCGACGCGGTCGTGTACGCCGGCGACCTGCCCCGCCGAAAGCCTCACGCGGAGCCGTTCGAACGGATGGCCGTCGCGCTGTCGGTCGAGCCGAGCGAGATGCTGTACGTCGGGAACTCGCTGGGACACGACGTCGCCGGCGCGCACAACGCGGGGCTCCGGTCGGCGTGGCTGCGGGCCGACCCCGACGACGCGCCGGCCCCGTACCGCCCGGACTACGTCTGCGACTCGCTTGCCGAGGTCGCGGCGCTGCTTTCGGACGGGACGGGTTCCGAGACGGACGAGCCAGATGCGGGGACGAATGGGGACAGGGGCGACGCGGTCGATCCCGGAATCGACGCTGGCGGCAAGGAGCCAGTGAGCGATGCGGTCCGCGCCCGGGCCCTCGCAGCGACGCGCCCGGGGGCGATCCCGGTTCGCGTCGAGCGACTGAATCGGGGCAACCGGAAGCGGACGGAGGTGGTGCGGTTCGAGACCGCCGACCCGGTCGTCGTCCAGTACGCCGAGGCGCTGGAGGCGACCGGTACCGAGGCGGCCCTACTGGCGGCGATCGACGCGCGGACGGAGGTCCCCGTGCCCCGGCCGCTCGGCGAGGGCGTCGTCGACGGGACCGGGTGGATGGTCACGCCGCTGATCGAGGGGCGTGACCTCCACGCGGCGTTCGTGGACCTCAGTCCCCGAGAGCGGCGGGGCGTCGCGGGCGCGTTCGGACGGTATCTCGCGGCACTCCACGAGGCGTTCCGGTTCGCCGACTGCGGACGGGTGACGGCCGACAGAGAAACGGGCGACGAGGCGACCGACGCCGTTGCGGCCGAATGGCGCGGGGCGTCGCTGTCCGTCCGCGACCCGACCGCGACGGCGGCTTGGGTGCGGGAGTTCGGCGAACGACACGCGGCGCGGCTTCCGGCCGAGTTCGACGACCTCCGGGAGCGGCTCCGTGAGGCGCTCCGCGGGCCGATCGAGACTGACGGCGAGCCGCGGCTGTTCCCGTGGGACTTCCGCCCGGGAAACGCCCTCGTCGCGGACGGGGCGGTGGCGGCCGTCCTCGACTGGGAGGCGCCGCTGGCCGCGCCGCGAGGCGTGTCAGTGGCCAAGGCGGAACACCTAGTCGTCGACTGGTACGTGCCGAGAGACGAGACCGAACCGCTCCGGCGGGCGTTCCGCGGCGGCTACGAGTCGGTCGCCCCGCTGCCCCCCGTCCCGCGGGCACACCGCGCGGCCGCCGTCGCGAGCGCGGTCGTCGACAGCGTGGGGGTGGTGACGAACCCGCGCTACCCGCCGGTCGACCGCGACGCGGCCGTGGCGTTTCACCGCGAGGCGCTGCGTCGGGCGCTCGACGAGGGGGCCGAGTGAGAGGCGCGCGGAGCGGACCGGCGGTCAGTACAGCGCGGTCGCGGTGAGGATGCCCGCGGTCTGCCCGGCGCCGACGAGCGCGATTCCCGCGACGGTTCCGGTCGAAGAGCCCGAGAGCGCGGCGACGAGGGCGCCCGCGACCGAGCACGCGGCGGCGACGTGATGGAGGATCGAGCGCGGGACCGCCGGGTCGCGCAGGCCCGTGTAGACGAACGCCGGCGCGGGCAGCAGCATCCAACCGTAGCAGGCGACGCCGAGGAGCGCGTCGGCCGGGACCGCGGCAGCGAGCGTCGGCGCGGCCCCGTCGCGCGCGAGGAATCCGGCGACGCCCGCGAGCGTGACCGGCGTGCCCGCGAGGATGGCCAGCTTCCACGCGCGGAGGACGCCCGTCGCCATGTCGCGCCACGAGGCGACGACGAAGGCGACGAGCAGGACGCTCATAACGACGTGCGCGACGAACAGCGCGTGCGCGGAGACGACGCCGAGGACCGCCCCCGCGGCGACGCCCCACGCCGCCGGGACCAGCAGCGCGGGACCGTTCTCGCGGAGCGTCAGGCCGGGGCCGTCCGCTCGGTGCGCGTGAGACACACGCGCGGCTTTCGCGGCCGGAAACATAAACGTCGGCGTCGGAGGGCCGTCGGAGAACTCGACGGATTGGCAGATCGAGAGCCGCGAATCCGTCGCGCGGTCAACGTCTGGCCACGAAACTGAGGATATTCGAGAACGAACGTCCACTGAGCGTCGTGGTAACTCTACACTCGCAATCCTTATCCCCCGCCGGAGACTTCCTATGAACGCAATGGCGACCGGAAAGGTTGATTTCTTCAACGACACTGGCGGCTACGGATTTATTGAGACTGACGACGCGGACGACGACGTGTTCTTCCACATGGAAGACGTCGGCGGCCCGGACCTCGAAGAGGGTCAGGAGCTCGAGTTCGACATCGAGTCCTCCGAGAAGGGCCCCCGCGCGACCAACGTCGTTCGGCAGTAAGCCGATCCGAAAGGTGGGTCGGTCCGGCTGACGCCGAACGCGACTCTGACACACGGTACCAAACGTTTTCGTCCGCGTCGCGGGCTCACGCTCGCCGCGGCCGTATTTTATTCCCGGCGAGCGCGTCGCTCGGCGCGTGCGCGTCGTTTGGGAGATTCAAAAGGGACGCGAGCGTCGCGGCCGCGCTCAGATGTGCTGGCCGAAGAGCCCGCGGCCCTTCGTCACCTCGACGTCGCCCTCGACTTTCGTCTGACACGCGAGGCGGACGTCGTGGCTCGGGTGGTGCGGCGGGAACCAGAGGCGGGCGCGCTCCTTTTTGCCCGGCTCGCTGACCTCGCCCTCGACTTGGACCGCACAGGAGCCGCACGACCCGGCGCCGCGGCAGTTGAGCTGTTCCATCTTGCCGTTGTAGACGGAGAGACCGGCCTCTTTGAGCACGTCGCGCAGGTTGGCGCCCTTCTCGCACTCGATTTCCTCGCCCTTGTAGGATACGGTAGGCATGTAGAGGCACGGTACGCGACCGATCCACAAAGAGTCTGTGTCCGCGCGGCGCGGCGAGCAAAACCGAGGGCGGCGGCCCGGTCGCCCCGCGAAACGGTCGTGTGCCGAGCGTCGGACGCCGACGGGGCGTTTTTTACCCTCGGCACCGCAGGGTGGCACAATGGGACTCAGGTGTCTGCTCGGACACGACTTCGGCGAACCCGAACTCCAGCGCGAACGCGAGGAGGAGGGCGACGAGGTCGTCACGACCGTCAAGGAGGTGAAGACCTGCGCTCGCTGCGGCGAGACGCAGATCGTCAGCGAAAACACCGAGGTGACGACGATGGAGCAACTCGCCGACGAGGCAGCCGCGAACGCGGCCGGCGGAAGTGACACGGGCGCGGCCGCGACGCCCGAGGGCGGCCCCGCTCCGGGCGCCGCCGAGGGGGGCGCCGGCCCCGGCGCGGCGGCGGGACGCGCCGAGGCCGGTGACGGCGCGAGCGCGGACGAGGGGGTGACCCTCGACGAGGAGCCCGGAGCCGGGAGCGACGACGCGGTGATCATCGACGACGGGCCCGCGGGCGACGCGGAGCCCGAAACCGCCGACACCGGACCCTCCGCGGACGAGATCGGCACGTCGCCGGACGCTGCGGATCGCCCGGAGGCCGCGAACGCGTCGGACGCGGCGGACCGACCGGACCCGACGGCCGAGGACGCGGAGCTGTTGGACGCGGACGAGGAGTCGGCGTCCGCGTCGTCGCCCGCGGGCGACGCGGCGCCGGAGTCCGCACCGAGCGACGAGGCGGACGCGGAGGGCGACGACGGCGTGATCCTCGACGAGGAGGCGGCGGACGCCGACGAGAGGGAGCGGGGCGCGTGGCCGTCGGTCGATGAATCGGACGACGACGCGGACGGCCCGACCGCCTGGCCCGACCACGGCGGGGAAGACGAGGGGTTCAGCGCGGAGGTCGGCGAGGGCGGCGACGCCGGCGTCGAGTTCGGCGGCGGACTCACCCCCGAAGCCGCGGAACAGCGGGAGGAGGGAGCGGAGACGGAGTACGTCGAGGCCCCCGACGACGCCGAGGCCGTCGCGTTCGACGCCGACGGCGAGAGCGGAACGGGGATCACCCGGGGCGAGAGCCCCGAACTGGAGACGATAGGGGACGACGAGCCGACGGAGTACTACTGTCCCGAGTGCGGGATGGTTCGGGCCGCGGACGGGAGTTCGATGCGCGCGGGAGACATCTGTCCGGAGTGCAAGCGCGGCTACGTCGACGAGCGACCGCAGTAGGCGGGGCGGACAGGAAACGGACCGCGTCGACGGCCGAACGCGCCGAGCGACCGTGACGAAACTGGTTTACGCCGGCCTGTCGAACGGTCGCGGCATGAAGGAGTACAAGATGCGCCGCGGCGAGCATCTGGACGACCGCATGCCGGACCTGAAAGGCTCCATCGAGGAGTACTTCGGCGAAGTCACGGGCACCGAGGAGTGGCAGGGCCACGAGCTGTACGTCGTCGCGGACCCCGATAACCCGGTGTTCGACCGGATCGTCGCGGGCGCCGCCGAGTACGGGAGCAAGAAGGACAAGCTGGCGGTCCACTTCGAGGAGCGACCTGCCGAGGACGTCATCGCCGAGGGGAACGCCGACGCCGCCGCGGACGCCGTCGACGCGAAAAACGAGTTCCTCCTGGAGGCGACCGGTCGCGACGCGAAGTCCCGCCGCGACTCGCTGAAGCGCGAGGTCGAGGACGACGCGCCCGACTACTGATCGAATCCCCTCGCCGTTGGAGCCGCCTTGTTATCGTCGACAGCCGTTGGGAGCGCCGGTAGCGCCTCGCTCGTGGTATCGGAAGCGCCCCGTTCGTCGTACTCGTAGCGCCCCGCTCGTGGTATCGGAAGCGTCCCGTTCGCCCGACCGAGTCCGGTCGGGACGGGGGCCTCGCGGCTGCGAGAGTGTCAGGATCGATCGGTTAAATATTTATTCGGATTTGAGTTAATACTTCGCTGCCCTTAAGCCGGTGGGGGACCAAAGGGGTGTATGAGCATCAAAACAGTCGTACTGGCGGTCGGCACGGAAGACGAGAAACGCACCGAGCGGCTCGCGGAGGAGATCATCGCGCTCGCGGGGCCGGCGGACGCCGAGGTCGTGTTGACCCACGTGTTCGGCGAGGAGGAGTTCGACGAGACCCGCGCGAAACTCGGCTTCGACCTGGACGGCGAGAACTCGACGCCCGACGCGGTCGCGGAGCGACACCGGACCACCCGGGAGCTCTCGGAGATCCTCTCCGCGGCCGGCGTGCGGCACTCGATCCGCGGCGCGGTCGGCGACCTCGCGGACGAGGTGGTTCAGACCGCCGAGGGACTCGAAGCCGACCGCGTCGTCGTCGGCGGGCGGCGCCGCTCGCCGACCGGGAAGGCCGTCTTCGGCAGCGCGGCGCAGGAGGTCATGCTCTCGGCGCCGTGCCCGGTGACGTTCGTCCGCGAGACGGCGTCGTAACGCGATTTCGGTGAAACGACTCGGTTTTTTATCCCCGCTCGACCGCGCGAAGCGTCCCGCTTAAGTGAGACGGGTCCGCGCTTACACCCGATGTACTACGTGGGCGTCGATCTCGGCGCGACGAACGTCCGAGCGGTCGTCGGCGACGAGACCGCGGCGGTCCTCGGCGCCGCGTCGCGAGGCACCCCGCGGGGACCGAACGGCATCGCCGTCACGGAGGCCGTCCTCGAGGTGGTTCGGGGGGCCTGTGCCGACGCGGGGATCGCACCGAGCGAAGCTATCGCGGCCGGGATCGGCTCTATCGGCCCGCTCGACCTAGCGGAGGGGATCGTTCAGGGGCCCGCGAACCTCCCGGACACCGTCGAGCGCATCCCGCTCGTCGGGCCGGTCGGGCGGCTGCTCGACACCGAGGAGGTGTACCTCCACAACGACACCATCGCGGGCGTCATCGGCGAGCGGTTCCACTCCGAGCGCAACCCCGACGACATGGTGTATCTCACCATCTCCTCGGGGATCGGCGCCGGCGTCGCCGTCGACGGCAACGTCCTCTCGGGATGGGACGGCAACGCCGGCGAGGTCGGCCACATGACCGTCGACCCGCACGGGTTCATGACCTGCGGGTGCGGGCTCGACGGCCACTGGGAGGGGTACTGCTCGGGGAACAACATCCCGAAGTACGCCCGGGAGCTGTACGAGGAGGACCCGATCGAGACGAGCCTCCCGATCGAGGACCCCGACTTCTCCGCGGTCGACGTGTTCGAGGCGGCGGGCGAGGACACCTTCGCCGACCACGTGATAGACCAGGTCGCCCACTGGAACGCCATGGGGATCGCCAACGTCATTCACGCGTATGCGCCGCTCGTCGTGAGCGTCGGCGGCGCGGTCGCGCTCAACAACCCCGACCGCGTCCTCGACCCGATCCGCGAGAAGCTCCCGGAGATGGTGTTCATCAACGTCCCCGAGGTGCGGCTCACCGACCTCGGCGACGACGTCGTGGTGAAAGGGGCCCTCGCGAGCGCGCTGACGGGCGGGACCGGCGACCGCTCGCGCGTCGAGAACGCGCCCTGACGGCTGGAAGCGGAAGCGAGAGCGGTCTCGTCTACTGCTCGAACTCGTCGAGCTCCGGCTTGACGTCCTCGCCCACCGCGTCGCGCGTGTCGAGGAACACGTCGCGGTACCGGCGGATCTTCCGGAGGAGGACGTAGCCGAACGCGCCCTGGAAGACGACGACGAAGCCGAACAGCGCGATGAGTCGAGGGAGGCCGAAAATCCCCGATGCGACGCCCGTCACCGGGCCGACAAGCGTGTTGTACAGCGCGTGGATCGCCGCGGCGAGGACGAGCCCCTTGACGATGATGGGGCCGCGGTTCTCGGGGTTGAACTTCGCGAGCCCGAGGTAGTAGCCGGCGAACGCCGAGTAGACGACGTGGCCCGGGCCCGCGAGCGCCCGGAGTGCGGCGATGCCGTCGCCGGCGCCGAGCGCCGCGACCCCGACCGTCAGCTCCGACATGTCGACGTTCTGGGCGATGTACACGAAGTTCTCGATGACGACGAAGCCGAGGCCCGCGATGGCACCGTAGACGGCGCCGTCGATGACGGCGTCGAAGCGGTCGTCGGTGTACGCGTACAGCCGCACCGCGAGCAGCTTCACCGACTCCTCTATCGGGCCGACGACGACGAAGAAGAAGAGGACGAGCCCGAGGAAGCCGAACGGGCGGAAGTACGGCTGGAGCACGCTGTTTAAGATCGCCGCGAACGTTGCGGTGAGAATCGAAAGCAGGAACGTCGCCACCAGGAGCGACAGCGGCTCGGCGGTCGTGACGTCTGAGACGTACACGTACGCGGCCAGTCCGAGCGCGGGGACCACAGAGAGGCCGAGGAGGACCGCGATGGCCGGGTCGAAGAGGAGCCCCAGCCCGAACGAGCCGACGATCGCGAGGAGGCCGACGAAGGCGACGAAGACGACGCCCGCCTTCGCCGAGCGCGTGAGCAGCCAGTACAGCGCGACCGACAGCCCGTCGAGGGAGGTGCGCTCCTCCCAGGTCGCGACGTCGTAGAGGTCGCGGTCGTCGTCGGCCCGAGATGCGATCGGGTCCTCCTCGGATGGCATGGCTCCCGTTTGCTTCCCGGGTGACTTAATTAGTGGGCGGCATCCAAGTGCCGGACCGCGGTAGGCGGGCGGAAGAGGCGCGGCCGACAGGATTGAAACGGCGGCGCCCGAAGGCGGGGTATGCACTTCGATCCACGGGTCCAGCGCGCCCTCCGGGAGGCCGGGCTAGACGCGGACGCCGTCGCCGACGCCTCGGACCGCGTCGCCGAACTCGTCGCCCGCGACGCCGACCGCCTCCGGGCGTTCTTCGACGCGGACGGCCCCTACTACTCGGACATGGAGATGGCCCACAGCGCGGGCGCGATCCAAGAGCACGCGACCGCCGACGTCGACCTGTTCACCCACGGGAGCGATCTCCGCGGCTACCTCTCGCTCGACGGGTGGGGCGTCCCGGTCGAGGGCGGGCGGATCCTCCGGGAGGACGACAGCGGCGACCCGGTCGTCGTCGAGCTCTCGCTCGGCGACACGGTGAACGACCGGGTGCGGTTCGCGCGCGAGCGCGAGGAGCTGTGACCGTGGCCGGAGTCCGCGTCCGCGGCATCTACGCGACGGCGCTCACCGCGCGCCTGCTCGATGCCGGCCACGAGGTCGTCGACGCCTCGCCGCCGATCCGCCGGCGCTTCGAGGCGGCGTTCGGGACCGAGCCCCCGGACGTGCGCGTCGGGACGAGTCGTGACCGGCAGGGCGTCGGCGCGCACGGCGACCACGACGCGCTCGACGCGGTCCGCGACCTCCTGACCGACGCGGGCCGGGACGCGCTCGCGTGGCCCGACCCGACGCCGCCCGGCACGATCCTCGACGGCGAGGTGACGGAGACGCTCGGCGGCGGCGCGGTGGTAGGGCTCCGAACCGACGACGACACCGCGGAGGGGTACCTCCCGTACGGCGACATCGACGCCCGAGTTGAGACGGGGGACCCGGTCAGGGTCCAGGTGCGCGAGTCGGCGGCGCCGTGGACCGACCGCCGCCCCGAACTCGCCGGGGAGCTGCGCGTGGGCGGCGACCTCGTCGTTCTCGAGCCCGGCTCCGGGACGCGCGTCGACGCCCGGGACGACGAGGCCGCCCGGGAGCTGTCGGGGATGCTCGACCTGCTCGACCTCGACCCGCCCGCGGGGTGGCGCGCGGTGTGGCAGCCCCCCGCGGTCGACGCCGACACGGAGGCGCTGACCGCGGGGCTCGACGCGGCGGTCGACGCCGCGGAGGAGCTGCGCGCGGCGGTCGATCCCGGCGAGGGGCCCGAGGCGGTCGGTGGCGACGCCGACGGAGACGGCGGCGGGCTCGGCGTCCTCGGCGACCGGAGCCGGCTCCGCGACGCGCCGGTCGCCGCGCCGAACGCCGGCGTCTGGGTCTGGTTCGGCCGCGAGAGCCGGTTCGGGCTCGACGACGCACGTCGGACCGCGACCGCGACGATGCCGGGCCACCACCGCGTGAAGGCAGGCGCCGCGGACGCCTCCGCCGGGGTCGACCTCGCGGAGGCGCTCTGTGACCCCTCCCCGGACGCCGAGTTCCCGTTCGCGGTCGTGGCCGACGCGTTCGGCCCGCGGGAGGGCGACGCGCTCCGGATCGACCACGGGAAGCCGGACGGGCGGCTGATCACCCTCGGCGAGGCGACGGTGACGGGGGTCGACCCCGACGGGACCGTCACCGTCGAGCGCGAGATGACCGGCGGGGGGACCTACGACGGGCTCGGCGTCGACCGCGTGGCCGGCGACGTCGCCGAAACGAGCCTGAAGGAGGGGCGCTGGTGGTACCCGACGACGTACCGCGGCCGCGACGGGACCGTCCGCGGGACATACGTCAACGTCTGCACGCCGGTAGAAATTTTCCCCGACGCCGCCCGGTACGTGGACCTCCACGTCGACGTGGTGAAGCGGCCGGACGGAACGGTCGAGCGCGTCGACGACGACGAACTGGACGAGGCGGTCGCGGCGGGTTACATCTCCGAACCGCTGGCGGAGAAGGCGCGGAGCGTCGCGTCGGCGCTGGAAAACGCGCTGTGAGGCCACAGCGCCTCCGGACAGCCCTCCTACGCTAACTTGCCGACTCGATTATTTCGAAATTCAATCACTTCGATTCGTTACAATAACATTATTAATCATCATATAGACAGTGAGGACAGAATGCGTGAAAAACGATCACAGCAAGCGTTAGGCGAGGCGACGCGACGGGGATTCCTCGGGAGCGTGGGGGCGCTGGTGGCGGCGGCCGCCTACTCGCGGGAGGTGTCGGCCGACGACGCCGCGCGGGTCGACAACGGCGCGGACGCCCCGGTCCAGACGGTGGAATCGCCGGACGGGTCAATCGCGGTCACGGTCGACGTCGCCGACGGAGTGCCGACCTACGAGGTCGCGCGCGACGGCGAGACGTACGTCAGCCCGTCGACGCTCGGGTTCGACTTCCGGAACCAGTCGGCGTTCGGCGCGAGCGCCGGCGGCGAGGACGGCCCGGTAACGGTGACCGGCACCGACCGCGAGTCGGCGACCGAGGCGTGGGAGCCGGTGTGGGGCGCCTACGACGCGGTGTCGGCCGACTACAACGCCCTGGACGTCGGCCTCGCGGACGCCGCGGAGAACGGCGAGGGATCCGATGCGGACGGCAAGGACAGGCCCCGGAGCGCGACCCTTCAGGTCCGTGTCTTCGATGACGGGCTCGGGTTCCGGGTCGTCCTCGGAGAGGGGTTCGCGGCCCACTCGGAGAAGGCGGTGATCGCCTCGGAGAATACCGGGGTCGACTTCGCGGACGACTACGCAGCGTGGTGGATCGAGAACGCGGTGACGAACCCGAGGTTCGAACAGGAGTACGCGGAGACGCCGCTGTCGGAGATCCCGGGCGGGACCCGCGAGACGCGGCCGACGAGCACGCAGATCCGGACCGGCGCGCACACGCCCCTGACGGTGGACGCGGGCGACGCGTATCTGAGCGTCCACGAGGCGAACCTCGACGACTACGCGGCCGCGACGCTCGCTCCCCGGAGCGACGGCGGCGGGACCGCGTTCGCGACGGAGCTCACGCCGCTGCCCGACGGGACGAGGGCCTCGCTTGATCTCCCCGCCGCGACGCCGTGGCGGACGATCCAACTCGTCGACCGACCGGGCGAGCTGATCGAGTCGCAGCTGGTCCCGCTGCTCTCCGACCCGCTCGACGAGGCGGCGCTCCCGACGGCCGGGGGCGAGCCGGACGCCGACTGGATCGAGCCCCGGAAGTACGTCGGCATCTGGTGGACGATGATCGCGGGGTCGGCGAACTGGGAGTACAAAAGCGACGACGAAATCGCGGGCGGAGGCGGGAACCCTGCCGCCTACATCCACGGCGCGCGCACCGAGCGGATGAAGCGGTACATGCGATTCGCGAGCGAGAACGGCATCGACAGCGTGCTCGTCGAGGGGTGGAACGAGGGGTGGGACACCTACCCGGGCGACGGCTCCGGGTTCGGGTTCGGCGTCGGCGACTCCTACCCCGACTTCGACGTGCCGGAGGTGACCGGCTTCGGCGCCGGCCTCCCGGAGCCCGTCGAGATGACGATCCACAACGAGACCGCCGGCAACATCCCGAACTACGAGGACGCGATCCTCGACGGGGACGCGTTCGCGGGGTACGAGGCCGAGGGTATCAACTCGATCAAGAACGGGTACGTGGCGGACTCCGGGCTCGGCATCGACGGCGACGGGACGGCGGCGACCCACAACCACCACAACCAGCTCGCGGTGAACCACCACCGGCTCGTGATCCGCGAGGCGGCCGCGAACCGCCAGCTGCTGGAGATCCACGAGGGGATCAAGCCGACCGGCGAGATCCGCACCTATCCGAACGTGGCGAACCGCGAGGTCGTCAAGGCCCAGGAGTACGACGGGTTCGGCCAGCTCGGGTCGAACGTCGGCCGCGACCACCACGTCACGCTGCCGTTCACGCGGAACCTCGCCGGCCCGGTGAGCTACCAGCCGGGCATCTTCGATATCACCTTCAACGACGACCGCGGCGACCAGATCCAGACGACGCGCGCGAAGCAGCTCGCGATGTACCCGACCTACCTCAGCGGCCTCCAGATGGCCGCGGACCGGATAGAGGGGTACGTCGACGAGACGTTCGCGGTGGGCGAGGCGCTCCAGGCCGCCGCCGGCGAGCTCGACGGGCTCGTCACCGACGACTCCTGGCGGGACGCGTTCGGCACCAACTTCGTCGCCGTCGACCCCAACCGCGCGCCGAGCGGGTCGGCGGCGGCGTTCACGGTCGAAGACGTGCCGAGCGCCGGCACCTACGACCTCCACCTCCGATACGCGAGCGACGCCGAGGAGAACGCACAGCGGGTGAAAGACGCCGGGACCCCCCGAGCGACTCTGCGCGTCAACGACGAGGCCGAGACGATCGAGCCCGACTTCACCGACTACTGGGACGACTGGCGGGTGTTCACGACCGAGGTCGAGCTCGACGCGGGCGACAACGAGGTCGCGATCGAGCTCGACTACGCGCAGGGCGAGAGCGGCTTCACCGGCGACGTGGGCGGGTTCAACCTCAACACCGTCGCCGTCACCGAGTCCGGCGAGCCGTCGCCGGTCCCGGCCGAGTACGAGGGGTACACGCCGGAGAGCGAGAACTTCGACGCCGAGCCGGAGTTCGGGTTCATCGAGTCGGTCCCGGCCGCCGGCTGGGACGAGACGCGCGTCATCGGCGCCGCGATCGGCGACTACCTCGCGATCGCCCGCCGGCACGGCGACGAGTGGTACGTCGGGGTCATGACCGACGGCGACGGCCGCGCGGTCGACGTCCCGCTCGACTTCCTCGCGCCCGGCAACTCGGGCGGGGAAGGGAACGGCGGGGGCAACGGTAACTCGGGCAACGGCAACGGCCGAAACGGGCCGAAGTACGTCGCGGAGATCTACTCGGACGCGGTCGGCGCAGGCGTCGACGCCGACCCGACCGGCGTCCGCATCGACGAGGCGGTCGTCACGCCGAGCGCGACGCTGCTCGCGTCGCTCGCGCCGAGCGGCGGGACCGCCGTCAGACTGCGCCCGGCGCGTGGCCGCGAGATCAATCGCTTGCCGGAGTACGAGCGGCCGGAACAGGAGTTCTCGGTGACGATCGACGACCGGGCGGACCTCGGCGAACCGTTTATCTCGGCGACCGGTTCCAACGACGCCGGCTTCGTCGGCGGGACGACGGTCGAGATCTTCGTGGACGGCGAGTTCGCAGCGGTCGACAACGTTCGGCTCCCGCCGAACGCGACGGACGAGACCGTCGACCTCGCCTTCCGGGTCACTCGGCGCGATGACTTCGACGTCGTCGTCCGTGAACCCGATACCGGTCGAGAACTCGCCTCGACAACTGTTGCGGGTGTCATCGGGGAATCCGTCGCCGAGTTCGCCGACCCGCGGGGCGATGACGGCGGTCCCGGAGGGTACGTCTACCCGACGGACGGTGCCTTCCAAGAGGCGGCGTTCGACCTGCGTACGTTCACGGTCTTCGAAACGGACGACAGCTGGCGGTTCGCGTTCGAGGTGGAGAACCTGTACGACGGGTTCGACAGCGGGGTGTTCTCGCCACACTACTTCGTGGTCTATCTGCGCGACCCGGAAGCCGACAGCGGGCGCACGACCGAAATCGGCGACCTGAACGTAACCACCGAGTTCGCCGAGCCGTGGCAGTACCGTGTTAGCGCGAGCGGCTTCGGCGGCGAGGTCGTCAACGCGAGCGGGACCAACCTCGGGACGCCAGAGACGTTCGTCGAACTGGAAACGAACCTCGCTACTCTCTCGGTTCCGAAGGAGTCGGTCGGGGGCGCCGACCTCTCCGACTGGGCGGTCCTGCCGGTCGTCGGGTCGGAGGACTTCGGCGCGTTCCGCGACGTCCAAGTCGAGGCCAGTGGGTTCATCTTCGGCGGCGCACGCGACGGCGCGGCCGGCAGCGCACCCCGCGTGATCGATATGATCACACCGGAGGGAACGACCCAGTCCGAGGCGCTCGACTACGGCGCGGACTCGCTCGCGTCGCTGCCGTTCACGCCGTTATAACGGACCAGAGCGTCGGGCGAGAGCCGGAAGCGTCGCAGGGCCCGGCCTTTCGATCGGCCCTTTCTGCCGATCGAGCACGGACCTCACGGATCGTCGGGATTGACATAAAAAACGTCTCGAAACGCTTGATCGTGTGTGTCGTATTAATATTATTAAAAGAGACAGATGTTTTTTGAGGGTTTTAGATCGATATCTCCACAAGTATTATCAGTTCGCTATAATGGCCACCAATGTATGAGAGAGAATAACACGCATGCTCGATCGGGTGGTCGAGAGGAAACCGACGGCCGGACCGACGAGCCGTGAGCGACGCGGCTGGTGCGGACGAGTCGGACGGCGGATCGACGGCCGACACCGGACCGATGCGGCGCAGCGTCGAGGTGGAGTACTGGGTGATCGACGAGGACGGACGGCTGACCGAGCCGGGGGGGCTCGTCGACGCGTCGGCCGGGGTCGAGCGCGAGTTCGTCGAGCCGCTCCTCGAGATCAAGACGACGCCGTGCGAGTCGACGGCGGAGCTCCGCGAGGAGCTGTTCGACCGCATGGGGCGGGTCCTCCGGCGAGCCGACGAGCTCGGCAAGGGCCTCGTGCCGCTGGCGACGCCCCTCTACGACGGCGAGATTCCCGACCTCGGCAGCGAACGGGCGCGAATTCAGGACCGCGTCGTCGGCGATCGGTTCGAGTACGTCCGTCACTGCGCGGGCACCCACGTCCACGTCGAGCAGCTGTCGGGGCGCGAGATCGACCAGCTCAACGTGCTGACGGCGCTCGATCCCGCGATCGCGCTCGTCAACTCCTCGCCGTACTTCGGCCACGAGCCGCTGGCAGCGGGCGCGCGGACGTCGCTGTACCGGTGGATGGCGTACGAGCACCTCCCGCGGCAGGGCAAACTGTGGCCGTACGCCGACGACACCGAGGAGTGGGCGAAGCGGCTGGAGCGCCGCTACGAGGCGTTCGTCACGGAGGGGGTCGTCGCCGGCT
Source organism: Halorubrum xinjiangense (assembly GCF_900102375.1). Classification (GTDB taxonomy): domain Archaea; phylum Halobacteriota; class Halobacteria; order Halobacteriales; family Haloferacaceae; genus Halorubrum; species Halorubrum xinjiangense. The sequence goes on from NZ_FNBO01000013.1 coordinate 74,227, forward strand.
GCGACCGGGACGCCGTCGAGGCGTGTTTTACGCCGGAGAGCGCGGCCTGGACTCCTGTCAAGCTCCGAGCGGAGTTCGAGACGGTCGAGTGGCGATCCGCGGACGCCGCGCTCCCGAGTCAGGTCGTCCGGCTCGCCGACGAACTCGTCCGGATAGTCGAGCGGCTCGAGGACGCCGAACTCCGCGTCGGCGGCGAGCCCGCCGGCGTCGAGGACGAGACCGTCGTCCTCCCGACGTTCAAAACGGTGCGCAATCTCGTCGAGGAGGCGGTCCGCGACGGGCTCGCCTCGGACGCGGTCGGTTCGTATCTCGAGCGGATGGGGTTCGACGTGGACGCGTACGAGCCGCTGTCGGCCGAGCTACGGGGGTCGGGAGCACTAACCGAAGCGGAGGCGAGGCAGATGCGGATCGATTACGCGGACCGGCTCGACGGGGACGTGCGCCGTCGCGGACGGGCGCGGAGCGACCAAGCGGTCGGCCGCGATTAGAAGTGGTTCGCGGACTCGGTCTCGTGTTTCAGCTCGCCGCCGCGGCCGCCCTCGACGGTGGAGGCGCCCTGATCGCCGGAGGAGGCGGTCCGAACGGTCACGTTGTCGACCTCGTCGAAGTCCATGATGAGGTCGCGGCGGATGTTGTCGGCGGTGATGTTCGAGATGCCGCAGCCGGAGCAGGTGCCGCCGAGCTCGACGACGACCTCGCCGGTCTCGGGGTCCGCCTCGCGCACGACGCTCGTGCCGCCGTGCATCTGGATGATCGGCATCTGTCCGACCATCCACCGCTCGACCCGGTCCGCGAGGCTCTCGTCGCTCTCGTCGCTCATTGCCCGTCGTACGTCGCCGACGATATGGAAAGTTGCGGTTTAGGATCCGGATCCGGCAGTGAAAGGAACTGTGTCATCGTCGATGAGCCGGAACGGCGCCGCGAGGGCCGTTTACTTTCGCTATCGTCGAGCGACTACCGGTCGCGCTCGTCGCCCCGGTCGGCCGAGTCGCCGGACTGGCTCGGGAGTCGGGTGGGGTCGGCGCCGTCGTCGCCGTTCATCGAGTCGTCGCGTTCGAGCAGGTAGAGGAGGGGACCGAGCGCGGTCAACACGAGGACGCCAGGCAGGGGCGCGTCGGGGACCAGGATCAGGGTGACGAGGCTCGCGCCGCCGGTGAGGACGACGAGCGCGGCCCACGTCGCCGGCGAACCGAGGTCGACGCCGACCCGGGCCGCGTCGCGGTAGACGGCCGCGGCGATCAGCGCGACGGCGACGCCCCCGCCGCCGGCGACGAGCGCCGTGGTGACGGACATACGAGCTGTTGGGGCGAGACGCGAAAAAGGGTGTCGCGAGCGAACGCGGTCGGAGAGAACGGAGAGCGGGAAAGCGTGAACGCGAGAGCGGAGCTACGGCGCCTCGCCGGTCTCGATGCTGAAGGAGTCGCGCGGGTAGGCGACGCAGGTGAGCGTGTAGCCGTCGTCGATCTCGGCCTCCTCGAGCATCTGCTGGTTGTCGTGCTCGACGAAGTCCTCGCTCGGGCCGTCCGCAATTCGGCCGGCACAGGAGACGCACTGGCCCTGTCGGCAGGCGTACGGGAGGTCCCACCCCTCGTCTTCGCCCTGTTCGAGGATGGGCTGGTCGTTCGAGAGCTCGACCGTCTCGCCCTGCTTGACGAACTCGACCTCGAAGTACTCCACCTCGTCCTCCGGGATGTCGCCGGGGCCGGAGCTCACGGTGCCGCCCTCTTCGAGTTCGCCCTCCCCGCCCTCGGCGCCGCCCGCCGGGATGGCGCCGCCGCCGCCACCGCCGCCGACCGCGCGATTGCCCGGCTCCGGGAACTCCGTCTCGGGGACCGCGGACGCGCGGTGTTCGAGCACTTCGTCCGAGATGTCCGTCGTGGGTTCCCACCCCGTCCCCCTCACCGAGGTGACGAGGACCATGAGCAGCGTCGCGACCGCCGCGAGCACGATCGCGGGCGGGTTCACGATCGCCGCGAGCGCGATCGCCAGTGGGTTGAGCATACGAGGTGATATGAAGAGGTAGATTAAGACCGTTTTGATCGGTCCAACGGGACGAGACCGCGGTCGGAGGGCGAAACTGCGGGGGACCGTCCGGAGTCACGCCGGGGAGCGGTCCATTTATCGGCCGAGCGGCCGACTGGACGCCCATGGAAGTGAAATCCCGGCACCACCTCCGGAGCGACGAGATCACGGCGATCCGCGAGGCGGTCGCCGACCACCTCGGGGTCGACATCGACGGGGACACGTTCGAGTTCGTGGAGTTCGTCGACGCCGGCTACGAGCTCGTCTTAGTCGACGGCGACCCCGCCGTCTTCTACGTCGACGACGACGAGCCGTTCCTTACCGTTCGGGGCGCAAACAACTTCGACCCGGAGACGGGCGTGGTCACCGTCGACGCCGGCGCCATCTCCTTTGTCTCCGACGGCGCCGACGTGATGCGCCCCGGTATCGTCGAGGCCGACCCGGAGATCCGCGCGGGCGACCTCGTCGTCATCGCCGAGGAGACCCACGCGAAGGTGCTCGCGGTGGGCCGCGCGCTGGTCGACGGCGACGACATGGTCGGCGACAGCGGAAAGGTGGTCGAGTCGATCCACCACGTCGGCGACGACCTCTACGAGTTCTCGGTGTGAACGCGGCGGTGGCGACAGCGGACGGCTATTTATAAATAAATGAGGCGGTCGGCGCGTGCCTCCGAGTGGCCGCCGGAGGCGGCCGCGAGGAGCACGCGCGAGGGACGCCGCGAACGCCCGAAGGGCGTGAGCGGCGAGGCTGGGGAGGTGTGAGGTGCGGTCCCGCGAGCGACCGGAGGGAGCGAGCGGGAGCACGGAAGTCGCAGCCCGCGCAGCGAACGGTGCGAGGTGCGAGCGGAGCGAGCACCTCGGTAAACGAGCGGCGAAGCCGCGAGTAGTGAGCGAGCAGGAACGTCTTCCGGCGGTCGCTGTGCGGGGCGGGACTCAAAGGGGCAGCCGCGAGGACGCAGTAGGCGATGTAAGTAGCGTGGCGCGACGCGCCACGGAAAGCCGGCGGCGGAGCCGCCGGCGACACCGCAGCGAGCAACGCGAGCAAGGAGCGTGGTTCGAGACGCCAAAGGCGTCTCGTCATCGCCAGAAATCAGAGATTTCTGGCTAGCAGTCAGAATCCGAAGGATTCTGACGACATCACGAAAGGCGCTTCGCGCCTTTCGAACGACAACGAGCGTACCGCGTCCTCGCGGCTGGGGCTTTGGAGCTGTTCGCCGCCGCTCCGCTAACAGCAATTTATAAACGAGCGGCTGGAACTTTGGAAGTGTTCGCTGTCGAGCCGCAGCCAACGATTTATAAACAAACGCCGGAAGCGGCGGTAACGTCCCGATCGACTCCGTCTCGATCGCTCCGCGCCTTTTAATCGGCTCGCCCGCGAGTCCCGACGTAATGACCGCGATCCGGGTGTTAAGCTACAACGTCCGCTACGCCAACCGCGGCGACCACCACGACGCCTGGCACGACCGCCGGGACGCGGTCGGGCGCCTCGTGCGGTTTCACCGGCCCGACGTCGCCGCGTTTCAGGAGCCGCTACCGGACCAGCGCGACGACCTCCGCGAGCGGCTCCCGGCGTACGAGTTCGTCGGCCGCGGCCGCGAAGCGGGCGGCGAGGGCGAGGGCTGTCCCGTCGCCGTCCGGAGCGACCGCTGGGAGGTCGACGCGAGCGACACGTTCTGGCTCTCCGAGACCCCCGACGAGCCCTCGACCGGCTGGGACGCCGCCTACCCCAGAATCGCGACGTGGGCGCGGGTCCGCGCCGTCGAGGGGACCGCGGAGCTGCTCGTCGTCAACACGCACTTCGACCACGTGAGCGCTCGGGCGCGGCGCGGGGCCGCCCGCCTGCTCCGCGAGCGGGTACCGGAGATCGCGGCGGCGAACGAGGGCAACTCCGACGAGACGCTCCCGGTCGTCCTCGTCGGCGACCTCAACTGTACGCCGGGGTCGGACCCGCACCGGATCCTCGTCGACGGCGTGGACGCCAGAGCCGGCGGGAGCGCCGCCGAGAAGCCGACCGACCGCGACGCCCTCTCGCTCCGCGACGCCGCGGCCGACGCCGACCTCCGGCACGGCCCGGAGACGAGCCTCACCGATTTCTCGCGGCTGATCGACGGTCGGCGGATCGATCACGCGCTCGTTTCGCCCGACGTGACCGCCGAGGCGTTCGCGACGCTCGCGGACCGAGACGACCGCGGGCGGTACCCCTCCGACCACCTGCCGATCCTCGCGCGGCTGTCGCTGTAGGGGCCGGCCGTTACTCCGTGTCGGCGCCGTCGGTCTTCGCGTCGGCGTCCTCGGTCTCCGCGTCGGCGTCCTCGGTCTCCGCGTCGGCTGTCGCATCCTCCGCGTTGCCGACCTCGTCGGCGTCTTCCGCCGCGTCCTCGTCCTCTTCGGCGTACTTCTCGAGGATCGTCTCGTAGCCGCGCTTCGCGGTCTCGTACGTCTCGCGGAGGTCGGCGACCGGCGTCTCGCTCGCGTCGACCCGGAGGTCGTTGTAGTAGGGGTCGTCCGCGTCCTCCTCCGTGTTCCGGACGAGCAGCGCGGCGGACTGGACCTCAAGGTCCTCGCGCTTGTCGCCGCCCGCGGCGTGGCCCGCGGCGAGGGCGTCGATCAGCCGCTCGGCGAGCGGCGCGTCGCCGTGCGCGTCGGACTCGTAGGCGGCCGCGGTGTCCTCGATGACGTCTTCGCCCGTCAGGAGGTTACCCGCGACGGTGTAGTTTTGCCCCTCGCGGTGACCGTACCAGTCGTTGCACTCGTCGCCGGAGAAGGCGAAGGTCCCGTCGGCGTCGACGCCGTGGAGCTGGCGCTTCGCGCTCCCCTCGTCGGCGTTCAGGAGAGCTTCTAAGGCGTCGTCGACCGCGAGTCCGTCGCCGAGGTACTCGATCCCCTTCCGCCCCAACTCGACGTTGACGAGCGACTGGGTGGCCACAGCGCCGTCCGACGACGCGAACGGACACAGCGTGCCGACGCCCGGCAGCCGGGTGGTCACCGCCACGCCGAACCGGACCTGGTCGCCGCCGTCCTCGCCGGTGTACCGCTCGCGAACGCAGATGCTGAACGTCACACGCCCACTGGGGCGGCGTCCCGCAAAAGGGTGGGTTCCGGGGGCGAGCTTTCCGGTTCTCGGAGCGACGGACCGCCGCTCAGACGGCGCGGGCGGGAGACGAACCGAGCGGCGCGCGCGAGCGATCCGCGGGGGTCGCGGCGCGGACCCCGTCGTCGATCTCACGGCCCCGTGATAACGTCGGGTGACGGACCGTCGGCAAACAGACCGGATCCGGCGAGGGCGAGGGGGGAGACAGGTTCGTGACGAGTGTCAACGGCCGACATACTTATCCGTGCCAATCTCTCCCACATATATAGCCTCGGATACGGGCGAGGCGAACACCGGCACCGACGCGCATCCCGACGACGCGCCGCTCGCGGCTCGACGAGTTGCCGACACGCGCACGGCGAGCGACGGCTCCGTCCCTCGCGCCGGGTGACGCCGCCCCCGTCTTCCGAGCGAACGTGATACGATGGCAGACCGACACACGCTCGAACGGCTCAGCGAGGAGTACCGGACCGAGGTGCCGGACGATCTGCGAGCGGCGCGCCCGTTCGACTGGTACCTCGACGCGCTGTACGAGGACCCGCGGATCGCGCGGAACGCCCACCAGCGCGTCGCGGACATGTTCGACCACTACGGGACCCGATACGACGAGGAACGCGGCGTCGTCGAGTACGCGCTCGCCGCGGAGGACCCGCTCAACGACGGCGAGAACGTCTTTTACGGCCGCGAGGTCCACGAGTCGATTCACGAGTTCGTCAACAAAGTGAAGTCCGGCGCCCGCGGGCTGGGCCCCGAAAAGCGGATCAAGCTCCTGCTCGGTCCCGTCGGCTCCGGCAAGTCGCACTTCGACTGGCTCGTGCGCCGCTACTTCGAGGCGTACACCCGCGAGGACGCCGGCCGGATGTACACCTTCCGGTGGGTCGACCTCTGCTCGGTGATCGACGACCAAGATCCGGACGACGACGTCGTCCGCTCCCCGATGAGTCAGGACCCGCTCGTCCTCCTCCCGAAAGCGCAGCGGCAGGCGGTGATCGACGACCTCAACGAGCGGCTGGACGCCCCCTACACGCTCCGGAACGACCAGCACCCGGACCCGGCATCGGAGTTCTACCTGAACGAGCTGCTCGCCCACTACGACGACGACCTGGCGCGCGTCCTCGGCGAGCACGTGGAGGTGGTCCGGCTCGTCGCCGACGAGAACCGCCGGGAGTGTATCGAGACGTTCGAGCCGAAAGACAAGAAGAACCAAGACGAAACCGAACTCACCGGCGACGTCAACTACGCGAAACTCGCCGTCTACGGCGAGTCCGACCCGCGCGCGTTCGACTACGCCGGCGCGTTCTGCAACGCGAACCGCGGGCTGTTTTCCGGCGAGGAGCTGTTGAAACTCCAGCGGGAGTTCCTCTACGACTTCCTCCACGCCTCCCAGGAGTCGACGATCAAGCCGAAGAACAACCCGCGGATCGACATCGACCAGGTGATCGTCGGCCGGACGAACATGCCGGAGTACCGCGAGAAGACGGGCGACGAGAAGATGGAGGCGTTCAACGACCGCACCAAGCGGATCGACTACCCCTACGTCTTAGAGTACGAGAGCGAGGCGAAGATCTACGAGAAGATGCTCGACAACGCGGACGTGCCCACCGTCCACGTCGAGCCGCACGCCTTAGAGATGGCCGGGCTGTTCGGCGTCCTCACCCGGCTCGAGGAGCCGACCGACGAGACGGTGACACTCGTCGAGAAGGCGAAGGCGTACAACGGCGAGCTGGAAGACGAGGAGATCGACCGGCGGAAGCTCCGCGAGGACGCCGCCGAGTCCGCCGACGTCGGCGAGGGGATGGACGGGATCTCCGCGCGGTTCGTCGGCGACGAGATCGCCGAGGCGATCATGGACGCCACCCACCGGGACCGCACCCACCTCTCGCCGTTGTCCGTCTTCGACCACTTCGAGGCGAACCTCGGCGGCCACGGCTCGGTCGCGGCCGAGGACCTCGACCGCTACGAGCGCCTCTTAGAGACCGTCCGCGAGGAGTACCGCGAGCGCGCCATCGAAGACGTGCGCCACGCGTTAGCGTACGACGTCGACGAGCTCCGCCGACAGGGCGAGAAGTACATGGACCACGTGATGGCGTACATCGACGACGACACCGTCGACGACGAGCTGACCGGGCGGGAGACGGAGCCCGACGAGACGTTCATGCGCGCGGTCGAAGAGCAGCTCGACATCCCCTCGGACCGGAAAGACGACTTCAGACAGGAGGTGTCGAACTGGGTGTCGCGGCGCGCCCGCGAGGGGCGCGGGTTCGACCCGCAGGAGAACGACCGCCTCCGGCGCGCCTTGGAGCGCAAGCTGTGGGAGGACAAAAAACACAACATCAACTTCTCGGCGCTGGTGTCCGCGACCGACCTCGACGACGAGGACCGGAGCGCCTGGGTTTCGGCGTTGGTCGACCGCGGCTACTCCGAGGACGGCGCCGCCGAGGTGTTGGAGTACGCGGGCGCCGCGGTCGCGCGCTCGGAGATCGCGGACGGCGGGGACTAAAATGAGCGACCGCACCCGATCCGACGGCGAGGGGTTCGTCGCCGCGGCCGACGAGGCGCTCCGGGGGGCGTACGACCCGCCGATGAGCCTCGCGTCCTACGTCGACCGCGTGGTAGAGCGCCCGACAGCGGCGGCCTCCGGCGCTGGGTACGTCCTCACGGCCGTCGAGTCGTACGGCACCCGCGAGGTCCGCGAGCGCGGCGAGACGCTCGACCGGTACCGCTTCTTCGACGACCCGGCGAACGACGGCGAACACGCCGTCCTCGGCAACACCCGCGCGCTCAACGCGTTCGTCGACGACCTGCGCGCGGCCGCGACCGGGCGCGGTAACGACGAGACCATCGTCTGGATCGACGGCCCCACCGCAACGGGGAAATCGGAGTTCAAGCGGTGCCTGATCAACGGCCTCCGGGCGTTCTCGAAGACCGACGCCGGCAGGCGGTACACCGTCGAGTGGAACGTCGCGGGCGCCGGGTCCGGCGTCGGCGGGAGCAGCGGCGCGGGCGCCGCGTCGCTCTCGTACGGCGACGGCGGCGACGCCGGGGAGTGGTACCGCAGCCCAGTGCAGTCGCATCCGCTGTCGGTGTTCCCCGAGGCGGTCCGGGAGTCGGTCGCCGAGGCGGTCGACGGCGACGCGTACCCGATCGCCGCCGACGTGGAACTCGACCCGTTCAGCCGCGAGGCGTACGACCACTTGGAGTCGGCCTACCGCGAGCGCGGGCGCCGCGACCTGTTCTCCGCGATCACCGACCGCGACCACCTCCGGGTGACGAGCTACGTGGTCGACGTCGGGCAGGGGATCGGGGTCCTCCACGCCGAGGACGACGGGACGGCGAAAGAGCGGCTCGTCGGCTCGTGGATGGGCGGCATGCTCCGCGAGCTCGACTCGCGCGGCCGGAAGAACCCGCAGGCGTTCAGCTACGACGGCGTGCTCTCGCAGGGGAACGGCGTCGCCACCGTCGTCGAGGACGCGAGCCAGCACGCGGACCTCCTCCGGCGGCTGCTCAACGTGCCGGACGAGCGGCGCGTGAAGCTGGACAAGGGGATCGGGATGGACGTGGACACCCAGCTGATCGTCATCTCGAACCCCGACCTCGACGCGGAGCTGGACCGACACGCCGAGCGCGGCGACGCCGACCCGCTGAAGGCGCTGAAGCGCCGGCTCTCGAAACACGAGTTCCGGTACCTCACGAACCGCCGGCTGGAGGCGCGGCTGCTCCGCCGAGAGGTCGCCGGGGCGACCGCGGTCGAGGAGGGGGTCGGCGAGGCCGCCGGCCAGACCGGGGTCGGCCGCGGGAGCGCTCCCGACAGCGGCACGGCCGCCGGCAATCGGGGGCCGGGGGCGGCGCCGCTGTCGATCGAAGTCCGGGAGTCCGACGGGAGGGTCGTCGAGCGCGAGGTCGCGCCTCACGCGGTCGGGGCCGCGGCGCTGTACGCGGTCGTCACGCGGCTCGACGGCGACGATCTCCCCGGCGACCTCGACCTGATCGAGACCGCGGAGCTGTACGATACCGGCGAGGTCCGACGCGGCGACGACGCGGTCACCGTCGACGACGTCGACCTCGCGGCGGGGGACGGGCGCAACGGGATCCCGGTCACCTACGCCCGGGACGCCGTCGCCGACCTGCTCGCGACGACCGCCGACCGGAGCCACCCCGACCTCCCCGTCGAACGCGTCGTCACCCCGACGGACGTGCTCGACGCGATGGCCGACGGACTCGCGGACGCGCCGGTCTTCTCGCGGGCGGAGGTCGCGGAGTTCGAGGGGCGGCGCGGGCCGGTCGCCGAACGGATCCGCGAGCGGCAGCGCGGGGACGTGGTCGACGCGATACTCGCCGAGGAGACCGTCCCGACCGAGACGGTCGCGGAGTACGTCGAGCACGTGTACGCGTGGGACGAGGGCGATCCGACGACGCGCGACCGTGAGGGCGAGGCGCCGGACCCGCTCGCGATGAAGGTGTTCGAGACGGAGACGCTCGGTCGGTTCGACGAGGGCGACTACCGCGGGACCGACCCGAACCGGGACGTCGAGCGCTTCCGGCGCGAGCGGGTGATCCGCGGCCTCACGCGGTACGCGTGGCGCAACCGCGGGGACGCGTTCAGCGTCGACGAGGTCGACCTCGGCGAGGTGCCCGAGCTGAAGGCGGTGATCGACGCGAACGACCTGACGGACGTAAAGCGGCGGTTCCCGGACCTCGACCCCGCCGCGTGGCCCGACCCGCCGGCCGACACCGAGACCGCGCGCGTGAAGGCGGCGACGATGACCCGCCTGTGCGAGCGCGGGTACAGCCCCGCCTCCGCGGAGCTGACGAGCCGGGCCGTGATGGAGGACGTGCGCGAGGAGTGGCCCGACGTCGACGGCGGGCGCGCCGACGACGGCGGGGATCCGAGCGGCGGCGACGGCCGGAACGGAGGTGGCGACCCGTGGGACTGACCGAGGACCGCGAGCGGTTCCGCGAGGTCGGCGAGACGCGCCGCGAGGACCTCGCGGAGTTCATCAGTCACGGGGACCTCGGCGGCTCCGATCCGGACCGGATCCGGATCCCGGTGAAGATCGTCGACCTCCCCGCCTTCGAGTACGACCGGCGCGACGCCGGCGGGGTGGGGAAGGGAGGTGACGGGCAGCCGCAGCCCGGCGACCCGGTCGACCCCGAGCCGGGCGACGGCGACGAGGCGGGCGACCCGGGCGAAGAGGGCGGCGACCACGAGTACTACGAGATGGACCCCGAAGAGTTCGCCCGCGAGCTCGACGAGGCGCTCGGCCTCGACCTCGAGCCGAAGGGCAAGCAAGTGGTCGAGGAGGTCGAGGGCGACTTCACCGACACCGCCCGCGCTGGGCCTCGCGGCGCCCTCGACGTCGACGAGTTCTTCAAGCGCGGGCTGAAGCGCCACCTCGCGACCGACTTCGACGAGGCGTACGTCCGCGAGGGGCTGTTCGTCGCCGGCGCCGACGTCGACGACGTCTTCGCGTGGGCGCGCAGCGAGGGGATCCCGGTCTCGCGGGCGTGGATCGCCGACGCCGCCGCGACGCTCGCCGACGAGCGGGGCGAGCCGGTCGCCGCGCTCGACCGGTGGGAGAGCTTCGACGCGCTCGACGAGGGGGTCGACCGCGAGCCGGTCACGCACCGGATCCGGCGCGAGGGGCTCGACAGCGTCCCGTTCCGCCGAGAGGACGAGCGGTTCCGCCACCCGGAGGTGATCGAGAAGCGCGAGCGCAACGTGGTCGTCGTCAACGTCCGCGACGCCTCCGGCTCGATGCGGGAGACGAAACGCGAGCTCGTCGAGCGGGTGTTCACGCCGATGGACTGGTACCTGACCGGGAAGTACGACGCCGCGGAGTTCCGATACGTCGTCCACGACGCGGAGGCGTGGGAGGTCGACCGCGAGGAGTTCTTCGGGATTCAGTCGGGCGGCGGGACCCGGATCTCCAGCGCGTACGACCTCGTCGAGGAGCTGCTCGAAGAGTACCCATACAGCGAGTGGAACCGGTACGTGTTCGCCGCGGGCGACTCGGAGAACGCCGGCAGCGACACCAGGGACAACGTGATCCCGCAGATGGAGTCGATCGACGCGAACCTCCACGCGTACGTCGAGACCCGGCCCGGCGACGGCGCGGCGAACGCCCGCCACGCCGACGAGGTCGAGTCCGCGTTCGCCGACGCCGACGACGTCGCCGTCGCGCGCGTCTCGGAGCCCGACGACGTCACGGACGCCATCTACGAGATCCTCAGCACGGAGGCGTCGGGCGACGGGAACGCGGCTCCCGGCGGCTCCGCGGCCGCCGACGGGGGTGAACGCCGATGAGGGACGATCGCGTCGAGGCGAAACGCGAGGCCGCCGCCCTCGACGAGCCGGCCCGGGCGGCTCGGGAGCTGGCCGAGCGGCTCGGGCTGGCGCCGTACCCGGTGCGGTACTGGGTCGTCGACCACGACGAGATGAACGAGCTGATCGCGTACGGCGGCTTCCAGCGCCGGTACCCCCACTGGCGGTGGGGGATGAACTACGAGCGGCAGGCCAAGTTGGACCGCCACGGGCTCGGGAAGGCGTTCGAGATCGTCAACAACGACGACCCGGCCCACGCGTTCCTCCAGGAATCGAACTCGGCGGCCGACCAGAAGGCCGTCATCACTCACGTCGAGGCGCACGCCGACTTCTTCGCGAACAACGAGTGGTTCGGGCTGTACGCCGACCGAGGCGAGGGCGGGCCGAACGCCGCGGCGCGACTGGAGCGCAACGCCGACCGGATCGCGGCGATCGCGAAGCGGGCGGACGTCGACCGCGACGAGGTGGAGCGACTGATCGACGCCGTGAGCGCGCTCGAAGACACGATCGACCAGCACAGCCCGGTCGACGCCGCCCGGTCGGTCGCGGAGCCGGGCGTCGCCGCGGACGTGAGCGACGACGACGCGGACCCGCTCGCGGCGATCGAAGCCCGGATCGACGACCTCGACCTCTCCGAGGCGGTGCGCCGCGACGTGTTCGACGACGAGTGGCTCGAAGCCAGGGGCGAGGGCGTCGAGCCGGAGTCGCCGCGCCCGGACGTGCTGGCGTTCCTCCGCGACCACGGGAAGCGGTACGACCCGGAGAGCGGGAAGGCGGTCGACCGCGAGCCGTGGGAGACGACCGTCATCGACGCGATCCGCGAGGAGGCGTACTACTTCGCGGGACAGAAGCAGACGAAGGTGCTCAACGAGGGATGGGCAACGTATTGGGAATCTATCATGATGGGCGGCGAGGGGTTCGCCGGCCCCGACGAGTTCCTCACATACGCCGACCACATGTCGCGGGTGCTCGGCTCGCCCGGCCTCAACCCCTACAAGCTCGGCTTCGAGCTGTGGACGCACGTGGAGCTGCGGGCGGCCCGCCGCGACGTGATCGACAAGCTGCTCCGCGTCGAGGGCGTGACGCCGGAGAACTTCCACTCGCGGGTCGACCTCGACGAGGTCGCAGACCTGCTCGAACCCCACCCGGCGATAGCGGGCGCCGGCCCGGCGACGCTCGACGAGCTGGCGGACCTGGCCGCCGACGGCGACCCCCGCGTCGACGCCGAGGCGGTCGACCGGGCGCTGTCCGCGCGGGACGGGGCCGAGGACGGCCCCGATATCGAGCGACACCCGTGGAGGCTGCTCACGCGCGCGGGGCTCGCCGAGCGGCACTACGTCCTCTCGCGGCCGGAGCACCGCGGCGCGCTCCGGAACGTCTCTCGGGAGGCGCTCGCGGAGCAGGCGCGGTACCTGTTCGACGTCGATCGGTACGAGACGGTCGCGGCGGCGGTGGCGGACGTCGACCGCGCGGCCGGGTGGGACCGCATGTTCGAGGTGCGCGAGAGCCACAACGACGTGACGTTCGTCGACGCGTTCCTCACCGACGAGTTCGTCCGCGAGGGGAACTACTTCACCTACGAGTACAGCCGAGCAGCCGAGGAACACCGCGTCGCCAGCGTCGACGCCGACGACGTGCGCAGGAAGTTGCTCCTCCGGTTCACGAACTTCGGGAAGCCGACGATCGTCGTGTTGGACGGGAACTTCCGGAACCGGGGCGAGCTACTCTTGGGCCACCGATACAACGGTGTCGCGCTCGACGAGGAGCGCGCGACGGCGACGCTGAAGCGCGTCTTCGAGCTGTGGGGACGCCCGGTGAACTTGGCGACGATCCGCGTCGAGTACGACGACGGCACCGTCCGGCGCGCCAGGCGACGAGGCGAGGAGCCGGAAGGAACCGAGGTCGGCGTCCGCTTCCAGTACGACGGCGGCGAGGTCACCGAACACGACCTCGACGAGTCCATCGAGGAGCGCATCGCCGCCGACGAGGTGGATTACGACACGAAGCCCGACGACTGGCTGGCGTGAGCCGGCCCTCAGGCGAGGGCGGCGACCAGCTCCGACACCGCCTCGACCTCGTCGTCGTTGATCCCGTGGCCCATCCCCGGGTAGATCCGTTCGTCGACGTCGGCGCCGAGCGCCTCTAACACCGCGGTCGTCTCGTGGACCCGCTCCTCGGGGATGTGCGGGTCGACGTCGCTACAGCCGACGAACGCCGGCGTGCCGGCGAGGGGACCCCCGTCGGCGTCGGTCGACCCCTCCACGCCGCCCGCGGTCGCGTCCGCGAGGTAGTCGTCGACGTCGACGGCCTCGCCGATCAGCCCGCCGCTGAAGACCGCGACCCCGCCGTAGCGGGTCGGATTCCGGGCGACGAACTCGCTCGCGAGGCAGGCGCCCTGCGAGAAGCCGCCGACGAGGACGCGGTCACGGTCGATCTCCGCGTCGACCGCGCGGTCGACGGCCGCCCCGACCGCCCGGAGCCCGGAGGTCCGACCCGGTTCGTTCTCCGCGACCGGGGCGAGAAAGGAGTTCGGATACCAGGTGTTGCCGGCGGCCGCGGGCGCTAAGATCGCGACGTCGCGGTCGCCGGCGAGCTGCTCGCCGAGGTCGACGACGCTCCGGGCGTTCGCGCCGCGACCGTGAACGAGCACCAGCGCTGCGTCGGCATCGGCAAGCGGCGTCCCGGCGGTGACAAGCGGCTCGTCGCCGTGGGGGTCATCGCCCGCGTGCGGGTCCGGAGATCGTCCGGCCATCTCAGACCCCGACGCCGGCGTCGGCGTCCGGCAGGTCGTGTTTGTTCACCGGGAGGCCGAGCTCTTCTAAGGCCCCCTCCATGTGCCGGTCCTGCGCGAAGTCCGCGCCGTCCTCCTCGCGGAGACGCTGGGCGGTCGCGAGCACCTCTCCCTTCCGGCCGTCGGGGATCTCGTACTTGTCGGCCGACAGCTCGATGACGAGCCCGTTGTTGTCCTGCGTGTAAATCGAGTGGAAGATGCCGCGGTCGAACACGTTGTACCCCTTTCCCGCTTCCTCGAGCGCCGCCATGATCTCCTCGTACTCGTCGGGCTCGACGCTGAAACACAGGTGGTGGACCGCACCCGTGTTGACGCGCTGGCCGCGCGCAGACGCCCGCTCGTCGCTCACGAACACCGTGAGGATCCGGCCGTCGCCGGTGTCGAAGAAGAGGTGCGTCTGCGAGGGGTCGTCGAGGTTCGGCTGCCGCAACACGAGCGGCATCCCGAGCAGGTCACGGTAGAAGGCGAGCGTGTCCGCCTCGTTGCTGCCCCAAACCGTGATGTGGTCGGTGCCGCTGGTGTGGAACGGTGCGTCCGGGAGCTCCGACGTGACCGGAGCCGGGTTCTCGTCTGTCATACCGATCCGAAGGCGACCAAGCCGTATAAAAACGAGAGGGACGGGACGGTGACCGGCTGACGCCGGTGTTATCGGGTCGAGTCCGCTCGACCGAGTCAGCCGCCGTACTCCGCGCGGAACCGCTCGACGAGCCAGCGGGTCGCGCGCTTTCGGTCGCCGTCGGGCACGTAGACGAACGGGATCGGGCTGTCGAACGCGCGGTCGCCGTACAACCCCCAGTCGCCCGCCGACCGCGTTGTCCCGCCGTACGCGATCGGGATGTCGGCCAGCTCCGAGGGCTCGTACTCCGGGACGTACGACCGCTCGATCCACACGTCGTGAACCGGGACGCCCAGTTCCGCGGCGAGCTCCCGTTCGAGCCGGGCGTCGCCGGAGACGAGCCACTCGCCGAACGCCTCGCGGTCGACGTCGATCCGGTCCGCGTAGGCGATCCGGTGTTTCCAGCAGGTCGTCGGGAACCGCCGCGATCGATACCGGTCGTACAGCGTCGCGAACGTGGTGTCCGGTCGGTCCCGGGCGAGCCGACGCAGCCGCTCCGCGACCGTGTTGTCGCCGATCTCCTCGTCGACGACGCCGTCTATCGTCACCGGCGGGTCGCCGGTGAGGGCGGCAGCTCGCTCGGTGAGGTCGCGAAGCAGCGCGTTCGCGAACACCGACTTGTGGTGTTGGGTTACCCACATATACAGCGCGATCCGGCCTTCGAGGTAGTTCCCGAGCGTCGAGAGCGCCTTCTCGGAGAGCGCGAGCCCCTCGTCGGGATGGGCGGTGTAGGCCTCAACCATGCGGTCGGTGTCGAAGCTCAACACGTTCGCCCCCGTCATCCAGTTGTCCCGGGAGATGTAATCGAGGCGGTCGACGTCGACCGGCGAGTGGAGCAGCTGCGCGCCGAGTCCGTACTGCCACGGCCCGCCGCGCTCGTACACCAGACTGTACCCCAAGACGTACGCGCACACCTCCTCCGGGTCGACCGACAGCGCCCGGAGCGCGTCCCCGAACGAGTCGAGGATCAGCAGACAGCTCAGGAGCTCGTGTGGGCTCGCCTCGCGAATGGGCGCGTCGTCGATCCCCGCCTCGCGGAGCGACGCGACGAAGCCGCGATCGGCGAGCCGGTCCCGGAGCTCGGCCGCGTCGAGATGTCGCTCGCAGACGTGCGAAAACGGGGGATGGCCGACGTCGTGAAGCAGACACGCACACTCCAGGGTCGACTGGATCTCGTCTACGACGGCCGGCGACGTCTGCCGGGTGAAGTACGGCTCCTGCCGGAGGTTCTCGAAGACCCGCCGCCCGAGGTGGTAGACGCCGAGGCTGTGTTCGAACCGCGTGTGGTTGGCCGCGGGATAGACCAGATGGGTCGCCGAGAGCTGTTTGACATGTCGGAGCCGCTGAAACGCCGACGTGTCGATCACGCTATCGACGACCGCGTCGTCGAGCTCGATGTACCCGTGAACGGGGTCTTTGATCTGTGTCGTCATCTGCGGATCCCCGTCACCGCTGCCAGACGGGCGGTGCGACGCCGAGCGCGCGAACAACGAACGGATACGCGAAGGCGATGACCAAGACAAGCCCCAGCGACGCCGCGAGTCCGAGCCCACCGACGACACGATCGACGGCCGCCAGCGCGACGAACATCGCGACGAACATCACCGCCCAGTGCGGAGCGAGTTGCCGCACCTTCTCCGTTGCCGAAGTCATGTTCCCGGTAGCGGTTCCCACCGGTAGTGGCTGTCGGTAGAAATCGGGCATCAAGGAGAAGCCGAACGCTGCCGGTGGGCCGATCGACGATCAGTACCGCGACGGGATGAACGCCATGCCGGCGAGCATGATCGACGACAGGACCGAGAGGATGAGCACGCGCGAGAGTCCGCTGTTGTACTGGTTAAACCGTTCTACCTCGGTGGCCTGCGCCTCGTACGCCTCGATGTCGGTCGACATCCGAAGCGTCGACGTGTCGGGGAAGTGTGCGACGTACTCCGTATCGCCGATCGTCACCGTCGACTGCTGGGCGATCTCGACGGTCTCCGTGTCGGTGGTCTCCCACGCGAGCACGGCGCCGTCCGCCGTCACGTCGTCGACCGTGACGGTCTGTCCGTCGTACTCAAGCGTCTCGCCTGTCGCGTGCGTCCGCTCCTCGGGCGCGGGGAAGTACTCGCCGACGGGCACTAGCGTCCGCTCGCCGTTCTCGTCGGTCACCGCGACGTACTCGCCGTCCTCCAGCGTGACCGTCTCGTTTTCGGCGTCGTCGTCGGCCTCGAGGATCGCCCCTCGGTCGAGCACCTCGACGAGCGTGAACTCGGTGGCGTTCTCACCAGGAATCTCGACGCGCCACTCGCGGTCGTCGACCGAAACCGTCGACTCGTTCGCCCACGTTTCGGAGGTCTCCGTGGTGAACTCGCGTTCGAGCGTGCCCGAGATGATCATCTGCCCCTCGTCGTTCTCGCTTTCCGAGATGTCGGCCACGACGTACGTCTCGCCGCCGATGTCGATCGACTCGTTCTGGGAGGCGTCTATCTCCGGGTTTTCGAGCGCTATCTCCGGACTATCGGCCGTCGCGGTCAGCGCGCCCGCCACGCCCGCGATGGCGAGGAACAGCGCGACGAACACGGCCACAGCGCGTCGTTGCATAGTTCACGCATTGGTCACCCGGTGTTTAACGGTTACTAAGCGGGGCAGTCTGCGGGCCCAGTGACAGGCCGCTCTCGGGAGAAAGAACGGAAAGCCAAGAGACAGCTTAGGGGTGTCAACTTTAGCTCGTGAATTCACCGAGTCGCCATTCGAATCTTCGGGAAACGAACCCCCAAGATAGCTGACGATGAGGTGCCGGACTCACTCGCGTGGGTTCCAACAGACACAAGCAACTCCTACGATCCCTCACCCACCCGGACGGGTTCGAGGCGGAGTTCACGGACAAGCCCCATCACCAGAAGTCACAGACTTCTGGTTAGCAGCCAGAACTCTTCGAGTTCTGGCGACACCCTCTACGAGCGAAGTCGGTAGACTGAGCGAAGTAGGGTGGGGTTGTTGACGCCGTTTGTTCTATCCTTCGACGTGCCCGCGTCGACGAGCGAGGGCTGGGTAGAGGCGTCGACGGATGCCCCTGAGTCGACGCGGGTGGACGACCGGTTCGTGTGATCGGGGTGAATCTTAACATACCAACCTCGTGAGCGTGTCAGTCGCCCTCGATCGCTGCCGACCGCGTGTCACCTGTGGCTCGCGTTGATCTCTCCGATCACGGTTGGTTCCGGCTGCGCTCGACCGCGGCAAGCGCGAGCATTACGAGTGCGACGAGCGCGACTAGCGGCCCAAATCCAGGGACCGCAACATTGTCTGCCTCGATCGTCGCTGGACTATCCTCCGTCGTGGGCTCGGGTTCACCGTGTGGTTCCTTGGTGGGCGATTCGTCGGTCATCTCGGTCGCCGATTCACTCTGCGACGCTTCCAATTCGGTTTCGGCCTCCAACTGTGCGGTAGCCAGCACGAACGTCGAAAACCCGGGTGTCTCTGCAGCGACGGTGACCGTGTCGTTCGTCTCCGCTGTGACACTGACTGTGATCGGGTCGTGGACCGTGCCAGCTGTATCGACGCGGTAGACGACGATGTCTCCGGGAACTATCTCGCTCGCCTCCAAGCCGGTCGCGTTGAGCGTAAACGCCAGCGTTGCGTTCGTCTCGGTCGACTCCCTCGGCGGGGTGATCGAAACGGCGCCGACAACGGTAGCCGACGACTCGATCGTGGGCCGGTCAGGCGCTTCGACGACCGTGACCTGAACCAGCCCATCGACAGGTTCAGCGAAGTCGATCGCGATTTCGTTCAGGGCCGTGTGATCGAGTGTCTGCGTGTGGACCGTCTCCGCGAGAAGGGAGGTGGCACTGCCACTCCCGCTGCCCCCTCCGCCGCCGCTGGAGCCGCCTCCGTCATTGGAGCCGCCTTCGTCGGTGGAGTCACCTCCGTCGGTGGAACCGCCCCCATCGGTGGAGCTACCTTCGTCGTTGGAGTCGTTCTCGCCGCTGGAGCCGCCTCCGTCATTTGAGTCGTCTCCGTCGGTGGAACCGCCCCCGTCGGTGGAGCTACTCGCATCGCTGGAGTTGCTCCCGTCGTCGGAGTCGCTCTCACCGCTGGAGTCGCCTCCGTCATTGGAGTCACCTCCGTCGGTGGAACCGCCCTCGTCGGTGGATCCACTCACATCGCTGGAGTTGCTCCCGTCGTTGGAGTCGTTCTCACCGCCACCGCTTTCGGGATCCGACTCAGTCGCGCTCGCGGCCGCGCTGGTCTCACGCGTCGGAACGAGGATCTGTGGGTCCAACGGAAGCGCCGCGAGCACAGGATACCCGTCACCGCTCGACCCCGCCGTCGAGTCGTCGACGGTCGACCAGACCGTGTCGTTGAGCCCAGACATCGACTCGAGTGCGTCGCCTCCGATCATCGCTTCGGTCGAGAGGGCGGTCCCACCAGCCGACGACGACTGTGTCGTTCGGTTCGCGTCCCAGTACGTGGTCGGGGTGTCCACGGTGGCGCCATCGCTGACACCGACGAGTCCTCCAGCCCTCCCTGCGGTCGATCGTACCTCGCCTGCAGCGTACGACTGGGTAACGTTCACCCCCGCGCTCGCGTTGCTGACGAGCCCGCCGGAGACACCCTCGCTAGCGTCGTTGGCGGTGACCGATCCTGTGGCGTACGACTGGGTTACAAACGCGTTCGAGCCACTACTGTGCCCGATCAACCCGCCGACCCGATCGCTTCCGGTGACGTTGCCTGTCGCGTAGGCGGTGGTGACGGTTCCGTCGTCGATCACCCCGACTAAGCCACCGACCCACGCCGTTCCTGAGACAGTGCCTGTCGAACGGGACTCCGTGATGTCCGCACCGTTGAGCGTGCCGACGAGACCGCCGACGCTGTCCCCAGTCGCGTTCACGACCCCGGTCGCCGTCCCATTCGAAATGTCGCCGCTCTTGACGTCGCCGCTCTTGACGGAGCCGACCAATCCGCCGACTTTTTGATCCCCATTCACCCTTCCCGTTGCACGTGCGTTCGTTATCTTGTCGGTATTTCGACCGACTAGGCCGCCTATCTCGGTAGGCCCAGTGACCGCTCCTGTGGCAATTGCGCGGTCGATTGTTCCGCTGTTCCATCCAACCAGTCCACCCGCACGTGTACCTCCTAAGTAGTCACCCGTCGCAGTCACGGTAACGTTCGTAGTTAGGTTCGTCAACTCACCAATATTGTAGCCGACGCTCCCGCCAACGTCTCGAATCGCGTTGACCCTCCCAGTTGCCGTGATGTTCGACACATGACTTCCATAGTTCGCTTTCCCGGCGAGGCCGCCAACATCTTGGCTTCCTGTGATGTTGACGGCAGCCAGGGTCAGATCGGTTGCCGATCCCTCAACACTAAGATCGTTCTCTCCGAGGGCTCCGAAGAGCCCGACGTAGCTCTCTGTCGGTCGGTCGATAGTCAGGTTCGAGATGACGTGACCCGCGCCGTCAAACGAGCCGGTGAACGGAGCACTCTTGTCGCCAATCGGTTCGAAGCCATTAGCGCCCGTCACCACTGTCTCATATCCTCGCGTCGACTGACTGAGATCCGCCGCAAGTGTGAAATTTGCCCCGAGATTCTCCCGTGTCGCACTGAGGTGGTTCCACGTTTCGATCTTGTACGGAGTCGTTTCAGTGCCGTTCCCACCGGCATACAGCGGTTCATTCGGTGCTGGCGTCTGCGGATTCACAATGAGTGTCGGATAAAACCGGACGCTGTCGGTATTCGAGGTTGTCGCCCACACGCTGTCGCTGAGCGCGTCCATGTTGCCATCGTCGAATGCGTCATCGCCGGTCATCTGGACTGTAGTGAGTGAGATTCCACCGTCTGAGGCCGACTGGTTCGTCGTCTCGACGTTCCAGTAGCTGTCGTTGACGGCTCCCGGTGAGTCGGACGTAATACCACCAGACCCGCTCCCGGTAGCGCGGACGAGACCTGTCGCGAACGACCGGTTGACCTGTCCAGTGTCGGCGATGTAGCCAACGAGCCCGCCGACGGGCTCATCGCCACGGATCGCTGCCGTCGGTGCCGCATAGGTGTCCTCGACGGTACCTTCCAGGCGTCCGATGAGCCCCCCGACGTCCTCGACTCCGGTGACGCCTCCGATTGCGTACGAGGTATTGACCGCCCCCTTGTTCAATCCAACCAGTCCACCGACTTTCTCCTCACCGGAGACTGTCCCGGTCGCATTCGAGCGAGTTATCATAGAGTATTGGCCGGTACTCCCAACGAGCCCACCGACTTGGGATTCGGTTGCCTCGATATCACCCGAAGCGGTCGATCGCTCGACGGCACCATACAGGAGTCCGACGAGGCCGCCAGCAATGTACTCGCGTGCTAAGACGTTTCCTGACGCACTCGAGGAATTGATTACAGAGTCTTGGTCAACGGACCCGACGAGGCCGCCAGCAACGTACTTGGATGCTGAGACGTTTCCTGACGCACTCGAGCGATTTATCATACCGGAGGAGCCGGTCTCCCCAACGAGTCCACCGACGTCCTCACTCCCCGAGACAGCTCCCGACGCGGTCGACGCTGTGACCGTGCCTTTCAGGCCTCCGACGAGGCCGCCGACGCTGCCGTCCGCGCTGACAACTCCCGACGCATTCGAGGAATTGATTACAGAGTCTTGGTCAGCGAACCCGACGAGCCCGCCGACGTGCTGATCGCCACGGATCGCTGCCGTCGGTGCCGCATAGGTGTCCTCGACGGTACCTTCCAGGCGTCCGATGAGCCCCCCAACGAACTGGCCTCCGGTGACGCCTCCGATTGCGTACGAGGTATTGACCGTTCCAGAGGTTATTCCAACGAGTCCACCGACGGACGAACTCCCCGAGACAGCTCCCGATGCGGTCGACGCTGTGACCGTGCCGGCGTTGCGTCCAACCAACCCGCCAACTTTACGATTTCCTGTGATATTCGCGTCGTCGATCACCACTTTTTCGACAGTTGCAGCGTGGTCGAGTCTGCTGAACAGCCCGACGTAATTCTCTGCCGGTCGGTCGATAGTCAGGTTCGAGATGACGTGATCCGCGCCGTCAAACGAGCCGGTGAACGGAGCACTCTTGTCGCCAATCGGTTCGAAGCCATTAGCGCCTGTCACCACTGTCTCATATCCTCGCGTCGATCGGTTGAGGTCCCTCACGAGTGTAAAGTTCGCTCCGAGATTCTCCCGTGTCGCACTGAGGTGGGTCCACGTTTCGATCTCGTACGGAGTCGTTTCAGTGCCGTTCCCACCGGCATACAGCGGTTCATTCGGTGCTGGTTCATTCGGTGCTGGCGTCTGCGGGTTCACAATGAGTGTCGGATAAAACCGGGCGCTGTCGGTATTCGAGGTTGTCGCCCACACGCTGTCGCTGAGCGCGTCCATGTTGCCATCGTCGAGTGCGTCATTGCCGGTCATCTGGACCGTAGTGAGTGGGATTCCACCGCCTGAGGACGACTGGTCACCGCCTGAGGACGACTGGTTCGTCGTCTCGGTGTTCCAGTAGCTGTCGCTGACGTTTCCCGGTGAGGGGGGTGTAATACCACCAGACTTGCTCCCGGTGGCGTTGACGAGACCTGTCGCGAACGACCGGTTGACCTGTCCAGTTTTGCCGATGTAGCCAACGAGGCCGCCGACGCGCTTATCGCCACGGATCCCTGCCGTCGGTGCCGCATAGGTGTCCTCGACGGTACCTGACAGGCGTCCGACAAGTCCACCGACGACAAAACTTCCCGAGACAGCTCCCGACGCGGTCGACGCTGTGACCGTGCCGTTAGTGTACCCGACGAGGCCGCCGACGTAATCGTCCGCGCTGACGACTCCCGACGCATTCGAGGAATTGATTACGGAGTCTTGGTCAGCGAACCCGACGAGGCCGCCGACGTAATCGTCCGCGCTGACGACTCCCGACGCATTCGAGCGAGTTATCGAAGATTCCGACCTAGCTAGCCCAACGAGCCCACCGACACGGTTTTCGGTTGCCTCGATATCACCCGAAGCGGTCGATCGCTCGACGGTACCTTGCAGGTCTCCGACGAGTCCACCGACGGACGAACTCCCCGAGACGGTCCCCGACGCATTCGAGCGATTGATCGTAGAGGACTTGTAGGCAAATCCGACGACTCCTCCTGTGACGTTTCCACTCGCGGTGACATCGACGGTGGTGTGAGCGCGAGCGAGAGTCCCTCGACTGACACCCACGATTCCACCAACTCTCTCGTTTCCGGTCACGGTCCCACTCGCGTTCACATCAACGAGACGTCCCCCAGCGTCGTGTCGCCCGACGATGGCGCCAACGTTCGTAAACTTGCCCGGCCTCGTTCCGGTAATATTCCCCGTCACAGTGACGTTGTGGACCGTGCCGGCGTTGCGGCCAACCAACCCGCCAACTGCACCGTTTCCTGTGATGTTCGCGTCGTCGATCGCCACTTTTTCGACAGTTGCAGCTTGGTCGAGTCTGCTGAACAGCCCGACGTAATTCTCTGCCGGTCGGTCGATAATCAGGTTCGAGATGACGTTATCCGCGCCGTCAAACGAGCCGGTGAACGGAGCACTCTTGTCGCCAATCGGTTCGAATCCAGCCCCACCGTTCCACTGGTTCGTCCCACTGGCGTCGATGTCGCCGATCAAGACGTAGTCTCCGCCGAGCCCATTCGCGTTAATACACTGTAGTTGGCTCACATTTTCGACTTCGTACCATCCGGACCCGTTTTCTGTGTAGCTCACGGTCGAACACTCTGGTGCGGTCTCGGTGGCGACCGCCACACCAACGAACCCACCGCTGACTGCGAGGAGTCCGCCGACCACCGCCACCGCTACCAGCAGACCGACGCGACGACGCAGACTCACTGTGCGCCCCACATCGTTCGCTGTCCACGCCGCTCACTCTCGACTGCACCGCGTTCGTACATGTACGAGCGTGAGCGCATGGAGGCATACTTTGGGGGGTTACATATGTCACCACCCGATGCTCACCGATACATTTCAAACACCGATTATGGCAGCTTCAGCCGCTAGAAACCGCGTATTCACGTTTTGTCGTCACCTGCAAACAGGGCTGTGAACAGCTCGTGTTCGGCAGCCCGCAGGTGCTTCATCACGGTGGTCCGCGAGACGTTGACCACCTCGGCGACGTCCGCGCCCGTCGCCCGCTGTGGTCGTTCGAAGAAGCCCATCTTCGTCGCCACCGCGAGCACCTCGGCCTGCCGATCGGTGAGTCCAGCGACCGACACCGGGTCCGTTGTGTCTCGTGACCGGGAGCGCTTGGTCCGCAGTGTCGCCCCTGGCCACGCCTCCCGGAGGTCCGCGAGGACGGTCGCCGCCAGCGTTCGCCGTGGGAATTCCGCCTCGACCACGAGTCGTGATCCGTACACCGTGTACCCCGTGATGAACCCCGCGTGCGTCCGAATCGTCTCGCCTATGATCGGCGCCGTCGTCCGTACCTGCACCAGCGACCGCCCATCAACTCCTTCTCTCGTCTCTGCGGAGACGACCGTGTCGACCGCGTCCCCGGCGGCGGCGAACGACACCGCTGTCGCGGCGTCCGATGCCTCGACGAGCAGCGATGCGACGCCACCCTCGCCTCTCGCCGGTCGCGTGGTCGTTACGGCGAGTGGATCGAACGGCGTTCCGCGCAGGTCGACACACATGGCGAGCAGCGGGTGACTCGAGTCGGTTACCTCGATCGCGAGCTGGAGTACCGTCGGCGCGGTCAACACCGACCGAACCTGCTTGCGGTGCTGGACGAATCCAACAGTCTCCGCGAATTCCGCCAGCGGCTCTCGCGGGTCGGTATCCGGCTCGCTGGCGACGATGGCCCCATAGCACACGCCTTCGTACGTCGCCGGGACGGCGAGCAGGGTCACTGGCGTCGACTCGTCGCCGCCATCCGTTTCCACACGAGGGGTTCGGGCACTGATCGCCGACTGCGCCACCCCGGCGATCGTTCTTCGGCGTGCGACGCCCTCGTCTGCGGTCGCATCCCCCGATCCACCGACTGCCTCGTCCGCGGTCGCAAGCACCGTCTCGCCGTCGGCCTCGACCACCCAGACAGCCGCCGCGCCGATCCGTTCGCGCGCCTGCTCTGCGATCGTCGCTGCGATCGCCGGGACCGCAGCTGTCTCCATGAGGAGCTGCCGAAGCGTCTCCGTGCTGTCGCGCTCCCGGCGTAGCTCGTCGCGTGCCTCGACGGCGGCTAGTTCGGCCTCCTTCAGCTCTGTCACGTCGAGCATTGACCCTTCGATGAACCTGCCGTCGTCTCCGTCGACAACCACGTCGGTCGCGTGCCCCCAGAACTGCGTGCCATCGAGCCGGGCACATCGCAGCGTTTCGTCTCGGAGGCTCGACGACCTCAACTCCGGCTGCGCACCGCCATCGGCTACCTCACCGCTACTGGTGGCTACGCCCCCAGCGTCCGCGTCACCCAAGGTCCGAACCCACGGGATCGATGTAGCTTGGAGTTCCGCAAGCGACGCCGCGCCGAGCATCTCGACTAACGCCGGGTTCGCATAGCGGAGGCTCGGGTCGGCGCTCTCGTCGACGCGGTACACGCCGACTGGCAGTTGCTCGATGAGCGCGGCGTATTGGGTGAGTTCGCGCTCGCGCTCGGCGAGCTCCGTGATATCGGTCAACAACAGCGCGTAGCCACCCGTCCCTCCGACACCGGCGATCGCGGTTCGCTCGACGAACACCGTCTGATCGCCTATCACCACCCGGCGGTCAGCGGACGACAGCACCGCCTCGGGGAGATGCGCGCGGACGTCACTCGCGATCAACGCCTCGCGGTCAGGTGACCCGACGAGATCGGCCGCAGCCGCGTTGGCGTCGACGATGTGGCCGCTGTCGTGGACGAGCAGGTAGCCGGCGGCGTGTGCCTCGAGCGCTTGGCTCCGTCCCGTGTGGACCCGATCGAACACCCGGTGTCTGTAGATCATCACCATGTCGATGGCCATCGTCGCACCGATAGCCGCTGGGGTGACATCGAACCCCGACTCGCCTGGCGGATATATTTCGAGCGCGCGAAGCGTGAATACGACGACGGGGATGAGTGGGGCGATCCCGAAGATGATCCCGATGAATCGCGGCACCCGTCGGCGAACAACAGCCCACAGGATCGCGGTCGTCATCACCAGTGTCGCGCCGACAGACCACAAGATTTGCACGCCGAATAACGGGGTAACCTGTTGTTCGATCGTGACGTAGCCGTCACCCGCGTCGACGAGGAGGGTGTCGATAAACACCCCGTCCGGCGTCCCCACCGCCAGCGCAATCGTCGCCACCGGAATCACGAGTAGAATGCTCCACAGCCGACGCGTGATTCGCTCGGGCGCGACGTAATCTAACACGAGCACGACGAACAGCGACGGCAGCCAGGCGTGTCCGACGAACTCGAGGCGATACCAGAGTATCTTCATCGCCGGGTCAGTGCTCGCTACTTTAATCGCCGCCGTCCCGACCCAAACTGCGATCGAGATAGTAATTGCGGCGACCACGACAACCCGCCGGCGCCGCTCTCGATACAGCGTGTACCAGACGGCGTACAGACCGATGAGAAACGAGCTCAGGCTGGCGACCACAAACAGCCAGAGCACAGGAGGATACTGCCAGCTACTCATACACTACCTGATACCTCCCCAGAACACTGCCAGTTGCACATACATATCCCGCATGGGTTGCTATTAACGATGTTGCTCGGCGACGCTCTAGGGTCACCTGTACCGGTTTTGAGCCGTCTGTGCGTCTCTACTTCGATACGTAGGACACATATCAAAGACTACGCTCCCGCACCCGGTGTGTGCCCCATGGGCACTCACGCCTCTCCGAACGTGTTGCTCGTCGTGCTCGACTCCGTGCGGGCGGCGAACTGTTCACTGTACGGTGCGGCACGCGAAACGATGCCGTACCTCTCACGCTCACCGACGAGTCGACCATCTACACCCAGGCTCAGACCCCCTCGAACTGGTCGCTGCCGAGTCACGTGAGCCTCTTCACCGGATCCGGCGCACACGTCCACCGAGTGACCGTCCACAACCGACTCCAACCCGGACATACGGTCTTCGAGTCACTCGCCGACAATGGCTATGCGACGAGAGTCTCCAGCGAGAACGGCTTCCTAACCGGTCGTGACGCGGGCTTCGCCGATCCCTTCGAGACGACGGTCGGGATACCCGACGACTACGGTGACCGCTATGACACGACTACGCTCTATCCCGGTCCCGACAGCTTCTACTACGCCGACTAATTCCTGGCGTTGAGTGCCGAGGTCGACGGTCCGTGGGCCGCGTGTCTAAACCTAATGGGCGCTCACCGGACCTTCGAGCCCGTGAGGCGTACGACTGCTGGGGCGACGGCCGTGTACGGACACTTCAAGCCGACCTCCCGATCCGCTATGAGTGGGCGTTCTACGGCGGCGATCGTCCGTACTGGCAGCTCGGCGCGCTCGAATCGCTGTACAACGGGGGTATCCGGCAGGCCGACGCGGTCCTTGAACACGCGCTCAAGTCGCTCCGGTCTCGAGGCGAGCTCGACGAGACGCTCGTGGTCGTCTGTGGGGACCACGGCGACGGCTTCGGTGAACCCGGGCGCGTCCCCAATGAGCCCCCTGCCGTGTCACACGTCCTGCCGAGACACGAGGAGCTGTTACACGTCCACCTCGTCGTCCGGCCACCCGGCGGGGCGACCGGTGAACGAGTCGATGAGCTCGCCGCACTCACCCGATTCCCGGCCGTGGCTCGTGCACACGCCCGTGGTGATTCGCCATTATGCGGCTTCACCGTCGACCGCGCACTCGCGCTCAAGCAACCCGTCACCGCCGACCTTCGCAAGCGGTTCGAACGGCGCTGTGACCCGGTCGAGGCGTATCTCGAACCGAGCCGTGCCGGCTACGAGAACGCGCCGAACACCTCTGGCGCCGTCCGAAAGCACTCCTACTGGGGCGACAGGAGAGTAACGACGCTCGTCCACGCTCCCGGTGTCGTCGAACACCACGAGCCGGTCGAGCCGGAGACGGTCGACCGATCCTTCCGTGACGGCGACGACGGCCGCGACTCCGTCCGCGAGCCGCTCGCGGGTCGACAACCCGACGCCGACGTCGAGGCACAGCTCGCCGCTCTCGGGTACTACTAACCGACGGGCCGGGTGAAAAGCCCCTTGTTGTGGGACGTCACTACCTCGCGCGGTCACCGCGCGAGGCGATCCGGTCGGCGACGACGACGCCGATTGCGAGTACGCCGCCGGCGGCGAGATCGGTGACCCAGTGGACACCGAGGTACAGCATCGAGAGCAGGATACTCGCGACGAGAACGCCGACGACACCCGTCCACCGGGGGAACTCGTCGTGCGTCGACACTGCGACGAGGAACACGGTGATCGACAACGCGACCTACATCGACGGGAAAACGTTCGTTTCGACTTGATTCGGAGTAGACGGATGTCTACAGTACCATCCGAATAGTGGACTTACATGACATGGGTACTCTCCTATGTACCTACGTATGTACGCGAGTACGTACACAAGCACGTACCCGAAGCAGGAGTAGATATTAGCAGGGATACTACTTTGTCGACGGCATGTTTCGACGGGCGTTCCTCAGAACTCTCTCAGCAGTGTCGACACTCCCACTGATCCCTGACCGACTTCTTCTGGAACAGCGGCCACCTGTTCTATCCGAGGATAGTCTCATGTTTTGGTTCCATTTCTACGGGACAGTTCAGCGCGACCGGCCGATGAGTACCGAACGAGCGCGCAAGAAGACTGTGGAGGAGTTGGATCTTCAGAACCTCAACGACGACGAAGTCGTCCAGCTCCTGAAGTTGGCGAACGAAGGAGTGTACGACACCGATGATATGCCTGAGTGGTGGCAGAGCGTCTTCGGAAAGATGGGGGAAAACCACCACCCGTAGCGCTGCGCCAGGATGAAGAATCAAGAGGATAGATAAGAATCAGTCATGAGAGGTCAATCAAACACCGATCGCCGGACGCTATTTGGTTCTATCAGTATCTATAGATGTGACTGTGGAAAAGCGGGTAGGCCCAAGACAAAGTCGTCTTGGGATTTATAATAAACGTGTGAGAGCCAAGGGCCGGATTTGAACCGGCGTTGGGCGGCTCTGCAGGCCGCTGCGTCTGACCAGACTCTGCCACCTTGGCGCCAGTCGAACGTACCGCTGTCGAGCGTTTAAGCCTAGCGGTCGCACGTGAAGGCCGAGCCTTGGGGCTCGGCGTACATGAAAAAAAGCCCACGGACGCGCTGTCCGTGGGCTGGATGGGAGTTGGCTCCCGTATGAGTGGGCAGGCGGCGACTCGTGGTTCCCAGAGGATCGCTCACTCCAGTACTTCACGATACGCTGGTGGGCTTAACTTCCGTGTTCGGAATGGGTACGGGTGTTCCCCCACCGCTCTGGCCGCCTTTACGCCGACTCTCGGAGTCGAACCGAGACTCTCTCCGAACCGTCACTCGTGACGGACGAAGCGAGATGCCTGTGTCGGTCTGGTTCGATACCAACCGTGTAAATCGTGCGATCCAGATACCGCCTGAACTCATGCGAGTCGTGGCGCGTCAGCGCCAATGAATGTGGCTCGGTCTGTTAGTGCTCGTGGGCTTAACACCTCGTTGCCTCGGTGCGTACACCCCGAGTCTATCGAACTCGTCTTCTACGAGTGACCTCTGTGGTACCTCTTTTCCATGTGGGTTTCGAGCTTAGATGCGTTCAGCTCTTACCCCGTGTCGCGTGGCTACTCGGCATCTGCCCTCTCGGACAACCGATACACCAGTGGCGACCAAACGTAGTTCCTCTCGTACTATACGTTCGTTCACGTCAGGTACCTCACACCCCCAATAGATAGCAGCCGACCTGTCTCACGACGGTCTAAACCCAGCTCACGACCTCCTTTAATAGGCGAACAACCTCACCCTTGCCCGCGTCTGCACGGGCAGGATGGAGGGAACCGACATCGAGGTAGCAAGCCACTCGGTCGATATGTGCTCTTGCGAGTGACGACTCTGTTATCCCTAAGGTAGCTTTTCTGTCATCTACGGGTCCCATTCCGGAACCTCGTAGGTTCGCTAGACCACGCTTTCGCGTCAGCGTTCCTCGTTGGGAAGAACACTGTCAGACCATCTTTTGCTCTTGCGCTCTTCGCCGGATTCCCGACCCGGCTGAGATGATCTTCGGGCGCGCTCGATATCTTTTCGAGCGCGTACCGCCCCAGTCAAACTGCCCGGCTACCGGTGTACTCCTCCCGGAGTGAGAGTCGCAGTCACCGACGGGTAGTATTTCAATGCTGTCTCGGTGGCGTGCTGGCGCACGTACCTGTGTAACGACTCCTACCTATGCTGCACATCGGCGACCACGTCTCAGCGACAGCCTGCAGTAAAGCTCTATAGGGTCTTCGCTTCCCCTTGGGGGTCTCCAGACTCCGCACTGGAACGTACAGTTCACCGGGTCCAACGTTGGGACAGTGGCGCTCTCGTTTATCCATTCATGCAAGCCGCTACTGAAGCGGCAAGGTACTACGCTACCTTAAGAGGGTCATAGTTACCCCCGCCGTTGACGGGTCCTTCGTCCTCTTGTACGAGGTGTTCAGATACCCGCACTGGGCAGGATTCAGTGACCGTACGAGTCCTTGCGGATTTGCGGTCACCTGTGTTGTTACTAGACAGTCGGAGCGCCCGAGTCACTGCGACCTGCTCCGTCGAGAGCAGGCATCCCTTCTTCCGAAGGTACGGGACTAACTTGCCGAATTCCCTAACGTCGGTTCTCCCGACAGGCCTTGCCTTGCGCTGGCAGAGCACCTGTGTCGGATCTCGGTACGGACATCATGCTTGCCTTTTCACGGGCCCTATGTACGGCTGACTTTCGCTATTTCGCGTTTCGCTCGCTTCGTGCCGTGACGGCGTCCACGAGTTTCCACGATTTGACCGGGCGAGTGCCCGGCTCAGCGTTCCACACGGCGTCGGCGTTTACTGCATAATGGCGCTGGAATATTAACCAGCTTCCCGTCGGTGTAGTCAAGTTGTGGTACACCTTAGGACCGGCTAACCCTCGGCTGAACGGCAGTGCCGAGGAACCCTTGCTCTTCAGGCCGTCGAGGTTCTCACCCGACTATCGCTGCTACTGTGACCAGGATTGTCGTTACTGGACGGTCCACACGAGCTCTCGCCCGGGCTTCCGTCCGACCAGTACGCCAACCTACGCGGTTGCCCTTTCACGGGCACGGCCAGGTCTCGGTGGTAGATTTGAGCCCCGATCATTTTGGGCGCCTCAAACCTCGGCCGGTAAGCTGTTACGCTTTTCTTAGCGGGTAGCTGCTTCTAAGCTCACCTCCCGGCTGTTTAGGGCTTGAGACCACCTTCGAATCGCACTTAATCTACACTTTGGGACCTTAACCCGGCTCTGGGTTGTTCCCCTCACGGTACACAGGCTTACCCCGCGCACCGGACTCCCTTCGTCTGCGGCGCCTGCGGGTTTGGAGTTCGACAGGATGGCCGACTCCTCTCGGAGGCGGGTCATCCAATCGGTAGCTCTACCCCGCGGGCTACCTCGGAAGAGGTCATGCTTCGACATGTTTCGGTTGGAACCAGCTGTTGCCAGGCTCGATGGGCCTTTCACCCCTACACACGAGTCACGAGAGGATATTGTAGAATACCAACTCTAACAGGCCTCCACGTGGCTTTCGCCACGCTTCACCTTGCTCGCGCGTAGATCGCCTGGTTTCGGGTCGCACCCAATTGACTCCCCGCGCTTGAACACGGTGGCCCTCGCAATGCTGCGGCCGTATCGGTTTCCCTGCGCCTTCCCCGGTTCACGGGTTAGACTCGCCAATCAAGTGCACTCCCTGGGTCGTTTTTCAAAACGCACGACACGACGCCGGCTCGTCTCTCTTCCTACTAGAGAATCGCTTCTCGGTCGTTTTGAGAGACGCCTTGTACGCCCTGTCGCTCGATCGCCAGCTGATTTCAGGCCCTATTGCACCGCCCTTTTCGGGGTGCTTTTCAGCGTTCGCTCACGCTACTTGTTCGCTATCGGTCTCGAGGAGTGTTTAGCCTTCTCAGGGGATGCCTGAGATGTTCACAGAGGATATCCGACCCCTGCTACTCTGGATTTGACGCCAACGGTACTGTTCTCTCATACGGGGTTGTCACCCTGTTTCACGCTCCGTTCCAGGAGACTTCTGAGAGAGTGTCGCGTTTTGATTGTCAACCCGAACACCACATTGGTCCGAAGACCTTCGGTTTGGGCTGTGTCGCGTTTACTCGCGGTTACTGACGACATCGCGTTTGCGTTCTTTTCCTGCCCTTACTGAGATGTTTCAATTCAGGGCGTTCCCTATTGCGCGTGGCAATTGTTGAACGGATTCCGATTGGGAGATCTCGTGTTCTTTCCCTCCATGCGGGTCCCACGAGCTTTTCGCAGCTTGGCACGTCCGTCGTCGGCTCTCGAGCCGAGCCATTCACCAGCTGGCACAGTAGCCAGTAGTGTGTCAGCCAACTCTCCGAAGAGAGTGCTGACGGTGTCAAGTGACATAGTGTCACCCGACTGTATATGGTTCACTGACGTTCCACGAACTCGGATGAGTTCAGTGGACGTCTGGATCGCACGTATACACGGTTGTCATTGAATCGCCCCGGGTGTGACGGGGCGTTCGTCGAACCCTTCCCATCCGCGGTTTCCCGGGATGGTGCATCGGTCGTCGTGTTCGAACCGAGTCGCGTCTCCCACTTAAGGGGACGGATTCGGTCCGAACGGACA
The DNA here is from genome assembly GCF_900102375.1 of Halorubrum xinjiangense. Classification (GTDB taxonomy): domain Archaea; phylum Halobacteriota; class Halobacteria; order Halobacteriales; family Haloferacaceae; genus Halorubrum; species Halorubrum xinjiangense. Next base: position 106,793 of record NZ_FNBO01000013.1, read on the forward strand.
TGGACTCACTGGGATTCGAACCCAGGGCATCCTCCTTGCAAGGGAGGCACTCTACCGCTGAGCTATGAGCCCACCTTCCCTAGCGGGAAGGTCTGGTGTGTGATGTGTGTGAGCCGTGGTCGTTCTAAAGTGTCCAAGCCGGTGGGTGGCGGACGACACAGTCCAATGCGAATGAGTAGTGACCGTCGTGGTGACGGTCGTAAGGTGAGCCTCCCAAAGGGAGGTCTCGGGTCGGTGGAGGTGATCCAGCCGCAGATTCCCCTACGGCTACCTTGTTACGACTTAAGCCCCCTTGCGAAGCCCAGATTCGACGTACGAGGTACGCCTCATCCGGACCTCACTCGGGTGCTTTGACGGGCGGTGTGTGCAAGGAGCAGGGACGTATTCACCGCGCGCTTGTGACACGCGATTACTACCGAATCCAGCTTCATGTGGGCGAGTTGCAGCCCACAATCCGAACTACGATCAGGTTTCTGAGATTACCGTCTCCTTTCGGAGTAGGAACCCTTTGTCCTGACCATTGTAGCCCGCGTGTTGCCCAGCACATTCGGGGCATACTGACCTACCGTTGCCCGTTCCTTCCTCCGTGTTAGCCACGGCGGTCTCCCTACTGTCCCCAGCTACCTCGCGGTACTGCTGGCAAGTAAGGATGCGGGTCTCGCTCGTTGCCTGACTTAACAGGACGCCTCACGGTACGAGCTGACGGCGGCCATGCACCTCCTCTCTGAAACTCGGACAAGGTCATCAACCTGGTCGTCATTATTACAGTCGATGCTGGTGAGATGTCCGGCGTTGAGTCCAATTAAACCGCAGGCTCCTCCGGTTGTAGTGCTCCCCCGCCAATTCCTTTAAGTTTCATCCTTGCGGACGTACTTCCCAGGCGGCCTGCTTAGCGGCTTCCCTACGGCACAGCACCCACTCGTAGTGGGAGCCACACCTAGCAGGCATTGTTTACGGCCAGGACTACCCGGGTATCTAATCCGGTTCGAGACCCTGGCTTTCGTCCCTCACTGTCGGATCCGTTCTCGCGACGTGCTTTCGCCATCGGCGGTCCGTCCAGGATTACGGGATTTCACTCCTACCCCGGACGTACCCGTCGCGCCTTCCGGTCCCAAGCCACGCAGTTTCTACCGGGCGCCCACCTGTTGAGCAGGTGGATTTCCCGATGGACTTGCGCGGCCAGCTACGGACGCTTTAGGCCCAATAAGATCGGCCATCACTTGGGCTGCCGGTATTACCGCGGCGGCTGGCACCGGTCTTGCCCAGCCCTTATTCTGGTACCACCTTACGGTACCGAAAAGCACAGGCGCTATGCCTGTGCACTTGGGATCCCCCTATCGCACTGTCGTGCAGTGTAAAGGTTTCGCGCCTGCTGCGCCCCGTAGGGCCCGGAATCTTGTCTCAGATTCCGTCTCCGGGTTCTCACTCTCATGACCCGTACCGATTATTGGCACGGTGGGCCGTTACCCCACCGTCTACCTAATCGGCCGCAGCCACATCCTTCGGCGCCGGAGCGTTTGGCATACCACTCATTCCAGTGGTGGTATGGTATACACTATTAGCCTCAGTTTCCCGAGGGTATTGTGTTCCGAAGGGTAGTTTGGCCACGTGTTACTGAGCTATTCGCCACGAGTCTGAACTCGTGCGACTAGCATGGCTAAATCGGATCCCAATAGCAATGGCCTCCGGCAGGATCAACCGGAATGAATATCCTTCAGGCCTGATTCCCGGCCTGAAGGGGGTGTTGGCGGGTGTCAACGATGCTGTTGACACACCATTGCATTGGTCTGTGTGGTGTCCGGGCACCCAACGGCTTGGATGGCACCGAACGACCACGGCTCACATCAGATCACCGCTTACGCCGGAGCGCAGGGGGCGTGATCCTCATC
>NZ_FNBO01000014.1 GCF_900102375.1 Halorubrum xinjiangense
GATGAGGATCACGCCCCCTGCGCTCCGGCGTAAGCGGTGATCTGATGTGAGCCGTGGTCGTTCGGTGCCATCCAAGCCGTTGGGTGCCCGGACACCACACAGACCAATGCAATGGTGTGTCAACAGCATCGTTGACACCCGCCAACACCCCCTTCAGGCCGGGAATCAGGCCTGAAGGATATTCATTCCGGTTGATCCTGCCGGAGGCCATTGCTATTGGGATCCGATTTAGCCATGCTAGTCGCACGAGTTCAGACTCGTGGCGAATAGCTCAGTAACACGTGGCCAAACTACCCTTCGGAACACAATACCCTCGGGAAACTGAGGCTAATAGTGTATACCATACCACCACTGGAATGAGTGGTATGCCAAACGCTCCGGCGCCGAAGGATGTGGCTGCGGCCGATTAGGTAGACGGTGGGGTAACGGCCCACCGTGCCAATAATCGGTACGGGTCATGAGAGTGAGAACCCGGAGACGGAATCTGAGACAAGATTCCGGGCCCTACGGGGCGCAGCAGGCGCGAAACCTTTACACTGCACGACAGTGCGATAGGGGGATCCCAAGTGCACAGGCATAGCGCCTGTGCTTTTCGGTACCGTAAGGTGGTACCAGAATAAGGGCTGGGCAAGACCGGTGCCAGCCGCCGCGGTAATACCGGCAGCCCAAGTGATGGCCGATCTTATTGGGCCTAAAGCGTCCGTAGCTGGCCGCGCAAGTCCATCGGGAAATCCACCTGCTCAACAGGTGGGCGCCCGGTAGAAACTGCGTGGCTTGGGACCGGAAGGCGCGACGGGTACGTCCGGGGTAGGAGTGAAATCCCGTAATCCTGGACGGACCGCCGATGGCGAAAGCACGTCGCGAGAACGGATCCGACAGTGAGGGACGAAAGCCAGGGTCTCGAACCGGATTAGATACCCGGGTAGTCCTGGCCGTAAACAATGCCTGCTAGGTGTGGCTCCCACTACGAGTGGGTGCTGTGCCGTAGGGAAGCCGCTAAGCAGGCCGCCTGGGAAGTACGTCCGCAAGGATGAAACTTAAAGGAATTGGCGGGGGAGCACTACAACCGGAGGAGCCTGCGGTTTAATTGGACTCAACGCCGGACATCTCACCAGCATCGACTGTAATAATGACGACCAGGTTGATGACCTTGTCCGAGTTTCAGAGAGGAGGTGCATGGCCGCCGTCAGCTCGTACCGTGAGGCGTCCTGTTAAGTCAGGCAACGAGCGAGACCCGCATCCTTACTTGCCAGCAGTACCGCGAGGTAGCTGGGGACAGTAGGGAGACCGCCGTGGCTAACACGGAGGAAGGAACGGGCAACGGTAGGTCAGTATGCCCCGAATGTGCTGGGCAACACGCGGGCTACAATGGTCAGGACAAAGGGTTCCTACTCCGAAAGGAGACGGTAATCTCAGAAACCTGATCGTAGTTCGGATTGTGGGCTGCAACTCGCCCACATGAAGCTGGATTCGGTAGTAATCGCGTGTCACAAGCGCGCGGTGAATACGTCCCTGCTCCTTGCACACACCGCCCGTCAAAGCACCCGAGTGAGGTCCGGATGAGGCGTACCTCGTACGTCGAATCTGGGCTTCGCAAGGGGGCTTAAGTCGTAACAAGGTAGCCGTAGGGGAATCTGCGGCTGGATCACCTCCACCGACCCGAGACCTCCCTTTGGGAGGCTCACCTTACGACCGTCACCACGACGGTCACTACTCATTCGCATTGGACTGTGTCGTCCGCCACCCACCGGCTTGGACACTTTAGAACGACCACGGCTCACACACATCACACACCAGACCTTCCCGCTAGGGAAGGTGGGCTCATAGCTCAGCGGTAGAGTGCCTCCCTTGCAAGGAGGATGCCCTGGGTTCGAATCCCAGTGAGTCCATGTCCGTTCGGACCGAATCCGTCCCCTTAAGTGGGAGACGCGACTCGGTTCGAACACGACGACCGATGCACCATCCCGGGAAACCGCGGATGGGAAGGGTTCGACGAACGCCCCGTCACACCCGGGGCGATTCAATGACAACCGTGTATACGTGCGATCCAGACGTCCACTGAACTCATCCGAGTTCGTGGAACGTCAGTGAACCATATACAGTCGGGTGACACTATGTCACTTGACACCGTCAGCACTCTCTTCGGAGAGTTGGCTGACACACTACTGGCTACTGTGCCAGCTGGTGAATGGCTCGGCTCGAGAGCCGACGACGGACGTGCCAAGCTGCGAAAAGCTCGTGGGACCCGCATGGAGGGAAAGAACACGAGATCTCCCAATCGGAATCCGTTCAACAATTGCCACGCGCAATAGGGAACGCCCTGAATTGAAACATCTCAGTAAGGGCAGGAAAAGAACGCAAACGCGATGTCGTCAGTAACCGCGAGTAAACGCGACACAGCCCAAACCGAAGGTCTTCGGACCAATGTGGTGTTCGGGTTGACAATCAAAACGCGACACTCTCTCAGAAGTCTCCTGGAACGGAGCGTGAAACAGGGTGACAACCCCGTATGAGAGAACAGTACCGTTGGCGTCAAATCCAGAGTAGCAGGGGTCGGATATCCTCTGTGAACATCTCAGGCATCCCCTGAGAAGGCTAAACACTCCTCGAGACCGATAGCGAACAAGTAGCGTGAGCGAACGCTGAAAAGCACCCCGAAAAGGGCGGTGCAATAGGGCCTGAAATCAGCTGGCGATCGAGCGACAGGGCGTACAAGGCGTCTCTCAAAACGACCGAGAAGCGATTCTCTAGTAGGAAGAGAGACGAGCCGGCGTCGTGTCGTGCGTTTTGAAAAACGACCCAGGGAGTGCACTTGATTGGCGAGTCTAACCCGTGAACCGGGGAAGGCGCAGGGAAACCGATACGGCCGCAGCATTGCGAGGGCCACCGTGTTCAAGCGCGGGGAGTCAATTGGGTGCGACCCGAAACCAGGCGATCTACGCGCGAGCAAGGTGAAGCGTGGCGAAAGCCACGTGGAGGCCTGTTAGAGTTGGTATTCTACAATATCCTCTCGTGACTCGTGTGTAGGGGTGAAAGGCCCATCGAGCCTGGCAACAGCTGGTTCCAACCGAAACATGTCGAAGCATGACCTCTTCCGAGGTAGCCCGCGGGGTAGAGCTACCGATTGGATGACCCGCCTCCGAGAGGAGTCGGCCATCCTGTCGAACTCCAAACCCGCAGGCGCCGCAGACGAAGGGAGTCCGGTGCGCGGGGTAAGCCTGTGTACCGTGAGGGGAACAACCCAGAGCCGGGTTAAGGTCCCAAAGTGTAGATTAAGTGCGATTCGAAGGTGGTCTCAAGCCCTAAACAGCCGGGAGGTGAGCTTAGAAGCAGCTACCCGCTAAGAAAAGCGTAACAGCTTACCGGCCGAGGTTTGAGGCGCCCAAAATGATCGGGGCTCAAATCTACCACCGAGACCTGGCCGTGCCCGTGAAAGGGCAACCGCGTAGGTTGGCGTACTGGTCGGACGGAAGCCCGGGCGAGAGCTCGTGTGGACCGTCCAGTAACGACAATCCTGGTCACAGTAGCAGCGATAGTCGGGTGAGAACCTCGACGGCCTGAAGAGCAAGGGTTCCTCGGCACTGCCGTTCAGCCGAGGGTTAGCCGGTCCTAAGGTGTACCACAACTTGACTACACCGACGGGAAGCTGGTTAATATTCCAGCGCCATTATGCAGTAAACGCCGACGCCGTGTGGAACGCTGAGCCGGGCACTCGCCCGGTCAAATCGTGGAAACTCGTGGACGCCGTCACGGCACGAAGCGAGCGAAACGCGAAATAGCGAAAGTCAGCCGTACATAGGGCCCGTGAAAAGGCAAGCATGATGTCCGTACCGAGATCCGACACAGGTGCTCTGCCAGCGCAAGGCAAGGCCTGTCGGGAGAACCGACGTTAGGGAATTCGGCAAGTTAGTCCCGTACCTTCGGAAGAAGGGATGCCTGCTCTCGACGGAGCAGGTCGCAGTGACTCGGGCGCTCCGACTGTCTAGTAACAACACAGGTGACCGCAAATCCGCAAGGACTCGTACGGTCACTGAATCCTGCCCAGTGCGGGTATCTGAACACCTCGTACAAGAGGACGAAGGACCCGTCAACGGCGGGGGTAACTATGACCCTCTTAAGGTAGCGTAGTACCTTGCCGCTTCAGTAGCGGCTTGCATGAATGGATAAACGAGAGCGCCACTGTCCCAACGTTGGACCCGGTGAACTGTACGTTCCAGTGCGGAGTCTGGAGACCCCCAAGGGGAAGCGAAGACCCTATAGAGCTTTACTGCAGGCTGTCGCTGAGACGTGGTCGCCGATGTGCAGCATAGGTAGGAGTCGTTACACAGGTACGTGCGCCAGCACGCCACCGAGACAGCATTGAAATACTACCCGTCGGTGACTGCGACTCTCACTCCGGGAGGAGTACACCGGTAGCCGGGCAGTTTGACTGGGGCGGTACGCGCTCGAAAAGATATCGAGCGCGCCCGAAGATCATCTCAGCCGGGTCGGGAATCCGGCGAAGAGCGCAAGAGCAAAAGATGGTCTGACAGTGTTCTTCCCAACGAGGAACGCTGACGCGAAAGCGTGGTCTAGCGAACCTACGAGGTTCCGGAATGGGACCCGTAGATGACAGAAAAGCTACCTTAGGGATAACAGAGTCGTCACTCGCAAGAGCACATATCGACCGAGTGGCTTGCTACCTCGATGTCGGTTCCCTCCATCCTGCCCGTGCAGACGCGGGCAAGGGTGAGGTTGTTCGCCTATTAAAGGAGGTCGTGAGCTGGGTTTAGACCGTCGTGAGACAGGTCGGCTGCTATCTATTGGGGGTGTGAGGTACCTGACGTGAACGAACGTATAGTACGAGAGGAACTACGTTTGGTCGCCACTGGTGTATCGGTTGTCCGAGAGGGCAGATGCCGAGTAGCCACGCGACACGGGGTAAGAGCTGAACGCATCTAAGCTCGAAACCCACATGGAAAAGAGGTACCACAGAGGTCACTCGTAGAAGACGAGTTCGATAGACTCGGGGTGTACGCACCGAGGCAACGAGGTGTTAAGCCCACGAGCACTAACAGACCGAGCCACATTCATTGGCGCTGACGCGCCACGACTCGCATGAGTTCAGGCGGTATCTGGATCGCACGATTTACACGGTTGGTATCGAACCAGACCGACACAGGCGTCTCGCTTCGTCCGTCACGAGTGACGGTTCGAAGAGAGTCTCGGTTCGACTCCGAGAGTCGGCGTAAAGGCGGCCAGAGCGGTGGGGGAACACCCGTACCCATTCCGAACACGGAAGTTAAGCCCACCAGCGTATCGTGAAGTACTGGAGTGAGCGATCCTCTGGGAACCACGAGTCGCCGCCTGCCCACTCATACGGGAGCCAACTCCCATCCAGCCCACGGACAGCGCGTCCGTGGGCTTTTTTTCATGTACGCCGAGCCCCCAGGCTCGGGAAACAAATATCATGAGTAACTACTGTCCGCGAATCCACCAGCGCCGGTATTCGCAACCCTGCTGAGTAGCGCCGACTCGGTCCGTGTCACCGCTGGTTCAGTTGTGGATACCCATCCCACCTCACAAACGGTCAGCCGGTGATCGTCTCGCCAAGGGACGTATCAGTACTAATAGCTTCATCCGTAAGTTTATCACTTTTGTCGCTGAACCTAACGTATCATGGGAGGACCGGACGACACGACACGACTCGTCTGTGGGGGCCGCTCATCGGTTCGCGACGGAGTCGCCGCCGACCGTGTTGTGTCCGTGTTGTTCGGGACCGACGTTGAGTCGTGGCGTCGCGGTTGGGACCGAACGCCCGCGGGAGCGCCGGACCGCGAGGCGGTAGTAGACGTGAACGACATCGTTCGCAGCGGGGCTGTCTCGTCGACGCAGATGATGCCGAACAACGGGCTTGCGTACACGGTCCTCGGTCGTGCCGCCGAAAGGGAGCATATTCTCGACGCCGTCGCTGACCATTTCGAGGGTGCCCCCTCGGGGACGGTCGACGTCATCGTCGACGATCTTGAACCTCTCGCCGTTCGGGAGGGGGTCGACTCGGCGATGACGTTCGTCGACCGTCTCTTCGAACGCTTTCGGGGGCGAGCTGATGATATCTCGATGGGATGTTCGTTCGAGGGGTCGGAGGAGTTGCTGTCGCGAGTCGGCGCCCGCGTGGACTCCGTGGTCGGTGTGGACGCGGACGCAGCGTCGGCGGTCGAGCAGCTCTCCGGGGAGGATCCAACGACCTTTGGGTACGTCCGTCGGCACTGGGCCGAGGCCAAGCGCGGTATCGAGGCGTGCGACCGCAACTACCCGCAGTCGAAGCAGATCCACGCCGCGCTGGTTGATCCGGAGACGACGCCGCGAACGCTGGGGGCGACCCTGTCGGGGCTGGTCACGCTCGGCGCGCTGGACACGTGGGGAAACACCGTCGGCCCGACCCGATACGATCTCACTGTCTACCGGCCGGACCGGACGTTGGCCGTCGGCGCGGCCCTCGCGGCAAGCATTTCGGACGACTGAGTCCGACGTCCTGTCGAAATCGGCCCGCTAGCCCCCGGTGTCGGGTCGATCGTCGGTCTCCCCGATACGTTTGAGGTCGGCCTCCACGACGGTGCCGTCCGGCTCCAGCGTCACGCTCCCGAGGGCCGCGGTCTCGCCGGTGTCGTACCGCGCGGCGATGGCCTCCAGCGTCGGGCGTCGGTCGAGCCGCTCCCACACGGCCTCCGTGACGAGCGACTGAAACGTCTCGGGGTCGGTCCATCCGGCGTCGATGTCGGAGGGAACGCCGACGACGACGCGGAGTTCCGTCTCGGCGACGCGGATGCCGACGCCGAACGTGTCCGCACACATGAGCGCTCGTTCGCGTCGGGGAGTGAAATCTCCGTCGGCGCCGTCCGTCGGCCGCGCGCTGTGAGGGTCTCTCGCCGTGTCGACCGGTCGGCTCTCGAAACCGGTAAGCGCTCGCCGCGCGAACGACCGCGAGTACCCGATGAGTCCGAAGCCAGCGGTGTCGCCGAAATGGGGGCTAGCGCTCGCGGTCGTCGCGGTGAGCGCGGGTGCGATTCTCGTGCGCCTGAGCGACGCGCCGAGTTCGGTCGCCGCGTTCTACCGGGTGCTGTTCACGACTCTGCCGCTGGCTACGGTTGCGGCGTGGCGGTACCGCGGGGAGTTCGCGCGGATCCGGACCCACGACCTCGCGTTTGCGGTGCTCTCCGGGGTCGCGCTCGCGGTCCACTTCGCTGCCTGGTTCGAGAGCCTCCGGTGGACGAGCGTCGCGGCGAGCGTGACGCTCGTCCAAGCGCAACCGGTGTTCGTCGCGGTCGGCGCGTGGCTGCTGTTGCGCGAACGGGTCACGCGTCGCATGGCCGCGGGTATCGCGGTCGCCGTCGGCGGGATGGCGTCGATGTCGCTCGGGGATCTCCTCGGCGGCGTGGCGGTCGGTCCGCGCCCGCTGTACGGGAACGCGCTGGCGCTGACGGGCGCCGTCGCCGCCGCGGGCTACGTGTTGGCAGGTCGTTCACTGCGGCAGCGGATCTCGCTTATCCCCTACGTCACCGTCGTGTATGGCGTCTGCGTGGCCGTTTTACTCGTGTTTGTCATCGCCGCGGGACACCCGCTCACGGGATACCCCGCCCGGGAGTGGCTTCTGTTCGCCGGGCTCGCGGTCGGGCCGGGGCTGCTCGGTCACACCGTTCTCAACTGGGCGCTCGCGCATCTCGAGTCGAGCGTCGTCTCCGTCTCGCTGCTCGGCGAGCCGGTCGGCGCGACGCTGCTCGCGTTCGCGTTGCTCTCGGAGGCGCCGACGCCAGTGACCGTCGCCGGCGGGTGTGTCGTCCTCGCGGGCATCTACGTCACCGCGACGGCGGCTCCGACGTAGCGTTTTCAGTGCCGATATTTTGCGGTGAAGATTGAAGCCAGTCGAAGGGATTGAAGCGGTATGAACCGGCGAACGGTCGTTGCGTTCGTGAGCGATGACGCGAGCGCGAGCGAACGCGTGTCCCGCGCGGTCGACGCCGTCTGGGGCGGCCCGAACGGGCCGGAACTCCGCACGTTCGCCGCGGCGGATCTGGACGGTGATCGAGACGGCGAGGACCCGCTGAGCGTCGCGTGCGGCGTCGTCGTCACCGCCGCGGCGACGGCCAATGGCGCGGTGACGGAGCGGCTCGCGGCGCTCCCGTCGAACGTCCCCGTGATCGCGCTCGTCGAGGATGCGACGACGAGGACGCTCCGATCCCTGCTGGCGGCGGACGTGGACGACGTGGTCGCGACCGACGACTGGGGATCGAACTCCGACGAGACCGACGCGTCCGACCCGCTCGCCGAGCGCCTCGAGAGTCGGCTGGCTCCTGACTGTGTCAGGCTCGGCAGCGACGACGTCGCTCGCCTCGCCGACGTGTTGCTCGACGCCGGAACGACGCTTATGAGCACGCGCACGGACGAGGTCCAGACGAAGATCGAGTGGACGATAGAGAACGTCGGCGAACACGCCGAGCTCGATCGGATCGTCTGTTATCGGGAGGCCGGCGGGGAGTTCGTCCCAGAGTACGGCTGGTGTCCCGACGGATCCGAGCCGACGCCGAGAGCGTTTGAGGAGTTCCCCGAGCCGGAGCGGCTGTCGACGTTCGGCAACGTCGCCAGCCCCGCGGCTTCGGACGAGAGCACTGACGGCGGTGGCGACAGGGCGGAGAACGCGGACCCGCCGGCGACGGTTCACGTCCCGCTCGTCGTCGACTGGGAGCTGAGCGGGATCGTCGCGTTCGAGTCCGATGCCCCCCGCGTCTGGACGGACGACGAGGTCGATCTGTACCGCACTCTCGGCGATCTGATCGCGCACACGATCGCGCGCAACGATCGCCGAACGGCGCTCCGGCGGCAGGCGGATCAGCTCGAACAGTTCAGCGCGGTCGTCTCCCACGATCTCAGGAATCCGCTGAACGTGCTCTCGGGATACCTCTCCCTCTCCGAGGACGAACTCACGCCGTCGCGGTACGACGCCATGAGCGGCGCAGTCGACCGCATGGAGACGCTGATCGACGATCTCCTCATGCTCGCGCGGCGCGGCGAGGCGATCGGCGAGACCGAGTCGGTGCCGATTGCGGCCGTCGCGGAGGACGCCTGGGAGTCGGTGCGCGCCCCCGACGCGACGCTCACGATTGCGGGCGACGTTGGTCACGTTGAGGCTGACCCGGGTCGGCTGCGGCAGGCGCTGGAGAATCTCTTCCGGAACGCGATCGACCACGGCGGTCACGACGTCGCGATAGAGATCGGGCCGCTCGCCGCGGACGGCGGCGGCGGGATGTACGTCGCGGACGACGGGCCCGGGATCCCGGTCGAACTCGCCGACAGGGTCTTCGACTCCGGCGTTTCCTCGGCCGACAGCTCCGGCATCGGACTGGCGATCGTCGACCGGATCGTCGACGCACACGAGTGGAACATCGAGGCCCGGAACGACGACGGCGCCGTCTTCGAACTCACGTTTGGCGCGGACGCGACGCCGATGGCGTCGCCGTAGCGGTTCCCCCCGCTCGCCGTCGGGCGATCAACCTTCGGAGAACCGCTCGTCGCGGGCGGTCAGTTCTCGGAGAACCGATCGACCGTCCGGCGGTGCCGGTCGCGGAACATCCCCTCGAACCCGACCTTCGCCATCGGGCCGACCGCGTCACCGAGCGGGCCGAGCGGCAGCCGGTAGGCGACCGTGTCCACGAGGAGCGTCTCGTCGCCGTCGGCGTAGAACGCGTGGGTGTGTTCCCACCGTCGGAACGGACCGCCTTCCATCTCGTCGACGAACCGGGCGGAGCGCTCAGGAGAGGTCGTCCCCTCGGGCTCGCGCTCGACGATCCGCGACGTCCACCGCTGTCGCGGTCCGGCCCCGAACGGTCGGATCGACATCTCTATCTCCGACCCGGCGACGAGGACCTCGGGGTCGAGCGAGCCGTCCGGGCCTTTGACGTCACCGACACGGAGACGCATCCAGTCCGGAGTGAGTTCTCGCAGTCCGTCGACCGTGGAGTGAAACTCCCACACGTCTTTGATCGGGGCCGGTACCCGAGTCGTCCGCCTGTACGTCGGCATAGGCGGGATACGAGTCGCGCGGACAAAAACCCGTCCTCGGCGGCGGTTCGGGGACCGAAACCGCCATGCCCGCGCGAGCCCTGACCGAAGACGATGGAACGCGGGGCGATCGACGTCGGCGACCTGGCTGGACCGTTCGACCTTCAGGCGACCCTCGAGAGCGGCCAGAGCTACCTCTGGAACCGCGCGGACGGCGAGACGTACGCCGAGCTCCACGCTCACGGCGGCGACGCGTGGTACGAGACCGTCGTCGATCCGATCCTCGGCGTGACCGACGAGCGCGTCGCGGTCAGAGTCCGACAACAGGGTGGCGTCCACGACGGCACGCTCCGCTGGGAGGCGTCGACGGACGCCGAGCCGCTGTTGACGCACCTGCTCCGGCTCGACGACGACCTGGACGCGATCCTGGACGCCACGCCGGACCTCCCCCTCTTAGAACGGGCGTACGACGCCTACGAGGGAATGCGGTTGACCCGCGATCCCGTCTTCCCCTGTCTGATCTCTTTCATCTGTTCGGCGCAGATGCGGGTCGCGAGGATACACGGGATGCAGCGGCGGCTCCGGGAGACGTACGGCGACGCTGTCGCGCTCGGCGACGAGACGTACCGGTCGTTCCCCACATCCGAGCAGCTGGCCGCGCGCACCGAGGACGAACTCCGCGACCTCTCTTTGGGGTACCGCGCGCCGTACGTCCAACGGACGGCGGAGATGGTCGCGAGCGGCGAGGCGGACCCGCTGGAAGCGGCCGACCTCCCCTACGAGGAGGCGCGCGAGTCGCTCACGCGGTTCGTCGGCGTCGGTGACAAGGTCGCCGACTGCGTGCTGCTGTTCTCGCTGGGGTTCCTCGAAGCGGTCCCGCTCGACACCTGGATCCGCACCACGATCGAGAAGTACTACCCCGACTGCGACCGGGGGAGCTACGCCGCGACCTCGGAGGCGATCCGCGAGCGCTTTGGCGGCGAGTTCGCCGGCTACGCGCAGACGTACGTGTTTTACTACCTCCGCGCCGGCGGCGAGTGATCGGGAATCCCCGGGGGCCGGCCCTTCGGAGCTGAGAGGCGGCGGCTCCGGTGTCAAGAATCGACCGCTTCGTCCCCCGAGAGCCGACCGGTTTGACTCCCGCCTTCCCGACCGTCGGCCGCAGCCGAAGTTTGATACTCGTTCGCGTGGTACTCTCGGTCGTGATGGACTGCCGAGTCGTCGTCGAGGCAGCGGTTCCGGTGTACGACGTGGACACCGCCGACGAAGCGGTCCGTATCGCCATCTCGAAGACCGGTGAGATGCTCAACCCGGACCTCAACTATGTCGAGATCGACACCGGGACGCGGACGTCGCCGAGCGGCGAACAGCTCGACCCGGCGTTCGTCGCGGCCGACGAGGCGCTCGTCGCCTTGGAGCTTCGAATGGACGTGTTCAACGTCGACCGAGGCGAACACGCCAGCCGCGTCGCGCGCAAGGAGATCGGACAGCGGCTCCGAAACATCCCGCTGAAGGTGCTTTCTGTCACCGAGATCGATTCGGCGGAGAGCGACCGCACGGGGGAACCCGCGGCCGCGAAGGAGCCCCCAGCCGGGGAGGAGACCTCCGAGACGGACCCCGACGCTCCCGAATCTGGTGCTCACGGCGACGAGGCGGGCGGCGAGTCCTGAACACCGGTCGCCGTCGTCCGTTGGCGCTCAGGAGCTGTCCGTGACGCTGGCCGGCGTTTGGTACGGTCGGCGAGGAGTAGCGCGCAGTAAACGTCTCAGTCGGCCGTCGGGGCCAGCGGCTCCGATTCGGACGACTCCATCGGCTCAGTGATTCCCTCTGTCAGCTTGAAAACGGCCGCTTTGTGGTCGGTCTTCGATTTGTGAATCGATGTCGGCTTCACGCCCAGTTCCTCGTAGGCTTCGAGGTCGACGTCGTCGTCCCAGAACTCGCACTGTTTTCGTACCTCTGCGAGGAGACCGTGAAGATGGATGAGCTCCTGCTTCTTCATGAGTACCAGTCCTTTGCTACCGGAGGTTTATATTATTATCTTGAGCCACGTTACCACACTATTCGCGTATTTCGCGAGTAGCGGGGCGGAGAAGTGCGTTCTCGATAAATCGTTAAGAATCGGTTTCGCCCGTCTTCGGCGGCCCGCGAACGACGAGCGACAGCGGTCGCTGTACGGTCGGGGCGTGGACGTTCGGGAGGGAAGTCGGGTAGTTGTTCGGGAGGGGGACCGGGTGGTCGTTCGGGAGGGGGACCGGGTGGTCGTTCAGGAATGCGGCGGAGAGGATCTCACTGGAACTGCTTGACGGCCTCAAGGTCGCGCTCCGTTCGCATGAACTCGGTCAGGCGGCGCGTCGCGTGACACGCCGAACAGCTGAAGTTAGACCGGAGATCCTGAAGGTCGGCGGGGTTGTCCTGCCACTCCTTGCCGCACTCCGGACAGACGAGCCTAACGAACGCGTCAACCATGTCCTCTCCTACAGCCGGCGGCGTTAAAAACGTAAGTGACGGTGGGGGTCGACCGCCGAGGCGTTCGTCACGAGCGTCGAACCGGCCCTCGCCGGCGTCTCAGGCGCTTACCGTGCCGCTCGCCTCGAGCAGCTCCTTATACCGGTTCCGGATGGTGACCTCCGAGACGTCGGCGACGCCGCTGACCTGGCTCTGGGTCACCTTCTCGTTCGACAGCAGCGCCGCGGCGTAGACCGCGGCGGCGGCGAGGCCGACCGGCGACTTGCCGCTCGTGATCCCCGCGTTCGCGGCGTCGTCGAGCAGTTCGCGGGCGCGCCGCTCGGTCTCCTCCGAGAGGTCGAGCCGCGAGACGAACCGCGGGACGTAGCTCGTCGGGTCCGCGGGCTGGACGCGGAGTCCGAGTTCGCGGATAACGTAGCGGTACGTCCGGGTGAGCTCCATCTTCTCCACCCGAGAGACCGCCGTGAACTCGTCGAGGCTCCGGGGGTTCCCCACCTGCCGAGCCGCGGCGTACAGCGCCGCGGTCCCGACGCCCTCGATGGATCGCCCGGGGAGGAGGTTCTCGCTCAGCGCGCGGCGGTAGATGACGGAGGCGGTTTCGCGGACGTTATCCGGGAGGCCGAGCGCCGAGGCCATCCGATCGATCTCGCCGAGCGCCTGCTTGAGGTTGCGCTCCTTCGAGTCACGGGTGCGGAACCGCTCGTTCCACGTGCGCAGCCGCTGCATCCGGCGTCGCTGTCGCCCCGAAAGCGACTTGCCGTAGGCGTCTTTGTCCTGCCACCCGATGTTCGTCGAGAGCCCCTTGTCGTGCATCATGTTCGTCGTCGGGGCGCCGACGCGCGACTTGCTGTCCCGCTCGCCGGAGTTGAACGCGCGCCACTCCGGCCCGCGGTCGACCGAGTCCTCCTCGACGACGAGCCCGCAGTCGCTACAGACCGTCTCGCCGTGTTCGGTGTCCGTCGCGAGCCGGCCGCCGCACTCGGGACAGGTCGTGGTCCGCTCGCGGTCGCGCTCGCTCGCCGTCTGCTCTCGGGCGTCCGCCGACTCCTCGGCTGCGGTGTCTGATCTGGTCCGCGTTCGCTCACCGCCTCCGGACGCGCCGTTGGCGTCCGCGAGTCTCTCTCGTTCCGTGCCGCCGTCGCTGTAGGTGTCTGTCTCTGTCATGGGCTTGCTCCGACGATCCCCCGACGAAAATACAGCGAGGTCCGCGAATCGCCAGTCTGTTAACGTATAGTTAGTTGCGAGAGTATATAAATCTACCTACGGACATGCGCGGTGAATACCGACTGAAACCACCTGAGGCGCGGTTTCCGCCGACTCGCCGCCGCGGCCGTGTCGGTGAGGATTCGAGGGATTCGTCGCACGACAGTATATATACTTCACTCTCAGGGCCGCCCCGAGGGGACGGGACCCGCTCGCGGTTTGGGGTGGCCGGCGACTCGCGGTCGAAGGCGGTCGTCAACTCACGGTCGGCACTCCCTCACCGGTTTCGTCTCACCGGGAACGCGACCCTGTTCGGATTCTTGTTGAACCGCTTTACGATCCGCTCGTCCGGTCAGTTCTTCACGCGCTGGCCGCGACGCGCGCGATCGCTCCCGCTAACACCTCGGTCGCGGCGGCGCAGTCCGCCCAGTCGGTCCACTCGCGGGGGTTGTGCGAAATCCCGTCGCGCGAGGGGGCGAAAAGCAGCGACGCGTCCGTGACGCGCGCGACCCGCATCGCGTCGTGGGCGGCCCCCGAGTGGAGATCGATCGCCTCGCGCCCGGCGGCGTCGGCGGCGTCGTGGGCGGCCTCGCGGAGGCGGTCGCTCATCGGCGTCGGCGCGACGTCGAACGGGCGCTCGAACGCCGTCTCGACGCCCCGCTCGCGCTCCAACCGCGCGAGCGAGTCGCGCGCCGCGTCGACGATCGTCTCCATCGACTCGGCCTCGACGTCGCGGACGTCCACGCCCGCCTCCACGCGCCCGGGGACCACGTTCGTCGCGTTCGGCTCGACCGACAGCGACCCGACGGTGCCGACCGCGGAGGGCGAGGAGGACGCCACGACCTCGTTCGCGGCGGCCTCCACGTCTAACACGAACTCGCTCGCGGCCGCGAGCGCGTCCGTCCGCTCGCCCATCGCGGTCGCGCCCGCGTGGTTCGCCTCGCCCTCGATCGTCGCCTCGCAGTGGGTGATCCCGGTGATCGTCGTCACGACGCCCGCCGCGGCGCCCGCGTCCTCGAGCGTCGTGTCCTGCTCGACGTGGAGCTCGTAGAACGCCGCCCACGACGCGGGGTCGATCGTCGCCGGGGCGCTGTCGGCGTCGGTCGGCATGGCGGCGTCGACCGCGCTTCCCCCGCGGTAGCCGATCCGATCGAGCGCCTCGCCGAGCGTCTCCCCCTCCGCGTTCGACAGCGCGAGCGCCTCGTCGAGCGTCGACTCTCCGGTCGCGACCGTCGAGCCCAGCAGCCCGTTACCGAACGTGCCGCCCTCCTCTTCGGTGAAGCTGACGACGCCGACCGGCCGGTCGGGCTCGAAGCCGTCGTCGCGCATCGCGCGGACCGCCTCCAGCGCGGCGTAGACGCCGAGCGGGCCGTCGAAGATCCCGCCCTCGGGGACGCTGTCGAGGTGGCTGCCGGAAACGACCGGCGCCGCGTCCGGGTCGGCGCTCTCTGGGGTCCACGTCCCGAAGACGTTCCCGACGGCGTCGACCGTCACGTCGAGATCGGCGTCGCGGAGCCGCTCGACGAGTCGGTCCCTGGCGCGGCGGTTCGCCTCGGTCCCCGTCCGATTCGTTCGGGCGTGCGCCGCCGGATCGTCCGTCTCGACGCGGCCGAACGCCGCGTTCGCCTCGATGTCCGCGCGGAGCCGGTCCGCGTCGACTGGGAGCTTCATACCGGAGCCGGGCGCCGCGGGATCAAAACGGTTCGGGCTCCGGCGGGGCGCTCGGCGCCGCCCGGATCCCCACCGCGCCGTCCCGGTCACTCCCCGCGCCGCGCGAGCCAGTAGCCCGCCGACCCGAGCCCGAGGCCGGCCGCGAACGATCGGCTCGCCGCGGGGTCGTCGACGGACCGGTCGACCGCGACCCCGAGCGCCGCCCACGCCAGCGCGACGCCGGCGCTCCGCCCCGGCCCGCTCCGGAACCGCCGACAGCCCGCGACCGCCCGCGAGTGCCGATAGAGGTACCCGACGGCGAATCCCACCGCGAGCGGTCTCGCTCGTACCCCTCCGTCGATGGCCCGCGACAGCGCGAGCAGGACGGCGCCGCCGAGACACTCGACCGCGGCGCCGACCGCGCGCACCGCATTCGCCATGGGCTGCGTTCGCACTCGGCGCGAAAATCGGTTTCGCCGAGCGGCCATCGTGGATCCGAAAACACTTGTCGGCGGGCGTCCTCGTTTCGGCCGGCATGTCCCCGTTGCTCCTCCAAGGCGCGGCCGCCGGAATCGCCCTCCTGATCAGCCTCCTCTTCCTCATCGTCCACCTCGCGATGATCGTGTGGACGTACTCGGACGCGCAGTCGCGAAGCGACCACCCGCCGATCCTCTGGGCGCTCGTGGTGTTCTTCGCGCCGATCCTCGGGCTGCTCCTGTACCTCATCATCGGTCGGGACTCCTACTAAGGCTCCGTCGCCGCGGGCGACAGGTCACCGGCGGTGACGGCCTCGGAGGGTGAGCCGCGCTCGCACCGGCTACACGCCTCTGAGAACGCTCGTCGCCCCGACGGTCTCGGCGACGACCCACGCGACGAACAGCCCGTAGGCCGCGAGCAGCGCGTACGACTCGCGGTCGGTGAGCGCGAGGCTCGTCCGGAGCGTCACGAAAAGCAGGACGGTCGCGCCCGTCAACACGCCGAGCATCGGCACCGCCGTCGAGAAGTTCACGGCGACCTCGCCGACGATCAGCACGCCGAGCGGGATCGCGACGAGCAGGTCGAAGGTGTTCGACCCGAGGACGTTGCCGAGGCTGGTCGCACCGCGGTTCTCGCGCGCGGTCCGGACGCTCACCAGCGCGTCCGGCACGCTCGTCGCGGCCGCGACCACTGTGACGCCGGCGAGAAACTCGGGGATCCCGAAGGTGACGCCGAGCGACTCCACCGACGCCACGAGCCGCTCGACGGTGATGACGATGAGCCCGAGCCCGGCCGCCAGCCTCGCCCACTCACGGCGGACGTCGACCCCGTCGCGCACGCGCTCGATCTCGGCGTCGCCGACGTCCTCGTACTGGATGAAGAGGTAGAGCCCGTACAGCGCGAGCGGGATGACCGCGAGGGAGCGGTTCATCGTCCCGACGATCGGGTCCGTCGAGACCGGGAAGTAGATGACCGCGAGCGCGAACGTCACGACCAGCGCCGACACCGCGAGCATGTAGAACTGCGCCTCCTTGTACACGATCGCCCGGTTGGCCTCCAGCTCGCCGTCGCCGCCGAGTCCGGACGCTGCGGGGATCACGAGGACGTTGAAGATGGCCGACCCGACGAGCGCGCCGACTCCCATGTCGAAGACGCCGGTGAGGGCGGTGACGAGCACGCTCACCAGCTCCGGGAAGCTCGACCCGACCGCGACGACGATCGACCCCTGGACCACGGCCGGGAGCCCGTAGTACCCGGAGAGCGATTCGGCCGCCGCCTCCAACCAGCCGCTTCCGAGCCAGATGAGCCCCGTCGCCGCGGCGATCACGAGGACGTGGACGATCGGCGCGTCCGGGAGGACTCCCGTCACGGGTCAGCGAACGTGCTTCCCCGCCAGTTCCCACAGCCGGTCAGCGATCGCGTCGTCGAGCGCGTCGCGCGTGACGCGCCACTCCCAGTTGCCGTCTAGGGTCCCCGGCTCGTTGAACCGCGACTCGCTGCCGAGCCCGAGCAGGTCTTGAACCGTCGTCACGGCGAGGATCGCGTCCGAGCCCCACACCGCGTCGATTATCGCCCACTCGGACGGCTCGTCGGGATCGGAGCCGACGTTGTACCGGAAACAGTCGCGCTGCTCGGCCGGGAGATCCTCGAAGTAGCCGGCCCACGTGTCCGTGTCGTGCGTCGAGGTGTAGCCGACGACGCCCTCGCCGTAGTGCATCGGCTGGTACTCGTCCCCCTCGGCGCACCAGTCGGCGTACTGCGGGACGCGCATCCCCGGGAAGCCGAACTCGGCCATCAGCTCGTCCATCGCCGGATCCTCGAAGCCGAGGTCCTCGGCGATGAACGGGGCCTCACCGAGCTCGCGCTCGACCGTCTCGAACAGGTCGCGGCCCGGGCCGTCGCGCCACTCGCCGTCCGCGGGGTCGTCGCTGTCGGCCGGGATCGCCCAGTAGTTCACGAACCCGAGGAAGTGGTCGAGCCGCGCCACGTCCGCGAGCTCGAACAGCCGGCGGAACCGGTCGAGCCACCAGTCGTACCCCGACTCGGCGAGCCGCTCCCAGTCGTACAGCGGGTTCCCCCAGCGCTGGCCGGTGTCGCCCGCGTTCGGCGGGACGCCCGCCACCGCAGTCGGGCGGTTCCCCTCGTCGAGCCGGAACGCCTCCGGGCTCGCCCATACGTCCGCGGAGTCGAGCGCGACGTAGATGGGCACGTCGCCGACGATCGACACCCCCTCCTCGGCCGCGACCGCGCGCAGGTCGCGCCACTGGCGGTCGAACGTCCACTGGACGAACTCGCGGAACCGGACCTCTCGGGCGTGCTCGTCGCGCGCGTCTGTCAGCGCCTCGGGGTCGCGCGTCCGCAGCGGCTCCGGCCACTCGGTCCAGACGTCCTCCGGCCGCGCGTCGGAGAGCGCCCGGAACAGCGCGTAATCCGCGAGCCACGGCTCGCGCTCGCGGAACTCGTCTATCGCCGCGCGGTCGGCCTCGGTCGCCCGCTCCTCGAACCGCTCGAAGGCAGTTCGCAACAGCGGGAGCTTGTACTCGCGGACGGCGTCGTAGTCGACACGGTCCGCCGGGAAGTCGGGGACCGGCTCCAGGTCCCCCTGGTCGAGCCACCCGTCCTCGACGAGCCCCTCGGGGTCGACGAACAGCGGGTTGCCGGCGAACGCCGACGGCGACTGGTACGGTGACTCGCCGGCGGCGGCGATGGTCGGGCCGATTGGACATATCTGCCAGTGGTCGACGTCGGCGTCGCCGAGGAACGAGAGGAACTCGCGCGCGCCCTCGCCGAGGTCGCCGATCCCGTACGCCCCCGGCAGCGAGGTGACGTGACAGAAGACGCCGTCGGAGCGGTCGAATCGCATACGCCACCCTGCGATCCCCACCGACTCAAGCGTTGCGTCCGGACGGGTCGCGCCGCGACGAGATCGGAGTGTGGGACCGGCCGCCGCCCGAGCGCTTACTCCTTCTCGACGGGCACCACAGCCACCTCGTCGACGCGGATCCGCTCGGTCCCGTCGACGTCCTCCACGACGCACCGGTCGTCGGCGATCAGGTCGCGCTCGCCGTGGTCGACCTCGACTGCGACGCTCGCGTCCGCTGGCGCGAAGTTGAGGACCACGACGAGCTCCTCGTCGCCGTCTCGCCGGCGGAACGCGACCACGTCGTCCGGGTGGACGTCGCCGCTCGCGACGATCGGCCGCTCCGAGAGGTCGCCGCTCGCGACGTGGTAGCCGACGCGAGACACGTCGCCGCCCGGACCGAGCGCGGGGTGGGCCCGCCGCGTCTCGAGCAGGCGCTCGTAGCGGTCGCGGACGTCCTCGCGCGCGTGGTCCCACGCGATCGCGTCCCGGCGGCCCCGCTGGCCGATCTCCTGGCCCGCATACACCATCGGGACGCCCGGCAGCGTCATGATCGCCGCGCCCGCGGCGGCCGCGGCGGCGTCGCCGCACTCGACGCGGTAGCGCGTCTCGTCGTGGTTCTCGATGTACTGGAGGAACTCGGCGTGGTCTGGGAACCCGATCTCGGCGCGTTGGTCGACCGCGTCGAGGACGGTCGCCGCGGGCTCCGCGCCCCGGCCGACCTGCCGGAGCTGGAAGTACAGCGTCGCGTCGAAGTGGACGTCGAACATCCCCTCGTGGAAGCCGGGGATGTACGGGATCGTCTCGTCCATCAGCAGGAACTCCCGGTCGATGTCCTTCACGCGGTCGCGCAGTTCGCGCCAGAAGGAGTCGGGCACGGCCCACGCCATGTCGCACCGGAACCCGTCGACGAGCGGCGCCCACTCGTCGATCACGTCGAGCAGGAACCGCCGCACGTCGAGGTTCGCGTGGTTGAGGTTCGCGATCAGCTCCCAGTCGAAGTAGGTGCCCGGCTCGCCGGACTCCTGCCACTCGTAGCGGTCGCGGAACGGCGAGTCGGGGTTCCGATACGCGTCTCGGAACCACTCGTGGTCGCGCGCGGTGTGGTTGGCGACGAAGTCGAACAGCACGCGCATCCCGTGGTCGTGGGCCGTCTCGACGAGCGCCTCGAACTCCTCCCGCTCGCCGAGGTCCTCGGCGGTGTCGAAGAAGTCGACGATGTTGTAGCCGTGCGGCTTCCCGTCGTGGCCGAGGACCGGCGTGAGCCACAGCGTGTCGACGCCGAGGTCCGCGATCCGCGGGATCCGCTCGGCGATGGCGTCGAACGCCTCTCCCTCCTCGGCGTCCGCGAAGGTGCGGACGAACACCTCGTAGACGGAGGCGTCGCGCGTCCACGCCGGCGGCTCGTTGAGCCGGACCGTCTCGAAGTCGGGCGTGTCCGGCGTCAACACCGCCTCGCCCCCCGAGGCGTCGGGAGCCGCGGACGGGCTACTGCCGGCGCGTTCGACGGCCGCCGCGTCGGCGACGCTGACTCGGGGGTCCTCGCCCGGGTCCCGCGCGACCGCGACGGCGTGAACGCGGAGCCGCTCGGGCACCGCGTCGAGAGGTACGCGGAGCTCGCGGCCATCCTCGCTCACGCGGAGCGCGTCCCGCGGGTTCGTGCGCCCCGCCGCGACGGCGTCGGCGACGTCACGGTCGTCGACGACGAACGTCACGGAGAGGTCCTCGGCGTCGAACGCCGACTCCGGATTCGGCGTCGGCACCGCGGTGAACACCGCCTCGCCGCCGGCTCCCTCGCCCGCCGGCCGGGCGTCGTCGCCGAACGCGACGCTCGCGTCCACCCGCACGCGCGGTCGGCCGACCCCCTCGTGCTGCTCACGGGCGGCGTAGTCGACCGGCGCGTCGATGTCGCCCGCGTCGCGGTCGCGTATCGCGGTGCCGCTCCCGCCCGCGACGTCGACGCCCTCGTAGCTCGCCGGGAACGCGCGGACGGTGAGCAGGTGGTCGCCGTCCGGCGCGTCGAGCCCGAGTAGGTAGCGGCCCGGCACGTCGGGCGTGAACTCGGTCACGGGGCCGTCGCCCACGGTCGCCTCGCTCTCGGGCGGCGCGTCCGCGACGCGCCACGCGTACTGCGCATCGGGGTTCGGGTCTCTCGGGGCCAGTTCCGTCCGCTCGCCGGTCGCGAGGAAGCGCGGGGGTCCGGGGTGGTGCATGTGACGCCCATCGACGCCCGGGGCCTTCGGTGTTGCTCTTGTTTCGGGGTCTCCTCGGGCGGCGACGCTCGGCGTTGCGCGGTCTCCGCCGCGGTCGTCAAGGCTTTTACTCCGGCAGTCGCAGGGCGGGTATGCGACTGCGTACCGCCCTTACGGAGCACGAACGTCGGCGCGGGGAGCGCTACCCGGCGGAGCACTCGATGACCGCCGGCGCGTTCACCGGCGACGACGGCCGACTGGTCCACGTGGGGCCGGACGGGACCGTCCACGACTGTTCGTACTCCCTCTCTGAAGTCGGCGGCGCCGACCGGCTTCGGATGGGGATAACCGCCGGGCGCGGCGTCCGCTGGTTCGACGACCTCGAGACGACCCGCCAGCACTACGACGGCGACACGCCCCTCGTCGAGACGGAGTACGACGCCGGCCGCTACACCATCCACCAGTTCGACCTCGTCGTGAGCGACACCCACCTCACTCACGTCGAACTCCGCGGCTCGCCGCCGGCAGACGCCGAGCTCGTCGCCGCCTACGCGTTCTCGCCGGACATGGTCGAGGGCCGCGTCGGCAACATGGTCCACGACGGCGCCGGCCCCGACGACGGCGGGGTCGTCGAGGTGTACCACCGGACCGAACACGACTTCCTCACCGCCTCCACCGGGCTCTCGAACGCCCACGGGCAGCGCCTGCGGACGATCCCGGAACTGCTCGGCGAGGCCGACGACGGCTTCCCGCACCGCGGCGAGATCGACCGCCGCGAGGACTCGCGGCTCACCCCGGACGTCGTCGTCCGCGCGCCCTTCGAGCGCGACGGGCGCACCGAGCGCGTCACGCTCGCCGGCCGCGCGGTCGTCGACCGCCGGGCGGCGCGCGACACCGGTGACGACGCGAAGGACGCGCTCACCGACGGGATCGACCGCCAGCGCCGCATCGAGACGGTCTCGAACATCGCGACCGCCTACCCCGACGCCGACGACCTCCGCGAGGCCGCGGACGGTCGCGGCCCGAATGTCCCCGAGGACGCTCCGCGTCGCTCGGTGATCGCGAGCGACCTCCGCGCGCTCGATCTGCTCACCGCGGAGTCCGGCGCGCGGATCGCGGCCCCGGAGTTCGACCCGTTCTACTCCACCTCCGGCGGCTACGGCTACACGTGGTTCCGCGACGAGGCGACGGTGTCGACCGCGCTGCTCGACGCGAGCGACGAGCTCGGCCTCGACGCCGACGAGGAGCTGCTCGCGGCCGCGAGCTTCTTCTGCCGGACGCAGGACGCAGACGGCTCGTGGCCGCACCGCGTGTGGGCCGACTCCGGGAAGGTCGCGCCCGGCTGGGCGAACGCCCGGATCGAGGGCGCGAACGCGACGCCGGGCCCCAACGACCAGCTCGACCAGCCTGCCACCGTCGTCGCCTTCCTCGCGACGCTGCGCCGCGAGGCCGACCTCCCCGCCGAGTGGCGCGACCGGATCGACGAGACGATCGCCGACGCCGTCGAGTTCCTCTTAGAAACGACCGAGGACGACGGGCTCCCCCGCCGCTGTCAGAACTGCTGGGAGAACGCGCTCGGCCGGTTCACCCACACCGGCGCCGAGTACCTCCGGGCGTTCGCCGCGGTCGCGCGCGCGCCGGTCGACGAGGACCTCCGCGCCGACGCCGCCGACGCCGCCGAGGCGGCGCTGTCCGGACTGGACGCACGGTGGAACCCCGACACGGAGCGGTTCCTCCAGCGCGCCAGCGACGAGAGCCGGGACGCCCGCGCCGACGCCAGCACCTTCGCGCTCGCGACCGCGGCCGCCGAGTACGCCGCCCTGCTCGACGACGAGTCCGAAGCGGGCGACGACGCGACCGCTGCCGCCGCGACCGGCGACGACGCGGCCGACGAGGACGCGGCGACGACCGACGGCTCCGGCCCCGCCGGCGTCGACTCCGTCGCGACGACCGAGTTCGACCGCTTCCTCGACCGCGTCAACACCCACGTCCGGCAGTCGATCGACGCGCTCCATCGCGAGACCTCTTCGGTGGAGGGGCTCGTCAGGTTCACCGGCGACGACTGGCGCACGGCCGAACAGGGCGCCGCGAAGGTGTGGTCCATCGCGACGCTGTGGGGCGCGACCGCCGCGGCGACGCTCGCGGGCGTCGTCGAGGAGCGCGGCGGGGCCGCGGGCCCGCTGTTCGCGGACGCGCGAGATCTCTATTCTCTCTGTGAACCCGACGGGCACTTCGTCAACGAGGCCGGGCTGTTCGCGGAGCAGGCGTTCGACGACGGCGACCTCGACAGCGCGACCCCCATCGGGTGGTCGCACGCCCTCCGGATCGACGCGACGGTGACGCTGGCGAGCCACGGGGAGCTCCCGGTCCCGCACGACCGCGAGACCGGCCCCGAAGCGGCGCCCCACTGGACGACCGGCCGGAAGTTCGGCGTCGGAACGCCCGCGGACTACGAGTCCGACGAGCCGGTGCCGGTGTGGTTCACGCTCACCGAGGGGGCGCTCACCGAGGCGCGATTCCCCCGGATCGACGTGATGAACGTCCGGACGTTCGACTTCCTCGTCGCGGATCCCGACTCCGGCTACGCGATCCGCACGTTCGACGAGACGGGGCACGTCTCGGCGACGCAGACGGTCGAGCGGACGACGGAGCCGGCGGCCGACGACGCGCTCGCGTACGTCCAGACGATCCGCGAGACCGGCGACGGCCACGGCCACAGCTGGACGCTCACCGTCGAGTACGCGGTCGACACCGACGGGACGGCGATCCTCGCCGACGTCCGCTTCGAGGGGAGCCGCGAGTACGACGTGTTCGCCCTGGTCGACACGACGATCACGAACGTCGGCACGAACGACCGCGGCGAACGCGTGGGCGACGCCGACGGCTACCACCTGATCGCGCGCAAAGACGACGACCGCGATGCGGGCAAGCTCGTCGACGACGACGGCGACCCCTTCGAGGTCGCGCTCGCGCTCGACAGCGCCGGCGGCTTCGACTGGGCGAGCGCGCTCGCGGCGGGCGGCTACGAGATCGACGCGCTGTTCGCCGAGGGAGAACGCGGCCCGGGGATCACGGAGGCGACCGGCAACGTCGTCCTCGCCGGACTCGTCGGGAGCGGGACCGCCGTCTCGGACACGGTCGCGCTCGGATTCGCCGAGAAGGGCGATACTGCGGCCGCACTCGGCGAGGCCCGCGGCGCCATCTCGCGTGGCTTCGACGACGCCGCGAACGCGTACGCCGAGACGTGGCGGTCGTGGCTCGCCGACCGCGACCTCCCCGACTCGGTCGCGGACGACCCGGACCTCGCGGCACAGTACCGCTTCGCGCTGATGACGCTGGCGGCCGTCGAGGACAAGGCCCACGACGGGGCGGGGATCGCGAGCCCCTCGGTGCCGTGGGGCGAAACGGAGTACGCCGCCGAGGACCGTGGCTACGGCTACAACTTCGTCTGGTCGCGCGACCTCTATCAGGTGTTCACGGCGCTGATAGAGATGGACGAGCTCGAGCGCGGCGCCGACGCCTTAGCGTACCTGTACAACACCCAGCAGGACGCCGACGGGTTCCTCCCGCAGAACACCTACATCGACGGGCGGACCCGGTGGGGCGGCGAGCAGATGGACAACATCGGGTTCCCCTCGGTGATGGCGTGGCAGCTGTACGAGCGCGGCGTGACGCTCGACGACGCGGACTACACCTACGACCAGGTGGCCCGCTCGCTCGACTACATCGCCGAGAACGGCCCCGAGACCGCCCAGGAGCGCTGGGAGGAAGAGGCTGGCTACTCGCCGTCGAGCATCGCGGCCGAGATCGCCGGCCTCGTTTGTGGTGCGGCACTCGCCCTCGCGGAGGCCGACCGACGGGACGAGTCCGGCTCCGGGAGCGACGCCGCGGAATCGTCCGACTCGCTCCGCGCCGACGCGCTCGCGTGGCTCGCGCTCGCGGACGACTGGACGGCGCGCGTCGAGGAGTGGTGCGCGACCGCGACCGGAACCGACCGCCACGGCCGGACCCCGTACTACATCCGGATCACGGCCGACGGGAACCCCGACTCCGGCCGCCCGCGGACGATCGCCAACGACGGCCCGACGTACGACGAGCGGGAGATAATCGACGGCGGCTTCCTCGAACTCGTCCGGCTGGGGATCAAGCCCGCCGACGACCCCGTCGTCCGCAACTCCGTCTCGGTCGTCGACGACTCGATTCGCGTCGACACGCCTCACGGCGCCGCCTGGTACCGGTACGTCGGCGACGCGTACGGCGAGATAGCCGTCGGCGACCCCGGCGCGCCCTGGGCCGGCACGGGCGACGGCCGCGGGCGCCTCTGGCCCATCTTCACCGGCGAGCGCGGCGAGTACGAGCTGCGCGCCCGCGCCGACGGGCCGGACGCCTTCGGCGGCACCGACGAGGACGCGCTGGAACCGGAGACGCTGCTGGAGACGATGGCCGGCTTCGGCAACTCCGGGCTAATGCTCCCCGAGCAGGTGTGGGACCGCGAACACCCGACGAAGTACGGCTGGGAGTTCGGCGAGGGCACCGGGGGCGCGACCCCCCTCGCGTGGTCGATGGCCGGCTTCGTCCGGCTGGCACACGGCGTCGACGCGGGCGAGCCGGTCGAGACGCCGACCGCCGTTCGCGACCGCTACGTCGAGCGCGACCGCCCCGCAGGCCCCGACCTGACGGCCACCGCCGAGTTCGTCGAGGACTCGGTCGCCGTCGCCGGGGAGACGGACGCCGAGCGCGTGGCTGTCCACACGCGAAAGACCTCGCGGCTCGTGACGCCCGACGACGACGGCGCGTTCGAGGTGGACCTCGACGCCGACACGGACGCCGACACCGTCGTGGTCGCGGCCGCGACAGACGACGACTTCGAGGCCGCCGGCACCGCGGTCGAGCGGCTGCGCCTCTAGCGCTGGCGTTCGGTTTCTTCCCGGCTCGCCTCACCCGAGTGCGACCACGTCGACTTCTCGGACGTCGCCGTCGACCTCGATTTCGACCGTCGAGCCGACGCGCTCTCGGACGCGCTCGCGCCACCTCTCGACGGCCTCCGCGTGTCGCTCTCGGCGGGTTTCGAGGTCGGCGTCCGGATACTCGCTCGCGGTGTCGTCCGGCTCCGGGTACGGCGGAACCTCCGCGACGAGGTCCCGGGGATCGACGTGGAGGGGTGCGGGCGCGTCGGCGGAATCGGCTGAGTCCCTTTCGCCGCCTTCGTCACTGCCCGCGTCGAGCGCGTGGAGGCGAGCGCGCATTCGTCCGGAGAAGGGCGGTGTCGCGCGGAGGACGACATCGCGGTCGCTCCGGAGGGTGGCCTCGAGGGCGTTCGCCACGTCCTCGCGGTGGACCGCGATCGACCGGATCCGGTCCGGTCCGGGGTCGCGACCGCGTTCCTCCTCAGTCATCGTTCGCCGCCCACTCGGCGTCCGACAGCGTTCGCTGGACCGCCTCCTCGCCGACCGCGCCCGCGAGGTGCTCGAAGCCGGCGCGGACGCCGCGGTCGCCCGCGTTCGCGACCAGTCGCGAGACGATGAACTCCGGCGTCGACTTCCCGACCGTCTCAAACCGCGGCTGGTAGTCGACGCGGAGCTCCAAGTCGTTCGTCAGCCCCTCGGCGAAGATGCCGTCGATCCGGGCGGCGTCGGGCAGCGGACTCAGGTCCTCGGCGAGG
Source organism: Halorubrum xinjiangense (assembly GCF_900102375.1). GTDB lineage: Archaea > Halobacteriota > Halobacteria > Halobacteriales > Haloferacaceae > Halorubrum > Halorubrum xinjiangense. The sequence goes on from NZ_FNBO01000014.1 coordinate 26,546, forward strand.
TGCGTCACGTAGACGCCGAGCGCGCCGCGGTCGACGGTGAGCGTCACCAGCCCGTTCAGCAGGTCGGCGGCGCGCCCCGGCTCCGTGATCGCCTCGAACTCGTCGACGAGCATGAGCGTGCGGCCGTCCGCGACCAGCGGCGGGACGACGGACTTCAGCGTCGACTCCAGCACGCCGGCGTTGAACGAGGCGTGCCGGCGGTGGAAGACGATCCGGTCGAACGTCCCGACCTCGGCCGCCTCGGCGGGCACGGGCAGCCCCATCGACGCGAGCAGCGCCACCGCACAGAGGGTCTCCAAGAGCGTCGTCTTCCCGCCCGAGTTCGCCCCGGTGAGCACGCTCACGCGGTCGCCGGTCGGCGGCGCGTCCGCGCTCGCGACGCCCGCCTCGTCCGCGAGCGAGTGGGAACCGACGCCGTAGGAGACGGGCTGGACCTCCCCGCCGAGGAAGGGGTTCCGCGCTCCCCGCACCGCGATGCCGTCGTCGACGAGCGTCGGCCGGACGTGGCCGTTCTCGGCCGCGAACCGCCCGAGCGACAGGAGAAACGCGGCGTCGGAGGTCGCCGTCGCAGCGCGGGCGACGGTCGTGTCGCCGTCGCCCGCGGCGGTGCCGTCTTCGTCGGCCTCCGGTTCGTCTCCGAGCCGTTCGCGGATGTCCGCCGCGACGGCGGCCTCACGCTCCTCGACCGCCGCTTCGAGCTCGACGACGAGGTCACGGAGGGTTCCCGAGACGAAGTCGGCCGCGTCGAGCGCCTCGTCGGGCGCCGCGGCTCGCACCGTCGCCGGCTCAACCCCCGACTCGCGCGCGACGTGCTCTATCGTCGCTGCCTCCAGCGCCTCGAAGTCGCGGAGGCTCCCGTCGCGGACCGATTCGAGCACGTCGAACGCTGAGTCCGCGAGGTCGCGCGCGGCCGACAGGTGCTCGCGCAGCCGGTCCAGTTCGTCGTCGGCGCCCGTCGCGATCTCGATGTCGTCGCCGTCGAGCCCGCCGGCGGGGTCGATCGAGCCCCGCACGTCGGCGAGCGCGTCGGCCGCGTCGCGCAGGCGATCGCCGTCGAGCGCGCCGACGTCGGCGAAGGGGCCGTCCGTCAGCCCCGCCTTGCGGAGCACGACTGCGGTCTCGACCGCGGCGAGGTCGGAGCCGTCGGACTCGTCGTACCCGGCGAAGGCGTCCACCACGGCCTCGCGGTCCGCCTCGTCGAGGGCGGCCCACGCGTCGCGGGCGGCGACGACCCGATCCAGTCGCTCCTCGACGGCGTCGCGGTCGAGCAGCGGGGTCAACACCCGGATCCGGTCGGCCGCGTGCGCGGTCAGCGCCTCGCCGGCCGCGAGCGAGAGGAGGTCGTCGTACACCGAGCGTGCGTCCCCCGTCGCGAGGACGTCCATCCCGGCCTCGCCGTTCGCCCGGCGGAGGATGCGGGTCGCGCGGCCGCGGTGGAGACCGGCGTCGACGAGCGCTCGGACGTCGGCCGACTCGATCGCCTCGACCGCCCGCTCGGTCCCGAGGGCCTCGGCGAGCCGCTCGCTCGTCTTGGGCCCGATCCCCCAGTAGTCCTGGAGTCGCATACTCCGTGGTGTCGCCCCGGCGTCTTGGCGCTTTCGTCGCCCGCGCCGTCACTCCGATCCCCGACGGCCGCGTTCCCCTCGCTTCCGCCACGGCAGCGTTCATTCCGCTCCGGGCCGTACCCGTCGCCATGGCGACGGAAATCGCGGACGGCGTCTGGCGGTTCGACTGCCGCGGGGTCAACGCGTACCTCGTCTTCGATGACGTGCCGACCCTCGTCGACGCCGGGACGCCGTGGGACGAGGAGACGATCCGCCGCGGCCTCGACGAGGCCGGGGTCGGGGTCTCGGGGATCGGTCGCGTCCTGATCACTCACTACGACCTCGACCACGTCGGGACGCTGGCGGCGCTGGCATCCGACCTCGACGCGCCGGTCTACGCCTACGGCTTCGACGCGCAGCTGCTCCGGGGGGCTCGGCGGCCACCGTTCCGCAATCATAAGGGACTCATCCAGCGGCTCGGCGGCCGCCTCACGGAGCGGGCAGACCTCGACGTGGTCGGCGTCCGCGACGGCGAGGCGATCGGGTCGTTCACGGCTTACCACACGCCCGGCCACACGCCGGGCCACGTCGCGTACGTTAGCGAGGAACTGGGCGTCGGGCTCCTCGGCGACCTCGTCTCCGAGTCCGACGGCGAACTGTCGCCCTCCGGCTGGCTGATAAGCTACGATACGGACGCGGTCGCGACGAGCGTGCGCGGGCTCGCGGCGCGCGCTCCGCCGTTCGAGGTCGCCTGCGTCGGGCACGGGGACCCGCTCGCGTCGGGCGGGAGCGAGGCGCTGGCCGCGCTCTCGGCGCGGGTCGGATAAAAGTCGATCCGCTCGTCTACCGCGACTGCCGGTAGATGAGGTTCCGCTGGATGTCGTTGGCGCCCTCGTAGATCACCGGGATGCGCACGTCGCGGTAGACGCGGGCGATGCGGCGGTCGGTGAAGTTCGACCGGCCGCCGTGGAGTTTCATGCCCTTCTCGGCGCAGTCGGTGGCCACCTCGGTCGACTTCGTCTTCGCGAGCGCGGCCCAGTAGCCGGCGTCCTCGCCGTTTGCGACCTTTTCGCACGCGCGCCAGTTGAGCGCGCGCGCCGACTCGAACCCGATCCGCATGTCCGAGATGGTGTGCTGGACGGCCTGGAAGTCGTCGATGGTGCGGCCGAACGCCTCGCGGTCGCTGATGAACGCCTCCGCCTCTTCGATGGCGGCGGCGGCGAGGCCGAGCCCGTGCCCGCCGACGATGACGCGCCCGTGGTTGAAGAAGTCCGCGAGGACGTAGAAGCCGCCGCCCTCGCTGCCGACGACGTTCTCCTCGGGGACGAAGCAGTCCTCGAAGACGATGTGGCCCTGCTTGGACGCGCGCATCCCCATCTTCTCCGGGATGTGTTCCGCCTCGTAGCCGTCCGAGTCGGTCTCGACGATGAACAGCGTGTAGTTCGAGTAGCGGTCGTCGCTCTCGCCGGTCTTCGCGTAGACGGTGAGCCAGTCGGCCTCGACCGCGTTGCCGACCCAGTACTTCTCGCCGGTCAGCTCGTAGCCGCCCTCGACCTTCTCCGCCTTCGTCGTCATGCCCGCGAGGTCAGAGCCGGTCTGCGGCTCGGAGACCGCGAGCCCCGAGATCTGCTCGTTCTCGGCGATCGGCCGGAGGTACTTCTCTTTCTGTTCCTCCGTCCCGTAATCCTCGACCATCTCCGCGCCGAAGCTGGCGAGCTGGAGCGTGAGCGCGATACCGGCGTCAGCGCGATAGAACTCCTCGGCGATGGCGAGCACCTGCGCGAGGTCGAACCCCTTGCCGCCGTACTCCTCGCCGATGTCCTGGGCGACGAGCCCGGCGTCCATCCCCGCTTCGAGGACCTCCCAGGGGTACTCGCCCGACTCGTAGTACGACTCGGCGTTCGGGGCGATGTACTCGTCGGCGAACTCGCGGGCCTCTTGTTTGACGTCTCGCGCGTGCTCCGGCACGACGCTGTCGTCGAGTAACTCCATACCGCCACTGCGGCCCCCGCGAACAAAACCTTCGTGGAACAACGAAGAACGCCGTGTGAGTTTACCCTCGTGGGCCGTGTCGGCTGTTCCTCTCAGGCGCCTTCCTTGTCGCCGCCGCCCGAATCGTCTGCGGCGCCGGTGTCGACGGTCTCCGCGGCGTCAGCGGCGTGGTCACCCGATTCCGACGCGACCTCGTCGGCGTCGGCGATGTCGACCCCATCGCTTTCGGTAACGTCGTCCCCGTCGCCGCCCTCGATAGCGTCCTCTTCGCCGCCGCCCTCGATAACGTCTTCTTCGCCGCCGCCTTCGCCCGTCGAGTCAGATTCAGGTTCCGGGGCCTCCGCCTCGTCCGGCGTCCGTGACTCGGACTCCGCCGGCGGTTCGGCGGGGTCTGCCGGCTTGAACCCGGCCGTTTCGAGGTCCGCGTCGAGGCTCGCGCGCGGGTCCGCGCCGCGCTCGTGGAGGATGGCGCGCGTCGCCTCCCTGTCGACCGTTCCCGAGACCGTTCGGGGGAGCTCCTCGACGTAGGCCACCGTCTTCGGGAGCTTGAACCCCGCGAGTCGGTCGCGGGCGAAGTCGACGAACGCCGCCTCGTCGACGGGCGCGGGGCCGATGCCGCCGGCCTCAATGGCCGGCTCCGGGGTCTCGGTGTCTGGTTCTTCCGTCTCGCCGTCCGACTCCGCGCCCTCATCGTCCGCGGCGTCTGCTTCTGGGGCGTCTCCGCCTGCGGCGTCTGCTTCTGGGGCGTCTCCGTTCGCTCCGGAATCGCCCGCCGAGGGGTTGGGATCCGAAGCGGTGTCCGTCTCGGCCTCGGCCGACACCGACGGGAACCGGTCGCCGACGGCCACGAGGGCCGCGACGCGCTCGCCCCACACCTCGTCGTCGAGCCCGACAACCGCCACGTCGTCGACCTCGGCGTACTCCCGGAGCACGTCCGCGACCTCCCCGGGTTCGACGTTCTCGCCGCCGCTGATGATCCGGTCGTCGACGCGGTTGAGCACGTGGAGGTAGCCGTCCTCGTCGAACCGTCCGACGTCGCCCGTGTGGAGACCGTACGGGCCGAACTTTGATCTGTCGAGGCTCTCGGAGCCGATCCCGTTCAGGTCGACCGCGTCGGTGGGAGACGCGTCAGTTTCGTCGATTGCGTCCGGAGCAGGCGCGTCGCCTTCGTCGGCGCCTTCCGTGGAATCGCCCCCGCTCTCGGCGAGATACCCCGGTGTGATCGTCGGCCCCCTGACGACGATCTCACCGGTGTTGCCCGGCTTGGCCGGATCGCCGTCGTCGTCGACGACCGTCACGTCGGTGCCGAAGAGCGGTCTCCCGACCGTCCCGATCCGGCCTCTGGTCTGTCGGGGCGTCGCGGTCGTTATCTGCGAGGCGGCCTCCGTCATCCCGTACGTCGGGTAGACGGGGACAGAGTAGTCGCGACACCGCTCTATCAGCTCCCCCGGCGCGGGCGCGCCCCCGAGCAGGACCACGCGGAGCGAGTCCGACAGCGTCCCGCGTCTGTCGAGCATCCGGCGGAGCATCGTCGGGACGAGCGAGACGCCGGTCACGTCGTACGCGTCGATGTCGTCGGCGGTGCCGCCAGCGTCGAACCCCTCGCGCAACACGAGCGTGGTCCCGTACAGCACCGACCGGTACACCGGGGCGAGCCCGCCCATATGGTGGAGCGACAGCGACACGAGCCATCGGTCGTCGGCCTCGACGCCCAGGCGGAACGCGGAGGCGACCGCCGAGCTGTACACGTTGCCCGCGGTCAGCGGCACGGGCTTGGGCTCGCCGGTGGTCCCCGAGGTGAACAGCACGCAGAGCGGGTCAGCGAACCCCCACTCCGGCGGGTCGAGCGACGCGGGGTCGACGTCATGGATCCCGGTGACCGCGGGGCTCGTCGGGTCGTCGACGGAGTAGACGGGGACCCCCTCGATCTGCGACGCCGCGTCGGTGGCCGTCGGCTCTGTCGGCTCCGCGCAGACGACCGCGTCGAGGTCGGTCCGATCGATCCGCGCCGCGATCTCGCGCGACGTCAGCTCCTGCCCGAGCGGCACAAACGTCGCGCCGATCCGCATCGTCGCGTGGACGAGCCCGACGGTGCCCACGTACGGGGGCGTGAGCACGCCGATTCGGTCGCCCGCTCCGAGTCCGTGGGCCCCGAGCCGGCCCGCCGTCTCGGCGACGAGCCGGTCGAGGTCGGTGTAGCTCCACGCTTCGCCGTCCTCGGCGCGGACGAGAGCGGTGTCGTTCGGCGACGAGACCACGCGGTGAGAGAGCCAGTCGCGCATCGGTGTCACCCGCGTCCGCCGAGCGCGATGCGGTTACTCATCCGCCGGCTGCCGCACGGTCAACACCGGGACGTCCGAGGTCCGGACGACCCGCTCGGTGACGCTTCCGAGGAGGTAGCGGTCGAGCCCCTTCCGCCCGTGGGTCCCCATCACGACGACGTCGATGCCGTGCTCGTCGACGTAGTCGTGGATCGACCGGTAGGCCGTCCCCGACGTGACGCTGGTGACGCAGTCGACGCCGGCGTCCGCGGCGGCGTCGGCCACGCGCTTCGTCGCCTCCGCCCCCTCCGATTCGAGCGCCTCGACGACGACCTCCGCGCCCGCTTCGAGGCTGGAGTACGCCGCGCCGTCGACGACGTACAGTGCGTGGAGGCGCGCGCCGTACTGCTCCGCGAGGTCGATCGCGTGTTCGATCGCGGCGTCCGACGCCGGGCTGCCGTCGGTGGGAACGAGGATCTCTGAGTACATCTCACTCCGTGGTACAGCGGGTATCGATTAAAAACCCGATCAACTTCTCGAACTGTAGTAAGGAACGAATACCGCCGTCTCGATCGGCTCCCCGTCCTACCGGAACCCCATCGCCTCGATCTGCTCTTGGTACCGGTTGCGGATGGTGACCTCGGTGACCTGCGCGACGTCGGCGACCTCACGTTGGGTCTTCTTCTCGTTACAGAGCAGCGAGGCCGCGTAGATGGCGGCCGCCGCGAAGCCGGTTGGGGACTTCCCGGAGAGTAACCCCTGTTCGGCGGAGACGTCGATGATTTCGGTCGCCTTCGACTGGACCTCTTCGGAGAGCTGGAGCGCGGACGCGAACCGGGGGACGAACTGCTTGGGGTCGACCGGCTTCAGCTCGAGTCCCAGCTCCTGGGAGATATACCGATACGTTCGACCGATCTCCTTTTGCGGCACCCGCGAGACGTCCGCGACCTCGTCGAGGCTGCGGGGGATCCCCTCCTGTCGGCAGGCGGCGTACAGGGCGGCGGTGGAGACGCCCTCGATGGAGCGGCCGCGGATCAGGTCCTCGTTGAGCGCGCGTCGATAGATGACGGACGCGACCTCGCGTACCGAGCGGGGGACGCCGAGCGCGCTCGCCATGCGGTCGATCTCCGAGAGCGCGAACTGGAGGTTGCGCTCGCCCGCGTCTTTGGTTCGAATCCGCTCCTGCCACTTCCGGAGGCGATGCATCTGCGAGCGCTTCTCCGAGGAGAGCGACCGCCCATAGGCGTCTTTGTCCTTCCAGTCGATCGTCGTCGTCAGCCCCTTGTCGTGCATCGTCTCCGTGATCGGGGCGCCGACGCGCGATTTCGACTGCCGCTCGTTGTGGTTGAACGCGCGCCACTCCGGGCCGCGGTCGATGTTCCGCTCGTCTAAGACGAGCCCGCAGTCCTCGCAGACGAGCTCTTGGTCGGCGTCGGTGACGATGTTCTCCGAGTCACACTCCGGACAGGAGACCGTCGATTCGTCCGTTTCCTGCTCCGTGTCCCGCTCCTGTTGCCGCTGGCGACTCGGACGTTCCATTAAAAGGTTTGTGGTCAGTCGCGTATTTAAACCTTATCCACGTCTATTAACGATCCTGATGGTTCTCGGTTCGTTCTAATCACGGGATATCGGCTCATAGGGCGCGCATACTGGCAGTATCGAGAATCTATCGGGTATCCGTCGACGACGGCGGCGGCGCTTCCGCGGTCCACCGTGACGCACGAAACGTGACCGTGAGTTGAGGTCGGATTCGCCGCGCCGTTCGCAAACCCCGGGCCCAGTTTAGACTCCGTCGTTCGTCGCCGGTTGCCTGCCCATTGACCGCCGTTTACTCGCCGTTCGCCCGCCATATCCGTCGATTTCGGCCCCGATGCGGTCCGATTCCCGACGCCAAAATATTACTATCAAACATCTATAAAGACTTTTGTATTACCTATGCCAATAGGTCGGTATGAGTACCACCTCGTCCCCGGGCATCGAACGCACGCTGCGCGGCTGTCGTCCCGCCGACGTCGACCCCGTCGTCATCGACGCGGCGGACTTAGACAGCACCGCGCCCGACCACCTCCGCGACCTCAAGCGGGGGCTCGCCGCCCGCGGCTACCAGCCCGCCGCGGTCGCGGCCGAGGCGACGTTCGACGCCGAGAGCACGCTCGAACGCCAGCGCGAGGCCGACCGGCTCCGCGGGCTCGTCCGCGCGGCGTCGTTCCTCGGCGCCGGCCGGGTCGAGGTCAGCGTCGACGGCGAGGCGTCCAAGCAGGCCCGCACCGCCCTCGCGGCGCTCGCCGAGCGGGCCGACCGCGAGGGCGTCGAGTTCGTCCGCGTCGACGGCGACAGCGCCTGACCGATGGCGACGAAGCGGTCGCTCGCGACCAAGCTTGGCGTCGTCGCCGGCTTCGAGCGTCCAGACGCCGCCCTCGAACAGTACCCGACGCCGCCGGAGCTGGCCGCCCACGTCGTCCACCTCGCCGACCTCCACGGCGACGTCGAGGGCCGGACCGTGATCGACCTCGGCGCCGGCACCGGGATGCTCGCACTGGCCGCCGCGCTGCGCGGTCCGGCCCGCGTCGTCGGCCTCGAACTCGACGGCGGCGCGCTCGCGACCGCCCGGGCCAACGAGCGCCGGGTCGCAGCCAGCGCCCCCGTCCACTGGGTCCGCGGCGACGCCACGCGCCCGCCGCTCGCCATTGCGGAGCCCGCGACCGTCGTGATGAACCCGCCGTTCGGCGCGCAGGATGGCAACCGCAACGCTGATCGGGAGTTCCTCGCGGTCGCGAGCGACCTCGCGGACGTCTCCTACTCGGTCCACAACGCCGGAAGCCGGGAGTTCGTTGAGGCGTTCGCCGCCGACGAGGGCGGGGAGGTCACCCACGCGTTCGCGGCGGAATTCCGGATCGACGCGCAGTTCGACCACCACACCGACGAGGCGCGCGAGATCGACACCGAAGTGTACCGGATCGAGTGGGCGTGAGACGCGCGGCTCCCCTTCCCCGCGAGGCGACCGATGCGGGCTACTGCCGGCCCTCGTAGCGCTCCCGCTGCGCGACCCGCACGCGCGTCTCGCCGCGCTCCGCGTACAGGACGTCGCTCTCTCTGACGAGTTCGACGCCCCGGAGCGTCACCGACTCGTTCGCCGCCGGGAGCGGCGCGCTCGCGTTGCCGCCCGGACCGTCGACCCGCAACTCGAATCCCCCTCGCGTCGCCGCGACGGTGACGTTGCGGCCGTCGATCCGGGGCTCGGCCCGCGCCGGCTCGCTCGTGAACAGCGTCCGCCTGGTCTCGTTCCGTATCGCGTCGACCCGGTAAGTCGGACCGCCGTTTGCGGCGACCCAGCCGACCCGCTGGACCCAGACGGTCTCGCGCCAGCCGGCGCCGCCCACGTCGACCGCGCGGTACCCCCAGAACGCGAGGTTCCCCTTCGAGACGGCGGTCGTCCATATCTCGCGGTCCGGGTCGCTGACGATCACCCCCGAGGTGTTTACCGAGGTCGAGCGCCCGAACGCCTCGACGTCGACGACGCCCACCAGCTGGTCTTCCACATCCTCCGCGTAGGTCACCTGATACCCCTCCACCTCGATCGGGTCGCCTGGGAGGTCGCCGTCGTCGACGGCGACGAGGTTCGGGACGACGCCCGGCCCGGCGACAGCCGCCAGCGACGCGACGAGCAGGAAGAGACCGATCGCCGCCGGCATCGCCGACCGGACCCCGCCCCGGATCGTCTCGGGCTCCGGAACCGCTCGACTCGGCCACAGGGGCTCGTCCCGCGAGACGGCCGCGACGGCGACGACCGCGGCCAGCAGGGCGAGCAGCCCGACGCCGACCGCGCGGTACAGCTCGTACCGCTCGTTGCCGAGGTACCAGTACACCGCCCACAGCCGGCGCGAGGCCCCGAACAGCAGCACCGCGCCGAAGACGACGGCCGCCGACCGCTCCGTCGCGTCAGTGCCGGACCCGTCGCCGTCCGCGGTCGCGAACGGGTGGTACCGCCACCGCCCCGCGGTCGTGTGCGGGTCCGCGTGGTGGTCTCCGCCGTTCGACCTCCGGGCTCGCCGTCGCAGGAGGACGACCGCGACCAGCGCGCCGCCGATGAGGCCGAGCGCGTGCCCCTGGATCGCGACGTTCGCCCACCCTGGCACGCCGTAGGAGGGGGACGCCTCCGCGAACGCCACCGGGACGCGGACGGCGTCGTAGAGGACGCTGACGAGCGTCGTCCCCGCCATCGCGACGACCGCGGCGACGGGGCGCGAGACGAGCGCGAACCCCCAGTACGCGAACACCACCACGGAGAAGCCGATCACCGGCCCCAGCGCGAACAGCGCCGAGAGGAGGCCGAACGCGACGGCGGCGCTGGGGACGATCAGGAACGCCCGGACGTAGGGGTTCGCGGCGGGCGACTCGACGGCCGCCACCCGGCTCGGCACCGCTCGGATTCGCTCGGGGAGTCTCCGCAGGCGGCTTGGGAGCCGCCGGAGGCGGACGGCGAGCCGGTCCCCCTCGTCGACCTCGCGTCCGGTGGGGAAGTGGCCGTACGCGTACTCGGCGAGCCCGCCCGCGACGAGCGCGGAGAGGAGGTTTCCAGTGATGTGCCCGCGGCCCGAGTGTGCGAAGCTAGACCAGAAGAGGCCCTCCGGGTAGAAGTACGACCACGACCGGAACGGGATCACGACCGGTCGGTTCGGGTCGTCGACGCCGGACTGGACGAACAGGTACACCCCGAGCACGCCGGCGATCACGACGAGCGTCCCCCACGGGACGCCGAGGAGGAGCCGCGCGCGGAGCGCCCGCGTTCGGCCGGCGCCCGCGCGGTCGACGAGGAACACCGCGGCGAGCGCGACGACGACGGCGACGCCCCCGGCGGCGAGGTGAACGGCGTCCGACGTCAGCGCCTCCGCGACCATATCAGGGTCGAGGGGGCCGCGCGCACATCAATACGGGGGTCGATCCGGGGGTAAAGCGATCCCCGAGATCAGGAGAGCAGCCCGAGCGCTCGGCGCGTCAGATCTTGTTCTCGGCGTCGTCGGCGAGCTCCTCCATCCGCTTGCCGACGCGGCCGGCGGGCGAGAACTCGTCTTCGCTCATCGCGTTCGCTAAGGCGTTGCCGAGAACGAACACGGCGTGTTTGTGCTCGCTCTTCGACTTGTGGACGTGGGAGGGGTCGACGTCGAGCTCGTCGTAGGGGTCGAACAGCGAGCCGTCGACGGACTCCTGCGCGCGGAAGTGCTCCATGATCGTCACCATCTGTTCGTGAAGCTCGAGCAGCTCGTCCTTGTGCATACCCACCGATACGGGTCGTAGGCCCTTTAAGGGTTGTTGAGGTCGAGACGCACGGTTTCGGCGGTCGAGCCTCGGGAAAAACGGTCGCGCGGTCAGAAGACGTACTCGTCTTCGTGGCCCATCATCCCCTCGTCTTCGAACCCGTTGGAGTCGTCGTCGTCCCTCGGGCCGCTCGTCTTGTACGCCTTGATGCCGGTCGACAGCAGCTCCTCGACCGCCTCCTCGCGGTTGAGGAACTCCCCCTCCTCGACCATCTGGGCGATCTGCATCTCCAGATGCTCCGGCACGGTTATCTTCACTCGTGGCATTTGCTGTGCGGGTCTTGTGGGATGGCGTATATAAAATTGGCGTCGGAGATCCGTAGATTTGAAAACTCAAAACGACGGTTCAAAAGTTCATTTTTGATGTGTTAAACATTTATTTGAGAAGTACGAACCAAATAAATCCAAGCCCTCCGCAGTCGGCGCGTCGCTCCCGCGAGTGCGGCGCTCGCGGGCAGCTGCCCGTCTCCGAGAGCGACATCCATACGTCGGTCCGGGCCGAACCGGATGCTATGACCGAATCCGGCGTCGACGCCGCCGAGGACCTCACCGACCTCTACCGCGAGTACGGCGACGACCGGCTCCCGCCGGGACAGCGCGAGACCGACGGGTTCCCGGTGCTCTCGAAGAGCGGCACGCCCTCGTGGGACCCGGAGACGTTCGAGCTCGAGGTGTGGGGCGCCATCGAGGAGTCGCTCTCCCTCTCGCTCGACGAGTTCCGCGACCTCCCGACCGTCACCCAGCGACAGGACTTCCACTGCGTGACGGGGTGGAGCAAGTTCGACTGCGAGTTCACCGGCGTCGCGTTCGCCGACCTGGCCGAGCGCGCGGAGGTCCGCGACGAGGCGGAACACGTGATGTTCCACTCGCTGGACGGCTACACGACCGACCTCCCGCTCGACGAGTGTACGAAGCCGGGCGTCCAGCTCGCGCACGGCTTCGACGGCGACGACCTCCCGGCCGACCACGGCGGCCCGATCCGGGTCGTCACGCCGCACAAGTACGCCTACAAGGGCGCGAAGTGGGTCTCGGGCGTGGAGTTCCTCACCGAGCCCGAGCTCGGCTACTGGGAGAAGCGGGGGTACAGCGACACGGCGAACCCCTGGAACGAGGACCGCTACAGCTAACTGCGGACGGTCGCGGCTTGGATTCCTTTTTCAATTCTCGCTCGATTTCCCCCGTGCGCCCCGCCCCGATAGTCAGGATAAAGGGTCCCCGGCCCCGACTTGATACGTATGAAACGGGCGCGCTCTCGGTCGTCGCCGCCGCTGGTCAGCCGGACCACGGCGGTCGACGAACCGGCGTTCGCGGCGGCGTTCGACGCGCTCCCGTCGCCGCGCACGACATGGAGCGCGCCCGACGACGCGCTGGTGCTCGGCGGCGGCGCGGCGGCGACGCTCACCGCCGCCGGCGGCGACCGGTTCGGGTCGATCCGGGAGGCGGCTGCGGAGCTGTTCGAGTCCGGCGACGTCCACGCCGGCACCGAGGCGGCCCGCCCCCGCGTGTTCGGCGGGTTCGCCTTCCACGAGGGCGCCTGCGACGGCGAGCCGTGGGGGCCCTTTCCCGAAGCGCGGTTCGTGTTACCGCGGGTCCAGCTGACGGTCGCGGACAACGGCGCGTGGCTGACGGTCAACGCGGTCGGCGACGACGCCGACGTGTCCGCCGTCGAGGACCGACTAGCGCGCGAGGTCGACCGGTTCGCCGCGCTCGACCGAAGCGACGACGCGGCCGCGGCCTCCGCCGCTTCTCGCCCGCCCCGCCCGGGAATCCGTGAGAGCCGCCGGACGACGAGCCGCGAGGCGTGGCGCGACAGCGTCGGCGCCGCCGTCGACCGGATCCGCGCCGGCGACCTCCGCAAGGTGGTGCTGGCGCAGGCGCTGGAGGCCGACCTCGCGGCCGACTTCCCGCGCGCGGCGACGCTCGAACGCCTCGCCGAGAAGTACCCCGACTGCCACCGCTACTGGTTCGAGCCCGACGCCGGCGACAGCGCCTTCTTCGGCGCCACGCCCGAGCGGCTGGTCTCGCTGCGCGGCCGGACCGTCGAGACGGACGCGCTCGCCGGGACGACCGGGCGCGGCGAGACGCCGAACGAGGACGAGTGGCTCGCGCGGGAGCTGCTCGACGACGAGAAGAACGTCCACGAGCACGAGCTCGTCGCGGAGACGGTCCGCGACCAGCTGGAGCCGTTCGCGGCGTCGATTGCCGCGGGCGAGCGCCGGGTCCGCCGGCTCGCGACGGTCCAGCACCTCCACACGCCGATCACCGCCGAGCTCGACGCGGACCGGCACGTCCTCGAACTCGTCGAGGCGCTCCACCCGACCCCCGCCGTCGGCGGGCTGCCGCCGGACCGCGCGCTGGCGACGATCCGCGAGACGGAGCCGTTCGACCGCGGCTGGTACGCCGCGCCGGTTGGCTGGATCGACGCCGCGGGCAACGGCGCGTTCGCGGTCGCGATCCGCTCCGCCGTCGCGAGCCCCCGCCGCGCAACGCTGTTCGCGGGGGTCGGCGTCGTCTCCGACTCCGACCCCGACCGCGAGTGGGACGAGGTCCAGCTGAAGTACCGCCCGATCCTCGACGAGCTGGAAGGGGACGGCGCGGGCGGTTCGCTCGATCAGTAGCGCGGCACCGTCACTGGAACATCTTCAGCGGCTCCGCCTGCGAGCTCTCCTCTGTCGCCTGTCGCATCTGCTCGGCGAGCTGCTGTTTCGCGTCCCGGATCTCGGTCGCCTGCTCGACGAGCCCGTCGGTCGGCGTCTCGATGCCGGCGATCGGGTCGATCCCGTCGGCGATGAGCACGCGCGCCGCCTCGGGATCGGGGAACTGCGGGTCGGACTCGACGACGAGCCCGACCGCGTCGCGGCCGTCCTCCAGCGCAGCCGCGAGCATCGCGCCCGTGGGCCCGGAGACGAGCCCGGACTCGGACGGGTCGGACACCTCGGCGCGACCCAGCGCCTCGCCGCCGTCGCCGGTCGCGATCCCGTACAGGTCCGGGGGCGCCTCATCCTTCTCGCGCCCGAGCCCCGACAGGAACACCGGGAACAGGTCGACCTCGTCGAACCACGAGCCGAGACACGCCGCGACCTCCGTCGCCGCGCTCGGGTTCACCGGCACGTCGCTGCGGAGCGCGACGAGGTCCTTTCCGGCGTCGGCGTACAGCCGCACCGGCGTCGTCGCGGCCGTCTCGGACTCGCGGTAGACGGTCACCGGCGGGAGCCCGTCGCAGTGGACGTTCGCGTAGTGGGTCATCTCGTGGACGTCGATCAGGTGGTCGGTCGCGATCTTCCCGACGAGCCCGACGCCGGGGAACCCCTCGATCAGCGTCGGCTCCTCCAGCGAGACGTCGTCGTCGAGGACGGAGATACGTGCCATGCGCGTCGGTACGCTCGGGGCGGACCTAAAGGTGGGGCGCGGGGCGGTTCCGGGTACGGGCGAGGCGCGTCGCCGCCCGAGTCCCGAAACGGTCTAACGGCCCGGCGCGAAAGGAGGGGCATGAATCCGCTCGACCGATACGAATCGCTCGTCGACGACGTCGACGCGTTCCGAGCGGCGTGCGACCGGTCCCTCCCCTCGGTCGTGCGCGCGAACGGGGTCGCGGCGTCTCCCGACCGCGTCCGCGAGGCGTTCGACGAGTCGGGCGTGGCGTACGAGCCGGTCGACTGGCACGACGGGCTCTTCCGGCTGCCCGACGGGAACCCCGGCGGCAACTGGCCGTACGTTCACGGCTGGACGCACGGCCAAGAGGAGGTGTCCGTGCTGCCGACGCTCGCGCTCGACCCGCGGCCCGGCGAGCGGGTCTGGGACGCCTGCGCGGCCCCCGGCAGCAAGACGACCCAGATCGCGGACGCGATGGACGACGAGGGGACCGTCGTCGCCAACGACAACAACCTCGGGCGGCTCTCCGCGCTCCGGCACAACGCCGAGCGCCTCGGGATCACGAACACGATCGTCACGAACCAGGACGCGCGCAACTTCTCGACGAAGCCGCTGGCGTTCGACGAGTTCGACCGCGCGCTCGTCGACGCCCCCTGCTCCTGTGAGGGCACCTGCCGGAAGAACCCGGACGTGCTCGACCAGTGGACGCTCGACCACGTCCACGCGGTCGCGGGCATCCAGAAGGGAGTCTTAGCGCGAGCCGTCCAGGCGACCCGCCCCGGCGGGACCGTCGTCTACTCCACGTGTACGTTCGCGCCCGAGGAGAACGAGGCCGTCCTCGACCACGTCCTCGCGAACGAGGACTGCGGACTGGTCGCGTTCGACCTGCCGCTCGACACCGACCCCGGCGTGACCGAGTGGGAGGGCGAGACGTACGACGAGTCGGTGACGCGCGCGAAGCGCATCTACCCGCACCGCAACGACACGGGCGGGTTCTTCTGCGCGAAGCTGCGCGTGGGCGGGGAGGGCGATGGAAGCGACGGCGAGGGGGTGGCCGCATGAGCGACGACGCGGCGGCCGCCGGCGAAGCGGCGAGCGACGCCCCCACCAACGACGGCCAGCAGTTCGACCGGTTGCCCGAGACGCCCGCCGACCGCGAGGTCCAGGGTCGGGCGAGTCGCGCGGAGGTCCTCGACTGGTGGGCCGAGCGGTTCGGGATCGGCGAGGGAGTGTTCGAGGAATACGGCTTCTGGGAGAAGGGGGCCGGGAAGATCTGGGTCTTCAACGGCGAGGCGACCGACCCGAGCGAGGTGGAGGCGGTCGGGATGACGTTCCTCCGGACGCGACAGGAGCACTGGAAGCCGACAGGGCGGGCGGTCTCGCGGTTCGGGGCGCACGCGACGAAGAACGTGATCGAACTGGACCCGGAGCAGGCGTCTCGGTTCGCTGCCGGGGACGACCAGGACATCCCGGAGTGGGACGGCGACTGGGGGTACCTGATCGCGACGCACGAGGTCGCCGGCGAAAGCGTGCCTATCGGAGTGGGACTGTACTTATACGACGAACTGCGCTCCGTGGTCCCGAAGGGGAGTCGCGCGGATCTGCCCGTCGTGGAGTGACTGAACGCGTTAAACAACCGATTTGCTGCTTATAAATGGCTGATTCCGGATCGACGGAGAACACCTCCAAAGCCCCAGCCGCGAGGGCGGCGCACGCTCGTTGCGCGCTTCAGTCGCTCACTTCGTTCGCTCCTTCCAGTGCTTACGTCGCCTGCGCCGCCCTCGCGACTGCCCCTTTGAGTCCCGCCCCGCACCGCACCGCGACCGCGCCTCACGCCTCCCCAGCCTCGTCAGTCGCCGTCGCTTCGCTCCGGCGACTGACTCCCTCGCACGTGCTCCTCGCGGCCGCCGATGGCGGCCACTCGGAGGCGCGCGCCACCGCATCGGTTTAAATATTCTATTCCGATTTCTCCCGGACCGTCCCGCCGCCGAGCCCCTCCCACTCGACCCGGTAGCCGAGCCGCGAGAGGGCCGCGCTGGCGTCGTCGACGCCGTGCTCGTCGAGAATCGCTTCGGCCTCCGAGAGCGCCATGCCGGCCTCGATTTCGGCGTCGATGGCATCTAACACCGCGGGGCGCACGAGCGTCCGCCCGATCCGCTCGTGGTCGGGGAACGGCTTGTCCTCAATCGCGTCGACGCTCACGCCGTACTCGTCGGCGAGGGCGTCCAAGTCGATCGCGTCGGCGTCCGGCGAGAGGGAATCGGGAAGGTCGGCGGCGGCGTCCGCGACGAACTCGGCCTCGAACTCGCGAAGGACGTCGACCACGTCCTTCACGCGGACCGCTCCCGAGTAGGTGACGACGCGGTGGTCGCGTGCGGCGATCTCCTCGCCGACGCCGAGGCTCTCGTCGACGGCCACGAGCAGGTCCACGTCCTCCACGTCCGCCAGCTGGCCGAGCTTCTTCTCGACGTACTCGGGGGTCCAGAAGCCCATCACCTCGAAGAAGAGCCGGAAGTCGGCGTGTTCGTAGTCGAACGCGAAGTCCGGGATCATGACGCTCGCGCCGGTCTCCAGCGGTTCCGGCTCGCGGACGAGCGCCCAGTCGAGGTCGAGCCCCCGGAACCGCCCGGCGAAGTCGGCCTCGACCCCGCTGTCGAAGTCGGGCTCCGCCACCGGCTCTACGTCCGGCACGGTCACGTCGCCGTCCGAGAGGCGCATCGTGCGCTCGCGGCCGCGGTCGTCGATTGTCGCCTCCAGCGACCACTCCGCGGACTCCGCGACGGTCCGAAGTAGTCTGGCGAACGCGGTCCCGTAGCGGCGCGTGCGTGAGAACAGCCGGTCCGGGCCGGTAACGACGAGCTCGCGCCCCTCCGGCGTCTTCTCCACCTCGTACATCAGCCGGAGGCGCTTGACGGCGGAGACGAGACGTTTGGGGTCGTTCGACCGAACCCGGACCTCGGTGGCGTCGAACAGCGCGGTCTGGGCCAAAGAGAGGTCGTACTGCTCTAGCAGCGAGTCGGGGTCCCAGCGCACGTCGGCGTCGACGAGGACCTCGTTGACGTCGCGGTCGGCGTACAGCGACGCCTCCACGTCTCCGGCGTCGATCCCGAGCGCGTCGGCCGCGCGGTCGACAGCGGTCTCGCGCTCCGCCTCGCTCGCGACGCCGACCGCCTCCGCGGCCTCGAACGCGGCCCGCCGGACGCGACGCGGCGGGACCGGCGCGCGCGTCTCGAACTCGCACTCGCGCTCGACGAGCGCCGCGAGCCCGCGGACGAGCTTGAAGTCGCCGTTCCGCGCGGCGGCGTCGGCCTCCAGCGCCGCCAGCGCGTCGTCGAGGTCGCCGCGGCGCTCCCCGATGTGCGACTCGAACGTCCCGAGGACGCGGGCTGCGAGCGGGCGGTGTTCCCGTCCCGTGAACTGCGGGCGGTAGCCGCCGCCCGCCCGTGAGACGCGCAGGAGGTCCTTCCGTAGCACGGAACGGGGTACGCCGCGCCCGGCCTAAAACGAGCGGATTCGGCTCCCCGAACGTGTGGTCGCGGTGGCGCGTGCCTGCGAGCGGCCGACAGGCCGCGAGCAGCACGCGCGAGGGACGCGGCGACCGGAGGGAGCCGCGAGGCTGGGGAGGTGTGAGGTGCTGTGCGGTCGCGGTCGGGTGGGACTCGAAGGGGCAGCCGGGAGGGCGGCGCAGGCGACGCAAGCACCACAGCGAAGGAGCGAACGAAGTGAGCGACTGAGCGAGGCGCGCAGCGAGCGTGCGCCGCCCTCCCGGCTGGGGCTTCGGTGGTGTCACTCGTCTATTTATCAGATTGGACTCCTTCATACGACCGAGCGGCCGAGGGCTTGGGGTTCGTGTCGTCGAGGCGGGAAACGAGGTGTCGTGTGATCGAACCCGTGGCGCCGACGCTCGCTCTGCTACAGGTACGCGCCCCTCTCATGTATCGGTGCGACACGCTTAACCCCGAAACCCGTCGATCGAAGAGTAATGAGTACCGACGCGGCAGGTGACGCGGCTGCCAAAGGGGAGTCCGACGCCGACTCGGAGGCGTTCGTCCGCACCTGCGAGCACCTCGTCGAGCGCATCCTCGACGGCGAGATCGAGCGCGACGACCTCGAGCGCGCCAAG
Organism: Halorubrum xinjiangense; assembly: GCF_900102375.1. Classification (GTDB taxonomy): domain Archaea; phylum Halobacteriota; class Halobacteria; order Halobacteriales; family Haloferacaceae; genus Halorubrum; species Halorubrum xinjiangense. Next base: position 45,153 of record NZ_FNBO01000014.1, read on the forward strand.
CTCGACGCCTGCTCGGAGTTCGGCTCCCCGAAGGTGCCGAAGAACACCGAAATTCTGGACCACGCGCCCGCCGAGGCTCGTGACGACGTGATCGAGGTGGTTCAGCGCAAGCCCGTCCGGACGGCCTCGGGCGTCTCCCCGGTCGCGATCATGACCTCGCCGGAGCTGTGCCCGCACGGGAAGTGCCTCTACTGCCCGGGCGGCCCGGCCTCGGAGTTCTCCTCGGCGCAGTCGTACACGGGCCACGAGCCCGCCGCCGCGCGCGGCGAGCAGAACGACTACGACCCGTACGGACAGGTCACCCTCCGACTCGAACAGCTCCGGAAGATCGGCCACCCAGTCGACAAGGTCGAGCTCATCCTCATGGGCGGGACGATGACCGCGCGCTCGCACGACTACCAGGAGTGGTTCGTGAAGCGCGCGCTCCAGGCGATGAACGACTACGACCTCGAGAAGGAACCCGAACCCGCCGAGGGCGAGTCGTTCGCGCCCGCCCCCGAGGAGACTTCGTTCGAGTACCTCGAGGACGTGATCGCCGAAAACGAGACGAACGCGATCCGCAACATCGGGACGACGTTCGAGACGAAGCCCGACTGGTGCGACCCCGAACAGATCGACCGCATGCTCGACCTGGGCGGCACGAAGGTCGAGGTCGGCGTCCAGACCACCTACGAGCGCGTCAACCGCGAGATGCACCGCGGGCACGGCAACGAGGCGAGCCGGAACGCCAACCGCCGCCTGCGCGACGCCGCGTTCAAGGTCGGCTTCCACATGATGCCGGGCCAGCCCGGGATGACGCGGGTGATGTGCGTAGAGGACTTCCGCCAGCTGTTCGACAACCCCGACTGGCGCCCCGACTACCTGAAGATCTACCCCACCCTCGTCGTCGAGGGGACCCGCGTGTACGACCGCTGGCGCCGCGACGACTTCGACCCGCTCACGAGCGAAGAGGCGGCCGACCTCGTCGCCGAGGTGATGGGCCTCATCCCGAAGTACACGCGGCTCCAGCGCGTCCAGCGCGACATCCCCGCGGACTTCATCGACGCCGGCGTCCAGAAGTCGAACCTCCGCCAGCTCGCGGCCCAGCGCGCCGAGGAGAAGGGTATCGTCCAGCGCGACGTCCGCGCCCGCGAGGTCGGCCACAACGACGCCGACCCGGACCCGGACGACGTCGAACTCGACGTGCTGACCTACGAGGCGGGCGGCGGGACGGAGCACTTCATTTCGTTCGAGGACCCGGTCCGCGACCTCCTCGTCGGCTTCTGTCGCCTGCGGTTCCCCTCGTTCGCGCCCGATCAGCCCGGCGCGCCGGGCACCGAGAGCGACCCGATCCGCCCCGAACTCGAAAACGCCGCCTTGGTCCGCGAACTCCACGTGTACGGCAACGAGGTCGGCATCGGCGGCGACGGTGACTGGCAGCATCAGGGGTACGGAACGCGGCTCCTCGAACGCGCCGAGGAGCTATCCCGTGAGGCGGGCTACGAGAAGGTCGCGGTCATCTCCGGCATCGGCGCCCGCGAGTACTACCGGAACAAGCTCGGCTACCGGCAGGACGGGCCGTACGTGTCGAAGCGGCTGTAGCTGGAAAAACTGGAGTTCGGTGGCCGTGAATTAGAGCGCGTCGACGACGTTCAGATAGCCGGCGCCGTAGTACTCTTTCCCGTAGTCGTCGGGCACTTCAGCGGCCTTCTTCAGCGCGGCCTCGACTTGGTTGGCGTTGTAGTCCGGATTTGACGATTTGACGAGGGCGGCCGCGCCCGCGACGTTCGGTGCCGCCATCGAGGTTCCGGCCTTCCAGCCGTAACCCGGAACCTGCTCAGACTCGCCATCTTCGTCTGATTCCACGGAGAACACCGTGTTGAACACGAGATCGTACGCATACGCCGGGACGCCACCGACCGGATCGGTCAGGGAGATATCGTAGTCGCCACCTGGCGCGGCAAGCGTGACCGCGTTGGTCCCGTAGTTGGTGTAGACTGCGGGGCTGTCCGCGGGGCTGTCCACGTCGTCGAGGTCGAACGAGAGGCCGTAGCCGATCGGGCCGGTGGAGGCGACTGACAGCGCCTGTGCTCCCTCGTTGGGGAGGCTTATCCAGTACCCACCGGAGAGCGTCTCGTCTTCTCCGTCGTTATCTAAGTCGACCTGCGTACCGTTGTCGTGCTGGAGGTCGGCACTATCGTTTCCGGCGGCGATGACGAGCAGTGTCCCCTCTTTGTTCGCGTACGTCATCGCGCTGTTGAGAACTTTTCCGTAAAACTGACCCTGTGCCTGTCTAGACACCGGATACGCACCTAGCGAGAGATTCGCAACATCCGCGTCGATGTTCGCGCTGTAGACGACCGCCGCGAGGATGTCGCCGAACGCCGCACCGCCCCCTGCGGAGAACACGCGGCAGTCGACAAGGTCGGTCTTTGGAGCGGTCCCGTTGACCCCGGTGCCGCCGCCGTTGTCCGCGGCGACGATTCCGGCGACGTGCGTCCCGTGGTCGTCGCCGGCGACGGGGTTGTGGTCGCCCCCGTCGTCGGTGAAGTTCTTGGAGAGGTCGACGTTTAGCGGCTCCTTCAAGTCCGGGTGCGTTTCGAGAACGCCCGAGTCGATCACGGCGACCCGTGTCCCCTCGCCCTCGGTCGTCTCGTGCGCCTCCGGAACGTCGAGGTCTGCCTTGTCCCACTGGAGGACGTCCCCGGGGTCTCCCTCGTAGTCGGAGTCCTCCAGCGTCGGTGCCTCCTCGTTCACGTCCGGCGAGTCGAGTTCAATCTGTATGTCCGCCTCGTAGCTCTTGACCGACCGCTTCACCTCGGACTCGTCACCTCGGACGACCGCGTAGTTGATCCCGGGCATCTCGTGGACGACCGTCAGGTCGCTCAAATCGGCCTTGCCCTTCGTCGAGACGATGAACCGGTCGGTCCGCTCCGCGGCGGTAACTGTCGTCCCGGCCGCGATTCCGCCGATTACCGCCCCGCTCACCTTGAGAAACTCACGCTTGGTAACGTCAGGCATGTAATCATTCATAGGATATTGTGAAAATATAATTTTCCCATAACATTTATACAGGATAATAGTAGCAAATACCGACCGGCAGCCAGATGCGGTTCCCACGTGACTGGGATAGCGACAACGACACGCCTTTTTCCGGGCCGCGAGTCTCTATCGAGTATGGACCAGAAGCGGGAGCTGTCGAGCATCGACCTCGCCGCGCTCGTCACCGAGCTCAATCGGTACGAGGGCGCGAAGGTCGACAAGGCGTACCTCTACGACGACGACCTGCTCCGGCTGAAGCTACGCGACTTCGACCGCGGCCGCGTCGAGCTCATGATCGAGGTCGGGGACATCAAACGGGCGCACGCCGCCGACCCGGACAACGTCGCCGACGCGCCGGGGCGCCCGCCGAACTTCGCGAAGATGCTGCGGAACCGGATGTCGGGAGCGGACTTCGCGGGCGTCGAGCAGTACGAGTTCGACCGCATCCTCACCTTCGAGTTCGAGCGCGAGGACCAGAACACAACGCTCGTCGCCGAGCTGTTCGGCCAGGGGAACATCGCCGCGCTCGACGAGACGGGCGAGGTGATCGGGGCGCTTTCGACGGTCCGGCTGAAGTCCCGCACCGTCGCGCCCGGCTCGCAGTACGAGTACCCCGCGTCTCGGCTGAACCCCCTCACCGTGAGCCGCGGCGGGTTCGACCGGCACATGCGCGAGTCGGACAGCGACGTGGTGCGCACGCTCGCCACGCAGCTGAACCTCGGCGGGCTCTACGCCGAGGAGGTGTGTACCCGGGCCGGCGTGCCGAAGGAGACGCCGATCGACGAGGCGACCGACGACCAGCTGGGGGCGCTCCACGACGCGCTCTCGCGGATCGACGAGCGGCTCCGCTCGGGCGACGTCGACCCCCGCGTGTACGAGGAGTCGGTCGACTGTGAGGGGGCCGAGGGAGGCGACGGCGGCGACGCCGACCGCGACCCTCGCGTCGTCGACGTGACGCCGTTCCCGCTCGCGGAACACGAGGACCTGCCGAGCGTCGGGTTCGACTCCTTTAACGCCGCCGTCGACGAGTACTTCCACCGGCTCGACAGCGAGGGGACCGACGAGGGCGAGGCGCCCGCGGACGCGAGCGCGTCGCGGCCCGACTTCGAGGAGGAGATCGCCAAACAGGAGCGGATCATCGAACAACAGCGGGGGGCGATCGAGGGGTTCGAGGAGCAGGCCCAGGCGGAACGGGAGCGCGCGGAGCTCTTGTACGCGAACTACGACCTCGTCGACGAGGTGCTCTCGACCGTGCGCGAGGCCCGCGCGAACGAGGTGGCGTGGGACGAGATCGCGGAGACGCTCGCCGCCGGCGCGGAGCGGGGGATCCCGGCCGCGGAGGCCGTCGTCGACGTCGACGGCGGCGAGGGAACGGTGACGGTCGAACTCGACGAGGAGGGCGACGACGGGGGGACGACCCGCGTCGAGCTCGACGCGAGCGAGGGCGTGGAGGTCAACGCCGACCGGCTCTATCAGGAGGCGAAGCGCGTCGAGGAGAAGAAAGAGGGCGCGATGGCCGCCATCGAGTCGACCCGCGAGGAGCTGGAGGCGGTCAAGGCGCGAAAGGCGGAGTGGGAAGAAAAGCAGGCGGCCGACGACGGCGCGGGGGACGGCGCCGGCAGTGACGGCGACGACGAGGACGACGAAGAGTACGAGACGGACTGGCTCGCCCGCTCGTCGATCCCGATCCGGAGCCCGGACGACTGGTTCGAGCGGTTCCGCTGGTTCCGCACCTCGACCGGCTACCTCGTCATCGGCGGGCGTAACGCCGACCAGAACGAGGAGCTGGTAAAGAAGTACATGAGCAAACACGACCGGTTCTTCCACACGCAGGCGCACGGGGGACCGGTGACGCTACTGAAGGCGTCCGGCCCCTCCGAGTCGTCCGAGCCGGTCGACTTCTCCGAGGAGACCCTGCGGGAGGCCGCGCAGTTCGCGGTCTCCTACTCGTCGGACTGGAAGGACGGTCGCGGCGCGGGCGACGCGTACATGGTCGAGCCCGATCAGGTGTCGAAGACGCCCGAGAGCGGCGAGTACATCGAGAAGGGGAGCTTCGTGATCCGCGGCGACCGCACGTACTTCGAGGACGTCCCCTGCCGGATCGCCGTCGGCGTCCAGTGCGAGCCGGTCACCCGCGCGATCGGCGGCCCGCCGTCGGCGATCGTCGACCGCGCGGCCGCGCACATCACCTTCGAGCCGGGGATGTACGCGCAAAACGACGCCGCGATGATGGCCTACCGGAACCTGAAAGAGCGGTTCACCGACCAGTCGTTCGTGCGCAAGGTCGCGAGCGCGGACCAGCTTCAGGAGTTCCTGCCGCCGGGCGGGTCGGACATCGTCGACTGAGGAACCGGCTCGACCGCGAGTCGTCGTCGACAGAGGGTTGTCGTCGACCGCGGAGCGACTCTCCGCCCCCGAGCGCGACGTTTTCAAGCCTCCGCGACGGAGGAGGCGCATGGCCTTCGAATCGCTGCCGGAGGGGTGGCGGGTGTGGAACGAGGAGCCCAGCGGGCGGGCCATCCTCGTCTACCGCCCCGACGTCTTCGGGACCGGCGACCTCCCGAACGAGTGCCTCCCGACGATCTACCTGACGAACGGCGCCCGGAACGCCCGGCCCGGATCGGGCCAGTACGCGACCGACGAGTGGCACGTCGTCTGCTTCTTAGAGCCCGAGATCGAGGCGGTCGCGGAGACCCACGAGAGCCGCGAGGCGGGCGCGGCCGGCGCGGTCGACGTCGCGGAGCGGTTCGTCGCGGGCGAGGTCGACTACCGAGGGGCGTACCAGGTTCCGCGGGAGGACTACTTCGAGCGCCTCGACGAGTTCGTTGGCGGCGAGGAGACGGCGTGACGGTTCTCAGTCGGACCGCGTGACGGCAGGAGGACGTCCGGATTTTATCCACGATTACGCATAACTCGACGCGAGAAACGGGGGGATACGCCACGAACACGAGGATTTTTATCGCCGCACGCCCGACCCTCGCGTACATGAACGCCGGTGGGGACTACGGCGGCGACGAACCGCGGGAGAAGTGCGGCGTCGTCGGCGTCTCGCTCGAGGACCGGGAGGCCGCCCGACCGCTGTACTACGCGCTGTACGCGCTCCAACACCGCGGCCAGGAGTCGGCCGGGATCGTCACGCACGACGGGTTTCAGCAGCACAGCCACGTCGAGCGGGGCCTCGTCGGCGACGCCTTCGAGGAGGGGGACCTCGCGTCGCTGTCGGGCGGCACGGGCATCGGCCACGTGCGCTACCCGACCGCCGGCAGCCTCGACAAGAGCTGCGCGCAGCCCTTCTCGGTGTCGTTCAAGTCCGGCTCGCTCGGGCTCTCGCACAACGGGAACCTCGTCAACGCCGACGAGGTGCGCGAGGAGCTGGCGGCGGCGGGCCACGCGTTCACCTCCGACGGCGACACCGAGGTGATCGCCCACGACCTCGCGCGCAACCTCCTCGAAGAGGACCTCGTGCGCGCCGTTAAACACACGATGAACCGCATCCACGGCTCCTACTCGCTGGCGATCACCCACGACGACACCGTGCTGGGCGTCCGCGACCCGCTCGGGAACCGCCCGCTCTGTCTCGGGAAGATCGACGGCGGCTACGTCATCGCCAGCGAGTCGGCCGCTATCGACACGCTCGACGGGGAGCTGATCCGCGACGTCCGCCCCGGCGAACTCGTCGTCTTGGACCCCGACGGCACCGGCTACGACACGTATCAGCTCGTCGAGCGAGACTCGACGGCCCACTGCTTCTTCGAACACGTCTACTTCGCCCGTCCCGACTCCGTCATCGACGAGAGCCTCGTCTACGAAGTCCGTCGGAAACTCGGTCGGAAGCTCTGGGAGGAGTCCGGTGTCGAGTCCGACGTGGTGATGCCCGTCCCCGACTCGGGGCGCGCGTTCGCCTCCGGCTACGCGGACGCCGCGAGCGAGACCACGGCCGACGGGGAGCCCCGAGAGGTCGACGGCGGCGGCGTGGAGTTCGCGGAGGGGCTGATGAAGAACCGGTACGTGGGCCGGACGTTCATCATGCCGACGCAGGACGAGCGCGAGCGCGCGGTCCGGCTGAAGCTGAATCCGATCCGCTCGACGGTGGAGGGGAAGTCGGTAACCATCATCGACGACTCCATCGTCCGCGGCACGACCTCCACCCAGCTCGTCGACTTAGTCCGCGAGGCGGGCGCCGAGGAGGTCCACCTCCGGATCGGGGCCCCGCCGATCCTCGCGCCCTGCTACTTCGGCATCGACATGGCGACGCGCGACGAGCTGATCGCGGCCGACGCCTCGACCGAGGAGATCCGGCAGGAGGTCGGCGCGGACTCGCTGTCGTACCTCTCCATCGACGCGGTCGCAGAGGCCCTCGGCGAGAGCCGCGCGGACCTGTGTCTCGGCTGCGTCACCGGCGAGTACCCCTTCGACGTGGAGGGAGAGGCGACCGACCGCGACGTCGACGCTCCGGTCTCGGACCCGACGCCCGCGGACGATTAGGGACCACGGACGGCCAATAACGCGCGGACGATTAGGGACCGCGGACGGCCAATAACTCGCGGACGATTTCGCGCTCTCTTTTCGACTGCGACCCCGCACACGTTCGACGCGGCTCCGACCGCTCGGGACGTATCGGGGGCTTAAATACGCTCACCGTCAGACGTGGAGGTATGACATGGAACGCCGACGCTGCCGAGGACGCCGCCGCGTCGATGAGCCGCCGCGGGTTCTTCCGCGCCGGGGCCGCCGGGGCGGCGGTCGCCGCGGGGGTCGCGGCCGGGAGCGGGACCGCCGCCGCACAGTACGACGGCTGGCTGGACGACGTCAGCAACTACGACGGCACCCACGATTACCGCGGGCAGGACGAGGTCACCGTCGAGGTCGGCGCGGGCGAAAACGGGCTCCGGTTCGGCCCCGCCGCCATCCTGATCGATCCGGGCGCGACCGTGGTCTGGGAGTGGACCGGGCAGGGCGGCGGCCACAACGTGGTCGCCAACGACGGCACCTTCGACAGCGGGTCGGCGGTCGGGGAGGAGGGAACGACCTTCGAGCACACGTTCGAGGACGCCGAGGAGGGCGACACGTTCAACTACCTCTGTGAACCCCACGAGGCGGTCGGGATGAAGGGAGCCGTCGCGGTCGGCGACGTCGACGATGACCTCGTGGACCCGCAGGCTGAGGGCGGCGGCAGCGACGGCGGTGACGGGCCTGCCGGCTACGGCGACTGGTTCGAAGACGTCGGTAACTACGAGGGGACCCGCGACCTCCGCGGCGAGAGCGAGGTCACCGTCTCGGTCGGTGCGGGCGAGAACGGCCTGCTGTTCGACCCGCCCGCGATCCTCGTCGACTCGGGGGCGACCGTGGTCTGGGAGTGGACCGGCGAGGGCGGCGGTCACAACGTCGTCGAGGAGGACGGCACCTTCGAAAGCGGCGAGCCGGTGGCGGAGGAGGGCGAGACCTTCGAGTACACCTTCGAGGACGCCGGCGAAGGCGACGTGTTCCGCTACGTCTGCGAGCCCCACGAGGGGGTCGGGATGAAAGGCGCCGTGGCGGTCGGCGATGTCGACGACGACATCATTGGCGGTGAGGGCGGCTCCGGGGGCGACGGCGGCAGCGGACTCTCCGCGAGCGACATCGGCACGCTCGCGCTCGGCTTCGGCTTCGCCGGCGCGCTGCTCGTCCCGCTGTTCTACGCGGCCCACCAGATGGCCGAGCGGAACGCGGACCGGAACACGTAGTCGGCTCTCTCTTTCTGTCGCGCTCGGTCAGTAGATGTGGTACAGCAGCAGGTAGACGCCGATCCCCATCGAAAAGGAGATCAGCCAGAGGACGGCGCCGACCATCCCGACCTGCGCGTGTCGTGTGTGATAGAGGTCCTCGTACGGGCGGGTCACGGCGAGGAAGAGTGCGTGGAAGACGAACGGGACGCAGACGATCGCGAGCAGGATGTGGGTCGCGAGGAAGGGGAGGTAGACGAACGAGTAGACGCCCTCCGGGCCGGGGAACTCGGTCGTGCCGACGATGATCAGCCGGTAGAGGTACGCGCCGAGGAACGCGGCGAACAGCGCGAACGACGAGATCATGAAGTTCCGGTGGCGCTTCACGTTCCCGCGGGAGATCGCCCGCCAGCCGAGGACGATCGTGGCGATGGCGGTCGCGGAGACGGCGGCGTTGAAGTGCGGGATCGCGGCGAGGACGGCGTCGCTCGCGCGCGGCAGCAGCGAACTCGGAATCACGCCGCCGACCGCGCCGAAGACGAGCGCGAGCGCGACGCCGGAGGCGACGGCGGTCAACACGGAGACGTTCTCGCGGGCCCAGTCGGACATGTTCCGACGTTAGGATGCGACCCCCAAACGCGTGCCGGTTGCGGTCGCCGAGTCGCAGCGCGCTCCGCCGCTCGGTGGTCTGCGAAGCGCCGCCACGGTCCCGCCAAATGGAAGGGCTTTTAATTAGGGGAAGGGTACGTGGAGACGCGACAGAACACCGCGAGCGTGGGTAGCCAAGCCAGGCCAACGGCGCAGCGTTGAGGGCGCTGTCCTGTAGAGGTCCGCCGGTTCAAATCCGGTCCCACGCATCGCAGGGGTACACCCCCGAACGATGCACGGTGTTGTCTCTACGACAGCACCCACGCACAATTCCTTCCGACCGCTACGCGACGAGTGACAGCTTTGATCGGAATGCTGTGGTCGTGAACACCGCCGAAGCCCCAGCCGCTCACTTATAAACATCTCATAACGGATCAGCGGTGAACACCTCCAAAGCCCCAGCCTCGCGGCTGCCCCTTTGAGTCCCGCCCCGCACCGCTCCGCACAGCACCTCACACCTCCCCAGCCTCGTCAGTCGGCCTCCGCTACGCTCCGGCCGACTGACTCCCTCGCGCGTGCTGTCTCGCGGCCGCCGGGGGCGGCCGCTCGCAGGCACGCGCCACCGCTTCAGCCATTTATAAACAACCACAGTTATCTCGCTCCGAATCGCCCGCGCGAACTGCCACCCTTTTAGTCGCGCGCCGTCGGAGTGAGGCGTAATGAGTACGGACGCGACCCCCGAGTACGACTACGAGGAGCTGGGGCTCGTCGCCGGGCTGGAGATCCACCAGCAGCTCGACACCGAGACCAAGCTGTTCTGTGACTCCCCGACCGTCGAGCGCGACCCGGACGAGGCCGAGCGGTCGATCACCCGTAAGCTCCACCCGACGAAGAGCGAGCTGGGCGAGCTCGACGACGCCGCGGTAGAGGAGAGCCGCGTCGACCGCGAGTTCACCTACCTCGCGTACGACACCACCTGCCTCGTCGAGGAGGACGACGAGCCGCCACGGCGCGTCGACGGCGAGGCGCTCTCGGTGGCGCTTCAGATCGCCGACCTGCTCGACCTCTCGGTGGTCGATCAGGCACACGTCATGCGGAAGCTCGTCATCGACGGCTCGAACACCTCCGGCTTCCAGCGCTCGATCCTGCTCGGGCAGGACGGCGATATCGAGACCGACGCCGGCTCGGTGTCGGTCGTCGACCTCATGCTTGAAGAGGAGTCCGCGAAGCGCGTCGAGGAGACCGACGAGGGCGTCGTCTACTCGCTCGACCGCCTCGGCGTCCCCCTCGTCGAAATCGGGACGGGCCCGGACATCCGCAGCCCCGAGGGAGCCCGCGAGGCCGCCGAGCGAATCGGGATGCTACTGCGCTCGACGGGCGCGGTGAAGCGCGGGCTCGGCACGATCCGGCAGGACGTGAACGTCTCCATCGCGGACGGCGCCCGCGTCGAGGTGAAAGGCGTCCAGGACCTCCAGGGGATCGAGGACATCGTCCGCGGCGAGGTCGGCCGGCAGGCCGAGCTGCTCGAGATCCGCGAGGAACTCCGCGAGCGCGACGCGAGCGTGGGCGACGTCGCGGACGTGACCGACGTCTTCGCCGACACCGAGTCGGGGGTCATCCGCGGCGCGCTCGACGCCGGCGGGAAGGTGTCGGCGGTCCCGCTGTTCGGCTTCGACGGGCTCGTCGGCCGCGAGCTCCAGCCGGACCGCCGACTCGGCACCGAACTGTCGGACCACGCGAAGCGCCACGGCGCGGGCGGAGTCTTCCACACCGACGAGCTGCCGGCCTACGGCGTCACGGCCGCGGAGGTCGACGCCCTCCGCGACGCGGTCGGCGCGGGCGAGGGCGACGCGGTCGCCATCGTCGCGGCCGACCCGGAGACCGCCGACCTCGCGATCGAGGCGGCCGCCGACCGCGCCGAGACCGCCATCGAGGGCGTCCCCGAGGAGACTCGTGGCGCGAACGACGATGGGACCACGCGCTACCTCCGGCCGCTGCCGGGCGCCGCGCGGATGTACCCCGAGACGGACGTGCCGCCCGTCGAGCCGGACCCCTCGGACGTGGACCGGCCGGAACTGCTCGACGAGAAGGCCGAGCGGTACGCCGAGGAGTTCGGGCTCGACGCCGGCCTCGCGGAGCAGGTCGCGTTCGGTCAGCGGTTCCCGCTGTTCGAGACCGCGGTCGGGCACGGCGTCGACCCGACCTTCGCCGCGTCGACGCTGGAGTCGACGACGACGGAGATCCGGCGCGACGGCGCGCCCGTCGAGGCCCTCACCGACGACCACTTCCTCGACCTGTTCGACCTCGTGGAGGGCGGCGACCTCGCGAAGGAGGGCGTCCCCGAGGTGCTGACAACGCTCGCCGAGGAGCCTGACCTGACGGCGAGCGAGGCCGTCGAGGAGGCCGGGCTCTCGGGTGTGAGCGAAGACGAGGTCCGCGAGGCGGTCGTCGAGGTCGTCGAGCGCAACGCCGACCAGATCGAGGCGGAAGGGATGGGCGCGTTCTCCGGCCTGATGGGCGAGGCGATGGGTGCGCTCCGCGGGAAGGCCGACGGCGAGGTCGTCTCGGACGTGCTGCGCGAGGAGATCGGCAAGCGCTCGTAGCGCGCACTGTCCCCGTTAGGCCCGTTCTTTACGTGTCGGGAGTCCTCACAGCGATCCGAGTGACTCCAGATGGCTGACTCGCGCCCGGCCGACCCGTCGGACGACTCGGCCGCGTCGGACCGCGCGCCCGGCTCGGCCCCCGCGCAGACGCACGGGGACCGCGTCTCCGACGCGACGAACCGCTTCATCCACGGCGTCGAACTGGCGGCGGCGGCGCTTTTCGCCCTGTTGTTCGGTATCGGCGTGGTCGACCTCGCGATCCAGATCGTCGAGTCCGTCCCCACCGGCGAGATAACGGATCCCAACACTGTCATCGGCTTCATCGAGACCGGCCTGCTCCTGCTCATCATCGTCGAGGTGTACGAGACGGTCGTCGCCTACATCGAGCAGAGCGACACCCGGCGGATCGTCAGGCTGGTGATCTACACCGGCGTCATCGCGATGGTCCGGAAGGTGATCATCTTCCGCACCACGGAGTATCCGTCGACGCAGGACGCCCTGTTCGCCGCGTTCTCCTACACGCTCGTGATACTCGGCCTGGTGGCGCTGCTGTACGTCGAGCGCTCGGTCGGCTCCGCGCTGACCCCCGAGTGACCCCCGCAGCGGCCGCCCCGGAAACACCCGACACGCCCGACACTTTTTATCGTCGGCGCGGAACTCGACCCCATGCGAGAGCCGTTCGACCCGGGGTTCGACTTCGACCGCGGGACCGTCGCCGCGGTCACCGCGACGACCGTCCTCCTGTGTGTAACCGTGTTATTCGTGTTTGACCGCCCGGCGTGGATGCTCCCCGTCGCCGTCGCCGTCGGCGCGATCGCGACGATGCTCGGCGGGTTCTACGACGCGAGCGCGAACAACGCCCTCCTCGGCGTGGCGCTCGCCGCGATTCCGCTGTACCTGCTCGTGTTCGTCTACCGGATCGGGGGCGTGCCGACGCCGGGGACGGACCCCGACCTGCTGTTCGCCACCGCGGTTTACTCGATGGGCGATATGATCGGCTACGCGCCCATGATGGCGATATTCGGCTATCTTGGCGCCACCGCCGCCGATCGGGCCCGCCGGCGCTTCGAGCCGCCGATCGGCTACCCCGACGGCGGGGACGCCCGACGGATTCCCGGGCTCGACGACGAGACGCGCTGACCGGCCGGTCGGCGTTCCGGGTCAGTCCGTCAGCTCCTCGATCAGCGTGTCGAGGTCGTACGTCGCCGGCGCGCGCGGCTCGTCGCGCAGCGTGGCGATGGTGAACGTCGAGTTCGTGCGCTCCACCTCCGGGATCGCCTCGAAGTCGCTGATGAGCCGCTCGACGGTGTCCGACGAGGAGAGCCGCGCGAGGACGACGAAGTCCGTCTCGCCCATCGTGAAGAACGCCTCCGTCACGCCCTCGACGGCCAGCAGCTCGTCGGCGAACTCCTCGTAGGGGCCCTCGTAGTTCGCGAGCACCTCGACGATGACGGTGACGCCGAGCCCGAGCGCCTCGTGGTCGAGGTCGTACAGGTCGTTCTCGATGACGCCGTCCTCGCGGAGGTTGTTCAGTCGGTAGTGGATCGTCGACACCGGGATGTCCGTCTCCTCGTGGAGCCGCTCCGGGCTCCCGGTGCCCAGGTCGGAGATGGCCTTCAACAGCCGCACGTCGCGCTCGTCCATACCCCGCGATCGACCCCCGATCGGTTGTATATGTCGACCGACAGGGTTGGAGTCTGCTCTAAGATGCGGACGCAGTTCGGCCGTCGAATCGGATCTGATTCGTATGTCTGATTTTTCATTCCGAATCTCAGACGCTTCGAAAGTATAATTTAACTATATTCGCGTATTTCGAACTGACAGCCAGTGAATCTTAGAAACCTCCTCTCTACTCCGGAAGCGATCGTCGCCGCGTTCCTGTTGCTCGCAACGCTCTGGGGCACGTCCTTCGTCGCCATCGAGGCCGGCCTCCACTACTTCCCGCCGCTTTTGTTCGCCGGCCTCAGGTACGTCGTCGCGGGCGCGGTCGTGCTGGCCTACGCCGCGGTCGCCGCGGACCGGTGGCTCCCGCGCGGCCGTGACGAGTGGCTCGGCGTCGCCGTCGCGGGCACGTTCGTGATCGCGGCCTACCACGGGTTCCTCTACCTTGGCGAGATGCGAGTCTCCGGGGCGGTCGCCGCGGTCGTCGTGAGCCTCGCGCCGGTGTTGACGGCCGTCTTCGCGGCCGTTCTCCTCCCGAACGAGCGGCTCGGGCCCGTCGAGATCGGCGGCTTCGCGCTCGGGATCGTCGGGGTGGTGGTGATCGCCGACCCGGCCGCCGCCGGACTCGGGAGCGCGGCGGTCGTCGGCGTGGCGCTCGCGTTCGCGGGCGCGGTCGCCTTCTCGCTCGGCGCCGTGCTGCTCCGCCCGCTCCGCACCGACCTCCCGATCGCCGCGCTCCAGGGCTGGGCGATGGTGTTCGGCGCCGGCCAGCTGCTCGTCGCCGCCGGTGCGGTCGGCGAGTCGCCCGCTACGATCGTCTGGAACCAGACGTCGATCGCGTCGCTCGCGTACCTGACGCTGCTCTCCGGCGTGGTCGCGTTCCTGTTGTACTTCGCGCTGCTGGACGCCGTCGGCCCCTCGCAGCTCCACCTCGTCGGCTACGCGGAGCCCGTTGTCGCCGCAGTCGGCAGCTGGATCCTGCTCGGTCACCTCGTCGACGCCGAGGCGCTCGTCGGGTTCGTCGCGATCCTCGCCGGCTTCCTCGTCTTAGAGCGGCACGAGATCGCCGACTACGTCGGCATCGACCGCCTCTCCGGGTAGGGGGTCCGCCGACCGGTCTCCCCGCTTCTCCCGAGGGCTCAGCCCTCGATGTCCTGACTCAGCCCCGCGCGCAGGTCCCGCCCGAAGTAGTGGCCGAGCAGCGCGAGCGCCAGTCCGACGCCCCCGCCGACCGCGACGAGGGGGAGCCCCCACTGCGAGAGGTAGTCGATGCCGATTGGGAGAAACCCGACGCCGAGGACGCTCGTCACCGCGCTCACCGCGCCCGCCGCCCCGCCGGCGATCCCCGTCTCGACGTACCGGCGCGTCGAGAAGGCAAGGCCGAGCAGGAACGCGGCGAGGAACACGCCGCCCGCGGTCCCGACCGTCCCGCCGATGAGCGGGATCAGGCTCCCGACGAACACGCCGACCGCGACCGTCACGAGCGCGAGTCCGAACGCCTTCGCCGAGAACCACCGGCCGGAGACGCCGATTCTGCCGGTGCCGCCGGAGCCGGCGGTGCTCCCGGCGCTCCGCGCGCTCCCGGCGTCCGTGTCGGTCGGCGCGGCGCCGCCGGAATCGGCGCCGGACGCCCCCTCGCCGCCGGCGAGGTCGTCGTCGAGGAGGTCGTCGAGGTCGTCCATCGGGTCGTTCTCGGACGACTCGCGCTCCTTGGAGGGTTGCATACCGGACCGTTCGGGCCCGCGGACTTGGCTTTTGTGCTGCGGCGGGGTCCGTTTCGCCTGTCTCGTCCGTCTCGCCGCTCTTGTCCGTCTCGCCGATCTCGTCCGTCTCGCCGATCTCGTCCGTCTCGCCGATCTCACCCGTCGCGTGTGACGCGGTACCGTCCGCCGTTTCACCGGAAACGAGGTGTGGGGTCAGCCGGTTCGTCGCGCTCAGCGGCCGCGGTCCGAGTCCTCCTCCTCGTCGCTCGCGCCGGACGACCGCCCGCCCCACACGCGCTTGTCGACCAACGCGACCGTCATCGAGCGGTCGACCGAGATCTGACAGGAGAGCCGCGGATAGCCGAACCGCTCGGCGAGGCGGTCGTGCCAGTGGTCGGCAGACGGTCCCTCGCGGACGCGGACGCCGCAGGTGGCACAGAGCCCCCGGCCCCCGCAGTTGAGGCGACGGGTCGCGGGCGCGTACGGCGACAGCCCGGCGTCGAGCATGACCCGCCGGAGGTTGCGGCCGCGCTCGACGTCGAGTTCGACGCGCTCGTCCCCGTCGACGACGACGAGCGGCACCGTCTCGGCCCCGTCGGCCGGCCGGTCGTCGGTCCCGTCGCTGCCGCCGCCGCGGTCGTCGATCCCGTCGCTGCCGCCGCCGCGGTCGCCGTCGGTCATCGTCCGCCCTTCGCGCGCCGGGCACAAAGCGTTCGGGACCCGGAACGGCTTTCGGCGCGGGCGTCGGATCGCGGGGTATGGACACGCGTCGCGCGCTGCTGGACGCCCTCGCGGCCGACGACGGCCCCGTCTCCGGCCCCGCCCTCGCCGAGTCGCTCGGCGTCTCGCGGGCGGCCGTCTGGAAGGCCGTCGAGGGCCTCCGCGAGGAGGGGTTCGGGGTCGAGTCGACTTCCGAGGGGTACGTCCCCCCCGAGGACCCGGGCTATTCCGGACCGGGCATCTCGTTCGGCCTCAACGCCCCCTACTCGGTGGAGTACCACGACCGGATCGCGTCGACGAACGAGCGGGCCCGCGAACTCGCGGGGGAGGGCGCCGCCGACGTCGCCGTGGCCGCCGACGAGCAGACCGGGAGCCGGGGGCGCCTCGACCGCGAGTGGGTGGCGCCGAGCGGCGGCGTCTGGGTGTCGGTGCTGACGCGGCCCGACGTGCCGACCGCGCGGGCGCCGCTTTTCACGCTCGCGGCCGCGGTGGCGACGACCGATGCCGCCCGCGAGGCCGGCGTCGACGCGCGGATCAAGTGGCCGAACGACGTGCTCGTCGGGGACGACGCGGACGAGGGGAGCGCCGCCGCGCCGGCCGAGACAGACTCAACCGGCCGCGGCGGGCGAAAGCTGGCGGGGATCCTCACCGAGATGGAGGGCGAGGCCGACCGCGTCGGCTGGCTCGTCGTCGGCGTCGGCGTCAACGCCAACATCGACCCCGAGACGCTGCCCGCGGGCGCGACGTCGCTGTCGGCGGAGCGCGGCGCCCCGATCGATCGTCGGCGCTTCGCCGCGACGCTGCTCGAACGCTACGCGGAGCTGACGGCGTCGACCGCGGCGCTCGACGGGGTCCTCCCGGCGTGGCGCGAGCGGGCGAGCACGCTCGGGCGGCGCGTCCGCGTCGACGTTGCCGACGGGGTCGTGGAGGGCACCGCGGTCGACGTCGCGGAACCGGGCGCGCTCGTGGTCGACACCGACGAGGGGCGACGGCGCGTCCACGCGGGCGACTGCGAACACCTCCGCGACGCCGAGTGACTCGCATCGGAGCGAGGGTCGAACCGCCGCGTTTCGCTTACCCGGTCTCCGTCGCGTCGGAGACCGATCCGTCCGCACGCGTCCCGGCCGCGCCTGTCTCGTCCGCTCTCGTCCCGTCCGCGCTCGTCTCGCCCGCACTCGTCCCGTCAGCACTCGTCTCGCCCGCCGTCGCGGACTCCTCACCGCCCGCGGCGGTCGCGCTCGCGGATTCGGCCGCGTTCGCGGCGGCCTCCTCGTCGCCGATCCGGACGGTCAACACGGGGACCGACGAGCCGCGGACGACCTTCTCCGCGACGCTGCCGAGGAGCAGTCGGTCGATCCCGCCCCGCCCGTGGGTCCCCATCACGACGAGGTCGCAGCCAGCCTCCTCGGCGTGGGTGATGATCTCGCGGCTCGGCGACCCCTCGACGACGGCCGTCTCGACGTCGACGTCGCGGTCCGCGGCGAGTTCGCACACCGTTTCGAGCGCGGCCTCGCCGTCGTCGTACAGCAGGTCGCCGACGCCCTCCCAGGTCGTCTCCATCGGCATCCCAGCGTACCGCGCGGTGTCGACCACGTAGATGGCCCGGACCGAGGCCCCGTGGACCGCGGCGAGGTCGAGCGCGTGGCACACCGCCAGCTCCCCCTCGGGAGAGCCGTCGGTCGGGACCAGAATCCGGTCGTATAGGGGCATGTTCACGTGTAGCATGACACCGACGACTGATAACCCTTTGCGGTTCTTGCCGGTTTCTCGCCGGTCGTCGGTGACTGATCGTTCGACGTCGGCGTTCGCGCGAGCCCGGGCGGAGGGTCGAACCGCGCCGCGAGGCAGTCTCACCAGGGCGCGCGTTTATGTCTCTTCCGGCCGAGAGGACGGTATGCCTGACGAGATCAACCTCTCCCGGCTCGAACCGACGCTCGACTCCCACGCGTACCCCGCGGAGCGCGCCGCGCTCGCGGAGTCGTTCTCCGGCACGACGGTGCTTTTCGCCGACGGGGACGCCGACCTCGGCGACCTGCTCGCCGACGTCGACCAGGAGACGTTCGCGAGCGCCGACGACGCGCACACCGCGCTCCAGAACGTCCTCCCGATCGAGGCGCTCGGGGAGCCGGGCCAGTCCGACGGCGACGCCTGAGGTCGCCCGTCGAGCGCCGCTCGGCGTCCCGCTTCGCCCGCCCCCTCGTCACCGCGTCTCACGCCGCGACGCGTCTCGCATCGCTTTTTAGCGTGGATCGCGCAGTGATGCCAATGAGTTATCGGATCGGTCTCGTCGGCAAGCCCTCGGTGGGGAAGTCGACGTTCTTCAACGCCGCGACGATGAACGACGTGCCCGAGGGCGCGTACCCGTTCACCACCATCGACCCGACCGTCGGCGAGGCGTACGTCCGCGTCGACTGCGCCGCCCCCGAGTTCGACGAGACGTGTACGCCGAGCGTCGGCGTCTGCCGCGAGGGGACGCGGTTCGTCCCCGTGAAGCTCGTCGACGTCGCCGGGCTCGTCCCGGGAGCCCACGAGGGGCGCGGCCTCGGCAACCAGTTCCTCACCGACCTCAACGAGACCGACGTGCTGATCCACGTCGTCGACTTCTCGGGGAAGACGGACATCGAAGGCGAGGCGACCGAGGGCCACGACCCGCGCGAGGACATCGACTTCTTAGAGGAGGAGCTCGACGCGTGGTACCTCGACGTGTTAGCGAAGGGGATAGAGAAGTTCGAGACGCGCTACCAGGGCTCGGAGGCGGCGATCGAGGAGGAGCTCGCCGAGCAGATGTCCGCGTTCGGCACGGACAAGGACCGGATGAAGCGGACGATCCTCGCGCAGGGGCTCGAACTCAACCCGGAGACGTGGGACGAGACGGACAAGGCCGAGCTGGCCCGCGAGATCCGCAAGCGCACGAAGCCGATGGTGATCGCCGCCAACAAGATGGATACGCCGGAGGCGCAGGCGAACTGGGACGAGATCACGGCAGACCCCGACTACGACCACCTCTCCTTCGTCCCCGCGAGCGCCCACGCGGAGAAAGCCCTCAAAAATGCGGACGACGCGGGCGTCGTCGACTACACGCCGGGCGACGACGCGTTCGACGTCGTCGGCGACGTCTCCGGCGAGCAGAAGGCCGGCCTCGATCAGATCGGCGAGTTCGTCGCCGAGTACGACGGGACCGGGGTCCAGGGCGCGCTCGAGGCCGCCGTCTTCGACGTGCTGGACTGTATCGCCGTCTTCCCGGGCTCCGCGAACGGGAGCAAAGACGAGAAGGGCGTCTTCCGCGACTGCTTTATCCTTCCCGAGGGGTCGACCACCGAGGACTTCGCGTACCACATCCACTCGGACATCGGCGAGGGGCTCCTCCACGGAACCGACTGCCGGAGCGGCCGGCAGGTCGGCACCGACAGCGAGCTCTCCCACCGCGACGTGATCGAACTGGTCTCGACGAAGCAGGCGGCGCCCTGAGCGCCGGTCCCGGCCTTCCCCGCCTCCGCATCTGTATCTCCGGAATCTCCGATCAGCTATTACCCGCCGGGGTCCAACCGGACGCCATGGAACGGACCGTCACGGTCGAACCGGAGGCCGGCCTCCACGCGCGACCCGCCTCGAAGCTGGTACAGACGGCGAACCGATTCGACGCCGACGTGTCGATCGGTCGCGCCGACGACGGCGACGACGGCCTCGTGCGCGCCGACAGCATGCTCTCCGTCAGCGGGCTGAACGTCGAACACGGCGAGTCGGTCCGCGTGGTCGCCGAGGGATCCGACGCCGAAGCGGCGCTTGACGCGGTCTGCGACCTCCTCACGAGCCCCGTCGAGGAGGGCGCTGAGGGGGAGGCGGCCGGAGAGAGCGACACCGACGGCGGCGGCCCGGACGCGGAGGACGCGTGAGGACGCTCGACGGGGTCGGCAGCACGCCCCGCTCGGGCGTCGGGACGGCGCGCTGGTACCGCCCGGAGGCCGACCTGACGCTCCCCGACCGCCCCGCCCCCGAGTCGGTCGACGTCGACACCGAACTGGCCCGGTACGAGTCGGCCCGCGACGCCGTGCGGGAGGCCCTGCGCGAGGCCCGCGACCGGACGGCCGAGCGCGTGGGCGAGGAGGAGGCCGCGGTGTTCGAGGCCCACGAGGGGTTCCTCGACGACCCGACGATAATCGAGGACGTCGAGGCCGCGATCCGCGACGGGACGCCCGCGCCACACGCGGTCGCGGACCGGTTCGGCGAGGCGGTCGCGCAGTTCGAGGGGATGGAGGGGCGGATGGCCGAGCGCGCCGACGACCTGCGCGACGTTCGCGACCGGTTGCTCCGCGCGCTCCTCGGCGCGGACGGCGGCGAAGGCGGACAAGCCGTGACCGACCTCGCGGCCCTGCCGGACGGGACGGTACTGCTCGCGGAGCGGCTCACGCCGAGCGACACCGCCACGCTCGACCCGGACGCCGTCGCCGGGATCGCGACGATCGAGGGGGGCCGCACCTCCCACGCCGCTATTATTGCGCGGTCGCTCGCGATTCCCGCGGTCGTCGGCGTCGGCGCGGAACTCGACTCGGTCGCCGACGGGGAGACGGTCCTTGTCGACGGCGAGGCCGGGAAGGTCGTTGTCGACCCCGACGAGGACCTGCGCGCCGCCGCACGGGAAGCGGGCCCGGAGGCGATCCGCGACCGCGTCGAGACGATCGACGGCCGGTCCGTCGAGGTCGCGACCAATGTGGGCGGCGAGGCCGAACTGGCCCCGGCCGCCGAGCGCGGCGCGGACGGGATCGGGCTGTTCCGGACCGAGTTCCTCTTCGTCGACCGCGAGGCGCCGCCGACCGAGGACGAGCAGTACGAGGCGGTCACCGCCGCGCTGTCGGCGTTCTCCGACGACCGCGTCGTCGTCCGGACGCTCGACGTCGGCGGTGACAAGCCGGTCCCGTACCTCGACCTCCCCGACGAGCCGAACCCGTTCTTGGGACGGCGGGGGATCCGGCTGTCGCTCGATGAGCACGCGGACCTCTTCGAGACGCAGCTCCGGGCACTGCTCCGCGCCGCGGCGACCGAGGACGGCGACGGGCTCGCTGTGATGTTCCCGCTGGTCACGCGGGTCGAGGAGGTCGAGCGCGCGGTCGCGCGAGTCGAGGCGGTCGCCGACGATCTCACGAGCGAGGGCGTCGACCACGCGGTGCCCGAGCTAGGCGCGATGGTCGAAACGCCGGCGGCGGCGTTCCTCGCGGACGCGCTCGCCGAGCGCCTCGACTTCCTGAGCGTCGGGACGAACGACCTCGCCCAGTACGTGATGGCGGCCGACCGCGGCAACGACGCGGTCGCCGACTACCACGACCCGCTCCACCCGGCCGTGTTGCGCGCGCTCGACCGCACGACCGCGGCCGTCGAGGGGACCGACGCGTGGGTCGGCATGTGCGGCGAGATGGCTGGCGACCCGGCGCTGACCGAGCTGCTCGTCGGGCTCGGCTTCGACGAGCTCAGCATGAGCGCGGTGACGGTGCCCGACGTGAAACGCCGGGTCCGCGAGGTCGACGCCGACGCCGCCCGGTCGCTCGCGGCCGACGCGCTCGCCTGCGAGACGCGCAGCGAGGTGCTGGACGTGCTGGGGCTCGACGACCGCGCGGCCTAAGCCGACTCGAAAAACGGACAACCCCGACTCAGAGCTTCTCGATGTCGCGGGCCGCCTCCGCCTGCTCGCGCACGGACTCGATCGTGGCCGACGGGTCGGTGGCCGCGACCGCCGCGTTGACCGCGCCCTCGAGAACGGGCGCGTCCGCGATGACGGCCTCCGCGTCGCTCAGCTCGACGGCGACGTCCGCGTTCATCACCGCGCTGCCGAGGTCGACGAGGACGACGACGCCGTCGGCGTTGCTGTCGCCCCC
The DNA here is from genome assembly GCF_900102375.1 of Halorubrum xinjiangense. Taxonomy (GTDB): domain Archaea; phylum Halobacteriota; class Halobacteria; order Halobacteriales; family Haloferacaceae; genus Halorubrum; species Halorubrum xinjiangense. Next base: position 67,019 of record NZ_FNBO01000014.1, read on the forward strand.
GTCGGCCGAGCCGGCACCGTCGCCCGCACCCCCGGCCGCGGCGTCGATCGCCGCTTCGATCGCGTCGGGGACGGTGCCGATCCCGCCCTTCCCGTCGCCGCCGACCGGCTCGATCCGGGTGTCGCCCGCCATCTCGGCGGCGACCTCCGCGATCCCCTCTGCGGCGCGCTCGCTGTGCGAGACGACCACGAGCCCGACCATCAGTCGTCCCCCGGGTCGGCGGCGGGGTCGTCTCCCGCCTCGTCGGGGTCCTCGTCCGGGATCGTCGGCGAGGTCGCGGCCGCCTCGGGGACGTCGACGCCGAGCCGCTCCGCGGCGACCGCGAGCAGCTCCTCTAAGATGAACAGCGTACTCGTCGCGCCCGGGTCCTGGTGGCCGACGGAGCGCCAGCCGAGGTAAGAGGCGCGGCCCTTTCGGGCGCGGATCGGGACCGTGAACGCCACGCCGCGCTCTGCGGCGTCGACGGCCTTCGCGAGCGCCTCGATCGGGTCGAGGTCGTCGACCTCGATCGACTTCTTGAACGTGTGGACCGCGGGCGTCAGCGCGTCCACCATCGTCTGGTCGCCGACGCGCGCGTCGCCGCGGTCCTCGACCTTCTCGAGGTAGGTCTCCGCGAACGCGACCGCGGTCTCGGAGGTGATCCCCTCGTCGAGCTCGCCCGCCGCGAACACGAGCGAGCCGCCGAACAGTGGGCCGGAGGCGCCGCCGACCTCGCCCATTAGCGTCTTGCCGACCGTCTTCGCGACGGTCTCGGCGTCCGGGTCGTCGAGGTCGCGCGCGGCGTCGGCCGCCTCGGCCCAGCCGCGCGCCATGTTCCCGCCGTGGTCGGCGTCGCCGATGGCGGAGTCGAGTTGGGTGAGGTGGTCGCGCTCCTCTTCGATGCGCTCGGCGACCGCCTCGACGGCCGCGACGACCGCCGCGCCGTCGTCGCCCGTCCGGTCGTCACTCATTTGACGGCCAGCGCCGGGGTGTCGGCCGGCGCGTCGAACAGCTCCTTCAGCTCGTCGTCGACCGCGCACACCGTGATCGACGCGCCGGCCATGTCCAGCGAGGTCATGTAGTCGCCGACCCACGCGTCGTAGGTCTCGAGGCCGCGCTCGCCGAGCAGCTCCTGGAGCCGGCGGTTGAGGACGAACAGCTCCATCTGCGGCGTGGCGCCCATCCCGTTGACGACCGTGAGCACCTCCTGCCCCTCGTCGAGGTTGAGGTCGTCGAGGACCGCGTCGGTCAGGTGCTCGGTGATCTCGTCGGCCGGCATCGTCTCGGTGCGCTCGGTGCCGGGCTCGCCGTGGATCCCGATGCCGAGTTCGATCTCGTCCTCTCCCAGGTCGAAGGTGGGCTCGCCCTTCTCCGGGGTGACACAGGAGGTGAGCGCAGTGCCCATGGTGCCCACGTTGTCGACCACCTTCTCGGCGACGCGCTTGACCTCGGAGAGGTCGGCGCCCTGTGCGGCCTTCGCGCCCGCGGCCTTGTGGACGAGGATGGTCCCGCAGACGCCGCGGCGGCCCGAGGTGTACAGCGAGTCCTCGACGGCGACGTCGTCGTTTACCACGACGCTCTCGACCTCGACGCCCTCCATCTCCGCGAGTTCGATGGCGGTCTCGAAGTTCATCACGTCGCCCTCGTAGTTCTTGATGATCGCGAGGACGCCGTCGCCCGCGTCGCAGGCGCCGATCAGTTCCTCGAACTCGTCGGCGGTCGGCGAGGAGAACACGTCGCCCGCGGCCGCCCCGTCGAGCATCCCGTCGCCGATGTATCCCGCGTGCGTCGGCTCGTGGCCGCTGCCGCCCCCGGTCACCAGCGCCACCTTCCCGTCGACCGGCCCGTCGTCGCGCACGAGCACCTGCGTGTCCGGCAGGCGTCGCAGGCGGTCGGGATACGCCGCGGTCATCCCCTCGAGCATCTCGTCCACGACGTCGTCCGGGTCGTTGATCAGTTTCTTCATGATCGTTAGTAACATCTCATGCGGACCGGTTAAACGTAGTGGCCCCCCGGGGGTCGCCCCCGTCTGCCGGCGATCAGCTCGGATCCAGATCGAGGCCGCCGTACTCGTGACAGCGGAGGATGTCGGCGTCGGTCTGCTCCGGCACGCGGAACTCGTGTTCGTCCTCGCAGACGCCGCCGTCGTCGAACGCCTCGTCGCTCGGGTCGATGTCCGTCGACTCGCAGGCCGGGCAGGCGAACGCGCCGTGGCCCAGCTGCGTCGGCGCCTCGAAGTAGTGGCCCTTTCGGCAGCGCCCGCCGTCCGTGACGCCGTCCGTGCCCGGCGCGACGTTCTTGACGTTGTACTTCAGGCAATAATAGGTCCCGTCGCCGGCCTGCTTCGGCGACGCGAAGTAGTGGCCGTTCGCGCAGCTATCCCCGTTGTCGAAGGGATTCATACTCCGCTCGACGGAGAACTGCGTGTAAACTGCTGTGGTCGGGATCGTTGCGGGAATTCGAAACGAGGGGTTTGGGGTTAGTGTGATAGGGCGACTGTCGAATCGGCTGTGGCATGTCGTGGCTCGAACTTTCTGGACAGATGAGCTTGGCCCTGAGAGATTGGAAGATGTCTGCGACGCTTAGCTAATCTATCTTTTTCGGGATTCGTTTTATTGGGAGACTAGAGCCATAATCTCATTTCGTATTTTCATTTACCCTTACGGCTTTTACGAATCCGTCTGTCTTAATTCGCACAGCGATGGACGATCCGAGCGATTTTCAAGGCGATTACATCGGACGTACCGCCTCTGACGATGACGAATCTCCGGACTTCGAAGAAGTACCCGTGTGGATCGATCCACGCAGAGAAGACTCAGAACCGGGCTCAGTGTTTGACGATGAAAGTCCGGATCCGCACCTCAATTCCTTTGCCGTAATTGAGCGTGGAAACGAAGACTTGCTCCAATACGGTCGAATCAGCAGCGGGTATGAATATAGCAGCCGGGCAGATCCCGGGATCCAACAGCGGGACAAGTCCATGGGATACGACCCGCGCCCTATTCGTGAGAGTGAACTCGATGAGGACGTCTACCGGCTCGTGAGAATCGAGCTTCTTGGGGAAGTTGTGTTTGAGGGCCACGAGGACTTCGATGTCGAAGACTCTGACAAACCGTGGATGGTCCGACGTCCAACGGTACTCCCGCAAGTGGGGCAGAAAGTCCACGAACTCGGTGCTGAAGAGCTGGGTCAACTCCTTGAGATCCCTGATGAGGAAGAGGGATTGGAGATCGGCGAAATCGAATCGGGTGGCGACGAAGTAGATTTCCGCCTTGATTCACAGTTTATCTCTCGTCACATGGCTATCCTGGGACGTACGGGGGTCGGCAAGACTCACACGGCACACGTCCTTATCGAAGAGATGATTCGCGAGGGGGAAAGTCAGCGTGGCGTCCCAGTGGTCACATTTGACGCTGAAGACGATGTGAGAAACATGGCCGAGGATGTTGGTGGAGTTACTCTTGAACCGGAAGGTACCGAAATGCCGGTTCCATTCCAATTGATTGGTTGGAGTGAGTTCGACGGGTTCCTTGGCTCGATGGCGTCAGATAAGCAGCGACAAATTATTGCCCGGGCATACTATCAGGTTCACCGCGAAGCACTGGAGAATATCGAAGAAGATGGAAAACTAGGTGTAGGGCTTAGTGAATTCAAACAGTACATTATAGAAGCAGCAGATGCCTTCGATTATAATTATGAGGCTCAGGCGGTCTCACGGGCCGCGGCCGTACTGAGGGGCAGTGATGTTCTATCCGAGGGTATGGCTGATTGGGCTGAGCTCATGGGTGAAAATCCGATCATCAATATTGACATAAGCGGCTTAGGTGATTCTAATCGAAGCGTAGTCATCTCAGCAGTTGCCCGACTCCTTCGAATTCTGCGAACTGAGGAACACATCCCACCGTTTGTACTGGCGATTGACGAGGCTCATGAGTTTGTCCCGAGTGGCCGTTCCTCAGAGTCGACGGCAGTCGTCCGTAATTTGGTAAAAACGGCCCGACACATCGGGATTGGAGTGATGCTGATGACGCAGTCGCCGTCTGAACTCGATAGCCGAACGCTCCGCACGTGTAACACGTACGTTACGTTAGCACTGTCTGAGCCGGAAGTCAAGGAGATTGAAGGGTTACTGAGTGATCTCTCCGATCGCTCGCTTGCGCAGATTCCGAATATGGAACGTGGTCGGGCATTCATCGGCGCGGCTCGTGATATTATGACTCACACCGTTCCGGTCAATATTCGGCAGCGTCGTACCGAGGAAGGTGCCCCGACTCCGAACCTAATGGACGACTCGATAGCTTGGTTTGATAAGGACGATCAAAAAGAGGACGGGGGTGAGTTCTGATGGCAAATCAGGATCTTGAATCGGCGATTATTCATGCCTTACAGGACATGGATGGAGCGGTTCCAGTTGAGGATCTCCGGAACGAGCTAAAGGTCGAGTACGGAGTGGATCGGGGGAAACGAGCAATCCAGACACGACTGCGTGATATGGCTGAAGAGGGTGCTGTCGATAGGGCGCGCATCAAAACCAGTGGTCCGGGCCGGCCGCCATATTATTATAAATCGCAAGGAGAATACCCGCGCCTTTAGGCGCGGGATGAATCCGACAACCCGTTCAACAATCCACCGCCGATAGCAAGGCCGGATATTCCACGCTCTCAGCCGAACCTTTACAAGAAAAGCTCGTATAACAGGTTATATAGGCGTTCAGAATGCTGGAGGTTCACCGCACCCACCGCGCCAAAATTCTTAACCACAATCAAGTGGCTGAGATACTCGACCGGCACGGGTGGAGCGCCAGCAAACTCTGGAACGTCGCCAACTACCACTCCCGAGAAGTCTGGGAAGAAACCGGGGAGATTCCCGATCACGGCGACCTCAAAGACGAGTTGAAGACCCACAACAAGTACAAGGGATTACATTCGCAGTCCAGTCAGCGCGTTCTGGAGGAACTCGCTGAAGCCTTCAACTCGTGGTACGAAAAGAGGAAGTCCGACGACAGGGCGAATCCGCCCGGCTACCGCAAACGCAACTACTACGACACCGACGGCAACCGCGTCCACGAAGAACACCCGCGTAGCACGGTGACGTGGAAGCAGAACGGCATCCGCCACGACACCAAGAACAATCGAGTGCGACTCTCGAAGGGCGCGAACCACAAGGAACACCCCCGAGCGCGGGAATACATCCTTGTTGAATACGAGACGCGTCCCGGCGTCACCGTCGAGAACCTTCAACAGGTTCGCGCCGTCTACGACCAAGCGAAAGAGCGGTGGGAACTACACCTCGTCTGTACAGACGAAACCAAGACACCCACCGCTCCCGGTACCGAGACAGCGGGCATCGACCTCGGCATCAGCAACTTCGCCGCTGTCGCCTACAGTACCGAAGACGCCGACCTGTACCCCGGAACCCGTCTGAAACAGGACGGGTACTACTTCCCGAAGGAAATTGCCAAGTGCGACGACAGCGGTGGTGAACGAGCCACACGTCTCCATGCGAAATGGTCGGAACGCCGCACCCACTTCTTCCACGGTCTCGCCAAACACATCGTTCAACGATGTATCGAGAAGGGTGTTGGCCGTATCAATATCGGTAACTTGGAGGGCGTCCGTGAGGACGAGAACGGCAACTCGAAAAACTGGGGCAAGCACGGCAACCTCGATCTACACGGGTGGGCATTCAACCGCTTCACCAACATCCTCGAATACAAAGCGAAGGTCGAGGGGATCGAAGTTGTGGAAGTGGACGAGAGTGCCACGAGCAAGACGTGTTGTATGTGCGGGAGAGAGGAGGACAGCCAGCGCGTCGAGCGTGGCCTGTATGTCTGTGAGGAGTGCGATGCGGCGTTCAACGCGGACGTGAACGGAGCGGAGAACATCCGACTCAATATCAACGAGAAAAGTAACTCCGAGTCTCCCGGACAGTCGTTCGGAGATAGGAGTACCGGCTGGTTGGCACAGCCCGCAGTCCACCTATACGACTTGTCCAGCGGATTCCAACCGCAGGAACAAGTGGTAGACTGCAAACCCTAATATCCCAAACGCGGTCGGGATTCCTCCGCGTTCACGCGGAGGAGGATGTCAA
>NZ_FNBO01000015.1:0-65736 GCF_900102375.1 Halorubrum xinjiangense
CGATGAGTGTGGGATAGCGATTCCCCCACGGGCGATCGCGTTCAACGTCGACAATGTATCGCGCCCCACGATCGATCGACGTCTTCCAAAGCTTGAGGACGCAGGACTCGTGGAACGCTACACCGATCCACAGGGATACACTCGGATCACTAATCGTGGTCGCGCCTACCTCGCTGGCGAACTCGACGCTAGCGACCTCGGAGACGAGTGAGGTGGGTCACGTCGCTACTCAACCCCGAGTTCGCGGGCGGCAGCCGCCGAGATTGTGAGACCGGCGTCGGCCGTGGTAACGCGCTCATCTAGTACGTCGTCCAGTACCTCCCGGAGTTCAGTAATGAACGACTTCGGCCGTTCGACCTGTACTTGTGTCGTGGACTTGTCGGCGTAGTTCAGCCCGCGGTGTCGAACGTAGATCCGTGCGAACGACCGACGAACCGACTGGGGAACGTCCCACACGACCGCCGGGAGGTGGTCGAGCGACGTCTTCACGCCCATTGGTGCACCCATTGCGACGAGGCACCGACCGAGAACTGTCCCGTCGCAGGTAGGAACGATCTCAGTCGCCCGGTTGGTCGTGTCGGCGTTTCGGGCGCGGGTCTCGACGCCGACGTGCTCAAAAGCATCGCGGAGTTCCTGAGAGGGGACTCGCTTTCCCGGTGTCACCGCGGGTACGTAGTTCCCGGCAGGGATACTCCCGCCGGCGAGGACGTGCGCGAGCAGTTCAACGAGCGCGGCGACCATCTCGCTCTTGGGCTCAGGGTCGAGCCAGCCGTGGTCGATCGCGGTATTGATTCCTCGAACCGGATCGGGGACAGCATCTTTAAGCCACCCACGGACACGCCCGGGAGGGAGGTTAAGCGCCCGCCCGACACGGACACGGCCGGCATTCGGGTGTTCGGCGGCGTACTCGCGGACGCGGCGATAGTCGAGGACCTTCTCCCACGGGTCCGGATACACGCGATCGCTGTAAGTCCGGGAGAGGGCTTTCGCCGTGGGTTCCATACTTACAGGAATACGTCAGCAAGTTTGAATCTATCCGTCTAATTTTCTTTGCTGATACTCATGCCAGTAAGTACATAAGGCGGTCCTACCTCTTTACAAGTAACCAGCAACCGATCTGAACGAGTGCGAGGGTATCTCCGGCGTCAACGGCGTCGCCCGAGTTCCCGAGACCTCGTTCAGCGGTGGCCGCTGGGTTCAAACTATGAAACCACGCAACCAATCCAACGCGGACGACAGGGCTGTGAGTCCCGTCATCGGCGTCATACTCATGGTCGCAATCACCGTCATCCTGGCGGCCGTTATCGGGACGTTCGTTCTCGGACTCGGTGATCAGTTAGGCGATAGTGCGCCACAGGCATCGTTTTCTGTTGATGAGACGACTGCGACAGAGGTGACAATTGTAAAAACCGGTGGAGAGACCCTAGATACCAACGATCTTACGCTGTCGGTCAACGGAAATCGTATAGCTGATTCTACCGCTAGTTTTAGTGGTAATGATTGGGAAAGCGGTGGATCGGAGGCACTTACCCATGACCAGAGTGAGGGGGAGTATACGCTCCGTCTCATCCATGATCCCTCTGGAAATGCGATCTACGAAACAACAATAGAAGTTCCGGCTCCCTGAAATTTCTTCAGGAGCCTAAAACGTCGTTTTTACAACATACATTCGTTATTCACCTCCACAGACACACTACCTGCGTTCTATATTGTAACCCCAAAACGGTAGTATTGAACCGTTGGATCGTCATTGGATCTAATTCGTCACGAGCTTCACGGATATTAGCCTCCGACTGAATCAAGTGCGCGAGCGCGGCGTCGATCACGACGCTCATCGGTGGGTCATCGTCGGGACCGCTCGCCACAATTTCGCTCGCCTTTTCGAGCTGCCGTTCGCGCTCGTCGGTGATCTTGAGACTGGTTCGACGACTCATTTATACCACATCGTATGTATGGGGGTCGCGATCCCGTCGTTCTGGAGTGATTGAACCGGTCCGTGTTGAAGTGGTAACCATGGATCGACCACGATCCCGATGACCACCACCCGCAACACAAGCGATTTTTATGTACCTCACACGCCGATCGCACCGATCGAAGTGCATAGATCGCGGATTGTGAATACATCCACGTCGGACCCCACGGGTTCGTGTCGAGAACCCCCTTCCGGCGGATTTCATGCTCGCCCCACGAGTTCCAACAGCGTCGGTACTTCGCCGTCTTCGGGGAAGCGCACCAGGTACGCGCGCTCACCGACGCGCTGCGTGTGAGCGTCGGCCTCCTTGATCGAGCCGTCGTCGGCGACTAATCCATCGAGTTCGAGGTGCTGCTTGTCGATCGTTACGGTTCCGCTGCCGTCGCGGTCGACGAGACTTTTGAATCCCATCGACCCTCGCGGGCACGGTGGTTCACTTAAAGATACCTCAAGGTGACACGTGACGGCCGTAGACCGTACTGAATGCGGGAGTATATGGGGATCACCGTGGCCCGGCCGCCCGCATGGCGAAAATGGAATTCGACGCCGTCGACGCCGCCCTCGTTGTGGCGGGGCTCGCCTCGGCGTTCATGCTCGTCGGTATCGCATCGTTCCAGCTGTTCGACGTGGACTTTACCGCGACACAGTTCACGCTCGGGGGGATCGGACTCTCGACCGCGTGGATTCTCGGCTACGCGTCGATCGTCGGGGTCATCCTCACGAACGACAACACCGAGTTTCAGTCCCTCTCGGACGATATTCAGGGACTTCAGGGCTGGTACATGGCCGCGGCCGTGGGGACGCTCGTCCTTCCGATCGCGTTCGTCGCGCTCCCTGACACCGTCGGCAGCTTCTTCCAAAGCTCCGACCTGTGGGGCCTCCTCTACGTGATCGCGGTTACGACCGGGCAGTTCGCTCTGGGGTGGATGCTATGAGTTCCATCTGGGACGGGGAGGACACGATCGCGGGAGTGATCTGGATCCTCACCTCGATCGGCTCGGTCAACTGGGGGCTGCTGGAGTTCTTCGACTACAACGCCGTCGACGAGCTGGGCGCCGCGCTCGGTGAGCCGACTGCCGCGACCGTCGTCTACGGCGCCGTCGCCGTCGCCGGCCTGATCACCCTCGCCGATCACCTGGGCGTCTACGACGTGACGGACGTCGTCGACTCTCTCCGCGGGGAGGATAGCTGATGAACCGCAACACAAGCACGATCGGCGGACTCGCCCTCGCGCTCGTCGTACTGGTCGCCGGGCTCGGACTCGGTCTCTCCGGCGTCGCGGCACAGTCCGACTCGACGACGCTCGTCGACGAGCCGGTGACGCCGACGAACGAGACCGAATCGATCTATCTCGACGCGACCGGTGTCGACGACATGAACGGGAGCGGCCCCGTGAACGTGACCGTCGCCGTCGAAGGACTCACTGAGAACGAGACCGCCGGAAACGGGACTATGCTGGGCGAGACGACGATCTCCGTCGACGCCGGCGCGACCAAGAGCTTCGACTACACGCTTACCGACTCCGATCGGGACTTCGACGAGCTGCGATTTACCGCGACCGTCGAGACGGCCGACGACGCGGACCTAATCGCGTCGACCGACTGGGGGACGCTCCAGCGGACGAGTGGCGGTGCCGGCGGCGGCCTCGGTGACGGCGATACCGGCACCCTCGCTGTCGGGGTTGCCCTGCTGCTCGGCGCCGGCTACTTCGTCACTCGCGAGGACTAACGCATGACCGCAACACAACCGGATTCCGAAGGCTACACCCGACGGGGGGTAATGCGAGCGACAGCCGTCGGGATCGGTGCCGCGGCAGGAATAGGCGCAGTCGGTTCGACCGCGGCGCCGGCGGCGGCGATCGACTGGAAGGACGTGGGGACGATCGCGGCGACGACAGTCGTCGGCGGGCCTATCGCGCTCGGTTGGGCGCTCCGGGAAACGGAATTACTCGGATCTGACGACCCTCCCGAAGGGCTGACGGCTGACGCGTTGAAACAGCAAGTTTACCAAATCGTTCGAACTCGCAAATCGACTAATGCGAGTACGATAGTGGATAACAGAAATATCCTCGATGGTGTCGAAAACAACGCGTACACGCAGGCGAAGATCGCCGCCATCGAGCAGCTGAACGACGGCGCTACTGAGTCGGACGTTCTCGATGCCGCGAATGGGGCGATCGACACCTACGAGACGACCGTTCGAAAGAACCTGCTCAAGACGTGGAATGAGTCGATAAACGAGCTGGAGGCGGTGAAAAACAGCCTCGATGACCACCCTGACTTAGCGTATTCTGACGCGCTAAATTTCTTCGGCAGTACCCTAGAGTTCCCTACCGCCGGCGACTCTAATGATCGGACTTCCGGGCCGTTTGAACACTCCCTGCCCGATGGTAGCACCATCACCGTCCTATCCGTCTGGATGTCACGCTCTGACCCTGTGGAGGGGAATATAGAGTATTCCCCGCTGGAGGATGACGGATTCGCGTTCAACATGGACAAGAATTCTCGGCCCGTGACAGCTGGTGCGTCCTACGACGGAAGCTCCGTCTCCTACCTCAATAGCGACACGTGGACGGAAATCTGGTCCGAGATGGATACCACGTTCCAAAACGTCCGGGACGGCATCTCGACGTGGGTGACGAACGTGTACGGGCAGGTTCAGACGGGAGATATCGAGATCTCGTCTTTGATCACCCCGAGCGTCCGGGCTGAAATGCTCTCCGAGGATGAGACGCAGGCGAGTGCGATCGCGGACCTCGCGGCGCTGAATATCCCGATCGACCCGGAGCGGGAGGCAACTATCACAATCACGGAGACGGGAGCAACGCTCTCCGGCACTATCGGGCTCACGGACGAATCGGACGGACCGATCGAGTCCGGAACCACTTACGACCCGTCCACGTTCGCCGGTGACGTGTATTTCACCGCGGACGTAAGCCAACTCTCCGGTTCGTGGGATGGATACGAGTCCGGGGTAGACGGCGGAACAATCACCCTGACCAGCCAGCCCTACGAGGGGACGGTTTACAACGTCACAACGACGGCCGGAGAGACGGTCTCGGTTCCGGCGTCAGATTTCTCCGAGACCGATTCGGGCGGGTCATGGAGCTACGACGCGAGCGGCGAGCTAGAGACGGCGATTACCGAGGTCGACTCGGTGTCCTACGAGTCCGCAGACGACGCGACTCAGTACGAGACGCTACAGATATCCAAAGAGTTCACAGTAGACAAGCTAGAGAACAAGGAAACCGGCGAGGAGGTGTCCTCGTCGTCGTTCGAGTCGTCGGAGCCGCAGACCGATTCGAACTATATCACGCAAGACGAGTGGAACCAGCTCGAAGAGCAGAACCAGGAGCTGATCGACAAGTACGAGCAGTCACAGAACACCGGCGGCGCCGGCGGCGGCTTCTTTGAGGGAGAGTCGCCCGACTTAGGGCTCATCGCCGCCGTCGTCGGCGGGGCCGGAGTCGTGTACGCACTCTTCGGAGAGGGGGAATCCTGACATGATCAACCCGCTCGCCCCGTACCTGTCGATCGCCAGTTTCGCGATCGAGCCGATCCTAAAACTCGCGTTCGCGATCGTCGTCGTCGGAATCGGCATGGTCGCGCTCGGCTACGACCCCGTCGGGCTCGCGGTGAACTGGTTCGAAACGACGATTCGGTCGTTCATTCCGGGGGTCTGACCGTGCGCCGTATCCTGATTTTTTGTGTTGCGGTGAGCCTCGCAGCTTGTGTTGCGGTCGGCGGCGCCGCCGCGCAGGACGACGGCGGTCCCGGCTTAGAGACGAACACGTCCGTCGACGTCGGCGAGCCCGAGACGTACGCCCAGGAGATCGACGCCCACGCCCGACTCGTCGAGTGGGAGTACCACCGCGACCGCGAAGGCTTCACGCTGCTATTCGAGACCGACGAGTCGACGCGAATCACGCTCACCGAGGCAGTTCAGTTCGGCGAGGGCTCCGGCTCCGGTCGGATCTACCAGCATCGGCTCCCGGAGGGACAGACCGAGGTGTTCGTCTCGGTCCCGCTCCGCGCCGGGCAGGCGGCCGTCACCATGACCACGCCGGGCAGCATCGAAAACAACCGGTTCGCGTACGTTTCGACGGGGCAGACGACGCCGAACCGCCCGCCAATCAGTTACGAGCGAGCCCAGATCCTCATTCTCCTGTCGGGTATCGGCGGCGCCGGTCTCACCTTCCGCGTGGTCAAGAACCGCCGCGAGGATGAAGAGAAGTCGGTCGAGAGGGTGCTATGAATCCGGTCAAAGCAGCCCGCGACCGACCGATTCTCGCCGGTGGGCTTGTGTTGCTGTTCATCGCCGGTGCCGAGCGCGGTCGGTATCCCTACCCGTGGGAGATCGACGGCGCCGGCGTCGTCGCGACCGCTGCGGTCGCGATCGCGATCGGTGGGTACGTCGCCGGCGGCTACGTGGTCGATCTACTTCCCGAAGAAGAGGGGATCTATCTCGTCGCGTTCGAGGCGAACGACGACACCGGCGGTGCCGTCTACGAACTCAGCGAGGACCAGTTCGCGGACATGGACGTCCACGCCGGGAGCCTCTTCGAGTGGCCCGTCGCGAAGCGCGTCTACGAGTGTCGCGAGTACCGTCCCGAGGACAACGTCGCCGTCGCGAACTGGCGGGAATCCGTCGCCGGGTCGCAGCTCGCCGGCGAGGTCCAGGTCGTCGACGCGCTCGAAGCGGTCGCCGAGCTCCGCGAGGAGTTCGAGCCCGACGCACAGGAGGCACGGCGACTCAAGCGCCGGCTCCGGTCGATCGCGCGGAAGCTCGACAAGCGTCGGCTCAAGGACCAAGAGGCGATCCTCGATCCGACCCTCACGCCGTCGTTCGACGACGAGGGCGCGACCGTCTCGGCGGTCCTCGACGAGGAACTACCGGACGATCTGAAACCACAGAGCATGAAGGGAGACGACATCGACACCGAGCGGAACGGACACGGAGACACGATCGGCTTCGAGCTGCTCGACGAGACCGAGGCACTGGAGGTGGACGATGAGCGATAAGACCGGCGCGTACGCGGCGGCCGAACTCGCGAGCGCGCTCCGGGGCGAGGATCCCGGCGAACACGTCCGCGGGTACGCTGGGCTCGTCGACGACCGCCGGACGCTCGCGGTCCTCAACTACTACGACGGGCTGCTCGACGAGCCGATCGAGGAGACGCGGATCGGCCAGCTCATCATTTCCAACGCCGCGACCGAGACGATCGACGAGGCGGTGCGACACGGTTCGGTCTCACAAATGAAGTCCGCGACCGGACTCACCGGACAGGAACGCGAGGGCGGTGACCTGTACCGTGACGCTGCCGGCGAACTCGCGCACGAGGGCGCGATCGGACTCGTGTTCGGGGCGCCCGGCTCGGGCAAGACCGCGACGACGCTCGACGTGGCGATGGCGTGGCGGATCCGGACCGGCGGCGCGCTCATCGGAAACACATCGTGGGACGGCTTCGACCGCGTGGTGCGTTCCGACCGGGAGATGCTCGAAGCGATGGCGGAGATCGAGGGGCCGGTGCTGGCGGTCCTCGACGAGATCGCGCAGGAACTCTCGGGATTCGGCTCGGGTAACAAGGCGGCCGAGCAGTTCTCGGACTCGCTGCTCTTCATCCGTAAGAAGGAGTCCAAACACGGCCCGCACCCGAAGCGCGGGAGCGTCTTGCTCGTCGGGCACACGCGGACGAAAACCGCGAAGTCGATCCGCCGGGTCGCGTCGCTCGCGATCGAGAAGCCCTCGCGGTCGGATCCCGGCCGCGCTCGCCTCTTGGAGAGCGAGGGCGGCAAGGATGACTGGGAAGAGGGGAGCGACTACAAGGGCCTGACCGACACGGCCGCGAACTACCCGGAACACGAGCCGAGCGAGTTCGCGATCGAACTCGTCGACGAGGACGACGAGAGCGAGGGCGTCGACGCCGACTCCGTCCGGCGCGAGGAAGCGGTGAGCAAGGCGATCCGCGCGGTCGAGAATCACGGTATGACGTACGCCGATGCGGGCGATCTCGTCGGCTACTCCGCAGCGTGGGTCTCCGACCGGATGGCTGAATACAGGGACGGCGACCACGGCGAGGTAGTGAACGATGCGGTCGCGTGAATCGACAGACGCGGCGGGGATTCACGCGTTCATTCAGCCGCCCGCCCCGGCGCATACCTCTGTTTATACGCGTGCGATCCGGGCGGAGGGTCCGAATCCGCGGGGGGCCGCGCGGCCGGGGTTCGGTCGAAATTCGTTCGTCGACGCCGATCGGCGCGGCGAGCAACCGCAACCCAAACGAGGGTCGCCGTGAGCTACGACCCGGCGATCGTCGGTCGGTACGGGAAGCTCGTCGAGCTGTGGGCGACGGACCGCTACCCGCTGACGCTCGACTATCCGGTCGTTGACGGACTCAAGTTCGACGCGACCGACGATGACGGCCGCCCGTGGGACGTGAAGGGGTCGATGACGAACGGCGTTCGACCGACGTTCAAGTTCTGGGAGGACCAGCACGAGACGCTCGCGGACGCTGACGGCGGGTACGCGCTCGTGTGGTACCGAGCGGAAGGGAGAGAGATAACGGTCGTGTCGTCGCGCACGGTCCGCGCTCGGGACTTAGAGATCACGAACTGGACGAACCCCGGTGAGACACACTATCGGAGTCACTCACGGGAGGCACAGATCCCAGCGAAGTGGGTCCGGCCGTGAAATTATTATATACAAATTTCTCAGCTTCCGAACGGGGATAGTATGCTATACGACAACATTGACTTGTCCGGCTTACATTTTCACGTATATGAAAATAAGATACAATGCCGATGTTGAATCCGTTGTAGTCGATATAAAAGAGAATCAGTTCCAGATAGGGGATTGGGAGGGGTATTTCACATTTAGGGAATCTGATCATGAAAATCTGGAGGTTACTGTAGAAGGCGTTGTTATTGTGAGAAAATTATCTGAAGAAGAAAAGAGAAAGTTAATTCAACGCACAAAGGTGGAACCAGCCAAATCCGATGGAGAAAACTCTAAGTTGAAAATAGGAACGCCTGAAGAGGTTACAAATGATGCGAGGGAAACATTACAAGCGATTGAATCATTTGGTGGCCTTCATGGAATCCATGAAGTAGAGTGGAGATTCCCAGAGGTGGAATATATACCGGAGTCAGACTCAGAGAAAGAAGATCTAGATATTCTTAATCACCATATTGAAGAAGAGTACCCACTGATTCCAAAAGAGTGGACTTTTGATCTAAACAAAATCAACTGGGGTAACGTCAAGAGTCTTAGTGTTCCTCTTTCATTCTTCCGTCGTGGTAAGCGTCTCTTTGATGAAGGAGATTACATCAACTCATACACAAATTGCTATATGGTAATTGAAGGTTTGTATGCGGAGTCACACAAAAACGTTGAGAGTCAGTTTTTGGATTCAAAAGAACTGCTAGATGCGGCTAAAACCTCGTTTGAGGCCGTTATGGAAACTGTTGGTGAGGAGCTATTGGAATTCTTTGAGTTTTATGATAAAGAGAAGTCGCCAGAAGGCTACATTAGGTTACTAGTGGTAATAAGGCATCAACTGAATCACTTTTTTGGAGAATCGAACGGCCCGCACGCTCCAAATCCATTAGAAGCCGATCGTTTTCAACCACTTTCGAGAGCCATGATGCATTTGTCGTACTATGTTCTATTGCTGAAAGTCTACGAGATAGAGTAATGATTTCGAGCGCGCCGCTTGCGGCGCGCGGCCGATCTCGCGAAAGGGGAGGTGGTACCTTAGCTGTGTGGCCTTAGCCACACCTCTAACCGCCAACCGACCCCCCGGCGTCGGTTTGGCGTCGACGAGCAGCTCGTCGAGACCGAGATCGCGTTTGTGTTGCGGTCGAGATCGTCACGGACCCGCCGGTCGGAGGGGTCGATCGAGGCGAAAACGGCCGCAAAAAGAGGATCTGGATAGTGTTGCCACTCACGAGGGGCCGCGCTACCGGAGCGTCTGACCCTTCCCCCACGCACTCCGCACCGGCCGGATCTTCGGACCAGATGCGTCGCGGTAGTGCGAGACCGCTTCTTTCAGTCGCTCCGGATCGCGACCCGCACCGACCCAGTACCGCTTGAGCCGCGTCACCAGCTCCGACCACGACTCGCCCGCGAGGTTCCCCATCCGTACCCGGAGGTGCGCCTCGCGCTCGTCGATGTGAATCCCGTTCGCTTGGCAGAACGCGATCAGTTCGTCCGTACGCTCGTCGAGAGACGCACGCTCGGCGTTTTGAACCGCGTTCGCCGCGGCCCCCATTGCGTTCCGGACGCCCTCACGCGCCGCGTCGAGCGCCTCAACGACCTGCTCCGCGACGTGGTGCGACCGCAACGCGACGGATCCTTTCTCGCGAACGACCATGTCCTCGATCCGCCGGAGTCCCCGACGGACGCTATCGGGATGCCAGTCGTGTTCGTCCGCGATCTCCGCCGGCGACACGTCGCCACCGTCCGCGACGAGCGTCTTCAGCGAGTCCCACTCGACCGGCGAGAGGCCGTCCGCGAGCTGGCGAACGACTACGTTACGCTGGTCGCTCTCGACCCGCTCTAAGTTCAGCGGGAGTACCCGCGACCGGTCGACCGTCTCCGCCTCGAAGTACGTATCTTCGACGAACGTGCGCCCGCCGCCCGGGCCGTCGTCGTCGAGCGGTTGGGTGGGAAGCCCCGACTCGTTCAGCGTCGCGAGGATCGCCTCTTCGAGCTCGTCGGCGATCTCCGCGTGGTCGACCGGCCGGAGCGTTTCGTCCCACCGGCTCGACTGGTACGACGCTTCGAGCTTCGGGTGCGCAAGCGGGTGTTCGTCAGGGAGCGACTCGGCGTTTCGCGCGTAGTAGTGCTTGAACTCCTTCGGAATCCGGTGGTCGGGGAACGCCTCGCGGATCCGCTTCGGCCCGAGCGTCACCGTGTGGTAGTACCCGGCCCGCTCGGTGTCGTCCTGAACGACCTTCCGGTACCCCGAGCGATCGCTTTCGAGCAGGTGACCCATCCGCGCGAGCGGGCCCTCGCGGGAATGAATCGCCCCGCACACGTCCCGGTCGATCCGGACGTACCGCGCCGCGTCGATCACGACGCTGTACTCGTCGTTGCGGCTCTCGAAGTACATCGGATCGAGCGTCACCGCGCCCGCGGCCCGCTGGATGACCGACTCCACCTGGTCGAACTCGACGTTCGATGCGTTCACCCGGATGTTCACCGCGTCGCCGAGATCCCACATCGGCCGCGCGACTGAACCCCCTTCCTTCGATTGGAGCCCGTGCCAGCGCGGCTGGATGAGCGCCTTCACCTTCCGCTCGCCGACCTCGTCGTCGGCGACCGCGTTCAGCCGGAACTCCCGGAGCGTGTCGAAGTCGACGCGCGTCCCGTCCGGCGTCTCGCCGCCCTCGGGCGGGGCGAGCCCGGACTCTTGGTAGGAGAGCGTGACGCGCCACTTCTCGCCGTCGAGAGTGAAGCTCCCGCGCCGGCTCCCGGTCGCGTCGACGAGCCGTGCGGCGCCGAACCATGCCCCGAGCCCGGAGTACACGTAGTTCGCCATGTACTCGTGCGGGGCCGTCTCGACGGCTTTCATCGCGAGCTCTCCGCGCGGTTGAGGTAGCAGCCGGCGCACTCGGTCCGCCCGTCGATCCGGACACGGACCGAGGGGCGCTCGCAGCCGCACGTCTCACAGGAGCGCCTCACGCGAACACCACCACCAAGTTCACCGCGGCGACCGCGGCGCCGACCGTCGCGACCCCGAGCCCGATCCACTCGGGCGCCTCCAGGGCGTCGGCGGCGACCGGCCACGCACCGCAACACAAGCCGACGACCGCGAGCATCGCGATCGCCGCGGGCAGCTCGCCCATCGTGAGCAACTCGCGGACGATCGGGTTCGCCTCGGCACTCGGACCGACCGTTCGGGCCGCGAGGATCGTCGTCGTCGCATCGAGAACGCCGTGCGACGTGAAGATCGCGGCGACCTCGCCGTACCGGTCGCGACTCACGCCAACCGCCCCCGTTCGGCGTCGCGTTCCCATCGGAGCCGGGCAGCGTCGAGGACGTGCGACCGCGGACCCTGTTCCGGGTCGTACAGCCGGCTCGCGCGGACGAACGGGCTCATCCCGACAGCCCTCCGTTCCACGGCTCGCCGGCGTTGCGGGCGGGGCTCGTCTGCGGGTCCGGCGTGTCGACGTCTTTCCCGGCCGCGCTCCCCTCGCAGATCCGCACCCACGAGTCGCACTCGGGGCACCGGTGAGCGCGATCGTCGTCGTCGCCGTGAACCCGACCGAACCGCGGCGGGAGGTGCGACCCGCACTCCAGACAGACCCCGGACTCGTCCGGCTCAACCCGGAGGTCCATCATCCGGAGATCACCCCGAAGTTGGTCGGGTCGATCGGCCGACGCGAGGGGGTCGCGATCGGTGACGTATTCAACCCGATTTCAGGACCGGGTTTAGACGGAACCGATTCGTCCGATTCCGTTGCGTAGCGAGTCGCTACGGTAGAATTAGCATTAGTCGTGAAACGGTTCGTGAGTAAGCGGGCGCGACGGGATTTGAACCCGCGGCATCTTGGTCCGGAACCAAGTGCTCTGTCCGCTGAGCTACGCGCCCTCACGAGCCGGTACCCGCGGCGAGCGTTTAACGCTTCTGACTCGGGTCGTCGTCCGACGATCGAAGGTCGGTCTGCCACTCGAACCTGCTGGAGCCGTCGGCGACGCCTGCCTCGGCTGTTCCGCCGTCGGTCCGGGCCCGGTCGGCCGCGTCGTCCTCGCTCGTCGAGATCACGTCGGCGGCGGCGAGCAGGCGCCCGACGAACAGCAGTCCGGGGCGGCGCTCGACGACGGCGACCCAGACGACGAGCGCCGGGGGCAACACGATGAGCGACGCCAGATACGCGAGCGTGATGCTGGCGGCCGTGAGCAGTCCGAACTGGCCGAGGATCGGCGTGATGGCTAAGACGAGCACGCCCGTGCCGAGCGCGGTCGTCGCCCACGTGCCGGTGAGCGCGCCGCCCGTCCCGCGGAGCGTGGTGACCACCGCAGCGTCGACGTCGCCCCCGCGGGCGTACTCGTCGTGGAAGCGGTGCGCGACGTGGACGGTGTAGTCCACCCCGAGCCCGATGGTGATCGCGAGGATCGTTGCGGTGATCGCGTTAAATGGGATACCCGCGAGCCGCATCGTGGCGGTGAGCGTCGCGACGGCGACCGTCACCGGGACGAGCGTGACGAGCCCGAGCGTCGGGCTGCCGAGCAGCAGCCAGAACAAGATGACGAGGAACACCGCAGAGAGCCCGAGCGCGGCCGCCAGCGAGACGATCGCGGAGTCGAAGATCGTGTCGGCGACCGCCTGGAACACGACGATCTGGCCGGTCGCGGTCGCGTCCCCGCGGTAGCGGTCGGCCACGCGCCGGGCGTCGGCGGTGATCTCGGCGTCGCTGGCGTCGGACTCGACGGCGTACACGATCCGGGTCGACCGGCTGTCGTCCGCGAGGTACTCGCCGGTGAAGTCGTCGTAGCCCGAGTCGCGCAGCTCGGCGTAGATCCGGTCGAGATTTCGGTTCGGGCGCCCCTCGTCGAGCGAGGAGTCCTCGACGAGCTGTTCGAACTCGGGATTCTCGTCGGCGTACGCGTCGATCGCGCTCTGGACGCTGTCGGCGCTGGCCCGGCCGTCGACCGTGACGAACGTGTCGGGCGGGTCGCGCTCGGCACGCGCGAGGCTGCGCAGGGCGGCGTCGCTGGTCATGCGCCGCTCCACGTAGATGGTCACGGTGTCGTCCTCGCTCGTGGCGAAGTTGTCGGAGAGGAAGTTGATCGTCTCCGTCGCGGTGTACTCGCCGGGCTGGAGCGGGCCGGGGAAGTAGTCGATGTACGCCGGCTCCTCGCTCGGCGGCAGGAAGTCGTCGTCTTCGAACGTCGTGTCGACGCCCGCGCCGTAGCCCGCGGCGCCGGCGGTGATGAGCAGGACGACCACGAGGAACGCGGCGGGCGCGGGCCGCGAGATCGCGGACAGTTTGGGGAGGAGCCGCCCGAGGGCGGAGTCCTCGGAGCCGAGGGGGCGCGACCCAAACGCGGGCAGCGAGCGCTCGGCGCGCCAGCGGTCGACGACCAGCTTGGCGGCCGGGAGGAAGCCGACGAAGATGACGAGGGTGAAACAGATACCGAGCCCGGCGACGACGCCGAACTCCCGGAGCGGCGGCAGCGAGCTGGTGAGGTTCGCGAGGAAGCCGATGATCGTCGTCCCGGCGATGATCGAGTACGCCACCACGAGCTGGCCGAGCGCCCCGCGCATCGCCGTCTCGGGCGGCGCGCCCGCGGCGCGGTCCTCGCGGTAGCGGTTCACCGTGTGGATCCCGAAGTCGATCCCGATCGCTAAAAGGAGGACGGGCACCGCGATCAGCACCTCCGAGAAGGCGATCCCGGCGTACCCCGTGAAGCCGAAGGTCCACACGACCGTCATCAGCAGCGCGATCCCGCCGAGGACGAAGTCGAACGGGTCGCGATAGGCGTACGCGAGCAGGCCGAGGATGACCGCGAGCGCCGCGGGGACGACGATCGACAGCGAGTCGAAGATGACGCGCTCGAACTCGTCGTCGACGATGCCGCTCCCGAACGCGGTGACGTCGCCGGGGGCGTCCGCGGCGATCGTCTGCGCCTCGCTCTGGACCGCCTGCGTGTCGGCCGAGGCCGGGAACGAGTGGGAGACGACGCCGAGTGCCGCGGAGGCCGTCCCGGACTCGCGGTTGAAGTCGTCGGAGAGCAGCGTCGCGAAGCCGGGGTCCTCGGCCGCGGCCTCGACCGCGTCGTCGATCTCGCCGTCGCTGGCGCGCTCGATCGCGTCGCGGGCCGCCGCGGGGGTGTCGGCGTCCTCGTCGAGCTCGGCCGCGACGTCCATCGCCGCCGCGGAGAAGTCCGTCACCCGCAGCTCGTCGCGCTCGTTGAGTCGTTCGGCGGTCGCCAACATGTCGAGCAGCCCCCGGCGGTCGAGCACGTTGACGTCGCGCTGGATCAGCTGTGTCGTGGGGTCGTCGCCGCCGAACGCGGGCTCGAAGCGCTCGTTCACGCGGTCGAGCGCGTCCGCCTCCTCGATCCCGTCCGTGAACTGGTCGCTGCCGGCGCTCGCCTCCAGAAGCGCCATGCCGGGCGCGAACAGGGCGGTGACGAGGAGACAGGCGATCACGACCCGGCGCGGCTGCTCGATGACTCGGTCGGTGATCGCGCCGAACAGCCGGGAGACGGGGTCCATCTATCGGGATCGGAGTCGGCTGCGGAGCCCGGAGATCGCTCCGCTCACCCGGCCGCGCTGCCAAACCAAGGCGCCGCCGACCGCGACAACGCCGAGCAGGGCGACGATCCCGAGCGGCGAGGAGAGCGCCCCGTTCTCGTCGTCTTCGACCACCTCGACCGGGAGACGGTAGGTGTCGGAGAGCTGTTCGTCGCCGTCGGCGTCGTCGTACCGGAAGTCGACCGCGGCCGCGTACGTCTTCGGCGTCGCGCCGCCCGCGACCTCGACCTCGAAGGTGACGGTCGTCTCCTCCCCCGGGTCGAGCGAGGTGACGAACGCCTCGTCGTCCGACGAGGAGAGCGGCGAGTCGACGAACAGCTTCGCCTGAACGTTCGAGATCGGGTCGGGCCCGGTGTTACGGACGACCGCGTCGTACCTGACCGTCGACCCCGGCGTCACCGACGACGGGTCGGTCGCGTTCGGCTCGGCGGGCGACACCGAGAACACGTCCGCCTCGGGCGCGACGTCGACGACGACGTCGAGCGTGTCGGAGACGATGACGTCGCCGGCCGACGACGTCGAGACGAGCGAAACGGTCCCGTCGTCGCCCTTGTTCGCGCTCACCCCCTCGTCGGTGCCGATCCCGCGGTAGCGGACCGCCACGTTGACCGTCCGCTCGCCGGGGTTCGCGTCCGTCCGGAGACCGGCGTCGAACGTCGCGGTGGCCGTCTCGCCGACCGCGAGGTCGCCGATCGTGTCCCGCGTCGAGCGGGGGACGATGTTCGGGTCGGACTGGACCGTCTCCTGTCCCACGCCGTCGGGGGCGGGCGCTTCGTTGCTGAACACGACGACCGCGTCCTCGATGTCGCGGGGGCCGCGGTTGCGGACCTCGACGGTGAAGGAGCCGTCCTCGCCGACCCGCAGCGTGCTGTTTAGTCCCTCGGCGATGAACGCCTGCCGCGAGAGCGGCGTCACGCCCGTCCGGACCGTCCGCGCGGCGGCGTCGGCGCGCTCGGCGTCGCGGTAGTCGACCTCGAACTCCAGCGTCGACGCCCGCGCGGTGGCCTCGCCCGCGGCCGCCAGCCGGTAGGTGAACGTGCGGTTCTCGCCCGGTTCCCACGCGCCGACGTACGTTTCGGTCGTGCCCGCGTCGGTGGCGAAGGAGAGGTCCGGGTCGATCGGGTTCGCCGCCACGCTGGCCTCACGGGCGGTCTCGTTCCGGACGTTCCGCAGCGTCACGTCGACGAGGCCGTTGTCGCCGGCTTGGACGGCGCCGTCGACGTCGACGACCGCGAACTGCGCGCGGTCCGTGATCTCCACGGAGACGTAGACGGTCTCGGTGACGATCTCCTCGTCGCGGACGGTGGAGCCGTCGTCGACCTCGGCGCGCTCGACGTTCCGGTACTCCAGTTCGATCGGGACGCGGTAGACGCCCGGCTCGGCGTCCTCGTCGGGGACGACCGTGAACTCGATCGGTCCGGTGACGCCGCGCGCGACGTCGCCGACCGTCTGCTCGCCGGTCCGCACGTCGAAGGGAACCTCGCGGTTCGCCGCGTCGCCCGTGAGGATCCGCGCCGTCGTCTCGTGGGCGGTCACCACCTCGCTCTCGAGGTTGTCGGCCCCCTGCGCGTCGATGTCGCCGCGGTTGTTCAGGCTCACCTGGAGGGTCGACTCCTCGCCGGGGACGAACGCGGTCTCCGGCGCGAACGCCTCGATGTCCGGATCGCCGCGCACCGTGTCGTTGGCCTGCTGCGCGACCACCGTCCCGGTCGCGAGGAGCGACGCAACGAGGAGGAGGACGGCGACCGTCCGGATTCGACTCATTTTGGTTGCGAACGGGTACGGGACTGCGACGTAATACCCTTCGGGAACCTACGGCAACAACGTATCTGTTTTCGTATAAATATAGATGAGCGCGACACAGCGGCTGAGACGCAGAAATTCCGATTTATATCGGTCATTCACGTCGCTGCTGGCATTCGTGACGGGGATAGACCGACAGAGTTCGGAGCGAGCTCATGAAACGAACGGGCGTTTTGCGTGCGGGCATTTATATAGTTCAGCGGCGCAGAACGCCGACGCTTTGTGAGGGGCACGCGTACGAGCGCACATGGAGTCGCTCCGCGACCTCGGGCTGTCGAGCTACGAAGACCGGGCGTACCGCGCGCTGCTCGCCCTCGGCACCGGGACCGCCGCGGCCGTCGCCGAGGAGAGCGGCGTGCCGAAGGGGCGCATCTACGACGCGCTCGGCGGCTTGGAGTCGCGCGGGCTGGTCCGGGTTCAGACCGACCGCGAGCCGAAGCGGTACGCGCCCGTCGAGCCCGCGGTCGCCGTCGACCGGCTCGTCGAGGCGAAGCGCCGCGAGCTCACCCGGCGGATCGAGACGTACGAGTCCGGCAAGTCGGAGCTGATTGACCGACTGGCCGACGCGGAGGCGACCGACGACGAGTTCTGGACCGCCGCGGTCGGCGCCGACGACTCGCTCGACCTGCTGTTCGAGCGGATCGACGCGGCCGAGGCGTCGATCGTCGTCGTCGCCACCGACGTCTCCGCGCAGTTCGACGTCGACCGCGAGGGGCCGGAGCTGCTCGACCGCCTCCTCGCCGCGATCCGGAGCGGCGTCGACGTCTCCGTGCTGATCTCGCCGGGCGTGTTCGACGACGCCCGCGCCGCGGTCGACGAGGACCGCGCGACGCTGACGATCGCGCAGGGGCCCTTCGAGCTGCGGATCACGGAGGACGCGTACGGGAACTTCTACCTCATCGACGGCGAGGAGGTGTGCCTGGAGGTCGCCGACCCGCTCGCGCCCGACCGGCTGTTCGGCATGCTCGACCTGCGCGACCGCGGGTTTGCGACGCGCGTCCGCGACGGGTTCGAGGCCGCGTGGGCCGAGGGGACCGTCGTCGACGAGGTGTGACCGCTCGCGAAGGTGTGACCGCTCGCGAAGGTGTGACCGCTCGCGAGAGCGATCTCTCAGGCGGCGTGATCCGGTCGGAGGCCTCGACGGCCGCGCAGGAGCCGGATCTGTCGGTCAGCTCGGCACCTAGTTATCAAATTTGAGTCTTTCGGCGCGCAGCTTTATCAGCCCGCGTTCGTACGTCCGGTAGAACTGACAGTGACCCTCCGTCCATCCGACAGGTCGACGCCGGGCCGCGGCGCCGACGAGGGCGACGCTCCGGCGGCGGACGCCCCCGACACCGACGACCGGGCCGCGGCCGACGCGCCGACCGGCGACGCGGAGCGGTCGGCTCACCTCGCGGGGCGCGCGGGGGGCGCTTCGGCGTCGGGTGCGCCCGCACCTGCCGACCGGGGACCGAGCGAGTACGACGCGGCGCCCGCGGGCGGACGGGCGGTCGAGGCGGACCGGTTCCTCCTCGCCGTCGCCGTGGACGGCGAGGTGCTGTTCGCCGGGCCGTCGGTGCCGGACGTCGTGGGGGTCGAGCGCGGGGCGCTCGTCGGGAGCGACCTCTTGGAGCGCGTCCACCCGAGCGACCGCGAGCCGGTGGCCGACGCGCTGTCGGCGGTCGCGACGACCCGGACGGTCACCCACCGGATCCGCCGCGCGAGCGGGGGGTACGCGTGGGTCGAGTCCGTCGTCGACGAGGAGCTCGCCCCGCAGTTCGGCGGCCGGATCGTCACGGTGCGCCGCGTCGACGTCGACCGCACCTTCCCGGAGCGCTACCGCGCCTTCTTGGAGTACGGCAGCGACCTCGTCACCGTCGTCGACGACGACGGCCTCGTCGTCTACGAGAGCCCCTCCGTCGAGGAGGTGCTCGGCTACGAGCAGGGGTCGACCGTCGGGCGTTCGCCGCTCGGTTACGTCCACCCGGACGACCGCGAGCGTATGACGGAGCGGTTCTACCGCGCGCTCACCGAGCCCGACGCGGCGCCCACGCTGGAGTACCGCTACCGCACCGCCGACGGCGACTGGGTCTGGCTGGAGTCGCGCACCCGGTCGCTGCCGGCCGACAGCCCCGACGGCGAGCTGCTCGTCAACTCCCGCGACGTCACCGCTCGGAAGGCGCGCGAGCGCCGGCTCACCGACCGCAACGAGCGGCTCGACCGCTTCGCGAGCATCGTCTCGCACGACCTCCGGAACCCGCTGTCCGTGATCCGCGGCTCCATCGAGATGGCGCGGCTGCGCGAGGAGACGGAGCCCCTCGAACGCGGCGAGCGCGCCGTCGACCGGATCGACCAGCTCGTCTCGGAGCTGCTCACCCTCGCGCGACAGGGGACAGGGATGGACGAGCCGACGGAGTTCGCGCTCGCGAGCGTCGCCCGCGACGCCTGGGAGACCGCCGCACAGGACGACGACGATGCGGAGCTGGTCGTCGCCCACGACGCGCGGGTGTACGGCGACCGCGGGCGGACGCGACAGGCCTTCGAGAACCTGTTCCGCAACGCGACGGAACACGCGAAGCCGGACGCCTCCGAGTCGGAAACGGTTGGCTCCGACACCGAACCGACCGACACCGAACCGACCGACACCGAACCGACCGACACCGAACCGACCGACACCGAGCCGACCGACGCCGAACCGGCCGACGACGACCTCACCGTCCTCGTCACCGCCACCGACGGCGGGTTCCTCGTCGCCGACGACGGGAGGGGAATCGACCCCGACCACCGGGAGTCGGTGTTCGACTCCGGGTACACCACGCGGGCGGACGGGACGGGGTACGGGCTCGACATCGTCCGCGAAGTCGTCGAGTCGCACGGGTGGACCGTCGAACTCCGCTGCGAGGGCGACGGCCCCGTCGGCCTCCCCGACGGGCGGCGGCTCCGGCTCCCGGAGGGGGCGTGCTTCGAGGTGTGCGCCCCCGACCCGGCCGACGCCGACCCGGACGAGCCCTGGATCGACGCGTGAGGGGGGGGCCCCACCGTCGACCCGGCGCGTTTATTCCCCGCGACCGCCAACCCGACCCGTGAGCGTCCCCGACGTCGCGGTCCGGCGGGTCGAGCGCGCCGACCTCCTCGCAGTGGTCCGGATCGAGCGCGCCTGCTTCTCGGACCCGTGGCCCTACGACGCTTTCGAGCGGCTGGTCGACGAGCCGGCGTTCCTCGTCGCGGAGCGGGCGGGCGCGGCCGTCGGGTTCGTTGTCGCCGACCGGACGCCGAACCACGGCCGCGACATCGGCCATATCAAGGACCTGGCGGTCCATCCCGACGCCCGCGGCGAGGGGATCGGTCGGACCCTCCTCCGGTCGGCGCTGGCCCGGCTCCGCGCGACCGGCGTGGCCGTCGCCCGGCTGGAGGTGCGCGAGGGGAACGACCCCGCGCGGTCGCTGTACGCCGACGAGGGGTTCGAGCCGGTCCGGCGGGTCGGCGGCTACTACCCCGACGGCGAGGACGCGCTCGTGCTCGTCGTCGACCTCGCGGCGTGGGCCGAGGGGGAGGCGTCGGACGGCGATCGGTGACGACGACGACGGCGATGACGGCGAGAGCGACGCCGCAGGGGCGAGCTAACGTCCCGCACGCCTATCGGCTCGCCGCGCGGGGTTTGCCAAGGCTTAGTGTGCGCGAGGGCGACTCAAAGGGTATGAGTTCGGTTCCCGAGCGGTCCGAGATCGACACCGAGTACAAGTGGGACCTCGACGGCATCTACGCCGACGACGAGGCGTGGGAGTCGGCCTACGAGACCGTTTCCGACCGTATCGACGAGCTGACCGCCTACGAGGGGCGCGCGGTCGAGGACGCCGCCACCCTGCTCGAACTGCTCGAACTCCGCGAGGAGATCTTCCGCGAGCTCCAGCAGGTCATGACCTACGCCCGCCTGCGGAGCGCCGAGGACACGCGGAACCAGGAGTACCAGGCGATGTCCGCGAGGGCGTCGTCGCTCGGCTCCGAGGCGTCGAGCGCGGTCTCGTACCTCGAACCGGAGATCCAGTCGCTGACGGAGTCGGACGTTTCGGCCTTCCTCGACGACGAGCCCGCGCTCGAAGCGTACGAGCACTACCTCGACGACGTCTTGCGAAAGAAACCGCACACCCGGTCGAGCGAGGTCGAGGAGGTGCTGGCGGACCTCTCCGAGGTCACCGACGCGCCGAGCGAGATCTACTCGATGCTGACGAACGCCGACATGACCTACGGCGTCGTCGAGGACCCCGACGGCGAGGAGGTGGAGATCACGCAGGCGAACTTCACGAAGCTCCAGACGAACCCGGACCGCGAGTTCCGCGAGCGCGTCCACGAGACGTTCTATGACGAGTGGGCGGACGTGCGCAACACGGTCGGCACCTCCCTCGAGAAGGCCGTCCGCGAGCACGTCACGAGCGCCGAGATCCGCGACTACGACTCCGCGCGCGCCGCCGCGCTCGACGGCTCGAACGTCCCCGTCGAGGTGTACGACACGCTCGTCGACACGGTCGACGACAACCTCGACGTGCTCCACCGCCACGCCGAGCTGAAGGAGGCGGCGCTCGGCGTCGACCGGCTTCAGAGCCACGACCTCTACATGTCGCTGACGGGCGACCAGGGCCCCGACGTGGAGTACGAGCAGGCCCGCGAGTGGGTGATCGAGGCGGTCGCGCCGCTGGGCGACGCCTATCAGGAGCGGCTGGCCGAGGGGCTCGACTCGCGGTGGGTCGACGTCTACGAGAACCGCGGGAAGCGCTCCGGCGCGTTCTCCTCGGGCACGTACGACACCCAGCCGTACATCATGATGAACTACCAGGACGACATCGCCTCGATGTACACGCTGGCCCACGAGCTCGGCCACTCGATGCACTCCGAGCTGGCCGGCGACGCGCAGCCGTGGCACGACGCGAGCTACGAGATCTTCGTCGCGGAGATCGCCTCCACCGTCAACGAGACCCTCCTCACCCACCACCTGCTCGACACCGTCGAGGACGACGAGCTCCGGACGCACGTGCTCGACGAGTACCTCGAGCGCTTCCGCTCTACCCTCTTCCGGCAGACGATGTTCGCGACGTTCGAACAAGAGATCCACGAGCGCGTGGAGGCCGGCGACGCGCTCACGCCCGACGCGTTCGACGAGATGTACGGCGACCTGAAGGGCGACTACTACGCGCCCGCCGAGCTGACGGGCGGCATCGAGCGCGAGTGGCAGCGCATTCCTCATTTTTACTACGACTTCTACGTCTACCAGTACGCGACCGGCATCTCCGCCGCGGCCGCCATCGTCGAGCGCGTCTTAGAGGAGGGCGAGTCCGCCGCGGCCGACTACCGCGAGATGCTGAAGGCGGGCGGCTCCGAGTACCCACTCGACGTCGTCGAACTCGCCGGCATCGACATGGCCTCGCCCGACCCGATCGAGTCCGCCGTCGGCGTCTACGACGAGTACCTCGACGAGATCGCGACGCTGCTCGATCTGGAGTAGGTCGCCGGCCGCGATCTGGCGAACGTTCTCTTTTATAAGTGAACCTGCGGTGGCGCGTGCCTGCGAGCGGCCGCCCTCGGCGGCCGCGAGTCAGCACGCGCGAGGGAGTCGGTGGTTCGGAGCGAACCGGAGAACCACCGACGAGGCTGGGGAGGTGTGGGGTGCTGTGCGGAGCGGTGCGGGGCGGGACTCAAAGGGGCAGCCGGGAGGACGAAGGCGCGGGAAGCAAGGACCGCAAGGAGCGAGCAGCGCGAGCGACTGAGGACCGTGGTTCGAAACGGCGAAGCCGTTTCGTCATCACGAGACGCCGGAGGCGTCTCGAACGACAGCGACCGCACCGAGTCCTCCCGGCTGGGGCTTTGGCGGTGTCCGCCGCCGAG
Organism: Halorubrum xinjiangense; assembly: GCF_900102375.1. GTDB lineage: Archaea > Halobacteriota > Halobacteria > Halobacteriales > Haloferacaceae > Halorubrum > Halorubrum xinjiangense. The sequence goes on from NZ_FNBO01000015.1 coordinate 22,896, forward strand.
TCACAGTCACCGGAGGATAACCGAGCATCTGGGGCTTTGGCGGTCTTCACCGATGATCTGCCGTCAGCATTTAAAAGACGGCGTTTTTGAGAAACTTCGGCCTAACAGAGCCTAAGCGTCTCACCCCCGTACGTAACACTACGATGGCGACGAATGACTCGCAGCCCGCCGGCGCAGGATTCCCGGAGGACCCCGAAGACCTGCTGCCCGAGGACAGCGTCCTCAGCCTCGACGAGTACCTAGCGATGCACGCAGCGGTCGGACACCGCACCAGGTACGAAATCCTCTACCGGCTCGTCCACAGCGACGACATGAGCCCCAAAGAACTGGAGGACGCGATTGAGGTCGACGACAGCACCCTCCACTACCACCTCAACAAACTCGTCGACGTCGGCCTCGTCGAAAAACGCCAACGCACCGAGCGAGGAGCGGACGGCCTCTACACGTACTACCGAGCGACGGTGTTCGGCGAGGTGACGCTCACGAGCGGCGTCGACGAACTGATCCGCGGCGAAGTGGCGTTCGAAGCGATGTACGACAGTTCGATCGACGAGTAACTTCCCGAGACGCCCGAACGGGACTCGTCGTCCCGGCACCGATTTACCGCTCCCCCGCAACACACCGGACAATGGACGAACGCGTACGCGAGCACGCCGCAGTGCTCGTCGACTGGAGCGCACGGGTCGAGGCCGGCGACGACGTCGTCGTCAGCGTCGCGGAGGACGCCCACGAGCTGGGCGTCGCGGTCGCCGAGGCGCTCGGCGAGCGCGGGGCGAACGTCACGACGCTGTACGGGTCGAGCGAACTCTCCCGCGGCTATTTAAAAGGCGTCGAGGCTGGAACGGACGGCGACGTCGACACGGACGACTTCGATTCCGACCCTGCGGTCGACCGCGCGATCTTCGAGGCCGCCGACGCCTACCTCCGGATCGGGGGCGGGCGCAACACCACCGCGACCGCCGACGTCGACCGCCCGACGCGGCAGGCGTACGCGAAGGCCCGGCAGAGCGTCCGCGAGGCGCGGATGGACACCGACTGGGTGTCGACGGTCCACCCGACCCGGAGCCTCGCCCAGCAGGCGGGGATGGCCTACGAGGAGTACCGGAACTTCGTCTACGATGCGGTCCTCCGCGACTGGGAGTCGCTCGCCGACGAGATGGCGAAGATGAAGGACGTCCTCGACGGCGGCAACAACGTCCGGATCGTCACCGAGCGCGACGGCGCGCCAGACACCGACGTTCAGATGTCGATCGCGGGCCGCACCGCGGTGAACTCCGCCGCCTCCGTTGCGTACGACTCGCATAACCTCCCGAGCGGCGAGGTGTTCACCGCCCCCTACGACACCGAGGGCGAGGTCTTCTTCGACGTGCCGATGACCATCGACGCGACGCGCGTCCGGAACGTTCACCTCTCGTTCGAGGGCGGCGAAGTCGTCGACTTCGCGGCCGAGTCCGGCGAGGAGGCGCTCGCGGACATCCTCGACACCGACGACGGCGCGCGGCGGCTGGGCGAGCTCGGCATCGGGATGAACCGCGGCATCGACCGCTTCACGGACTCCATCCTCTTCGACGAGAAGATGGGCGACACCGTCCACCTCGCGGTCGGCCGCGCCTACGACGCCTGCCTCCCCGAAGGGGAGTCCGGCAACGACAGCGCGGTCCACGTCGACATGATCACGGACGTGAGCGCCGACTCGCGGCTGGAGGTCGACGGCGAGGTCGTCCAGCGGAACGGGACGTTCCGGTGGGAAGAGGGGTTCGAGGCGTAGGTCGGGAGGACGATAGCTCGGCGAGAGAAAGAGAGACCGTCATCTCTGTTAAAGTTCTCAACTGGTGAACTGTTCTTAGAGGCGTGCTGAATGTAGAGCGCGAATATGGCAGTGCTGAGAGACGGTCTACTGAATAAACTATCGCTCAGTACAGAGGATGTAGTCAGCACGGAACTGTGGTGTTTTTCAAATTATTCTCATTTAGCCGACAGAACGCACCCATATATAAATAACAAACACGGTGTCGTTCCGAACAGAGACCCGCTAATGTCATGCGATATGAATCAGGTTAATCGCTAATTTACACCCTCTACACTAGTAAATTCAAATCGTGTACCGCCTTGCTCGCTCTCAGATACGGCAATTACCCACCCATGGGCCTTAGCAACTTGTTCGACAATCTGCAAGCCAAAGCCTGTCCCATCTGCGCTAGTTGAGTAGCCAGCCTCAAAGATCTCCGTTCGCTTAGACTCAGGAATTCCAACGCCGTTGTCTGCCACGTAAAATCCGCTGTCGGTCGCACCGACCGACACCGTCACCGCTTCACCGCCGTGTTCTATGCTATTCCGGTACAGATTCTCAAGCAGCTGTTGGAGTCGGCTGCGGTCTGCCTTGATCTTCGGTAGTTCACGCGCACTGAGAGATGCCTGTGGCGTCTCAACCGTCTCCCAACTGCTCTTAGCTGCCTCCGCGAGATCAATAGTTTCGATCTCACTCTGTTGAGCGCCCTCTTGTGCCAGCGTTAGCAAGTCATCGATTAGCGCCTGACTCCGCTCAATCGCGTTAATTGCTGTATCGAGGTGCTCTCTCCCTTCGGCGACTTGTACCAGTCCGAGATGGCCTTCAGCAACACTCAGTGGGTTCCGTAGATCGTGGCTAACGAGCTTGCTGAACTCTTCTAACCGCTCGTTTTGTGCCTCCAATCCCTGTTTGTATTCTTTACGCTCAGTAACATCACGGAGTACGCCGACGGATCCGTCGAACGTGTCGCCATCGTATGGGAGGACACCCATGTGGTCCTCGCAGGTGATCGGATCGCTATTAGATGGGTGTATTGTTACCTCGAAGGTAACTGTCTCTGGCCCAGCAGCCGACAGCAATCGTCCCAACTGTTGTTCTGCTTGTTCGACGGCGTCGTCGTCTTTGATCAACGATGGTGTGGCCCCGATGATCGTCTCTCGCTCGTAGCCGACCAACTCAACGAACTCGTCATTAACGTGCGTGAACCGGCCGTTTTCGCTAATGACGTACACCGGGTCAGTGAGCGCGTCGATAATGGTTCCGTACTCTCTAAGTTCCTGCTGGCGCTCCCGACGATCAGTAATATCACGGACAGCACCATACACTATTTTTCCATGTTCTCCAGTAGCCGCCGATTTGAGCGTAACACCGATAATTCGGCGTTCTCCGCTCAGTGTCTCAACACGGTAACTGCCCTGTATCTGTTCGCCCGTCTGAGAAGCGGAGTCAATTGCTTGCTGGATCTCTTTGCGATCATCGGGATGAAACAAATCAAGAGCATCGTCCAGAGAGGGGTCTCCCTGATCAGGAAGATCCATGACATTGCGGAGCCCATTAGTCAGAAACAACGCTCTGGTCTCAGTGTTCAGTTCGAAGCTGCCAATACTATCGGTGCGCTCGGTGAGTTCTATCAGTTGTTCTTGTCTGTCGGCGCGCTCAGCCTTACGTTCTGCCTCAACAGCGTTACAGATTCGGTTAGAGAGGAGTTTGTACCGCTCGGGTCCGCTCCCTTTCTGAAGATAATCGGTAACATCGGCGGCAATCGCATCACTGGCGACAGCCTCACTGCCCTTACCGGTGAAGAGAATAAATGGAAGCGTTGGAAATTCTTTTCGGACACTCTGCAAGAATTCAATCCCGTCTACGTTAGGCATGTCAAAATCTGAGACAATACAATCAGGTCGGCAGTCATTAATTACGCTTAGTCCTTCACCAGCGCTGGTCGCTGTCTGGATACGAAATCGGTCATCCTCCCGCTTGAGAAAGCTTGCTGTAAGGTCTGTGATTGAGGGGTCGTCATCAACGTGTAGCACGTTGATTTCGCTTTCCATGGTATACCAAGGTGGTATGATTGCTTACTTCTTTTGCTGGATGTGAACCGTCGGAAACGGCCGGATCGCGGTTAGGCGGTCGCCGCCTCGATTGCGGCCTCTAAGTCGGCGACGATGTCCGCGGGGTCCTCGATGCCGACCGACAGACGGACCATGTCGTCGGTGACGCCCGCGGCCTCCTTCTCTTCGTCCGTCAGCTGCTGGTGGGTCGTCGACGCCGGGTGGATCACGAGCGTCTTCGAGTCGCCGACGTTCGCGACGAGCGAGGCGAGGTCCGCCTCCTCGACGGTCGCCCGCGCGGCCTCGTAGCCCGCCTCCAGCCCGAAGGTGAGCATGCCGCCGTAGCCGCCCTCCAGGTACTCGCTGGCCTCCTCGTGGGTCTCGTGGCTCTCCAAGCCGGGGTAGTTCACCCACGCGACCTCGTCGTGGTCGTCGAGGTACTCGGCGACGATCCCCGCGTTCTCGCAGTGGCGGTCCATCCGCAGCGGGAGCGACTCCGTCTGCTGGAGCGTGTTCCACGCGTCGAACGGCGACTGCTGGTCGCCGAGGTCGCGCAGGCCCCGGGTGATCGCCGCGAACGTGAAGGCGGCGTCGCCGAACCGCTCGGCGAAGTTGATCCCGTGGTACGCGGGGTTGTCCTGCGCGATCTCGGGGAACTTCTCGGCGTGGTCGGCCCACGGGAACGAGCCGCCGTCGACGACGACCCCGCCGACGGTGGTGCCGTTGCCGGTGAGCCACTTCGTCGTGGACTCCCAGATGAGGTCGGCACCGTGTTCGAGCGGCCGGCAGAGGGCCGGCGTCGCGAACGTGTTGTCGACGAACAGCGGCACGCCGTGGTCGTGCGCGATGTCCGCGATCCGCTGGATGTCGGGCGTGACCAGCGCCGGGTTCCCGATCGTTTCGAGGTGGACGTAGGCGGTGTCCTCGTCGATGGCCTCGGCGTACCCCTCGTAGTCGAGCGGGTCGACGAACCGGGTCGAGACGCCGCGGCGCTCGACGGAGTGGGTGAGGTAGGTGTAGGTGCCGCCGTACAGCGCCGACGACGAGACGATGTTGTCGCCCGCGGAGGCGAGCAGGAACGTCGTCACGTCGAGCGCGGCCATGCCCGAGGCGGTCGCGACCGCGCCGACGCCGCCCTCCAGGGAGGCGATCCGCTCTTCTAAGGCGGCGTTGGTCGGGTTCATCAGCCGGGAGTAGACGTTGCCGGCCTCTTCTAAGGCGAAGAGATCCGCGGCGTGGTCGGCGTCGTCGAACTGGTACGCGGTCGTCTGGTAGATGGGGGTCGCGCGGGCGCCGGTCGCCGGGTCCGGGTCGGAGCCGGCGTGGACGCTTCGCGTGCTGAACTTCGGATCGTCGTCCCCCTCGTCGGATGGCATACGAAACGTTGCGTTCGCCGCGTAGTTAAACCCGACCGGCATACGCGGGCGTTTCCGGTACCTCAGAGACGGCCGGAGACGACGCGCCCCGCGGCCCCGAACTCGTGCCAACCGTTAACAGCGTCGGGCCGTAACTTCGGGTATGGGAACACAAGGTCCGCGCGGCGATTCCGCCGAGCTGGATGAGGTGCTGGCGGAGATCCCGGACGGGGTCTGGCAGTACCTCGCGCTCGGCGTCGCGGTGCTCGTCGGCGTCGCCCTCCTCGGCCAGAGCCTCGTCTTCGGCGTCGCGGCGCTGGCGGTGCTTCTGGCGGCCGTCACGGTTATCAGCGCCGTCGAGATCGTCGACGCCTACGACAAGGAGGCGCTCACCGTCTTCGGCGAGTACCGGAAGCTGCTCGAACCCGGCGTCCACATCATCCCGCCGTTCGTCTCGCGGACGTACGCGTTCGACATGCGAACCCAGACGATCGACGTCCCGAGCCAGTCGGCGATCACCCGTGACAACTCCCCCGTGACCGCCGACGCCGTCGTCTACATCAAGGTGATGGACGCCAAGAAGGCGTTCTTAGAGGTCGACGATTACAAGAACGCCGTCTCGAACCTCGCGCAGACCACGCTCCGGGCCGTCATCGGCGACATGGAGCTCGACGACACGCTCTCACAGCGGGAGCTGATCAACGACCGGATCAACGAGGAGCTCGACGAGCCCACCGACGAGTGGGGGATCCGCGTCGAGGCCGTCGAGGTCCGCGAGGTGAGCCCCTCCCAAGAGGTCCAGCGCGCGATGGAGCAACAGACCGGCGCGGAGCGCCGCCGCCGTGCGATGATCCTCGAAGCGCAGGGGGAACGCCGCTCCGCCGTCGAGCAGGCGGAAGGGGACAAGCAGTCGAACATCATCCGTGCGCAGGGGGAAAAGCAGTCCCAGATCCTCGAAGCGCAGGGGGACGCCATCTCCACGGTCCTCCGCGCCCGTTCCGCCGAGTCGATGGGCGAGCGCGCCATCATCGAGCGCGGCATGGAGACCCTAGAGGAAATCGGGAAAGGCGAGTCGACGACGTTCGTCCTCCCGCAGGAGCTCACCAGCCTCGTCGGCCGCTACGGCAAGGCGCTCTCCGGCTCCGACGTCCAGCAGATGGAGGGGTTAGAGAGCAAGGAGTTCGACGAGGAGACGGAGAAGATGCTCGGGTTGGAGGACATCGAGAGCGCCCTCGAACAGCTCGACACCGTGGCCGACAGCGACCTGCGGACCGACGAGACGCGGGACGCGGACGACGTCGACCTCGCCAAGCAGGAGGCGGCGACCCGCGAGGCCGACCGCGACATCGAACTGGAGAGCGAAAGCGAGCGGCCGGGAACGTAGCGATCAGCTCTCGCAGGCCCGACACTCGAGAATGTCTCGACTGAACTTCTGTGCGGCATTCACGCTGTGCTGATAGTAGAGGCTCTTGACCCCTTTCTTCCAAGCTTCGATGTAGAGCTGATTGATCTCCTTGACGCTCACTTCGCTCGGGTCGATCGAGACGTTCAGGCTCTGTGCTTGGTCGATGTGTTTCTGTCTCTGTGCTGCCTGGTTGATGATCGCCATCTGTGGTATCTCGGCGAAGGTCTTGAACACCGCTTTCTCTTCGTCCGTCAGACACTCGAGATGTTGAACGCTCCCGTCTTTATTCGCGATGCTGTCCCAGACGTCGCGCGTGTCTGTGCCCCGCTCCGCCAGTATCGCTTGAAGGAATCTGTTTTTCTGCGTCGACTTTAGCTTCGCACCGTCTCGCACGAAGTAGTTCGATTTCAGCGGCTCGATACTCGGACTGACCTGGCCCAGAATGACGCTGCTCGATTTCGTCGGAGCCACGCTCATCGTCGTCGTGTTCCGTCTGCCGTAGCCTTCGAGAACCTCCGGCTCTCCGAACTCGTCGGCGAGCGCTTCGCTCGCCTCGTAGCTCCGCTCTTTGATGATCCGGAACAACTCCTCGTTCTTCTCCATCGCCTCCATGCTGTCGAAGGGGATCATGTTGCTCTGGAGATAGCTGTGCCACCCGAGGACGCCGATCCCTATCGCCCTGTGGCGCTTCGCGAACCGCACGGCCCGCTCCATGAACTGTACCCCCTCCGTTCGCTGGATGAACTCCTCCATCACCGCGTCTAAGAACCGCGTCAGTGTCTCCACCGCGTCGGTGTCCTTCCATTCGTCGTAGTGGAGCGCGTTCATACTCGAGAGACAGCAGACGAAGCTCTCGTCCGCCGTGGCCGGCAGCGCTATCTCGGTACACAGGTTGGACGCGTTTATCTGGTACTCCTTGTCCTTGTACACCTGTGGCTTCCCCTCGTTCATGTTCCCCCGGAAGATGATATACGGGACGCCGATATTGATCCGGGTCTCGATAATATCCGCCCAGGTCTCTCGTTTCGCTTCGTCGCCGTCGATCATCGCCTGAAACCAGTCGTCACCGATGATGACGCCGTAGTAGATGTCCTGTACCGGGTCTCCCTCCGTTTTGATGGTAAGCCATTCGTCCAAATCGTCGTGTTCGACGTCGATGTAGCCGGCGAACTGTCCCCGCCGGGTCTCGCCCTGGCTGACGACGTTGATGATCGTGTCGAACAGCTCCGTGAAGCTGTAACTCCCGTTGCTCTTGCCGTTGTTCGTTATCGAACTGCCCCGGGGCCGCAGCTCACCGAAGTACCCGCTCGTGCCTCCGCCCTGCTTGGTCATCTCACCCACCTCGGCTTGGGTGTAGAGAATACTCTCGATGGTGTCCTCCATGTAGCTGCCGAAGCAGCTGATGGGAAGGCCTCTGTCCAGCCCGAAGTTGGACCACACCGGGCTGGCGAGACTGTAGAAGCCGCGGCTCATGTACTCATAGAACTTGTCCGCGAACCCCTCTTCACCCAGGATCTCTTCGGCGCGCTCCGCTATCTGTCTAACTCGCTCTTCGGCTTCGATGCCCTCGAGCAGGTATCCCTCTCTGAGAAACTCCCTGCTGTCCTCGTTCAGCCAGTAGAACGGTTCCGTCTGTTGTTCCGCAACGCTGTCGAGTGCTTTCTGTGCCATTGTTAGAACATGTCCTCGGCGGTAACGCTCTGCGTGTGTTTGTTGTACGTGGTCGACCGCTTGCTGAAGAAGTCGTTATCCTTCGTCATCATGACGTCCTCGTCGAACCAGCGCGTCTCCTCGAGCAGGTCGTCGTCCGTCTCGAATATCGGTTCCACGCCGACGTTTTTGAGGCTCTGATTGAACCGGTCTCGCAGAAACGCGTCGACGTGTGCCCTGGGAAGGAACTCCAGCTCGCCGTCGTCGAATATCCAATCCAGGATCTCCGTCTCCGCCTCGTAGGCCTGCTGACAGGCTTCTTGAACGTCTTCCTCGAAGTCGTCATCGAAGAGGTCCGGGTTCTCCTCGCTGATCGTCTCCACCAGCTCGACCCCGAACAGTCCGTGAATCTGCTCTTCTTTGCTGGTCGCTTCGACGGCGTTCGCTATTCCCTTGAACTTCTTCTCGTGCTTGTCGAAGCTCGTCATGATGAGGAACTGGCTGAACAGCGACACGTGTTCGACGAACGTACTGAAAAGCAGGATGCTCATTACGTACTCCCGTTCGTCGTCACTCTCGCTTTTCTCTAGATACTCGTCGAGATACTCGATCCGCTTTTTCATCGCCGGCTCCTCAGTCACCTGCTCGAAATCGTCCGTGATTCCTAAGATGTCGAGGAGGTGGCTGTAGGCGTCCATGTGCCGCACCTCACTTTCCGCGAAGGTCATGCCCACATTCCCGACCTCGGCTTTGGGCATCTCCTCGTAGATGTCCGACCAGAACGTCTTCACCTGCACCTCGATCTGCGCGATAGCCAACATCGTCCGCTTGATAACGGTCTGCTCGGCGGGAGTCGTGTTGACTTTGAAATCTTGGACGTCTCCGTCGAAATTAAACTCCGTGTGTACCCAGTAGCTGTTCCGGATCGCCTCCACGTAGTCGAGAAACTCGCTGTACTCGTAGGGCTTCAGCTGTGTTCTCTCCGAGAAGATGTCCGTCTCGATATCCGTGCCTGTGCTCGCGTTCGTGTTTGCGTTTTCGCTTTCGCTCATTTGGTCATCTCGAACGTGACCGGTTGTGTTGGATTGCCGCTGCCACTGTCTCGCGTCAGTCTAGTGAGTCCGACCGCTGTCGTGTCGCTCGGGAGACGGTCTTACAGCGTAACGCGTGCGTAGCCGTGTGAACCGTATCGGACCACACAGACTCCACTAGCATAAGTATTACCAACAAAATTGTAGTATAGCAAGTTCACTTTCATAGTATGTGAGCGGAGTCGTTCCTCCGATCCGCAAGCGGGCGGTGCCGAGACGGAGACTGAGCGGTGATCTCCGGGTACGGGTGGTCGTTACAGTGCCCAACTGGCGGCGTCAAGCCCCACCCTAATCGAGTTGCGAGGGCTCGGTCGAGCAGTTCAGCGAGAAGCGCGAACCCGGATCCGGGCGCGAGCGGCCGGGAGACTAATCGGCAGGCGAGTGACTGATCGGCGGGCGAGCGACTGCTCGGCGGGCGAGCGAACAAGATTCGGATTCAGTGCCGCCGGCGCTCAGGGCCGCCAGCGTTCGGGGTCGACCGCCCAGAGGAGGCCGACGGCGACCGCGCCGCCGACCCCGCCGACGACCAGCGAGAGGGGGTCGGACGCCCCCGCCGCGAGCGCCGCCAGTAACAGGACCGACCCCGCGAGGAGCGCCGCGGTGTCCTCAGTGGTCGTCGCGCGGACGACCGGGGCCACGGCGGCGCCGACGACCGCGCCCGTCGCGATGGTGCCCGGCGGACCGGAGGCCGCGGTCGCGAGCGCGTCCGCCTCGGCGAGCGCCGGGAGGATCGCCGCGGGCGCGGTGACGACGCCGGCGACGAGCGCGAACGCGGCGACTCCGCCGAGAACGGGCGCGAAGAGCGCCGCGCGCGCCGAGAGGTTGGCGCCCGCGACCGCGGCGATACCGCCGACCAGAAACACCGAACCGACCGCGAGGAGAGGCGGCGTGGCGATGAACGAGTACGGGGTGGGAGCGATGAGCGATACCGAGTCGGCCGCCGGTTCCGGAGGGACCGTGGGGGCGAGCGAAACCGTGGCCGCGATCGCGGCGAGGCCGACGACGAGGAGGGCCGATCCGAGAAGTCGACTACAAAGTGACATGGACGGTCGGACGCGTTCCGATCAGAAAACGATCGCGGGACGGAGCCGGGAAGCGGAGTCCCGGACCGACCGCGCTCACAGTGTGATCCCGGCGCGCCCGTCGCCGATAACGACGATCGCGCGCTCCGGCGGGCCGCGCTCGTCGGTGAGCCGCAACAAGAGGGTCTTCACGACCGGCTCGTCGGTCTCGACCTCGCCGCGGACGCCGCCCTGATCGATGGCAATCCGGAGCGAGTGGTCGCCGGTGCGACTGATCCCGCCGAGGCGGAGTCGGACCTCAGGTGCGGTGAGCCGCTGGGCGATCACGAGGACCGCATCGCCGCCGTCGTCGACGAAGTCGGTTCGGTCGACGAACTCGCGGGACGCCGTCGCGTCGGGCTTGAGCGCGCCGTGGGCCGACGAGGCGGAGCGGAAGGAGGCCGCGTGGGTCAACAGTTCCTCGGGCCGCGCGAGAACGCTGCGCGAGTCGACCATCGGGTTACCGTCGACGTAGCGGCTCCGCACGCCGATGTCACGGGGGGTCGAGGCGGCGACGTCGTGGAGGCGGTCGACGCACCCGGCGGTGGCGACCGCGGCTGCCCCGGCGACGACCGCGCGGCGGTACACGTGCCCGACTGCGACACACCGTGGTAAAACCCCGTCGCCACGGTGACGCGGCGTGAGAATCGGAGCGGCGGCGGTAGCGGGACGGAGCGCGCCGACGGCGACCGCTACTCGTCTATCGTCGGCGCGGGGACGCCCTCGTCGCCCGCGTCGATCTCGAAGGCGCGTCGGAGCTCCGCGATCCGGTCGCGGATGTCGGCCGCCAGCTCGAACTCCAGGTTGCTCGCGGCCTCGTCCATCCGGTCTTCGAGCGCCTCGATCTGCGCTTTCGCCTCGTCTTCGCTCTCCACGTCGCCGACGCTGACCGACGAGGTGTCCGTCTTCGAGCCGGGGAGGTTCGTCTCGCTGACCGGCTTGTCGATGGTGGTCGCCTCGTAGCCGTGTTCCTCGTTGTACTCGAGCTGAATCTCGCGGCGGCGCTGGGTCTCCTCGATTGCTTCCTCCATCGAGTCGGTCACCTCGTCGGCGTAGAGGACGACCTCGCCGTTGACGTTGCGGGCGGCCCGCCCCATCGTCTGGACGAGGGTCGTGGTGGAGCGGAGGAATCCCTCCTGGTCGGCGTCGAGGATGGCGACGAGGCTCACCTCCGGGATGTCGAGCCCCTCGCGGAGCAGGTTGATGCCGACGAGCACATCAATGTTGCCGAGTCGGAGGTCGCGGATGATCTCGTGGCGTTCGAGGGTGTCCGTCTCGTCGTGCATGTACGCCACGTCGACGCCCGCCTCCTCGAGGTACTCGGTGAGGTCCTCGGCCATCCGCTTGGTGAGCGTGGTGACGAGGACGCGCTCGTCGCGCTCGATCCGGTCATCGACGCGTTCGAGGAGGTCGTCGACCTGCCCCGTCGCGCCCGTCACCTCCACCTTCGGGTCGACGAGGTGGGTCGGGCGGACGATCTGCTCGACGATCCGGTCGGAAGTCTCGCGCTCGTAGTCGCCCGGCGTCGCCGACACGTAGAGCGTGCGGTCCGTCTTCGCCTCGAACTCCTCGAAGGTGAGCGGGCGGTTGTCGTAGGCGGTCGGCAGGCGGAACCCGTTCTCGACCAGCGAGTCCTTCCGGGACTTGTCGCCCTCGTACTGCCCTTTGATCTGGGGGATAGTCTGGTGGGACTCGTCGACGACGGTGAGGAAGTCGTCGGGGAAGTAGTCGAGCAGGGTGTAGGGGGCGTCGCCCGACTCGCGGTCGTCCATGTGGACCGAGTAGTTCTCTATCCCGGAGCAGTAGCCCGCCTCGCGGAGCATCTCTAAGTCGAAGGTGGTGCGCTCCTCGATGCGCTGAGCCGCCACGAGGTCGCCCTGTCGCTCGAAGTAGCTGACCCGCTTCGCCATCAGGTCCTCGATCTCCGCGATCGCCTGCTCCAGCTGGTCGTCCGGGATCGAGTAGTGCTCCGCCGGGTGTAACATTACTGCGGGCTCCTCGGAGACGACCTCGCCTTTCATCGGGTCGAGCTTGAGCATCCGGTCGATCTCCTCGCCCCACAGCTCGACGCGCACCGCGTACCGCCCGTACATCGGGTAGATCTCGACGGTGTCGCCCCGGACGCGGAACGTGCCCTGCGTGAAGTCCACGTCGTTGCGCTCGTAGTTCAGGTCGACGAGCCGGGTGAGCAGCTCCTCGCGACCGACCTCTTCGCCGACCTCCAGCCGTAGCGCCATGTCGCGGTAGTTCCCCGGGTCGCCGAGCCCGTAGATGGCCGAGACGGAGGCGACGACGATCACGTCGTCGCGGGTGAGAAGGGAGCGCGTCGCGGAGTGGCGCAGGCGGTCGATCTCCTCGTTTATCGACATCTCCTTGTCGATGAACGTGTCCGTCTGCTCGACGTACGCCTCCGGCTGGTAGTAGTCGTAGTAGGAGACGAAGTACTCGACGGCGTTATCGGGGAACAGCTCGCGGAACTCCTCGTACAGCTGGGCGGCGAGCGTCTTGTTGTGGGCCAAGACGAGGGTGGGTTGGTCCAGCTCCTCGGCGACCCACGAGACGGTGTTCGTCTTCCCGGACCCCGTCACGCCGAGGAGGGTCTGCCTGTCGGCGCCCGACTCGAACCCCTCGACCAGCCCCTCGATCGCTTCCGGCTGGTCGCCCGCGGGCTCGAACGGGGCGTCGACGCGGAGCGGGCGGTCGACGGTCGGACGGTCCTCCGAGAGGGGGGAGTCGGCGTCGCTCACGATACGCGTCGTTGGACGGCGAGACACTTGAGCGGCGCGGCGATACGAGATGGTCGTAGGGGTGTCAAAACTCTCCTCCGCCCGTTCGACCTTTATAAGTGGTTAGCCGTGAATCGGCGGCGAACACCGTCAAAGCCCCAGTCGCGAGGCGGGCGCACGCTCGCTGTGCTCCTCGCTCGTTCGCTTCGCTCACTCACTGCGGTGCTTACGTCGTCTGCGCCCGCCTCGCGACTGCCCCTTTGAGTCCCGCCCCGCACAGCACTACTGGAAGACGGTCCTGCTCGCTCACTGCGTTCGCTGCGCGGGCTGCGACTTCCGTACTCCCGTTCGCTCCCTCCGGTCGCTCACGGGACCGCGCCTCACACCTCCCCAGCCTCGTCGGTCGCCCGTCGCTTCGCTCCCGGCGACCGACTCCCTCGCGCGTGCTGTCTCGCGGCCGCCGGAGGCGGCCGCTCGCAGGCACGCGCCACCGCGTCTATTTATAAGCGATCTCGCGTCGCTGCTCGCCCCCGCTCCCCGGACGAAAACGTTTCCCCCTGTCCCCGCGACGCGTTCCGTATGCGCATCGCCGTCCCCAACAAGGGCCGCCTACACGAGCCGACGCTCTCGCTCCTCGAGCGCGCGGGGCTCCACGTCGAGGAGACCGCCGACCGCCAGCTGTACGCCGACACCGTGGACGAGGACGTGACGGTGCTGTTCGCGCGGGCGGCCGACATCCCCGAGTACGTCCGCGACGGCGCGGCGGACCTCGGCGTTACCGGCCTCGACCAAGCGGCCGAGTCGGGCGGCGTCGTCGACGCCGCGAGCGAGGCCGCCGAGGGCGACCTCGTCGACCTGCTCGACCTGGGGTACGGCTCCTGTAAGCTCGTCCTCGCGGCGCCGGAGGACGGCGACGTGTCGACCGTCGAGGACCTAGTCGGCAAGACGGTCGCCACAGAGTTCCCGAGCGTCACCCGCGACTACCTCGACCGCGTGGGCGTCGACGCCGACGTGGTCACCGTGACGGGCGCGACGGAGCTGACTCCCCACGTCGACATGGCCGACGCCATCGTCGACATCACCTCAACGGGGACGACGCTGAAGGTGAACCGGCTGGCGGTGCTCGACGACGTGCTCGACTCCTCGGTCCGGCTGTTCGCCCGCCCGGACGTCGTCGACGACGCGAAGGTCGAGCAGGTGGTGACCGCCTTCGAGTCCGTCCTCGCGGCGGACGGCCGGCGCTACCTGATGATGAACGCGCCGAAAGACCGGCTGGACGCGGTGAAAGACGTGATCCCCGGGCTTGGCGGCCCGACCGTGATGGACGTCGAGGCCGACGAGAACGGCAACGGGATGGTCGCGGTCCACGCCGTCGTCGACGAGCGCGACGTGTTCGAGACCATCTCGGAGCTGCGCTCGGTCGGCGCGACCGGCATCCTCGTCACCGAAATCGAACGGCTCGTGGAGTGAGCGGGGCTTAAACCGCGTCGGAACCGCCGTCCCCGCCGTCGATCAGGCTCTCCTTCTCCGGGCGCGACAGCGACTTTATCGCGTACTCTCTGGACATCGCCGCCGACTTCGAGTCGAACGACTCGACGTGGCGCAGGGTGACGGGGGTCCGGCCGCGCGTGTACTTCGCGCCCTCCCCGGCGTCGTGTTCGGCGACGCGGCGCTCGACGTCGGTCGTGTACCCGGTGTAGAGGGTGCCGTCGGCGCACTCGATCACGTACACGTGGTGGTCGGCCACGGGCGGTCGTCGGGGCGCGAGGTAAAAGTGGATGCGGATGTGCCTGGGGGGACAAAACGGAGCGGCCGCTCTCGGTGCGCTCGGTCTCCGATCGGCGTTTCGCCGGTCAGTCCCCGGTTCGCGTCCGCTCGCGGGACACCTCTGCGATGCCCGCGTTCGCGGAGCACTTGGGGCACGCGTTCAGGTCGCCGCGCTCGTCCGCGAAGACGCGCGCGAAGCGGTCCGAGACGTGCGACCCGCAGTGGTCACAGCGTGGCATGTGATGCCGACGTGCGTCGGCAACTACCGTACGGTCTGGACGAACTAATACCCTTTCTCGGTCCCCCCGACTGCCGGTATTCGCCCGTTTAACACGATCCGGAACACGCCGGGATCCGCCGGAGTCCACGGGGGGTGCTCGCGGCCGGCGGCCGGGGCCGACGAGACCGCTCACTCGGCGCGCGCCGCGTCGACCGCGCGGGCGATCAGCCCGGCCTGGGCGCCGGCGACGAAGCCGGCGTCGACGTTGACGGTCGTGAGCACGGAACACGACTGAAGCGCGCCCTCAAGCGCCGCGACCCCCTCGCCGCCGACGCCGTAGCCGGTCGAGACCGGGAGCGCGATCACGGGCGCGTCGACGAGCCCGGCGACGACGGTCGGGAGGGCGCCCTCGCGGCCCGCCGCGACGACGGCGACGTCGGCCCCGCGGATCCGGTTGACCTGGTCTAAGATTCGGTCGAGGTTGGCGACGCCCACGTCGTCGATCCGGTCGACTGCGGCCCCGATCTCGCGGGCGACGACCGCCGCCTCGCCGGCGACCGGCGCGTCTGCGGTGCCGGCGGCCACGACCGCGACCGCGGCGTCGAGCGACGGGGGCTCGAAGTCGCCGGCGTGCGCGACGACGGTCCCCGTGCGGTCGTCGCGCTCGACCGTCGCGTCCGGGTCGCCGTCGCCGACCGCCGACGCGACCGCCGCCGCCGTCGC
This sequence comes from Halorubrum xinjiangense, assembly GCF_900102375.1. Lineage (GTDB taxonomy): Archaea > Halobacteriota > Halobacteria > Halobacteriales > Haloferacaceae > Halorubrum > Halorubrum xinjiangense. The sequence goes on from NZ_FNBO01000015.1 coordinate 38,734, forward strand.
CTCGTCCGCGCGCGTCACCAAGGCCCGCCCCGTCGTTTCGAGCGCCGTCGTCGCCAGCGCGGCGACCTCGGCAGGCGTCTTCCCTTCCGCGAGGATCGCCTCCGGGATCCCGCGCCGGCGCTCGCGGGCGGCGTCGAACCGCCCCGCGGCCGTGGTCGCGTAGCCCGCGAGCCGCGACTCCGCCTCCTCGACGCCGATCTCGCCCGCTTCGAGCGCCGCTAACGTCTCTCGCATGGCAGATCGTCGGCGACGGAGTCGGTCGAAGCTGTCGGTTTGCCCTCCGGGAGCGCGCCGCGCGCGACGCAGGGGGGCGGCCCGAGCGCGCCCGTGGGCGTCACGCGGCGGGGATACGGCCCGATCGAGTCGGGTTCGAGACGAGTTCGGAGCGCGGTCGGGGCAGCGCGGAGACGAGAATCTCACAAGATTTATAAGTGATTGTGTTCGCAGCCCCCCGCGAACCGGCTTCACGGCGCCCCTCGCGGGCGAATTCAGGAACTCTTATTAACCATCACCGGGTAGGCCCGATCGCATGGCAGACCTCATTGTCAAAGCGGCCGTCAAGGAAGCCCTGGACGACAAGAACGTCGCTTCGGACTTCTACGACGCGCTGGACGACGAAGTGGACGAGCTGCTCGAAGACGCCGCGCGCCGCGCCGAGGCCAACGACCGGAAGACGGTCCAGCCGCGCGACCTGTAAGGCGAACCCGTTTCCGTTCCACTTTATTTGGACGCTACCCGTCGAGCGGCGGCGCTGTCGGTCGTACCGGCGCTCTTCGACGGTTTCAGCCCTCCTCGATCTCAGGCCTCGTCGATCCGGACCCCCGACTCCGTCCCGACGTGGACCTCGTCCGCGAGCCCGACGAAGAGGCCGTGTTCGACGACGCCCGGGATCTCGGACAGCGTCGCCGCCAGCGCGGCCGGCGCGTCGATGGCGCCGAACGCGCAGTCGAGGACGAGGTTCCCGTTGTCGGTCACGACGGGGCCGTCCTTCCGCTCCGCGCGCCGCAGCGTCGGCTCACCGTCCGCCTCCCGAATCGCCGCGGCGACCGCGGTCCGCCCCGCGGGCAGCACCTCGACCGGGACCGACCGGTCCAGCCGCGGCGACTCCTTCGAGGGGTCGGCGACGACGAGGAAGCGGTCCGCCGCGGCGTCGACCAGCTTCTCGCGGGCGTGGGCCGCGCCGCCGCCTTTTATGAGCGCGCCGCCGGAGACGGGGTTGTCTGCCCCCTCGCTCCCGGTCGCCACCTGATCCGCGCCGTCGATGGCGAGGTCGATCCCCCGGGCGTCCGGGCCGACCGCCTCGGGGAGGTCGAGACAGGGAATCGCCTCCTCGACGGCGAGTTCGCGACTCGCGAAGGAGGTGGGAACTCCCCGAATATCGAGGCCGGCGTCGACCCGGTCGCCGAGCCGCCGGATCGCGTGGGCGGCCGTCGACCCGGTCCCCAGGCCGACCACGTCGCCGTCGGTTACCGCCGCGGCCGCCGACTCGCCGGCGCGTCGCTTCATCGCGTCGCTCCCGCCGCTCGTCTTCATGGAGCCGACTGCGTGCGGCGGCGTTGAAAAGGCGTCGGGGCTCGGAGCGGGGACGGCGAAGCGGGACGGTGCGGCGCGGCCGATATCGCCGTCACTCCAGCCGGTCTAACACCGCCTCGGCGTCGTACGCGAGGGAGAGCTCGCGGGAGCGGCCGCGGCCCTCGACGTCGGCGTACTCCGCGTCGATCACGCCGAGCTGGTCGAGCTTGTTGATGATCTCCGAGTAGCGGGTGTAGCCGAGGTCGGTCTCGTCGTTGAACGCGTCGTACACCGCACCGGCGCGCTCGCCGTCGTGTTCCGCGAGGACGCGGACGAGGTCGCGCTCGGACTCCGAGAGGCCGCGGAGCGACCGCGAGAGGTGGACGTGCTTCGACTTGTCGTAGGCGTCCTCGACGTCCGCCTCCGATATCGTCTTGGAGGCGCGCATCTCGGCGTTGAGCCCGGCTCGGCGCAGGAGGTCGATCCCGACCCGGAGGTCGCCGCTGTCGGCGGTGAGGTCGGCGACGCGCTCTAACTCCGCGTCGCCGATGACGCCCTCGTGGAAGCCGCGCTTGGCGCGCTCGGCGAGGATGTCGTAGATCTCGGTCGCGTCGTAGACGGGGAAGTACACCTCCTCGGGGCGGAAGACGGACTGGACCCGAGTGTCGAGGTCGTCGATCACGTCGAGGCCGAGATCGGAGGAGACGACGATGACGCCGATCTTCGCGCCGGAGTGGGCCTCGTGGGCGCGCAGGAGCGAGTACAGCGTGTCGGACGCCTCGTTCTCGTAGAAGAGGTAGTTCACGTCGTCTAAGGCGACGACCAGGACCTCGTCCTCCTCGACGAGCCGGTCGGTGATCTGGCCGAACAGCTTCTTGAAGGAGATGCCCGAGGAGGGGGGTTCGTACTCGAAGATACCCTCGAACAGCCGGGAGAACACCGCGTAGCGCGTCGAGTCGACCTGGCAGTTGACGCGCACCGTCCGCACCTCGGTCCGGGCGCCCAGCTCGCCGAACAGCTTCTGGACCGCGGTGGTCTTCCCGGTCCCCGGCGGGCCGCGGACCATCGTGTTGAGCGGGCGGGAGCCGCGGACAGCGGGGCGAAGCGCGTACTTCAGGTTCTCCAGCTGGCTCTCGCGGTGGCGGAACGTCTCGGGGACGTGGTCGATCTCGAACACCGACTCGTCGCGGAACACGGACTCGTCCCACGAGAGCATGTCCCCGGCGTCCCCGGTCATGCGAGTACCACGAGAGGCCGCGCACTTAACCGTTGCCCGGCGGCGAGGCGAAACTGAAACTTGTCGCGCGAGCGCCCGACCGGAGCGATTCCGCCGATCGCTCGTTCACTCTCGGTCCGGCGTGACCGCGGCCGCGCCCGCGCCGGTCGCCGCCGCGTCCCCGCGGCGCAACACCAGCACGTGGCGCGTCAGCGACCGGTGGACCCGGCGCTCGAACGCCGCGTCGACCGTCCAGCCGGCCTCGCGGGCGGAGCCCCGCCAGTCGCGGTCCGCGACGATCACCGCGCGCGGCGCGACCCGAGCCGCCTCGGCGAGCGCGCCCGCGACGAGGTCCGCGAGCTCGTGGCGCGCGATCTTCGACTGCCGGCCGTAGGGGGCGTCGAACGCGACCGCGTCGACGGCGTCGTCCGGGAAGGGGAGCGCGGTCGCGTCGCCGCGCGCGACGTGCCAGTCCGGGGACGCGTCCGCCTCGTCGGCCCCCTCGCCCTCGCCGGTGCGGTCGGTGCCGCCGCCGTCCAGGTACTCCCGGAAGTTCTCCCGCGCGCCGCGGACCATCTTCGCCTGCGCGTCGCAGGCGACGGCGTCGGCGCCGACGAGGCCGGCCTCCAGGGGGAGCCCGCCGGTGCCGCACATCGGGTCGAGCAGGGTCCGCCCAGGAGCCGCGCCCGAGAGGTTGGCGTAGGCGCGGGCGTCCGCCGGCGCCATGCTCCCCGGCTGGAAGAAGGGGCGATTGGTGGGCTTCGGCGCGAAGTCGCGAGCTGCCTCGGCCGTGACCCAGCCGAGCGCGCACAGGTCCGCGTCGCCGCCGTCGGCGCCGGCCACCGCGTCGTGTTCGGCGCGCGGGCCGGCCGCGAACAGCGCGCGGAGGACGTGGTCGGGGTCGTCGAGGTCGACATCGAACCCGCGGTCGACGAGGACGCTCCCGAGCGCGCGCTCGGCCGCCGCCGTCGAGACGCCCGCAGTGGCCCGGACGTCGCGGGCGCGGACCGCGACGCTCCCGGCGCGGTCGAGCGACGCGGCCCGCAGCGCGGCGGCCGCGGCGTCGACGTCGGCGTCGGTCCGCGCGACCGCCTCGTGGGCGGCGCGCGTGTACGCGAGCCGGCGGACGCGGGCTGGGTCGATCCCGCCGGTGCGCGCGACGCCCGGCGCGAGGAGGTCGACGCCGGTCGCGGCCGTCGCGGCCTCGCGGGCCGCGAAGGCGTCGGTCTCGCCGGCGAGTTCGAGCCAGTACACGCCGCCCGCTCCGCGCGGCGGCGCCAATAGCGTGGCGGTTCCGACCAGCCACCTTTTTAGGCCGCTCGGGCGAGCATAGAACTAATGACGGCCGACCCGAAGGAGACGATCACCGTAGAGAACGTCGTCGCTTCCACGGGGATCGGACAGGAGCTCGATCTCCAGAGCGTCGCGATGGACCTCGAAGGCGCCGACTACGACCCCGAGCAGTTCCCCGGACTCGTCTACCGAACCACGGACCCGAAGTCGGCCGCCCTGATCTTCCGCTCGGGGAAGATCGTCTGTACCGGCGCGAACTCGATCGAGGCGGTCCACGAGAGCCTCGACATCGTGTTCGAGGAGCTGCGCGCGCTCCAGATTCCGATCGAGGATCCCGAGGTCACGGTCCAGAACATCGTCACCTCGGCCGACCTCGGCGAGAGCCTGAACCTGAACGCGATCGCGATCGGCCTCGGCTTAGAGCACATCGAGTACGAGCCGGAGCAGTTCCCCGGCCTCGTCTACCGGCTCGACGAGCCGGAGGTCGTCGCCCTGCTGTTCGGGAGCGGCAAGGTCGTCGTCACCGGCGGCACGAGCCCCGAGGACGCCGCGGCGGCCGTCGACGTGATAGTCGAGGAGCTGAACGGCCTGGGACTGCTAGACTGACGCCACGGACCGGAAACTAGACGCCGATTCGACGCGGCCGCGTTCCGCGACCACTTTTATCCCCGCCCCCGTAGGTGAACCATGCTCTTACAGACGGTGACGCCGGTCTCCGTGCTCGGGACGACCGTCCTGTTGGCGCTGTTCCTCTCTCTCACCGCGCACGTCGCGGCCCGGAACGTCCTCGGCGACGTCGACCCGCGGCGCGCCCTCTACGTCGGGCCGCTGCCCGCGGTCATCAGCGTCGTCGGGAACGCGTTCGAACTCCCCGCGGCGCTCATCCTCCTTGCCGCACTCCTCGTCGACGGGACGATGTTCTGGTGGAGCTACGAGCAGCCCCGGCGGGCCGTCGTCGTGATGACGCTGATCCACGCCGTGGTCACGACGCTGCTCAGCGGGCTTCTGCTCGTGGTCTCTATCCTGCTCGCGTCGATGCCGGGATAGGACCGCGAGACCGGGCGTCGGCCCGCGGAGGCGGTCCTCGCAGGCGAACTATCACCGCGTCACGGCGACGGCGGCGGCCCGTCGTACGCGTCGTGGTCCTGGTAGAAGTTCAGCATCGCGAACTTCAGCTTCTCGGGATCGACGTCGAGCAGCTCCTCGCGCTCCGCCGGCGGGAACGCGGAGCGGACGGAGTACTTCCCCATGTCGGCGGTCGTGTAGCGTCGGTCGGCGAGGATCCGGACGCCGAAGTCGTCGGGGCCGCGGATCACCCGGCCGAGCGCCTGTCGCGTCTTGCGGATCGTCGGGATCTCGACCGCGTACGTCCACCCCGGGTCGCGGGCGCGGTCGCGGTCCGCGAACGCCCGGTCGTAGGCGTCCTGAACCGCCTCGGTGCGGTCCGAGAGGTGCGGATACGGGACGCCCACGACGACGACCGTGCGGGCGTCGTCGCCGTCGAAGCTCACCCCCTCGCCGAGCGTCCCCCACAGCGAGGTGAACAGCGCGGCGCCGTCGCTCTCGACGAACTCGCTGCGGAGCCGCTCCTCGTCTACGCCCGGGCCGTCGAGGTGGATCGGGCCGAGGTCGGCGTTTTTTCCGGCTCCGGACCCGTCCCTCGCGTCCTTTCCGCCGCCCGCACCGGTGAGCCGCTCGTGGTAGCGCTCGGCCTCCGCGTACGAGGGGAAGAAGGCGAGCGTGTTGCCGGGGGTAAACCGGATCGCGTCGCGGAGCAGCGACGACACGGCCTCCTGGGTCTCCGGGTCGTTGCGGTCGGAGGCGAAGAGCGGGGGCACGTCGGCCGCGAACGTCCGGCGGTTCGCCTCGGGGTAGCCCATCTCGTAGGCCATCGACGCGACGTCTTCTAACCCCAGCACGTCCTCAGTCACGTCGAACGGGCGAAGCGTCGCGCTCATCAGGACCGAGGCGGCCACCTCGTCGAACAGCTCGCTGGTGACGCTCCGCGGAATACAGGTGTACAGCTCCGCGCGCCCGTACACCTCGTCCGTACCCGCGTCGCGCCGGACGGAGACCACCGGGTACTGGCCGAACTCCGCCCCCTCGTCCATCCACGTCGCGACGAACCGGGCGGCCGCGAGCGTCTGCGACTCCGACCGGGTCGTCGACTCCCCGTCGCGATAGCGGCGCTCGTACTCCTCGTCTATCGCCTGTCCGAGCTGGACGGCGAGCTCGGTCTCCGTGTCGATCCCCTTGCCCTCGTAGTTGCGGAGGAACGCCAGCGTGAGGTCGTCGCGGCGGTCGTCGTTGGCGATCGAGACGTCCTCCCAGCTCTCGTCGACCCCGCCGAATCCGAGCGCGTCCTCGTACGTCTCGACGAGGGCGTCGCGGAACGCCCGGAGGACGTTCTCCGCGGGTTCGGCGCGGGAGTCGTCGCTGTCGGCCAGCTCGTCGAGCGCGGCGTCGAGGGTGTTCTCGGTCAGCGTCCGGGTCGCGTGGTCGCGGGCGGCGTCCTCGATGTTGTGGGCCTCGTCGAAGACGGTGAGTATCTCGCTCGGGTCGCGGTCGATCCACCGGAAGAACTGCTCGCGGATGTTCGGGTCGAGCAGGTGGTGGTAGTTACAGACGACGAGGTCGACCCCCTCCATCCCCTCCTTTAACAGCTCGTAGCCGCACAGCTCGCGCTCGTCGGCGTACGCGTACACGTCGTCGGGAGTCCGGACGTCCTCGAAGAGCCACCCGAAGAACTCGTCGGTGTCGCGGGTGAGGTTGTTGCGGTAGTGCTCGCAGACGTTTGCGGCGTCGTACTCGTCGATCTCGTCCTCCAGCTCGTCGAGCTCCTCCATGACCGCCTCGCGGGCCTCAGCGGCGCCCGCGTCCCCCTCGCGGCTCTCGGCCAGCAGCTCGCGCTGGCGCGACTCCAGTTCGCGGACCTCGCTCTCGGTCTCGACCATCTCGCGCGTGGTGTCCCGGAGGGTCTGACACTCCTGGTAGTCGACGTCGATGTGGCACATCGACGACTTCCCCTTGAAGACGACCGCGCGGATCGGCTCCTCGCGGGTGATAGCGCGCGCGTCCTCGACGAACTGCCGCATCTGCTGGTGGACGTTGGTCGTGATGACGACCGTCCGGTCGTGCTCGCGGGCGTGTTCGAGCGCGGGCACGAGCGCGGAGAGGGTCTTCCCCGTGCCGGGCGCGCCCTCGAACAGCACGTCTTGCCCCCGGTCTAACGCGTTGGCGACCCTGTCCATCGCCTCGCGCTGGTTCGGGTAGGGCTCCTCGTACGGGAAGAACCGCAGGTGCGGCGACTCTGACACGGGATGGAGTTCGGCGCCACCGGGCAAAAGGAGTCGGGTGGCGGGGCGGAAGTGGTCCGGCGCCGTCCGTAGCCGAATTTTGTTACCAGATAGTTTTAGAAATTATATAGCTTTGGGGTATGTGCGCACCACCCACACAGTACCGGCATATATTACCTAATCTTGTGCGAATTTCGAGGCGAGATGGCAACCGAAACGGCGACCACGACGGAAGGAGTATCAACGGAGACCGGCGACTGGCGGGCGGGCGTGGCCGGCGGACTGGTCGGGGGAGTCGCGTTCGGCGCGATGATGTCGGCGATGACCCCTGGCGTGTTGCAGATGGCGATTCCGGCGATGTACGGCATCGAAGGCCCCGCCGGCGCCGTCGGCTGGGCGATTCACATGTCCCACGGCGCGGTCATCGGGCTCGGGTTCGCGGCGCTCGCGGGCCTGAAGCCCGATATCGGCGGCTCGACCGGGACGGGTCTCGGCGTCGGCGCCGGCTACGGCCTCATCGTGTGGGTCGCGCTCGCCGCGATCGCGATGCCGATCTGGCTGGGCGCCGTCGGCTTCCCGGGCGCGCCGCCGTTGCCGAACGTCGGCGTCGAGAGCCTCGTCGGCCACGTCGTCTACGGGGCGGTTCTCGGCGGCGTCTACTCGGCGACGGCGGACTGACCGCCGCGACAGTACCTCGTTTTTTACCCTCAGGGCGTCGACCCGTAGCAACGAATGTTCGACGAGATCCTCGAGAAGTTCGAGGGGTCACCCAGCCAGCAGGCCGTCATCCGACTGTTCTTGGAGCGCGGCTTCTCCGTCAACGAGGAGGGGCGGGTCGTCTCCGGCGGGATCGAGATTCCGTACACCGGCATCGCGCGCGAGCTCGACGTCGACCGCCGCGTGGTGGACTCGACGACGGACGCCATCTTGGCCGACCCCGAACTGAAGCGCATCTTCACCAACATCTCGTCGATCCCGAGCCTGATGGATCTCGCCCCGGTCTTAGACCTCACGGTGCTCACCATCGAGGTCGCGGCCGCCGACGAGGCCGGGATCGTCGCCGAGGTGACCGAGATACTGGCCGACCGCGGCGTCTCGATCCGACAGGTGTTGAGCGAGGACCCCGAGTTCACCGACGACCCGAAGCTGTACGTGATCACCGATGCCGACCTGTCGGGCGACCTGCTCGTGGAGATCCGCGACCTCGAGTACGTCCGCCGCGTCGGCTTCTGAGCCCCCGACGACCGGCCCGCGTCCTCGTCGCGGCGGCGGCCCGCAGATTAGTTTCACCGCGCGGTCTGTCCGGCCGTTCCGGCGAGCCCTTCGGAGCGATAGCGGACCGCGACCGAGCTGCGGGGCGGCTCGTGTTTCACTTTCACTAGGGTGTAAACCAGTCTTTATACCGGATGGCGAACAAGCCACGTGTACATGCCTGAAGACGAACTCGAGGACCTCCCCGGCGTCGGCCCGGCGACCGCGGACAAGCTCGTGGAGAACGGATTCGAGAGCTACCAGTCGATCGCGGTCGCGAGCCCCGGCGAGATGTCGAACACCGCCGACATCGGCGAGTCGTCCGCCAGCGACATTATCAACGCCGCCCGCGAGGCCGCCGACGTCGGCGGCTTCGAGACCGGCGCGACCGTCCTCGAACGCCGCCAGGAGATCGGCAAGCTCTCCTGGCAGATCGACGAGGTGGACGACCTGCTCGGCGGCGGCATCGAGACCCAGTCGATCACGGAGGTGTACGGCGAGTTCGGCTCCGGGAAGTCGCAGGTCACCCACCAGATGGCGGTCAACGTCCAGCTGGAGCCAGAGAACGGCGGACTCGACGGCGGCTGTATCTTCGTCGACTCCGAGGACACGTTCCGCCCGGAGCGGATCGACGACATGGTCCGGGGGCTCGACGACGAGATCCTCGCCGACGAGATGGAGCGCCGCGAGATCGAGGGCACCCCGAGCGACGAGGAGGCGCTTGAGGAGCTCGTCGAGGCGTTCTTAGACCAGATCCACGTCGCGAAAGCGTTCAACTCCAACCACCAGATCCTGCTCGCCGAGAAGGCGAAGGAGCTGGCCGGCGAACACGAGGAGACGGAGTGGCCGATCCGGATCGTCTGCGTCGACTCGCTCACCGCGCACTTCCGCGCGGAGTACGTCGGCCGAGGCGAACTCGCCGACCGCCAGCAGAAGCTGAACAAGCACCTCCACGACCTGATGCGGCTCGGCGACCTGTTCAACACCGCCATCCTCGTCACCAACCAAGTCGCGTCGAACCCCGACTCCTACTTCGGCGACCCGACGCAGGCGATCGGCGGGAACATCCTCGGGCACGCCTCCACGTTCCGGATGTACCTCCGCAAGTCGAAGGGCGACAAGCGGATCGTCCGGCTCGTCGACGCTCCGAACCTCGCCGACGGCGAGGCCGTGATGCGCGTCCAGAACGAAGGGCTGAAACCGGAATAAGCGAGGTTTCGACGGGACCGATCGCCCGTTCATCGCGTTCGATCCCGACCGATCGATCGTATTGGCCGTCGAATCGGAAATCGGGTTGACGAACGTCAGATTTTATCGAGAGGCCTCCAACCGGCCGAATTCGCGGAGGACGGCGCGTGCGACGACGAATCGCGAGACTGCGGACCGGCAAAACTCGCCAGCACCGGCCGCGCACGACCCTCGCGAGGGCGCTGACGGGGAATCGCGACAGAAAGGATAGATAGATTACACAACGACCGTCCGCTTCGAGAGCAAAAATTGCCGCGAAACCGCCGAGGAAACGCCCTTATATTCCATAGATATCTCCTTATATCTGACACCCGCCGTATTATCAAGCAGATTTTTTGTGAAACTCAACTCAAACGTTTATGTATAGCCATTCCCGGAAGTGGAAACGTGATTCAACACATGAACACGAGCGAACTGCGTTGTGAATCAAACAGTCGTTCAGTAGAGGTGGCGGAAACGTGACGGGCGTCCTCGCCTCGATCGATCCAAGCGTCCTGGCACAGGGCGTGAACCTGATGTGGGTCGCGGTGGTCTGTTTCCTGATCTTCTTCATGCACGCCGGCTTCGCGATGCTCGAAGCGGGGCAGGTGCGTGCGAAGAACGTCGCGAACCAGCTCACCAAGAACCTGCTCACCTGGGGTATCGGCATCCTCGTCTACTTCCTCGTCGGCTTCGGTATCGAGGGCGTCGCCGGCGGCGGCGGCTTCTCGCCGGCGTCCGCGCTCGCGGACGGCGACTGGGTCAACAGCTGGCTGTTCGGTGCCGTCTTCGCCATGACGGCGGCGACGATTGTCTCCGGCGCGGTCGCCGGCCGCGCGAAGCTCCGCGCGTACGTGGCGTACACGATCGCCATCTCGGCGGTCATCTACCCGGTCGTCGCGGGCATCACGTGGGGCGGCGGCTTCCTCGCGGGCGTCGGCTTCGTCGACTTCGCGGGCGGGATGATCGTCCACGGCGTGGGCGGCATCGCCGGCCTCACCGCGGCGTACATGCTCGGGCCGCGCATGGACCGCTACGCCGAGGACGGTTCGTCGAACGTCATCCCCGGACACTCGATGACGTTCGCGGTGCTCGGCACCCTCATCCTAGCGTTCGGTTGGTACGGATTCAACGTCGGCACGACCGCGACCGTGTTCACGGTCACCGAGTCCGGCGAGCTCGCGCTCGGCGGCTACGCCGTGGTCGGCCGCGTCGCGCTGACGACGACGCTCGGCATGGGCGCGGGGGCTGTCGGCGCCGCGCTCGGGTCGATGTACCTCACCAAGAAGGTCGACACCCTGTACGTCGCGAACGGCGTGCTCGCCGGGCTCGTCGCGGTCACCGGGATCGCCGACCTGGCCACCTGGTGGGGCGCCATTCTGGTCGCGCTCGTCTGCGGCCTCCAGCTCCCGCTGGTGTTCGAGTTCGTCTCGGACACGATGAAGATCGACGACGTGTGCGCGGTCTTCCCCGTCCACGGCTCCGCGGGCGTCATCGGCGTCCTCGCGCTGCCGTTCGTCAGCGTCAACGGGTTCTCCGTCGACCTGCTCGTCTCGCAGGTCATCGGCGTCGTGGTCATCACCGCGTGGACGATCGTCGCGACCGGCGTCGTCTTCGGCGCGTTCAAGGCCGCCGGGCAGGCCCGCGTCACCCCCGACCACGAGCGCGACGGGCTCGACGTCAGCGAGCACGGCGTCGAGACGTACCCCGAGTTCGGCCGCGCGAACGTCGCCACGGACGGCGGCTCCGCCGTTGTCGACACCACGGATGGCTCCCCCCGCGCCGACGGCGGCGCGGAGGCGGGCTCGGAGATCAAGATGGTCACCGCGGTCGTTCGCCCCGACAAGCTCGGGGCCATCAAGCAGGCGCTCGCGGAGATCAACGCCCCTTCGCTCACCGTGACGAACGTCTCCGGCCGCGGCAGCCAGCCCGCCAAGAAGGGCCAGTGGCGCGGCGAGGAGTTCACCGTCGACCTCCACCAGAAGGTGAAAGTCGAGGTCGTCGTCGCCGACATCCCGGCGGACGAGGTGGCGGAGGCGATCGCCAACGCCGCCGAGACCGGCGAGCCCGGCGACGGCAAGGTGTTCATCCTGCCCGTCGAGGACGCGCTTCAGGTCCGCACGGGCACGACCGGCCCGGAGGCGGTGTAAGCGGCGCGCGAAGATCGGCTTCGTAGCGGCACCGCACGTCCGAGGAACCCTTTTGCTTTCGGCGGCGCGAGGAGACGCATGCTCTCCGAGACCCGGCTGTACGGCGCGGCGATCGCGTTCGCCTCCGGCGGCTACTCCCTCGCGAGCGCCGCGGGCGCGACGCAGATGACGGCGGGCGCGTGGCTCATGCTCGGCCTCGGCGTCGTCGTCGTCGCGCACGGCGGCGCGCTGCTCGCGTCGGTCGACTCCCTCTCCGAGCGGGCGAGCGGGGGGCTGATGATCGCGTACGCCCTCGTCATGCTTGCCAACCAAGTCGCCCTGCTGACGGGTATGACGGGCGGCGGCACGATGGGCGGCGGAATGGCAGGAACGGACGGCACGGGGATGGGGGGCGGTGACGCAGCGATGACCGCGGGGATGTCGTGGGACCTCGGGATGGTGACGCTCGCGCTCCTCATGTTCGTCAGCGGCGCGATCATGCTGCGAGACGACGGGATGTAGGCCGCGACGGCCGACTCAACAAGGTCTTTCCACGGGGCGTTCGAAGCGTTACGTATGAACCACGAGCGCTCGCGCGGGCTGTACGACCGCGCGCTGTCGGTGATACCGGGCGGGGTCAACTCCTCGGTCCGAGCGACGATGCCGCACCCGTTCTTCGTCGAGCGCGGCGACGGCGGCCACGTGATCGACGCCGACGGGAACCGCTACGTCGACTGGGTGATGGGCTACGGGCCGCTGCTGTACGGCCACGACCTCCCGGACCCGGTCGAGGCGGCGGTCCAGTCGCACGTCGCGGAGGGGCCGATGTACGGCGCGCCGACGGAGATTGAGGTCGAACACGCCGAGTTCGTGGCGCGGCACGTCCCGAGCGTGGAGTCGATCCGCTTCGTCAACTCCGGGACGGAGGCGACCGTCTCGGCGGTCCGGCTGGCGCGCGGGCACACCGGCCGCGACAAGATCGTCGTGATGCAGGGCGGCTACCACGGCGCCCAGGAGTCGACGCTCGTCGAGGGGTCGCCCGGGGACGCGCACCCGTCGACGGCGGGAATCCCGGAGGAGTTCGCCCAGCACACCCTCCCGATCCCGTTTAACGACCCGCAGGCGGCCAAGGAGGTGTTCGTGGAGCACGGCGACGAGATCGCGGCCGTCCTCGCCGAGCCGATCCTCGCCAACAAGGGGATCGTCACCCCCATCGACGGCTACCACGAGACCCTGCGAGACCTCTGTGACGACTACGGCTCGCTCCTCGTCTTCGACGAGGTGATCACCGGGTTCCGCGTGGGCGGCCTCGGGTGCGCGCAGTCGAAGTTCGGCGTCACCCCCGACGTCACGACGTTCGGCAAGATCATCGGCGGCGGCTTCCCGGTCGGCGCGATCGGCGGGAAAGCGGATATCATCGAGGGGTTCACGCCCGCGGGCGACGTGTTCCAGTCCGGCACCTTCTCCGGGCACCCGGTGACGATGGCGGCCGGGAAGGCCGGGTTAGAGTACGCCGGCGAGAACGACGTGTACGAGCACGTCAACCGGCTCGGTCGGCAGCTCCGGGAGGGGATCGCCGAGATCTGCGCCGAGCGCGCGCCGGAGTACACCGTCGTCGGCACCGACTCGATGTTCAAGACGATATTCACCCGCGAGGCGCCCGACGACGTCGACGCCTGCTGTGCGGGCGGCTGCCGGCAGGACCCCGACTGTGCCCGCTACGATCACTGCCCGAAGACGGGCGCCGACGTCGCCGACGCCGCCACCGACCGCTGGGAGCGCGTGTTCTGGCAGGAGATGAAAGACCGCGGCGTGTTCCTCACCGCGAACCAGTTCGAGTGCCAGTTCACCTCCTACGCGCACACCGAGGCGGACGTCGAGAAGACGCTGGAGGCGTACCGGGAAGCGCTCTGACCGACGGCGGGAGCCGGTGTTCGAGACCGCTGTCGTCGTGACGGTTTTTAAATACGAACGTCGTAGCGACGATTTCTTATAAAAACCGGCGCGGTGGCGCGTGCCTGCGAGCGGCCGCCCTCGGCGGCCGCGAGGAGCACGCGCGAGGGACGCCGCGAGCGACCGAAGGGAGCGAGCGGCGAGGCTGGGGAGGCGTGAGGTGCGGTTGCTGTGCGGGCGGGACTCAAAGGGGCAGCCGCGAGGCCGCCGCAGGCGACGTAAGCACCGCAGCGAGCGGAGCGAGCGAGGAGCGCAGCGAGCGTACGGCGGCCTCGCGGCTGGGGCTTTGGAGGTGTTCGCCGTCGATCCACAGTCAGCCATTTATAAGTGAGCGGCTGGGGCTTTGGAGGTGTTCGCCGTCGATCCACAGTCAGCCATTTATAAGCGAGCGGCTGGGTATTCGGAGGATTCCGCCGTCGATCCGCTATCGGTCGCGTATTGCGGAACGCTTTTATAGCGGAGATCGGGTACGTACAGGTGATGACCGCAGCGGCTCGTTCCGGCGCCACCCTCTTCCGAGGCCGACGAGCCCTGCGACCGCGACGAGACGTCCGACCGCCGCGACCGGCTTCCGGCGCGGCGCGACGACGAGGCCCCTCGGGCCAATAATCTTCACCTCTCGTCGCGTTCGCGCCGTTTCGTTCCGGAGAGTCTCGACTCTCGTCGCCGCGAGCGGCCGCGCTGTCTTTTGCTTCCAACATTTAAATCGCTGAATTTAAGGGTGTAGGCCGGGTGTACACTGGTAATGACGAGCGTTGCACTCGCGTTCAGCGGGGGACTCGACACCACGGTCTGCGTACCGCTACTGAAAGAGGAGTACGGCTACGACGAGGTCATCGGCGTCAACGTCGACGTCGGGCAGCCGACCGAGGAGTTCGACGAGGCGGAGGAGACCGCCGAGGCGCTGGGGCTCGACCTCCACGTCGTCGACGCGAAAGCAGAGTTCGCGGACCTCTGTTTCGACGCGGTGAAGTCCAACGCCAGCTATCAGGGCTACCCGCTCGGCACCGCGCTCGCGCGCCCGGTCATCGCCGAGGCGATCCTCGGCGTCGCCGAGGAGCAGGGCTGTGACGCCATCGCCCACGGCTGTACGGGCAAGGGGAACGACCAGCTCCGGTTCGAGGCCGTCTGGCGCGGCTCCGACCTCGAGGTGATCGCTCCCGTGCGCGAGCTCGGCCTCACCCGCGAGTGGGAGATCGACTACGCCGCCGAGAAGGACCTGCCCGTCGAGGCCGGCGACGGCGGCGTCTGGTCCATCGACGAGAACATCTGGTCGCGCGCGGTCGAGGGCGGCAAGCTGGAGAACCCCGACTACGAGCCGCCGGCGGACATCTACGAGTGGACCGCCGAGCCCGAGGGTGAGACCACCATCGAAGTCGCGTTCGAGGCGGGCGTCCCGGTCGCGGTCGACGGCGAGGCGATGGACCCCGTCCCGCTCATCCAGCACCTCAACGAGTACGCCGGCGGCTACGGCGTCGGCCGCACCGACGTGATGGAGGACCGCATGCTCGGCCTGAAGGTGCGCGAGAACTACGAGCACCCGGCCGCGACCGTCCTGCTCACGGCCCACCAGGCGCTCGAGGACCTCGTGCTCACGAAAAACGAGCGCTCGTTCAAGAAGGGGATCGAGCAGGAGTGGTCCGAGAAGGCCTACGAGGGGCTCGTCTTCGCGCCCGTCGTCGACGCGCTGAACGCCTTCGTCGACGAGACGCAGGACGTGGTGACCGGCACGGCGACGGTGAAGGTGTCCGGCGGCGACTGCCGCGTGGTCGCACGCGACTCCGAGTACGCCGTCTACTCCGAGGAGATGGCCTCGTTCAACACCGAGGACGTCGCCGGCATCGCCCAGTCGGACGCCACGGGCGTCGCGAAGTACCACGGGCTCCAGGAGCGCCTCGCCAACGACGTGAAGAAGGCGGTCTCGAAGCCCGAACTCGCGACGGACGGCTCCGGCGAGGCGGACGATTCCGAATAGATGACAGACGACGATCCCGACGCCGCGACGGACGCCGACGCGGACGCTCCCGACGCGGCCGGCGAGGGCGACACCGCCGTCCGCCGCGACCGCTTCAGCGGCGGCCCCGCCCGCGAGTTCTTATCGAGCCTCGCGGCCGACGCGGCCATCTTCGAGGCGGACCTCGCGGTCGACCGCGCGCACGCCGTCATGCTCGCGGAGCAGGGGATCGTCGACGACGCGGTCGCGGGCGAGATCCTCGCCGCGCTCGACGGCATCGAGACCGCCGGCCACGGTGACCTCTCCGACGGCGAGGACGTCCACGAGGCGATCGAGACGGCCGTCATCGACCGGATCGGGCCTGACGGCGGCCGGATGCACACCGCCCGCTCGCGCAACGACGAGGTGGCGACCTGCATCCGGTACCGGCTGCGCGGGGACCTGCTGGCGGCGGTCGAGGCGACCCTCACCGCCCGCGAGGCGCTCGTCGAGGTCGCGAACGAGCACGGGGAGACGGTGATGCCGGGGTACACCCACCTCCAGCCGGCCCAGCCGACCACCGTCGCGCACTACCTGCTGTCGTACGAGGGCGGGCTCGCCCGCGACACGGAGCGCCTGCTCGACGCCTACGGCCGGGTCAACCGGTCGCCGCTCGGCGCGGCCGCGTTCGCGGGGACGCCCTTCGACGTCGACCGCGGCCGGACCGCCGAGCTGCTCGGGTTCGACGGGACGGTCCGCAACTCGATGGACGCGGCCTCGACGCGCGACTTCCTCGCGGAGTCGGCGAGCGCGCTCGCGACGCTCGCGACGACGCTGTCGGGGCTCGCGGAGGACCTGATCGTCTTCTCGAACAAGGGGATCGTCGAGCTGGCGGACGCGTATTCCTCCACCTCCTCTATCATGCCCCAGAAGAAGAACCCCGACACGCTGGAGCTGACCCGCGGCGTCGCGGGCGACGCGATCGGTGAGGCGACGGGCACGCTGAGCCTGCTGAAGGGGCTCCCGCGCGCCTACAACCGCGATCTCCAGCGCGCCCACGCGAGCGTCTTCGAGATCGCGGGCGACGTGCGGGAGGCGACCGAGGTCGCCGCCGGCGCGGTCGCGACCGCCGACTGGGACGAAGGCGCGCTCGCGGCCGCCGCGGGCGAGGGCTTCTCGACGGCGACGGGCGTCGCCGACCTGCTCGCGGCCGGCGGAATGCCCTTCCGCACGGCCCACGAGATCGTCGCGACCGCCGCCGAGACCGTCTCCGACGGCGATTCGCCGGACGCGGCGGCCGCAAAAGTTGACGAGGCCGCGCGAAAGGTGACAGGCGAGCCCCTCTCCGCGTACGTGAGCCGCGAGGACGTTGCGTCTGCGCTCGACCCGGCCGAAAGCGTCGCGAGCCGCGACTCCGCCGGGGGGCCGGCCCCCGAGGCGGTCGCCGACGAGCTCGCCGCGGCCGAGGCCGGGATCGAATCGGACGAGGCCGCGCTGGCCGCCGAGCGCGACGCGCTCGCCGACGCGAGCGATACGCTGGACGCGGAGGTCGATCGCTATGTCTGAGCCGGGACACCGGCGGGGCCGCCGTCGGCTCGACCAGCGCTGGCCCGATCGATTCCGGCCGGGTCGAGGCCGACCCGGCCGACGCCGACGACCGTCCCCGTAGGGGGACGCATTTACTACCGAGATCTGACATCCGATCTCGACACGACTCGATTTCGTCGAATTGTTCCCGTTAGCGGCCGATCCGTATTATGTAAACTACCCAATAAGTTCGAAGCCTTTATGCCTATTCGAGGACGAGTGACTGGCACGATGACGAGCGACACCGACACGCTGACAGCGGAGGACCCGATCACGGGCGAGGAAATCGAGATCCCGGCCGACGTCGAGGTCGGCGAGATCATCGACAGTCCGGTCACCGGGACCGAGCTGGAGGTCATCTCGCTCGATCCGGTCGTCTTAGAGGAGGCGCCCGAGCTCGAGGAGGACTGGGGCGAGTAGATGGCGCCGACCGCCGCGACCGCGACTCCCGAGTGGTCGACATGCGCGTGAGCGCCGACGCGAACGGAGGGGGATCAACGTGCGCGTAGGAGTCCTCTACTCCCGGATCCGGAAAGACGAGAAGCTCCTGCTCAACGAGCTCCGCGAGCGGGACCACGAGGTCGAGAAGATTGACGTTCGCAAGGAGCGGTTCGGCCTCGAATCGACGACGGCGGCCGTCGACGACCTCGACATCGTCGTCGACCGCTGCCTGTCGACGAGCCGGTCGCTGTACGCGACGCGCTTTATCGACAGCTACGGCGTCCCCGTGGTGAACTCGCCCGAGACGGGCGACGTCTGCGCCGACAAGGCGAAGAACTCGCTCGCGCTCGCCGAGGCGGACGTGCCGACCCCGGCGACCGAAGTCGCGTTCACGACGGAGGCCGCCTTAGAGGCGATCGAGGAGTTCGGCTACCCCTGCGTCCTCAAGCCGGTCACCGGCTCGTGGGGGCGGCTGATGGCGAAGATCGACTCGCGCAACGCTGCCGAGGCGATCTTAGAGCACAAGGAGACGCTCGGCCACTACGAGCACAAGGTGTTCTACGTCCAGGAGTTCGTCGACAAGCCCGGCCGCGATATCCGCGTGCTGGCGGTCGACGGCGAGCCGATCGCGGCGATGACGCGCTCGTCGGACCACTGGCTCACGAACGCCGCCAAGGGCGGCGAGACGGCGTCGTTCGACCTCGACGAGCGCGCGATCGAACTGGTCGAGAAGGCCTCCGACGCGGTCGGCGGCGGGATGCTCGGCGTCGACCTGATGGAGGTCGGCGGTGAGGACTCCGGCGAGTACACCGTCCACGAGGTGAACCATACCGTCGAGTTCAAGGCGCTCGATTCGGCCACCGAGGTCGACGTCCCGGCGAAGGTCGTCGACTGGCTGGAGGCGAAGGCCGCGGCGCTGGCCGACGGAGCGGTTTCGGAGGTGGACGCGTGACCGCCGACACCTACACCGCGAGCGTCGTCGGCGGCACCGGCTTCACCGGCGGCGAGCTGCTGCGGATCCTCGCCGGCCACCCGGGCTTCGAGGTCGTCCAGGCCACCTCGCGGTCGGCCGACAACATGACCGTCGGGCGCTCACACCCGAACCTGCGCGGGCTCGACCTGCGCTTTTCGGACCCGAACGACCTCGAATCGGTCGACGTCCTCTTCGCGGCGACCCCGCACGGCGTCTCGATGGGGCGGATCGACGAGTTCTTCGACGCTGCTGATACGGTCGTCGACCTCTCGGCCGACTTCCGGCTCCCCGAGGCCGACGCCTACGACGAGTGGTACGACGGCCACGAGTCGCCGGAGTACCTCGAACGCGCGGAGTACGCGCTCCCGGAGCTGAACCGCGAGAACCTCCCCGGCGCCGACCTGATCGCCGGCGGCGGCTGTAACGCGACCGCGACGATCCTCGGCCTCAAGCCGCTCGTCGACGCGGGCGCGCTCGGCCCCGACGCGGGCGAGGTCGTCGTCGACGTGAAGGTGGGCTCCTCGGAGGGCGGCGCCGGCGGCGGCGCGGCCTCCTCGCACCCGGAGCGCTCGGGCGTCGTGCGCCCGTACGCGCCCACCGGCCACCGCCACGAGGCGGAGATCGAGGCGTACCTCGGGCTCTCCGTCTCCTTCACGGTCCACGCGGTCGACATGGTCCGCGGCGCGAGCGCGACCTGCCACGTCTTCCCCGACGGGCCGGTCTCGAAGGGAGACCTGTGGGGCGCGTACCGCGACGCCTACGCCGACGAGCCGTTCATGCGGATCGTCTCCGGCGGGGGCGGCGTCTACCGCTACCCCGAGCCGAAGTCGGTCGCCGGCACCAACCACGGCGAGGTCGGCTTCGAGCTCGATCCCGGGAACCGGCGCGTCGTCGTCTTCTCGGCGATCGACAACATGACAAAGGGCTCGGCGGGACAGGCGGTCCACGCGACGAACGTCGCGCTCGGGCTGCCCGAGACCGCCGGCCTCGAGTTCGACGGGCTCCACCCGGTGGGTGCGCCATGAGCGGGGAACGGACCGACGGCGGAGCCGCCGCCGACGAACCCCCCGTCGTCGTCAAGATCGGCGGCGCGAAGGCGGTCGACCCGGCCGGCGCGGTCGGGGACGTCGCGCACCTCGCAGCCAACGGGCGCCCGGTCGTCGTCGTCCACGGCGGCTCGACGGTCGTCGACGAGACGCTCGAACGGCTCGGCATCGAGCCCGAGTACGTCGAATCGGCCTCCGGCGTCACCGGGCGGTTCACCGACGCGGAGACGATGGAGGCGTTCGCGATGGCGATGGCGGGGAAACTCAACACGGAGCTGACGGCGCAGTTCCGCTCGGCCGGAGTCGACGCGGTCGGCCTCTCGGGCGTCGACGGCGGGCTCCTTTCGGGCCCGCGCAAGTCGGCGGTCCGCGTGATCGAGGACGGGAAACGGAAGATCCGGCGCGGGGACCACTCGGGGAAGATCGAGTCGGTGAACGCCGACCTCCTCTCCGGGCTCCTCGCCGACGGCTACACCCCGGTCGTCTCGCCGCCGATGGCGGGCGACGAGGGCGACGGCGAGGTCACTCCCGTCAACGCGGACGCCGACCGCGCGGCCGCGGCGGTCGCGGGCGCGCTCGGCGCCGACCTCGTCCTCCTGACGGACGTTTCGGGCGTGTACGCCGACCCGGACGACCCCGGGACGCGCATCGACGCGGCCGCGACGCCCGACGAGCTGGCGGCCGTCGAGGCCGCCGCGGAGGGGTTCATGGGAAAGAAGGTGATGGCCGCGACGGAGGCGCTCGACGGCGGCGCCGGCCGCGTCGTGATCGCGGACGCCAACGTCCGCGACCCGGTCGTCGCCGCGCTCGACGGCGAGGGGACGACAATAAAGCGGTCGGCACTCGGCGCCGACGCGGACGAAGGCGGCGCCGACGGCGACGAGAACGCCGAGGTTGAGGGAGGTGAGACCGCGTGAGCGGCTTCGTCTTCTCCGAGAAGCCGATCGAGATCGCCTCGGGCGACGGCGTCCACCTCACCGACGCGAACGGCACGAAGTACCTCGATTTCGGCGCCAGCTACGCCTGTACGCCGGTCGGCCACTGCCACCCGGAGGTCGTCGACGCCGCGACGAGCCAGCTGGAGGAGCTGATGTACGTCCAGGCGTCGTACCCGCACGCGGCGCGGACGGCGCTGTACGAGCAGTTGGCCGAGGTCGCGCCCGTCGACGTCGACAACGTCTGGCTCTGTAACTCCGGGACGGAGGCGAACGAGGCCGCGCTGAAGTTCGCCCGGCACGCGACGGGCCGCGAGAAGATAATCGCGACCACGCAGGGGTTCCACGGCCGGACGATGGGGACCCTCGCGACGACGTGGAAGGACAAGTACAAGAAAGGGTTCGGCCCGCTCGCGGGCGGCGTGGAGTTCGTCGAGTACGGCGACGCCGCCGCGATGCGCGAGGCCGTCGACGAGGACACCGCCGCGGTCATCTTAGAGCCGCTCCAAGGCGAGGGCGGGATCAACCCCGTCTCGACCGAGTACCTCCAGACCGTCCGCGTCGCGACCGCGACGTCGGGCGCGGCGATGATCCTCGACGAGATCCAGACCGGACTGGGCCGCACCGGGTCGATGTGGGCCGCCGACCGCCACCACGTGGTCCCGGACATCCTCACGACCGCGAAGGGGCTCGGCAGCGGGCTCCCGATCGGCGCGACGCTGTGTCGCGACTGGATCGCCGAGGACGGCGGCGACCACGGCTCGACGTTCTCCGGTGGCCCCGTCGTCTCCGCGGCCGCGGGCGCCACCCTCGACGTGATCGAACGCGAGGAGCTGGCGGCGCACGCCGAGGAGGTCGGGAGCTACCTCCGCGGCGAGCTCCGCGACCGCCTCGGCGACGGCGTCCGCGACGTGCGCGGCGACGGCCTGATGATCGGCGTCGAGGTGCGCCGCGGCTCGAACCGCCTGCTGCGCGACCTCGCCATCGATCACCAGATCCTCGCGCTGCCGGCGGGACGGACCGTGTTGCGGCTGCTCCCGCCGCTGACGATCGAGCGCGAGCACGCCGACGCGGTCGTCGACGCGATAGCCGAGGTGATCGGCTGATGGCGGCCGGGAAGGGGCGGGAGCACGCGGCGGACGACGACTCGTCGTCCGGCGGCACCGACGTCGTCGCGGGCGGCGGCTACCCGGCGGCCTGCGACACGGCGGCCCGGAAGCTGCTGTACGACATGGTCTCGATCCCCTCGCCGTCGCGCGAGGAGGAGCGGGCCGCCGAGCGCCTCGTCGACTTCTTCGAGGCGAACGGCCGGGAGGCGTGGATCGACGAGGTCGGGAACGTCCGCGCGCCGGCGAACGACGCCGTGCTGCTCACCTCCCACGTCGACACCGTCCCGGGAGACATCCCGGTCGAGGTGCGGCCGGCGCCGCCCGAGGGTGAACTCCCTGAACCTTCCGACGTCCGCGTCGGCGAGCCCGGCGACCCCGTGCTGTGGGGTCGCGGCGCGGTCGACGCGACGGGCCCGCTCGTCGCGATGGCGGTCGCGGCGGTGAAGACCGGCGTCTCCTTCGCCGGCGTCGTCCGCGAGGAGGTCGACTCCGGCGGCGCGCGCGCCCTCATCGACGACCGCGACGCGCCCGAGGCGGTGGTCAACGGCGAGCCGTCGGGCTGGCAGGGGATCACCCTCGGCTACCGCGGCCTGCTGGAGGGGACGTACGTGAACACGAGCGAGTCGGGCCACTCCTCGCGGCCGGAGCCGAACGCGATCCAGCACGCGATCGACTGGTGGCACGGCGTCGAGGAGGCGTTCACCCCGGACGACGCCGAGACCGCCGTGTTCGACCAGGTGACGACCAAGCCCATCTCGATCGACGGCGGCCTGAGCGACGACGGCCTCGCCGTGGAGACGACGATGGACGTCCAGCTCCGGATCCCGCCCTCGCGGCCGGTCGACGAGATCCACGAGCTGGCGGAGGCGGAGCTGTCCACCGGCTCGGTCCACTGGGGCGACCCGATGCCCCCCGTGATGGAGAGCCCTCGCACCGGTCTCGCGCGGGCGTTCCGCGTCGCGATCCGGGGCGCCGGCGGCGACGTGCGCCTGCTCCGGAAGACCGGCACAAGCGACATGAACCTCTTCGCAGCCGCGTGGGACTGCCCGATGGTCACCTACGGCCCCGGAAACTCCGACCTGGACCACGCGCCCGACGAGCGGCTCCCGCTGCCGGACCTCGACCGCGCCGTGAACGTGCTGACCGAGGTCTGCCGCGAGCGACTCTGACTCGGCGCGACCCGCGCTCACCGTTTTCGAACGACACGACACCACTCCCAACCCAACGATGCCACTCGCCACCGACGACTTCCTCGATATCGACGACGTGACGCCAGCCGAACTGGACGCCCTGCTCGACCGCGCCGCCGCGATGAAGGCGGGCGAGACGGACCCTCGACTGGCGGACGCGACCCTCGGGATGATATTCGAGAAGCCCTCAACGCGCACCCGCGTCTCCTTTGAGACGGGGATGACCCGACTCGGCGGCCACGCGATGTTCCTCGGTCCCGACGACATCCAGCTGGGTCACGGCGAGCCCCTGAAGGACACCGCGCGCGTGCTCGGCCGGTACGTCGACGGGGTGATGGCGCGCCTCTTCGACCACGCGGACGTCGAGATCCTCGCCGAGTACGCCGACTGCCCGGTGATCAACGGCCTCACCGACGAGGCGCACCCCTGTCAGACGCTCGCCGACCTCCTCACGATCCGGGAGACGGTCGGCGAGGAGGCCACCGTCGCGTGGGTGGGCGACGGCAACAACGTCGGGCAGTCATTCGTCGTCGGCGCGGCGATGGCGGGAATCGACGTGGCGGTCGCCACGCCCGCCGACTACGGGATGGACCCCGACGTGTTCGACCGCGCCGCCGAGTTCGGGCTGGACGTGGAGCCGACGACCGACCCCGAAGCCGCGATCGACGGCGCCGACGTCGTCTACACCGACGTGTGGATCTCGATGGGCCAAGAGGACGAACGCGACGAGAAGCTCGCCGCCTTCGACGGGTTCCAGGTGAACACAGACCTGCTCGCCGGCACCGACGCGAAGGTGATGCACTGCCTGCCCGCGCACCGCGGCGAGGAGATCACGGACGACGTGCTCGAATCCGACCGGGCCTTGGTTTGGGACCAGGCGGAAAACCGGATGCACGCCCAGAACGCGCTGCTCGTCGAACTGCTCGGCGGGGAGTGACGACGGATCGGGTCCGATCGGACGGCGAGGCTACTTATAAACGACTGTGCGGTGGCGTCGACGGCGGCTCTGTCGCCGGCTGTGAGAGGGACCGAAGGTCCCTCGCTGGAGTCGGTGGTCCGGAGCGAGGCGGCGGACCATCGACGGGGCGAGAGCTTCGCTCTCGCTTGAAACCGGACGTATTCCGATGATGAGGCTGGGGAGGTGTGAGGCTGCGGTCCCGCAGAGACGGGAGTCAGCACGCGTCCACGAGGCGTCAGGCGTTTGTCTAGCAGTCAGAAGCGCTTTCTCAGCTCACCGCGTCTGAGGCCGCATGCGCAACGAGAAGGAGGTCGCAGTAGAGCGTCAATCACCCGAGAAGGCGTTCGGGTTGCTGTCGAACGGTCTCCGCGTGAGTATCGTCCGGGCACTCGGGGAGGCGAACGAACCGTTGTCGTTCTCGGCCCTCCGCGAACGGGTGGGTGAACGCGACTCGGGGAAGTTCAACTACCACCTCGGGAAACTGACCGGACATTTCGTGACGAAGGACGGGGACGGATACAGCCTCTCGCTCGCGGGGGCCCAGATGTACGGCGCGATCCAGTCGGGCGCGTACACGACGGACGCGTCGCTTCCCCCATTCGAGTTCGAGGGACCTTGCCCCATGTGTGGAAGCGACGTCCTTGTCACGGAGTACGCGGACGAAAAGGCGAAACTCTACTGCCCGGTATGTGAGGAGTGGCGCAACGAGTTCTCGTTTCCACCCGCAACCCTCGACCAGTACACTCGTGACGAACTCCCGTACGCTTTCGACCGGTGGATGCACGCGACAGTGCTGAAAGTCCTCCAAGGGTTCTGCTCGAACTGTGGCGGCCGCGTCGACGGTCGGCTCGAACCAGTCCACGCGGATAGCCAGAGACGGGTCCGAGCGGTGTTCGAGTGCGGTCGATGTGGGGACAAACTGACGGCGTCCGCCATGCTCCCGGCGCTGTTCCACCCCGTCGCCGTCTCGTTCTTCGAAGACCACGGGATCGACGTTCTCAACGACCCGTCGTGGCGATACCTCGACGGGAAAACGGATTTCACCGTCGACATAGCGAGCGACGACCCACTAACGGCCCGGGTGTCTATCGAGTTTACCGATGGAGAACTCGTCGCCGCAATCGGTCCGGCGGGCACCACCGAGAGCGTGACGATCACGTAGGGAGAGCAAACGGCTCTCCGGACTGTCGCCGCTACCGGGTGGGGATTGTACGCATACCGTGAAGGAGCCTTTCCTGACCCGGCAGCCGACGGAGGAAGAGAAGAATTCTTCGGTTGGATTTCCAAGCGAAGTATCATTCTGAGATTATTTATCTCCTCACAGGGCCTCCAGAATTGTGATGACCGACACGAACAATATTCTCGTCGCGGTGGACAGCACTGACGCGAACGGCTACGTGATGGAGCGGGCGATTGAATCGGCCCGCCTAGAGGAGTCAACTCTCGTCGTGGCCCACGTGATGTCGACGGCCCAGTTCGATG
This sequence comes from Halorubrum xinjiangense, assembly GCF_900102375.1. GTDB lineage: Archaea > Halobacteriota > Halobacteria > Halobacteriales > Haloferacaceae > Halorubrum > Halorubrum xinjiangense. Next base: position 64,265 of record NZ_FNBO01000015.1, read on the forward strand.
ACCACCTCGGAGCGATCGGGACAATTCCCGAACTCCGGAAGGACGGGGCCACATTCACGGTCGATCAGGCGCGGGAAAGGGCCAGAGCCGTCGCTACCCGGGCCGCACGCGCGGCCGTCGGTGACCTCGATATCGCCTACGTGACAGTCGGCGCAGTCGGCCAGGTCGATGCGACCCTGCTGGAGATCGCCGACCAACACGACTGCGGGACGATCATGCTTGCCGAGCAGCGCTCGTGGTGGCGCCGCCGGTTGGGATGGGGTGACAAGAGGCTCGCCCGGAGTTTCGAAGGACGGGTCATTCGGGTGCCTCGACGCGAGCCCGTCACGGCCGATCCCGTCTCTACCGCTATCGATGGATGAACGCGGCCTCTGACCGTTCTCGTGGGAGGGAATGACCGACCCGTCCGTTCGCGAGTAGATCGAATCCACTTGTGAGCCTTGCGTAGACGCAGGGAATTATGACAAAACAAACAGCAAGAGCGGCTCTAGTTCCCGGTCCAGCGCAGCACCGCGAGCGTCCCCTCGAATAAGACGATCATCGTGAGCGTCACGATGATCGGCGCCATTCCGGTCGGGTCGGGGCTGAAGAGGAAGGCGATCCCGAGGAACGACCCCCAGAAGATCAGCCGCTTCGCCTCCAGCCACTGCCGAGTGACGAGGTTCATCATGATCGCGAGCATGATGAAAAGCGGGATCTGGAAGACGATCGCCATGAACGCCAGCATGATGACGATCAGGTTGAACGTCTCCGCGAGCCCGAAGGCGATCGTCGCGGCGTCGGAGGTGTACGTGGTGAAATACGAGAAGATCGCGGGCAACACGAGGAAGTGCGCGAACGCGATCCCGACCCCGCCGAGCACGAGGCTCGTCGGCACCGCCGCGAGGTAGTAGCGCCGCTCGGTCTGGTACAGCCCCGGGCGCATGAACCGGTACGTCTCGTAGACGAACGCCGGGAGCCCGACGACGACGCCCGCGAGCCCGGCGACCTTCAGTCGGGTGAGCGGGAGTTCGAGCGGACCGTACAGTCGGGGGCGGTTCTCCATCGGCGCGGGGATGTGGTAGCTCCAGAAGTAGTTGATGAGTTCCGTCGACTCGGTGACGACGACGAGGGTGGCGAGCCCGCCGATGAGGAACACGACCGCCAGCCGGCGCATCATCTCCTCGATGTGAGCCGCGAGCGGCATCTCCTCGTCCGTCTCCGGCCCCTCGATCCCGCCGAACGGCTCGTCATCGTCGTCGACCGCCGTCGCGGCGTCGGCGGTCGCGGCGTCCGCGGTCGTCGCCGGCGTGCCGCCGTCACGGAGGCCCTCGGCGTCGGCTTCGGCGTCTTCGTCTTCGCCGTCGTCTTCGATATCCACCCGGCCGCTCTCGACGTCTATCTCCTCGTCCTCGACGCCTATCTCCTCGTCCTCGACGCCTATCTCCTCGTCCTCGACGCCTATCTCCTCGTCCTCGACGCCTATCTCCTCG
>NZ_FNBO01000015.1:65746-71134 GCF_900102375.1 Halorubrum xinjiangense
CGTCCTCGACGCCTATCTCCTCGTCCTCGACGCCTATCTCCTCGTCCTCGACGCCTATCTCCTCGTCCTCGACGCCTATCTCCTCGTCCTCGACGTCTGTCGCTCCGACTTCGGCAGCTGCCTCCGCGTCGTCGGCGTCACCGGTCTCGGCGTCGCTCGCGTCCGCTTCGCTGCTGCCCGCATCGTCGCCGTCGTCTCCGTCGTCGCCGACGGCCTCGGCGCGCGCGGCGTCCTCGGCGGCCACGACCTCGTCCGGGTCGAGGCTCGCGTGGGGGTCCGAGCTCGGTTCGGTATCCCCGTCGGACTCGTCGCCGTCCGGGCCCGGATCGGCGGCATCGGGGGCTCCCTCGTCGGACGCGCCGGGCTCGGACCCCTCGTCGACGGCGCCGTCGGTGTCGGCCTCGTCGGTCGACCCATCGGCGGCGGCCGAGTCGTCGTCGCGCGACCGGTCCGAGTCGTCCATTCAGTTGCTGTACGCAACCGGGCGGTTATCAACCTTTTCGGATAGCGGCGACGCGCGGGGCCGATCGCCGGAGCCTCCCGGAGCGTCGCGGGCGGGAGCGTCGCAAGCGGGAGCGTCGCGGGCGGGAGCGCCCGCGGTCGAAAAGGTTGATAACGGCGACGGCCTTCGCCCTCCGTATGGCGAGCGCCCTCGACGAGGACACCCAACGGTCGATCGCAGAGGGCCAGGAGACGGCGAAGGCGTTCCTTCGGTCGATCCAGAAGGACCTTCAGAAGGTGTTCGTCGTCTTCCTCATCGGCTTCCTCGCGACGTTCTGGGCGCTGCGCACGTACATCTGGGACCGGCTCAGGGAGGTCACCGAGTCCAACATGAGCCCCGAGGTCGCCGCGGAGGCGGACGTCATCGCGACGACCCCGTTCGAGGTGATCCTCCTCCAGGCGAAGATCGGGCTGATCGTGGGCGCGATCGTCGCGATCCCGCCGCTTATCTACGTCACCCGCGACGAGCTCCGCGCCCGCGGCATGTGGCCGCAGTCGCCGATCGCCCGGTGGAAGCTCGCGCTCCTCGGGCTGCTCGCCGCCGGGCTGTTCGCCGCCGGCGTCGCCTACGGCGTCTTCGCCTTCTTCCCGCTGATGTTCGGCTTCCTCGCGGAATTCGGCCTGGAGGCCGACATCCAGCCAACCTACGGGATCGTGATGTGGACGGAGTTCATCGTCTTCCTCTCGCTTTCGTTCGGCCTCGCCGGACAGATGCCGATGGTCATCACCGGCCTGTCGTACGCCGAGATCGTCCCGTACGAGACGTTCCGCGACAAGTGGCGCTACGCGGTCGTCGCCATCTTCGTGTTCGGCGCCGTCTTCTCCCCGCCGGACCCGTTCACGCAGCTGCTGTGGGCGTTCCCGCTGGTCGCGCTGTACGGCTTCAGCCTCTACCTCGCGAAGCTCGTCGTCACGGCCAAGCGGAGCTCCGACCGGATCGACGTCCCCGGCGCGGTCCGGAACCACTGGAACGTCGTCGGGGGGGCGACCGTCCTCGGCGGCGCGCTCGTGTACGGCTTCTACGAGTACGGCGGCCGGACCGCGGTCAACGACCTCCTGCGGCTCGCGGGGAGCACCCGGCGCTTCCTCGAACCGGGCGCCGGGCTCGGCGTCGACCCGACGACCGCGCTCGGGGTCTACGCCGCCGCGTGGGCGCTCGCGTTCGCCGCCGTCGCGACGCTGTGGGCGGTGTACACCGACCTCGACACAACGAGCGCGGGCTACCAGTACGGCGACCCGACCGCCATCGACGTGGACGAACTCGACGCCGCGGGCGTGCGGGCGGCCCCCCCGGACGCGTTCGCTCAGATGGAGGAGGGGGAGTCGCTCGCGCTCGCGCAGGCCGCGATCGACGACGACGACCCGGAGAAGGCGCAGGCGATCCTCGACCGCTACGACGAGGTGAACGAGGGGAGCGACGGGGACGGCGACGGCGACTCCGACGCGAGCGGCGCGGACGGCGCGAGCGCGGACAGCGGGGGCGGGGGCAGCGGCGGCGAGGGCGGTCTGGTCGGCTCCGTCCAGAACCGGACCTCCCGCGCGGGGTCGACGTTCCTCGCCGAGCTCACGGACGGCGACGAGGAGTCGGCCGAAGACGACATCGGCGGCTACTACAAGGACCTCAAGTTCATCTTCGACTCGCTGCGCTCGCGGTCGTTCCGGATCGTCGCCGTCTTCGGCGTCGTGATGGCGGCCGCGTTCACGTGGCTGTACCTCGGCGGCCTCGGCACCGTCCGCGGCGACCTCGAGCGGCGCGTCCCGGCGGAGATAGAGGGCGGGATCAACATCATCACGCTCCACCCGGTCGAGGCGCTCATCTTCATGGTGAAGTTCTCGGTGCTGCTCGGAATCGTCGCCGCGTTCCCCGTGGTCCTCTACTACGCGTGGCCCGCGCTCCGCGAGCGCGGCTTCGTCGCCGGGCGGATATCGCAGGTGTACCTCTGGGCGGGCGCGCTCAGTGCCGGCATGGTCGGCGGCTTCGTGCTCGGCTACACGACCATCGCGCCCGGCCTCATCGGCTGGCTCGTCACCGACGCGCGCCTCGCCGACATGGTCATCACCTACCAGGTGAGCGACTTCCTCTGGCTCGTCATCTACACCACTATCGGGATCGGCTTCCTCGCTGACATCCCGATCGCGATGGTCCTCATGAACAACGCCGGCGTCCCGTACCGCGTGTTCCGGGAGCGCTGGCGGGAGGTGACGATCGGGATCCTGCTCGTCGCGGCCGTGTTCACCCCCGCCGACGTGATCACGATGTTCCTCGCGACGATCCCGCTGATGGCGGCGTACGGGCTCGGAGTCGGGGTCCTCTTCGTCGTCACCCTCGGCGGCCGGCGGGACCTCTCGCCGCCCGCGGAGTTCGTGACGCGTTGAGCCGTCCGGCGCGTGGTCCGGCGGACGCTGAGCCGTCCGGGGCGCGGCGCGGGCCTTGGTAGCCACCCGCGAGACCGACGAGTATTCCCGCGCGCGCCCGCAACGGAAGAACAGAAATGAGCAAGGACTACATCGAGGTCCGCGGCGCCGAGGAACACAACCTCAAGGACCTCGACGTCCGGATCCCGCGCGAGGAGTTCACCGTCGTCACCGGCCTCTCCGGGTCGGGGAAGTCGTCGCTCGCGTTCGACACCGTCTACGCCGAGGGGCAGCGCCGCTACATCGAGTCGCTGTCGGCGTACGCCCGCAACTTCCTCGGGCAGATGGACAAACCGCAGGTGGAGTCCGTCGAGGGGCTCTCCCCGGCGATCTCCATCGACCAGAAGAACGCCGCGAACAACCCCCGGTCGACGGTGGGGACCGTCACGGAGCTCCACGACTACCTCCGCCTGCTGTACGCCCGGATCGGCACGCAGTACGACCCCGTCACCGGCGAGGAGGTCGGCGAGCAGTCCGCCCAGGACATGGTGAACCAGGTCCTCGAGCTTCCGGAGGGGACCCGCGCGAAGGTCGCGGCGCCGGTCGTCCGCGACCAGAAGGGCGCCTTCGAGGACTTATTCGAGGAGCTAGTGAGCGACGGGTACGCCCGCGTCGAGGTCGACGGCGAGCCGGTCGACCTGACCCTCGATTCCCCCGACCTCGACGAGAACTACGACCACACGATCGACGTGATCGTCGACCGCGTCCGGGTCTCGCCGGACGCGCGCTCGCGGATCACGGACTCCGTCGAGACCGCCCTCGAGGAGGCCGGCGGCGTCCTCAAGCTGATCGTCCCCGACCCGCCCGAGGACGTCCCCTTCGCGTCGAACGCGCGCTCGACGGGGTCGCTCGCGGCGGACGCCGACGGCGACGACCGGCTCGTCGTCGAGTTCTCCGAGGAGCTCGGTAACCCCAACTCCGACGTACAGTTCTCGGCGCTCGAGACGCGCTCGTTCTCCTTTAACAGCCCGTACGGGGCCTGTCCCGAGTGCGAGGGGATCGGCTCGACGAAGGAGGTCGACGAGGACCTCGTCGTCGAGGACCCCTCGAAGCCGCTGAAGCACGTGTTCGAGCCGTGGAGCTACGACCGCACCTACTACTCCCGGCAGCTCGACAACGTCGCTGACCACTTCGGCGTCGACCTCGACACCGCCTTCGAAGAGCTCGAGGAGTCGATTCAGCGGCAGTTCCTCTACGGCACCGACGACCTCGTCCACTTCGAGTGGACCACGAAGAACGGTACCCGCGAGAAGACCGAGCGGTTCGAGGGCGTGATCCCCAACTTGGAGCGCCGCCACGTCGAGACCGACTCCGAGCGCGCCCGCGACCACATCGAGGAGTACATGGCCGTGACGACCTGCCCCGAGTGCGAGGGGACGCGCCTCAAGGAGCAGTCGCGGCACGTGCTCGTCGCCGGGACCTCGATCACCGAGGTGAACGAGCTGTCGATCGCCGAGGCGCGCGAGCACTTCGAGGGGATGGAAGACGAGCTGAACGAGCGTGAGACGACGATCGCCGAGGAGATATTAAAGGAGATCCGCGCGCGGCTCGGCTTCATGGAGGAGGTCGGCTTAGAGTACCTCACGCTCGACCGCGAGGCGTCGACCCTCTCCGGCGGCGAGAGCCAGCGCATCCGGCTCGCGACCCAGGTCGGCTCCGGGCTGGTCGGCGTGCTGTACGTCCTAGACGAGCCCTCCATCGGGCTTCACCAGCGCGACAACGACCGCCTGCTCGACACGCTAGAGGGGCTCCGCGACCTCGGAAACACGCTCATCGTCGTCGAGCACGACGAGGAGACGATGCGGCGCGCCGACGAAATCATCGACATGGGCCCCGGCCCCGGCAAGCGCGGCGGCGAGGTCGTCGCACAGGGCGACTTCGACGAGGTGGTCGCGACCGACGAGTCGGTGACCGCCGACTACCTCGCGGGCCGCAAGGAGATTCCGGTGCCCGGCGAGCGCCGCGAGCCGGACGGCGAGCTCGTGGTTCGGGGGGCCCGCCAGCACAACCTGAAGGACCTCGACGTGCCGATCCCGCTCGGCACGCTGACGACTGTGACGGGCGTCTCCGGCTCCGGGAAGTCGACGCTCGTCAACGATATTCTTTATAAGGGACTCGCCCGCGAGATGAACGACAACACCTCCGTCGACCCCGGCGCACACGACGCGATCGAGGGGCTCGACGAGGTGGAGACGGTGCGGCTCATCGACCAGTCGCCGATCGGGCGGACGCCGCGCTCGAACCCCGCCACGTACACGGACGTGTTCGACCACGTCCGCGAGCTGTTCGCGGAGACGAAGCTCTCGAAGCGCCGCGGCTACGAGAAGGGCCGGTTCTCGTTCAACGTGAAGGGCGGGCGCTGCGAGGAGTGCGGCGGGCAGGGCACCGTGAAGATCGAGATGAACTTCCTCTCTGACGTGTACGTCCCCTGCGAGGAGTGCGGCGGCGCCCGCTACAACGACGAGACGCTCG
>NZ_FNBO01000016.1:0-40905 GCF_900102375.1 Halorubrum xinjiangense
TTCAAACTGTTTCAGCCATGTCGATCCACCGACCGCGGAAACGTGGTTGCAAGCCCACGCCGTCTGGTGGAATCATGCTTAAGTTAACACGACGCCAGCGGCTCCGGGCGCGGCCAACTCCGAGCGCGGCCCCGACTGTACCCTTTTGTCGCTCCGCGAGCGAGTACGGCCATGGAGCCGATCACCGTCACCGCGGACGCGGAGGAGTTCACCTGCAACGCGTACCTCGTCGTCGGGGACGCGACGACGCTCGTCGACGCCGGAACGATGCCCGGGGTGGACGGGGTCGTCGCCGACGCGCTCGACGAGGCCGGCGTCGACGGCCTCGACCGCCTCGTCGTGACCCACCAGCACCGCGACCACGTGGGCGAACTCGACGCCGTGGTCGACCGCTTCGACCCTCGAGTGTTCGCGTACGCGAACCACCCGCGCCGCGACGTCGCGCTCGAGGACGGCGACGAAATCCTCGTCGGGAGCGAGCCCTGCGACGTCGTCTACACCCCGGGCCACGCGGACGACCACGTCTCGCTCGTCGGCGAGAAGCGGCTCTACTCCGGCGACGTGGTCGTCTACAACGACGGCGCGTTCGAGGACGGCTCGTTCGGCCGCACCGACATGGCCGGCCAGTCGCGCGAGCGCCTGATCGAGAGCCTTCACGAGATCCTCAACCGACTGCCCGACACCACCGAGGCCATGTTCCCCGGCCACGGCGACGTCTACCGCGCCGGCGAGGGGCCAGACACCGTCCGCGAGGTGATCGAGCGCGCGACGGAGCGCGCCGAGCGCCGCGAGCCGAAGTACCCCGGCGAGTGAACAGGATCCGGATTTAAAAGCAATCGATGCGCCGACCGACCGCCAACTTCGGCGCGCCCCCGAGCGGCCGTTTCAAAACGGCCGCGAGGGGTCCGCGAGGGAGGCGGCGGCCCGGCGCGGCCCTGCCCGCGCCGGGCAGCCCGCCGAGGCTGGGGAGGAGCGAGGTACACGCGTGGCTGGCCGTCGAAGGGAAGATTCGCGAGAAGGGCCGGAACCGACCCGGAACCGACCGGATTACGCGGCGCGACGCTCGGTCGCCTTCGGGCGGAGGTTGGTGTAGCCGCACTTGCGGCAGCGCTCGGCCTCGGAGGCGTTGCGGGCGTTACAGCGCATACAGATCTGTCGGTCGAGCATGCGACGTTCGGCGGCGTCGAAACTGGCCATACGGCTACTGGACGGGCGGTGCTGTAAAAGGTTGCGAGACGCCGCGGCGGCCGCGGGAGAGCGGCGAGCCGGCGAGACCAGCGTCAGGCGCCCGCTTTACGCGCCCGCTTCCGAGAGGGCGGCCTCGATGTCCTCGCGCTGCGTGACGCCGACGAAGCGGTCGACGACGCCGTCGTCGTTCTCGACGATGAGCGTCGGGAGCGAGCGGACCTGGTACTGGTTCGCGACGTCCTGCTCCTCGTCGACGTCGACCTTCTGGAGCTCGAACGCGTCGCCGAGGTCCTCCTGAATCTCCTCCAGGATGGGGTCTTGGGTCTTACACGGGCCGCACCACTCGGCGTGGAAATCCAGCAGTCGAACGGTCATAGTCGGCCACAACTACCGCCGGCCCGCGCATAAGGGTTTCCCACTTGTGTGTCCGCGCGGTCAGCGCGGCCAGTCGAAGCCGACGCGGTCCGCCGGAAGTCGACGCGAGGGCCACGGTCCGCGGACGGCGCAGCGGACGTACTCGACGCGCTCCGTCCGGCGAACGAAACGTTTAGAACGCGTCGCCGCCCAGCAGGGGGTATGAGTGGTTCCAACTCCGGCGGGCTGATGTCCAGCGCGGGACTGGTCCGCTACTTCGAGAACGAGGACCGGAACGCCATCGCGATCGACCCCAAGACGGTCCTCGCGTTCTGCGTCCTCTTCGGCGTGTTCGTCCAGATCCTCTCGCTGACGGTCGCGTAGGCTCACGCCGATTTCCGCCGTTTTGCCGACGAAGGGCCCGACCGCGTAGCGCGCCCTTTTTCCACGCGCCCGCCCCACCGATCCGTATGAAAGCAGGCGTCATCGCCGTTCAGGGCGACGTGGCCGAACACGCCGCCGCCGTCCGCAACGCCGCGGCCGCCCACGACGAGTCCGCGGAGGTCGTCGAGATCCGGGAGGCGGGGATCGTCCCCGACTGCGACGTCCTCCTCATGCCGGGGGGAGAGTCGACGACCATCTCGCGGCTGATCCGCCGCGAGGGGATCGCCGCCGAGATCGAGGCCCACGCCGCGAGCGGGAAGCCGATCCTCGCCACCTGCGCCGGGCTCATCGTCTGCGCGACCGACGCGAAGGACGACCGGGTCGAGCCGCTGGGGCTGCTCGACGTCTCCGTCGACCGCAACGCGTTCGGCCGACAGAAGGACTCCTTCGAGGCGAAGGTTCCGGTCTCGGAGCTCGACGACCCCTTCCACGCCGTGTTCATCCGCGCGCCCGCCATCGACGAGGTCGGTGACGGCGTCGAGACGCTCGCGTCGGTCGACGGGCGCCCGGTCGCGGTTCGCGACGGCCCGGTCGTCGCCACCGCGTTCCACCCGGAGCTCACCGACGACTCGCGGATCCACGACCTCGCCTTCTTCCCCGAGCGAGAGGTGGTCGCGTGAGCGAGCCGACGGAGGGCGACGCCCCGGACGCCGAACCCGGCGAGGACTCGGCCGTCCCGCCCGAGGCCGTCCTCGACGAGCTGTTCGCCACCATCGAGTCGCGAAAGGAGGAGCTGCCGGAGGGGTCGTACACGGCCTCGCTTTTTACCCACGAGAAGGGCGAAAACGCCGTCTTAGAGAAGATCGGCGAGGAGACGACGGAGGCGATCCTCGCGGCGAAAGACGACGACCGCGAGGAGCTCACCTACGAGAGCGCGGACCTGGTCTACCACCTGCTCGTGTTATTCGCGATGAAGGACCTCGACGTCGACGACCTCCGCGAGGAGCTCCGCGATCGGTTCTAGGACCTAGCGCTCGCGTTCGAGTTCGCGGTCGATCTCGTCGACCTCCTCGGTCTCTAACTCCTCGCCGATGCGGCGCTCGAACTCCGCCTCGCTGATCTGCCCCTCGACGTACTGCTGTCGGAGGCGGTCCTGCCGGCTCGCCCCGGCGTCGAGCGAGGTCGACGACGATCCCGAGCCGATCGAGTCGAGCGACCCGGCGTCGTCGCCGCCGAGCAGCCACGAGCCGGCCTTGTACGCGACGTAGACGATTCCGGCGAGGACCGCGAGCGAGACGATCCCGGAGATCACCGTACCGACGAGTCCGATGATGGCCGATATCACGGACAGCACGACGCTGATCCCGATCAGGATCGCGAGCGCGATCGCACCGTAATAGAGGGCCTTCTTTCCGTCCATACCGCGGCGTCGGGCTGCCGGGCGCAAATACCTTCTCCCGTTGATCCGTGGTCTGCGTTCGGAGCGGTCGGAGTCAGAACGGCCGGTCGCCGCGGAGCGCCTCCGGATCGGTTAGGTGAGGGAGTTGGATTACGAACGAGGCTGTTTATCAGTGATCGAGTGGTGTTGCCGGGGCCGTTTCCGCGTGAGCGACGCTCCTGTGACGGACTCTTTTAAACCCTAGCCGTTCACTTATAAATAGCCGTGACTAAGTCGGCGGAGAACACCGCCGAAGCCCCAGCCGTGAGGCGGGCGCACGCTCGCTGCGCTCCTCGTCACTCGCTCCGCTCGTTCCTGTGGTGCTTGCGTCGCCTGCGCCCGCCTCACGGCTGCCCCTTCGAGTCCCGCCCCACACCTCACGCCTCCCCAGCCTCGTCGCTCCCTCCGGTCGCGACTCCCTCGCGCGTGCGATTCGCGCCCTCCGGGCGCTCATCGGCACGCGCCACCGCGGACCTGTTTATAAATAATCGCCGTCGGCCGTTCACTGCCGTCGAAATCACACATTACCGCGCGGACAGGGAGCCGGCGACCGCGAGCTTTTGTCCGCGCGCCCGAACACCCCACGAGAACGGCGCCGTGAGCGACATCGACTCAACTGAATCCGGCCAGAGGGCCCGCCCGACCCGCAGAGCGGTGCTTCGGCGGGGCGGGGCGCTCGCGGTCGGTGCGGTCGCGGCGGCGGGGTCGACGGCCCTCGCCGGCTGCGTCGGGCGCGATAACGGAGAGACGGTCGAGAACGACGTCGACCCCGACGACCCGCCCCTCATCGCACACCGCGGCTTCGCGGCCGAGAACCCGGAGAACACGGTCGCGGCGGTCGAGGCGGCGAGCGCCGTCGTCGACCGGGTCGAACTCGACGTGCGCCGGTGTGGCACGGGCGAACTCGTCGCCTTCCACGACGCGACGCTCGGCCGGGTGACGGACGCGACCGGTCGCGTGGACGAGACCCCCTTGGGTCGGCTCTCCGAGCTCTCGGTCGAGGACTCCGGCGAGCCGGTGCCGACGCTCGCCGCGGCGCTCGACGCCGCGCCGGCGGACGCGTGGGTTATGCTCGACCTGAAACAGCGGGGGATCGCGGCGGACGCGCTCTCGGTCGGCGCGGACCGCGACCTCGACCTCGCCGTCACCGCCGACGACCCCGCGGTGATCGAGGCCGTGAGCGCGGCCGATCCGACGGTCCAGACCGTCTACGGCGTCCACGAGTCGATCCCGGCGCGAGCCCTCCGACCGGTGATTCCGGGGCCCGGCATCGGGCTGGGGGCTCCGCGGTGGGCGTATCCGCCACAGGACGTCGCGGGGATGGTCGAGACCGCGACCGAGCTGGGCTGTGCGGCGGTGTCGCCGCGGTACGAACTCTGTCTCCGGACGGACCTCGTCTCGCGGGCGACGGAGGCCGGCCTCCGAGTGCTGCCGTGGACGGTCGCCTCGGCCCGGGAGTACGAGGCGGTCGCGACCGCCGGCGTCGACGCCGTGGTCTCGGACGTCTCCCGCGGACGCCCCGAGACGTGACAGGCGAGCGGATCGATCGGCGCGCGGGCAGCAGAAACGTTATTCCTCCGGCTCTCATCCGCCAAGAGGATGAATCGGGCACCCGACGAGCGCGACGGCGAGGGCGGGACAGATCCGGGCGGAGCGTCCGACGGAGCGAGCGCGGACCGCGTCGACCCCCGGACTCGCGTCGACCGACGGACGGTCCTCGGGGCGCTCGCGGGCGCCGGGAGCGCCGCGGTCGCCGGCTGCTCCGGCTCCGGGCCGGACGACGCCGCGACGACCGACCTCGACGCGGACCGGCTCGACGAGCTCGCGGCGCGGTTCGCGCCGACGCTGTACTTCGATTCCGCGGAGCCGTGGTTCCCGACCGACCCGCGTCCGTACACGATAGAGGAGGACGGCGAGACGGTCGTCGACGGCTTCGAGGCGTTCGACGGCTACCACGAGCGGTACGACGAGGCGGGCGAGCCGCCGAACCCGACCGTCTTCTACAACGGGATGCGGTACGAGGACTCCCCGCTCGCGGTCGTCCAGTTCTGGATGTACTCCGCGTTCGACCAGTTCACCGCGAACTTCCACTGGCACGACTGGGAGGTGCTCCACGTCTTCGTCGACCTCGACACGGGCGACCCCCAGCTGTACGTCGCCAGCTCGCACTCCCGGAGCGTCCCGAACAACGAGTTCCTCGACCCGGAGCCGGACGTGGTCCCGCGAATCTTACCAGAACTCGGGTCGCACTCCAGTACGCTCTCGGTCAACGAGATCCCCGACGGCTTCCGGCGCGTCGGCGAGGAGGGGCTCCTCGCGGACATCACGAACACGACGATCGACACGGTCGAGGACCTGCTCGGGATCCCGATCGCGTACGGCCTGCCCCGCGACGAGGGGGCTCGGCTCCCCTTCGTCGTCCCCGAGTACGAGGGCGAGCCGATCTACGACCACCCCGACCTCCCGTCGGTCACCGAGGAATCGCTGGTCGACGGCGCCCTGACGATCCGGTCGCTCGACGCGCTGCGGTCGCCGCCGACCGACCTCCCGCTCCGGGAGACGGGGATCGCCTACCGATACCGCGAGCGCTCGGCCGACGACGGGACCGCCGACGGCGACGACGCCGCGCTCGCCGACGAGGTGGCCGAGTCGGTCGTCGGGTACGACCTCGTCGAGAGCGCCGAGCTGGAGGATATCTCGGCGTTCACCGGCCCGCAGCTCAGCTTCGAGTTCGCGGTCCCTCAGGCCGTCGAGGACGCCGTCGCGGGCCACATCACGACCACCGGCGTCCCGTGGGAGCAGCCCCGCTACGAGAACCCCGCGCTCGACGTCACCGCCGGGAACCACCGGTCGGAACTGGCGGCCCGGTACGAGGCCATCGCCGACGACCCCTCGTTCGGCGACGACGCGGCCGGGGCGCTCGACTCCGTCGTCGCGCGCGTCACGCAGGCGACCGAGAGCGACGAGGCGCCCGACGGCGAGGGGCTGACGACGACCGACGCGGGCGTCGAGTCGTTCGTCCTGATCGAGAGCGACCCCGAGGCGGTCCCGACGTTCGCCGGCGGCGTCGCGGTCGCGAACGGGGTGCCCGAGGGCGACCACCGCCTCACGGTCAACGGCGCCGGACGGACGCCCCACAGCGAGACCCTGACCGTCTCGGCGGACGAGCCGGTGACGAGGGCCGGCGTCGAGGGGGAGATCCCACTCGTCGCCCGCGAGAACGCGCGGAAGGTGGAGCTGTCGGACGCGGAGAGCGACGTCGACCTGACTCGGACCGCGATCGAGGACGACTTCGCCGGGCGGATCTACGACTCCGCGATCGACGGGAGCGACGCCGCCTACGTCCACGCCGGCGGCGCGTACACGACGGAGGTCCGCGACGCCGACGACGAGGTCGGCGCGTACCGCGTCAACCCGGACCCGTCGGCGGGGGGCGACGACAGCGACGGCTCGGACGACGGCGACGACGGGGGCGACGGGGACGGGACCCCCGGGAACAGCCCGATCCGGATCGAGCGCCCGGAGACCGGGGCGGCCCCGCTCGCGGGCTACGTCGCGGACGTTGCCGAGGAGACTCGCGCCGCGGTTGCGGCCGCGGCGGCGGAGAGCGACGACGGGGACGGCGATGACGACGACTCCGGCGGCGGCTCCGGCGGCGGAGGCGACTCGGGCGGCCCGTCGAACGCGGTCAACGGGCTCGAGCGGGCCCTGGCCGCCGCGGTCGACCAAGCGAGGCGGGCCGAGGAGCGCGCCCGCGAGGGCGACCGCGAGGGGACGAACCGACAGCTGGAGAACGTCGCCGAACGGATCGCCCGGATCGAAGAGCGGCTCGCGGCAGCGCGCGAGGGGCTCCCACCCGGGCTCGCGAGCGCGACCGGAAAGCGGATCGAGCAGGCGACCGAGCGCGTCGAGCAGGCGCAGAACTCCGAGAAGCCGTAGGGGTCCGCAATTCGGTGGCCGCCGCCCTCCGCTCACTGCTGTAGCCCTCCGCTCACTGCCGCCGCCCTCGCCCGCGGGTCCGTGTGACACGGTTCACCACTGGATGGAAAGCTATACGACGCCGAACCGACCACGAGTATATAAGCAGATGTCTCAGGAGGGATACGACCACGCGACGGTCGAACAACGCTGGCAGGAGGCGTGGGACGACGCCGCCGTCTACCACGTCCCGGACGACGCCGACGACCCGACGTACGTCCTCGGGATGTACCCGTACCCGTCCGGGAAGCTCCACATGGGCCACGTCCGCAACTACACCATCACGGACGCGTACGCCCGCTACCGCCGCATGCGCGGGGACGACGTGCTCCACCCGATGGGGTGGGACGCGTTCGGCCTGCCCGCCGAGAACGCCGCCAAGGAGCGCGACACCAACCCCCGCGACTGGACGTTCGACTGCATCGACACGATGAAAGGGCAGATGAAGTCGATGGGGTTCGGCTACGACTGGGACCGCGAGGTCACCACCTGTACGCCCGACTACTACCGGTGGAACCAGTGGCTGTTCCGCCGCTTCCACGAGGCCGGCCTCGTGGAGCGCCGCGACGCCGAGGTGAACTGGTGTCCCTCCTGTGAGACCGTCCTCGCCGACGAGCAGGTCGAGGGCGACGCGGAGCTGTGCTGGCGCTGTGACACCCCCGTCGAGACCCGCGAGCTCGACCAGTGGTTCCTGAAGATAACCGAGTACGCCGACGAGCTGCTGGAGGCGATAGACGGGCTGGAGGGGTGGCCGAACTCGGTCCGACAGATGCAGCGCAACTGGATCGGGCGGCAGTACGGGACGACGCTGGACTTCGACGTGAGCGAGGCGCGAAGCGCCCCGAACGGACGCGGCGAGCGGAGCGAGCCGCGGGAGTACGGCCCCGTCGAGGCGTTCACGACCCGCGTCGACACGATCCACGGGGCGACGTTCTTCGCGGTCGCCCCGGACCACCCGATCGCCGAGAAGCTGGCCGAGAAAGACGACGACGTCCGGCGGTTCATCGAGGAGGAGGCGGACCCCGAGGGCGACGAGCCGAACGGCGTCGAGACCGGGCTGACTGCGACCAATCCCGCCACCGGCGAGGAGATCCCCGTCTTCGTCGCCGACTTCGTCCTCTCGGACGTGGGGACGGGCGCGCTGATGGCGGTCCCCGGCCACGACGAGCGCGACCACGCGTTCGCGGAGAAGATGGGCGTCGACATCGAGCCGGTCGTCGCGCCGGAGCCGGACGACTGGGACGGCGAGACGGTTCCGGAGGCCCCCGACGTGAGCGAGGAGGCGTTCACCGACGACGGCGTCGTGATCAACTCGGGCGAGTACAGCGGCCTCGACAGCGAGACGGCCCGCGAGCGTCTCACGGAGGACATCGAGAGCGCCGCGGAGAGCACCCAGTACCAGCTTCGCGACTGGGGCATCTCCCGCCAGCGCTACTGGGGGACGCCGATCCCGATCGTCCACTGCGACGACTGCGGCGCGGTGCCGGTGCCCGACGAGGACCTGCCCGTCGAGCTGCCGGAGTTCATCAACACGACCGGGAACCCGCTGGACGCCGCCGACGAGTGGCAGGAGACCACCTGCCCGGAGTGCGGCGGGCCCGCGACCCGCGAGACGGACACGATGGACACGTTCGTCGACTCCTCGTGGTACTTCCTGCGGTACGTCTCGCCGGACCTCGAGGACGCCCCCTTCGATCTCGACCGCGCGAACGACTGGATGCCGGTCGACCAGTACGTGGGCGGCATCGAGCACGCCGTGATGCACCTGCTGTACTCGCGCTTTTTCACCAAGGTGTTGGCCGACGAGGAGGGGCTCGACCACCGCGAGCCGTTCACGAACCTGCTGGCGCAGGGGATGGTCCAGCTGGAGGGCGAGAAGATGTCCAAATCGAAGGGGAACGTCGTCTCGCCGCAGCGGATCGTCGACGAGTACGGCGCCGACACCGCGCGGCTGTTCATGATGGAGGCCGCTCAGCCCGAGCGCGACTTCGACTGGTCCGAGGAGGGCGTCAAGGCCACCCACCGCTTTTTGACCCGCCTCAACGACCTCGTCGAGGACTACGCCGCGGGCGAGGTGGCGCTCGCCGGGGACGGCGACGCCGAGGCCGCCGACCGCGGTGAGATCGACGACTACGTCGCCGACGAGACCGACGCCGCGGTCGCCATCGCGGGCGCGGAGTACGACGACCTCACCTTCAACGTCGCGCTCCGCGAGGCGCAGGACCTCGTGGGGACACTCCGGAGCTACCGCGAGTACGCCGACCCGCACCCGGCCGTCTTCGAGCGCGGCGTCGACGTCGCGGTCCGCCTGCTCGCGCCGGTCGCGCCGCACCTCGCGGAGGAGCTGTGGGAGACGCTCGGCCGCGACGGGTTCGTCGCGGAGGCCGCGTGGCCGACCGCGAGCGTCGACCGCGACACCGTCGAGCGCCGGCGCCGGCTGGTCGCCAACACCCGCGAGGACGTGCGCGACATAATCGACGTCGCGGGGATCGACGACCCCGAGCGGATCGACGTCGTCGTCGCGCCCGACTGGAAGTACGACGCGCTGGAGATCGCGATCGACAGCGACGCCGACAACCTCATCTCCGAGCTGATGGGCGAGAGCCACATCCGCGAGCAGGGGGACGCCGCCGCCTCGTACGGGCAGGACCTCCAGGCGAACCGCGAGGCGTTACAGGAGACGCTCGGCGGCGACGCCGAGTACGACGCCCTGCGCGCGGCCGCGTGGCTGATCGAGCGCGAGTTCGACGCGCCGGTCCGCGTCGAGCGCGCCGCGGACGCCGACGAGAGCGTGGTCGCCAAGGCCGAGCCGGGGCGGCCCGCGATCGACATCGTCGAGTAGCGCTCGGTCGGCCCTTTTAAGCCGCCGCCCGACCCCGGAAACGCTTAGTCGCCGGCGCGGCGCCCTCGTGTATGGACGACCCGTACGCCCCCGCACGGGACGCGCTCGCGGGCGAGGGGATCGGCGGCGAGGCGCTTGGTGACGGCGACGCCGACGGCACCGGCGCAGATCCCGCCCGCCTCGCCGCGCGGCTCGACGGAAACGACCCCCTTTCGGAGTTCGCGGACCGCTATCGTGTTCCGGACGACCTCCTCTACATGGACGGCAACTCGCTCGGCCCCGCGAGCGACGCGGCCCTCGCGAGCCTCGACCGCGTCGTCGACGAGTGGCGCGACCTGCTCATCGCGGGCTGGACCGACGCCGACCCGCCGTGGTTCGAGGTCGGCGAGCGGCTCGGTGACGCGCTCGCGCCGCTCGTGGGCGCGAACCCGGACGAGGTCGTCGTCGGGAACTCGATCACCGTCAACATCCACACGCTGATCGGCACCTTCCTCGATGAACTGCTGGCCGGGAACGGACCGGATTGCGAGGGGTTCGCGGCCGCTGACGGCGACTGGGACGCGGCCACCGATCCCGCCGTCCTCGTCAACGAGCTCGACTTCCCCTCCGACCACTACGCGATCCGGGCGCAGCTGCGCCAGCGCGGGATCGACCCCGACGAGAAGCTGCGGGTCGTTCAGAGCCGCGACGGGCAGACGATCGACTCCCGCGATATTGAGGCCGCGCTGGCGGCGCACGACGACGTGGGGATCGTCTTCATGCCAACCGCGCTGTACCGGTCGGGCCAGCTGTTCGACGTCGAACGGATCACGGAGGCCGCCCACGAGGCGGGCGCGTACGCCGGCTTCGACGCCGCCCACTCCGCGGGCGCCGTGCCGCACGCGTTCGACGCGGCCGGCGTCGACTTCGCGGTGTGGTGCACGTACAAGTACCTCAACGCCGGCCCCGGCTCGATCGGCGCGCTGTTCGTCGCGGAGCGCCACCACGGTCTCACGCCCGCGCTGGCCGGCTGGTGGGGCCACGAGAAGGCGACGCAGTTCGAGATGAACACCGAGTACACCCCGGCCGACTCCGCGGGCGCGTGGCAGATCGGCACGCCGCCGCTGCTCGCGGCCGCGCCGCTGGAGGGCTCCGCCGAACTCCTCCGGGAGGCCGGGATCGAGCGCCTCCGAGAGAAGTCGCTGGCGCTCACGGACTTCCTCATCGCCCTCGTCGACGACAGGCTCCCCGAGGTCTCGGTCGGCACCCCCCGCGAACACACCGCCCGGGGCGGCCACGTCGCCCTCGAACATCCCGAGGCCGAGCGGCTGAGCGAGGCGCTCAGGGACCGCGGCGTCGTCGTCGACTTCCGGCCGCCGAACGTGGTGCGAGTCTGTCCGGCCGCGCCGTACACCTCGTTCGCCGACGTGCTCGAAGTCGTCGACGAGATCGAGGCGATCCTCGATTCGGGCGCGCACGAGGCGTACGCGACGAGCGAGGGCGGCGTGACGTGATCGGCGCAGACGACTATTTATAAACCGAACTGCGGTGGCGCGTGCCGGTGAGCGCCCGAAGGGCGCGAACCGCACGCGCGAGGGAGTCGGTCGCCCGGAGCAACGCGGAGGGCGACCGACGAGGCTGGGGAGGCGTGAGGCTGCGGTCGCTGTGCGGGGCGGGACTCAAAGGGGCAGCCGCGAGGGCGAAGCACGGCGCAGCAAGCACCGCAGGAACGAGCGAAGCGAGTGACGAGGAGCGCAGCAAGCCGCGCGAGCCCTCGCGGCTGGGGCTTTGGCGGTCGTCGCCGTCGATCTGTTGAACACTAGTCATAATCGATTGACAGGAGCTTCAGAACCGGTCACTGGCAATCCAACGGTAACGAGCGGGGCTCAACCGACGGCAGCACCACCAACCGCTTATAAACAGAATTCGTACAGCGACGGGCTTAATCGTTCGAGCGCCCAACGTTCGACGATCACTTGATGCAGGAATCGTCGGGGATGGACGCGTTCGCGCACCTCGGGAGCGAGATCCGCGAGGCGCTCTCGGACCGGGGCTTTTCCACACCCACCGAACCCCAACGCGAAGCCATTCCGCCGCTCGCCGACGGGCGGAACGCCCTCGTCTTGGCCCCGACCGGCACCGGGAAGACGGAGACCGCGATGTTACCCGTCTTCGGCGCGATCGTCGACGCCCGGGATTCGCCGGGTGACCAGCCCCGCGAGGGCATCTCCGCGCTGTACATCACCCCGCTCCGCGCGCTCAACCGCGACATGATGGACCGGCTGGAGTGGTGGGGCGAGCGCCTCGACGTTGAGGTCGCGGTGCGCCACGGCGACACAACCCAGTACGAGCGGAGCAAACAGGCCGACGACCCGCCCGACGTCCTTATTACGACGCCGGAGAGCCTCCAGGCGATCCTCACCGGCTCGAAGATGCGCGTCGCGCTCGAAGACGTCGCGCACGTCGTCGTCGACGAGGTCCACGAACTCGCCTCGGCGAAGCGCGGCGCCCAGCTCACGGTCGGGCTCGAACGGCTCCGGCGCGTCGCGGGCCCGTTCCAGCGCGTCGGCCTCTCCGCGACGGTCGGCGACCCCGAGGAGGTCGGGAAGTTCCTCGTCGGGACGGGGAGACGCGACCCCGACCGCCCCGGCGACCGCGCGTTCGAAACGGTGGAGGTGGCGGCCGGGACGCGGACCGACGTGCGCGTCCTCGACCCCGAGATAACCGACCGCGACGCGCGCCTCGCCGGCGAGCTCGCGGTCGACGAGACGACCGCGAGCCACGTCCGGACGATCCGCGAGATCGTCGCGGAAAACGAGTCGACGCTGATCTTCGTCAACACGCGACAGACCGCGGAGGCGCTCGGCTCGCGGTTCAAGACGCTCGCGGAGAAGGAGCGGGAAGCGGCGAGCGGCGACGCCGGCGACGAGGACGACGCCGACCCCACCGAGATCGAGCTCCACCACGGCTCGCTCTCGAAGGACGTCCGGATCGACGTGGAAGACCGGTTCAAGTCGGGCGACCTGGACGGCCTCGTCTGCACCTCGTCGATGGAGCTCGGCATCGACGTGGGCCGCGTCGACCACGTGGTCCAGTACGGGAGCCCGCGCGAGGTCGCCCGGCTGCTCCAGCGCGTCGGGCGCGCGGGTCACCGCCGCGATCTGGTCTCCGAGGGAACCGTCGTGACGCAGGGCGGCGACGACACCCTCGAAGCGATGGCCATCGCGCGCCGTGCGGGCGAGGAGCTCGTCGAGCCTGCGAACATCCACCACGGCAGCCTCGACACGGTCGCCAACCAGATCGTCGGGCTCGTGATGGACGAGGGCGACGTTCACGCCCGCGAGGCGTACGAGACCGTCACGAACGCCTACCCGTTCAGGGACCTCTCGGAGCCCGAATTCCAGGCGGTCGTCCGCGAGCTCGACGGGAACCGCCTGCTGTGGCTCGACGAGGAGACGGACACCCTAGAGAAGTCGGGCGGGACGTGGCAGTACTTCTACGCGAACCTCTCGATGATCCCCGACGAGTCCACCTACGAGGTGTACGACATGTCCTCGCGTCGGGGTATCGGGACCTTAGACGAGCAGTTCGTCGTCAACTTCGCGGGGCCGGGTGAGACGTTCGTCCAGCGCGGCGAGATGTGGAAGATTACGGAGGTCGACGAGGAGGAGGAGCGCGTGAACGTGACGCCGATCCCCGATCCCACCGGCGAGGTGCCCTCGTGGGTCGGCCAGGAGATCCCCGTCCCGAAGCCCGTCGCGGAGGAGGTGGGGGAGATTCGCGGCGAGGCCGCGGCCGCCTTGAAGGCCGGCTCGACGCCCGAAGCCGTCGCGGCCGACCTCGCGGAGCGGTACCCGACCGACGAGGAAACGGTCGCGGCCGCGCTGAAACCGGTCGTCGACCACGTCGAAGCCGGCCACCCGGTCCCCACGGACCGCCGGATCGTGATCGAGGGGAGCGCGCGCACCGTCGCGGTCAACGCCGCCTTCGGCCACGAGGTCAACGAGACGCTCGCGCGCCTGCTCGCGGCGCTCGTCGGCCAGCGCGCCGGCTCGTCGGTCGGGATGGACGTCGACCCGTACCGGATCGAGTTCGAGGTCCCACACGGCGTCGACCCGGGGACCTTCCGCGAGGTGCTGGAGACGACCGACCCCGACCGCTTGGAGGCGTACCTCGAACTCGCCGTCAAGAAGTCGGACGCGCTGAAGTTCACGCTCGCGCAGGTCGCCGCGAAGTTCGGCGCCGTCAAGCGGTACAAGGAGGGGCGCGGGCGGTTCGGCGGCGACCGCCTGCTCGCGGCGCTCGAAGACACGCCCGTCTACGACGAGGCGCTCCGCGAGGTGTTCCACGCCGACCTCGCGGTCCCGGAGACGGCCGACCTGCTCAGAGGGATCCGGTCGGGAGACGGCGGCCGCGACGGCTCGCTCGACCTCGCGATCGCCCGCGAGCGCACCCCGCTCGGCACCGCGGGCCGTTCCGCAGGCACCGAGTTCCTCGTCCCCGACAACGCCGACGCCGACGTGATCGAGACGGTCAGAGAGCGGATTCAGGACGACCGCGTCATCTGCTTTTGCCTCCACTGTACTGACTGGAAACACACCACGAAGGTCCGGCGCGTCCGCGACCAGCCCGAGTGCCCCGAGTGCGGGTCGACGCGGATCGCGGCGCTCAACCCGTGGGACGACGAGACCGTCGCCGCGGTGCGCGCGCCGGAGAAGGACGACGAGCAGGAGCGCCGCACCGAGCGCGCCCACCGCGCCGCGAGCCTCGTCCAGACGCACGGCAAGCGGGCGGTGATCGCCTTGGCCGCCCGCGGCGTCGGGCCCCACAACGCCGCGCGGATCATCAACAAGCTCCGGGAGGACGAAGACGAGTTCTACCGCGACGTGCTCCGCCAGGAGCGCGAGTACGCGCGCACGCAGTCGTTCTGGGACTAGCTCGGATCCCCCGCCTCTCTCCGGGAGCGGTCCGGACTCCCGTTTTTAAGTATCGGACGGCCGATCGGGAGACATGGACCTCTCCGCCGCCGTCACGGCAACGACAGCGACCCTCCGTCGACGCCCCGCAGACGTCCTCCCCTTCTACCTCCTCGGCACCGCGGTGCCGGTGATCGCCCGCCTCGGCACGTTCGCCGCGCTCGCGGGGATCTACCTCCACCTCGAACTGACCGGGCGGCTCGCGACGGCCCGCGACGCGCTCGCCAGCGTCGAGCCGCCGCCGGAGACGCAGGACCCGGAGGCGCTTCAGGCGTGGGTCGAGGGAGCGACGCCCGCGTTCGAGCCCCTGCTGACCCCGACCGTCGGGGTCCTCTTCGCCGCCGGCGTTCTCGTCACGGCCGGCCTCGCGGTCCTCGCGTACGCCGTCGTCTCGGCCGGGCAGCTCTCGGCCGTCGTCGCGAGCCTCCGCGACGAGCGGGGGCTCGTCGGGGGGATCGCGGGCGCTCGCTCCCGCTGGCTCACGTTCCTCGGCCTCTACGTCGCCGAGCTTCTCCTCTGGGTCGGCGTCGTCGCGCTCGGGTCGATCGCCGTCGGCGCGGCGTTCCTCGCGAACCCGTTCCTCGGCGCCGCCGTCGCGGTCGTCGCCCTGCTCGTCGGCTTCGTCGCCCTCGCGCTCGTCCGGATCCTCTTCGCGTTCGCGCCGGTGGCCGTCGTCGTCGACGACGCCGGCGTGGTGGGCGGCATTGAGGGCGCGGGCGGCTTCGTGCGCTCGAATCCCGTCGACGCCGCCGCCTACCTCGTGGTCGCGATCGGCGCCGCGGTCGCCGTCGCGTCGGTCGCCTCCGGGGTCGCGTTCGTCGGCGGCGGCCCCGTCGTCGCGCTCGCCAGCGCGGTCGTCGTCGCGCCCGCGCTCGACCTGCTGAAGACCGTCCTCTACGGCGACTACCGCGGAACGATCGACCCCGTCTCGCCTCCCGAGGCCGGCGTCAAGGCGCAGCTCGTCGGGGGCCTCCGCCGCGGGTGGCGGGAGCTGGGCGGGTTCGTCCGATCGACGCCCGGGAGCCACCTCCTCGCGCTCGGGGTCGCGGTCGGGTTCGGCGCGGTCGGGTGGGTTGCCGCCGCCCCCTTCGCCGAGACGGTCCCGACCTCGATCGAGGGGCGAATCGCCGGACAGATCCCGCCCGTGGCGGCGCTGACGTACTTCGGGAACAACTGGGGAGTCGCGATCGCGACCGCCTTCTCCGGCGTCGGGCTCGTCCTCCCCGCGCTCTCGTCGCTCGCGTTCAACGGGCTCGCGCTCGGCGCCACCGCCGCCTTAGAGGAGAACATCCTCGCGCTCGTCGCGTTCGTGGTCCCGCACGGGATATTCGAGATCCCCGCGCTCGTCGTTGCGGGCGCGCTCGGGATCCACCTCGGCGCGGTCTCGTGGCAGACGGTCCGGGGTCGCGCGAGCCGCGAGCGGTTCGCCGACGCCTTAGAGACCGCGTTCTGGGTGACTGTCGGGCTCGGGGTCCTGTTCGCCGTCGCCGCCGTCATCGAGGGGTTCGTCAGCCCGTACTACTGGCGGCCGTTCCTCTAGGTCGCGACCGAGCGGCGACCTGCCCGCAGCCTTATTGCTACGCACCCGAAGCGTCGGTATGCAACCGCTCGTCGCCGTCATCCTCGTCGGCGTCCCGCTCGCGTGGCTCGTCGGCTTCGCCGCCTACGCGTACGTCGACGCGCCCAACTACGGAATGAACCCCCGCAAGTGGGCGCTCATCTCGTTTGTCGTCCCGCTGTTCGGCTTCTTCGCGTACATCTTCGAGCGCGAGGAGCTCGACTACGACCCAGAGGAGGACCCGTACGCCGGCGGCGACGACGGCCGCACCGGCGGCTTCGCGGTTCACGAGTCGCGACAGGGAGAGAAGTCGCTCGGCCCGGCGGGAACCGAGGCGGACGACGGCGACGACGCGGACGACGAGTGGAACGATCCGGACGGCGTCGACCTCTGACGGGACGACCGGGACGAACGGCGATCAGCGCGGAGACAACAGCGAGCGACGCGATATTTAAATACCAGAGAGCGGGTGGCGTCGATGCTTTATAAAGAACGATGCGGTGGCGCGTGCCTCCGAGTGGCCGCCGCCGGCGGCCGCGAGGAGCACGCGCGAGGGAGTCGGGGGTCCGGAGCGAAGCGGAGGACCACCGACGAGGCTGGGGAGGCGTGAGGTGCCGTGCGGTTGCGGTCGGGTGGGACTCAAAGGGGCAGCCGTGAAGCAGGCGCAGGCGACGCGAGCACCGCAGGGAGCGAACGGAGTGAGCGACCGAGGAGCGCGGCGAGCGTGCGCCTGCTTCACGGCTGGGGCTTTGGAGCTGTTCGCCGCCGATCTACTGTCAGTTATTTATAAATGAGCGGCTGGGGCTTTGGCGGTGTTCGCCGTCGATCCATGAGCAGCTACCTATAAACGACCCTCGTCAACGTCACCGTTCGACGAAAGCGATCACCGATAAAAGTCTTAAATCGCGTCGTGGAGCGCCGCTCGCCGCCTATCTAAGTCGAACGCGGCCGCCGGCGCCGCCAGCCGGTCGAAGAAGGCGAACGCGTCGGCGCCCGCCCCCTCCGCGTGGCCGATCAGCGCCTCGATCGACGCGCGGTTGAGCGCGAACGACTCCAGTTTCCCGCAGCAGAGCGCCAGCGCGACGCCGGCCTCGCCGGAGGGGAACGCCGGGTCGACGCGGCCGAGTGCGGGGTCGTCGGTCGCGTCGCTCGCGACCCCCGCCTCGTCCGCGGCGACGACGCGCAGACACCGGGTACAGATCGCGGCCGCGTCGCCTGGGGCGTGCTCGCGGAGCGCGGGCGGCACGGCGAACGCGACGACGTCGGCGTCGCAGTGTGGACAGGACACGCTCGTCGCTACGAGCGGGTCGGAGTAAAAGTCGACGGCGGAGAAAGAAGCGGCGACCGACGCGAAAGCGGTGATGGCGATTCGGAGGCCGACGCGCGAGGAGCCGTCAGTCGGCGGGCTCCGGCTCTTCGGTCTCCGCGGCCGCGACCTCGGCGGCCTCCTCGGCCTCTTCCTTCTCCTCTTCCTCCTTTTTCGCCTTGATCTTCTTCATGCGGAAGATCTCCTCGCGCTCCTGCTCTTCGAGCTTCTGCTCGATGTACTCCTGGTTCTCGTAGAGCGTCGGGAGCAGGGTGAACTCTAAGGCGTTCACGCGGCGCTTCGTCGTCTCGATCTCCGTGAGCATTTTCTTCATCGCCGTCTCGACCTCGGCGGCGAGGATGACCTTCTCTAACAGCTCCTCGTAGGCGTCGGCCGCCTCGTCGATGCGCGCCGAGGAGCCGAGCAGGCCGTAGCCGCGCTCGTCGAGACTCTTTTTCACCTTCGAGGACTCGATCTGCGGGACCACGACGCCCATGATATTCTTCGACTGGGTCGTGATCTCGGGGTGCTCTTTCAGCGCCGCGGCCGCGCCGCGGACGGCGACGTCGCCCTCCATCGCCCGGGCCATGTCGATCTTGCGCTGGGCCGTCTCGTAGTTCTCGGAGACCTCGGACCGGACGTCCTGCGCCTGGTCGAGGATGTCCATGAACTCCATGATGAGCCCGTCGCGCTTCTGTTCGAGCGTGTCGTGACCGCGCTCGGAGAGCTCGATGCGGTCCTCGATCGCCATCAGGTTCTTGCGCGTCGGTTTGACGTCCTTGGCCATCTTGGGGGAAGGTTCCGCTCCGAGGCGGTTAATTCTTTTCAGATGCGGCGGATCGGCGGGCCGGCGACGCCGCCGCTCGGGGGGAACGCGTGACTGCCGGCGAAAAGTGAGTCGCGGCGTTAGTCGGCCGCTTCGAGCACTTCGCGCTCGGAGTCGTCCTCGCGGTAGTGCTCCTCGATGAACTCCTCGTCGATCCGGTTGAGGGCGTCCTTCGGCAGCATCGAGAGGAGGTCCCAGCCGATAGAGAGCGTCTCGTCGATGTCGCGGTTCGTCTCGAAGCCCTGGTCGATGAACTCCGACTCGAACGCGTCCGCGAAGTCGAGGTACTTGTTGTCGAGCTCCGAGAGCGCCTCGCGACCGACGATGTTCACGAGGTCGCGGAGGTCCTCGCCCTCTGCGTACGCCGCGAACATCTGGTCTTTCACGTCCGCGTGGTCGGCGCGGGTGAGCCCCTCGCCGATCCCGTCGTCCATCAGCCGCGACAGGCTGGGGAGGACGTTGATCGGCGGCTGGAGGCCCTGGCTGTTGAGGTCGGGGTCGACGTAGATCTGCCCCTCCGTAATGTACCCGGTCAGGTCCGGGATCGGGTGGGTGTCGTCGTCGCCCGGCATCGTGAGGATCGGGATCTGCGTGACCGAACCGTCGCGGCCCTTGATCCGACCCGCGCGCTCGTACAGCTGCGCCAGGTCGGTGTACATGTACCCGGGGTACCCGCGTCGGCCGGGCACCTCCTCGCGGGCCGCCCCGATCTCGCGGAGCGCCTCGCAGTAGTTGGTCATGTCCGTCAGGATGACGAGGACGTGGTAGTCCTTCTCGAAGGCGAGGTACTCGGCGGTCGTCAGGACCATCCGCGGCGTGACCGTCCGCTCGACGGCGGGGTCGTCCGCGAGGTTCATGAAGACGACGGAGCGCTCCAGCGCACCGGTGCGCTCGAAGTCCTCCATGAACTCGTTGGCCTCCTCCTGGGTGATCCCCATCGCGCCGAAGATGACGGCGAACTCGGAGCCGTCCTCGTCGTCGCCCTCCTCCTCTTCGGGCACGCTGGCCTGCCGCGCGATCTGCATCGCGAGCTCGCTGTGCGGCTGGCCGGAGCTGGAGAAGATCGGGAGCTTCTGCCCGCGGACGAGCGTGTTCATCCCGTCGATCGCGGAGACGCCCGTCTCGATGAACTCCTCGGGGTACTCCCGGGAGTACGGGTTGATCGCCGCGCCGACGATGTCCTGGCGCTCCTCGGGGACGATCTCCGGGCCGTCGTCGATCGGGCGGCCGGAGCCGTCCAGCACCCGCCCGAGGAGGTCCTCGGTGACGGGCATCTTCATCGTCTCGCCCAGGAAGCGGACGGACGCGTCTCTGTCGATGCCTGAGGTGCCCTCGAAGACCTGGATCGCGACCACGTCCTCCGAGGATTCGAGCACCTGTCCGCGCAGCGTCTTCCCCTGTGCCGTCTCGATCTCGACGATCTCGTCGTAGCCGATCGCCTCGTCGACCTCGGCGTACACGAGGGGGCCGCTGATCTCGGTGATGGTTTGATACTCTTTCATGGTCAGTAGAGGCTCCGGAGCTCCTCGGTGATCTCGGCTTTGAGATCCTCGACGTACTCCTCGTAGTCCTCTTGGACGCCGATGCGGTTAATCTGCGGGGCCGACTCGATGTCGATGATCTCCTCGACCGGGACGCCGGCGTCGAGCGCGTCGAACGCCTCGTCGTTGAACGTCTGGATCGTCGTCAGCATGAGGTACGTCTTCTCCGGCGGACAGAACGTGTCGACCGGGTGGAACGCGTTCTGCTGGAGGTACGCCTCGCGCAGGTAGCGCGCGACCTCCAGGGTGAGCTGCTGGTCGTCGGGCAGGGCGTCCTTCCCGACGAGCTGGACGATCTCCTGTAGCTCCGTCTCCTCGTCGAGCACGTCGACCGCCCACTGGCGCCGCTCCGCCCAGTCGTCGGCCACTTCGTCCTCGAACCAGGGGTCGAGCTGGTCTTTGTACAGCGAGTACGACTCGTTCCAGTTGATCGACGGGAAGTGGCGCCGCTCCGCTAAGTCCGCGTCGAGCGCCCAGAACGTCTTCACGATGCGCAGCGTGTTCTGGGTGACCGGCTCGGAGAAGTCGCCGCCGGGCGGCGACACCGCGCCGATCGCCGAGACGGAGCCCTCCGTCCCGTTGATGTTCTCGAAGTAGCCGGCGCGCTCGTAGAACTGCGCCAGGCGGGCGGCGAGGTACGCGGGGTACCCCTCCTCGCCGGGCATCTCCTCCAGCCGGGAGGAGATCTCGCGCATCGCCTCCGCCCACCGCGAGGTGGAGTCGGCCATCAGCGCGACGTCGTACCCCATGTCGCGGTAGTACTCGGCGATCGTGATACCCGTGTAGATACAGGACTCACGCGCCGCGACGGGCATGTTCGAGGTGTTCGCAATGAGCGAGGTGCGGGCCATCAGCGGGTTGCCGTTGGCCGGGTCCTCCAGCTCGGGGAAGTCCTCGATGACCTCCGTCATCTCGTTGCCGCGCTCGCCGCAGCCGACGTAGACGATGATGTCCGCGTCGGCGTACTTCGCGAGCTGGTGCTGGGTAACCGTCTTCCCGGAGCCGAACGGGCCGGGAATCGCGGCCGTGCCGCCCTTCGCGATGGGGAACAGGCCGTCGAGGATGCGCTGGCCGGACACCAGCGGCGTCCGCGGCGTCTTCTTGTCGTTGGCGGGGCGCGCCTCGCGCACCGGCCACTCCTGGTGCATCGAGACCTCCTCGCCGTTGTCGAGCTCGACGACCGTCTCGGTGACGTCGAAGCTGCCGGCCTCGGCGGCGACGACCTCGCCGCCCTCGTAGTCCGGCGGCACCATGACCTTGTGGTCGATGGTGACCGTCTCCTCGACGACGCCGACGATGTCGCCGGGCTCGACGACGTCGCCCGCCTCAACCTCGGGCTCGAACGCCCACTCCTCCTCGAGGTCGATACCGGGCGCGTCGACCCCGCGGTCGAGGTACGGACTGCCCATCTTGCCCTCCAGTACGTCCAGGGGGCGCTGAACGCCGTCGTAGATGGCGTCCAGCATCCCCGGGCCGAGGTCGACCGACAGCGGCTCGCCCGTGTTCTCGACGGGTTCGCCGGGGCCGACGCCGGAGGTCTCCTCGTACACCTGAACGGTCGTGAGGTCGCCCTCGATCTCGATCACTTCGCCCATGAGCCCTTCGTCGCCGACGTAGACGACGTCGTTCATGCGGGCGTTGAGATCGCGGGCGGTCACGACCGGACCGCTCACGCTCTGAATGACGCCGTTGTCTGTCTCGGCGTCGGTTGTGTCTGCTTTGCTCATATTAGTCGTCTTCCTCCATCAGGTCGATACCGATGGCGCGTTTGATCTGGTCGCGCAGCCCGCCGCTGCCGGCGCCGGAGCCGCCGAGCGTCACGAGGACCGGCTCGATGCTCCCCTCGACCGCCTCGCGGGTCCCCCGCGAGAGGTGGTCGAGGTCGTCGTCGTGCATCACGATGATGCCGACGCCCTCGTCGTCGAGCGTCCGCTCGACGGCGTCGTCGAGCTTCTCGTCTTTCTCGTCGTCCGGCACGTTCTCGAACGCCCGGACGCCGGCGAGGCGGAATCCGGTCGTGAACTCCGGGCTGCCGACGACCGCTATCTCCTGGCTCATGTTATCACCAGCTCCGATTCGATCTCGTCGGGCGAGAGGCCGGCCTCCTTCCCGCGGGCGATCGCCCGGATGTTCTCCGTCTCGCGCTCCTTCGCGAGGATATACGAGATTACCGGGGTGACCGACACCGGGTGGACCGTGCCGAGCCGGTCGCCGTAGGCTAACAGCGCGGCGTCGATCGCGTGTTCGAACGCGATGAGGCTGTCCGCCTCTTCGAGTTCGCGCAGCGCGGGTCCGAGCTCGTCGCCGTACTGGCTGTCACCGATGTACTCGACCAGTTCGTCGAGGTTCTGCGCCAGCCGCGCGAGCGACGAGCGGGTGAACAGGTCGCCGCCCTCGATGAAGTACGCGGCGGGGTCGATGTCGGCGCCCGAGCGGGCGAGCCGGAGCGCGTTCGTCGCGTTCCGGAAGTCGACCTCCGCCTTGAGGAACGCCTCGTACTGCCGGGTCGGCTCGTCGCCGCCGAGCCCGGAGAGGAGCCGCTCGTAGAACGCGCGGTCGACCGCGTTCTCTAAGGGCACCAGCACGTCCGTCTCCTCGTACTCCGCGTACGCCTCCCGCAGCGGCTCGCCGTAGATCGTGTCCTCGAGGACTTCGATCACGGCGTCGATCGAGTCCGCCTCCAGCAGCCGGCGGATCCGACGGTCGTCGAACTCGCCGGCGCGGATCAGGTCGACCTCGACGGCCGACTGGTCCGCGTCGGTGTAGGCGCCGCGGATGATCGTCTTCACGTTCCAAGCGTCGAATTTCCGGAGGTACCGAGCGATGAGATCGTACAGCGACCCCTCGCTCCAGTCGAGGATGGCGTCGAACTGCTCGGCGAGGTTCCGGTTTAACGCGTACTCGATCAGGTCCACGCCGCCGTGGCGGCTACCGAGGGCGTTGATCTCGTCGCCGTAGCTCGACTCCTCCATGAACCGGGCGATCTCGGCCGGGCCCATCCGGGTGAGCTTGCGGTACTCCTCGTCCCCGTAGAGGCTGCCGCGGCGGGCACGAACCCGCGCGACGACGTACTCGGGGTTCGAGCTACCGGCGGCGCTCATTGGTCGAACAGCCGCTCCGAGATGTTCTTCAACTCGTCGTCCCAGACGGACTCCAGGACCGAGTCGAACGTGTTGTTCACGCGAACGCGGGAGGTGTCGCTCTCGGCGACGACGCCGCCGAGGCAGTCGAGCTCCCCGTCGACCTCGGCGTTGCGGTCCGCGACGAGCTCCTCGAGCAGCTCGACGTCCTCGGCGCGGGTGTAGACGGCGACGTCCTCGTCGTCGTCGAACTCCGCGAGGGTCGCGTCGAGCAGGGCCTCGGTGAGCTCGCGACGGTCGTCGCCGTCGAGGGCGGCGATCGCCGCCTCGACGTCGTCGCGAACGTCCTCTAAGACGTCGCGGCGAGCGCCGAGCCGCTCCTGTTTGGCCTCGAGCTTCGCCGAGGAGAGCGTCTGTTCGCGCTCCTGGTCGATCTGGCTCTCGACCTCGGCGAGCCGCTCCTCGCGGATGCGGTCCGCGTCGGCCTCGGCGTCGGCGACGATCTCGTCGGCCTCCGCCTCGGCCTGTTCGCGGATCTCCTCCGCACGCGCGCGGGCCTCATCTTCAACGTCCTCAACGACGGTTTCCAAACTCATTGGTGTGAAAGGGAGACCGTTCAGACGATGAAGACGACGACGAGCGCGAGGATGACGATCGTCTCGGGAAGGACCGTCAGGATGAGCCCGTTGACGAACAGGTCGTCGTCCTCGGCCATCGCGCCGACGGCGGCCGAACCGATACCCCGCTCCGCATAGCCCGCACCGAGCGCCGCCAGGCCGACGGCGAGAGCCGCTGCGGCGCTGGGATCAGTCAGTGTTCCACCGGTCGACAGTGCGACGTTCCCGAGTTCGTTGGTAGCTTCAAGCATTGGTAGTAGTTGCGGTTGCTCGTCTCCGAACGGTTGCTAATTGCCCCTAGAGGAGTCATAAAGCTTCCCAAAACGACCGAGTGAAACGCGAGAGAACGCCGAGGAGAGACGCGGCTACGGAGGTTCAGAACCCGACTGCGTTGCCGGGTTCGACGGGCCAAACCGGGGTCACCGCCCCCGAGGCGTGTCGCGGATCAGTCCTCGCGGGTGTACCGACGGTCGCGGCCGAAGGGCAGGTACGCTCGACCCCCGCCCTGATAGAACTTCCCGAAGAACTCGACGTACTCGAGACGCACGGCCTGAATGCCGGCGGAGGTGACGCCGAGCAGCAGGACGACGAGGTGACCGACGATGGCCACGACGACCCCGCCCACGAGCGCGAGGATTCCCACTCCGCTCGGCTCGAAGGCGGTCGTCAGCCCCGCGAAGACGAGTTCGTACTCGCCGCCGTTCGCGACGGAGTGCTCCTGAACGTACGAGAGGTACTCCGGCGTGAAGATGAAGTGGAAGCTCCCCTCGCC
Organism: Halorubrum xinjiangense; assembly: GCF_900102375.1. Classification (GTDB taxonomy): domain Archaea; phylum Halobacteriota; class Halobacteria; order Halobacteriales; family Haloferacaceae; genus Halorubrum; species Halorubrum xinjiangense. The sequence continues at coordinate 24,840 of NZ_FNBO01000016.1, forward strand.
GCTGCCGTCGATGTACGCGCCGAACGCGAGTAGGTTGACCGCGAGCGCCATCCCGCCCTTCGCGAGCAGGACGGCCATGATCCGGGCGTAGGAGATGACGTTGACGAGCGGAGAGAGCACCTCGGCCAGCTCTGCCGGCTCGCCGATCCCGAGTAGGACCGCTCCGAGGGCGGCGGCGGCGAGCCCGACGAACCCGACGACGACCGGGAACCCGCTGAACGAGACCGCCCCGAGCGTGAGCAGGGAGATCGAATCGAACAGGAAGTCGGGCTTCGGCCCGAGAACGTGCCGGCTGAAGATCCAGACCCAGATACCGTTGAGCAGGAGCAGCCACGAGGCGCTCTCGTAGACCGCGTGCTTCAGGTCGTGGAGCTGGTAGTTGTTCACGAACGAGAGGGCGTATCCGACGTTGAGGTGGAGCATCCCGAACAGCACGCTGACGACGAGAAACGCCAGCGCCCAGTCGATGTCGGCCGGCGAGAGCCCCTTCCCGGCGATCGGCCAGTGGACGTCACCGGGCAGCAGCTGGTAGGCGTGGTAGCCGAAGACGTCGATCCCGAAGTATATCCCGAACAGGATCGTGAAGCCGCCGGCCCACATCGCGACGGAGCCGAGCTCGCGGAACGCGCCGTCGAACTTCGAGTACATCACGTAGCCGAGCAGCGCGTACAAGACGCCGTAGCCGACGTCGCCGATCATGAACCCGAACATCGCCGGGAACGTGAGGAAGACTAAGAGCGTCGGGTCGAACTCGGAGTACTTCGGCCGACCGAACCCCTGTACGAGCAGCTCGAAGGGACCGGCGGCGCCGCCGTTATCTTGGACGACCGGCGGGTCGTCGGAGCCGTGTGCCGCGTGACCGCCGTCGGTGGCGGCCTCGCGCTCGGCCGTCGCGTCCTCGGCCTCGGCCGCCGCAGCCGCACCGCCGTCGCGGCCGGCATTCCCGCCGTCGACCGGCTCGGCGTGATGGTCGCCGTCGGGGGTGAAGGAGGCGCGTTCGAGCTCCTCGACTTCAACGTGGTCGCCGACGGCGTCGACGACCGCCGCCTCGAAGTCGGGGTACGTCTCGGTCGGCACCCACCCCTCGGCGACGAAGGCGTTCTCGGTGGTCGCAAAGGAGAGCGGCGCCTCCTTCTTCTCGGCCTCGATGGTGAGCTGCTCTTCGGCACGCAGCAGGAAGCCCGCCGCCTCCTCTTTCACCGATTCGAGCTCGCGTTCGACGCCGGCGAGCTCGTCGCGGAGGTCGGCCTGCTCGGCCTCCAGCTCCGCGACGTACTCTTCCGGGCTCGCGTCCGCGTCCGGCACGTCGAGCAGCGCGATGTCGACGCCGACGAGCGCGTCCTGAACGACGCCCTCGGCGTCCGAGTCGGCCGGCCGCGCGACGATGGCGACCACGTCGCCGCCGACGAAGACGTCGAAGACGTCGATCGAGTCGGCGTCTTCGAGCGCCGCCTCGACGGCGGCGGGCTTAGCCTCGCCGACGACGACCTCGACTGAGTCGTAGCCGCGCAGGTACTCCAGGTCGATCCCCAGCTCTGCGAACGGCTCCATGCGGTCGATCTCCTCCTGCCGGTCGCGGATCGCGGCCTGGAGCTCGTCGCGCTCGTCGTTGAGCTCGTTGACCCGCTCGCGGACGCGCTCGAGCTCGTCGACGAGCTCGTCGTCGTCCAGCGACCGGGCGACCTCGGCGTCGTCCTCGTCGACGTCGAGGATGCTCTCCAGCGACCGGACGGTCACGAGCCGCTCGTTGACGGTCTCCGCGCCGTCGAGCGAGGTCCCCGGCTCGAACCCCTCGTACCGGTCGTCGTAGTCGGTGACGTGTAGGGAGTGGTGGGCGTACGCCGCCTCGATGACGTCGTCGATGACGCGCTTCGAGCCCGTCACCGACACCCGGCTCATCCGCTCAGGCCTGAGCATCCACCGCCTCCTCGGCCTGCTCGTGAACCGCCGCCTCGAACCGCTCGACGGCGTAGTCGACGGCCGATTCCACCCGGTCGCGGGCCTCGCGTTCGAGCTCGTCGCGGTCGGCGCGCCCCGACTCGAGGATCTCCTCGCGCCGCTCCTCGATCTCCTCTCGGGCCGCTTCGAGCCGCTCTTGGGCCTCCGCCTCCGCCTCCTCCTCGGCCTCGGCGCGGATCTCGTCCGCGCGCTCTCGAGCTTCGGCGAGGCGCTCCTCGGCGTCCGACTCCGCGTCCGCGATGATCTCGTCCGCCTCCCGTTCGGCCTCCTTGATCGAGTTGAGCACCTCTGGTCTCGCCATGCTACTAATCGCCTGAAACTCTACAAGCGACGTATAAGGTGTTTGCGAAAGCCCGCGGGGTTGCGCGCCGATTCCGGGGCGATGCCGGACGGATTCCGCGCGGAACGCGGCCGCGGCGCCGGGGAGGTTCGGGCGCCGCCGCCTACATTTAAGTAGCAGTCGCGGAACCCTCACCGTATGGCAACGGTGTATGCGGTCGCGTCGGCGAAGGGTGGCGTCGGGAAGACCACCACGACCGCCGCGCTGGCGACGGTCCTGGCGGACTCGGGCGCCGACGTCGTCGCGATCGACGCCGACCTCGGCATGGCGAACCTCGCGGGCGCCGTCGGGGTGACCCCCGGCGAGACCACCCTCCACGACGTCCTCGCCGGCGAGGCGGACCCGGCGGCGGCGGTCCGCGAGGGGCCGGCCGGGCTCCGGGTCGTCCCGGGGGCGACCGACCTCGACGCGTACGCGGCCGCGGACCCCTCGGGGCTCGGGGGGGTCGTCGAGGCGTTCGACGACGCCGACTTCGTGTTCGTCGACGCGGGCGCCGGCCTGTCGCACGACTCCACGCTGCCGCTCGCGGTCGCCGACGAGACACTGCTCGTCTCGACCCCGGAGCGGAGCGCCCTCGGCGACACCGAGAAGACGCGACAGCTGACCGAGCGCCTGGGCGGGACCGTCGCGGGCGCCGCGATCACCCGCGTGACCGGCGACACCGACGAGGTCGTCACGGCCCTGCTCGACGCCCCTATCCTCGGGCGGATCCCGGACGACGAGGCCGTGGCCCGGGCCGCGGCGGCGGACCGCCCGCTGCTTTCCGTCGCGCCCGACGCGCCGGCGACCCGGGCGTACCGCGACCTCGCCCGGGCGCTGACCGGCGGCGACGTCGACGGCGCGGGGCTCGACGCGCCCGCGGCCGCCGCGGCAGCGGGGGTATCGACCGCGGACTCCAGCGCCGCGGAAACGGACGACGACGCCGAGGAGGCCGAGAGCGACGACGAAACCGAGAGCGAACCCGACGCGCCCGACGACGACGCGGTGATCGTCGACGAGGAGCCGAGCGACGACGACGACGGGGCGGCAGACAGCCCGGACGACGGCGACGAAGCGGAGGCGGACGAGCGCGGCGACGCCGTCGACGAAGGGGAAGAGGAGGAGACCGGCGAGGACGAGGACATCATCGTCGCGGATCCCGACGCGACCGGCGTGACGGAGCCGGGCGACGGCGACGACATCATCGTCGCGAGCGAGAGCGAGCCGCCGGACGCGGAGACGGCCGGCGCCGGCGACGAGGAGCCGGAGTCCGCCGAGGGCGACGGCGAAACCGATGGCAGCGCCGGCGACGCCGCCGCCACCGAAACGACGGCGACCGCTGTCGACGAGGCCGATACCGACGACGGGGCCGAGGAAGGCGGCGACACCGATACCGCCGCCGGGGCCGAGGACGGCAGCGAAGGCGAAGCCGACGACGGGGACGAGACCGTCGACGGGGACGAGACTGCCGCCGAGGCAGCGGACTCGGACGCGATCCCCGACGCGGACGAGACGGCGCGCGAGTCGGCCGTCGACCGCGGCGACGAGGACGGCGGCGAGGGGCGAGCGAGCGACGAGCCGACGGCGGACGACATCGACGACGAGCTCGCCGGCAGCATCCCGTTCCGCGACGACGACACCGGGACGATGAACACCGTGCTGTCGGAGGGGGACGACGAAACGGGGGCTGACGGCGACGACGAGAGCGCGGAGTCGGGGACCGGGGAGGAGTCGGCTGCGGACGACGAGGAGCCGGGGGACGACGGCGGCTTCTTCAGCCGGCTCCTCGGTCGGTGAGACCGGCCCGCTGCGGGGATTTTCGTCGATAACGGTGGAACGCGAAGAGTGACTGCGAGAACCGACCGGAGCGCGGCGGCGCGGTCAGGCCTCGGAGGGGGCCCGGGCGCGGTCGCGGATCAGCTCGCGGATCTCCTCGGGGTCGGTGACCTCGGCGAGCTCCTCACAGGAGACGAGAGCGGTGCCGTCGACGGACTCGCGCTTCTCGTTCTCCTCGGTGAAGTACACCGAACGGGTCTGGGCCACCTCGCCGATGGAGGACATGATCCGGGCGCGCTTCTCGGCCGCGGCGGTGAACGCCGAGTGGCCGGTGAGCACGCGCGTCGCCGGACTGTCCTCGTCCTCCGAGACGGCCTTGAACGGCGCGCGAGCGGTCGGGTGGACCGTGAAGCCGGCGCTGGTGAGCACGTGGAGGACGTGCTCGTCGTCGGGGTCCGCTGCGGGCGCCGAGGGCGTCGGCTCCGCGTCGCGGACCTCGTCCGCGCCGTCGAGGACGTCGACCGGGCTGGAGAACGGCTGGTCAAACAGCTCCTCCAGCTGGATCGCCACCTCGATGGAGGCGTTCATCCCGTCCTCGTACTTCGAGACGGTGCGGCGGGAGACGCCCAGCTCGGTCGCGAGGCGGCCGAGCGACCAGCCGCGCTCCTCGCGCTCGTCGGCGAGCAGGTCGCCGTCGAGGCTGACGTATAACCCGCCGGGGGCGGCGTAGATGAGCGGGGGCATTCCCTCGACGAACAGGTCGTAGGCGGTGTCGGGGTTGATCACCGGCACGCCGTGCCGGAAGTAGACGACGCCGGGCTTCAGCTCCTCGTCGCGGGTGCGGATCCCGATCACCATCGGCGTCCCCCTGAGGTACTCGCCGAGCCGGCGCATCTCCGCGCCGGTCTCCGCGTCGAGCGCGTCGACGTTGCCGAGGATCTTTAAGAGGAGGAGGTCCTCGTCGCGGCGGGCCGCCACGTCGAAGCTCTTGGGCCGGACCGCACACCGGTCGCTGACGAGGAACCCTGCGTCCTCCAGCATCGCGGTGACGTTCCCGATGAGCGCAGTCCGGGACATAGCCGGAACAAGCGGCTCGGCGTATATATGCGTTGTGTCGTCCCGCCCCCGACGAAACTGCCGCCCGCCTGCGATTTTCCGCGTTCGGGGCGGGAAACGATTAAATACTCGACCGGCCGGAGAGCGACGGGGCCACCCCCGAAAGGGGCTTGACGCGCCGCCGCGAACCGCGTCGCATGCCGATCGTCGCCGTCGACGACACCGACTCCCGCGAGCGCGGGATGTGCACGACGTACGTGGCGACGCGGATCGCGGAGCGGCTCGCGGACGCCGGGGGTCGGGTCCGACGGCGGCTCCTCGTCCGCCTGAACCCGGCAGTCAAGCACAAGACGCGCGGGAACGCCGCGATCGCGCTCCACGTCGCCGGCGTCGACGCCGAGCGGGCCGTGACGGTCGCCGTCGAGACAGTCGAAGAGTTCGCGGCGGCGTCGGACCCGCGGACGTCGCCCGGCGTCGTCGTCGCCGACCGCGACGTCGACGGCGACCCCTTCGACTCGACCGGGGCGCCGATCCCCGACGAGGTCGCCGCGTTCGCTCGCCGCGCGCTCCGCGAGCGGCTCTCCGTCGCGGACGCGGTCGAGCTGGCCGAGAGACACGGGTTCCGGCACGCCGCGGTCGGCTCGGCGGGCGGCGCCGACGGGGCGAACGACGCCGACGCGGACGACGCCGACGCGGTCGCCGGACGGGGCCGGATCGGCGCGCTCGCGGCGGTCGGCGCGCCGGCCGCGTTCGACGACTGGACGTTCGAGCGCATCTCCTACCGCGAACTCGACCGCTGCGGCACCCCCCGCGAGGTCGACGCCGAGAGCGTCTTCGCCGCCGCGGAGGAGGGGTACCCGACGGTGTGGGACACCGTGGACCGGGAGACGGGCGCCGCCGTCTGCGTCCCGAACGCCCCCGGCCCGATCCTCCACGGAATCCGGGGCGACGATCCGGCCGCGTGCCGCGCGGTCGCGGCCGCGATCGACGGCGAGACGGTCGAACGCGCGGCGACGTTCCTGACGAACCAGGGCACCGACGCCCACCTCGCACCCGGGAGGATCGGGGACCTCCGCGACGGCGCCGGCTACCGCGTCGCGGGCGTGGTGGCGAGCGTGCCGGAGACGAAACAGGGGGGACACGTCCATGTCGACGTCGCGAGCGACCGCGACGCGGCGGGTTCGGGCGGCGCAGGCGGTTCCGGCGACGGGACGGACGCCGACCGCCTCCGCGCCGTCGCGTTCGCGCCCACCGGTCGCTTCCGCGACCGAGTCCGGGGGCTTCGCCCGGGCGACCGCGTCACCCTCTGCGGCGAACACGAGGTGCGTGAGGACGCCGCGGGCCCCGAGAGCACCCTGAAATTAGAGAAGTTCGCCGCCCGCGACCTCGTCCGGACCGCGCCCGCGGTACCGACCTGCCCGGACTGCGGGCGGTCGATGTCGTCGGCCGGGCGGGATCAGGGATACCGCTGTCGCGACTGCGGAACGAGCGCGCCGGGGAAGGTCGAAGAACCGATCGAGCGCGACCTCGAAGCGGGGTGGTACGAGGTGCCGCCGAGCGCGCGGCGCCACGTCGCGAAACCCCTCGTCCGCGGCGGGTTCGACGCGCCGACGCACCCGGAGCGGTGAGATCCGCCCGGAGCGGTGAGATCCGCCCGGAGCGATGAAGTGGCCGCCGCGCGAGCGAACCGACGTGACCGGAATCGTCTTCCACGCGACGGAACGGCGCGACGCAGTCGTCGAGTTCTACCGCGAGCGACTGAACGCGACCGTGCGTCTCGAACAGCCTGACTGTACGATCTTGGAGTTCGACGGCTTCCTGTTCGGGTTCTGCGAGCGCGACGCGGCTGACGACTGCGGCATCCTGACGTTCGTCTACCCGGACCGGGAGGGCGTCGACGCCGCCTCCAATCGGCTGGGCGACGCGGTCGTGAAAGAGCCACGAGAAAACGAGACGTACGACATCTACCAGTGTTTCGCCGAGGACCCGGAGGGACGGACCGTCGAGTGTCAGGTCTTCCTCGACGACGTCGTCGATATCGCGTAGCCGCGGTGCTACTCGTCGAGGTCGCGCCCCTCGCGCCACTCGGTCGCTCGCGCTTCGGCGGCCTCGCGGTCGTCGAACCGAACCCGCTCGTAGGCCGACTCGTCGGCCGCCTGCTCCATCACGTCGAGGCGGACGACGAAGCCGCCGGCCGCGCGCTCGCGGAGCCTGACCGTCGCGTACCCGTCCGATCGCTCCCACTCGGTGACCGTTCCGTCGTCGCGCTCCAGCGACCAGCTCATACCCGGACGGACGCGTCCCGCGGCTAAAGCGGTGCGGTTCCGGGGCGGCCGCGGGGCCCCGAGGTCGCGCCCCCGAGCGACGCGCTCGGCGACCGGCGAGTCAATCGCCCGCGCTCGGCGACCGCTCGGCGACCGGCGAGTCCTCCGCGTTCGGCGTGGCCGCGTACCCGCATACCGGGCAGACGACGTAGCCGAGCGAGTCGTACGGTACCGACGTCGAGGGGGCGGACACGTCGCACTCCGGGCAGTCGAACGTCGCGGCCTTCTCGGTTGACATGGTATCGCATAGCGACTGACAGCCCCTAGTTATGGACCGCTTGCGGCCCGGTCAACGCCACCCTACTTATATACCGAGTCCGAACTCCGGCGCGTGACCGACGACGCACACGCGGGCGGGTCGGCGGGAGAGCCGACCGGACCGCACGAGCGACGACGCGAACGGGCCGCGGAGCGGCTGGAGGCCGTCGGCGCGGCGGGGCTGGTCGCGTTCCCGAGCCGCAACCTCCAGTACCTCACCGGCTTCGCCGAGGAGCCCGGCGAGCGCCACTTCTTCCTCGTGATCCCCGCTTCGAGCGCCACGGAGCCGGAGCCGGCGCTGCTCGCGCCGGCCCTGTACGAGACGCAGGTCCGGGAGGCGACGACCGTCGGGGAGGTACGGACGTGGAACGACGGCGACGACCCGGTCGCGGCGACGCGCGAGCTGCTCGCGGACCGAGGGCTCGACGCGGGGCGGCTCCTCGTCGACGACACGATGTGGGCGCGGTTCACGCAGGACCTGCGCGCGGCGGCGCCCGACGCGACGTGGGGGCTCGCGAGCGAGGCGCTCGCGGACCTGCGGGTCCGGAAGGACGAGGCCGAACTGGCGGCACTCCGCGAGGCGGCCGCGGTCGCGGACGGGGTCGTGGACGACCTCCGCGAGTTGGGGGCCGATGCGGTCGGCATGACCGAGGCCGCGCTCGCCGACTGGATCGCCGAGCGCCTTGCCGAGCGCGGGGGGCGCGGCGTCAGCTTCGAGACGGTCGTCGCGGCGGGCGAGAACGGCGCGAAGCCCCACCACGGCCACGGCGACCGCGAGATCCGCGCGGGCGAGCCGGTCGTCTTAGACTTCGGGACGCGCGTCGACGGCTATCCCTCCGATCAGACGCGGACGCTCGCCTTCGGCGGGGAGCCGAGCGAGGCGTACGCCGAGGTCCACCAGGTCGTGCGCGAGGCGCAGGCGGCCGGCGTCGAGGCCGTCGAGCCCGGCGTCCCGGCGGCCGCCGTCGACCGCGCCGCGCGCGAGGTGATCGAGGCGGCGGGGTACGGCGACGCCTTCGTCCACCGCACCGGCCACGGCGTGGGGTTGGACGTCCACGAGGAGCCGTACCTCGTCGCGGGCAACGACCGCCCGTTAGAGCCCGGGATGGTCTGCTCCGTCGAGCCGGGGATCTACCTCGACGGGCGGTTCGGCTGTCGGATCGAGGACCTCGTGGTCGTCACCGAGGACGGCTGCGAGCGGCTGAACCGGACCGGACGCGGCTGGGCGTGATGGTCGCGGACGCACGGCCCGTCGTCAAGAGTGATGCGGCGAAAACGCGGAGACCAGCGCGTCGACGTCGAGACGCGAATACGGGAGTCGTGTGCCTGCCCCCAATAGGGGATTACCGTCAGATAATATAACGGTATTACCGAATTATTTCGGGTGTATTCCCTGAGTCGGACCGAGCGCGCCTGGACCCGCTCTGCGGGCGCCCGAGCGGCATCGAAACCATTAGTGTCGCCCGAGCGGAACCGCGGGGCATGAGCGACACAGACGCGGACGAAGGGGACGAGGAGGCGGAAGCGGAGCCGGCCGTCGAACTCGGCGACGGGCCGGAGGTGGCCGGCGAGCCGGTCGCCCGCGTCGCGTCGCGGCTCACCTGGCCCGCCAAGAACAGCGACGTCCGCGAACAGGAGGGTGACACCGAGCTCCGGACCCCCGACGGTCCCCGCGCCCTCGACGACGTGCTCGCGGACTCCGATGACCCGCTGTTCGAGAGCCGGAGCGACTTCGTTCAGGCGGTCGAGGACGTCGTCGGCCGCGGCCCGGTCGCGACCGAGTAAGCGTCGAGCGCGACGACTCTATTTATAAACAGCCGCCGAGACGACGAGAGTGACTTATAAACTAGCGGTCGGCGCGCGCCTCCGAGCGGTCGCCGAAGGCGGCCGCAAGGAGCACGCGCGAGGGAGTCAGTCGGCCGGAGCGAAGCGGAGGCCGACTGACGAGGCTGGGGAGGCGTGAGGTGCGGTCGCTGTGCCGGGCGGGACTCAAAGGGTCAGCCACGAAGCCGCCGCAGACGACGTAAGCACCGCAGTGAGTGAGCGAAGCGAACGAGCAAGGAGCGCAGCGAGTGTGCGGCGGCTTCGTGGCTGGGGCTTTGGCGGTGTTCACCGTCGGGCTGTTGACCACCATTTGGCTCTGTTGAAATCCGTAACAGGAGACACATTCTGACCCGGTTGCGGTCAATACAGGTGGTGTATTCGGTACGAGGATGGTCATTCCACCATCAGTCAGATGTTCAGTCACTTCTCTTCATCAAGCCACGCCTCCTTCGCGTCCTCGACCGACTCTCCGACCTTCCGTCCCCGGTAGCCGAATATCCCGTCGTATCCCGACTGCGACATCAGGACCGGAACGAACGGTTCCTCGGCGAGGAGATACCCGTTCCTCGATTTCGCGTACGCTTCTCCCGCTTCGACTCGCTCGAAGTTCCGTGCGAGCAGTTCGTACCTGTCCCCGGACGGCTTCTCGACTTCGTCGTAGATATCGAAGTATTTCGTCACGGGAGCATGCATCGGGGGCTTCCCCGAGAGGGCACCCTCATTGGTGAGGAACGCCCGGATTAGCATCTCGGCTTTCGCGATCGAGTTCGGATGTTCGACCTTCCCGACCTCTATCGAGACAATCTGCCCGGTCGAACTGAACGAACTGTCGATGACTGGCGTCTCGTTGATGACATACGCTATCGGGAGTTGGGAGACGAGCTCGAGCGAGCGGGGGTGTCCCTCCGAGACGAACGCGACAGGCTCGTGGGTTGCGTGGGTCGTATGGAGCGAGATGGTGTCACAGCCGGCCGTCTCGGTAACGAGTTGGGCGGCGAGGCGCTGCTCGCGGTCGTCCGATTCCGGGTCACCCGGGAACACCCTGTTCATGTCCACGTCGAGAAAGCGGCGATGCGAGATAGACGCCGGCGGATTGGCGACGATGAACTTTACGGCCCGCTCGAATTCAGGCAACTGCTTGAGGAGACGATGGATCGCGCGGGCGCCTGTCGGTTCGTCTCCGTGTATGTTGCAGACCACAGCGAGGTTCGCGTCGCCCGGGCCGAATTCCACAACGTCAGGGGCCACATCTTGGTCGAACATGTAGTCGAACGTAGACGCTACATGCGGAAAGTTTCCCCGCCAGTTGGGTCGTTCAAACACTACTGAGTCTGAAAAAGAGGATTTTAACAGAGCTCATCATTTATAAACGACTCCTGCGCCGAACACCTATCCGCTCGCCCCGCCGCCGTCCGACACGTCGCGGTCCAGCCACGCGGTCGCGATCGACTCGAACGGGGCGGCGTACCCCATCAGCGTCGTCCCAAGGACCGCCATCACGAGGACGTAGCCGACCGCGAACGCGTTGATCGTCCCCGCCAACGCCGGGTCGAACGTGCCGGCGTTCGCACCGGTGACAGCGATCGTGGCGATGATCAGCGAGAACTCGCCGCGGGTGGTCATCCCGAGGCCGACTCGCGTCGACCGGCGGGCGTCGAGGTCGAACGCGCGCCCCGCGAGGTAGCCCGTGACGACCTTCGACGGCGTGGTGACGACGACGGCGAGCGCGACGAGCGCCGCGACGTCCGCGAACAGCGCGGGGTTCGTGACGAGCCCGATCCAGAAGAAAAACACCGCGGCGAAGAGGTCTCGGACCGGCTCTAAGATCGTCTCGATCGTGTGCGCCTGAGCGGTCGGAGCGAACGCCATCCCGACGAAGAACGCCGCGACCGCCTCGCTGACGCCGAGCGCGAGCGCCGCGCCGGCGACGAACACGACCGCCGCCACGGCGCGCAGCGCCACGAACTCCCGGTTGTCCGTCGCGACGAGCCGGTCGAAAAGCGGGGTGCCGAACCGAACGACCGCGAGCAGGCCGGCGATGAACGCGAGCGCGATCCCCACGTCGGTCGCGGCCGCCGCGACGTCGCCGCTGCCGAGCACCAAGGCGGACGCGACGGAGAGGTAGACGGCGATGAACAGGTCCTCGTACACCAGGGTGCCGAGCATCGGCTCCGCCTCGTCGTTGGCGATCCAGCCGAGGTCGATGAGCGACTTCGTGATCACCGCCGACGAGGAGATGTAGACGATCCCCGCGATCAGGAACGCCGGGAGGAACGCGCCGAAGACGAGCCAGCCGAGGACGAGCCCGACCCCGAAGTTCGCGAGGTCGATCGTGCCCGCCGTCCCGATCGGGCCCCGTCGGGCGAGCAGCCGGTCGAGGTTGAACTCTAAGCCGAGGAAGAAGAGCAGGAAGACGATCCCCAGCTCCGCGCCCAGCGAGATGAACTCCGTCTCGGGGACGTAGACGGTCCCGACGGCGGGGAGCGCGATCTGTCCGAGGACGAACTCCCCGAGCAGCATCCCGACGAGGATGTACGCGGGGATCACGGACTGTCCGAGGCGGTTCGCGAGCGCGCCGGCGACCGCGACCGCGACGAACATGACGCCGACATCGAGCAGCGCCACTACCAACCACCGCCGGGAGGGCCGACCGTACCGCCGAACCCCGACGCGCCGAGCCTCGTCGTGCCGAGCCCCGACGCCCCGTACCGACCGGTCATTCCGTGAGGATCTCCTCGAACGCCGCGCAGTTCTCGGGCGTGCCGACCCCGATCAGGGTGTCGCCCTCGCGGAGGGTGGTCTCGGCGCCCGGGCTGTCGAGCACCTCGTCGCCGCGCTGGATCGCGACGACAGCGAGCCCGGTGCGGTTGCCGATGTCGGCGCTCTCCAGCGTCTCACCGACCAGCGGCGATCCGGGCGGGAGCTCGTACCACTCCAAGAGGATCCCGCCCGGCAGCGTCGTCTCCTGCGTCTCCGGTTCGACCGGCTGGAAGTACGCTCCCTCGATGATCGAGCCGATCGTCCGCGCGAGGTCGTCGGAGAACTCGAACGCCTTCTCGGAGTCGGCATCCGGGTCGCGCCGCCGGAACACCTCGCGTTTCCCGGTGTTGTGGATGACGACGATCATCTCCTCGCCGCCACCTAGCTCGATCTCGAACTTCTTGCCGACTCCCGGGAGGTCGGACTCGGTGATCGTCATACCGGCACCAGCGCGCCCACCGTAATATGTCTGTACGTCGGGCAGGGGTCGCGTCCGCGCTCGTCGCCAAACCACGCGACTCGAAACTCCGTCCGATGCGCGACCCAGAATCCCGTCCGATGCGCGACCCAGAATCCCGTCCGACGGGCGTCAGCCGCGGGTACCAAACGCTAAGTGGGGCGGGGCCGAGGGTATCGATATGTGGCGCTCCCGGGGGAGTCGGGACCGACGGACGGTCGTGTGCATCGCGTGCGGGGACTCGGTGTTGCGGGAGGACGCGCGCGAGTACGACAAGGAGGGCGACCGCTGGAACCGGCGCGACAAGGAGTTCGAGTACCTCTGTGCCGACTGCGACGACGAGATATCTCACCAGCCCCGCGATGGCCTCGAATCGCTGATCCTCTCGATCGAATCTGACGGCCTCTCCACCGAGGAGTTCCTCAACCGCTACGCCGACGCGGTGGCGGACGACGCCGACCGCCGGAGCGACGAGGGCGGGTCGGGGAGCCGCTCGGACCGCGGCCGGTCGGACCGCACGCGCTCCGACCGCGACCGCGACCGATAATCCTACCCGTCGCGGCTCGGTACCGCGACCGTACGCATGCGCGCCCTCCACGTAGTAGCCGCGGCTTCTGCCCTCGTCCCGATCAGCACCGTCGACCTCGTCCCGACCGCCATCAGCACCGTCGACCCGGCTACGACTGTCGCCGGCGCCGGCTCCCTGATCCTCGGACTCGCGTTCCTCGCGCGCGGCGCGAGCGGTACGGTCGACGCGGTCGGGACCCTCCGAACGACCGCGACGAGTCCGACCGGGCTCGACGGCGCGGAGCGGCGGATACGAGTCAGCGGCCGCGCCGGCGACGTTGACGGCGAGACGCTCCCCGCGCCGTTCGGCGGCGAGCCGTGCGTCTGTGTCGAGTACGACGTCTCCGAGCTCCGCAGCCAGGGGAAAGGGCAGTCGTGGGTCACGATCGACGGGGGCGAGGCCGGCGTTCCCTTCCGGGTCGAGGACGGTGGAACCGGCGTCCGGGTCGACCCCGCGGCCGCGACCTTCTCGCTCGACGTCGACGAGAAGGTAAAGCTCGACGCGGGCGAGGAGCCGCCCGAACGCGTCCGGGGATTCATCGACGCGGTCGACGAGGTCGACGACACGGAGACCGGGTACGAGGTCGGCCCGCTCACGATCGGCGACGACCCGCGACGCCGGTACGTCCAGCGGACGCTCCGCCCGGGCGACGAGGTGACTGTCGTCGGCGACAGCGAGGCGTTCCCGGACGCGCCCGTCGGCGAGGTGAAATCGCGGATCGCCGGCGGCTCGCCGTTCGTCGTCTCGGACGCGAGCGCGCGGCGGACCGCACTCCGACTGGTCGGCGCGTCGGCGGTCTCGATCCTCTTCGGCGCGGTCGCGCTCGGCGTCGCGGCCCTGCTGCTGTCGCCGGCACTCGCGACGTTCGTCTGAGTGCGGCTCGTTCGGATGAGACGGCACGCCCATATGAGACGATACGCCCGACTCGCCGCCCGCGGCGCGTTTCCCCGCCCGACAGGCCTTTCTAACGGACCCGCGTTGGTGGAGGTATGTCAGACGACGAGCCGAAGCAAGGGTCCGCCGAGGACCAGGGCCCCGTGACGATCACGCCGGCGCTCGCGGACCGACTCGCCGAGAAGCGCGAGGAGCTGTTCGAGGAGTTCGAGATCCGCGACGAGTTCCCGAGCGAGGTCCTCCGCGAGGCGGAGACGCGAACCGAGGGCGTCTACGAGGAGATCGAAGCCGAGATCGACGAGCGCGAGGACCTCCGCGACCTCACCACGTGGACGACCGACCCGATCGACGCGCAGGACTTCGACGACGCCATCTCCATCGAGCGCGAGGAGGGGGCCTACCGGCTGTGGGTCCACATCGCCGACGTCACCCACTACGTCACCCCGGACACGGCGATGTGGGAGGAGGCGGTCGAGCGCGCTAACACCGTCTACCTCCCCGACTACACGATCCACATGCTCCCGCCGGTGCTGGCCGAGACCGTCTGCTCGCTCGTGCCGAACGAGGACCGCCTCGCGCACACCGTCGAGATGGAGATCGACGAGGAGACGCTCTCGTTCGAGGACATCGACATCTACAAGTCCGTCATCAACTCCGACGAGCGGCTCACCTACAAGCAGTGCGAAAAGCGGCTCGAGGACCCCGACATGCCGCTCGGTGAGGAGAACACGCTCGCCTTCGAGCTCGCCGACCGGATGCACGAGCAGCGCAAGGAGGACGGCTCGCTCGTCTTGAACCCCCGGCGCGACCGCGCGCACACCATCATCGAGGAGTCGATGCTGAAGGCGAACAAGGCGGTGACGCACACCCTGATGTGGGACCGCGGCGTCGAGGCGATGTACCGCGTCCACCCGCAGCCGACCCCCGACCAGTGGAACGAGGCGCTCAAAGAGATCCAAGAGCTCGACGGCGTCTCGATCCCCGGCGACGCGTGGGGCGATGACCCCCGGAAGGCCGTCAACGCCGCCCTCGAAGAGTCTCCGGAGCGGCAGCTCAACAAGATCCAGCGCGCCGTGTTGAAGGTGATGCCCCGCGCGAAGTACATGAACGACCCGTTCGGCGGCCACCACGCACTCAACTTCGACATCTACGGCCACTTCACGTCGCCCATCCGCCGCCTGTCGGACACGATCAACCACTGGATCGTCCACGAGAACGACGTCCCCGAGACCCTCGTCGAGCTCTGCGACCACGCCAGCGACAAGCAGAAAGACGGCGAGACCGCAGAGCGGCTTTATAAGCAGTTCCTCCAGGAGCAGGGGCTCGACCCGTACGCGGTCAACAACCGCGGCGTCGAGGTCGTCGAGGACCCGGAAGAGGCGAAGCATACGGCGTGAGCCCGGTCCGGTCGAGGGGGAGACGTACGCGCCAGCGAACGCCCCGCAAACGCGTGGCTCGGCAGGACATATACACCGTCTCAGCCCTAACGATCGATATGGCAGGCCACGACCACGGCGACACGAACCGACATGAACCGGAGCCGCTCGAACCGACCGGCGACCCCGAGCGCGACGCGGAACGCCCCGCGACGATCGGCGGCTTCACCGGGGCCGTCCTCGGCGCCCGGGGCGGACCCGTCGGCGCCGGCATCGGCGCGCTGATCGGCGGGTCGACGGGGTACGCCGTCGGATACGCTCTGAGTGGGCTGGAATCGATGGACGGAGAGGAGCTCGACTCCGTCGACGGCGTCGCGGAATCTCCGTCGGAAGGCGACGACGACGGGCCCGTGACGATCGACGTCGAGTCCGATGACCACGGCGACCACGATGACCACGGCGACCACGACGACCACGGCGACCACGACGACCACG
>NZ_FNBO01000016.1:40915-58378 GCF_900102375.1 Halorubrum xinjiangense
CACGGCGACCACGACGACCACGACGACCACGCGGACTGACGACCTGCCACGTCGGCCGACTGCCGCGGAGCGAACCTTGATTGCCGGCGGCGACGACCCGCCGGCATGGTAACCAACCGAATCGTCGACCACTGCCTGTCGGTCGACGCCGACCGGGACGACCTCCCGGCGCATCTCCTCGACTGGTTCGCGGTCGCGATCGGCGGCGCGACCCACGCCGACTCCACGCCGGCGATCTTAGAGGGCGTCCGGCAGATCGCGGGCCCCGCGCCCGACCCGGCGACCGACGAGACCGCGACGCTCCTGCCGAGCGGCGAGCGGCTGACGCCCGCCGACGCCGCGCTGGCGAACGGCGCGCTCGCGCACAGCCTCGACTTCGACGACACCCACCTCGCCTCCTCCCTTCACCCGGGCGCGCCCGTGATCGCGGCCGCGCTCGCGGCGGCGGAGGGGGAGGCGACGGCGGGCGAGGAGACGTCCACGGACCGGTTCCGCGCGGGCGTCGCGGCCGGCTACGACGTCGCCTGCACGGTCGGCGAGGCGGTCGGGCCGGACGCCCACTACGACCGCGGCTTCCACGTCACCGCGACCTGCGGGACGTTCGGGGCCGTCGCCGCCGCGGGCGTGGTCCGCGGCCTCGACGCCGACGAGCTCCGGAACGCGTTCGGGATCGCGGGGAGTCAGGCGGCCGGCTCCCTCCAGTTCCTCGCGAACGGCGCGTGGAACAAGCGCCTCCACCCCGGGCTCGCCGCGCGGCGCGGGATCGAGGCGACCGACCTCGCCGCAGCCGGGGTCGTCGGCGCGGCCAAACCCCTCGACGGCGAGCACGGGTTCTTCGCGGCCTACTCCGACGAGCCGAACCCCGCGGCCGTCGACCGGATCGGCGAGCGCGACGCGGTCGCGGAGACGGGCCGCAAGCCGTACCCCTGCTGTCGGTACCTCCACGCCGCGATCGACGCGCTCCGCGAGATCGCCCCCGAGGTCGACCCCGACGCGGTCGAGGGCGTCGAGATCGCGATCCCGAGCGCCGGCGTCCGGCTCACCGGCGACCCGATCGACGCGAAGCGGCGCCCCGACGGCTTCGTCGACTGCCAGTTCTCCGCGCCGTTCGCCGCCGCGCTTACGCTCACCGAGGGGACCGCCGACGCCGATGCGTTCCTGCGCGCCGTCGGCCGCCTCGACGAGCCCCCGCGGTGGGACGACGCCGAGATCCGCCGGCTGATGGACGCGACGAGCGTCGGGACCGACCCCGCGATCGAAGGGCGGTTCCCTGAGGAGTGGGGCGCTCGGGTGACCGTGACCGCCGGCGGCGAGACGCGCGAGGCGTCGGTGAGCGCGCCGCTCGGCGAGCCGGAGAAGCCGATGTCGGCCGCGGAGACGGAAAAAAAGGCGGCCGGACTGCTCGCGGGCAGCGGCGTCGACGCCGATCGGCTCGCGGCCGTCGTCGAGTCGCTCGACGGGCGCACCGTGGCGGACCTCGTCGACGCGGCGACCGCGGAGTAAGGGGGCGGAGGCGGGGCGAGCCGCTCAGACGTCGGACGGCTTCCCGACGATGACCGGGCGGTCCGCGTTGAGGATGATCGACTGGCTGACGCTGCCGAACAGCGCCTTGCCGACCGGCGAACGCTTGCGCATCCCGAGCACGATCGAGTCGACGTCGCGGTCGGCCGCGACCGCGAGGATCGCGTCCGCGGCGTCGCCGACGTGGAGCTCGCGGTCGTGGGCGATCCCGATCTCGTCGAGCCGCGCCTCGACGGCCTCCAGCGAGTCGGGGATCCCGCGGAGGTCCTCGATCGACTCGTTGATGTCGTCGATGACGGACGAGCCCGCCTCGTCGGCGGGCGCGTCGACGGACTCGTACACGTGCAACAGCGTGACCTCGGTCTCGGCCGGGTCCGCCGGGAGCGATTCGAGGATATCGACCTGCGAGAGCGCGCGGTCCGTCTCGATATCGACCGGCAACAGGACGTGGTACATACGCCGGAGTTGAACGCCGGCCTTCTTAAATACCCCCGCCGGATCCGAGCGCCCGCGAACGCCGCGCGGTCGGCGGATCGGTCGCGCGGCGGACGGCCCCGTCCGCGGTCAGGGGCGGAGCGGCCGCCGGTCAGCGCAGTCGCGGGTCGGAGCCGTCCGGGGTCGGAGCCGCCTGAGGTTCGCGCTCAGTCCCGTCGCGTCGCGAACCGCGCGACCGCGGTCGCCGACAGCGCGCCGAGCGCAGCGATGACGGCGAGGACGACGAACAGCTCGCGGGGGCCGGCGCGGGTGAGGACCGTCCCGGCCAGCGTGGAGCCGAGCGCGCCGATCCCGAAGATCCCGACGTACGTGTAGCCGAAGGAGAGGCCGCGCGCCTCGCTCGGCGAGTAGGCGGCGACCGTCGCCTGCGAGAGCGGCTGGACCGTGAACAGCGCGACGCCGAGCGCGAGCGACACCGCGACGAAGGTTGCGACCGCGCCCGTCGCGGGGATGAAGAGCAGCGCGAGCGCGGACAGGACGCCCATCACCGCGACGAGGCCGCGCTCCGGCGGCACGCGGTCGGCGATCCGGCCGCCGAGGTACTGGCCGAACACGCCGACCGTGAGGACCGCCACGTACAGGTAGCGGCCCACGTCGAACTGGTCGGCGTACGGGCTCGACGGGTCCACCAGTTGGAGGTCGACGAGGCCGCCGAGCACGTCGCCGAGGAGGTCCGGCAGGAACGTGAGGAACGTCCGGTAGTAGAGCCCGCTGAACGTGACGAACGCGAACACGACGAGGAAGCCGCCGGCGATCAGCAGCCGCGTGTCCGTCGCGATCGACGACAGCGAGACCTCGCCTTTCGTCCCGCCGGTCGGGCCTCCGTCGTCCGAAGTTCCGGCCGCGTCCGAACCCCCTTCGTCGACGTCGACGGTGATGCCGTACGCGGCGACGGCGGCCGCGGGGAAAGCGAGCGCCGCCGTCACCAGCCGCCAGTCGAACGCCAGCAACAGCAGCGCGGTCGCCAGCGGGCCGAGCGCGATCCCGAGGTTCCCGCCGATCCCGTGGTAGCCGAGCGCGGTCCCGCGCTGCTCGATCGATTTCGAGAGCAGCGACAGCCCCGCGGGGTGGTAGACGCTCGCGGTGAGCCCCCAGATCGCTATCGCGGCGGCGAGGACGGGGAGCGTCGGCGCGAGGCTCACGAGGAGGAACGACCCAGCCATGCCGGCGAGGCAGGCGAGGATGAGCGGCTTCGACCCGAAGCGGTCGACCAGAACCCCGCCCGGCAGCGCGCCGACGCCGAACAGCCCGTACCCGAGCGTGACGACGACGCCGAGCGCGGCGGCGGTCGTCGAGAACTCCCCGACCCACACCGTCAACAGGATGGGGATCGACAGCTCGTAGGTGTGGACGAGCCCGTGCGACCCCGCGGTGAAGGTGACGATCCGGCGTTCGGCGGCGTCCATACTGGCCGGGGATTCGGCGGGTCCGCTGATAACCTCGGGGGTAGCCGCCGCGGTTGCCGAAACTCCGAGCCGCCCGTGGCGCCCCGACGCGTCGCGGCCGCGCTACTCGGCCATCGCCGTCTCGCCGACCGGCGGCTCGGCGCGGATGACGGCGACGACGAGGACGGCGGCGACGAGACACACCCCCGCGAGCAGCGTCCAGCTCGCGCGGTAGGTCGCCGTGTCCGCGAGGTAGCCGAACGCGGGCGGGGCGAAAAGCGCCCCGGAGGTCAAAGCGACTTGACAGCCGGCGGTCGCGCTCCCCATCTGCTCGGCCGGGACGAGCGTCGCCATGACGGAGTAGTAGACTCCCGTGAAGCCTAAAACGAAGAACCCGAGCGCGGCGAACGCGACCGCGGCGGTCGCCTCCGTCGAGGTCCGCGCGACCACGAGGAACAGCGCCGCGCTCGCGACCGTCTGGACCAGGAGGATGGCGCCGATCCGGGTCTGGGGCTCGCCGGGGAGGTGGTCAGAGAGCCACCCGCCGAGGAGCCGTCCGCCGCTGCCGAACAGCTGGACGATGGCCAGCACGGTGCCGGCGAACGCGACCGACGCGCCGACCGACTCCTCGACGTAGAGGACGGTGTACCCGGTCGTCGTGAAAAGCGCCGCGCCGAGGAACAGCCCGGCGACGACGAGCAGGACGTACGGGCGGTTGCCCGCCAGCCCCCGGAGGTCCGGCCGGCTCGTCGAGCCGCCGCCGCCGGCGCCGCGGTAGAGGACGCCGAAGACGACCGCAACGACGAGGCCGACCCCCGCCGCGATCAGGAATCCCGCCTGCCAGAAGAGGTAGCCCGCGAGCCCGGTGACGAGCAGGGCGCTGATCCCGCTACCGCCGGTGACGCCGACCTGTTTGATCCCCATCGCGGTGTTCTGTCGCCCGGGCGGGATGCTGTCGTACACGGCCTTGTTCGTCCCCGGCATCGCGGTGCTGTAGACGGAGCCGAGCAGGAAGACGGCGACTAAGAGGAGCGCGTAGGAGGGTGCGCCGGCGACCAGCACCATCCCCGCGGCGAGGCCGACGAGGCCGAGCGAGAGCGTCTTGCGCTCGCCGACGCGGTCGGTTATCGCGCCCACCGGCAGCAGGAACAGCGCGTAGCCGAGGGTGAGCGTCGTGACGACGAGCCCGACCTGAAACCGGGAGAGCCCGAACTCGTCGCGAAAGAACGTCGTCGCGGCGAAGACGGTGTAGTAACAGATGCTCGCGGACACCTGCCACAGAGTCACCAGCGAGACGGTGCGCCAGTAGGAGCGGTCCATTCACCGCCAACCACCACCTCCCGGGGAATAAGCGGTGCCGTCGCGGCAACCGGACCGGTGCCGTCGCGGCAACCGAGCCGGTGCCGTCGTGACAATCTGCCGTCGATTCCGCCGGCGCGTACTGCCCGCTCACGAACGCTTATTGGCCGCGACGGGGATGAAAAACCATGACACAGGACTGGCGGGACTCGGTCGAGCTCACCCAACAGCAGTCGCTCGTGCGGCGCAGCATCCGCGAGCTTTGCGCCGAGTTCGGCGACGAGTACTGGCGCGAGCGCGACCGGACGGCGACGTACCCGACGGAATTCGTCGACGCGCTCGCCGACGACGGCTGGCTCGGTATGCTCGTCCCCGAGGAGTACGGCGGCGTCGGGATGTCGACGAGCGAGGCCGTGGTGATGATGGAGGAGATCGCCGCGAGCGGCGGGGGCTTCGCCGGTCCACAGTCGATCCACGGCGGGATCTACAACTCCGTGCCGATCGTGAAGTACGCCGACGAGGAGCTGAAGGCGGACCTGCTGCCGCGGGTCGCCGACGGCGATGCCCGCATCCAGGCGTTCGGGCTCACCGAGCCGAACGCCGGGTCGGACTCGACCGCGATGGAGACGCGGGCTCGACGGGAGGGAGACGAGTACGTGGTCAACGGCGAGAAGGTGTGGATCTCCCGGGTCGAGGACAGCGACTACCTCCTCCTGATGGCGCGGACGACGCCCAGAGACGAGGTGGAGAAGCGCACTCGCGGCATCTCGATGATCCTTGTCGACCTCGAGGACGCCTACGGGAACGGGCTCGAAATCGAGCAGATTCCGAAGACGGCGAGCCGCGCGGTCCACTCCTACCAGCTGTACTTCGACGACCTCCGGGTCCCCGCGCGCAACCTGATCGGCGAGGAGGGGCGCGGCTTCTACCAGGTCCTCGACGGGCTCAACGAGGAGCGGCTGGTGATCGCCGCCGAGTGTCTGGGGCTCGGCGAGGTCGCCCTCGAACGCGGCATCGAGTACGCGAACGAGCGCGAGGTGTTCGGCGGCCCCATCGGCGCCAACCAGGCGGTCCAACACCCGCTCGCGGAGGCGTACGCCGACCTGCTCGCGGCCAAGAAGGTGATCTACAGCGCCGCCGACCGCCTCGACGACCTCGAGCGCACCGAGGCGGGCGCGGAGGCGAACGTCGCGAAGTACCTCGCCGCGGAGGCCGCGTTCGAGGCGGCCGACGCCGCGGTCCAGACCCACGGCGGCTTCGGCGTCGCCCGCGAGTACGACGTCGAGCGGTACTTCCGCGAGGCCCGCCTGACGCGGCTCGTCCCCGTCACCCAGCAGCTCGCCTTAAACTACCTCGGCGAGCGCGTCCTCGACCTCCCGCGGTCGTACTGATCCGACCGACCGTTTCTCCTCGACTCAGTCTCTCGTCCCCGCCGGCGCCGGATACGACTGGTCGCGAGCGACGATCGTCTCGGGGTCGAACCTGACGAGCCGGTAGCCGCCGGGGTCTACCTCGCCGAACATCGCCGGCCACTCCTCCCGGTCCTCGCCGAGGTACTTCCGAAACAGCCGGTCGGCTCGCTCCTCGTCGTACGGCTCCAGCGCTGCCGTCCCGCGCATACCCACGTGCTCGACCCGACCCGTTCGTGGCTCGAAGTCGACGACCGCCAGCGCGGACTCCGGATACCGGCGGACCCGGTCCGGGTACGACCGACCGGACAGGCGCGCGACGTTCCAGACCGCCTCGTCCTCCCAGAGGAACCACAGCGGCGAGAGGCGCGGGCCGCCCCCAGAGCGCTGGCCCAGGAAGCAGAACAGCGGCCGACCGAGGAACTCGTCGAGGTCGACGTCAAGGGAGTTCTCCGCGATCTCCATGTCCGCCGCTAGCACGCCACTGCTCTTAGAAGCAGTCCCGGACTCCGATCGCGAGCCGAAGGCACCCGGCGGGGTTCGGCTCGGCGCCGCCCCCTACCGCTTCCGACCCGACAGGGTCCCGGCCGCGCCGCGCAGCGTGCGGAGCGGGTTCGGCCGGCCGATGACGGTCTGGAGCGCGTACAGCACGAGGACGGCGGCCAGCGCGCCGACCTGAACGAGCTGCATCGGGTGGACCATCGCCACTACGCCGGCGACGAAGAAGGCGACCCGGAGCCCGAACGTCTGCCCACGGCCGAACGCGAACTGGTAGTTGATCCCGTGGATGATCGCGATCGAACCGAGCATCGCGAGGGCGCCCGCCGACAGCGACGCGTAGTTGAACGTCCCGGAGACGAGCTCGGGGTGGTAGGCGAACGCGAAGGGAAGGACGAAAAGCGGCGCGGAGATGCGCAGCGCCTCCTTACAGCTCCCCCAGAACCCGCCGCCGGAGATGCCGCAGGTGACCGCGACGCAGGTCGCGATCGGCGGCGTCAGCCCGGCCAGAATGGCGGCGTAGAACACGAAGAAGTGCGCCGCGAACTCGGGGACGAGGAACTGGCTGATCAGCGTCGGCGCGACGAGCAGCGCCACGACGGTGTAGGCGGCCGTCGTCGGCATGCCGAGCCCGAGGATGATACAGATGATCATCGCCAGCACGAACGCGACGATGGCGATGCCGCCCGACAGGTCGAGCAGCGTGAGCGAGATGGCGGTCGGGACGCCCGTCGCCATCAGGATGTCGACGACGCCGTTGATCGCCGCGAGGATGATCGTCACCGGCGCGACGACGATGACCCCCCCGCGGAAGCCGTCGACCGTCTGTTCGAGCGTGTCGACGAGCGCCTCGCGGTTGCTCTCGCCGTTGAGCGCCGCCTGGACCTGCGGGATGCCGATCCCGAAGACGATCATCGACAGCGCGGTGTACAGCGCCGCCGTCATCACCGTGTACTGGAGCACGCCCAGCACGTAGATGAGGACGAACAGCGGCACGCCGTACTTCACCGACTCCAGGATCATCGTCGAGCGGTCCATTTTGTCCCCGATGAGGCCGTCCATCTCGGGGTCCTCGATCTGCGGCGCGGCCACGTAGTGGACGGCCATCGCGATCGAGACCACGAGGATCGCTGCCGGGATCAGCCCCGCGATGATGACGTCGACGTAGGTGACGCCCGTGATGAGCGACGCCATGATGAACGCCCCCGCGCCCATCACGGGCGGGAGCACCTGCCCGGCGGTCGACGCGACCGCCTCGATCCCGCCGGCCGTCTCCGGTTTGATCCCGTTCTCCTTCATCAGCGGGATGGTGAACGAGCCGGTCATCCCGGCGTTCGCGGTCTGGCTCCCGTTGACGGAGCCGATGACCGCGCTCGCGATGACCGCGGTCTGAGCGATCCCCGAGTCGACGTACTTCGCCGACCGGACCGCTAGCCGGAGGATGAGGTCGAACGCGCCGTACGCCTTCAACAGCCCGGCGTACAGCAGGAACAGGGCGATCCACGCCGCAACGAGCCGCGTGAGGAAGCCGTAGAACCCGTCGACGCTCACCACGAGGATCCGGAGGATCCGCGAGGGGCTCAGTCCGCCGTGGCTCAGGGCGCCGGGCATCTGGGGGCCCGCCAGCCCGTAGCCGATCCCGATCAGCACGACCGCGAGGAACGTGATCCCGAACGAGCGCCACGTCAGGTAGATGATCGCGAGCGTGAACGCGAACGCCATCGCAATCTGCGCCTCGCTGGCGCGCCCGACCGTGTCGATCGCGACCTGCTGGTAGTTCAAGAAGAGGTAGCCGCTGGTCCCGAGCGAGATCACCCCCGAGACGAGGAGCAGGGCCGTCTCGATCCAGTTGCCCTCGACGAGCGGCTCGTCGAGCTCAGAGAGGACGTACAGCCCGAGGATGCCGCCGAGGAACGCGACGGCGTACTGGCCGCGCGGCATCTGCTGGGTGTACGAGTACCACATGACGATCATCCAGAACGGGATCGAGTAGGAGATGAGCGCCATGCGGAGCCGCTCTTCGATGCCGGACCCGAGCCAGAGGATCAGCCCGGCGATCCCGACGACGCCGATCACGCCAGCGACGCCGAGGATCGTCGCCGACCCGTCGATTTCCGCGCCGAGGAGGGCGGGTGCGACCACGGTGGGACCGAAGATGACGCCCATCCAGAACGGGAGCGAGAGGAGGTACAGCCAGAGCTGCTTCCTCCCGCGGTCGCCCTCGGCGAGGTCGAGGGGCTCCTCGTCGTCGAGGAGGCTGTCCTCCGCTACCTCGGGGTCAGTCGGCGGATCGGTCGGGTCAGGTGGTGTGTCGGGGTTAGTGGCCATCCGTCAAAGGGTGAAAGGGGGTGGTCAGGGTGTCTGTCGCGTCTCGTCCGGGTCTACTCGTCGCCGCGGCTCCAGGAGTCCTCCCAGACGTCGTTCTCCTCGAAGAAGTTCGCCACGCCGGCGTGGATGTCTATCTCCGGGATCACGGTCTGAGTCATCGCCTCGGGCGAGTACTCCAGCGTCGTCGGGTCGGACTCGCGGAGCGTGTCCTCGTGTTCGATCGCCAGCCGGCAGATCTCCTCGGTCGCGCGGGCCGGGATGTCCGGGCTGAACGCCCACTGGCCGGCGAGCGACCACGTTGTCATCGTGTCGGTGTAGGCGGTGACCTCCTGCTCGTACCCGTACGGCTCGACCTCCTCTAAGATCGCGCCGGGGTGGTCTTCGATGACCGAGCGGAACTCGTCGTCGACCTCCAGCAGGTTCAGACCGCCGCCGCTGCGCACGTCGACCTCCTGACACCAGCCGGAGAGGTTGACGCCGTTGGCACCGTACAGACAGAGCGCGTCGACGCGGCCCTCCTCGACGGCGCCGGGGATGTCGCCGGTGTCGACGTTGAGGATGTCGTTCGGCTCCCAGAGGCCGGCCTCGTTCAGGATCTCCTCGGTGAGCAGCCGCGTTCCGAAGCCGGGCTGGATCGGGTAGATCGTGTAGCCGCCCTCGCGGAGGTCGGCGACGGATTCGACGCCGCTCTCCTCTAAGCCGACCCAGTGGATCTGCAGCGAGGTGAACAGGAACCCCTGGTTCGGCAGCGTGTCGACGGGGTCGTCGGCGAACGGCCCCTCCTCGCTGAGCGCCTTGGCCAGCGAGTTGTTGTCGACGCCCATCGCCGGGATGTCGCCGCCGTCGTACGCGTAGAGGTTCGCCGTCCAGCCCTGCGTTTCCTGAACCGAGATGTTGAGGAAGTCGCTGTGCTGGGAGGCGGCGCGGGCGAGCGCCTGGCCCGCGGCCTGCGTCGAACTGCCGGTGGACGTCCCCCCGATGGTGACTGTCACGTCGCCGCCGCCGTCGCCGCCGTCACCGCCGTCGCCGCCGTCACCGCCGTCGCCGCCGTCGCTACCGTCGCCGCCGTCGCCACCGTCGCCGCCGCCGGAACAGCCGGCGAGTCCCACGGCACCCATCGCGGCCGCACCTTTCACAACGTCACGTCGAGTCGTCCTGTCACTATCTACCATGTAGATTCAGCAATATCGTGGACTCCTAAAAGGGTATCGTCGCGCCCGAGAATTGACGGAAAGAGAGGGGATCGGTCGGAAAACGATACTACAGAGCGAGTTACATTCAAAGAAATTTCACCGCTTACGAGTTGGAAAAACGAGTCTCGCTCGGTTACGTGTCAGTCGAGTTCCACGAGAACGCCGAGGAGAGGTGATGAGGCGTGTTGCCGCCGCCGTCGTCTGCTCGCGCGCGGTACGCGTCGAGGTCCTCGCGGAACGAGGGGTCGGCCACCGCGATCAGTTCCGCGGCGCGCTCGCGGGGGGACAGTCCCCGGAGGTCGGCGACGCCGTGTTCGGTGACGACCACGCTCGCGTCGTGCTCGGAGTGGTCGACGTGGGGGGTCAGCGGGACGATCCGCGAGACGTCGCCGCCGACCGCCGTCGAGGGGAGCGCGACGACGCCGAACCGGCAGTTGCGCGCGAAGTCGCCGCCGCCGCCGATGCCGTTGACGACGCGGGTCCCGCCGATGTGGGTCGCGTTCACGTTGCCGTATAAATCGACCTCGACGGCGCTGTTGACGCCGACGACGCCGAACCGGTCGATGAGTTCGGGGGCGTTCGAGACGTCCGCCGGGCGCAACACCACGTCCTCGGCGTAGCGCTCGACGTCGGCGAAGAGGCGCGCTTGGCCCTCACTCGACAGCGCCAGCGAGGTCGCGCTCGCGCCCCGGAGGTCGCCCGCGTCGAGCATGTCGAGGAGGCCGTCTTGGACGACCTCGCCGACATACGCCACGTCGCGGTCGCCGAAGTCGACGTCCGCGAGCGCGCCCATCAGGGCGTTGCCGAGGCTGCCCACCCCGAACTGGAGGTTCACCGCGTCGGCGAGCAGGGGATTGCGGTCGAGTTCGGCCTCGAGGAACTCGCCGAGGTTCGCCGCGATGGCCTCGTCGGTCGCAGAGACCTCGCGGAACTCGTAGGGGTCGTCCGCGCGGTCCGTCTCGACGACGGCGGCGAGCTTCTCGGGGTCGAACCGGACGGCCGGCCCGTCCGTCTCGCCGAGGGGGTCGTCGAGGGGGATCGGCGCCCGGTTCGGCGGGGCCTCGCGGACGTGGACGTCGTGGACGCGCGCGAGGTCGATCGGCTGCGCGCGGTTCACCTCGACGACGATCCGATCGGCCGCGCCCACGTACGCGGGCGTGTGCCCGATGGACGTAGAGGGAACGAGCCAGTCGGGGCCGACCGCGACCGCCTCGACGACCGCGATCGTCTCGCCGCGCATCCCCGCGCGGAGGCCGCCGAACCGCACCTCGTCGGCGAGCCGCGAGATGTGGCGGTCGTGGAACTGGAGCCGGCCGTCGTTGGCGGCTGCGCGCGAGGTCTCGTTCGGGACAAACGGGTAGCGTCGGGCCATGTCGCCGGACTCGACGAGGTCGCGGTCGATCTCGTCGCCGACGCCGCCGCCGGAGATCACCGTGAGCTCGCGCTCGCCGTCGGCCGCGGCGAGCGCCTCGGGGACCAGCTTCGGGTAGCCGACGCCGCCGAAGCCGGATACGAGCAGCGTCGCGGTCTCGGGGACGAGCGCGGCCGCCTCCGCGGGCGACGCGAACGGGAGGTCGCCGCCGAGCCGGGTCGCCGGAACCGGGTCGTCGAGCGTCGGCGCCGCGGGACCGGAGGGCGCGGGCGTCACTCCAGGTCCTCCGGCTGGGTGCCGATCCCCTCGGGCCACCCCGTCGGTTGCGCCGCGCTGGGCTCGGCGTGCGAGCGCTTCAGGACCATCGGCGTGCGCTCCAAGGAGAGGACGAGCTCGTCGTTCTGGTTGTACGCGCGCAACTCCGTGGTGACGATGCCGACGTGGTCCCGGGAGGAGGACTCGCGCTTCTCTACGACCTCGGACTCCGCGAACAGCGTGTCGCCGTGGAAGACGGGCGCGTGGTGGCGGATGTCGTCGTAGCCGAGGTTCGCGGTCGCGTTCGCGCTCACGTCGATGACGCTCATCCCGACCGCCAGCGCGATGACGAAGGTGCCGTCGACGAGGCGCTCGCCGAATTCCGTCTCGGCTGCGTACGCCTCGTTGAAGTGCATCGGGTTGAGGTTCATCGAGAGGTTGGTGAACCAAACGTTGTCCGTCTCGGTCACCGTCCGCCCGTAGGGGTGTTTGTACACGTCCCCCACCGCGAAGTCCTCGTAGTAGCGCCCCTCCCAGCCGCCGACGAGCCGGCGATCGGCCCCTCCGTCGGTCGTCGCGTCTCCGTCGGTGTTCCCCTCGTGTGCGTCGCTGTCGCGTGCCATACCGAACCCGACAACGAACGGCTAAAAGAGGATTGCGCTCGCGGCCCCGTCCGCCGGATCGGTCGCTCGCGGCCGACGCCGCCGCGGCTTATATCGAGGAGGTGTACAGCAACATCCCGACGGCGACGATTGAGACCAACAGGATCCACGCGACCATGATGGCCCCCATCTGCCGGTGCGTGAGGTTCGTGCCCTCGAGTATCTCGGAGACGCCCATACGCCGACAAATTCGCCGAGAGTATTTAATGGCTTCCAACAGGAGAGCGCCCACGGGCCGCGACAGGGGGGTCACAGTGAACGACCGGGGACAGAACGAGCGGGGCACGACGACCAGAGGGATCGGACTCGCGGGAGATTATGGACTCGCGGGGGTCCCGTGAGCGTCAGCGAACGGGACCAAGCGAGGGAACGACTGAACGACCGAAGGGAGTGAAGGAGTGGACTCGCGGGGGTCCCGCGAGCGAACGGAGTGAGCGAGCAGCGACTAAACGAACGAAGTAAGCGGAGAAGTGGACTCGCGGGGAGGGTGGGATCTCAGTTCTCTCTCCGCCGCATAGTTCAGTTACGCTCATTCTTCACCTCCCGAATGATGCGACGACGAACCTCCATCCGTTCGTGCTCAGTTCGCTTGTCATAGTGCTTGTCGAGCACTTCTGTGGTCATATCCATTCTATCAGAAACGATCTCGGACGGGTAACCCTCGTTAAGATCCCTTGTGATAGCGCCTTTCCGTATCGGGTGCGGGGAGTATGACGAGGGACACTTGCTCGCTTGCTTTTGCCCTTCAAGTGCGTCACAATCCTGTTCGTCCCGGTCATGTGGACACGGACCCCAGTGACAGGGACGCGTCACTCTGTAGATTGTCTCACGAATCGAGCTCCGAGACAATCGGCCGAATCGAGATGTGAACAAGGGATGACGTCCATCTTCAGTGGTCTCCTCTCGACCCTTATCGATGTAATCATCGAGAACCTTCGCCACTTCGGGTCGTAGCGACACGTCCCGTTCGCCCCTATTTTGATTTTTCAACGGCGTCCCGTCTCGATGCCGAATCCGGATCTTCGGCACTTCAGAATCGTAATCTCCGAGATCAAGGCTGTACAGAGCGCCAGCACGCATACCAGTCTCCCATAGTAACAGGAAGATCGCGTGATCGCGACTCGCGTATCGAAACTTCTCCAAGAAGGAGAGTACATCATTCGCCTCCTCTACAGTGATGAACTCCTCGCTGACGTCCTCACCGTCTCCAACGCTAGGCGCGGGTACCGCCTCGCGAAGCCCGCTCTCAACTGCGTCGATAGTGCTCCAGAAATCCAGGGCGACTCGAAGCGTAGCGAGGTGGTTTTTGAGTGTAACTGATTTCACCGTTCCCTTCTGCTGGTTGAATAACCGTAGCAGGTCGCGCCCGCTGAGGTCGTTGAGATTCGTTATCTCGTTCTCGTCACAGAAGCGAAGGAACTTCTGTAGCCGATATTTATGATTTTGAATCGTGTGGTCGGAGAGTTTCTCACTGCGGCTCTCTAAATACATTTCAACACCCTCCTCGGGGCACATCGGCTTCAAGTCGTTACTCATCTTTCCCCTCCGTATCGGATGTGACGGGGCTGTTCGGCTGCGATTCGTCGAACCGGTTTGGTGTTACTGGCATCTGTTTGCGTGAGTCGAGATACCCACAACTGACAAGTCACACCGACTACAACCACTGAGTGGCGGCGCCGGTGTGGCGTCGTTGTATGGGAAATTCGGCGTGTACGGGGGAGTTGGTACCTGGCCCGCCACGCCGAACGGTACATCGTCCGGATCTAGGCGTTCATATTCTTGAGGAGGTCGTCGACGGCCTCATTGTAGTTGGAGAAGCCCTCACGATCGCGATATTCTCGGAGTCGATCGCGAACGTCCTCCGTGAGTGGGCCGACGGTTGTTCCTCCGATTGTCATACCTCACCGTTTGTGCCGACCATAAATATATGTTACCTTCACACTATTTGTTAACCAGCCATCGCCAGCTACATCCTATGTCACGCAGAAGCACGATTATGACCGACCGTCCTGGTGGAATTCTCACACCCTCGCAGAGAGAATTTCTGCGTGGAGTAAATTTGGAAGAGAAATCCAATTCAGCGAAGTCGATGGCGCAGAGTCGAATCGTTGAGCGGATCCAAACGAGTTATATTGAGGATACACCGCTAATTGCGAGCTCGTTGTCAGCTGGCACTGATTATAATACTCTAAATCCAGAAAAAATAGCGGAGGTAGAGAATCGAGAGGCGTTTGTAGAAGGACTTATTCTCCAAGTCACACTCGTACGTGAGTTGGCTACAGCTATTGGTGCTGATCCAAGTGAGTTAGTCCGGGATGGCCTTACCCGAGAACTAATCTCAGCAGAGGATTGGATCCGAAAAAAGGCTAAAAACAATCCTGAAGAGGTCACCCTCAAAGAGATGAGACAACTTAGTGGCGATATACCACAAGAACTCCAAGATCAGATCAACAGTACCATCGAAGAGATTGATGAAATCAGACCAGGAAAGCATCCAAACCGAACGAATGTGAGTAACGAATCTACTCTGGATAAAGAAACGATAGAAGAGATAGTCGATGAGCTCCCCAAAGAGAATCACGACGAATAGACAGAAAAGCCTCTGTTGATATCCTCACTCGGTGACCTGTTCTAAAAGCCGTGCTGAATACAGAGCGCAAGTGTGGCAGCACCAAACAAAATAAGAGTGGACTGTCAATGGAGAATATATGGCTGATATAGGTTATAGGCTATCGGAACCAGTCACGGAATATTCCCTTAACAAAATTACCAAAGAAGAATTCAAGAAACAGGTTAAATCGATTGAGAGATCGACCGAGGGCGCAAACTGGTGGACGGTGTGTACTGCTATTTTGGATGAGACGCACAAGTCGAACCACGCAGATATCGCAGAACCACTTTTGGAATTGTATGATAAAGAGGATTTGAAGAGGATATTTGGAGAGGAAACAATCGAGGAGGTTGTTTGAATCTATACCAACTCCACCCTCTCTCGCACGCCGATCCTGTTAGTTCTTAAAAATTTCAACAAAGCCACAGAAAACTATCTTGTAAACCCGACAGTCTGTCTGGTTCTGACAACAAGGCTCTGTTAAAATCTTCAGCTTATAATGGACAGACTCAATTACGGTCAATATGGGAGGTCACAAATCGATCAGCATACGCTATTCAGCCATCAGCAATTTCATACAATAGCATATCTAGATCTCGGAAACGTATTTTACTGTGATGTTTCTTTTTGAACTATGGCCTCGCCGAAGAGCCAGACAAAGCGCGTCTTGAGAGAATTTGTGTATGAGGATTTGGATGGTGAGGAGCTCTCACGAGAGCTAAAAGATATCGAACGTCGCACCTCAGGGGCTAATCCACATAATATCGGAATGGCCGCCTCATCCTATTTATCATCCAGTTCAATAAGCGGAGAAACCGAACGTGAGGCTAAAAAAATAGTTGTGTCAGTTTTCCCAACAAGGGATATGAAGCGGGTCTTCGCTCATGATTTTGTCGAAGAGGTTAAAGATTCAACCTAAAATAACCGTTCAGAATGCGGGGGTTATCTGAACAGCAAGATTAGAACTAAGTATAGGTGTAGAAATAGACCTATACAGAAATGACAAAAACGAGAGTCAGTCAGGGAGCTAACGGACAGTACAAAGTGACCGTGCCGAAAGGGCTCGCAGAGGCGATGGACCTCGATGGGAAACGCCTCGACTGGAAGGTTAAATCCGGGAGCTCTCTGGAGGTTACAGTCGTCGATGAGTAGAGCACTCGCGTGGATTCGGAAGTCGAAAGGCGACGACTCAGATGTTGGACTCGAAGAGCAACGTGAACTCGTCCGAGCCCTCGCGGAGGACGTCGCCAGCGAGGTAGATGTCCTCGATCTCGGGATTCATACTGGTTTCTCGACGATGACTCGCAACGACCCGGCAGGACTTCTCGACCAGAACGAGCGTGTCCAGAACCGCGTCGACGAACTCGAGACCGGCACGTACTCGCATCTCGTAGCGTGGGATGACCGTCGGATCTGCCGTGACGAATATTTCTCTGTGATTCAGTACGCCGCTAAACAGGGGAACACCGAGATTGTCTACGTCGGTGACGTCAATGATGACGATCTCACGTTCGATCTGAAACGTCGGATCGAACGCGACACCAAAGAAGAGGAGATCAAAAAGTCACGGCGGGCGATCGAGCGACGAAGAGAGAAGGGATACGATCACGGTCGGCCACGCTTCGGTATGACTTACGATGCTGATGGGCATTATCAAATACCAGGTGAGGATTTCGAGATAGTCCTCGAAATTTTTCAGTACGATCGAAACGGAATGAGTCGACGAGAGATCGCAGAAGAAGTTGACAGACCACTCGGGACAGTACAGAACGTCCTTGACCGCCAGCAGTGGTACGTTAAACGTAGCAATATCGCTGAGAGCGATTCCGCTGAGATCCTAGATTGGTAATGGAGTCAGATCCCTTCCTGAACAGATTGCGAGGGCTCGAAGGAACAGGTACGTCGAAAGTAACCCCGCACCCGCCAACCCTGCGGGTGACCCAAACCCACAACGGCTTGTCTGAATCAGAGCGGTTCGGCGTCTCACCGCTTACGGGAGAGGTACTTCAAAACCCACAAGGGTTCGTCTGAAACTTCCAGAAACGGGGGATCTCCGGTTCAACACCGACGCTTCAAACCCACAAGGGTTCGTCTGAAACCTCCACGAACTCCGGGGCGTGTTCGGGGCATTTCTCGCTTCAAACCCACAAGGGTTCGTCTGAAACTGTCGGTGGTCTGGGTCGTGTCGGTAGGCTGCGTCGCTTCAAGCCCACAAGGGTTCGTCTGAAACCGTCTCGAAGTTCTCCCGCTCGCCTTGGAACGTGTTGCTTCAAGCCCACAAGGGTTCGTCTGAAACCTCTTTGAGTACGTCGTCGGAGTCGCCGCCGTCCTTGCTTCAAGCCCACAAGGGTTCGTCTGAAACGCGCAGCGACTCGGCGCCGCAGCGGGTACAGCGGTAGCTTCAAGCCCACAAGGGTTCGTCTGAAACAATCCGC
>NZ_FNBO01000017.1 GCF_900102375.1 Halorubrum xinjiangense
ACCTCAAGAACGGGTCACGTCGTAAACCACAATATCCCAACCCAGCGGCACGGTGCCGTGGGAATCCTCGCGCTTCAGCGCGGGGAGGATGTCAATCATCCGATCCGTCCGCCTCGTTCTCTAGCGCTTCCAGCTCCGCATCGAGCTCCTCGTCAGTCCGCCCGTCACCGATCCGCTTCTCTGGTGTCTCGGGAGTCGCCTCCTCGTCACGGTGGTGGCCGAACATTCGATGGGTTTGATCGAGACTGGAGACGTAGCGCCGGACGTCTTCGCGATCGCTGAGGGCATAGTAGTAGCCGTCGTCGGTTTTGCCCACATAGCTGTCGTCGTACAAGCGTTTGAGCGTGGTTGTTGCGGTTCCCCGAGGGACTTCGAGGGCTTCTGTGATGTCTTTCGGAGAGTACCCCCACTCGGAGTGTTGATAAAGGAATTCAACGATGGCTGACTTCGTGGTCCCCGGTCGAAGGGCGAGTTCTGGATCGTGGTCTTCGAGGAGGATCGGCATAATGTAATCAAGTGTAGCCAGTTGTGTCACAAATCTGTTTCGGTCAGAGTACGCACGTCGGTACGACGAGACCGACGCCGGCCACTCGCTTACGAGCATCGCATCGGGGCAAAACGCACGGTGAACGCCTGATCACCGGGGCTCAGCATCCAGTCGGGGCGCAGCATCGGCCTCGACGGCTGGCGAATCGACGTCGACTACCCCGAGAAGCGCGACAAAGCCGAATGGAGCCTCGCCGGCGACGAGACCGCAGAATCCGACACCAGCATCGAGGACGACGCCGAGCCCGACCCGGTGCCAAACCCTAAAGCGCCCGTCCCCGAACTCCTACCTAATGCGTGTGAGTATCGTCGGCAGCGGCTACGTGGGAACGACCGTCGCGGCCTGCTTCGCCGACATGGGCCACGAGGTGGTGAACGTCGACATCGACGAAGAAATAGTCGCCGCGATCAACGACGGCCGCGCGCCGATCCACGAGCCCGGCCTCGATGAGCTTCTCGAAGAACACGGCGGCGACGCCCTCACGGCGACGACCGACTACGCCGCCGTCCGCGACACCGATCTCACGTTCCTCGCGCTCCCGACGCCCGCGAACGACGACGGGAGCATCGACACGTCAATCATCGAGGCGGGCGCCGAGACGCTCGGCGAGGCCCTCGAAACGAAAGACGGCGACCACGTCGTCGTGACGAAAAGCACCGTCGTCCCGACGACCACCGAGGAGACGCTCGCGCCGATCCTCGCCGAGGCCGCCGGCAAGACGCTCGGCGAGGACCTCCACGTCGCGATGAACCCCGAGTTCCTCCGCGAGGGAACGGCGGTCGAGGACTTTCAGTCACCCGATAAGGTCGTGTTCGGCACACAAGACGACGACGCGGTCGCGCTCGACGCCCTCCGCGGGGTATTCGAACCGCTCCTCGACGCGACCGAGGCCGCGGTCGTCGAGACGGGGATCGCCGAGGCGGAGATGATCAAGTACGCCAACAACGCGTTCCTCGCGAGCAAGGTCAGCCTCATCAACGACATCGGAAACATCTGTAAGCAGTTCGGCGTCGACGCTTACGAGGTGGCCGACGCGATCGGCCTCGACGACCGCATCGGCGAGCAGTTCCTCCGCTCCGGCTTGGGGTGGGGTGGGAGTTGTCTGACAGTCGATCAACGCGTTCTAGCGAAAGACGAGGCGGGTACGAGACATCTCACGCTCGGCGAGTTCTTCGACGAATACGTCTCCGACGGGACCGTCGACGATGTTTCGGTACTCAGTCGGTCAGAGCAGGGTGAATTCGCGTTCAAGTCCGTCGAGGTGGCGACGCGCCGCCGATACGACGGTCCGTTACACACGATCCGGACGAAGATGAACAAACGGGTGACCGTCACGCACGATCATCCGATGCTGACGCTCGAGGGGAACGATACCGCGGTCAAGCCGGCTGCGGAGCTCGAAGAGGGAGATTCCGTACCGGTGTTGGCCGATCTCCCGAGCGATCCCGTTTCGGAGTTTGACCTCATCGAGATCGTTGACGAGTCGCCGGACTTCGAAAACGATCGGGTGTATCTGAAGCCGTCGACGCCGTTGGAGGCGAACAAAGACGAGGTGTACGAGGTGCTTCGCGCGTATAACCGTCAGTTCGATTATCACAAGCTCTCCGATCTCGTCCGAGATAACTACCTGCCGCTCGACGCGTTCCTCACCTACGAGGAGGAGTTGCCGGTCGAAAGGGAGGAACTGTCCCTCTACACGACGCGGGGCGGTGGGCAGACGTACGTGCCAGCCATACTCCGCGCGGACGAGCGGTTCTGGCGGTTCATCGGGTACTATCTCAGCGAGGGTCACGTCAACGACGACACCTCTGGACACGGCTCGACTACCCGAAGACGGATTCAGTTGAGTTTCCATCCGAGCGAGGAGCCCGAGTACGTCGGCGATGTCGAGTCGTACTACGAGGATCTGGGAATTCGGTACCAGACTCGACAACAGGAGACCACGACGGAAATCTGCGTCTCCAGCCGGGTCTTCGCCGCGTTCCTCGAGTGGCTCGGCTGTGGTACCGGGTCCTACTCCGCGGCGATCCCCGACGACGCGTTCCAAGCGACGGCCGACGAACGCGTGGCGTTGCTTTCTGGACTGTTCCGTGGTGACGGGCATATCGAGTACACTAATCACTCGAACGCCGTTGTCTACGATTACGGCTCCGTCAGCGAGGAGCTGATCGACGGGATGACGCTGCTGCTCCACAGTCTCGGCATCGTCCCGAGCTACAAGACCTCGCAGTCGGCGAAGTCGACGCGACCGGCCCACTTCTTGCGCGTGAGTTCGAAACGGCAGATCGCGGCGCTGAAGGAGCTGTTCCTGCCCGAAGAGCAAGACCGGATCAACGACCGGCTTGACGCGTACGAGCGGGACATCGCGCCGACGGGGCACACGGCGGACGGCGGATTTACCTCAGTTCCGGTTCGCGATGTCACCGTCGAAGAGACGACGACTGATGTGTACTCGCTGGAGGTCGCCGAAGACCACACGTTCGTGACGACCGACGGACTGGTCGTTCACAACTGCTTCCCGAAGGACACGAATGCGATTATCGCCGCGGCGAAGGAGACCGACTACGACCCCGAGCTGCTCGAGGCCGCCGTGCGCGTGAACGACGGGCAGCCGGAACGGCTGCTCTCGCTGCTCGACGAGCACGTCGACGTGAGCGGCGAGCGCGTCGCCGTCCTCGGGCTTTCATTTAAACCGGGCACCGACGACGTCCGGAACTCCCGGGCCATCCCCGTCATCGAGGGGCTTCAGGCGCGCGGCGCGACCGTGGTCGCGTACGACCCGGTGGCGACGGAGAACATGCGCGCGCACTTCCCGGGCGTGGAGTACGCCGACGCGGCGGCGGCCGCGCTCGACGACGCGAGCGCGTGCGTCGTCTGTACCGACTGGGACGAGTTCGCCGCGCTCGACATGGAGTTCGACGCGATGGCGACGCCGGTCGTCGTCGACGGTCGCCGCGTCGTCGAGCGACGAGACGGACTCATCTACGAGGGGCTCACCTGGTAGTCACTCGGAGCGACGACGCCACAGTTCGCTCGCGACGACGCGACCGTCGCCGTCGCCGACATCCCTCGTTTCGGCGGCGATGAGTGCCGATCTCCGAGGGGGCGCGGCGCTCCGATCGGTCCCGCCCAGTACAGCGATCAAACCGTGGCGTCGTACCCGAAAGTGGTTTGATCGATGCGTCGTTGGACGTCGCTCCGGGCCGTAAACGAGATCGCCCCCGTCCGCTGGCAAGAGAGCGCCACGAGAATCGGGACGTCGGCCTGATCGATCGCCGTCGACTCGAAGCGGTCCCGGACAGGAGGGGTTGGCTCGGAGCCGTCAGTGTCGACAGCCTTCGGACCCGCCGCTTGACCGTGGAGATCCCCGACAGTGGCGATCTCCTTGTCGGAAAGGGCGTCAGTGGTGGCGGCCGACAACCGCGAGAATTCGGCAAGCGGTCCGGAGACGGCGAGGGCGTCAGCGTCAGACGAAACCTGGATCGGCTTCTCGAAGACGGGGAGATCGCCGTCGATCAGCTCAAGCGCCTCCTCGAACCCGTCGCGAGCCTGCCGGTACCGGATCTTAGCGACGGTCTGTTCTCCGTTTACGTGTGCTCGCACCGCCGTTTGGAAGCTGTTCTCGGCGGCTGTGAGACGGGTTTTAACCGTTTCGCGGCGTTCTTGTAGTTCCGTGATTTGTCGTTGAGCAGCCTGAATATCGGTCAGGGCCGCTTCGATTGCGTCGTGGCGGTCATCACCGGCCGGGAGTCGCTCGAGGACCGTCTGGTACCCGGTGCTCGCGGTCTCGTACTGCTCGGTCGCCTCGTCAAACGATCCATCGCTGCGGGCACTCGCGGCGGCTTCGACGACGTCCTCGCAGTTCTGAATAGCGTGATCGATGTCAGTCGGGTGAGTTGGGTCAGTGAGTTCCGGGTCCGGAACCGCCGCAACCGCTGTCTGGAGGGTATCGATGAATTCCCCGTCGGGGTCGTGTAGTTCATATGTGAACGAGTCGTCGACGGTTTCGAGTGTAATCTCCCGACGGCGCTCGCCCGGGAGATCGACGCGATCGGCTTCAATCGACGTAACGGACGTTAGCGGCACGGAGACCAGCGTGGCATCGATCAGCTTCGACACGATGATAAAGAGGTTATCGGAGGTGACGGCCAGCCACACGGTTTGCGTCAGTCCGCCGGTCGTTGTTTTAACGGCGGCACGGAACGTCTCGGCCTCGGTGATCGCATCGACCACATATCCTCGGATAGCGTCCGGAAGCTCGTTTTGTTGTGTACAGTACTGAGTCATCTAGATGACATGTTCGTTGGTGACGAACTTGGATGTACCGGCGGGATACCGCTACACACACTACCGGCAGGATGCCGTTAAACACGCACACAAAGACTACCCTTCGTGGGATTCGATATCGACGAGTATCCCGAGCGGACCCGCTACGCGACGTTCTCTCACGGTTGACGCCGTGGACGCACTCCTTGATCAGCTGTAGCGGGCACTAGTGTTAGCAGTTCAATAGTTTCATACGTCGCGCCTGCGGACCGCGGACCATGCTCCAGAGCTCGTATACCTTGTGGATCGGCGGAATCGTCGTTGGGATGCTCATATTCGCTCTCGCACTGCTCTGGCTGATAGGGATTGCCGGAGCGAGCGGCGAAGAGACCCCCGCTGAGCGCGCCCCACACGAGACGGATTACACCACCGACGCCACGTCGGTCGATGAACTTCGATCTGAGGCCGAAGCGTTCCGCGAAACGGCTGCCGATGCCAGAGCGGACAACGACTTCGACGAGGCGATCGACGCCTACGGCGCGGCAGTCGCCCGATATCAAGCGATTCTTGACGAGCTCGACACCGGAGCCGCGGAGTCACATGAAGAGATTGAACAGTCTATCGACGCGACGCGTGAAGAGCTAGAGACGGTTCGAACGCTCAACGATCACCGACAGGAGCTTCTGGAGACACTGAAAACGGCCGAGCAGAGCTTTCAGGTGGCTATCGTCGCCTACACTGAGGGGAGCCAAACGCTCGCTCGGATACGGTTCCGGCAGGCACGAGATTCGTTTGAGAGTGCACTCGACCTCGTTGAGGGGGCCAACGAGGAGCTGCTTTCCCCGCCCGTGGAGGTGAGTGTCGAACCGGATCGGACACTGCCATCGACGATGTTGGATGAGCTTCCAGCGGTCCCGGAGCCAGCGACGGCGTCGCTAGCCGACGCCGGAGTTGAGACTGTTACAGAGCTTGAGAGCAGCGAAGAACCGCCGTCGCCGCCTGCTGTCGTCGAAACGCTGGTGGCCGAAGAGGACCTCGACGATGAAGCGGCAACGACACTCACACTGCTTTCGTGGGTTGACGGCGCCGACACCCACGAGTTCGGTGCCACGACAGCCGTTTCGCAACGACATGAACAGGCCGTTTACGGGTTCACGCAGAGTTCGTAGTCGAGGCGAGGCACGGGGCACGAATCGTCGTCGAAGAATCTCGCACCGTCTGGACTGTGGGTGTTAGAGTGGCATCTCGACTTCTTCCACTCGTCGAACCCGATAGAACCGGACCCACCGCGTCAGCGCGCGCCAGCACACAGTGGCGACGGCGGCCCCGACAGCGTTCACGAGCAGGTCGCCGAAGTCGGCGGTGCGCGCGTCCAGCGTCGACTGGAGCAGTTCGATGCTCCCGCCGTAGCCGACGGCAAGCAGGAACACGACCACCAACACGGAGCGGTCGCGCCACGGCGAGTCCTGAAACGCGTATGCGAGCGTCACTGCGAGTCCGGCGTACGCCAGCGCGTGGAGCCACGTGCTGTAGGGGAGCACACCGAGGGGCCCGGTCCGGATCGCGCCGCTGCCGGGGGGTGTGAACACGGAGTAGTAGAGGATTGTCGACGCGACCGCGACCACGCCGCCGAGGCGGAGCCACCGCGGAACGAGCGGGAGTCGGAGCCGACTCATCGTACCAGTCACCTCCGACAGCGCGGGCAAAAGGCTACGGATCCGCTCCCCGAGCGCGGGGCGAACGAATACGCTTTTTACCCGCGCCCCGGTGGTCGTTGATAATGCCGCGCTCGGAGGGACCTCCATGGAACTGATCGACGACGAGGGACGACTGTTCGGTCAAGTCAACGTCATCGACGCGCTCGTCGTCCTGCTGATCGCCGCCGTCGTCGTTGCGGGCGCCGCGTTCGTCCTCACGGACGACCCGGAGCCGGCACCGGAAACGGACACCACCTACGCGACGCTCGATGTCGGCACCGTCTCACCATATATTGTCGACGCAATCGAAGAAGGCGACACCCACAGCCCGAACGACGCCTCGACGCTCCGGATCACGGACGTTCACCTGACGCCACAGGGCGCGAACACCCGTGTGGTACTCCGGGTCGCACTTGAGGGTGAACTCAACGACCAGGACAGCCTCATCTACGAGGGCGCCCCGCCGCGACTCGGCCGCACGCTCGGTATCGCCACCGACCGGTACCAGATCAACGGCCAGATCCGCGA
Organism: Halorubrum xinjiangense; assembly: GCF_900102375.1. Classification (GTDB taxonomy): domain Archaea; phylum Halobacteriota; class Halobacteria; order Halobacteriales; family Haloferacaceae; genus Halorubrum; species Halorubrum xinjiangense. Next base: position 7,039 of record NZ_FNBO01000017.1, read on the forward strand.
CGTGGGCGACAGCGACTCGCTCACGACCGAACAGCAGCGCGTGCTGCTCTCGAGTCGGGTCGACGCGGGCACCGCAGAAGACGTGACGCCCGGCGACGAGATCCGCCTGAGCGACCGCACCGTGGCCCGGGTCGAGAACGTCACGACGTACACGACCAACCGACCGACGCGCCGCCAACTCCTCGTCGAGGCGACGCTCACCGGCCACCGCCAGCAGGATCGACTCCGGTTCGGCGGCAGTCCGGTCAGACGGGGTCAGTCAGTCACGCTCTCGACAAGCGAGTACACGTTTAACGGCCGGATCGAGCAGGTCGGCGGCGACATCAGTCTGGGAGAGACCACGACCCGGACCGTCACCCTCCGGATGGAAGACGTCCGCGAGGACTTCGCGGACGCCATCGAGCCGGGCATGGTCGAACGCACCGGTGACACCACCGTCGCACGGGTCACCGGCGTGGAGACGGAGCCCTCGCTCATCATCGCGACGGGCGAGGACGGCAGCGTCAACGTCGTCGACCATCCGGTCAACCGCGAGGTGACGATCACCGCGGAACTCCAACTCCGGGAGACGTCGAGCGGGCTCGCGTTCAAGGGCGACCAGATCCGCCAGGGGTCGACCGTCACGCTCGATCTCGGCACGGCCACCGTGGAGGCGACGGCCGTCTCCGTGGAGCGGTGACCGCACCACCGGCTTGCCCCAGTCGCAACACACATGAGCGTCAACCCGAAGATCCACTCAGATGAGTGACGAGACGGAGGCGGGCGCGCCGCCTGAGGGCCTCCGGCGGGCAGCCCACCGCTCGCGTCTCGGAAAGCTGTGGCGCCGGACGGCCGCGGCCGTGCGCAGCTCGTACCTCTACCGGTGGCTCACCGCGGAGCCGGACCCGGAAGTGATCGTGATCGACCTCCGGGAGACGTGGACGGTCGGCCCGTTCATTCGCCTCCTCGACGCGATCCTCGACCGACTGCTTCCCGCGCTCGACGACTCCCGCCTCGCGGCCGCGGCCCGCACCGTCGTGCGGCGCACGCTGGCGGCGCCGGCGGTCGTCACCGGGGTGGCGCTCCTCGCAGCGGGCCTCGGCCTCGGACTGGTGAGCGTCGCGGCCGGAACGCTCGGGACGACTCGGCTCGGCGTCGCGGTCGCTCTCGCCGTCGCCGGCGTCGTCGCCACTCGCGAACGACGGAGCTGGGCGGAGCTGCGCGAGACGCGGCCGGTCGAACTCCTCGTCGCCGCGCTTGAACCCCCGGAGCCGCCGGATCGATCGGGATCGGACGGCGAATCGACCGACCCGGCGCCCGAAACGGTCTCATCGGACAGCACAGCCGACGCCGCAGCCCCTGAACAGGCGGCGGAGACTGACGAGCAGTCTCGCGCCGACCGGTAGCCCGCAACCGGGGCTTTTTAGCTTCCATCCGACTTCCGTTTCCGATAGTGACTACGACGGAGCTGCTCGTTGCGATACTCGCCGGAATCGTTCAGGGCGTCGTCGAGTGGCTCCCGGTGTCGAGTCAGGGGAATCTCTCGCTCGTGCTCACGCTCGTCGGCACCGACCCGGCGGTCGCCGTCCAGCTCGCCTTATTCCTCCAGCTGGGCACGACGCTGTCGGCCGCGACCTACTACCGCGCGGAGATCGCGACCGTCCTCAAGGCGCTGCCCGGCTGGCGCCCCGCGACGGCGTACGACGCCGACCACGCGATCGCGACGTACATCGTCGTAGCGTCGCTTTTCACCGGGCTCGTCGGAATCCCGCTGTACGTCCTCGCGGTCGACCTCGTGAGCGATCTGACGGGCGGCGTCTTCATCGCCGTCATCGGGGTCCTCCTCGTGATCACCGGCCTCCTCCAGCGGGCCTCGGACAGCGTCAGCATGGGTGGCCGGGAGACGCCCTCGCTCGTCGATTCGATCCTCGTCGGCAGCGCCCAGGGGTTCGCCATCCTCCCCGGGATCTCTCGGTCGGGAGTGACCGCGAGCACGCTGTTGTTCCGGAGCTACGACCCGCCGACAGCGTTTCGGCTCTCCTTTCTGCTGTCGATCCCCGCGAGCGTCGGCGCGGCCGCGCTCACCGTCGCGGGCGCGGGCGGCCTCCCCGGAATCGCGCCGGTGCCCGCGGCGGTCGCGCTCGGCGTGAGCGGCGTCGTCGGCTACCTGACGATCGACGCGCTCATGCGCGTCGTCGAGCGCGTCCCGTTCGCGACGGTGTGTTTCGCGCTCGGGGCGCTCGCGATCGTCGGCGGGGGCGGGATCGCGCTGCTCGTGTGAACTGAATCACGCGACGTTAACCCGTCTACGGAATCAATCGGCTGCGCAAAAGATCCGATTCCGCCGCCTCAGTCCGCGCTCGACACCGACACCGTCGCGGCCGTGCCCGGGTCACCACCCTCCTCGCCAACTCCGGCCTCGGCTTCGGCCGCGAGCGTCTCCACGTTCGCGAACACGAAGCCGGCGAACCCGACCCGGAGGAGGAGGTCGAGGTACTCTAAGGTCACCGTCGCGGTGAACTGATCGAACAGCCCGGCAATCTGGAGCATCGCCCACGCGATCAACACGCCGAAGGCGAACAGCGCGAGGTTCCGCGTCTTCTTGTAGAACAGTTCGCGCTCGGGCGGCTGCCGCGCCGCCGCGCTCGCCACCGGTCCGAAGAACAGCCCGAGCAGCGTCGCGTACCCGACGAGGATCCCGAGGGTGCCCGCCGTCGCGAGCGCGCCTTCGAACACCTCCGCGAAGTCGTAGCCGAGCCGCATCGCGACGGTGATCGCGACGACCCCCGCGACGTACCGCCGACTCGCGCCCGCGACGAACGCCGCGAACCCGAACAGGAACGGGTACGCCACGTAGTCGGTGAGCAGCTGGCCGCCCTCCAGCGTGCCGCTCGCGACCGAGAACGCCCCGATCCCGGCGCCCCAGAGTCCCACGCCGATTCCCGCGAACGCGACGACGGCGGCGAAGGGGTAGCAGTACCGACGGAGTTCGGGGGGCTTGCGCCGCGCCAGCGCGAGCAGCACCACCGCGGAGACCGCGTAGATCGCCGCCGAGGCGAACCGCACCGCCGACGGCTCAATCATCGGCGCTCACCTCCGCGTCGCCGGCGGCGCCCGCCGGGGGCTCCGTCCCCGTCGCGGTCGTCGCGGCCGCGACGTCGGCCGCGTCTCCGCGCGTCTCGAACTGGGCGAGCCGCTCGGTGAGCGACGCGGTGCGCTCGGCGAGCGCCGTCGCCGTCTCCGCAAGGTCGCCGACGGTCTCGGCCGTCTCGTCGGCGGTCTCCGCGAGCGACCGCGCGCGGTCGGCGGCGTCGGTGGCGGAGCCGTGGACGGCCTCGACGCGCGCCGCGACCGACTCGATCCCCTCGGCACCCTCGTCGGTCGCCCGCGCGATGTCGCCCATCGCGACGTCGACGTCCTCGACGGTGCCGGTGAGCTCCTCTATCGCGTCGCCCGCGGCCTCGACCGCCGCGGTCGTCTCGTCGAGCTCGGTCATCGTCCGGTCCATCTCGCCGGCGACCGCCGACACGTCCTCCGTCACCTCGCCGATCGTCGCCTCGATCTCCGTCGTCGAGGCGCGCGTCTCCTCGGCGAGCTCTTTCACCTCGTCGGCGACGACCGCGAACCCGTCGCCGTCGCCGCCCGCCCGCGACGCCTCGATCGAGGCGTTCAGCGCGAGGATGTTGGTCTGCTCGGCGATGTCCGCGATCACGTCGGTCGTCTCCGCGACGCCGTCCATCCGGTCGTCGAGCCCGGCCACGAGCTCGTCGAGCTCCGTCAGCAGGTCGCCGATCGCGGCGATCGCCTCGACCGCCTCGGTCGCCCGCCGCTCGCCCGCCGCGCCGAGCTCCGCCGCGGCGCTCGCGTCGCCCGCCACCTCGTCGGTGGTGGAGGCGATCTCCTCGACGGTCGCGGAGAAGTCGTCGGTGTCGGCGGCCGTCTCGCGCAGCCGGTCGGTCTGCTCGTCCAGCTCGTCGGCCAGCTCGCGCATCTCGTCGGCGACCTCCTCGTTCATCGCGGCGACCTGGTCGGCCTCCGACGCCATCTCCTCGCTCGTCGCCTCCACGTCGCCCGCGAACGACTGGATGTCCTCGACGGTCGCCGAGAGGCCGCCGGTCATCTCGTTGTACGCCGCCGTGATGCGCTCGATCGCGTCGACGTCGCTGTCCGCGTCGAGCCGTCGCGTGAGGTCGCCCTCGGCGGCATCTTCCATGGCGCCGCCGATCTCCTCGGCGCGCTCTAAGAGGGTGTCCGACAGCGCCTCGGCCTCCTCACGGGCTGACTCCGCCTCAGACTGCGCCCGCTCGGACTCCGCGACGGCGTCCCGGAGCGACCGCCGGGTCTCGTCGAAGGCGTCGAACAGCCGCCCGATCTCGTCGCCGCGATCGGAGCTCGCGCTCGCGTCGAACTCGCCGCGCCCGACCGCCTCGGCCGTCTCCGTCAGCCGCCGGAGTTCGACCGCGACGTTGCCGACCAACACGATGCCAAGGAGTCCGAGGTTCAGCGTGACGACGACGCCCACCGATGTCAGCGCCGCCGTCGCGGCCGCCGACGTTCCGACCGTCGCCACGTGCCCCGCAAAGAGGGCGACGAAGCCGAGCGTCACGCCAAGCGTCACGAGCACGGCCGCTCCGACCCGCCGCCCGTACCGCGCGGTGATCGCGTTCAACATCTGTTGTTCGACCGAAGCGAACTGCCCTATTTATGAGTGAAGGCCGAGTTACAGAGTCTGATAAATAGCGGGCGAGCCGGAGGGAACTGACACCGGGCTCCCCCGGGGGCGAGACGGTCGAGGGCGGTGTTTTTCCCGCAGCCGCGCCACCGACGAGTATGCCCAGCGTCAGCGACACGTACATCGAGAACCGCCAGCGCGTCCAGCCGACCCACACGAACAACTACGAGTCGGCCCACGGGGGCAACGTCGTCAAGTGGATGGACGAGATCGGCGCGATGTCCGCGATGCGCGCCGCCGGCGAGACCTGCGTCACGGCCAAGATCAACGGGCTCGACTTCAAGCGGCCGGTCCCGCAGGGCGACACCTGTGTCATCGAGTCGTACGTGTACGCGGTCGGGCGCACGAGCCTCCGGACACGGATCCGCGCGTACCGCGAGTCGCCGCGCACCGGCGAGCGCGACCTCACCACGGAATCGTACTTCGTGTTCGTCGCCGTCGACGCCGACGGGAGCCCGACGCCCGTCCCGGAACTGGAGGTCGCGGGCGAGCGCTGCCGCGAGCTCCGCGACGAGGCGCTGGCCGCAGAGCCGGACGAGGACCGGTAGGCGAAGCAGGGCCTCGCTCCGCGGGGCCGGAAGCGACACGCCCATGTGACCCTGGAGTCGTCGATCAGATATGCGGAGAGCCGTCGAAGTCCTCCTCGCGGGCGCCGCGGCGGCCGGCGTCGCGGTCGGGCTGTTGGTCACGGTCGGTGCGTCGACGGCGCTGATCCCGACCGGCGCGCTCGGCGCGGCGATCCCGGTCGCGCTGATCTACGTCGTGGTGACGGCGAACGGCAGCGACGGGTCCGGGTAGCTGCCCCTCGGCGGCGTCTCACCGGCTCCGTCACCCGCGTCCTGACGGCCCGTCGCGCGCGACGAGCCCCCGTGCGACCCGCGAGGTCAGTAGTCACCGAGCACGCCGAGCCGCCGCGCCCGCCCCGTCGCCAGCTGGAAGACGAGGTAGCCGCCGAACAGGTAGCCGACCGCGACCGCGACGAGCAGCGCCAAGTCGGCGAGCGGGAACTCCCACAGTCGGATCCCGTCGACCATCGCGCGCTGGAGCATGGCGCTGCCGTGCGCCAAGGGGAGCACGCGCGTCCACGGGAGGTCGAAGACGGGCGCCGAGATCAGCGCGACGAAGCCGAACTGGAGGAGGTTGAGCCAGTTGCCGATCCGCTTGTACAACACCGTCACCCCGCCGGCGGCGAAGCCGAGCCCGAGGACGGAGACGATCGACAGCCCCGCAACGGTGACCACCGTCACGGGCGCAAGGCTGAGCCGCGTCCCGGTCGCGAGGAGCATCACCGCGAGGATCACCGCGCTCGTGAGGAACGTCCGCACCACCTTCGCGACCCCCTTCAGCAGCGCGACAGGCGCGAAGCCGAACGGCGTGGTGATGTGGCGTTCTAAGGTCCCCCACTGTACCTCGCTGCCGATGTCGTTCGACACCGACGAGTACGCGCCCACCGACAGCGTCCAGAGGAAGTAGCCGACGACGATCCCCTCGATCGAGTCCGCCAGGGCCTGCCCCGCGAGCAGTTGCCCGCCGAGGAACAGCGCGGCGAAGAAGAACAGCGAGACGACGATTCCCCCGATCGCGTTGGCCGGGTACCGCACGAAGATAAGAAACTCGCGGTACAGCACCGCCCGCGCCAGGTGGTAGTACGTGGCCGGGCGGGGCTCCTCGTCGCCGCTCACGAGGACTCACCCCCGAACGCGGCACCGGCGTCGCCGACCGCACCGGGCGCCGTGCCGGTGCGTTCGAGGAACACCTCCTCGAGGTCGGGCTGGACCGTCCGAATGTCCGAAACGGTGACTCCGGCCGAACGGAGCGCGTCGGTCAGATCGTACAGCCGGTCGCCGCCCGCCGCGACCGTCACCGCGGGCGGGCGCGCGTCACGGTCGACGCCGACGACCTCGACCGCCTCGCGGAGGTCGGCGACCGTCTCCGCGTCGAGGTCGGGGCTCGCCACGCGGACGACGTCGCTCGCGGCCGCGCCGAGCAGCGCGTCGACGGTGTCGTCCGCGACGATCCGACCGTTCGATAACATGACGACGCGGTCACACACCGCCTCGATCGTCGTCATGTCGTGGCTGCTGACGACGATGGTGAGCCCCTCCTCGGCCGCGAGCCGGCGCAGCTCCGCCCGGAGCGTCCGCGCGCTCTCGACATCGAGCCCGAGCGTCGGCTCGTCTAAGAAGACCAGCTCGGCGCCGCCCGCCAGCACGCTCGCGAGCGACACCTTCTGTTTCATGCCCCGGGAGAGGTCGCGGACCGGCGTGTCCGCCTTGTCCGCGAGGTCGAGCCGGTCGAGCAGCCGGTCGTGGCGCGCCGCCACGGAGTCGGGGTCGACCCCGCTGATCGTCGCGAAGTAGCGCAGGTTCTCTCTGACCGTGAGCCGCCAGTAGTCGTTTCGCGCGCCCTCCAACATCGCGTCCACGTCGGCGTAGGCCGCCCGCCGGCCGTCGCGCACGTCGTTGCCGAACACCCGCACCGAGCCCGCGTCGGGGATGACGATGCCGAGCGCGCACTTTATCAGCGTCGTCTTGCCGGCGCCGTTCGGCCCGAGCAGGCCGACGACCGAGCCCCGCTCGACGGTGAGGCTCACGTCGTCGACGGCGACCACCGCGTCGTCGCCGTCGCCGAACCGCTTCGTGAGCCCCTCGACCGCGAGGGCCGGGGGGCCGGACCGGTCGGCGACCGACTCCTCGTCCCGTGCCGCGGCCGTCTCGTCGCGCTCGCGGGGACCGCCGCGCGCGCTCGTCGCGCTCCGTGCCATCGCTTCCCGGTACGCGCCGGCGGCGGATATATCCGCGCTCGCCGGCGACTCGAAACGTGGACCTCGACCGATTCGCCGCGGACGCCCCGGCGGACGACGCGCCCGGCGACGCCCGCGTCTGCGTCGTCGCGACCCAACCCGAGACCTTCGAGCGCTGCCGCGCCGGGTTCTACCCCGCGCCGCGCTCGTACGACCGCACTCGAGCGGCGTTCGGCTACATGGCTTTCTACCGCACCGCGCCGGTGTCCGCGATAACCCACTACGCGCGCGTCGTCGACCGGGCCGAGCAGACGCGCGGCGAGCCGGGCCCGATGGACGAGACCGACTGGGCGGCGCTCATCGACCCGTTCTCCGCAGAGCGCGTGGTCGTGGTCTTCGAGCTCGACGACCTCGTCCCGCTGGAGCGCCCCGTCGAGAACGACCTGAACGGCGTGCGCGGCGCGTGGTACTGTACGATCGACGAGCTCCGCGCCGCGGGGACGCTGTCGGGACTGCGCAAGCGGGCGGACGCCTGACGCGGCGGCCGGGAGCGCTCACCCGCCGTCGGCTCGGACGGACCGCGTCGTCGCGCGCTCGACCCGCGCGATCCGGTCGTGCGCGGCCGGGGGTGTCGCGGCGTGGTCGGGATGGAGACAGGCAAACAGCGCCTCCAGCGAGTCGACGAGCCGGTGGCTCGGCCGGTTGAACAGGCCGTTGCCGTCGACCGCGTAGGCGCGGTCGTCCGCGACCGCGCGCAGGTCGTCGAAGCCGGGCCGTTCCGCGAGGTCACCGACCGCGTCGGCGGCGCGGTCGCGGTCGAACCCGCAGGGGGCGACGACGAGCGCCTCGGGGTCGGCGTCGACGACGCCGTCCCACGCGACCGGCTCGGAGGGGCCGTCCGGCTGGAACGACGGGTCGCCGCCCGCGAGCTCGACCATGTCGCGCACCCAGTGGCCCGCCCGAATCGGCGGGTCGGTCCAGTCGAGGACGGCGGTCCGGGGCCGCCCCTCGTCGGCGACCGCCTGCTTAGCGCGCTCGCGGACGGCGTCGACGCGCTCGCGGAGATCGGCGCGGAGCGCGGTCGCGGCCGCCTCCTCGCCGACCGCCTCGCCGATCCGCACGACGTCGTCGAGGGCGTCCGCGAAGGAGTGCGGGTCACAGGCGAGCACGTCGGGCGCGGGGTCGAGCCGCGCGGCGGCCGCGCGGACCTCGCTCGCGTCGACCGCGCAGACGTCGCAGGTGGCCTGCGTGACGAGTAGGCCGGGCGCCAGGGCCGCGAGCCGCTCCTCGTCAAGGTCGTAGACCGCGCCGTCGACGTCGCGCATCTGCTCGTCGATGTCGGCGGCCGAGCGGTCCGCGTGGTCGACGACCGTGCTCGTCAGCGTCGGCAGGTCGCGGGCGGCCGGCGGGTGGTCGCAGCTGTGGGAGACGCCGACCGGTTCGACGCCGAGAGCGAACAGCGTTTCCGTGGCGGAGGGGAGCAGGGAGGCGACGCGCATAGGCGGAGATAGGCGCTCGGCGGCCTAAAGTGAGGGGTCCGACCCGGCGACGGCGTCCGCGGTCGCCGTCGCGTACGCGGCCGCGAGGTCGCCGTTCGGCAGCGCGTCGAGCGCGGCCGCGCAGCCCCACCGAACGCGGTCGCGGCGCTCGCCGGTCGGGAGCTTGTTCGTCGCCACCGTCTCGGCCGTGTCGAGGGCCGCCCGCGCGGTGGGCTCGTCGCCCTCGGCCGCCGCGTCGGCCGCCGCCGCGAGCAGCTGTTCGAGGCTCGCGCGCACGTCGTGGGGCACCTCGTCGGGGGCGGTCACGGCCGCGACGGGGAATCGTCGGCTCGGTCGCCCGTCAGCGTCGCGAACGCGAACTCGGTGCTGCTGCCCAGCGGGTCGCTCGCGGTCGTCGTCTCGACGTCGGCGAATCCCGCCGCGCGGAGCTGGTCGAGCGTGCGCTCGCGGCCGGGCGCGGAGAAGAACATCCGGCCGCCCATCCAGCCGCGCCGGACCGTCTCGAACCGGCCGCTCGGCAGCGTCAACAGGAGTCGACCGCCGGGGCGGAGGACGCGCGCGAACTCCTCGTAGACGGCGGGGTGGCGCTCGCGCTCGACGTGAAACACCGCATGGTATGCCGTTATCGCGTCGAAGCGATCGGCCGTGAACGGGAGCGCCGACATCTCGCCGTGGACGAGTCGCGCGTCCGGCACCGTCTCCGCCGCGAGGTCGAGCCCGCGCCGGGAGACGTCGAGCCCGACGCTGCCCGGCGGGAGGTTTGCGAGGGTCCGCGCGCCGTCGCCGCAGCCGGCGTCGAGGACGAGGGGGTCGCCGTCGCCGCCTCGTGGGTCGCCCGCCAGCGAGTCGAGCAGGTCGTCGATCAGCGCCGCGTCCGAGCCGTCGGGGTCGCGGCGGGCGGCGTACGTCTCGGCGACCTCGTCCCACGCGCGACGCACCGCGTTGCGGTCCATACGGTACGTACGAGCGCGACCGCCATGATTGCTCGGGGGAGCCGGTACCGCGCCGCGCCTGCGATCGGGAATTTATTACGGCGGGGCGCGACGCCGACGCATGGAGATACTCCACACCTGCCTGAACGTCGCGGACGCCGACCGGACCGCCGACTGGTACGTCGACGAACTCGGGTTCGAACGGTCGTGGGAGTTTACCATCGACGACACCCGCAACGTGTACGTCGCCGACGACAGCGGCGTCGAGTTCCAGCTGTCGGACACGGCCGGCGAGGAGCCGAGCGCGGACGGCGACCGCTACGACCACGTCGCCGTCGGCGTCGACGACGTGGACGCGGCGTTCGAGGCCCTCGACCACCACGGCGTCGTCGAGGCGCCGACCGACCACCCGGAGGCCGGCGCGCGGGTCGCCTTCGTGAAGGATCCCGACGGCCACGTCGTCGAACTGATCGAACCGCTCTGAGGCGGCTGCGAGGGCGGCGCCGTCGCTATGCGGCACGACGCGCGCGATAGAAAATCGGGGTTCGAGGCGGGGTCGTTCCCGACCGCGTCAGTCGTCGGCCGGGGCGCGCGGCTCCGCCGGGGGCTCGGACTCCTCCGTCTCGCGCGCCGGCTCGTCGACCGCGTCAACGTCGGGGATCTCGTCGGCTTGCTCGTCCGCCTCCTCGGACCGGTGACGCGCCTGAATCTCCGTCCACGTGCGCGCCTCGTCGTAATGATGGCACATGACAACAGGTAACAAGGACTTGAGCGTACTAAAGGTTACGCCGATACCGCCGAAATCGAACGTTTAAGCGGTTCTCCCATCGGTGCGTCCGAGTGCTTATAAACGGAAGCTGGCCCAGCGAAGTCTTCTGGATCCACGGCCGCTCACTTATAAATAGTCAAATCCGGATCGACAGAGAACACCACCAAAGCCCCAGCCGGGAGGCGGGCGTACGCTCGCGGTCGTTCGAAAGGCGCGAAGCGCCTTTCGTGATGACGAGACGCCTCCGGCGTCTCGAACCACGCTCCTCGCTCAGTCGCTACCGCTCCTTCGCTGCGGTGCTTCCGTCGTCATCAGAACGCTTCGCGTTCTGATTGGCTCACGAGAGCTCTGCTCTCGTGAACGCCTGCGCCCGCCTCCCGGCTGCCCCTTTGATTCCCGCCCCCCACAGCGACCGCACCTCTCGCCTCCCCAACCTCGCCGCTCACGCCCTCCGGGCGTTCGCGGCATCCCTCGCGCGTGCTGACTCGCGGCCGCCGGGGGCGGCCGCTCGCAGGCACGCGCCAATATTTAAAAATCGGTTTAGTGGAGTCAGCGCGGAGGGCGGGGCTCGCGGCCGATTACGCGTCCCCGTGCGGCTTCACCAGCACCTTGATCGCCTCGCGCTCGTCCATCATGCGGTACCCCTCGGCGACGTCGTCGAGGCCGACCGACTCGGTGAAGATGGGCGCGGGGTCGAGCGTCCCCTGAAGCACGTCGTCCATCAGTTCCTCGGCGTACGCGCGGACGGGGGCGACCCCGCCCGCGAGCGTCACGTTGTCGCCGAACATCCCGAACACGTCGAGCCCCTCGTCTTCGACGCCGTAGGGGACGCCGACGTAGCCGATCGTGCCGCCGGGCCGGACCGCGTCGATGGCGGTGTTCATCGCGCTCGCGGCACCGACGCACTCCATCACGTGGTTCGGCCCGCCGTAGGTGAGTTCCTGGATCCGCTCGACCGCGGCCTCGCCGCGCTCGGAGACGGTCTCCGTGGCGCCGAACTCCTCGGCGAGTTCGAGACGGTCCTCATGGTGGCCGACGGCGATGATTCGCTCGGCGCCGAGCCGGCGGGCCGCGAGCACGCCACAGAGCCCGACCGCGCCGTCGCCAATGACGGCCACGGTCGAGCCCTCCTCGACGCCCGCGCTGACGGCCGCGTGATGCCCGGTTCCCATCACGTCGGTGAGCGGGAGGAGCGAGCGGAGGGTGTCCTCGTCGTCGGCGTACCGGTCGGGGACGCGGACGAGGGTACCGTCGGCGTGGGTCGACCGGACGTACTCCCCCTGGCCGCCGCCGTTGTCGCCGCCCCACGAGTCGCCGTTCGCACAGGAGGTGTGGAGCCCCTTCCGACAGAACTCGCACTCGCCACAGGAGATCGCGAAGGGGGCGAGCACGCGGTCGCCGGGGGCGACACTCGTGACGTCGTCGCCGACCGCCTCGACGATCCCCATCGGCTCGTGGCCGACCGGCGAGCCCGCGTCGCGGTCGCTGTCGCCGCGGTAGAACCAGAGGTCCGAGCCGCAGACCGCGGTGTGGGTCACGCGGACGATCGCGTCGGTTGGTGCCTCGATCTCGGGCCGAGGTCGCTCTTCCACGTCGATCTCGCCGGGGCCGTTGAAGACGGCTGCGCGCATACCGCGGCTGCGAGCGGCTCGCACAAAAGCACGGCGGGTCCGGCGATCCGCGGGGACGGGAGCGACCGCTCCGAGGCGTCGTCTACGGCTCCAAGACGACCCGGAAGCGCGCCTCGTTGTCGGCCATCCGGTCGTACGCGTCGGTGACCTCGTCGAGCGCGAACGTCTCGACCTCGGGCGTGATGTCGCGGAGGGCGCTGAACTCCAGGGTATCCTGCGAGTCGCGAGCGTGACCCGACCCCCATCCCTCGACCGCGCCGCGGGCCCCGACCAGCTGCTGGGCGTCGACCGACACCGGCTCGCCGGGGATGCCGGCGATTATCACGGAGCCGTCGACCCCGAGCCCGCCCACGACGGACTCGATGGCGTCGCTCGCGGGCGCGGTCGTGAGGACGACGCTCGCGCCGCCGAGTTCCTGGAGCCGTTTGGCCGGGTCCGCCTCGGCGGCGTTCACGAAGTGGTCGGCCCCGAGATCCCTCGCGAGCGACTCCTTGTCGGGGCTTCGCGAGACGGCGACCGTCTCGTAGCCGGCGGCGTGGGCGTACTGGACCGCGAGGTGGCCGAGGCCGCCGACGCCGACGACCGCGACGAGGTCGCCGGCGCGCGCGTCGGAGTTGCGCAGTGCGTTGTAGGTGGTGATCCCGGCGCAGAGCAGCGGCGCGGCGTCGACCGCGTCGAGGTCGTCGGGGATCGCCGCCAGCGCCTCCGCGGGGACCGTCGTATACTCGGCGTACCCGCCGTCGAAGCTCAGGCCGGTGATCTCTGCGTTCTCGCACTGGAGGAACTGCCCGCGACGGCACGGCTCGCAGGTGAAGCAGTGCCCCCCGTGCCAGCCCGCGCCGACGCGCTCGCCCGCCTCCCACGCGTCGACGTCGTCGCCGACCGCGTCGACCGTCCCGGCGATCTCGTGGCCGGGGACGCGCGGGTAGCTCACGCCGGGGTACGACCCATCTACGACGAACTCGTCGCTGCGACAGATCCCGCACGCGTCGACGGCGACACGGACCTCGCCGGGGCTTGGCTCGGGGATCTCCCGTTCGACGAGTTCGAACTCGGCACCGGGCTCGGGTACGACCGCGGCTCGCATGGTGTCCGTCATCGGTGTACGGTCCGGGAGAGACGGGAAAGAACCTGACGCCGTCGGCAGGGAGGCGGGCGGACGGTCACTCCTCGCCCCGGTCGAGGACGGTCACGTCGTACAGCGACAGCCACCGGTAGCGGCGTCCGCCCCACTCGAACTCGACGCGGAAGAGCGCGTAACACAGCGGCGCGAGGACGAGCGCGTACCCCGGCACCGCGAGGAGAAACGTCCAGCGGCGAACGCCGAGCGCCGCGTACGCGGCCGCGGCGACCCCGGTCACCAGCGGGACGGTGAGGAACGGCGCGAGGAGCGTTCCGAGGAGGACGGCGAGCGACACCAGGATCCTGGACGCGATGCCGCCGGGGTCGAGGTACAGGCCCATCCGGGTCCACCGCACCCGTCGGGCCACCGTTCCGCGGAGCGTGCCGTCGACTGGCATCTCGCGGACGAGCGAGCGCGCCGTCTCGATCCCGTCGGCCCGCTCCGCCAGGAGGGCGTCGTCGCCCACGGTCCGCCGGAGGTCGCCGACGAACGCGTCGAGGTCGATATCGTCGCGCCGGAACGCAATCGTTCCGCCCCAGACGCCCGTGTCGAAGCGGACGCTCCGCGCGACGCCGATGACGCTTGAGGGCTCCAGCAGCTTGCCGAGGGGGCCCTCGCTGGCCAACACCGGCGCCGTCGAGAGCACGTGCCCGTCGGGAGTCCGCGCGAGTCGCCGCCGGACGGTGTCCAGCCACCCGTCGCCGTGCTCGAAGTCGGCGTCGGTACACACCAGCCGGTCGTGCGCAGCGCGCGCCAACCCCGCCGCCAGCGCGTTACACTTCGCCGAACAGTCCGTCGGCTCCCCGGCGACGACGACCGTCGCCGCGCGCTCCGCGGCCGCCTCGACGACGGGGTCCGTCCGGCGGTCGCAGACAACGAGGAACTCGTCCGCGGGCGTCGTCTGCGCCGCCAGCTCGTCGCAGGCGACGGTCCACTCCCGCGTCGGCAACACGACGCTCACCGGCGCCGCCGAGGGGCCAGCCATCGACGGATCGTCGGATGTCAGAATAATATACCTACCGGTAGGTCGCGTCACCGGTCGACTCCGTGTCGGCCTTTACCGGCCGCATAAGCTGACTCTCGCGGCGAAACGCCGCCGTTTATAAAATCTGAAACAAGTAAGATAGCGGAGAAGAAAACGCTTAACAGACTCACCGGGCGTCCCGCAGACGAGGACAATGACGACGAGGCGAGGCGGGCGGCGGCGGCCAAAGTTGTCAAGGAAGCGAGACGGGCAGCAGAGGCCGAAGTTGTCGAGGAAGCGAGGCAAGCAGCGGAAGCGGAGCGAGTCGACCCGGCGGGGGGCCGAGCCGTGAGCGACGGCGCGACCCTCCGGATCGTCGACGATCCCGACGACGACCCGGGCGGCGCGGTCCCCGCGCCGGTGCCGCCGGACGATCCCGAGGCGTGGTACGCGCCGGACGTCCGGGCGCAGTACGAGGCGGCGCCCGGCGTCGTCGCGACGATTCGCGAGCGCGACGGCGGCCGGTTCGGCTACGACGTCCGCGAGCCGCCGCTGTCGGCCGCCGACGAGCGGGCGCTCGACCGCGTCCGCGACCGCTTCTCCGCGGTGCGGCACCGCCGCCCCCTCACCCGGGTCGGGGTCGTCGAGCGCGCCGAGCGGGGGTTCGAGTCGAAGTACGCGCAGGCGATCGACCGGCTGGTGGACGCGAGCGCGGCCGCGCGCCGCCGTCTCGACTACCACGCGCTGCGGGAGTTCCGGCTGCTCGGCGAGCTCACCCCGGTCGCCTTAGACGATCGGATCGAGGTCGCGGACGTGGGCGACGACCGCGAACTGGTCGTCCACACCGAGACGTTCGCGCCGCTGGAGACCGGTATCGACGCCGACGCCGACTACGTTGAGCGGGTGGCCGCCGAGCGGCTCGCGCAGTATGCGGTCGAGTTCGCCGGCATCCCGGTCGAAGTGGTCGTCTACCGCGAGCGGCTGCTCGGCTCCGACGCGTTCGAGACGAAGTACGCCGTGTTAGAGCCGGACCTGCTGCCCGGCGACGAGGCGCTCATCGAGGAGTGCAAGTCGCGCATCTGGGAGACGACCGTGAGCGACGTGATCGAGGACCGCGAGTCGTTCGTCGCCGCCCGCGCCCGCCGGTTCCTCTCGCGCCGGCTCACCGCGCGCAACACCCGGGCGTGGCTCGACGCCGCGGTCCACCGGGCGCGGGCCGCGCTCGCGGACCGGGGGCTCGCCGCGCCGCCGGTCGACTCGCGGTTCGCCCGCGACCGGCTCGACGACCTCGCGTACTACGTGTTGCGCGACTTCGTCGGCGAGGGAATCCTGACGGTGCCGATCCGCGATCCGCACCTCGAGGACGTGGAGGCGAACCGCGTCGGCGAGCGCGTGAAGGTCGTCCCCCGCGCCTCGGTGCTTTCGGGGTCGACGGACGAGGCGGGCGAGGCGGGCGGGTTCGAGGCCGACGACGCCCCCGAGGCCGGCGCGCGGATCCCGACGAACCTCGCGTTCGAAGCGGAGACGACGTTCGTCGACGTCGTCACGGGGATCGCCGCCCGCGACGGCACGGAGCTGAACGCCTCGACGCCCTCCGCGAAAGTGAACCTCGAACTCGACGGCGTGCCACAGACGATACGGTGTGCGGTGGCGCTGCCCGTCATCTCGGAGGGCGGGCCGCACGTCTCGATACGCAAGCAGCGCGCCGACGCGCTCACGCCGGTCGACCTGATCGAGCGGGGGACACTGTCGGTCGACCTCGTCACGCTGCTGTGGCTGCTGTACGAGCACCGCGGCGTCGTCCTTTTCGCGGGGCCGACTGGCGTCGGAAAGACGACGCTTCTCAACGCCCACGCGCCGTTCATCCCCTTCGACGCCCGGCCGGTCTCCGTCGACGAGGGGTCTCGCGAGGTCCGGCTCCCCCACGAGACGGGCGTCTCGCTCACCACCCGCGACCACGAGGACGCCTACAAGTCGGTCGGCATGGCGGAGCTGATGACTGAAGCCAATTATCTTAACCCCGACGTGGAGGTGATAGCCGAGATCAACACGCCCGAGAGCTTCGAGACCTTCGCGGAGAGCTTGAACACGGGCCACGGCGTGATCGGCACGACGCACGCGGAGGACGTCGAGGCGCTCGCCAACCGCCTGCGCGAGCGCGACCTGCCCGCCCGCCTACTTCGCGAGGTCGACCTCGTGGTTTTCCCCCGGCAGGTCGACGGCGAGCGGTACGTCTCCCGGGCGATCGAGCCCCTCTCCGAGGCCGCGTACGACGGCCTCGACCCGGAGGCGAAACGGAGCCCGACCGGCGACCCGAAGCGCGGCGGCGCGGGCGTCGTCGAGGCCGGCGGCGAGTCCGTCCGGTACAACACGGTCGCCTGGCGCGACGGCGACGGGGCGTTCCGGTTCCCCGGCGCGCCGGGCGGTGACGCGAACGGGGGAGTCTCGAGGGCGAGCGCAGCGGGGGCCGGCGCGACCGGGTCGGGCGACTCTCCCGGCGACGGCCGCGCAGGCCCGCGGTTCCGCGTCTTCGATCGGATCGCGAACCGGACCGACCGCGACCGCGAGGCGGTCGCCGCCGAGTTCGAGTCGAAGCGCCGGTACGTGGAGTACCTCGTGCGCGACGGCGTCGACGACCCCGAGGATCTGTTCGAGTTCCTCGCCGACCTGCGCACCGACGAGGCGGCCACCGTCGAGCGCGCCGCCCGGACGATGGACCGCGACGGCGACGGAAGCGACGACCCTAGTCGGGCCGAGTCTGCGGACCGGAGGCGGCCGTGAGCCGACGCCGCGCGAGCGGGGCGGTGGAGGCGAGCGGGACGGTGGAGGCGAGCGCGGACGACGCTGGCGCGGACGGTGCGAGCGCGGTCGGGGCGGACGCAGACGACGCGAGCGCGGCCGACACCCTCGCGACGGGCAGTCGGCTGGCGGTCATCGACCGCGTCTGTTACGCGCTGTTCGCGCGCCACGCGAGTGATCGCAGGCACGACGCGGACCGGAAGCGGTACCGCGGGACGGCCCTCGATACGGGCTTCGAAACGTACCTGGCGCGGGCGTACGCCCTCTCGTGGGTCGTCGCGGTCGCCGCCTTCTTCCCTGCGCTGGTCGTCGCGACGGGGGCCGCCCCCGCGGTCGCGGCCGCGGTCGAGGCGCGGTTCGGCGCGGCGCTGCTCTCGTCGGGGTCGACGGCGGCGCCCGCGCCGACGCCGGACTCCGTCGGGCCGCTCCGGACGGACCGCGCCGCGCTGCTCGTCGCGGCGGCGGCCGCGCTCCTCGCGAAGCGCGCGACGGTTTCGACCGCCGGGGTCGGCCTCCGGTGGGTGGCCGCGACGCGGCGGACGGACATCGAGCGCACGCTTCCCGGGGCGGTGCGGTACCTCGAACTGCTCTCCTCGGGGAGCGACGAGCCGCGGGCGATGCTCCGGAAGGCGGCCGCCGGCGACGCGTACGGCGCCACCGCCACCTCGCTGCGGAAGGCGCTCAACGCCGCCCGGCTCGCCGGGAGCCTCGACGAGGGGCTCCGGCGGGTCGCCCGCGACACACCTTCGCGGGAGCTGCTCGCGCCGTTCCTCCTGAAGTTCCGGAAGCGGGCCGCGGCCGGCGACGAGGCGCTTTCCGAGTTCCTCGCCACCGAGCGCCGAATGCTCTCCCACCGGCAGGACCGCGCCCGGAAGCGCGCCAGACGGTTCCTCGAACTGCTCACGGAGCTGTTCGTCGCCGTGTTGGTGCTGCCGGCGCTGCTCGTCATCGGCGCGACCGCGCTGTCGGTCGTGATCCCCGAGCTGCTCCCGCCGGTCTCCACGCCGGTCGGGGTGGTGCCGACTCGCGCCGTGGTGCTGTACGGCGCCGTCGCGTTCCTCGTCGCGTTCGGGCTGGCGGCCGCGGTCGCGGTGGGCACGCTCCGGCCGCCGAGCCAGCGCGCGAGCTACGCGGCGCCCGCGAGCCCGCGGGCGATACTCGCAACGGCCGGGCACAACCCCGCCAGTACGGCGGTCGTCGCCGCGGGGCCGGCCGTCGCGCTCGCGGCCTGGCTCGCGGTCGCGGGCTACACGCTCGTCAACGTCGCCCTCGTCGGGTACGCCGCCTTCGCGGTGCCGGTCGGGCTGGTCGCCGCGCGGCGCACTCGGATCGACGACGCGAAGGACCGCGAGCTGGCCGACTTCGTCCACGCCGTCTCCGGCCACGTCGCGCAGGGGCGCCCGCTCGAAGCGGCGGTGGCGGCGGTCGCGCGCGACGACGACCTCGGCGTGCTCGACGACGACGTGGCCGACCTCGCGTTCGCGCTGCGGTCGACGACGGCGCCCGAGGGGACGGCCCAATCGGAGTCCGGCTCCGCCGAGGAGTCGCCCGCGGTCAACGTCCGCGGCGCCGCGATCGAGCAGTTCGTCGACCGCGTCGACACCCCCCTGGCGGCCCGGACGCTCGGGCTCGTCACTGGCGCGCTCGACGCGGGCGGCGACGCCGACGCGGTGTTCGAGACGCTCCGGATCGAGGTCGGGCGGCTGTACAGCGAGCAGCGCGCGCTCCGCTCGTCGATGCAGCCGTACATCGCGGTCGGCTGGGCCGCGGCGGTCCTCGTCGCCGGCGTCGTCGCGGTCGTGAACACGCAGGTGGTCGACGCCGCGCGGCTCGCCGAGATCGCCGCCGCCTCGGAGGCGGTGACGGAGCCGGAGGGGGTGTATCCGGAACTGGAACGCTTCCGGCTGTACGTCGTCACGCAGGCGACCATGCTGGCATCCGGCTGGTTCGCCGGGACCGCCGCGCGGGGGCGGTACGCGGCGCTGCTCCACTCCGGCGCGCTCGTGGCGTGCTGTTACCTGGTCTTTACCGTCGGTGGGTTGGTGTGAGGCCCGTCGGGGCGGAGCGCGCGACGCGCCGACGCCCGAGCGGGCGCCGCGCCACCAGAGCGGACGAGATGCCGACGCGAGGCTTTTCCACCCTGCCCGCGTAGTCAAAACCCCATGGACGAGAAGACCGCCGAACTCCGCGATCTGTTCGTCGAGGCCACCGGGTCGGAGAGCGTCACCGAGCGGCAGGCGGACGACCGCGGCACTCTCGTCGACCGCGACGACGAGGCAGTCGACGACGCGGTCCGCGAGCTCGTCGCCGCGATGCGCGAACGGTACGGCTTCTCGACGCCGCTCGGCGACGACGCCTACGCGCTGGTCGCCCGCGGCCGGTTCGACGACGCGGAGGACGCCGCGATCGCGGCGGCGATCCGGGACGGGCTCGGGGAGCGCGAGGACGCGGACGGCGACGCCGAAGTCGACGGCGACGCCGTGGTCGACCCCGAGGACGTCGACGCCGAGACGGTCCGCAAGGCGCGCCTCGACCTCCACCTCGTCCGCGAGTCGGACCGGGAGGTCGAGGCGCCCGACGAGAGCGGAGACCCACCGTTCAACTACGCCGACCTGAAGCGGCTCACCGCCGCCGGGAACTCCATCGTCGAGTGCGCCGAGCAGTTGGGCGCCGCGCCGGACGGTGTCGCTCGGTACGCCGCGGTCGCGCGCACCGACATCGCCTCCACGCGGGCGAACGACCGCTTCCGCGACGCGTTCCGCGACCTCCTCACTGACGCCGACATCGAGGGGTCGCTCGCGAGCGACGCCCGCGAGGACGGCCTCCGCGAGGCGACCGAGGATATCGAGACGGACGTCTCTTTATAAACAATTGGCTGTGGATCGTCGGTGAACACTTCCAAATCTCCGGCCGCTCTCTTATAAATAGCCAACTGCGATCCGGCGGTGAACACCTCCAAAGCCCCAGCCGGGAGGCGGGCGCACGCTCGCTGCGCTCCTCGTCACTCGCTTCGCTCGTTCCTGCGGTGCTTACGTCGCCTGCGCCCGCCTCCCGGCTGCCCCTTTGAGTCCCACCCCACCGCACAGCACCGCAGCCTCACGCCTCCCCAGCCTCGTCAGTCGCCCTCCGCGTTGCTCCGGGCGACTGACTCCCTCGCGCGTGCTGCTCGGCCGCAGAGCGGCCTCGCAGGCACGCGCCACCGCAGTTCTATTTATAAACGATGCCGCGGCCAGCCCGTCGCGTGACCCTCGTCCCATTCAGCGACCTGGCCCGCGCGGCGTACTGCCCCCGACAGCTCTACTACGTTCGGCGCGACGACGAGCGCAGCGTCCCGCCGAAGGCGCGCGAGCGCATCGACCTCGCGTTCCGGTACGACGAACTGGTCGACGCGCCGGATCGAGTGCTGCGGCGGCTACCCCTTCACCGGTCGCCGGCCGCCTACCGCCGGAATCTGGACCGCCTGCGCAAGCGCGAGGAGTACGGGAGCCTCGTCGATCCCGCGATCGAGCGTGGGTTCCTGTCAGGAAAGGACTGCCACGGCACCGTTCACAAGGTCTTGGAGCCGGCCGCAGGAACGGAAGAGTCGGACGAGGCTGCGCCGTCACCGCCGCCGATCCCGACGCTCGTCTCCTCGGGCGAGCCGCCGGCGAACGGCGTGTGGGAGCCGCAGGCGGTCCGCGCGGTCGGGCTCGCGAAGGCGCTGGCGTGGGAGCGCGAGCGGGAGATCGATCGGGCCTTAGTCGAGTATCCGGCGGTGGGCGTCGTCCGCGAGGTCCGACTGACGCTGCGGAAGAAGGCGGCGTACCGCGAGGCGCTCCGCGCGGCGCGGTCGATCGACGGCCCGCCGCCGCGCGTCGACGACGACCGCTGTGAGCCCTGCGACTACCGCGGAGAGTGCGGGACGCGGCGGCGGTCGATCCGGTCGCTGCTCGGCTGAACCGGGTGATACGGCGCGGGGCGGCCGTCACCGAGCGCTGCGAGGGACTCTACGGCGAGAACGACGTACCGCACTCGGTACAGGTGAAGCGGAACCGACCTTCGTCGGTGAGTTCCGTGTCTTGGACCCGTTCTTCGCCGCAGTCGCGGCAGTCGACGATCGATTCGATCTGGTCCCAGTCGTGGCGCGCGCCGGGCGCGCCGATCGCCCACGCGACCACCCCCTCGTCGGCGTCCGCGGGCACGAATCCGGACTGGAACTCGCCGGGCGCGAACCGGATCAGCTCGTCGGGGCCGACCGCGACCCGCTCGCGCTCGCGGCCGACCTCGAACGCCGCGGTGCCGGAGATGATATAGAATATTTCTTCCTGGTCGTCGTGGGTGTGGAGGCCGCCCGAGAACGCGTCGCCGGGCGCGAGCTCGAAGTAGTTCATCGCGACGTGGTCCGTTCCGAGCGCGCGCGAGACCGGCTTCCGGTGGTCGTGGACGTCCATGGGGTTCGTGACGACGTCGACGTCGTCGATCGCGACTCGCTCCATGGGGGTCGCTCTCAGGGGGAGCCCCTAACGCTGTCGGCGAGCCGCGCCGCGAGATCGTCGACGAGCCGCATCGAGGATTCCTCGGTGACTCCCCGGGCCGCGCCGACGATCGGTCGGTCATACCTGACGCGACCCGGCAGTTTATATGTGTGTGCGGCATCCGCACGGGTACGAATGACGCGAGACACTCGCGATCGTTCGGAGGATAGAGGAAGTCGCCTCGCGGCGGCTGGCCGCGAAATTCTCCGACGATAACGACTCCGGGGCACGACCGCCCCGCGGCGGCACCGACCCCGAGACCACCGCAGAGCCGACGGACCACCTTTTGACCCGAACACCGCTCACCGAACTCGACGAGGTACAGCTGTTAGACACCACCTTACGCGACGGCGAACAGATGCCGGGCGTCTCCTTATCCCCCGGCGAGAAGGTCGACGTCGCGCGCGAGCTCGACGCCGCCGGCGTCCACCTGGTCGAGGCCGGCTCGGCGTGTACCTCGGAAGGTGAGCGCGAGGCGATCCGCCGGGTCGCCGACGAGGGACTGGACGCGACCGTGACGAGCTTCGCCCGCGGCGTGAAGCAGGACGTCGACCACGCGCTCGACTGCGGCGTCGACGGGGTGAACCTCGTCGTCCCCGCCTCCGACAAGCACGTCGAGACGAAGGTGGGGTCGACCCGCGACGAGGTCGTCGAGACGACCGTCGAGCTCGTCGAGTACGCGAAGGATCACGGCCTGTGGGTGGAGGTGCTGGGCGAGGACGGCTCGCGGGCCGACCTCGACTACCTCGAACGCCTGCTCGGCTCCGGCCTCGACGCCGGCGCGGACCGGATCTGCTACTGCGACACGGTGGGCGCGGCCGACCCCGAGCGCACCGCGGCGGTCGTCTCGCGGCTCGCCGACCTCGGCCCGACGAGCCTCCACACCCACGACGATCTCGGCTTCGGGCTGGCGAACGTCCACGCGGGGCTGAAGGCGGGCGCCGACACCGTCCACGGCACCGTCCTCGGCGTCGGCGAGCGCGCCGGCAACGTCGCCCTCGAAGAGGTCGCGGTCGCGCTCGACCGCTCGTACGACGTCGACACCGTCGAGCTCTCCCGGCTCTACCGGCTCTGCCGGACCGTCTCGGAGGCGACGGGCGTCGCGCTCCCACCGAACAAGGCCGTCTGCGGCGCCAACGCCTTCGCCCACGAGTCCGGCATCCACACCGACGGCACGCTCAAGGACGGGACGATGTACGAGCCGTACCCGCCGGAGACGGTCGGCCGCGAGCGCCGGCTCGTCTTAGGCAAGCACGCGGGCCGCGCCGGGGTGAAGGCCGCGCTCGCCGAGCACGACGTGGCGGTCGACGACGACGAGCTGCGCGAGGTCGTCGCCCGCGTCAAAGAGCTCGGCGAGCGCGGGAAGCGCGTCACCGACGCCGACCTCCTCGCGGTCGCCGACGACGTCCGCGGGCGCGAGCGCGAGCGCCACGTCGAGCTCGTCGACCTCTCGGCGTCCTCCGGCGGCAACCTCCCGACCGCCTCGGTGCGGCTCCGGGTCGGCGACGAGGAGCGCGTCGCCTCCGGCACCGGCGCCGGCCCGGTCGATGCCGGGCTCGAGGCGGTCCGCGCGGCGCTCGCGGGCGACGGCGGCGACGAGCGGGGAGACGGAGAGGGGGCCGAAAGCGACGGCGTCGCCTTCGAGCTCGACTCCTACCACGTGGACGCCATCACGGGCGGCACGGACGCGGTCGTCACCGTCGAGGTCGACCTCTCGCGGGGCGACCGCTCAGTGAGCGTCTCGGCGTCCGACGCGGACATCACCCGCGCGAGCGTCGTCGGGATGGTCGACGGGCTCGACCGCCTGCTGGCCGCGGAGGCGGACGCGGCGGACGCCGAGCCGGGCGCCGTCGCCGACGACTGAGCGACGGGCGGGCGCGCCGGCGTCTGACGAGGTTTTTACCTGATGGCGTCCGACCTCGGGGTGTGAGCGTCGTCGTCGCGATCAAACCCTCGGCCCGCAAGCGGAACGCGAAGGTGGGACGGCTCGTCTTCGAAGACGGGACCCGCCACGCGTTCGAGAGCCGCGCGGCCGCCGAGCGGTGGGCGGACGATCTCTCGGCCGGCGACGGCCACGTCTGGGTCGCGAGCGCGCACCCCCGCGACGACGGCGACGCGGACTGTTACCTCGTCTCGCGGGCGACGAACGCGAAGCTGGAGGCCGCCTACGACAAGCGCCGCCGGCGGCTCAGGGGCGACCCGGGATCCGAACAGGAGTCGCTCGGCGGCGAGCCGTAAGCGGGCAGAAACGGCCGCGACGTCGGCGCTTCCGTCGCCGCGACGGCGTCGCCTACGAGGAGTTTTCGCCCGGCGCGGGGTCGGATTCGGCCCCCGGCTCCGCGTCGGACTCGGCGCCCGGCCCGGATCCCCGCGCGTCCATCATGTCCGCCGCGCGGCTCGCCCAGCCCGAGTAGCGGAAGCCGGCGGCGACGACGAGCGCCATCCAGGCGTAGGCGGCGAACACCCCGACGTACGCGCCTTCGGGACCGAACCCGGCGGTGCGACCGAGCAGCCACGAGAGTCCCAGGAAGAGGGCGAACATGCCTGAGACGCGCGCGACGAGAGGGATCCGGGTCTCGCTGGCGCCCTGTAGCGAGCCGGAGAGCGCGGAGAAGCAGGCGAGGGCGGCGCCGGCGATCCCGTACACCCGCGCGAAGTCGACCGCGGACGCGACCGTCGCCGCGTCGTCGGTGAAGATCGGAACGGCACGGGGGGCGGCGACGACGAGCCCGAGCCCGATCGCGCCGACCGTGAGCACGCCGAGGCTCGCGACCGCCCACCCGTTGAACCGCGCCGCCTCCGGATCGCCCTCGCCGAGCGCCTGCCCGACCAGGATCGACGCCGCGACGTTGTACCCGCGAGAGAGCGGACCGGTCACCTGCTGGTAGACGCGGCGGCCGATCTGGAAGCCGGCGTTGACCGTCTCGCCGAAGCCTAAGAGGAGCGCGTTGAACGGGAACTCCGCGATTTCGGAGCCGAACCCCTCCAAGACGCGGGGGGCGCTCACCACGAGGAGCTGCTTCGCGATCGTGAGGTCGCGCGGCCGCGCGAACTCCGCGTCGGTCCACGACCCCCAGACGGCGAAACAGAGCAGCCCGGCCGTGAGCACGTTAGCGCCCGCGGTCGCGAGGCCGACGCCGACGACCTCCAGCCGCGGGAGGCCGAACAGGCCCAGCCCGAGAACGACCGACCCGGCGATGTTGACGGAGTTGGCGGCGATGTTGACGTACATCGGTGTCCGGGTGTCTCCGGTCCCCTGAAGCGCGCGGGCGCCGACCAGAGCGACGTGGCGCGCGGGGGCGGTCGCGAACACGATCGCGAGGTACGTCGAGCCGAGGTCGACGACAGCGGGCGAGGTCTCCTCGCCGACGAGGCGGCCGAACACGTCGATCGCGAGCTCGCCGAAGAGGAAGCCGAAGAGGACGAACGGGACGCCCGCGAGCGCGCCGAGCAGAATCGCCTGCGTCACCGCCTCGTCGCGGTTCTCCGCGGCGCCGGCGCCGGTGTCCTGCGAGGAGAGCGCGATGGCGCCGCCGCCGAGGCCGAGCCCGATCCGCAGCGGGAACCGGGCGTACAGGTCCGCGAGCCCGATGGCGACGACCGCGGCCGGCGAGAACAGCGCGGTGACTAAGACGTCGGTCGTCCGCATCGCGGTGCGGAACGTCTGCTCGGCCATCACGGGCCACGCGAGCGAGAACACGCGCCGCCAGACGCGCCGCAGCCGCGGGAAGTCCATGCGTCGCCTTCGACGGACCCCCGCGGTATTGATATACCGGAGCCGGTCGGCGTCGCCGGAACCCGGCGTCGGAACGTGACGCCGCAGGGGTCCCCGTCGCGTCGCGCCCGAACGTTGAAGCCCGCGAGCGACCCACGGGCCCCATGGACGTCTTCGTGTACGGGACCCTGACCGAGCCCGACGCGGTCGCCGAGGTGGCGGACTCGTTCGTCTTCGTCGGGCCCGCGACGCTCGACGGCCTCCGCCTCGTCGAGGGGCGGTACCCGACGCTCGCGCCGGGCGGCGAGACCGCGGGACGGCTTCTCCGGACGGAGGCGGTCGACGCGCTCGACGCGTACGAGGACGTCGACGGCGGGTTGTACGTCCGCGAGCCCGTGCCGCTCGACGCTACGGCCGACTACCCGGAGACGGCCGCGGTGTACGTCGGCGACCCCGACCGCCTCGACGCGGACGCGACGTGGCCCGGGTCCGGCCCGTTCGCCGAGCGGGTGCGGTCGGTCCTCGACGAGCGCGGCGTGCGGGTGCGGCTCACCCACCGAGATCCCGTCTGACGGAGCGATGACGGCGCCGCAGTCGTGCGGTTTCACTTTCGCTCTGGTAGCCTCACCTTTTTGTATTCCCGTCGCTTCGTTTTACTCGCACGTCACACGCGTGCATTCCCCCCCCTTATCAACCGCGAGCCGCTGGGCCGTCGGTCCGGATCGCCGCGCAGTCGGTCCGGATCGCCATGCCGGACGACGCGGCGACCGCGGCGCCGCGGCCGCTCGCCGTCTTTCCTCGGTCGAGACCGACCGGAACCGATTAGCGGTCGGCGCGGCGACGAGGTGGCATGCTCAGTCTTGCCGACATCCGCGAGGCGCGCGAGCGGGTCTCGGGCGTCGCCCGGCACACGCCCCTGGAGCGGTCGCGCTCCTTTTCGGAGATGAGCGGCGCCGACCTCCACCTCAAGTTAGAGAACTTCCAGCGGACCGGCGCGTTCAAGATCCGCGGCGCGATGAACCGGATCCGGACGCTCTCGGACGCGGAGCGGGAGGCCGGCGTCGTCACCGCGAGCGCGGGCAACCACGCACAGGGCGTCGCGCTGGCGGCCAGCCGCGCAGGCGTCGACGCCACCGTCGTGATGCCGAAGTTCGCGCCCGTCTCGAAGGTGAAGGCCACCCGCGGGTACGGCGCGAGCGTCCGCCTGGAGGGCGTCGACTACGACGAGGCGCAAGCGTACGCGCACCAGCTGGAGCGCGAGGAGGGGCGCACCTACGTCCACGCGTTCGACGACCCGGTCGTGATGGCCGGGCAGGGGACGCTCGGCTTGGAGATCGTCGACGACTGTCCCGAGCTCGACACCGTCGTGGTCCCGATCGGCGGCGGCGGGCTGATCTCGGGGGTCGCGGTCGCGATCAAAGAACAGCTCCCCGACGCCCGCGTCGTCGGCGTTCAGGCGGAGGGCGCGGCCTCGGCCGCGAAGTCGCTCGAGGCGGGCGAGGTCACGGAGATCGACAGCGTCGACACGATCGCCGACGGGATCGCGACGCGGTCGGTCGGCGAGGGGACGCTCGACGTCATGGAGGAGTACGTCGACGAGGTCGTCACCGTCGACGACCGCGAGATCGCCTTAGCCCTCACGCTGCTCTTGGAGCGCGCGAAGACGCTCGTGGAGGGCGCGGGCGCGGTCGCGCTCGCCGCCGTCCTCTCGGACGCCTTCGAGTACGACGACGGCGAGACGGTCGTCGCCGCGCTCTGCGGCGGCAACATCGACCTCAACCGCCTCGGGACCGTGATCCGCCGGGGGCTCGTCCAGATGGGCCGGTACCTCAAGATCACGATCGACTTAAAAGACCGGCCCGGCGAATTAGAGCGCGTCTCCAGTATCGTCGCGCGCACCGGCGCGAACGTGTACGCGGTCCACCACGACCGCACCTCGCGGGACGTGGCCGTCAACGCCGCCGAACTCGAACTCGAATTAGAGACCGACGACGCCGAACACGCCGCCGACATCGTCGACGCGCTCGAAGCCGACGGGTACGAGGTCGAGATTCTGTCGTAACGGCGGCGAATCGACCGTTCGGCGACTGTGGCCGGCCGCTCGACGACCGGAACCAACCGTTCGGTGACCGGAACCAACTATTCGGTGACCGGAACCAACTATTCGGTGACCGGAACCAATTTTTTGATGATCAGAATCGACTATTTGATGGCCAAAAACGGTTTATTCCCCCATATACGTGAGTTTCAGGGAGCGTACCACCACGTCCGCTTTTACGGCGAGGACCCGTCTGTGCGCCATGAGCGATTCGAGTAGCGACGAGTTCGACCCGGCGGCGCCGGACGAACGGGAGATCGGCCGCGAGATGATCGACGACAGCACGGGGCTCGGTTCGATGATGGCCCACGCCTATCGCGGGGAGATCGACAGGGTGGGGACGTGGCGCCAGCGCCTCGACGAGACGACGACGTGGGCGGTGACGCTGATGGCGGCGATCCTGACGTGGGCGTTTTCGAGCGCCGGGAACCCGCACTACGTCCTGCTGGTCGGGATCGTCGTCGTCACCGTCTTTCTGGGTATCGAGGCGCGGCGGTACCGGGACTACGACGTGTTCCGCTCTCGCGTTCGAGTCATCCAGGAGAACCTGTTCGCGAACGCCCTCGACCCGTCTCAAGGCACCGAGAACCACGACTGGCGGGCGGAACTGAGCAGGGACTACCGCAGGCCGACGCTGAAGGTGTCGATGTACGAGGCGCTCGCGAATCGACTCCAGAGCGTGTACGCCGCGCTGCTCAGCGTCCTCTTAGTCGCGTGGGTGTTCCGAATCACGGCGTTCGCGCCGCGGCAAGAGTGGCTGACGACGGCCGGAATCGACCGCATTCCCGGGACTGCCGTGGTCGTCGCCGTGGCCGCGTTCTACGTCGCGCTGTTGGCCCTCACCTTCTGGCCCCACGAGCGCCACGCCAAGGGGGAGTTTAGGGAAGGGAACTCGGGCGACTGGAAGGAGACGGAAGAATGACCCGTCGAGACGCGCAGCGGCTATTTATAAATGAAACTGCGGTGGCGCGCCTGCGAGCGGCCGCCTTCGGCGGCCGCGAGCCAGCCCGCGAGGGAGTCAGTTGCCGGAGCGAAGCGGAGGCGACTGACGAGGCTGGGGAGGCGTGAGGTGCTGTGCGGTGCGGGGCGGTGCGGGACTCAAAGGGGCAGTCGCGAGAGCGGCGCAGGCGACGTAAGGACCGCAGAGAACGAGCGAAGCGAGTGACCGAGGACCGCAGCGAGCGTGCGCCGCTCTCGCGACTGGGGCTTTGGAGGTGTTCACCGTCGATCTACTGTCAGCCATTTATAACCAAGCGGCTGGGGCTTTGGAGGTGTCCGCAGACAATTCGTAGTCGGCTATTTATAAACGATCGGCTGGGATCTTGGAAGCGTTCGCCAAGGATCCACAGCCCATCAAGCATAAGTAAACGGTTGGTCCGCAGCCAATCAGTCGCCGACCGCTGAAGACGGAGCCGGACGATCGTTTATAAATATCGGCGTTGGCAAACGAGTCCTAGTCGTCCGCGGCCGCGGCGTCGACCTCGCCCTCGTACAGCTCGCCGGCGCGCTCGCGCTCGGAGAGGTACTCGTCGGCGTCGAGCGCGGCCTTCACGCCCATCCCGCTCGCGGTGGCCGCCTGCTGGTAGTGGAAGTCGACCACGTCGCCGGCACCGAAGAGCCCCTCCACGCCGGTGGCGGTCTGGTTCCCGCCGCGGCCGCCCTCGGTGATCAGGTAGCCGTCGTCGTCGGTCTCGATCCCCGTCCCTTCGAGGAAGTCCGTGTTCGGCGTGTGGCCGATGGCGTAGAAAACGGCGCCCACGTCGAACTCGTACTCGTCGACCTCGTCGGCGGTCGCCGGGTCGTCGAGCTTCTCCGTCGGGTGGCCGTCCGGGTGTTCGACGAGCGTCACGTGCTCGATCCCGTCCTCGGGGGTGCCGTGGATCTCGGTGAGCTCGGTGTTGAGGAGCAGTTCGATCTCGCCGTCGTCGACCTTCTCCATCGTGCGCTCGATCCACACGTCCTCGGCGCGGAACTCCTCGCGGCGGTGCGCGACGTACACCGTGTCCGCGAACTTCGTCAGGAAGTTCGCCTCCTCCATCGCGGCGTCGCCGCCGCCGACGACGAGCATGTCCTCGTCGCGGAAGAACGCGCCGTCGCAGGTCGCACACGTCGAGAGGCCGTACCCCATCAGCTCCTCTTCGCCCGGGACGCCCAGCGTCCGGGCGCTGGCGCCCGACGCGGCGATGACGGCGTCGGCGGTGTAGGCGTCGCCGTCCGAGAGCTCGACGCGGAAGTGGCCCGCGGGCGCCTTCGAGACGTCCTCGATGACGCCGTTGCGCGACTCGGCGCCGAACTTCTTCGCCTGCGCTTTCATGTCGTTGATCAGCTGCGGCCCGGAGATCCCCTCGGGGAAGCCGGGGTAGTTTTCCACGTCGGTCGTCAGCGTGAGCTGGCCGCCCGGCTCGTCGCCCTCGATGAGCAGGGGGTCGTTGTTCGAGCGAGCGGCGTAGATCGCCGCCGAGAGCCCGGAGATACCGGTGCCGGCGATGATCAGTCGACGGTGTTCGACGATGTCGTCGGTCATATCCATCAGTTGGCCGGCGCGTCGTATGTACGTTGCGACCGTTGCGCGATTCCCGCACAACCGTCCTCCCACGCTCCGACGACCGCCCTCCCACGCTCCGACGACCACCCTACCACCCTACCGCACCGCGACGAACACGCTCCGCTCGTCTCCGGGGCCGTACCCGTCCGCGACGTCGACGCCGTCGAACCCGGCCGCGGCGAGCGCGTCGGCGACCCGCTCGTCGGCGAACGGCGTCATCCGGCGGCGGTCGACGAAGGGATCGCCGTCGGGGGTGAACGTCACCGCGCGCCAGTCGAGGCGCCCGTCGTCGGTCGCGACGTGGTGCGCGACGCGGACGTACTCGATCGCGTCAGCGGCGTCGCGACCGACGTCGAGGCCCGGACGATTTCCCTCGGGCGGCAGCGGCGAGTTGTCGAAGACGAGGACGCCGCCCGGCCGCAGTCGGTCGCGGAGCGCGGCGAGCGCGGGGTCCAGGTCGCCCGGCGGGAGGTGATTCACGACCCCGCGGATCGCGACGGCCGCGTCGAACGGTTCCGAGTCGTCTAGGTCCGGGTCCGGAAGGCCGGTTCGGCGAAAGTCGACGTCACCGCTTCCGGCGTCCGAATCGAGGGCGGCGCACTTCTCGCGCGCGACGTTCAACATCCCCTCGTGGACATCGACCGCGGTGATGTCGACGCCGCGGGCCGCGAATCGGCGCGTGTGCTCGCCGGTCCCGCAGCCGACCTCCAGCAGGCGCTCGGGGTCGATCTTGCGGTCGGCGAGCGCGTCGGACACGAAGTCGACGTCGCGGTCGTAGTCCCACTCGGACTGGATCGCGTCGTACAGCCGCGGGCGCTCGTCGTAGAGGCTGTCGGACATGGCGGCGACGGGGAGGATATCGACAGCGATCGACGAGTGTCTTGCGCCGCAGCGGGACCGGTTCGCACGCCGCCATGGGACTAGTTCGCATGCCCCCGACTCAGTCGGTCGGGAACTCCGGCGGGAGCCCGGTCGGCTGCGCGGGGGCGTCTTCGAGCGCCTCGAAGAACCGCCCGGCGACGAACGCCTCGACGACCTCCGGCAGCGACTCCGACTCTGAGACCTCGCTCAGGATACCGAGCGGGACCTGCGCGCCGGCCATCGAGGCGTGGCCCCCGGCCGAGCCCACGGGGTCGAGCGCGTCGCGAAGCAGCTCGCCCGCGTCGAGGTCGGCGCCGCGGGCGCGGGCGGAGCCGTAGATAACGCCGTCCGTGTAGCCGTAGACGAACGTCACCGTCACGTCCTCTAAATCGAGGAGCCGCTCGGCCGCCTGCGCGAGCGCGTCGCGGTCGGATATCTCGCCGACGCAGGAGGCGGCCACCGACCCGCGGACGTCGCGGTTCTCGATAGCGGCCGCGAGCACGCGCAGCGTCTCGGGGCTCACGCTCGGGCTCTCGACGCGTTCGAGCGTCGACTCATCGGCGTGCGCGAGCAGCGCGGCCGCCGCCTCGAAGTCGTCGATTGCGGTCGCGCGCGTGAAGTCCTTCGTGTCGATACGGATGCCGTATAAGAGAGCCGTGGCGAGGTCCCGCTCCGGCGCGATCCCGTACCGCGAGAGGTACTCGGCGATTAGCGTGCTCGTCGCGCCGACCGCGGGGCGGACGTCGAGGAACGACCCCGCAACCGGCCCCCGCGGCGGGTGGTGGTCGATGACGACGTCGACCGGGTGCCCCTCGGGGAGGCTGTCGTTGATCCCCGCACGGGAGTGGTCGACCAAGGCGACGCCGCCGTACGCGTCGAGGTCGATCTCGTCGAACGACCGGAGCCCGATGTCGAGGAGGTTCACCAGCGCGCGGTTCTCCTGGTGGGCGATCTCGCCGCCGTAGCAGGCGTCCGCCTCGACGCCGATCGACGCCGCGATCCGCGCCAGCCCGAGCGCGCTCGCGATGGCGTCCGGGTCGGGGTTGTCGTGCGCGACGACCAGCAGCGGTCCCGAGAGCCCACGGAGCGTCGCGAGCAGCCGAGCCGGCTTCTCGCCGCGCCCAGCGTCAGCACCGGGGAACTCCCCGACGGCGTCGGAAGCATCCCGGGCGGCGCCGCGGTCGTCGTCGAGGCCGACCGCCTCGAAGACCCGACCCGCGACCGCCTCGGCGGGGTCGACCACGCGGTCGGCGACGGCCTCGACCGCCGCGCGCTGCTCGTCGGTCGGCGCCGCCCCGAGGTGGGCGACGATCATCGCGTCCGGGTACCGCTCCCGGGCCGCGCGCGCCGCGGCGACGTTGCGCGCGGCGTCGTCGCTCGCGACAAGCACGACCGCGGCGCTGTCGGGATAGCTCTCGGGGTCGGTCGGGTCGGCCTCGACGGTCGCGACGTTGCGGTCGCGCAGCGTCGACACCCAGCCGGTGTCGTCGGTGATCGCCACCAGGTCGTCGCGCCCGCCGCGCTCGTCGCGGGCGTGTTCGACGAGCGCGTTCCCGACCGCGCTACAGCCCAGCAGCAGGCGTCGGGTCATACCGGCGCGACGGGACCGCGAGGCAAAACGCTGCCGTCGGCGCGACGCGAGGCCGGGACCGGACGCGGGTTCCGGGTCACTCCGCGTCCTCGCCGCCGCGGAGCGCGCCGCCGCGAAGCGCGTCGTCGCGAAGCGATCCGTTCACCGCCGCGGCGACGTCGACCGCCGCACGGTTCTCGGCGACGTCGTGGACCCGGACGATGTCGGCGCCGCGGTCGGCGGCGAGCGCGGTGCCCGCGACCGTCGCGTGCTCGCGGTCGCCGGCGTCGCGCCCGACCGCGCCGAACACCGACTTGTGCGAGTGGCCGACGAGGACCGGGCAGCCGAGCGCCGCGAACTCCCCGCAGCGCGCGAGCAGCTCGAAGTCCTCCGCCGGCGACTTCCCGAAGCCGAGCCCGGGGTCGACGATGACGCGGTCGCGGTCGATGCCGGCCGTGTCGGCCAGCGCGAGGCGCTCGCGCAGCGCGTCGACCACCTCGCCGACCACGTCGTCGTACTCGGGGTCGGCGTCCGGGTCGACCGGCGCGTCGAGGCTGTGCATCACGATCACCGGGCAGTCGGCGTCGGCGACGACCGACCGCATCTCCGGGTCTTCCAGCCCCGTCACGTCGTTGATGACGTCCGCGCCCGCGTCGAGCGCAGCCTCGGCGACCGCCGGCTTCCGCGTGTCGACCGAGACCAGCACCTCCCCGGAGTCGACCGCGGGCACCGACTGGATCGCCTCGATCGTCGGGACGACGCGCTCAATCTCCGCCTCGGCCGGGACCGGGTCCGCGCCCGGCCGGGTCGACTCGCCGCCGACGTCAACGATATCGACCCCCGCGTCGACCATCCGCTCGACGCCCGCGACCGCGTCGTCGAGGTCAGCGTGGCGCCCGCCGTCGTGGAAGGAGTCCGGCGTGACGTTGAGCACACCCATCACCGCGGTACGGTCGGTCCACGGGTAGTCGGGGTCGGCGTCGTCGGTCGCGTCACCGCCTGTCTCGGCCTCGCCGGCCTCGTCGAGCTCGGCCGCCGCCGCGAGGTCGACCGCCACGCCCCCGAGTCCGCCAGCGTCGGCCGCCGCGAGCCGGTCGACGAGCGCGCGGAGTTCGGCGACCGTCCCCGCGACGGTGACGGGGACCTGCTCGCCGCCAGCCCCTCGGTCCTCGCCCGCGCCGAGGCCGCCGAGCGCCGCGTCGCCGCCGACCGCCCGGGCCTCGGCCGCGACGCGCTCGGCGCGGTCGCCGCGCAGCCGGAGCGTGAGAACGCGGTGGTCGACGCCGTCGCGGTGGGTCGCGACCCCCGTCGGCGGGACCCCGGCGGTGTCGAGCGCGTGGGCCGCGTCGTCGCCGCCGCGAACCCCGCGCTGGCGGACCGTTCGCGTCCGGGCCGCCCGGGCCTCGGCGACTGCGAACAGCGAGCCGACGAGCAGCACGCAGTCACCGTCGTCGGCGCGGTCGACGGCGTCGGCGAGCGCGTCCGCCACGTCGTCGCCCGCCGTCACGCGGTCGACGCCCGCGGCGCGCAGCGCCGCGGCGAGCACGTCGGGGTCCTCGGCGCGGTCGATCGCGGGCCGGCAGGTGACGGCGGTCGCCGCGTCCGGGAGCGCCGCGGCCGTCTCCGCGTGGTCTTTGTCGTGCATCGCGGCGTACACGAGGTGGAGGTCGTCGTAGTCGTACTCGTCGAGCGTCGCGGCGAGCGTGCGGGCGGCGGCGGGGTTGTGCGCGCCGTCCAGCACGGTCAGCGGCGCCGTGTCGATCACCTCGAACCGGCCGGGCCACGTCGCCCGCGCGAGGCCGTCGCGCACGGCGCGGTCCGGGAGGTCGGTCTCCAGCGCCGTCGCGGTTCGGTCCGCGAGCGCGACGGCGACCGCCGCGTTCGCTGCCTGGTGGCGGCCGACGAGCGGGATCCGGTAGGTCCCCTCACGCTCGCCGGCGAGGGTCACCTCGGCGTCGGTGGCGCTGACCCGGCCCTCGTAGGTCGCCGCGAAGGCGGGCGAGTCGTCGGTCTCGTCGGCCTCGTCGTCCGGTTCCCGCTCGTCTGCGTCGCCGTCGCCGGTCACCCGCGTCACCGGCGCGCCGGCCTCGCCCGCGACCTCGCGGGCCACGTCGAGCGCCTCGCCCTCGCAGGCGGTGACGAAGGGGGCGTCCGGGCGAGCGATCCGGGACTTGGTGCGGGCGATCTCCTCCACCGTGTCGCCGAGGACCGCGGTGTGTTCTAAGGAGACGTTCGTCACGGCGGTCGCGACGGGGTCGACCGCGCTCGTCGCGTCGTACTCGCCGCCGAGGCCGACCTCCAAGACCGCCACGTCGACCTCGCGCCGCGCGAACTCGCGGATCGCCATCGCCGTCACGACCTCGAAGAAGGTGAGCGGCTCGCCGGCGGCCGCCCGCTCTATCAGCCACGGGCGCACCTCGGCGACGAAGTCGGCGATCGCGGCCTCGGTCATCTGCCGGCCGTCGACGCGGACCCGCTCGGCGAGCGCGGAGAGGTGCGGAGAGGTGTACAGCCCCACCGATAACCCCGCCTCGCGGAGGACCGACTCGGTCAGCCGCGCCGCGCTCCCCTTGCCGTTCGAGCCGGCGATCTGGACGAACGGCACGTCCTCCTGCGGGTCGTCAAGGTGGGCTAACAGCGCCGCTACCCGTTCCGTGCCGGGCTTGACCGAGAAGCGGCGGAGGTCGAAGAGGAACGCCGCCGCCTCGTGGTAGTGCATGTCCCGTGGGTCGGGAGCGCGTCGCTTAGGCGTAACGGACCGGGACGAGGTGGTCGAGTGCGTGGAACGTCGATGGGACCCGGTCGGTGTCGAGAGCGCAACCGTCGGCGCTCGGGCCGCGGGGCCGGACCAGATCGGTCTCGGAACCACGACGACCGCCGAA
This sequence comes from Halorubrum xinjiangense, assembly GCF_900102375.1. GTDB lineage: Archaea > Halobacteriota > Halobacteria > Halobacteriales > Haloferacaceae > Halorubrum > Halorubrum xinjiangense. The sequence goes on from NZ_FNBO01000017.1 coordinate 42,395, forward strand.
GCCCCAGTCGGTCACTTATAAATAACTGAGAACAGATCCGCGGCGAACACCTCCAAAGCCCCAGCCGCGAGGCCGCCGTACGCTCGCTGCGCGCTTCACTCGGTCGCTCACTTCGTTCGCTCCCTCGTTCCAGTGCTTACGTCGCCTACGGCGGCCTCGCGACTGCCCCTTTGAGTCCCGCCCCGCACCGCACAGCACCCCACGCCTCCCCAGCCTCGTCGCTCGCGCTTAAAAGCGCTCGCGACTCCCTCGCGCGTGCGGTTCGCGCCGCATTGCGGCGCTCACCGGCACGCGCCGAACGGCGGTTGATCGGGGCGTGTCGCCGCCGAAGAGCAACCCTTACGCGCGCCGCGGCCGCATCCGATCGCATGGACGAGACAGCGACCGACGCCGCGGTCGACGCCCCCGCCGACGGGGCGACTCCGGGCGGCCCCGCGGCCGACCCCGTTGTCGTCGGGGAGGGGGTTCGCAAGTCGTACGGCGACGTCGACGCGCTCGACGGGGTCGACCTCGACGTCGCGGCCGGCGAGGTGTTCGGGCTCATCGGCCCCAACGGCGCCGGGAAGACGACGCTGGTGCGCGCGCTCACCGGCACCACCGAGGCCGAGGGCGACCTGCGCGTCTTCGGCGCGCCGCCGGGAGCCGTCGACCCGGCCCGGATCGGGCTGCTCCCGCAGTCGTTCGACCCGCCCGCGCGGCTCACGGCCCGCGAGCTGGTCGACTACTACGGCGGGCTCTACGACGCGGCCCGCGACACCGAGTCGGTCCTCGAGGACGTGGGGATGGCCGACGACGCGGACGCCTGGTACGAGACGCTCTCGGGCGGCCAAAAGCGCCGGACCTGCGTCGCGACCGCGGTCGTCAACGACCCCGACCTCCTCTTCCTCGACGAGCCGACGACCGGGATCGACCCCGCCGGCCGGCGGGCGATCCACCGGCTGATCGAGCGGCTCGCGGCCGGCGGCACGACCGTCTTCCTCACGAGCCACGCGATGGACGAGGTCGAGCGGCTCGCCGACCGGGTCGCGCTGCTCCGCGAGGGGCGGGTGGTCGCGAGCGGCGCGCCCGACCGACTGGTCGCCGAGCACGGCGGCGCCCCGCGGCTCGACGCGGCGACCGCGGAACCGACGACCGAGGGGGCCGTCGAGGCCGTCGCGGCCGGCGTCCGCGAGCGCCTCGGCGACGACCCGACCGTCGAGGCGACCGACGAGGGGCTCCGGGTGCGCGGCGTCCGGCCGGAAGCGATCGGCGCCGCGGTCGACGCGCTCGACGCCGCCGGCGTCGCCTTCGACTCGCTCTCGTGGTCGGAGCCGTCGCTGGAAGACGTCTACCTGCGGCTCACCGGCGAGGAGTACGCGCGGCGGGGGGACGGCGGACTGCCTGACGAGGCGGGCGGCAAGGGGCGTCGCGCAGCCGACGACGCGGCGCCGGATGGGGGCCGCGCAGCCGACGACGCGGCGCCGGACGGGGGCCGCGCAGCCGACGACGCGGCGCCGGACGGAGGCGACCGATGACCCGCCTCGGCCGGATCCGGACGGAGGCCGTCGCGGCCGCGCGGTCGTTCACCCGGCGTCGGACGGCGGTGTTCTTCACATTCTTCTTCCCGGTCATCCTTGTCGTCATCTTCGGCGCGCTGGTCCGGACCCAACCGACCGGGGGCGGCCTCTTCGCCGAGCCCGCGGGCTACTACATCCCGGGCTACCTCGCGGTCGTCGTCCTCTTTACGCCCCTCTCGCGCGTTGGCTCGGAGATCGCGCGCCACCGCGATGGTGGACGGTTCGAGAAGCTGGCGACGACCCCGCTCTCGCGGGCCGAGTGGCTGCTCGCGCACACGCTCGTCAACGTCGGGATCATCGGCGCCGCGAGCCTGCTCATCCTCGGGCTCGTGCTGGCGGTGACCGACGCGACGCTCATCGTCTCGCCCGCGTTGGCCGCCCTGCCCGTCTTCGTCGCGGTCGCGGTGGCGCTGTTCTGCGGGCTCGGCGCGGTCCTCGGCGCGCTCGCGGACTCGCAGGACGGCGTGATCGCCGCGAGCAACACGGTCGCGCTCCCCCTGCTGTTCCTCTCCGAGACGTTCGTCACGCCGTCGCTTTTACCCGAGTGGTTCCTGCCCGCGGTCGCCGCCTCGCCGCTGACGTACTTCGCGCGGGGGACCCGCGCCATCACCTTCGAGGGCGGCGCGTGGGCCGGCGACCTGCTGGTGTTGACCGCGCTCGCGGCCGGCTTCCTCGCGGTCGGTGCGTACGCGGTCCCGCGGACCGAGTGACGCCGCCGGCCGCCCCGCCCCGGAACCGTCCATTTATGTCCGCAGCCCGCGCATCCGTGAACTGAGAGGGAACGCCGTTGACCACCGTCCACTTCACCTGTCCGGACTGCGAGCAGACCATCGAGGTCAACGACGCGATGCGGGAGACGATACTCCAGACCGGCTGTCCGGTGTGTACCGCGGTCGCGGCGGAGGAGGACTTCGCCGCGACGTGCGAGTAGCCGTCGGAGAGAGTGACACGTTCGCACACCGCATCCGGTTGCTGAGGCTTTTTGCGTCGACCGCGACAACCGTTCGACGATGACGCCCGAACTCGACGAGATCGATCTCGGAACCGTGCCGCTCGGCCGAACCGGCCTGCGGACGAGCGAACTCCAGTTCGGCACGTGGCGGTTCGGCCGCGTGACGGAGGAAGGGAACCTGGAGATCGACGAGAAGCGGGCCCACGAGCTGCTCGACGCCTACGAGACCGCCGGCGGGCGGTACATCGACACCGCCGACGTGTACGGCGGCGGCGACTGCGAGCGCTGGATCGGCGACTGGCTCGCCGAGCGCGACCGTGAGCGCTACACGGTCGCCTCGAAGGTGTACTGGCAGATCCGCGACGGCGACCCGAACAGCCGCGGCACGAACCGCAAGAACGTCCGTCACCGCGTCGACGCCCTCTTAGACCGGCTCGACACCGATTACATCGACGTCCTCTACATCCACCGCTGGGACGACGAGACGCCCGCCCGCGAGCTGATGAAGACGCTGAACGGGCTCGTCGAGTCCGGGAAGGTCCACTACCTCGGCGCCTCCACGCTCCGCCCGAACGCCTGGAAGGTCGCCCGCGCAAACGAGATCGCGCGGGGCGAGGGGTGGGAGCCGTTCAAGGTCCTCCAGCCGCGCTACAACCTCGTCGACCGCGAGGTCGAGGGGGACTACCTCGAGTTCGCGCGGCAGCAGAACCTCGCCGTCTCTCCGTGGAGCCCGCTCGGCCAGGGCTTCCTGACCGGGAAGTACGACCGCGACGCCGACCTCCCCGACGACTCGAAGGCGGCCGAGTCGAGCCGGTTCCAGGAGGCGTACCTCACCGAGGAGAACTTCGACGTCCACGACGAGCTCGATCGGGTCGCCGACGAGGTCGACGCCTCGCCCGCGCAGACCGCGCTCGCGTGGCTCGCGCACCGCGACGGCGTCACCGCGCCCATCGTCGGCGCGCGCACCGTCGACCAGCTGCGCGAGAACCTCGCGGCCGCGACGATCGACCTCTCCGACGAGCAGGTCGACCGACTGACCGCGGCCAAGCCCGGACCCTACGACGACTTATAACGCGGCCGGCGCGGCCGACCGCGCAACGCTGGACGCGGCGGAGTCGGCCTACCGCTCCGCGCAGTACTCGACGAAGTTCCGCAGGATCTTCAGCCCCGTCTCGCCGCTCTTCTCGGGGTGAAACTGCGTGCCGAACACGTTGCCGGCCTCGTTGGCGACGACCGCCGGGAAGTCGACGCCGTAGTCCGCGGTGGCGACGACCGCGTCGGGGTCGTCCGGCGCGGCGTAGTAGGAGTGGACGAAGTAGGCGTACTCCCCGTCTATCCCCTCGACGATCGGGTGGTCGCGCGTCACCTCCAGCTCGTTCCAGCCCATGTGGGGCACCTTCCGGTCTACCTCGAACCGGACGTTGGTTCCGGGGACTAAATCGAGGCCGGTCACCTCGCCTTCGCCCTCGTGGTCCGCCTCCTCGCTCGTCGTCAGGAGCATCTGCATCCCGAGGCAGATCCCGAAGAGGGGGTGTCCCGCCGCGGCGTGGTCGGTCAGCGCCTCGCGCAGCGGGCCGGCGTTCTCCATCCCCTCGCGGAACGCGCCGACGCCAGGGAGGACGACGCCGTCGGCCTCGGCGAACGCCTCAGGGTCGTCGGTGATCTCGACGGCCGCGCCCGCGCGCTCCAACCCGCGGGTCGCGGACCGGAGGTTCCCGAGCCCGTAGTCGACGACGACGACGTCCGCCAGCGTCTCCGCGGGCGGTTCGAAGGTGCTCATACCTCCCCTCGGAGGGGAACGGAAAAGTCGGTTTCCCTTGGAACAGCCGAGGACGGTCGGTCGGCGAACCGGAACGGGGAGCGGTCAGCTCACTTCAGCGCCGCCTCGGCCATCCGCTGCGGGAAGCCGAGAAGCAGCGCCACGATCCCCTGCGCCTCGTCGCCCTCGCGGAGCGCCGACCGGATCCGCTGGGAGACGATCTCCACGGAAATGATCAACACGAGGATGACGAGGATCGTCGCCATCATGTTCGTGAACCGGAAGAGCCCCTGCTGGACGGAGAGCACGTTGCCGAGCCCGCCGCCGCCGATGATGCCGAGCGAGACGGCGATCCGGACGTTGATCTCGAAGATGTACAGCGTCCACGCGATAAACGGCGTCGTCACCTGCGAGAGCATCCCGAAGGTGATGAGCTGGGGCTTGTTCGCCCCCGTCGTCTCCATCGCCTCGATCGGCCCGTCCTCGATCTCCTCGAGCTCGTCCGTGAACAGGCGACCGAGGTTGCCGACGGTGTCGGTGGCGATCGCGAGCGTCGCGGTCACCGGGCCGATCCCGCCGAGCGGGATGTAGATAAGCCCCCACACGAGCGCCGGGATGGCGCGGATAGAGGACATGAGTCCGCGGAAGATGAAGTTGAACGGGAACGGGGTGACGCGCCCGGAGCCGAGCACGCCGAAAAGCAGCGCGAGCGGGAATCCCATCACGGTGCCGGCAAAGCCCATCGCGAGGGTGATGCCGGCCTCGCCGAGGAGCGGCGTCTCGCCGCCGAAGCCGCCCCAGATCAGGTTCCGCTCGTCGATGAACGCCCAGTAGTCGAGGAACCCGCTCGGCTCGATGAACGGGAACGCCGGCGTGAAGAACGGGAAGAAGTCGCGCAGCGCGTTGAGGAAGTTCGGGAGGTAGTTCGGGATGTTCGCCGCGAAGAAGCCGACGGAGATGAGCGCGTAGTAGAACAGGCCGGCGAGGGCGCCGAGCCCGACGAGGAACACCAGCGCGCGGACCCGCCGCGCGAGGACGATCTCCTCGTATCGGTCGCGGACGCTGTCGCCGTAGCTCATTGGCCCATCCCCCCGCCCGTGGCTCGCTTCGTCGACGCGTCATCGGACCCGCCCGACGAGCCGGGACCGTCGTCGGCCTCGCCGTCGGGCGCAAACATGCCTTCGGTGTCGATGTCGCCGTAGATGTCGTCGATCACGTCCATGTCGAACTCGTCGCGATAGCCGTCGAACACCTTCTTGCCGTCGCGGAGCCCGATGAACCGCTCGCCGAACTTCCGGGCGAGGTTCACCTGATGGAGGCTGATGACGGCGGTCAGGCCGCGGTCGGCGGCGGCCGTCCGGAGGTAGCCCATCACCTGCTGTGAGGAGCCGGGGTCGAGGCTCGCGACCGGCTCGTCGGCGAGGAGGATCGTCGGGTCCTGGACCAGCGCCCGGGCGATCCCGACGCGCTGCTGTTGCCCGCCGGACATCTGCTGGGCGTTCTGTTGGGCCTCGTCTAAGAGCCCGACCGTGTCGAGCGCGTCGAGCGCCTGGAGCTTGTCCTCCTCGCTCTGTCGCTGGAAGAGCGAGTCCAGAAACGTGTTCCGGTTGAGCGAGCCGGTGAGCGCGTTCGAGTAGGCGTTCATCTGCGCGATGATGTTGTGCTGCTGGAAGATCATCGCGATGTCTGGGCGGGGCTCGTCGACGGGCGTGTCGCCGATCCGGATCTCGCCTTCGGTGGGGGTTTCGAGCCCGTTCATACATCGGAGGAGCGTCGATTTCCCCGAACCGGAGACGCCGAGCACGATGACGAACTCTCCTTCCGGGACCTCGAAGGAGACGTCGTCGAGCGCGACGGTCTCGCCGAACCGTTTCGTTAGTCCCTCGACTGTGATGCTGCTCATTAGGGCGAAATACTGTTTTCGGAGGGTTTACGAAAGGTCTTCGAACTCGAGACCGAGCTGGTCGAGCACGGTACGGATCATCTCGTAGTCGTCGATCGACCCGTCCTGAACGCCGGTGAACCACAGCGGCTCGCCGTCGTAATCGTCGCCGTGCGAGAGGTCGTCCTCCCCGACGTTCAAGATCGCCTCCTCGATCTCGCCTTTCACGGAGTTATCCCAGTTGGAGCGCGTCACGAGCGGGGCGCGCGGGATCGGGTCGGAGACCGCGAGCAGCTGTAGCTCGGTGCCCGACTCCTCGATCTCGTCGCCGGCGCCAGAGTACTCGGCGGAGATGTCGACGAAGTCCTGCGACATCTCCTCGAACTGCTCCTGGGGCACGTACGGGGCGGAGGAGAACGCGCCGGTCGTCGCGGCCATCACGTCGTCGCGCTGGACCATCTGCTCGCGCGCCGTCGTGTGGTCCGAGTACTCGGCGTCGAAGTCGGCCGCGTCGCCGTCCGGGGCGTTACCGATGTCGAGCCCGGCGTCCTGAAGTACCGTGAGCGGGACGAGCGTGCCAGACACCGAGAGGATGTCGCCCATGTAGATGAGCTCGCCCCCGAGGTCCGAGAGCGACTCGATGCCGGTGTCGGGCGTCGTCGTGATCGTCGAGAAGTACTGGGCCGCGCCGTACGCGATCCGGATCCCGACGATGTCGAGGATGTCCTCACCGGCGATGACCGCGGACGGCGAGATGTCGGCAATCTCGCCCTGATCGTTGCGGATGGCCTGGAGCGTCGCCGTGTAGCTCTCGGCGCGGCTCGGCTCGATCTCGACCTCGACCTCGGACTCGAGGTACTCGAACATCGGCTGGTACTGCTCCTCGATGGCGACGTCGGCCTCGGCCGGGTTCAACACGAACTGCGCCGTGGGCACGTCGTCGGTCTCGCCGGCCGTGCCGCCGTCGGATCCGTCGGATCCGTCACTTCCGTCGCCGCCGTCGCTTCCGTCGCCGCCGGAACAGCCGGCGAGCGCGACCACGCCGCCCGCACCCGCTGTCTTGACAAACGTACGCCGGTCCGCCGACCACCTGTTGTCGGACATACAGGCGGTACTTTCGCTCGCGCGACTAATCGTTTTCTATGTTTTCTATATAGATACTGAACGGCCGTCGCGTCCGGGCGGCGTCCGACCGCCGGATCAGAACTCCCCCAGCCGGGACTGGCCGTCGCCGCCGCTCCCCTCCCGGTCGCCGACGCCGCTCAGTTCGGCCGCCCGCGCGATCGTCTCGAAGAAGCCGTCGCGCTGGCTCCGGTCGTACAGCGTCGCCGCCGGGTGGACTGATAAGAGTACGCGCCGCGACTCGCCGGCGAGCCGCGCGTCGACCACGCCGCCCGACTCCCCCGTGATCGCCACCGACCGGTCGAGGAGGTGCTCGCTCGGTACCTTCCCGAGGGTCACGATCAGCTCGGGGGCGAGCCGCTCGATCTCGCTTTCGAGATGGCCGCGGCAGTTCGCCAGCTCATCGGTCGTCGGGTCCCGGTTGTCGGGCGGCCGGCACCGCACGCAGTTCGTGATCCGCACGTCGGCGCGGGCGAGCCCCGCGTCCCGCAGCGCCTCGTCGAGCACGTCGCCCGACCGCCCCACGAACGGCTCGCCCTCCTCGTCCTCGGTGGCGCCCGGCCCCTCGCCGACGAACAGCAGGTCCGCGTCCGTCGGGCCGACCCCGTCGACGATCCGGCTCCGCGACTCGACCAGCGCCGGGCACCGCTCGCAGGACGGTACGCGGAGGTCCTCATCGAGCGCGGCGCCGTCGCCGCCGTCTTCGCTCATACCGATGGCTCCGGGCGCGGTCGTCTAAGTTGCGTCGGTCGAGCGGCCGCGCCCCCGAGGCTCACTCTCCCGTCACCGCCTCGCGGTGCGCGCTCGCGGCGAGCGCCGCGATCCGGAGCGGCTCGCAGCGCCGGACGCCGTCGCGGGTGAGTCCCCTGACGGCCGCGGCAGCGCGCTCGGGGTCGATACCGACGGCGCGGACGAACCGGGGCTCGTCGGCGTCCGGTTCGTCGTCGGCCGCGTCCGAGGGGTCGACCGGAACGCGAGGCGGGAGCGACCGGTACGTCGCGAGCCGGTCGGCGAGGGCGTCGCCGTCGAACGCCTCCCGCAGCGCCGGTTCGAGCCCGGGGCTCGCCTCGTAGCTCACGGCGTAGACGGGCCGGTCGAGCGCATCGCGGAGTCGGTCGAGATCGAGGAGGTTGAACCACGCGGGCGCGACGCCCGCGCAGGCGACGTGGCGGACGTCCTCGCGGTCGAGCGCGCGCCAGCAGTCGAGGACCGCGTCGGTCGCGTCCGTCCCGCCGACGGTACACCGCGCGAACGCGAAGCCGTCCGGCGTGCCGTCGGCGCGGACGACGACGCCGGCCGCGTGGCTCGCGGTGCGGGCGTCAGAGAAGGCGACGCCGAGCGTGCGGCTCGGCGGACGCACCTACGCGTCCTCGGCTTTGATCTCCTGGAGCCGGTCGAGAAGCTCGTCGTTCGAGGCGCCGGGCTCGTAGTCGACGGATCCCTCGTGGGTCTCCTCGGCAGCCCGGACGCCGTCGTCGTCGTCGAAGTCCGCGTCCAGGTCCTGATTCTCCTGTTCGGACTCGTCGTAGCTACCGAAGCCCATATGTGTGTAAAGCTAACAGGGGGCGACTGATAAATCTACGGCCGCCAGCGGCCGCGGTGTTAAGTTAAGAATGAGGCGGGACGAGGATTCAGTGCCTATGCCGAAAACCGCCCGCCTCACCGAGTCTACCGAGTGGATCGACTTGGGGTTTGTGGAGCGAGAACGGACACCCCGCGAGATCATTGAAAAGGGTATTCGCCACCATCTCGCTGGACTATCACTTTCGAATACAGTTATTCTTCTTGAGGAGTTGGGTGTCGATCGAAGTCGTGTTGCTGTTCACAATTGGGTACAGAAAGCCGATCTACAGCCAGCTGACGGTGAGAGCCCGGATCGCGTTGCGGTCGATCAGAAAGCGATCCGGATCAACGACGAGCAGTACTG
>NZ_FNBO01000018.1 GCF_900102375.1 Halorubrum xinjiangense
TGTTCGTCGCCGTGTTTGCGGTAGCCGGGCGGATTCGCTTTCGTCTCTCCGTTTTGTCGGTTGCCGTACCAGCCGTTGAACGCCTCAGCGAGTTCTTGAAGGACTCGCTGACTTGACTGAGAATGGAGGTCATCATAGCGTTCGTGGCTTTTGAGGTACGTGGTGAGTTCGTTGTGGTTCGGGATGTGATCGATTTCGTCCCAGATCCGACTACACGTCCACCGGCCGACGTTCCAGAGCCTACTGACTGCGAACCCGAGCGAATCAAGGTCGTCTCGCACCCGCGACTGGTTCCGTATGGACGCAGTGTAGGTGCGGGTAACGACCTGTTTCGCCATACGTAACCTATGTAGACAAACCTACTTGAAGGTGTGTATTGGGACCGCGTGGAATATCCCGCTATGCCATCGAACGGTGGACCGTGAAGAGTAGTGTCGGATTCATCCCCGCGCTAAAGCGCGAGGCTTTCTCCTCGATTCTCCGTAACCCGCTCCGAGGGGCCGCCTGCGGGTCGCGTCCTTCGTTCTCGGGGTATCTGCGTCCTACGGTTGGTAACGGCCAAATAGTGGTTGCCGCACTCGGGTAGTCAAGCCAGTCTGGGTGAGGACAGCATTTCGGATCAGGTCACAGAAACCGCCGAAGCGAGGGCTGACCTGCTGGCGTTCGTCGACGAGATACACAGCGAACTGGAGTTCGACCGCTAGGAGACGCGAGCGACAGTCGACTACCGAAAGGAATCCAGTGGAACCGTCTCGGACGTGTGACTCGTGCCACCGCATCGATCGGCGAGAGGTGGGACCGCTCCGACCGCTGGTCGCACCGAACGACCGATTAGAGGATGAACGTGACGACCGCGAGCACGACGAAGATGATGACGAGCCACTTGGCGATAGTCATGCTCAGCCCGGCGACTCCGCTGGCGCCGGCCACCGCCGCGATGACCGCGAGGACTAAGAAGACGATCGCCAGTCCGATCAAGTCCCCGCCGAACTGTAAGGGGGCGAGCGCGGCTCCGTCGTGAACCACTTGGGCCAGGTTCATACCCTATTGACCGCCGCCACCCGTTTAGTTATCCGAGGGCTATCCTGCGGACGAACCGTTTTCACGCCAGTGTGCGAGTCGACACCCATGAGCCACCGCTGTCCAGACTGCGGCGTCACGATGGAGGAGGTCCGGTTCGGCATGGGCGACGCCTGGCACGCGTACGTCGAGACCGGCGAGAAGCGAGCGGGGCTGCTCGGCAAGCTCGGCGTGAACGAACACAAGGACCTGACAACGGTGATGTGTCCCGAGTGCGGACTGGTGCGGCACTACGTCGAGTTCGACGAGTGAGTCGGGGCGGGGGCGTCGCGCCGGGCCGACAGCGGACCGACACCGGACACATCCGGTCGGGGCTTTATTTTTTCGCGCGCCGGACGGAACCGTATGGAGCCAGACTTAGACCGATTCACGTCGCGCCGATCCACCGTGTACGGCCAGCGCGGCGTGGTGGCGACCAGTCAGCCGCTCGCCAGCGAGGCGGGCGTCGAGGTGTTACGCGAGGGCGGCAACGCGTTCGACGCCGCGGTCGCGACCGCCGCCGCGCTCAACGTCGTCGAGCCCACCTCGACCGGGCTCGGGGGCGACGTGTTCGCGCTGTACCGAACCGCGGACGGCGAGGTCGGCGCGATGCGTTCTTGCGGCGGCGCCCCCGCGGAGGCGACGATCGAGAACGTCCGGGCCGCGCTCGCCGAGGACGACGACGCGGACGACTACTACCCAGACGACGGCGGCTACGCGGTCGACGACGCGAGCGAGGCCGGGATGCCCTTCTACGGCCCGCACGCGGTCACGGTCCCCGGGACGGCCCGCGGCTGGGAGGCGACCGTCGAGGAGCTGGGCCGGCTCAGCCTCGCGGACGCGCTCGCGCCCGCCATCCGCTACGCGACCGAGGGGTACCCGGTGTCCGAGGTAATCGCGTCTTACTGGGCGAGCGCCGACGCGCTGTTCACCGACGACCACGCCCGCGAGGCGTTCCTGTTCGACGACGAGCCGCCGGACATCGGGCAGACCGTGACACTCCCGCGGCTCGGCGAGTCGATGCGCAGGATCGCCGAGGAGGGCGCGGACGTCGTCTACGAGGGCGAGATCGCCGAGGCGATCGCCGACGAGGTCCAGTCGCAGGGCGGGTTCATGACCGTCGACGACCTCGCGGAGTTCGAAGTCGAGTGGCCCGACCCGGTGTCGACGACCTACAACGGCGCCGAGGTGTACGAGCTCCCGCCGAACAACCAGGGGCTCATCGCCTTGGAGGCGCTCAACGTCGCCGCGGAGCTCGGCGCAGGCGAGTACGAGTACGACTCGCCGGAGCGCGTCCACTACTTCGCCGAGGCGCTGAAGCGTGCCTTCCACGACGGCCACCGCTACATCACCGACCCCGAGTACGAGGAGGTCCCACCGCTCGCGTCGAGCGAGTGGGCGGCCGAGCGCGCCGCGGGCGTGGGCGAGACCGCCTCGCACGACGTCTCCTTCGGGGTGCCGAACGCGAACGCCGAGGACGCCGACACCGTCCTCCTCACGGTCGCCGACGAGGCGGGCAACGTCGTCTCGTACATCAACTCCCGGTTCGCCGGCTTCGGCTCCGGGCTGGTCGCCGGCGACACCGGCATCGCCCTCCAGAACCGCGGCGCGTCGTTCTCGCTCGACCCGGACCACCCGAACGCCCTCGAACCCGGGAAGCGCCCCTTCCACACGCTCATCCCGGGCGTCGTCCGGTTCGACGAGGACGACTGGGCGGCGTTCGGCGTGATGGGCGGCTACATGCAGCCGCAGGGCCACGTCCAGGTGATCTCCAACCTCGTCGACTACGGGATGCCCCTCCAGCGGGCGCTCGACGAGCCGCGCTGGCGCTACCGCGAGAGCGGCGAGCTAGCGGTCGAACCGCACTTCGACGACGACGCCGCGGCCAAGCTGGTCCGGAAGGACCACGACGTCCGGACGCTCTCGCCGGTCATGTTCGGGGGCGCGCAGATCGCGCGGAACCGGGACGGGGTCCTCTCGGCCGCCACCGAACCCCGGAAGGACGGGAACGCACAGGGGTACTGAGACGGCGCGGCCGGGTCCGCGACGCCGACCGATTTTCTATCAGCGAGCGGGGAGATAGCCCGGTTTCGCGTTCGGCCGCCGAACGGCGAACGGTCGATAGAGCGCACCAATGCGGGGACAGAGCCGGCCTAATGTGTCAGGGGTCGAGCGAGGTCGTATTTGTGGTCGTGGGTACACTTATAACGACTCGTATGGTATACGCTCACAGCATGACGCGAAGAATTCAGCGACGCGACGTACTCAAAGGCGCCGGTGCGGTCGGTATCGCGGGGCTCGCCGGCTGTTCGACGGAAAGCGGCGACGGTTCGGACGGTTCCGACGGTTCGGACGGTTCCGACGGTTCGGATGGTTCCGACGGCTCGGACGGGTCCGACGGCAGTGACGTCCCCGACGCGGTCATGGTCGTCGGCTTCCCGCAGTCCGGTATCCAGCTGTTCCGGGACTTCTACTCGGAGTTCGCCGACAGCGCACCCGACCTGGACATCATCGTCCCGGACGGGCTGATCGACGGCGACCTCCCCGGTGAGGTCGACAACGACATGAACAACGTCATCGGCACCGCGCCCTCCGCGGGCGGCCCCGGGGCGGAGTTCTTCAACGAATCGTATCAGGAGGAGTACGGCGAGGACCCGGGCGTGTTCACCGCGCAGGCGTACGACGCGATGGCGGTCGAGATCCTCGCGGCGACCGCGGCCGGCGAGAACGACGGCGAGGCGATCCGCGACCGCGTCCGGACCGTCGCCAACCCCGGCGGCGACGAGTTCGGTCCCGCGGACCTCCCCGAGGCCGTCGAGACGGTCGCCGGGGGCGACCCCGTCCACTACGTGGGCGCGTCCTCGAGCGTCAACTTCGACGTCAACGGCGACATGGCCACCGCAGCCTACGACATCATCGACTTCCAGGACGGCGAGCTCGTCACCCTCGACACCGTCGAGTTCGGGAACGAGCTCTCCGACGAAGACGAGAGCGCGACCGCCGCGGACCCGGTCGGCGTCGACTCCTTCACCGCTCGGATCGGCGTGTTGATGCCGGAGACCGGCGACCTCGGTCCGCTCGGCGGACCGATCCGCGACGGCGCGCTGCTCGCGGCCACGCAGGTCAACGACGCCGGCATCAACGTCGACGTCGAGACCAGGGTCGAGGACACCCAGACCGACCCGCAGGCTGGCATCTCGGGTGCCAACGCCATCGTCAACGCGGGCTACGGCGCGGTCGTCGGCCCGGCGTCGTCGAACGTCAACCTCCAGGTCTCCGAGCAGGTGTTCATCCCGAACGGCGTCGTCGGCATCTCGCCGTCCTCGACCGACCCGAACGTGACGGACTTAGACGACAACGGCTACATCTTCCGGACGGCGCCCTCCGACCTGCTTCAGGGGCCCGCGATGGCGGACCTCGCAGTGGGCGACAACGTCGGCGCCGAGACCTCCGGCACGCTGTACCTCAACGACGCCTACGGCCAGTCGCTAGAGGAGGCGTACGTGGGCGCCTTCGAGGAGCGCGACGGGACGATCGACCAGCGCGTCTCCTTCGAGCCGAACCAGGCGACGTACACCAGCCAGTGGTCGAGCGTGCTGAACGAGTAGGAAGCACCGAGCCTTTTCCGGTTTTTCGCCGCCCGTGAGCCACCGCGCTCGTCGGAGAGACCGATGACGAGGGTCGCTTATAAATGGCGTTGCGGTGGCGCGTGCCTGCGAGGCCGCCTCGCGGCCGAGCCGCGAGGGACCGAAGGTCCCTCTGGAAGCCGGCGCGGAGCGCCGGCGACAGCACGCGCGAGGGAGTCGGCAGTCCGGAGCGAAGCGGAGGACCGCCGACGAGGCTGGGGAGGCGTGAGGCTGCGGTCCCGCGAGCGACCGGAGGGAGCGAGCGGGAGTACGGAAGACGCAGCGCCGAGCGAAGCGAGGCGACCGTCTTCCGGCGGTGCTGGGCGGGGCGGGACTCAAAGGGGCAGCCGTGAGGGCGCCGTAGGTGACGCAAGGACCGCAGGGAGTGAGCGGAGCGAGCGACTGAGGACCGCAGCGAGCGTACGGCGCCCTCACGGCTGGGGCTTTGGACGTGTTCGTCGCCGATCCGCTATCAGCCATTTATAAGCAATCGGCTGGGGCTTTGGACGTGTTCGTCGCCGATCCGACAGCATCGATTTATAAGCAAACAGCTCGGGATTCGGTGGTGTTCTCCGCCGGCCCACCGCCGGTCTCATATAAATAGCCGCCGGCAACACCCAGAGCCGGTTTATAAATGACCGACGCTCAACAGTAGTTCGATTATCCGCCGAGGAAGTCGCGCCGCACGCCCTCGTCGGCGAGCAGCACGTCGCCGCGGTCAGTGTAGCGGTTCTCGCCGTTCACCAGCACGTAGCCGCGGTCGCAGCGACGCAGCGCCTCCTTCGCGTTCTGCTCGACCATCAGGATCGCCGTCCCGCTCTCGTTGATCCGGTCGATCCGGTCGAACATGTCAGAGACGAGGTCGGGGGCGAGGCCCGCCGAGGGCTCATCGAGCAGCAGGAGGTCGGGGTCGAGCATGAGCGCACGGCCCATCGCGACCATCTGCCGCTGGCCGCCGGAGAGCGTCCCCGCCTTCTGCTCGCTGCGCTCGCGGAGGATGGGGAACCGGTCGTAGATCGTCTCGATCTGGTCTTCGGGCACCTCGTCGAGGATGTACGCGCCCATTTCGAGGTTCTCGCGGACGCTGAGCCCGGGGAACACGTTGTCGTTCTGCGGGACGAACCCGATCCCCTCGCGGATGATCTGCTCGGGCGCGAGCCCCTGGATCGGCTCCCCCTCGAACTCGACGGTGCCGCCCATGTGGGTCGTGAGCCCGAAGACGGTCTTCATCACCGTCGACTTGCCGGCCCCGTTGGGGCCGACGATGGTGACGTACTCCTCGTCGGCGACGTCTAAGACCACGTCGGTGAGGATCTGGAGGTCGCCGTAGCCGGCGTCGAGGTCGCGGATCCGCAGTATCGCGTCGCCGTCGATCGCGTGATCGGTGCCGGCGTGGGCGGCCGCCTCGTCGGTGGCGCCCGACGAGCCCTCGTCGGTCGAGGCCGGTGCGGCCTCCTCGTCCGCGGCGTCGGCGGTCATAGGTCCTCCCCCAGGTACGCCTCGATGACCCGCTCGTCGTTCCGTATCTCGTCGCCGGTCCCCTCGGCGAGCACGCTGCCCTGATGCATGACGATGACGCGTTCGCAGTTGTTCATGATGACGTCCATGTCGTGTTCGACGAGCAGGAAGGTGTAGCCGTCCGCGCGCAGGTCGTGGATCCGGTCTAAGAGCTTCTCCTCTAAGGTCGGGTTGACCCCGGCGAGCGGCTCGTCGAGCAGCACCATCTCGGGGTCGGTCATCAGCGCGCGGGCCATCTCCAGCAGCTTCCGCTGACCGCCGGAGAGGTTCCCCGCGTGCTCGTGCGCGAGGTGGTCGATCTCGAAGAACTCCAGCGTCTCCCAGGCCCGCTCGCGGAGCGCGGTCTCTTCCTCGACGACGGCGCCGCGGAGCCCGGGCGTCACCGCGCGGATCGCGGACTCGCCGAGCTGTCCCTGCGGCGCGAGCATCAGGTTCTCCAAGACGGTCATCTCGGAGAGCTCCCGGGCGATCTGGAACGTCCGGACCAGCCCCTTCCGCGCGATCTGATGCGGTTTGAGCCCCGTGATGTCCTCGCCCTCGAAGTACACCGTGCCGGCGGTCGGCTCGTGGACGCCGGTGATACAGTTGAACGTCGTCGACTTCCCGGCGCCGTTGGGGCCGATGAGCCCGGTCAGCGAGCCGGACTCGACCTCAAAGGAGGCGTCGTCGACGGCGGTGACGCCGCCGAACCGCTTCACCAGCCCCTCGACGCGGAGCGGCGGACCCCCGGACGGGACGTGTTTCGCCGCCTCCTCGACCGCGCTGTCGTTCGCTTCGGGCTCGTCTTCGGGGGCGTCCGCCGCGGCCGCGACGTCGGCCGAGTCGACCGCGTCGGGCGCGTCGCTACTCATCTGACTCACCCCCTGCGGGCCGCTCGGAGAGGTCGACGGCCGCGGCCGTCTCGATCCGGTCGCCGAGGATCCCGTCCGGGCGGCGGTGGATGATAAACACGAGCACCAGCCCGAGGAAGACGAACTGAAGCGGCGCGACGTTGTCGGTCGCGTACGCGAGGAACGCCACCGGGTCCAGCGAGACGAGCGCGTCGGCGAACGACGAGGGCGTCTCCGCGTCGATGAGCCCCCGCACCGTCGCGCCGACGCGCCGCGGCCCCTCGAACAGCACCGCGGCGAAGACGATGCCGCCGAGGACGGAGCCGGTGTTCGACCCCGACCCGCCGATGATCACCGCGATGAACACGTAGAAGGTTAAGAGCGGGCGGAACTGCGGGGTCGGCGAGACGTTCCCTTGGCTACCGAACCAGAGGATGCCGGCGAGCCCCATCAGCGCGCAGCCGATGACGAACACCTTGATCTTCACGAGGTTCACGTCCTTGCCGAGCGAGTCGGCGACGAGCTCGTCCTCACGGATCGCCTTCATCGTCCGGCCGAACGGCGAGCGACCGAGGCGTTCCAAGATGAGGTAGAAGCCGACGAGGAAGGCCGCGAGGACCGCGATATACCCCCAACCGACGAGGATCGAGTGAGAGATACCGAGCCCGTCGTTCCCGAAGACGCCGAAGACGAGCTCGCCGAGCGGGGTCGGGTTCCCCGCCTGCCCGTCGACGAGGAACAGGCCGCGGACGGGGTTGTCCGGCATCCCCATCCCGCGACCGCCGCCCGTCCCGGCGCCGATCGTCTCGCGCAGGAAGTTGTCGAAGGCGCTCGACTGGAGCGACAGCCGGACGATCTCCGAGAGCCCGAGCGTCACGATGGCGAGGTAGTCGGCCTTGAGCCGCAGCGCCGGCAGGGCGGCGATCGCGCCGAGCAGCGCCGCCATCCCCATCCCGGCGAGGATACCGACCGGGAGCGGCAGGCCGAGTCCGGGCGGGCCGAACGCGGGGTCCGGCGGGCGGACGGCCATCCCCATCGTGTACACGCCGACGGCCATGAAGCCGGCGACGCCGATGTTGAAGAGGCCGGTGTACCCCCACTGGAGGTTTAATGCGAGCGCGGTGAGCGCGTAGACGAGCCCGAGGAACGTCAGCGTCTCCAGCAGTCCGACGACGCTGTTGAGCCCGTCGGTGAACGTGAGCAGCGTCGCGACCGCGTAGATCGCGAGCAGCGTGCCGACGACGAGGCCGAGGTCGCTCTCTCGGGCGGCGTCGGCCAGCGCCCCCGTCGCGCTCTCGGGCGCCTCGGAGGCGCGTTCTGACGGGCCGGAGTCGGAGTCGCCGGGCGCGTCGGCGCCGCTCATGCGGTCGACACCCCGCCGAAGAGCCCCTCGGGGCGCAACAGCAGCATGAGGATCATCACGCCGAACGCCGCGGCCTGGTTGAAGTCGGACGGGATCCAGATCGTCGACGTGGTGAACACGACGCCGATGACGAGCCCGCCGGCGATGGCGCCGTAGACCGAGCCGATCCCGCCGAGGATCACGGCCGCGAAGATGAGAAGCAGGAGGAGCCAGCCGAAGTCGAACTGGATCGTCCCGCGGAGCAGGACATAGAGGTAGCCGGACGCGCCCGCGAGCCCGCCGCCGATGATCCAGGTGGCGGTGACGACGCGCTCGGCCGGAATGCCGGTGATGAGCGCGAGGTCCTTGTTGTCGGCCATCGCCCGCATCGCGGTGCCGAGCTTCGTGTGCTGAAGCATGGCGTGCATCGCGAGCATGAGCCCGATCGCGGCCACGAGGATGGTGAGTTCGTGGGCGTTCACCGAGAGCCCGAGCGGGCCGAACGCGAGGTTCGACGCGTCGACGCTGGCGGTCACGCCGCGCCGGTCGGAGCCGTAGCCGAACTGGAGCAGGTAGCGGACGATGAGCGCCGCGCCGATGGAGGCGATGAGCAGCGCGATCCCGTCGCGGTCCCGCATCGGCTTGTAGAACGCGCGGTCGAGCGCCACCGCGAGCAGCGCGGTGACGACGAACGCCGCGAGCAGGCCGACGAGGATCGCCCCGGGCGTCGTGAGGATGTGCGCGCCGATGTCACCCGGCGAGGCGCTCCCGGCGTCGCGGACGGTCAGGAGCGCGCGGACCGGCACGTCGCCGAAGCCGGCCAGCAGGAAGGCGACCCCCCAGCCGGAGAACGCACCGACGCTGACGAGGTCGCCGTGCGAGAAGTTCGCAAACGAGAGGATGCTGTACGTCATCGAGAGCCCGATGCCCGCGAGGCCGATCACGAGGCCGATCACGACGCCGTTCCAGAGGTTCGAGCCGAGCCGGTCGACCGAAAGCGAACCTCCGATCGGGCCGAGGTCGGCCCCCACGAGCTTCGCCGCGAGGTCAATCAAGAGCAGGCCGCCGAGGAGGACGACGAAGAGAAGCCCCGGCCGGGCCCGCGCCGAATCGACGATCGACGAGTCAGTTGTTCCCATGTGTACGTCTCACTGACGCAGGGTGAGTTACCGAGAGGTAAATAACTCGCTGTTCGGACAAGACCTCGAAAACGCCGGACAGCCGTCAACCGCAGTCGGGTGGTAAGCGCCTCACTACGGGCTCAACTGACCCCCTCTCGCTGAGACGCCGATCCGCGGGGACTCAGTCGCCGCCCGCGGCCCGCGCGTGGCGCCGCGCGTCCTCCGGCGACCGCCCCTCACGCACTAGCGCCTCGACGAACAGCTCGCCCGCCTTGTACGACGACCGGACCATGGCGCCCGACGCGCAGTAGAGGAAGTCGAACTCCTCCTCCGCGACCCGCCGCCACGTCTCGAAGACGTCCGGGTGGACGTACTCGAAGACGTCGAGGTGCGAGCGCGACGGCTGGAGGTACTGACCGAAGGTGACCACGTCGACGCCGACCTCGCGCAGGTCGCCGAGCGTCCGGTACACCTCGTGGTCGTACTCGCCGACGCCGAGCATGAGGCTCGTCTTGGTGTGGATGTCGGACTCCCGGTCGATCCGGTCGAGGACCGCCAGCGACTGCTCGTAGTTCGCGCGGCGGTCCCGGACCGGCCACTGGAGCCGCTCGACCGTCTCGACGTTGTGGGCGATCACGTCCGGCCCCGCGTCGATGATGCGGTCGATCGCCGCCGGGTCGCCCTGGAAGTCCGGGATGAGCGTCTCGACGAGTATCTCCGGGTCGCGGCGCTTGATCGCCCGGATCGTTTCGGCGAAGTGCGCCGACCCCCCGTCCGCGAGGTCGTCGCGGTCGACGGAGGTGAGGACGACGTAGTCGAGCCCGATCTCCGCGACCGCGTCCGCGACGTTTGCCGGCTCCTCGGGGTCGAGCGCCTCCATCCCGCCCGTCTCGACGTCACAGAAGTTACACCCGCGCGAGCAGCGGTCGCCCATCAGCATGAACGTCGCCGTCCCTGGCCCGTCGTCCCCCGACCAGCACTCGCCCATATTCGGGCAGTTCGCCTCCTCGCAGACCGTGTGGAGGTCGCGGTCGCGGAGGGTGGATTTGATCTCGGTGAACCGACTCCCGGACGGTGGGCGCGACTTCAGCCAGTCCGGCTTCCGGCGGCCGCGTTGCATGGTCGACCCTTGGCGCCCGAGCGCAAAAGCGTGCGGGTCGGCGGGGCACGCGCCGCGGACTCGGCCCGTCTCACCGACCTACGCCTCGGGGACGAAGACGTTCATCGACGGCGTCTGGATCCCCTGGAACTTGTTCTTCCAGTTGTACGCGATGTTCAGCACGCGCCGCCGGTTTCCGGGCGCCCCCGTCACCACGCTCACCGAGGTGCCGTTCTCCGGGATCTCGACGCGCGTGTCCGCCCACTCGAAGCCCGCGAGCAGCTCCGAGGGGTTCTCGACCGACACCGTCCCGCTGTTCTTGTTCACCTCGTACAGCCGGTAGGAGTCGGTCTCGAGCTGCCGCTTGATCTCGTCGAGGTCGGCGTCGAAGTGCTCCCGCAGCGCGTCGGCGGTGTGGTAGCCGCAGACGATCAGGTGCGCGAACGTCTCGACGTTGCGCGGGTTCTGCTCGGCGGCCCGCAGGTGATCGAAGTACGCCAGCTTCTCCTCGCGGTCGAGCGCGAGGATCTCGTTGATTATGCGCGCCGCCTCCCGCTGCGTCTCCGTCGAGTCCGGATCCGAGAGGACCTCGTCCGCCCGCGACCCCGTGTTCTGCCCCCGCGACACGTCGACGACGTTCTTGAGGTGTTTCGCGCGGTCGTACACCGCCGACTTGTACGACCAGTCGCGGACGTCGTCCGGGTAGTCGTCGAACTGCCGGAGGAGCGCCTCGCGGTCCCCGGGGAAGCCGATCTCCTCGCGGAAGTCGCTCCACGCGGTGGCGTCCTCGAACAGTTCGAACTGCGTCAGGGTGTCCTGCCCGAGGTTCGCCCGCGTGCCGCCGCTGGCGACGAACTTGGCTTCGAGGAACGTCTGCCCGCCGTCCGACTCGACGATGAGGTCGCCGAGCGAGTCGTAGGAGTTGCCGGCGTGTCGCACCGCGGTCCGGTCCGGGAAGTCGGCCCGGATGCGCTCGGCCAAGACCTCAGCGAGGTCGGGTTCCCCCTGCTCTTCGAGGTCGGGGTCCGGTGCCGTGCCGTTCGCGAGCTGCGCCGTCAGCTTCTCGGTGGCCTCGACCCAGCCGCGCTCGTGTTTGCCCATGTGGTGTGTCGGTCGGGCGGTGGGGGATAAAAAAGCGCCTACCGCGAGGGGACACCCGCCTTCGCGGGGAGACCCGACGACCGAGGGCATTTACGCGTGAACACAGTCTAAGCAGAAATAATTCAGTGTACCACAGATATAAATCGTTAGACCCAGTAGGCTGCTGTACGGAGACTCTCACGCATGGACCCCACAGACATCCCCGACGATGCATACGACGGTGAGGAGTCCCCACCTAATCTCGACGATCTGGAATCCCTTGACACACTGCTCAGGGACGGACCAATCCGAGAACGACTTCTCGACGTTGTCGTCGGAGTTCGCACGCCGACGAAGGTCTCGACGATCGCCAAGCGTGCCGATTGCGGCACTGAAACGGCACGGGACTACTTAGCGTGGTTCGACGAGATGGGGATGGTTCACCGGCACAACGGTCGCCCGGTCCGCTATGAGCGCAACGACGCGTACTTCCAGTGGCGGCGCATCGACCAGATCCGAGAGGAATACTCTGAGCAAGAAATCGTTGACGCACTCGACGATACGCTCAACCAGATCGAGGACTACAGAGCGCAGTTCGATGCAACGCACCCGGACGAGGTGTCCCTCGTCGACGCGACTCAGGAGCAGAATCTGTCCACCGAAGTAGCCTGGGAAGCGCTCTCTGAGTGGGAGACACTCGAACAACGAGCCACACTCCTCGACGCAGCACGCCGAAACAATCCAGTCGCTGGTAGCAAGCCCGGTTCAGTCGATGCCTGAGGATACGGCTGACCCACCCAGTCGCGGTCCCATCGATACAGAAATTCTCGACCGGATTGCTACACGCCTCGCTCGTAGCGATCGGTTCGACGACATCCAGACACGACCAGAATACGCGCCGAACGCAGTCGTCGCTGACTACGATCTTGGATACTTTCCAGGCGGCGTCACCCGTGCGTATCTACGAATCCGTTGGTTCGAGACCGACGACTTCAGCATCCATTATTCGGAGCAATACCAGACCGGCAACGAGTGGGAGTGCCGATGGGACTGCCACCCGAATGACCACAACACCCGCGAGCACTTCCACTCGCCCCCAGATGCGTCGACTCCCGGAGAGGATGCCGACTATGCTGACGACTGGCGGAACGTACTCACAACTGTCCTAACCGATCTCGATGACAGGATCAATGCCTTCTGGAACGAGTGACGATCTGAGGGGGTGAACTCACTCAGTCGTCGTCAGCGGTGTACGCCCCGCCTCGACGCTTGACACGTGAACGACGAGCCGCTCGTCGTCCTGCCGGAGGCTCACGGAGAGCCGGAACTCCCCGACGCGTATCTTCTTGTACGGGCTGTTCCGGAGCTGTTCGCCGTAGTCCGGGGGGTCGCGCCACGGCGAGGAGACGAGTCTCGGTGAAATGAGTTGAACGCCGGGAGGCGCAAGGAAAGCGAACGCAGAGAAAGCCTAGGCCGAGATTTGAACTCGGGGTCTCGTCCTTACCAAGGACGCGCTTTACCGCTAAGCTACCCAGGCGCGATTCATCGTTGCGCGGAATCGACTTTAGGGGTTTCGATTCGGCGGCGCGGCGTCGGGGGATCGCAGAGCCGCCCCGGTCCATCCCGCCCGGGTCCGTCCCGCGCCGCTCACCGATCCGTCGCGCTGACGGCCCGATCGGAGATGTCGGCGATGCGGTCGGCGGTCGTCTCCGGCAGCGCGCGGCCCGCGGGCGGGAACTCGCCGTCGCAGTCCGCGGCGAGGTCGCGGGCGTATTCGAGCAACTCCTCCGGCGGATCGCCGCCGACGGCGGTGGTGCCGGCGACGACCGCGAGTTCGAGCGCGTCCACCTCCAGATTGCGGTCGAGTCCGGCCGCCGTCTCGGCGTCCGTTCCCTCGCGGTCACGCAGCGTCTGGTCGCGGCCGAACGCGCGCACAACGTCGACCGCGGGACGGGCAGCGTCGGTACACGCCAAAAGCGAGAAGCCGCGGGAGACGAGCACGTCGGCGGCGAGGATGTCCATGTCGGCGTCGATGTCGGCCGCGGCGGTCGGCGCGGTCACCCACGGCTCGTCGCGGGCGACCGTGCGGGTGAGTCGCAGCCCCTCGTAGATGAGCTGCACGCCCGCGGCGCGGTCGGCCACGTCGCCGAGGTCGACGTCGGGGTCCAGCGCGCGAGCGGTGACCAGCGCCAGCACGCCGGGGGTCACCGCCGCGTCGCCGATCCGGTCGTCGAGGGCCTCGCGGAGCTGTTCGGGTTCGACGTCCGCGAGCGCCTCGCGCGCGGCGTCACGCGCTCGCGCGGCATCGTCCATTGTCGTTCGGTAGACGAGCGAAGGGCAAAGACCTTTGGAAACGAACGGAATCCCGTACCGTGATCCGAACGCGAACCGACGGCGACGTGCGCGTCGTCACGCTCGACCGCCCCGAGGCGCGAAACGCGCTCCGCCCCGCGGACCTGCCCGCCCTGCGCGAGGCGTTCGAAGCGGCGGAGAGCGAACCGCACCCGCCGGTGACGCTCCTGCGCGGCGCGGGCGACGCCTTCTGTGCCGGCGCCGACCTCGACGCGGTCGCCGCGCTCGACGACCCGGAATCGTTCGCCCGGCGCGGGCAACGCGTCGCCGCCGCCATCGAGGCGTCGCCGTCGGTCGTCGTCTGCGGGATCGACGGAGCGGCCCGGGGCGGGGGCGTGGAGCTGGCGCTGGCGGCGGACGTTAGGGTCGCGACCCCGCGGGCGACGCTCGGCGAGCCCGGCGTCTCCCTCGGGCTGTTCGGCGCCTGGGGCGGAACCGTCAGGCTCCCGCGGGTCATGGGCGAGGGCGACGCGCTCGACTTCGCGCTCTCGGGCCGGGTCCTCGGCGCGGAGGCGGCGCTGCGGACCGGACTCGTCTCGCGCGTCGTCGACGATCCGCGCTCGGTCGCCGACGAGATCGCGGCGGGCGAGGCCGACGCGCTGGCGGTGATCAAACGCCGAATCCGGGATCGACGGGACGACGAGACACAGGAGGACGCGGAGGCCGCGGCGTTCGCCGACCTTCACGACGCGCACGCCGGTGAGATCGCGCGACGGAGAGGGGAGTGAGGCGTCGCGTCGACGGCGACCGTTCCGATGTGACAAGCTTAAGTGAGTCTCCGACCAACTGCCGGATGCGAAGCACGCACCGGTAGTGTAGTGGTATCACGCAACCTTGCCATGGTTGCAACCCGAGTTCAAATCTCGGCCGGTGCATTTTCCGAGCGAAGCGAGGAAAATCGCCGAGAGAGATTTGAACGCTATCAGTCGCGCGCAGCGAACGGGCGAGCGAAGCGAGTCCGTGAGCGAGCACGTCTGATTCTGAGTTCAAATCTCGGCCGGTGCATTTCTCGAACACAGTGAGAGAAATCGCCGAGAGAGAGTTGTATGTGGCCCGTGAGCGCCATATCTAGTTTTATTTATAAACCGACGACGGTGCTACGGGAGACACCTCCAAAGCCCCAGCCGCGAGGACTCGCGCGGCTCGCTGCGCTCCTCGCTCGGTCGCTCACTTCGTTCGCTCCCTCGCTGTGGTGCTTGCGTCGCCGTGCTTCGTCCTCACGGCTTGCCCCTTTGAGTCCCGCCCCGCACCGCAACCGCACCTCACGCCTCCCCAACCTCGTCGCTGGCACCCTCCGCTTCGCTCCGGGAGCCAGCGACTCCCTCGCGCGTGCGATTCGCGCCCTTCGGGCGCTCATCGGCACGCGCCACCGCCTCGTTCATTTATAAATAACTCACGTCGGATCCCATCGTCATTTAAATACCGTGTGCGTTCGCGTCCGTCTCGCTCGTGACTACTCTGCGAGCGCCATGCGTGCGCGGCCGATGGGGACAGACCCCGTCCGTTTAACAGCGCGTGCGTGCTCTATTGTCGTATATGGTCGAGATTCTTCTTTTGGTTGGGATCGTGGTGGCGGCGTTCGTCGGATACAACATCGGTGGGGCGACGACGGGGCCCGCGTTCGGGCCGGCGGTCGGCGCGAACGTGTTATCGAAGGCGGGCGCGGCGGCGCTGATGTCGGTGTTCTTCTTTATCGGGGCCGGGACGCTCGGCCAGCGCGTGGTGACGACGCTGGGCGAAGACCTCGTCACCGGCGCGAGCGTGTTCACGCTGGAGACGAGCATCATCGTGCTCTTCTTCATCGGCGGCGCGCTGTTCGTCGGCAACTACGCCGGCGTCCCGGCGTCGACGTCGATGACGGCGGTGGGCGCCATCGCCGGGCTAGGGATCGCGACGAACACCCTCGACTGGGCGGTGATGGGCGAGATCGCGATCTGGTGGCTCGTCGCGCCGATCATCGGGTTCTGGGTGTCCGGCGTCGTCGGGCGCTACTTCTACTCGGCGATCGACCGCTGGGTGGCGATCGAAAGCACCGACGGCGCGCTGTTCGAGTTCGATCGGTCGGGACTGGTCCCGCGGCCGGTCCTCGGACCGAACACGACTCGGCGCGAACTGACGGGCGGGATTGTCGTCATCGCCATCGGCTGCCTGATGGCGTTCTCCTCGGGGACGTCAAACATCGCGAACGCCATCGCGCCGCTCGTCGCGCTCGACTCCGTCGAGATGGAGCCGATGATCCTCCTCGGGAGCGCCGCGGTCGCGGTCGGCGCGTTCACCATTGCCCGGCGGACCCTCGACACGCTCGGCAACGACATCACCGACCTCCCGCTGACGGCCGCCATCGTCGTCGCGGTCGTCTCCTCGGGGATCGTCATCAGCCTCTCTGCGGTCGGCATCCCCGCCTCGTTCGTGATCATCGCGACGATGTCGATCGTCGGGCTGGGGTGGGGGCGCGCGACCCGTACGGTGACCGTGCGGCAAGGGATCAAAGGCGAGAAGGAGCCGACGGTCTCCGTCGGCGCGCTGACGGCCGACGAGATGCCGCCGATCGGCGAGGGGGACGCGAGCGACGTCCCCTCGGCGTCGGACCTGTTCAACCCCGGAACGAGCGCGCGCGTCGTGTTGATGCAAAACGTCGTCCCGATCCTCTCGACGGTTGGCGCGCTGGTGACGTTCACCGCGCTCTTCACGCTCATCTGGTAGAGCGATCGTCGGGGCCCGTCCCCTCGGTCACCTGCCGAACCGGCGCTGGCGGTCCTGGAAGTCCAGCACCGCACGGAGGTACTCGCGCCGGCGGAAGTCGCGCCAGTTCACGTCGGTGAAGTAGAGCTCGGCGTACACCGACTGCCAGATCGCGAAATCGGAGAGTCGCTCGGCGCCGGTCTTGATGACCAGGTCGGGCTCTTCGGGGAACAGCAGCCGCTCTGCCACGTCGCTTTCGTCGATGGCCGCAGGCGATAGCTCGCCGTCCGCGACATCGCTCGCCAGTTCGCGAACCGCCCCGGCGAACTCCGCTTTGCCGCCGAGGCCGACGAGGATCCGGACCGGCGCGTCGGGGTCGTCGGCAGCGGCGGCGCCCGTCGCGGGGTCGCCGCCGGAGTCGGTACCCGCTTCTGACGACCCGTCGACCGCCGGGCCGCGAACCACGGTCTCGGCGGGGGCGTCGAGGCGGCGCAGCTCCCGGACGAGCGTCGGGGCGACCGCGCGGTCGAGGACGGAGACGGAGACGGTGACGCGCTCCGCGCCGTACTCGAACGCCCAGCCGATCGCCGACGACAGGGTGTCGAACGCCCCGTCGGCGAGGAGGTCGCGCTCCGTGAGGACCAAGGCGACGTGCGCCGGGGGCTCGGCGTCATGGAGGCGGTGTCGCGTCGCGAGGTACGCGTCGTAGAGACCCACATGAGATGGATCCGGTCGCGCGTATAAATGGCTTCCCGCCAACGAGGGGTTTAATTCGCCGACGCGCCTACCACCGGTGATGGTAGACAGCTACCGCGGGGTGTTCGGCGCGATTCCATACGCGTTCCGCGCGACCGAGTCGCTGACGATGCGCGCGTACGCCGCGCTCGGCGCGCTGGCGGCCGGGTTCGTCGCGCTCGTCGTCACCCTCGCCTTGGTCGTCTGGATGGGCGAGACCGCCTCGGCGCAGGGAGGGACGTTCCTCTTCTCGCGGTCGCTGTTCGTGGTCGCCGGGCTCGGCGCCGTCGGCCCGCTGCTCGCGCCGATCCTGTTCGTCGCCCGCCGACACCGTCGGGGCGACCCGGTCGCCGCCACGTACGACCGGTGGATGGGGGCCGTAGGCTTCCTGTTCCTCCTCTCGTTGTACCTTGGCATGGTGATCTCGGCGCCCGAGGGGCTCCGAGACCCGAGCGACTCCGTCCTCGTCAACGCGCTGTACGCGCTCCCCCAGCTGGCGGGGTTCGTCCCGCCCGTCGCGGCCGGACTCGCCGTCTTCGCGACGCACTTCCGGCTCCGCGGCGGATCGGGCGACGGCGTGGCCGACAACGGGTCGACGTAGCCGCGAGTCGCCGCCCGCGGCTCGAAAGCCGGAAGTCGCCCGAGCGACTACCCGGACGCAATGACCGACGAGAAGGAGAGCACGTTCCTCGTTACCCACGTCGAGAGCGACTCGGCCGTGCTGAAAGACGTCCACGACGGGCAGGTCCACACGCTGAGTTCGAACCCCGGCCTCGACGTCGACGACGCCGTGAAGGCGACCGTCGCGCCCGACCCGCCGATGGAGGTCACCTATCAGGTGATCGAGGTCGCGGAGCGGCGGTCGCTGTCGATCGAGGAGAGCCCGGAGCCGCCGACCGTCCACGAGCGCGAGCTCGCCGCGGAGACGCCGACGGGGGAACTCGCCCGGACGGAGCGCGCGGGCGTCGGCGAGGTCCACGTGTTGACGCCGCCGGAGTCGGCGACGGACGAGGCGGTCACGGACGTGATCGACGACCGCGAGGGGACGCTCTCGCGCGCGGCCCGGCTCGGCGTGAACCGCGTCGAGATCCGGTCGGAGCCGGGGGTCGTCGCGGTTCGATACCTCCCGTAGCGCGGACGGAAGCGGCGGCGTCTGCGCCGGCGGCCTCGCAGATAAGAAGGCTTATTCGCGCACGCGGGGGAAGCGGTGTTTATGGTAGCGATCGAGGTGCCGAAGGTCAACTACACCGACTATTCGAACCGGCAGCTCGCGGCGGTGCCGCTCGCGTTTCTGGTCCTCGCGCTGGCGATTATTGGCGGGTGGGTCGTCGCCACCGGTGCGCCGGCGAACCTCGGACTGGAGTTCACCGGCGGCGTCGAGCTGCGGATCGCGGACGAGGCGAACGGCGACGTCGAACAGCAGATTCAGACGGCCTTCGACCGGCAGCCCGACTCGGTCCGGACGATCCCGGGCGACGACGTCGTCGTCGTCACCTTCCAGGCGGCCGAGGACGACCCGGAGGGGCTCGCGAACGACCTCCAAGATCAGGCGGACGCCGCGGGGCTGACCACGACCGCCGTCGACCAGGTGTCGCCGAGCTTCGCGAGCGACACCGCGCGGACCGCCCTCTTCGGCGTGGGGCTCGCGTTCCTCGGGATGAGCGTGCTCGTGTTCGCGCTGTTCCGGACGTTCGTCCCCTCGGTCGCGGTCGTCGCGTCCGCGTTCTCCGACCTCGTTATCCCGATCGCGGCGATGAACCTGCTCGGCATCCAGATGACGCTCGGGACGATCGCGGCGCTTTTGATGATCATCGGGTACAGCGTCGACTCCGACATCCTGTTGAACGACTCCGTGTTGCGCCGGACCGGCGAGTTCTACGAGTCGGTCAGCCGCGCGATGCGGACCGGGGTGACGATGACGCTCACTTCCATCGCGGCGATGGTCGTGATGGCCATCGTCGCCTCGCTGTTCGGGATCGGCCTGCTCCGTGACATCGGGATCATCCTCTCGGTCGGGCTCTGCGCCGACCTGATGAACACGTACCTGATGAACGTCTCGCTGCTTCGCTGGTACAAGTTCGAGGGGGTGGCGCGGTAATGCTCGAACCGATCAAAAAGAATTGGCGGATCCTGCTGCTCGTCGTCGTCGTGCTCGGGTCGACGGTGGCGTTGTTCGGCCCCGGGTTCGGGCCGGAGCCCGCGCCCGGCGAGAGCGCGAGCGAGGCCCAACAAGGAGTCACGAATCTCCAGTACGGGCTCGACTTGGCGGGCGGGACGCGCGTCCGCGCGCCGCTTTCGGGGTACACCGCCACCGACGTCGCCCTCGGCGGTGACACGCCGGGGACCGTCGCGGAGGCGGTCGCGACAGAGTTGGACAACGCCTCGACCCGCGACGTCGGGGCCGTCCCGGAGGAGAGCGCGGTGGAGGTCACGGAGCCGTCCGTGACCGAGTCCCAGTTCCGCGCGGCGATGGACGCCGCCGGCTACGAGTACGGGGACGTTCGCTCGGGTGTCACCCAGCGGACGCGCGACGAGACGATGAGCGTCATCCAAGGGAAGATCAACGAGGCGGGCCTCTCCGGCGGCAGCGTCCAACAGGTCCAGTCGATCACCGGCGAGTACTTCATCCTCGTCGAGGTGCCGGGCGAGGGTCGCCAGGAGGTGATCGACCTGCTCGAAGAGCGCGGGACCGTCCGGATCGACATCGCCTACCCCGACGGGAACGGGACCGCCGTTCAGGAGGGGACGCTGATTCAGGACGACTTCGAGGAGATCGGGACCGCGGCCCAGAGCGACCAGGGAACGGGCGCGTACGTGCCCGTCACGGTGCGCAACACCGCCGAGGACGGCCAGTCGCCGGCGCACAGCTTCCAGGACGCCGTGGTTCAGCGCGGCTTCCCCGACGCGTACCAGACGCAGACGGATCGCTGCGGCTACGACGAGGAAACCGGTGAGATCGGAAACTCGAACCCGTGTCTCCTGCTCGTCGTCGACGGCGAGGTCGTCAACTCCTTCGGGATGGACCCCGGCCTCGCCGACAGCATGGCGCAGGGGTCGTGGGCCGAGACCGGGAACTTCCGGCTCACAACCGGGGAGTTCACCGAGGCGCAGACCATCTCGCTGAACCTCCGCGCCGGCGCGCTCCCGGCCGACCTCGACATCAGCGGCGAGGGCACGTCCTCCTCCATCTCGGCCTCGCAGGGGGAGAACTTCCGGACGTACTCGCTGATCATCGGGGTCCTCTCGGTGTTCGCCGTCGCCGGGATGGTGTTCCTCCGCTACCGCGAGCCGCGGGTCGCCCTGCCGATGATCGTCACGGCGCTGGCCGAGGTGTACGCCCTGCTCGGGTTCGCGGCGCTGCTCGGGTACCCCCTGGAGCTGGCGGTGATCGCCGGCTTCATCGCGGTGGTCGGGACCGGCGTCGACGACCTCGTCATCATCGCCGATCAGGTGATGAGCGAGGGCGACGTGAGCTCCCGGACGGTGTTCGACTCCCGGTTCCGGCAGGCGTTCTGGGTCATCGGCGCCGCCGCGGCCACGACGATCATCGCGATGTCGCCGCTGATGGTGCTGTCGCTCGGCGACCTCTCCGGGTTCGCCATCTTCACGATCCTCGGCGTGCTGATCGGCGTGCTGGTCACCCGGCCCGCGTACGGCGACATACTTCGTCGCCTACTGACAGTCAGGTAAGCCGGACTCGGATCGGCCGCTCGGCCGGCCGCTTTTCGACGCAATCCGACGTTCGATCAGTTGCCTCCCGCTCTGAGTGGTATTTTTCTCGTTCGTGATCCCGAGCCGGCCGCCGCGGTTGGCTCCGTCGGGAACTGAGCAACGACCCGACAAACTATTAATTTAGACTGGTCAAAACCAGGTATGCCAACCGACGCCGTCGAGGATTATCTCAAGGCGATCTATCGGATCGAGTCGCGGGCGGGGCCGCCCGTCTCGACCTCGCAGATCGCGGAGGCGCTCGATAAGACCCCCGCGACCGTGACGAGCATGGTGGAGACGCTCTCCGACCGCGGACTGCTCTCCCGCGAGAAGTACAAAGGCGTCGAGCTCACGCCCGCCGGCGAGGTCGCGGCGCTGGAGGTCGTGCGCCGACACCGCCTGATCGAGGCGTTCCTCGCCGAGCAGTTGGACTACGAGCCCACCGAGGTGCACGACGAGGCCGACGCGCTCGAACACCACGTCAGCGAGGAGTTCACGCGTCGCGTCGAGCGCGTCCTCGACTACCCCGCGGCCGACCCGCACGGCGACCCGATCCCCCCGGCCGACCTGTCGACGCCGGAGGACGCCGGGGCGACGCTCGTCGCGGCGTTAGCTCCCGGAGAACGGGGGACCGTCGCCCGAATCAGCGACCGTGATCCCGACGTGTTGGAGTTCCTCGTCGACGCGGGGATCACCCCGGAGACGACCGTCGAGGTCGTCGACGTGACCTCTTTCGGGCTGGTCACCGTCCGGACGAGCGACGGGGACGAACACGGGCTGCCGGAGGCGGTCGCCGACCGCGTGTACGTCCGCCGCGCCGCGGAGTCGGGCGCCGCGAGCGACGGGCAGGAGGCGAGCGACGCATGACCGGCTACGCCGAGCTCGTCGTCATCGCGTTCGCCGCCCAGCTCGCGGTGTTGCCGGGCGAGAAGGTCCAGCTGATGATCGCCGGGCTCGCGACGAAGTACGACCCGAAGATCGTCGTCGCCGCCGCGGGCTCCGCGTTCGCCGGCTGGACGGCCGTCGAGATCGCGTTCGGACGGGCGCTCCAGTCGGCGCTGCCGCCGCTCGCGCTCGACGTCGTGACCGCGGCGCTGTTCTTCGTCTTCGCGGCCCTCCTGTACCGCTCCGCGCCGCCCCGCGGAACGAGCCCCGAGGGGCAGCGCACGGACGGCGGGATGGCCGCCTTCGACGACCTCTCGCTCCCGGGACGGCTCGACCGCTACTCGGGGTCGCTCGGCGGCTTCCTCCCGATCTTCGCGCTCACCGCGACCGGGGAGTTCGGCGACAAGACCCAGCTCGTCACCATCGGGCTGGCGGTCCAGTACGGCGCGACCTCCGCCATCTGGGTCGGCGAGATGCTCGCGATCATCCCGGTGAGCCTCGCGAACGCGTACTTCTTCCACAAGTTCGCCGGCCGGGTCGACATGCGGCTCGCGCACCTCGGCTCCGCGCTGCTTTTCGCCTTCTTCGGCGCCGACACCGTGCTGGCCATCGCGACCGGCTTCTCGGTGTGGGAGGCGTTCGTCGGAGCGGTCGGCGGCCTCGCGGCCGGGCTCTTCTGAGCGCGGCGCTTTGCGGACCCCCGCTTCGGGCTCAGAACTCGTCGAGCGCCGACTGCTCGGCGGCCGCGAGGACGTCGTCACAGGTCGCCCACGACCGCCGGGCGCAGTCCGGGAGGTCGCCGGTCTCGGCGACGTACTCGCGGAGGAACGTCCGGGTGGCCGGGTCGCTCGGGTAGCCGCTTCCGAGGTCGTCGTACTCGGGGTACGCGGCGTCGATCGCGGCCATCCGCCGGTCGCGGGCCACCTTGGCCACGACGCTCGCGGCACCGACGACGGGGTCGTCCGCGTCGGCGCCGTGCGCGGCCGTCACGGTGACCGACGGGAGCGGGTCGCCGTCTTCCGAGGTTTCGTCCTCGCCGTCCCCCTCGACGAACTCGCGGAGGCGGCGCGCGAACCGCTCCTCGCTGGTGTCGCCCGCGTCCGCGACGACGCGGACCGGCTCGTCGAGAGCGGACGCGACGCTCCCGGAAAGTGCGATTCGCGCCGCACGCGCCTGCCCGCGGACGGTGAGCGTGTTCATGTCGGTATCCGGGCGGTCGATCTCGGCGGGCTCGACGCGGGCGACGCCGACGGCGACGTCCGGGTCGTCGCTGAGCGCCGCGGCCATCTCCTCGCGCCGAGCCGGCGCGATCCGCTTCGAGTCGTCCACGTCGGCCGGGAGGCTCGCCGGGGCGGCGATCACCGCGGCCGCGACCATCGGTCCGAGCGCTGGCCCCTTGCCGGCTTCGTCGACGCCGAGGTACACGCGTGGCTGGTGGACGTGCGGGGAGAAATACCTTCAGAAATGGCGCGACCTCAGTCGAGCAGGACCGCGTTGACCTGCCCGGTCTGACCGGGGCGGGAGGTGACGCGGGCGCGGCCGGCGGACGTCTCGATGATGGCGCCCTTGGTGACGATGTTCCGGCGGGCGTAGTTGACGTTCGCGGGGTTGTCGGCGACGTTCTCGATCTCGGCCTCGCTGACCTCGCCGTCGGCGGCGACCTGCGCGACGTTCGTCGAGAGGGCGCGGACCTTCTTGCCCGTGCCGCGGGAGTCGATGTACTGGAGGCGGGTCTCGCCGACCGTCGTCTCGGCGGGCTCGCGGCCGAGCTGGTGGCGCTTCTTGTTCGAGGCGTGCTTGAGTCGGCCGCCGGTCCGCTTGCGCGCGGAGCGTCCCTGGTCTTTCATACGGGTATGAACAGCCAGCGAATACTTGAAGCGTTCGACTCGCCCCGGCAGGAGACGGTTCGAGGGCGAGCGGCCGAGGGGTGGGGAACGACGGTGCGGGGGCGGGCCGCCGAAAGAGCGGAAACGGCGGCGCGACCGACTCAGGCGAACGCGCGCTCGAACGCGCGGACCCCCTCGTCGGTGCCGGCGACGACGAGTTCGTCGCCGCGCTCGATCCGGGTCTCCTGTCCCACGTCGGTGACGAGGTCGTCGCCGCGCTCGATCGCGATGACGGTACAGCCGGTGGTCTCGCGGACGGCCGCCTCGCCGACCGTGCGCCCGACCATCGCCGGCGCCTCGGTCCTGACGACCTCGACGTGCGTGTCGAGCGAGAGCACGTCCCGGTCCGTGAGCACGGCCGACGCCGACATCCGACCGGTCACCGTCGAGAGGGAGAGCACGTAGTCGGCGCCGGCCCGGTGCATCTTCGGCACGCTCTCGGGGTCCGCGACCCGGGCGAGCAGCTCCACGTTCGGCGCCAGGTCGCGCACCACGAGCGTCGCGAACTCGGCGGTCGTGTCGTCCGGAAGCGCGAGGACGACGGTGCGCGCGTCCGCGACGCCGGCCTCCCGCAGCGTCTCCGGGTCCGTCGCGTCGCCGACCACGTCGATCGCCTCGCCCCCGTCGTGGTCGACGACGGTCACCGGGAGGTCGGCCGCTTCGAGGGCGTTCACCACGGACTTCCCGACCTGTCCGTGCCCGATTACGACCGTCTCGCCGGCGCCGAACCGGCGGGCGGCGGAGTTGGTCAGGTCGACGAGCCGCTCCACCTGCCCCTCCGTCCCCGAGACGAGGAGGACGGTCCCGGCCGACAGGGTCGCGTCCGGCGGGGGCGCCGCCTCGAACGCCCCGTTGAACCACGCGCCGATCACGTCGACGCCGGTGCGCTCGCCGATCTGACTCCCGGCGAGCGTCGACCCGGCGAGGCCGCTCCCGTGGTGGATCGACACCTCCGCGATCCGCAGCGAGTCCCCGATGGCGACCGCCTCGTCGAGGTCGGTCCGCACCGCCGTCGTCACCTTCGAGGCGAGGCTCTCGCCGAGCAGCGACCGCGGGGAGAGCACCTCGTCCGCGCCGGCGAGGCGGTGGTACCGCTCGCGGCTCGGGTCCTCGACGACGCTTATCGCGCGGACGTCCGTCGAGAGCTCCTTCGCGGCGAGGACGATGCTCGCGTCCACGCGGTCGGAGACGTCGGTGACCAGGGCGCGCGCCGCCCCGAGGCGGGCGCTTTCGAGCCCAGCCGTCGTCTCGGGGTCGGCGCGGATCACCATGTGCCCCGCCTCGTACAGCGCCAGCGCCCGGTCGGGGTCGGGTTCGACGACCACGTACGGGACGTCCTCGGAGTCGAACTCGTCTAAGAGCGCGTCGGACCGCGTGGTGTCGGAGGCGACCACGACGTGGTCTTCAAGCTCCGTGTCCAGCGAGCGGGGGACGGTCGTCGAGAAGGCGGACTCGAGGAGCGGGGTCGCGACGACGGGGAGCGCGCCGATGAGCAGCATCATCCCGACCAGGTCCATCACGGCGACGAACGCGTGCATCTGCTGGCTCTGCCACGACGACGAGTCGCCGCCGAACCCCGTCGTCGTGAACATCTCGACCGCGAACTGGAACGACTCGATCAGGGTCCGGGGGTCGTTCTCGTAGACGCGCATTCCCCACCGGTAGGCGACGGCGGTGAACGTGAGCATGACGCCGAGGAAGACCGCGTACAACACGACTCGCCGCTTCCACGTGTCCATCGAGCCGCGATACGCCGCGGCCGTACAAAAACGGGCGGACTCGCGACGCTCGACCGACGCGTCCGCGGCTCGACCGCGCGCACAGGTCGAACGACCGGACAGAGACGGTGGGACGACCGGACGGAGACGGTGGGACCGTCCCGTCGCCGGACCGAAGTTCGATGGTTTAAGTTCCGGGGGCCGAACCGTCACCCATGGTGCGGGACCCGTCGCGAGACCCGGAGCCGCCGTCGGTCGACGAGGTGCTCGACGCGCTGGCCGACGACGCGGCCCGTCGGATCGTCGCGGCGCTCACCGAGCCGAAGACCGCGAGCGAGCTCTCGGAGGAGTGCGATATCCCCCTGTCGACGACCTACCGGAAGCTGGAGAAGCTCACCGACGCCTCCCTGCTGTCGGAGTCGACGGACATCCGGCGGGACGGGCAGCACACGACGCGGTATTCGGTGTCGTTCGACGCGGTCACCGTCTCGGTCGACGGCGGCGACGACGGCGACGCGGACAGCCGGGAGTTCGACGTGGAGTTCTCTCGGCCCGAGCGGACCCGAGACGAGCGACTGGCCGACCTGTGGTCGGAGCTACGTGAGGAAACATGAGCCCCTACATCGACCTGACCATCATCGTCGCAAAGACCGCCATCCTGGTACTCGGTGGCAGCATCACCTACTACGCGCTCCGCGCGTACGACCGGACCGGCGACCGGTCGCTGCGGGAGCTCGGCGTCGGCTTCGGCGTCGTCACCGTCGGAGCGCTTTTGGGCGGCGTCTCCCACCAGATCATCGGCGCCGACCTCGCGGTCGGCATCGCCATCGACGGCCTCCTCACGGCGGTCGGGTTCGCCGTCATCGTCTACTCGCTGTACCTCGAGTGAGCGGCGGGCTTTCGACGCGCGACGAACGGTACCCTTTTGCGGCGCTCGGCCGTCGATTCACCCCATGAGCGACGCACGCGAGGAGCTCTCCCGCCGGATCGCGGGCGAAATCGCGCTGAGCGACGATCCCGGGGCAACCCTCCGGAAGTGGCGGACCGACTTCGACGTCTCGCAGACGGAGCTGGCCGACCAGCTCGGCGTCTCCTCGTCGGTCGTCTCCGACTACGAGAGCGGTCGCCGCGAGAGCCCCGGGATCGGCGTCGTTCGCCGGACCGTCGAGGGGCTGCTCGACATCGACGAGCGCCGCGGCGGCGGGCGCATCCGCCAGCACGCCCGGGTGCTCTCCGCCGGGTTCGAAAGCGACATCGTCCACGACCTCCGCGAGTACTCGACGGCGGTCCCCCTGTCGGAGTTCTACGAGGCGATGGGGGCGACGGAGATCGTGCGCGGCGACCACGACCACGTGAACGGCCACACCGTCATCGACTCGATCCAGGCGATCACGCGCCTCTCCAGCGAGGAGTTTTACCGGCTGTACGGCCAGTCGACGAACCGCGCGCTCGTGTTCACCCGGGTGACGCGCGGCGAGTCGCCGCTCGTCGCGCTCCGGGTGGTGAGCCCGACGCCGAACGCGGTCGTCCTCCACGGGATCGAGGACGGCGACCTGTGGGACCACGCCGCCGACCTCGCGCGCGTCGACGGGGTGTCGCTGGCGACGTCGAACCGCGACCTCGACGACTGCCTCGCGGACCTCCAGGCGCTGTGAGGCCGTCGCGGCCCGGGGCGCCGGCCGAATCGCGGCCCTGAAACCGCCGGCGCTCGTCGGTCCGGACATGAGCGACGACTACGCCGAGCAGCTCCGCGCGAACCGCCGAGAGAAAGACGAGTTCTTCGACGACCACCCGCAGTCGCCGATCCCGCCGGAACACCGCGACGAGTTCGACGGACTCGACTACTTCCCGCCGGACCCCGACTACCGGGTCGAGGCGACCGTCACCGTCCACGAGGACCCCGAGCCCGTGGAGATGGAAACGACCGCTAGCAACCCGGTGCGGTACCTCCGGATCGTCACGTTCGCGTTCGAGGTCGACGGGGAGGAACACACGCTCGCGGGCTACCAACAGGAGGGCGACGACGGGGCGGTCTTCGTCCCCTTCCGCGACAAGACGACCGGCCAGCAGACGTACCATCAGGGCCGGTACATGGAGCTGGCACCCGACAGAGAGCTCACGGACGGCGACCGCGTCACGATCGACTTCAACCTCGCGTACAGTCCCTTCTGCGCGTACAGCGAGACGTTCTCCTGTCCGCTCCCGCCCGAGGAGAACTGGCTGGAGATCGTCGTCCCCGCGGGCGAGCGGGCGCCGGATCTCGACTCATAGCGAGGACGATCGCCGGCGGCGCTGCTCGGCGGTTCAGAAAAAGCGGAGAATCGGAACATCGGACTCCGGAACGGGCCGGAAGCAGTCCGCCGCGGCAGCGGCTTATTCGAGCGTCTCGCTCGTGACGAGCGTGTCGTCTTCGAGGTAGTGCTCGAGGTGGTGGCCGTGTTCCTCGACGTCTTCGAGGAGGTCGCGGAGCTGCTCTTCGGTGTTGTAGTCGCCGAGGTTGTTGGCGAGCTGGATGTGCTCGCGGAGCTGCTCGGTGATGTCGCCGAAGATCTCGAGGTCGTGTTCCAGCGACGTCCGGATGTCGTAGGCGTCGGCGTCCTCGGGGGTCACCGGCGCGTGCTCCTCGTAGTTCGCGCCGCCGGAGAGCGGCACGCCGCCGAGCGCCTGCGCGCGTTCGGCGAGCACGTCGGCGCCCTCCTCGAGGTCGGCCGCGACCTCGCCGAGGTACTCGTGGATGCCGAGGAACTCGGCGCCCTCGACGAGCCAGTGGTGCTTCTTGACCTGGTGGTAGAGGACGTACGTCGCCGCGAGGTCGCTGTTGAGCGCGTCGACGAGCTGTTCGGCCTTCTCCTCGGGGACGCGGAGCGCTTCGCTCTCGTGTACGTCGCCGTATCGCTGACGGGCCTGCTTCTGGGTACTCATTTCACCTGTACATACGCGCGCGACCCACTTAATAGCTTCTACTGAGAAAACTACTTTTTCAATATTAGAAAATTATTTTGTTATATGACGGGCGTGTCCGCGGACTACCTCGCCGACTCTCGGTCGGCTGAGAGCGGGTCGCGGTCCGTTCCCCGGCCGCAAGGACGATACGCCCGCGGCGCCGACCGACGGGTATGACCTTCGCCGACCCCTTCGAGCGCGCGGCCGCGCTCGACGGCGACCTCGACGAGGCGGCCGTTCGGCGCGCGCTCGAGGACGTGCGCTCGGCGCCGGACCGGGACGACGACCCCGCCGGCGGCGACGTAGCTGCGAGTGACGACCCCTCTGCCGGCGGCGACGCGCCCGCGGACCCCGTCGACCCCAGTCCCGCCCGCGTCGTCGCCGACGCGGACGCGCTCGCGGCGGACCTGCTCGTCGGCGGCGCCGCCCGCGAGGCGCTCGACGCGCTGCGGTCGCACGCGTGGACGACGCTGGTCGCCAGCGATCCGCTCCTCGACGACGCCGAGGCGGTGATCGCGGCGCTTTCCGACGCCGGGCTGGCGGCGGACTGGCGGGCCGCGGTCGAGGCGTGGCGCGAACCCGTCGGGCAGCCGCCGGGTGATCACCCCGCGCTGGCGTCCGCCTACCGCGGCGGCGCGATGCAGGTGGTGAGCCTCGACCCGTCGCTGACCGGGCCGGGGGCCGCAGCCGGCCTGCGCGACCGCCTGGCCGTGAGCGTCCGAGAGCCGCGCGCGTTCGCGACGGTGTTCGACCCCGCGAAGCTGTACCCGGACGCGGTCGGCGGGGAGTACCCCGGCCCCGACCGCGATCCGCGAACGATGGAGCCGGTCCGCGCCGACGGGGACCAGCACGGATAAACCGCCGCCGACCGGACCGGAGGTATGACCGACTCGGACGGTGCGACCGCGGGCGCGGACGACGAGCCCGAAGACTCGCCGGCGCTCCCGGCCGACCCCGACGCGGTCCGCGACGCGCTCGTGGACTGGTACGAGGCGGACCACCGCGAGTTCCCGTGGCGCCGCACGGAGGACCCCTACGCGATCCTCGTCAGCGAGGTGATGAGCCAGCAGACCCAACTCGACCGCGTCGTGCCCGCCTGGGAGGACTTCCTCGACGAGTGGCCGACGACGGCCGACCTCGCGGCGGCCGACCGCGCCGACGTGGTCGCCTTCTGGTCGGACCACTCGCTCGGATACAACAACCGCGCGAAGTACCTCCACGAGGCGGCCGGGCAGGTCGAGGACGACCACGACGGGGCGTTTCCGGAGGACCCGGACGGCCTGAGCGACCTGATGGGCGTCGGCCCGTACACCGCTAACGCGGTGGCGTCGTTCGCGTTCGATAACGGCGACGCCGTCGTCGACACCAACGTGAAGCGCGTGCTGTACCGCGCGTTCGACGCCCCGGACGACGACGACGCGTTCGAGGAGATGGCGTCTCGGCTCATGCCGGCCGGAGCGTCTCGAATCTGGAACAACGCGATAATGGAGCTCGGCGGGGTCGCCTGCGGGAAGAAGCCCCGCTGCGACGAGGCGGGCTGCCCCTGGCGCGAGTGGTGTCACGCCTACCAGACCGGCGACTTTACCGCCCCGGACGTGCCCGAGCAGCCGAGCTTCGAGGGGAGCCGTCGGCAGTTCCGGGGTCGGATCGTGCGGCTCCTCGGCGAGCGCGACGAGATGGCGCTGGACGCGCTCGGCCACCGGATCCGCGTCGACTACGCGCCGGACGGCGAACACGGCCGGGAGTGGCTCCGCGGGCTCGTCGACGACCTCACCGACGACGGGCTGGTCGAGACGAACGCGGACGGGGACGACGTCGTCGTGTCGCTCCGGCGCTGAGACGGATCCGCGCCCCACTGGCCGCCCCGAGAACCGTCACCCGTTTATTACGGGAGCGGGAAGGGAGACGCATGAGCGAAACCGTCGACTCGGACCTGTACACCCGCACGAAGGCCCTCCTGGAGCCGGGCGACATCGAACTGCTCGGCTGTATCGTCCACACGGACCTCGACGGCCAGCAAGACCTTGAGATGCACGAGCTGACGGTCGACGCCAACGACGTCATCGCCGACCACGCGGGGAAAGGCGAGACGTACATCGAGGCGGGCAACGACGACACCGACTTCTCGTCGAACCAGTTCCAGGGACTCACGCTCGACGGCGAGGAGTTCGTCTGGGAGTGCCAGCAGCTGCTCCGCGACGGGACGTTCGACATCGTGTTCTACTACGAGGCGACCGTCGATCAGGAGGCGCTCGCGGCCGACCTCGCGGACCTCGACGGCGTCGACCGCGTGACGCAGGTGCCCTGAGCGGGAGCGACGACGAGAGTCGAATCCGGACCCGAACTGAATCCGAAACCCGTGAGCGACACCGTCCTGATCCCCGGCGGCCGCGACGTGCGCGCCACCCTCGACACCGCCGCGAGCGACGGCGCTCGGGAGGAGTCCGCCGACGCGTCTCGCGCCGATGCGGTCGTCGTCGCCTGCCCGCCCCACCCCCAGCAGCGCGGGCACCGCGGCGACGAGCGACTGACGGCCGCGAGCGACGCCCTGACCGACCGCGGCGTCGACTGCCTCCGGTTCGACTACGGCGACTGGGACGAGGGGTACGGCGAGACCACCGACGCGGACGCGGCGGTCGGCTGGGCGCTCGACCGCTACGACCGCGTCGGGCTGTTCGGCTTCTCGTTCGGCGGCACGGTCGCGCTCGTCGCGGCCGCGTCGCGGCCCGAACTCGCGGGCGTTTGCGCGCTCGCCCCGACCGCGCGGCTGAACCCCGACGTCGACGCCGTCGACGCGCTCGACGAGGTGGTCGAGCGCGGCGTTCCGGTTCGGATCCTGTACGCGACGCGCGACTCGACCGCCGACTGGAGACCGGTAGTCGAGCGGGCGAGGGAACTGGACGTCGAGACGGTCGCGTTCGAGTCCGACCACTTCTTCGTCGGACGGAGCGGGGAGGTGGGCGAGAGGGTGGCCGCGTTCCTCGCGCCGCGGCTTCGCGACGGTATATAAACGGTTGCTCTTCGGCCGGTCTACTCGCTCCCGACCTTCGTCGTCACCCGGAACGTCTCGGGCGGGCTGACGATGCCGGCGACCGTTCCCATCGAGTGGACGACGGTGATAAGC
Source organism: Halorubrum xinjiangense (assembly GCF_900102375.1). Lineage (GTDB taxonomy): Archaea > Halobacteriota > Halobacteria > Halobacteriales > Haloferacaceae > Halorubrum > Halorubrum xinjiangense. The sequence continues at coordinate 31,712 of NZ_FNBO01000018.1, forward strand.
GGCGCCAGCGGGACCGCCAGCGCCCACTGGCGGTGGTCGTCGCCGTAGTAGCCGACGCCGAGGAGGAACCAGCCGAGCGTACACGCCGCCAGTCCTATCGACGCGGCGAAGAAGAGTCCGCTGTACGCGATCGTCACGCTCAAAAGCGACAGGGGGAAGACGAGCAGGGTGACGATCGGCGAGAGCGCCCACGCGTAGTTGCGCACCCGCGTCAGCAGCTCGTACCGCAGCGGGAGCATCGCCGACGCCTGGAGGTTCCCGGCCGCCCAGCGGCGGCGCTGCTGGAGGATCTCGTACAGCGAAGGCGGCGCCTCGTTCCGGCAGACCGCGTCCGACAGCGCGAACGTCACGTCGAGCTCGCGGAAGGCCGCCCAGACGAACGCGGTGTCCTCGACCAGCGTCTCGCGGTTCCACGTCGTCTTCGCTTCCACCTCCGTGCGGACCGCGATGCCGCCGCCCCACGCGAACAGCGGGATCGAGAGCCGCGCGAACGCGCGCTGTTCGATCTGGACGCCCATCCGGTACATGTCGGCGAGATAGCTGAGGTTCGACCCCGTGAGCCGCGGCTTCTCGCGGAGCTGGACGATGTCTGCGTCCGGGAGCCCGTCGAGCGACTCCACGATACTGTCCTCGTCGAGGTACAGCACGAACTCCCGCTGAGGGTCCAGCGCCCGCCGCGCCCACTCCTGCGCGCGCCCCTTTCGGACCGCGTCACACGTGAACTCCTCCGGGACGACGTGGACCGTCGCCCCGTCCACGTCGATGGCCGACTCCGCGATCACGTGGACGTCGTCGAGCCCCTCCGGCAGGGAGTCGACGGTCTCCTGAACGACCTCGGCGGCGTCGACGGTCATGATGCGGACCTGGATCTTGTCGAGGCCGTACTCGTTCGGCGGCGCCTCGTAGCCCGCGCCCACGACCCCCGTGAGCACGAACCAGACGAGCGCGGTCGCGCCGAAGAGGAGTGTCACGCCCCAGAGCGCCATCCCGAACAGCGAGCCGATCCCGCCGTCGGCGACGGCGGTGGTGGCGGCCGCCTGCGCGGGAGCGGTACCCGGGCCGGAGACGACGGTCGGTGCGAACAGCGTCGCGAGAGCGCCGACGACCAGCGCCAGCGTCACCGCGACCAGTGCGATACGTTCGGTGTTCATCGTGTCTCCCCCTCCCGCGCCGAGCCGTATGAACCGTCCAAACGCTACAGCGGAATTCGGTCGTGTTTGGGCCGAATTTAGTCGCTTAATCCGACCGAAGTCGAGCGAATCGACCGACAGCGGCGCTACGATACGCGTTAGTGTGTGATTCGGTACCGAATTGAGAGTTCGTGGGTCGAACCGTCGGTCGCCCCGGGCGTTCGCGGCGCGCGCGTCAGAGGTCGTCGATCAGTTCGGCCGCCATCCGCTCGCCGCGGGCCGGGTCGTACCCCTCCATCCGTAGGTGCGCCAGCGGCGCCACGTACGGGTTCCGCTCCCAGTGGGCCCACACCTCGGTGGCGCCGTCCGGAGCGGGGAACAGCCGGACGTGGACCTGCCAGTCGCCGGTGAGCCCCTCGGGGCGGTGGACGAAGCTCCCCACCTCGTGGACCGTCTCCCCGTCGCGGTCGTACGCGTGGAAGTACGCCCGAACGAGTTCGGAGAAGCCGCACTCGGGGAGTCGCTCGCGAGTCTCCGCGGGGCTCGTCGGGAGCGTCCCCGCGTACTCGTCCGGCGGCGGCGGCAGCACCTGAACGTGGTCCGGGGCGCCCTCGTTCGGCAGCAGCGCGAGCAGTCTGCCGACCGCGAGCCTGACGCGCCAGAAGCCGACGGCGCGGCCGACGAGGAAGGCGACCGGGACGACGAGCGCGAGCGCGGCGAGCGCGCGGACGGTCCGGTTCCGGCGGGCTCCCGGTGCCATCCGGTCAGTTGTACCCCCGCCAGCGGTGGCCGCACTCCTTGCATTTAAAGAAGCGCGTCGGCGGCTCGTCGGCGGCTCCGGTCTGTTTGATCGTGTACCACGCCTCGCCGTGCCCGCACTCGTCGCAGACGACATCGGTGGCGGTCGGCTTCCCCTCGAAGTTCGCGCCCTCCTCCGTCTCGATCACCTCGTCGCCGGTCTGTTCCGTCGTCGACTCGAACTCGGCGGCGAGCGCCTCGTCGCGCTCGGTCGTGGCGCCGCAGTCGTCGTTCTGACACACCATCTCCCCGTCGCGAGAGACCATCATCGAGCCGCAGTCGTCACAGAACTGCATATACGTGTTCGGTACGTGATTGAGCGGTTTAGCTTCGGCGGGTACGGTCGAATACGTGGGGTATGATGACGTGGAACTATGTTGGTGTGGCGGTAGCGAGGTCGCAGTCGACCCGGAGGTGGATCTTGTCGCGGTGAACACCTCCAAAGCCCCAGCCGCTCGTTTATAAATAGCCGACTGGGGATCGACAGAGAACACCTCCGAAGTCTCAGCCGCTTGTTTATAAATAAGTCACCGAGTATCGACCGCGAACGGCTCCAAAGCCCCAGCCGGGAGGTGGGCGCACGCTCGCTGCGCTCCTCACTCGGTCGCTCACTGCGTTCGCTCCCTCGTTGCGGTGCTTACGTCGCCTGCGCCCACCTCCCGGCTGCCCCTTTGAGTCCCACCCCGCACAGCCCCGCACCCCACGCCTCCCCAGCCTCGTCAGTCGCCTCCGCTTCGCTCCGGCGACTGACTCCCTCGCGCGTGCTCCTCGCGCCCTCCAGGCGCTCGGAGGCACGCGCCGCCGCATCTCATTTATAAATGAACTCCTCTCACTGGCCCGTTATCCGCCGATCCGCTCTATCGCGAGGTGGACGGCGATCCCGACGAGGAACGCGACGCCGAGGTTCGTCGCGAGCGCGAGGAGCCCGATTCCGACCGAGAGCGCGCGGTTCCCCGAGTCGGTGACGTTGCGCGCTAAGGAGACGGCGACGATCGCGAGGAGGGCGCCGAGCATCGCCAGCGGAAACGCCGCGATCAGCGCGGGGGTGGCGAAAAGCGCGGCGACGAGGTAGCCGGCGCCGAGGACGACGTTCGCACCGCCGGTGCGCGCGCCGAACGCGTACTTCCCGGCGACCCCGTCGCAGCCGTGACACATGGGGATCCCGCCGAGCGGCACCGCGATCAGGTTCGTGACGCCCATCGTCGTCGACAGCTCGTCGGGCGTGACCTCCGCGTCGAGCAGGTCCGAGAAGAGGAGCGAGGTCGCCAAGGCGGCGTTGCCGATCGTCATCGCCAGCTGCGCGACCACGCCGTCGAAGGTGGCCCGCGTGAGCGCCGCGCCGAGCCCCGGCGTCGGGGGCGCGCCGGGCAGTCTGGGAGCCGGGATTCCGGCGACGACGAGCGCGGTCGCGACGCCGACGAGGGCGACGGCCAGCGCGCTCGCCTTCCCGTGGCCCGCGAGCGCGGACACGGCCGCGATCGCGACCCCGACGAGCGCCACGAGCGGGTCGTCGACCGCGAGGCCGATCCCCGTTTCCAAAAGCACGAGCCCCACCGCGAACTGGACGCCGCGGATGACCGGCTCGCCGATCCAGCGCTCCACGTACGCGAGCGTTCCGGTGAGTCCGATCGCGAGGAGAAGGACGCCGAGGATCACCCCCGCGAGCGCGAGTTCGGCGTAGGTGAGCGCGCCCGCGATGGCGAGCGCGGCCAGCGCCTTCATCGGCTCGACCGACACCGGCAGCCCGTACCGGACCCCCCAGACGACCTGGAACGCCCCGAACGCGACGAGCGCGTGCGGCAGCGAGACGTCGGTCAGCAGCGCCAGCGCGACGACGAGCGGGATGACCGTAATCGAATCCCCTATCGCGCCGGTGACCGCTCCCGACCCGAACTCGACCGACTGCCGATCCGTCGAACCGTATATTCTCACGAGACAGACGCAGTATCGGCCGACCGGGCTTGAACGTGTTCAGAAATCGCTGGGGGGTACCCGATCGTCCGAACGATACCACTTCTAATTACTCCTCGTCGAAGGCGGGGTCCTCCGTGTCGACCATCGGGCAGTTCCGGACCCGGAACCGCGAGAAGTCGACCGATTCGACGATCTCCGTCCCCTCGTGGGAACACGCCGTCTCCGGCGGCGCCGTGAAGTGCGGGCAGCGCTGGCAGTAGCTCCGCTTGTCGATCACGTGCTCGTCGCCGGTCGGCCCGGCGCCCGGCGTCTGTCCAGCGACCCCGGAGTTGGGTTCCCCAACGTCGCCGACCGCACCGCCCTCGCTGTCGTCGCCGAACTCGGTCGCCTCGGCGCCGATCGACGTCCCCTCGTCGAGCGCCTCCCACACGTCCTCCTCGCCGACGTCGCCGCTCCCCATCGACTCGAAGGGGTCCTCGTCGGTCGGCGCGCCGGCGGCGTCGCCGTCCAACTCGGCGAACGGGTCGTCCGCCGGGGCGCTCGGTTCCGGGTCCGCGGTCGCGTCCGGTTCTGGGTCCGCCCAAGACGATGCCTCGCCGCCGTCGTCGACTCCCTCACCGAGCGCCGCGAAGGGGTCGCTGACCTCGTCTGTGTCGGAGTCGTCGAAGCCGTCGTCGACCTTGTCCGCGTCGGGGTCGTCGAAGAGGTCGTCGACCTCGTCTGTGTCGGGGTCGTCGAAGCCGTCGTCGGCCTTGTCCGCGTCGGGGGCGTCGCCCGGTTTGTCGCCGAACAGACCGTCGCCGAAGGGGTCCGATCCGTCGTCGCCGTCGGACCGATCGCCGTCGCTCATCGGCGGTCCCCGTCCGGTCCGCCGTCGCTCGCCGCGGTGCTCGTCCGGTCAGTGGTCCGGCCCATCTCGTCCCGGTCGTCGTCGGCGACGTCGCCGTCGATGGCGGGCCGGTCCCCGACGAGGAGCTTTGACGTGCCGAGGAAGCCGGTGTTCGGCTCGAGGTCCTCGAACCGGCGCCCGCAGTGGGGGCACTCCGGCGCCGACAGCAGGCCGAGTTCGACGTCGCCGCCGCAGTGGTCGCAGTCTGCGGTCCGCACCCCGTGCCGGTTCGCCGTCCGCGTCAGCGCGTCGACGCGCTCGCGGTCGGCGCGGTCGCGCTCGGCCGCGTCGAGTCGGCGCTTGACCTTGACCACCGCGTTCGCGACCCGCGAGAGCTTGTCGTCTATCTCGCTCAGGTCGTCCGCGGAGATCCCGGCGATGTCGGACTCGACGTCGCCGAGGCGGTCGTCGACGCCGTCGAGGCGCCCGTCGACCTCTTCGAATCGGTCGTCGACCTCTTCGAAGCGCTCTCCGAAGGCGTCCAGCCGGTCGCGGACGCCGTCTAACTCGTCGAGGCGGGCGTCCAGCGCGTCAAGCCGGTCGGCGAGGTCGGCGACTCGATCCGAGGAGGCCGCGTCGGCGGCGGCCGCGTCGAGGCGGTCCAGCCGGGCGGCGGTCTCCTCCAGTTCGGCGGCGAGGTCGTCGACCCGCGCCGCGGCCGCCGCGTCGCCGGGCCCGGCGTCTGTGGCGTCGAGCGACTCCACCTCGCGGTAGAGGTCGACGAACCGCTCGCGGAGGTCGGTCACCTTCTCGTCTATTTCCGCGTCGAGGTCGTCGAGGCGCGCCTCGACCGCCGCCACCTCCTCTGCGTCGGGGACGTCGATCCCCTCGGACTCCGCGAGCGCGACGAGCGCGCGCTTGAGGAACTCCTCGCGGCTCACGCCGGCGTCCTCGGCGGCGGCGTCGAGAGCGGCCGCCGCCGGGTCGAGGTCACTCATCGCGGGTCCTCCGTCATCTACGGCACGTTGAGCGGCGAGGCTTAAGTAACCTGTCGCGCCGTTCTCCGGATCGATACTTGGAGGGAGCGGGGGTAGACCGCGGGACTGTCGCCGGATCGGCCCGAGGCTGGCCCGCGTGCGTTACCGAATCTTCCGAACGTCGCTGATGTCGAACCCGCCGTCGTGGATCTCGGTCTCGAAGCGGACGATGTTCTCGGCCTCCAGCCGCGAGAGCACGCCGCGGAACTCGCGGACGAACATGGTCCGGGCGCGCTGGGAACCGCCGCTCTCCCACGAGAACTGGAGCGTCCCGCCCGCCGCGTCCATCAGGGTGCCGAACTCGCGGTCGCGGAGCGCCTCGGTGTTCACCAACACGAGGACCAGGGCGTCCCACTCGTAGGCGGCCTTCTTTAACCCCTTCATCACCATTGCCACGTCGCTCCAGTCGGTGTCGTCGGAGACCATCGAGACGAGGTCGGTGACGGAGTCGATGCAGACGAGGCTCCCCTCGCCGTGTTCCGAGAGGTAGTCGCCGAACGCGGTGAGCACGTCCTCGTACTCGCCGCGATCGCCGAGCTCGGTGATCGAGGCCGTCTCCGCCTCGTACCAGTCGCGCGGCACCGGCGACAGCTGGAAGTACTCCGGCGAGAGGTCCCGGAAAGAGATCTCCGAGACCGCCGCGTCGACGATCTCCGAATCCATCGTGTACCCCATCTCCCGGGTGATCGCCTCGGTGTCGGCGGTGAAGGAGATGTAGTGGACCGACTCGGGCAGCGAGGCGCCGTCGTCGAGGTCCCCGTAGTAGAGGTCGAACAGCTCCTCGTCTGCGCCCGCCAGCGCGTTCATCGCCGCGCTGGTGTAACAGAACTCCCGAGCGCCCGCACCCGACTCGCCCGCGAGCAGCACGACGCTGCCGGCCGGCGCGCCGCCGCCGAGGATCGAGTCGAGGCGCGCGACCCCGAACGGAAGACTGGACATGGGTTAGGCCCCGTCGCCGCGGGGTTTAGTGTTACCCCTCTCCGGGTCGGCCGACGGCGATTCCGCCCCGTTCCCCGCGTCGGTCCGCGCCCCCTCGTTCGACGCCCGGGCGACCGACACCTCGCCGCCGACGCCGGCCGCGTCGAGCGCGCGTTCGCCGGCGTCGCGCGCCGCGTCCGCGTGCGCCGCGTCGGTGACGCCGTAGACGGTCGGCCCCCACGATGACTGCCCGGCGCCGAACACCGGCGCGGCGCCCGACAGCGAGTCCACGACCTCGCCGACGGGGGGCCGGTAGACGCCGCCCTGCTCGTCGGCGTACCACGCGCCGTTGAGCCGGCCGATCTCCGCGACGGCCGCGCCGAACGCCTCGGCGTTCCCCGTCGCGACCGCGGGGAGGACGCGGCGGGTGACGATCCCGCCGATCCGGTCGGCGAGCCCCGGCTCCGCGCGCTCGACCGCGGTGCGCATCGCGTCGTCCTCGGCCGCCCCGCTCCGCCCGGCGTCCGCCTCGGGCTCGACCAGCAGGAACCGCCAGTCGTCGGGGACGGCGTGGCGCGCCGCCACCGGCGGGACCGTCCACTCGCCGTCCGCGGGGCGGTCGGTGGTGAAGCGCGCGGTCGGGTGGCCGGCGTCGAGGACGAACCCCCCCGCCTCGAACGTCGCGACGCCGACGCCGGAGCGCCCGCCGCGGCCGAGCGCCGGGGCGCGCTCACGCACCCGCGCCGGCTCGCCGTGCGCGGCCGCGACCGCCGCGAGCGTCGCCGCCGCCAGCTGCGTCCCGCTTCCGAGGCCGGCGTGTCGCGGGAGCGACTCGCGGACCGCGACCCGGGCGCCGTCGACGCCGAGCAGGTCGACGGCCGCGGTCGCGTACTCCCGGACGTCGTCGCGCACTTCCGTGGCGGCGTCGGTCGGCTCCGGAGAGCCCCCCGTCGCTCCGTCTACGGTCACGCTCACCGCCGAGGCCGACTCCGCGTCGACGACGACGCGGGGGGCGGCGAGTCCGACGCCGAGGGCGCCGTACAGCCGCTCGTGGGAGAGGCTGAGGTTACAGAAGCCGAAGTGGAGCCGGGCCCCGGCGCTCGCGCGTGCCATCTCGCCTCCGCCTTGGCGGTCGATTAATAAAGGGCACGTGACCGTGGCGGGAGTTGCCTCGGACCGACGAAGGGGACGCGACCCCCGCGAGCGCGCCGCGAACCGGCGGGCTCGCCGAGGCGCCCGAACTGGTGCGCTTTTGAACGCGGGGGACCTCGGTCCGCGTATGACCGAAACGCTCAGGCTCGCGACCCGCGGGTCGGACCTGGCCCTCCGGCAGGCCGAGACCGTCCGCGACGCGCTCTCGAGCCGGCGCCGCGACGTCGAACTCCGGCAGGTGGAGACGCGCGGCGACCAGATCCCCGACGAACTGATCCACCGCCTCGGGAAGACGGGCGCGTTCGTGCGCGCCTTAGACGAGGAGGTGCTCGGCGGCGACGCCGATCTCGCGGTCCACTCGCTGAAGGATCTCCCCACCGAGGAGATGGACGACCTCGTCGTCGCGGGCGTCCCGGAGCGCGCCCCCTCCGGCGACGTGGTCGTCCACCCGGACGGGCTCGGCATCGAGGACCTCCCGTCGGGCGCCGTCGTCGGCACCGGCTCGCTTCGCCGGGGCGCGCAGATCCGGGCGGCCCGGCCCGACCTCACCGTCGAGCCGATCCGCGGCAACGTCGACACGCGCCTTGAGAAGCTGCTCGCGCCCGGCCTCCAGGCGGAACACGAGCGTCGGCTGATCGCCTCCGGCGAGGCGAGCGCCCTGACCGCCGAGGGCGACGAGACGGACGACGAGAGCGACTCCGAAGACGGCGACGACGCGAGCGACGAGATCGACGCCGACTTCGACCGCACCGTCGAGGAGTGGTTCGACTCGCTGTCGGACCTCGAACGCGCGGCGATGGAGCGGCAGGTCGAGACCGAGTACGACGCGGTCGTCCTCGCCGAGGCCGGCCTGCGCCGCTCGAACCTCTTCTACGAGGTGGAGACGACGCGACTCCCCCGCGAGGAGTTCGTCCCCGCGGCCGGGCAGGGCGCCATCGCGGTCACCGCGAGCGACCCCGACGTGATCGAGGCGGTCCGCGACGCGGTCGACCACCCGCGGACGCGCGTCGCGGTCACCGTCGAGCGGACGGTCCTCGGCGAGCTCAACGGCGGCTGCGTCGCGCCAATCGGCGTCTCTGCGATGGTCCAGGGCGAACACGTCCACGTCCGAGCGCGGGTGCTCTCGACCGACGGCACCGAGGAGGTGGCCGACACCCGCGACCTGCCGGTCCGGTCGCACGCGACGGCCGCGGCGGAGTTCGCCGCCGACCTCGCGGACCGCGGCGCCGACGACCTGATCGCCGAGGCGCGCGAGGCGGCGGAGACCGGGGAGGACGATGAGTGAGGACGGGGCCGGTACCGGCGCGGGTCCCGGACCGAGCACGGACGAGCCCCCGACCCGCGGACGGGACGACCGAGTCGGCACCGTGTTCCTCGTCGGCTCCGGGCCGGGCGACCCGGATCTGCTCACCGTCAAGGCGAAGCGCCTGATCGAGTCGGCCGATGTGGTGCTCCACGACAAGCTCCCGGGCCCGGAGATCCTCGGCGAGATCCCGGAAACGAAGCGGGAGGACGTGGGGAAACGCGCCGGCGGCGAGTGGACGCCCCAGGAGTACACCAACCGGCGCATGGTCGAGCTGGCCCGCGAGGGGAACCGCGTCGTCCGGCTGAAGGGCGGCGACCCGTTCGTCTTCGGCCGTGGCGGCGAGGAGGCCGAGCACCTCGCCGAGGCGGGGATCCCGTTCGAAGTCGTCCCCGGCGTCACCTCGGCCATCGCCGGGCCCGCGGTCGCCGGCATCCCGGTGACGCACCGCGACCACGCCTCCTCCGTCTCGTTCGTCACGGGCCACGAGGACCCGACGAAAGAGGAGTCGGCGGTCGACTGGGAGGCGCTCGCGGCGACCGGCGGGACCGTCGTCGTGCTGATGGGCGTCGGGAAGCTGCCGGCGTACACCGCCGAACTCCGCGACGCGGGCCTCGACGGCGACACGCCGGTCGCGCTCGTCGAGCGCGCCACCTGGCCGGACATGCGCGTCGCGACCGGCACGCTCGACACCATCGTCGACGTCCGCGACGAGGCCGGGATCGAGCCGCCCGCGATCACCGTGATCGGCGACGTGGCCGCGACCCGCGACCGCGTCGTGACGCTCCTCGAAAACGCCGGCTCGGCGCCGGTTCGGTCGGCGAGCGAGGCAGAGAGCACAGCGAGCGAGGCGGAGAGCGCGGAGGAGGGGGGAGCCGACGGCTCGGCCGGGGGTGACGGGGCGTGAGCGGAGAGGGGGACCGAAGGCCGCGCGTGGCCGTCTTCCGCCCCGACGACGAGCGGATCGAGTCCGCGGTCGAGCTGCTCCGGTCGCTCGGCGCGGAGCCCGTCGCCGACCCGATGCTCGAGGTCGAGCCGACGGGGGCCGTCCCCGCCGACGCGCCCCTCGTCGTGCTCACGAGCAAGACCGGCGTCGAACTGGCCGTCGAGGCGGGCTGGGAGCCCGGCGACGCTGCCCTCGCTGCCATCGGCCCCGCCACCGCGGCGGCCGCCCGCGAGGCCGGCTGGTCCGTCGATGTCGTCCCCGAGGAGTACACCTCCGCCGGCCTCGTCGCGGCGCTCGAACCGCGGGTCGCGGGCGAGCGCGTCGTCGTCGCCCGCTCGGACCACGGCAGCGACGTCCTCCTCGACGGGCTCCGCGAGGCCGGCGCCGACGTGACCGAGACCGTGCTGTACCGGCTCACGCGGCCGGCGGACGCCGGCGACTCCGCCGAGCTGGCCGCGGCCGGCGACCTCGACGCGGCCGCGTTCACCTCCTCGCTGACCGTCGACAACTTCCTCGCGGCGGCCGCCGACCGCGGCGTCGAGGAGGCGGCGCGCGCCGGACTGGCGGACGCGGTCGTCGGCGCCATCGGCCCGCCGACCGCGGAGACGGCCGCCGACCGCGGCGTCGACGTCGACGTCGTCCCCGACGAGGCGTCGTTCGACGCGCTCGCGACCGCGGTCGTCGACGCGCTCGACGGGAAATCGGACCGCCGCGACTGACGCCGCCGACCGAGACTGCGAGCGACGCGCGCGCTGCGAACCGTCACGCGCGGACCGAGTCTCTTTCTCCGATAACCGGCGACTGTCGCGACTGCGACGACCGTCCCGGTCTACGGGCTCGAACGAAACACCTGTCGGACAGATCTATCAGCCGAAACGATCCGTAGTATCATGTTCGATATTCGGAGGACGTAATTTATACCTGAGTACGTGGGATAGCGTGTCATGGAACCGAGCGAGCGCTGGCTGCTGCGGGTCGAGGATGACGTCCTCGTGGTCGAGTTCCCACACGGGACTGGACTGAGCCCCGCGGACGGCGAAGCGCTGCTCGACCGGTGGCGGGGCGCGGCGGATCCCGACACCGTCAACGCCGTCGTGATCGTGGTGCGGACGAGCCGGCCGTGTTCTGACGCCGGCCGCCGGGCGCTCCGCGAGTCCGCGCAGATCGCGGTCGCCCGCGGCGTCGACCGCTTCGCCGTCGTCGGGCAGCGCTCGAAGCGGCGGTACCTCAAGCGGACCATCGACGTCGAGGGAGTCGACACCGAAGCGTTCAACGACGACGACGCCGCGATGCGGTGGGCGAAGTGCCCGTCCGCGGCCGCCTCGTCGGTCGAGAGCTCCTCGTAGTTAGCTCCCCCTCGCAGTCTCGTTCTCCGCGTCGTCCGTCTCGTTGCCCCCGGTAGCGTCGCCTCCCTCGGTGTCGTCGTCGGGCGTCTCCGTATCGTCGTCCTCCTCGTCGTCCTCGTCTGCTTCCGAGTCGTCGCCTTCGGACTCCCCGTCGTCGTCTTCCTCGGCCTCGTCATCCTCGTCCTCGTCGTCATCGTCGCCGATCTCGTTGACGTCGACGTCGCGGCCCGCGACCCCGCTGCCCGAGATCACCGGTTTGAGGATGTAGCCGTTGTTCTTCCCGCGCTTGACGACGTTGATGTCGAAGACGAAGCTGACCGGCTCGTCGGGCGTGACCTCGAACCCGTTCGTGATCTGGAGCTTCTCGCTCGGGAGTTTCACGTCGACCGCCTCACCGTCGACGACCCCCTCGACGTTCGAAACCTCGAGTTCGATCTTCTCGTAGCTTCCCGCCGGGATCTCACCGTCGAACACCGCAATGGCGTCCTCGTCGATCACCTGCGTGAGATCGACCGTCGCGCCGCCGAGTTCGGCGACCGTGAAGCCGCGGCCTTCGTCTTCGTCTTCCTCGTCGTCGTCCTCGTCATCCTCGTCTTCCTCGTCGGCCGCTTCCTCGTCGGCCGCTTCGGTCTCTCCGTCGTCTGTCTCGTTCGCGCCGTCGTCTTCGTCGACCGTTCCGTTCAGGGCCTCGTCGTCCTCGTCGGCCGCCGTGGCGTTCTGATCGTCGTCGTCCGATTCTGCTTCGTCCTCGTCGACATCTTCCTCGTCTTCCTCGTCCTCCCCATCGTCGTCGTCCTCCTCCTCGTCGCCGTCCCCCGCCTCGAAGACCCGAGCCCGGTCGAGGGTAACGTTCAGGCTGTCGAAGTCACCGATGTCGGCGGGGGCGTCGCTGATGAGGAGCCGGAAGTTTCCGGTGGTCGTCTGTGAGCCGTCGGAACCGTCCGAGCCGTCCGAGCCGCCAGACGACGGGAGAGACGCGTCGCCGGCGCAGCCGGCGAGCAGCGTCGCGCTCGCGCCGGCGCCGATGGCCACGAACTCCCGGCGGCGGACGCCGTCGGTGGACGCGTCCGTCGCGCGGCCGTCGCCTGTCGTTCGCGATCCGTCGTCGCCCGTCGTCCGCGATCGGTCCGTCATAGTGAATCGACGAACGGGGGCTGTACGGGTATAAATGAGAGATACTCCGCCCGAATTTGGGCGGATAAAGCCGGTTTTAGCGACGAGCGCGGCGATTCGGGAAGACAAAAGGCGATCTCGCGACCGCGGGCTACGGTTCGGCCGTCTCAATGCCGGCCGCTTCGACCACGCGCTCCGCGTGTCGCGTCGCGCGCTCGCGGACCGCCGCCGCGTCGATCCCGACGTGTTCGCCGTCCGCGTAGCGGACCTCGCCGTCAACCATCGCGAAGGTCACGTCGTCGCCGTGGGCGGCGTACACCAGATGGGAGAGCGGGTCGTGGAGCGGCGTCGCTCGGGTGATGTCGGTCGTGAGGCCGATCACGTCGGCGCGGTGGCCCTCGCGCAGCGCGCCGAGGCGGTCGAAGCCGGCGGCGCGGGCGCCGCCTTCGGTCGCCATCTCCAGTACGGTCGCGGCCGGGAGGCGGGTCGGGTCGCGGGCGTCGACCTTCCCGAGGAGGCTCGCCTGCCGCATCTCCGTGAAGGGATCGAGGGTGTTGTTGCACGGCGGGCCGTCGTTGCCGAGCGCGACCGTGATCCCGCGGTCGAGGTAGTCGTGGACCGGGGCGATCCCGGAGGCGAGCTTCATGTTCGAGGAGGGGCAGTGCGTGACGACCGTGTCCGTCTCGGCGAGCAACTCGCGCTCGCGCTCGTCGGTGTGGACGCAGTGCGCGAGCGTCACGTCCGGGCCCGTCAGGCCGACCTCGTCGAGCCAGAGGATGTTTCGGCGCCCCGTGTCGGCCTCGACCGCCTCGATCTCGTCCTCGTTCTCGCTGGCGTGGGTGTGGATCGTCACGCCGTCGTACCGGTCGGCCAGCTCGCGGCAGCCGCGCAGGCAGGCCTCCGTACAGGTGACGGCGAACCGCGGCGTGACCGCGTACCGGACCCGGCCGTCGGCGGCGCCGTGGTACTCCCGGATGAGGGCCTCGGTCTCCGCGAGCGCGGCGTCGGTCTCCTCGATGAGCCCGTCCGGAGACGCCTTGTCCATCAGCACCTTGCCGAGCCGCGCGCGGATCCCCGTCTCGATCGCGGCCTCGAACGCCTCGTCGGCGTGGTTCACGGAGAGGTGGTCGACGACGGTGGTCGTCCCCGATTCGAGACACTCCAGGTACCCCAGCTCGGCCGCGGCCCGGGTGGCCTCGGCGTCCATCGCGGCCTCCATCGGGAGTACGGCGTCGAACAGCCAGTCGAGAAGGGCGTCGTCGTCTGCGATCCCCCGCCCCAGCGACTGGACGGAGTGGACGTGGCCGCCGACGAGGCCGGGCGCGACGAGGTCGAACGCGCGCCGCTCGTGGTCGGGGTAGCGGTCGCGGAGGATAGCCTCGTCGCCGACCGCGACGATCGTTTCCCCCTCGACGACGACGGCGCCGTCGGGAATGACGGTCTCGGAGTCGGCGACGACGGTTCCGGCTAGCAGCATGTCCGTCCGTTTCTGACGGTCGACTCCTAAGAGGCTGTCCGTTCGCGACCCCCCGGTCGCGTCCAATCGGGGCTGCCGGGCGAACAACCGGAGAGACGGCAGATCAGCCCGCCAACAGCGACGCGATATATAAACGCGGGTGAGCGGTCGCGATGTTCAGCTAAAAGGGGCGGCGCGGTGGCGCGTGCCGGCGAGGCCGCCCCGCGGCCGAGCCGCACGCGCGAGGGAGTCGCTGGCGGCGCCAGCCGCCTGCGACGAGGCTGGGGAGGCGTGAGGCTACGATGCGGAGCGGGGTGGGACTCAAAGGGGCAGTCGCGAGGGCGAAGCACGGCGACGCAAGCACCGCAGTGAGTGAGCGAAGCGAACGAGCGAGGAGCACAGCGAGCCGCGCGAGTCCTCGCGACTGGGGCTTTGGAGGTGTTCGTCGTCGATCCGCTGTCGATCATTTATAAAAGAGCGGTCGAGACTGTCGGCATCCCACGGTCAACCTCTTTTAAATAGCCACCAAGTCGTTCTGATTCGACCTATACCAATCGGCGGTCACGAAACGCGCGGATCACGTCCTGGCGCGCGATTATCCCGACGATCCGTCCCTCCTCGTCGACGACGGGCACGCGGTTGATGTCGGGGTCGCCGCCGACGAGCAGGTCCAGCACATCGTCGACGTCGGCGTCCGGCGTCACCGTCGCCACGTCGGTGCTCATCACCTCGGAGATCGGGCGGTCCGCGTTGCGGATCAGGTCGACGCCCAGATCGATGTCGGCCCACGGCCGCTTCACCTGATAGGAGAGCGTGTCCACGAACGGCGGGAGTCCGATCGGGATCCACAGCGTCTCGTCTTCGGGTTCGAACAGGTCGACGAGGTCGGACTCGGTGACGACCCCGACCACCCGCTCGTCGTCGTCGACCACCGGGAAGCCGCTGAACTCGTAGCGGGCGAACCGCTTGAACGCCTCGGCGACGTCGTCGTCGGGCGAGACCGTCTTCACGTCCGGTTCCATCAGGTCGCGGGCGGTCAGTGTCATACCGGAGCGTCACGGCGGGAGGCCGTAGGCGTTTCGCCCAGATCCCGCCGACGCAACGGATTTTCGCACCGACGTAACGCAAGTACGCGCCGACGCAACGGACTTACCGACCGCGAACGCAGTCGCTCACATGTATCACAAGGGTCACGTCGGGGCGTCGCTCCTCGTCTACGCCCCGTTCGGGTTCCTCGTCACGGCCCTCGCCTCGATAGAGGCCGGGCTCGTCGTCGCCGCCGCCGTCGCCTCGATGGCGATGGTCCCCGACCTCGACACCCGCGTCCCCTTCGTCAAACACCGAGGGATCACCCACACCGTCTGGTTCGCGCTGCTCGTCGGCGCCGCCTTCGGGGCGCTCGGGCTGGCGGTCGGGCTCCAGCGCGGAATCGCCGAGGCGCTCTTCTTCGGCGGTTTCGGGTTCCTGTTCGGCGGCGTGACGATCGTCTCGCACATCCTCGCGGACGCGCTCACGCCGATGGGTATCCGGCCGTTCGCGCCCGTGCGAGACGACGAGTACACGCTCGATCTGGTCGCGGCGGCGAACCCGGTCGCGAACTACGCCCTGTTGGGACTGGGCGGCGTCGTCGTCGCGGTCGCGCTCGCCGCCGGCGCGGCGGTTCCGGTGTAAGGGTGCCGGCGGCGGGCGAAGTAAGAGTGCCGGCGGCAAGCGAAAGCGGTGTCGTCACTAGCGATGTCAACAATATGGTGTATGGCCGGGGTGGGCTCCGAACCCACGATCTCCGCATGTCCCAGGTCCGAGGCTCGGCGGAGCCACGGGAAGGACGCGGACGCTTCCAAGGCGTCACCGCACCGAATCTCCGAACCCTATGAGTGCGGCGCTATGTCCAGCTAAGCCACCCGGCCTCATCAGTTCGTACCGCGATGAGACTCTTTAACCTTCCCATCCGTCGGAGGGTTGTGAACCGATCGCAGATCGCCGCGGGCGGTCGCTTCCGGGCCCAACACGGACCCAGAGACGCCGTGCGTCCCGGCCGCGGACACCGCGGTTCAGCGCGCGCCGAACGCGGCCCGACCGCGCTCGCGGCCGACCCAGCGGATTTATGCCGGGCGCGGCGTATTCCGGGCGTATGAGCCTTCCCGAACTGCTCGCGGGGACCGTCGGCGACGAGGACGTCGTCGCCGAGGTGCCGCTGGGCGGTGACGATCGACTCGCGGTCACGCCCACCCGGACCCTCGTCTACCGCGGCGACGGACTGCTGTCCGACGAGTCCGTCGACGAGTACGGACACGATGTCGAGCGGATCGAGGTGTCGACGGGGCGCCGCAAGGCGAAGATCACCCTCGGGTACGGCCTCGACGGCGACGAGACGCTCTCGGTCCCGACCAAGCGCGTCGACGACGTCCTCCACCCGGTCCTCGCCGGCGTCCTCTCGGCGAGCGGCGTCACCGACCCCGGCGAGACGGTCGTGCGCACCTTCCGCTTCTCGGAGCTCACCCTGATCGTCACCAGCGATCGGCTGGTCAAACACGTCGGGTCCGCCGTCTGGGACCCCGAGTTTGAGGAGTTCCACTACGCGGACCTCACCGGCCTCGACTTCGAGGAGGGAACCGTCGCCACCGCGGTGGTCCTCGTCCACGACGGCCGCTCGGAGCGGTTCAAGGCCCCCAACGAGTCCGCCCGCGCGGTCCGGGAGACCCTCGCCGATGCGGTGTGCTCGTTCCACGGCGTCGAGAGCTTAGAGGAGTTCCGGGTCGCCACCGCCGAGGAGGCCGAGTCGACGCCCGACGCCGAGCCGAGCGGCACGACGGACTTCGGCGAGGGGCCCGACCCGCTCTCGGCGTCCCCCGCCGCCGACGCGGAGGCCGACGCCGGCGGACCCGAACCGGAGGCCGCGCCCGGCGCCGACGAGCCGACTCCGGGAGCGGCCCCCCGTTCCGCGGCCGACGACACCCCAGCCGAGGGAACTGCGGCGTCACCGTCGGTCGAGTCGGCCGTGGAGTCCTCGGAACCGGCCGAGGGCGACGGCGACCCGCTCGACGGGGACCCGCTCGCGACGGACGCGGCGGTCGACGACGCGACAGCCGATCCGCTCGACGACGCGACGGCCGATCCGCTCGACGACGCGACCGCGACGGAGAGCGCGTCGGCCGCCGAGGAGATCGAACGAGCGGGCGAAGAAGAGGCCGCGTCGCCGGTCGACGGCGAAGCGCTCGCGGCGGACACGGCGGTCACCGACTCGGAGGCTGGAGCCCCCGTCGCCGACGCCGGCAGCGTCGCGCCCGAGGACGAGGGTGACGGCCCCGTTCGGGGCGACGACGCGTTCGACGGGTCGCCGTTCGAGAGCGCCGGCGTCGAAGACGCGGATCTCACGAGCGAGGTCGCCGCGCTGCGGCGTACCGTCGAGACGCAGTCCGAGCGCCTCGATCGGCAGTCCGCGCTCATCGAACAGCTGATCGAGGAGCTCCGTCGAGGGCGGTGACCGGGCCGCACCCCCGCGCGGCGCATTCCCTCAAATCGGTCGCTCTAATTCTCTCGGCTGAAACTCGCGTCGGATCCGTTATCCGGACGGCGACGAACCCCCGACCGTGATAGGCGGACTGGGCGCTCGAGTCGGCGCTGTGTTGAGCGGCATCTCCAGCACTGAGGGGCGGCTAGCGGTCACCGCCGCGATCGGCCTCCTGACCCTTGCGATCGGGTGGCTGCTGCTGCCGAAGGCGGTCCGCGCCGGCGAGCAGACGGTCTCGAGCTGGATCGAGCGCCTCCTCGAGGGTCACCTGACCGATTCGACCCAAGGGGCGATCGAGACGCTGCGCGAGGGGGTCCCCGCCTCGTTCCTCCTGCGTCTCGCGGTCGGGCTCTTACGGGAAATACGAGGCGAAAGCCTCGCGCTTCAGCGCGGGGATGAAGCCAACCAACAGTATTCAACCGCCGTCAATGGCATAGACGGGGTTCCAACGCAGTCTTTAAGCCGTCCAACCGTGATAGTATACATAGATGGTAAAGAGTACCCGTCACGCGAAATACGAACTCTACTACCACATAGTGTTTGTACCGAAATATCGGCGTTCGCACCTGACGGGGGAGACGAAGGAACGTCTCGAAACCATCTTCGCGGAAATCTGTGAGGACAAGGGCCTCGAACTGGTCGAGTGCGAAGTCATGCCCGATCACGTACACCTGTTCATCGGAAGTCCACCCAAGAACGCCCC
>NZ_FNBO01000019.1 GCF_900102375.1 Halorubrum xinjiangense
TTTTTGCCAGCAGGGAGTCGCCGACACTTCGACGGACTTGGAGGTATCTTTGGGCTTGCTCGACCAACAGGCACAGACGAACGCTTCTGGCATTCGCGTTCACCGTGTTGGTGTTTCGGATATTGTCTCATTAGCGGCGGCGAGGCCGCCTCCGAAGGCCGTTCGGAATCGCTCCGTTCCGACCTGACCTTACCCTCAGATACGAATTGACACCACTTGAAACTGCGGACTTTGGAAACTCGGGGATACCACCGGACAGTGGTTCGTGTAGAGTTCTGTCGGATTCATCCTGCGGCTAAAGCCGCAGGTATTCTCCTCGAATCTGTATAATCATGGAACCATCAGTACCATCCACGTTCGGTCGCCGTAGCGTCCTGAAGTCCGTAGGGGCATTTTCCCTGGTATCCGCCCTCGGCGCTGGTACCGCAGCCGGGGCTAAGCCCGAACGGAAGGGCAACAACTTCGGCAACGGGAACGGCGTCGGGGCCTTCCTGAACGAACCGGCGCTGTACAAGCCCTCCCCGGTCTGGGCCGACGGCGTTGTCGATATGACCGGGCAGAACACCGTCGACGTGGTCAACGGCGCGATGACGGACGTCGAACTTCCGGGCTTTCCCTCCATGCTCCCGGTCGCCTTCGCTCCCGTAGCCGTCGAGGTCTCGCCCGGGACAGAAGTCATCTGGACCTGGGCGGAGTACCCTGAGGGATTCCCGCCCATCCCGCACAACGTCGTTTCGCTGAAAGAGAACGAGAACGGCCCCCTCTTCGAGAACCCCGAAGGCGTCGTCTATCAGCCGGGGCTGACCTACTCGGTCACGTTCGACGAGCCGGGTACCTACCTCTACTACTGCACGCCCCACGGGGCACCCTTCGAGGTCACCGACTTCCGAGGGGACACGGTCTACAACGAGTTCGGGATGCGCGGCGCGGTCATCGTCACGGACGAGTGACTGCTCGATTGAGCGGCGCTACCACAGCGCGTCTCGTCTCCGTTCAGCGGACCACCCCGACGTACCGGCCGATTCACCCCGACGTACCGGCCGATTCACACCGCTGTTTTGAGATCGAATGACGAGACGCGAAAGTTCGTCCAGCACGATAGCCGATCGCGTCAGGCTCTTTCCACCACTTGGTCGAGCCGAACCGCCTCCATCCCGCGCCGGTCGAGTTCGGCCTCGATCTCTCGCACACGGGGCGCGATCGCGTCCGGGTCGTGGCTGTCGGTCCCGACAGTCACCTCGATCCCGGCGTCGACGAGTCGGTCGAGGAACGCGGGCGACGGGTGGAACTCCCCGTAGTCGTCGAGCAGGCGGCCGGCGTTGATCTCCGGGACAGTCCGGGAGTTCCGGAACGCGTCGGCGACCGCGGCGTAGTGGTCCTCGGTCGCGAACCCGCGGAGGTGCGGGTTACGCTCGATCAGGTCCGGGTGCGCGGCGATCGCGAACAGCTCCGACTCGACCAAGGCGACCAGCTTCTCGAAGTACCGGTCGACTAACTCTCTGCGCTCGGACTCCGGCTTGTCGGCGAAATGCGAGCGCGTATGGACGTTCGCCCCGTCGAGTTCGTGGACGCTGCCGACGGCGTAATCGAAGCCTGCGTCGTCGAGAAACTCGGCGATCGCCGCCTCGTGGGCGGGATCGTAGTCCATCTCGACGGCGTCGAACACGTCGACGTCAACGTCCTCGCGGACCGCCTCGATCGCCTCGCGGCGCCGCTCGTAGGTGAGATCGAGGTTGAACCCGAACGCGCGCTTGTAGCGGCGCGCGGTCGACTCCGGCGAGACGTTGCAGTGGTCGGCGAACCCGATCCCGTCGAGCCCGGCGTCCGCGGCCGCCTCGACCATCCAGCGCAGGAACGCCCCGTCCGAGTAGTTCGTGTGGGCGTGGTAGTCGTACATACCCTGCCTTCGCTCCGGGCGGACTCGAACGTTCGGGTCGCACGGGAGTGCCTCGCACGCCGCGCTCCGGAACCGGTTGCGGTGCCTCGGTCACCGCCTCTCCCCGACGAGCGCGTTCGCCGAGATGACGAGGAACGCGAGCCCCGACAGGCCGGCGATGACCGTGAACGACGCGGCCCAGCCGAAGAGGTCCGCGACGAGGCCGACGCCGACGGAGCCGGCCGAGCCGATCACCGTGTAGACGGTCCGGATCAGTCCGAATCCGGCGCCGCGCTCCGCGTCGCCGAGCGCGTCCATAAAGCGCGGGTCGATGGCCGAGAAGAACGAGGAGCCGAGCCCGGCGAGGAACACGGCGACGCCGAGCCCGGCGATCTGCGGGAGCGCGGGCAGCCCGACCGCGAGCGGAAGGTCGACGAGGTCGGGGAGCGCGACCAATCCGCCGAGGCCGAGCGCGCCGGCAGAAAGCGCCGCGGCGATGCTCGCGTCGCGGCCCAGCCGGTCGGAGAGCCGGCCGAGCCCGACCTGTGCTCCCGCGCGGACGACGAAAAACGCCGAGAAGACGCCGCCGGCGAACGCGGGCGAGTACCCCCGGAGCTCGACGAGAAACGTCGGCAGGAAGGAGATGACGCCCTGCGCGACGTACGTGCCGAGCGTCGCGACCGCGAGCGGGACGAGGATCTCGCGTCGGCCGACCAGTTCGAGTAGCGGGCCGAGGCGGAGCCGCTCCGCCATCGGCTGGTCCGGGCGCCGCGGCTCGGTCGGCCGGACCCGCCGCGCAAACAGGACGAAGATGGGGACGCCGACGAGCGCGGCCAGCGCGACCCCCGGGCGCCAGCCGTAGCGGAAGCCGACCCACGTCGCGGCGACCGGCGCGACGAGTCCCGCCAGCGGGCCGCCGAGCGAGTGTATCCCGACCGCGGTGCCGAGGTCGTCGAACGTCCGCGAGAGCAGCGTGGTCGCGACCGCGTAGTGGAGCCCCGCTGCGAGCCCGAGGAGCACCGCGGCCAGCACGAACGCGGGGAAGACCGGCACGACGGCGAGCAGGAGGCTCATCGACGTCGTTCCGCCGACCGCGACCAAGATCACGCGACGCTCGCCGTAGCGGTCGGCGAGGATGCCGCTCGGGAACTGCGAGAGCCCGTAGGCGAACCACATGCCGGAGAGCGCGACCCCGACCGCCGTGTTCGAGACCCCGAAGTCGTCGATGATGAGGGGGACGACCGGGCTGATCGCCAGCCGGGCGAAGTACGTCACGAAGAAGGCGAGCATACACAGCGTCAACACCGTGTGGCGGTAGCGCCAGTTCACGCCGACCGCCGCCTCCGCGCACCCGGGTCCGGTCGGCTCGTCGACAATCGGCCCGTCGACGGTCGGCTCGCGCTCCCCGACGGCAACGGCGTCCGAGCGGCCACGGCGTCGACTGCGCGGTTCACGTCTCGTTTCCGCCGTCGCGCGCGACCCGTATAAACCGTCCTCTCCCGGCGAGCGGTCGGGGGATTCACTCTCGGTCCGCGGTACCTCTTCGGTCTGCGATTCACTCCTGATCCGCGAGCCGCTCCGCGATCGCGGCGCCGGCGGTCCGGGGGTCGGCCTCGCGGATCCGCACCGCGTCGCCGACGGCGACGCGACCGGGTTCGACCACGTCACAGCAGAGCCCGCCGCGGTTCCGCAGCGCCGACGCGAGTCCGTCCTCGCCGGCGAGCTCCTCGACGTGCGCGCAGGGAGGCCGTCTCCGGGTCGGGCGTAGCAGGGCGTCGCCGACCGCGACGGTCGCGTCGAGGAGCGCGTCCAGCTCGGCGCCGAAGCCGCCGACGACGACGTTCCGACGGTGGCGGCCGTCGGTCACGTCGATGCCGGTCTCCTCGCGGACCGCGGCGAGCGCCTCCGCGGCGACGAGGGTGACCGCGCAGGCGTCGAGTTGGAAGTGGCCGTCGCCGCTCCGGTAGCGGTCGCCTTCGACGCCGTCCGGCCGGATCTCGACCGCGTCGCGGCGGACCGGCGGCGCGCCGCTCTCGGGCGCCGTGACGAGCGCGTTGACCGCACCGGTCGCCGAGTCGGACGCCGAGTCAGTCGTCGAGCCTGTCGTCGAGCCGGCGTCGTCCGCGGACTCGCCGGGTGGTTCGCCGGCCGGCATCAGGGTCCTCCGAGAAGGGCCGCGTCGTCGGGTTTCAGCCACTCGCGGTGCGCGTAGTAGACGGCGGCGACCGGCGGCGCGGGGAGCGCGGCGAGCGCGTAGACCCACTTGAAAACGCCGAGGTCGACGACGCGCCGCTCGGCGAGCGAGAGCGCGTCGAGCAGGATGGTCGCGGTCGCCAGCGGCGCGAGCAGGTAGCCGTGCGCGAAGCCGATGCTCGCACCGAGCGGCGTCTCGGGCGTCAGAAACGCCCAGTCGAGAGCGTACAATAGCGTCCACGCTCCGACGGTCGCCGCGAGCGCGGCGAGCCACGGCCCGTCGAAGCGGCGGTCCGGGGGGTCGGATCGGTCTCCCGACTCCTCGTCTTCCGCCGCCGGTTCTGCGCGCGTGTTCACGGGCGACCTGCGCACCGGACGCTAATCAACTCCCGGGTGGCCGCGGAGCCCGGCGTTCACGCCTCGTCCGGTCCGTCGAAGGTGCCCGCCGTCAGGTAGCGCTCGCCGCTGTCCCAGAAGACGGTGACGACGAGCGGCTCTTCGCCGGCGAACTGACCGCTCTCGCGGAGTTCGGCCGCCACGTCCTTCGCCGCGAGGTTCGAGGCGCCCGACGACTGGCCGACCAGGATTCCCTCGTCGCGGGCGAGTCGGCGGCACTCGGCCTCGGCGGCATCGAGTTCGACGGTGTGGACCTCGTCGATCAGGTCGACGTCGAGGTTGGGCGAGACGAACCCCGGTCCCATCCCTTGGAAGTCGTCGACGCTTGGCTCTCCGCCGGAGAGGACCGCATTGTCGGCGGGTTCGACCGCGTCGATCCGGACGTCCGGGAACGCCTCGCGTAGGCGGCGGCCGATCCCGGAGAGCGTACCGCCGGTGCCGACGCCGGCGACGAACGCGTCAACGGTGCGGTCGCCGACCTGATCGAGTATCTCCGGCCCCGTCGTCTCGTAGTGCGCGCGCGGGTTCGCGGGGTTCTCGAACTGGCGGAGCTGAACGGTGTCGGGCTCCGCTTCGAGCTCGTCCGCGCGGTCCTTCGCGGCCGAGATGTCGCCGTCGACGAGCTCGACGGTCGCGCCGTACGCCTTCATCAGCCGGCGGCGCTCGATCGACTTTCCCTCGGGCATCACGAGGGTCACGTCGTAGCCGCGCGCCGCGCCGACCATCGCGAGGCCGATGCCGGTGTTGCCCGAGGTCGGCTCGACGATGCGGTCGCCCGGCTCGATCTCGCCCGCCTCCTCGGCGGCCTCGACCATGTACAGCGCGGGGCGGTCCTTCGCCGAGCCGCCCGGGTTCCGGGACTCGACTTTCGCCGCCACCGCGGTTCCCGCGGGCGCGTCGACCCGCACCAGCGGCGAGCCGAGCGTCGACAGAATGTCGTCGTCCATTACGCGACACGAGGCGGTCGCGACCCAAAGGCCCCGCGGACTCCGGCAATCGATGTCGGCCGCGACGGTCGTATCTGTTTATAAACAACAACGCGGCTGCCGCGTTCGCTTATAAACGGTGGCCGGACACCTGAACAGACGCGGCGGCGCGTGCCGACGAGCGGCCGTAGGCCGCGAGTCGCACGCGCGAGGGACGCGGTGAGTGAGGGGCGACCGCCCGGAGCCCCGAGCGAACCGCGAGGCTGGGGAGGTGTGAGGTGCGGTTGCTGTGCGGTAGGGGGCGGGATTCGAAGGGGCAGGCGCGAGGCGGGCGCAGGCGACGGCAGGACCGCAGCGAGTGAGCGAAGCGAACGAGCGAGGACCGCCCCGAGCGTGCGCCCGCCTCGCGGCTGGGGCTTCGGTGGTGTTCGTCTCGATCGGCTATTTATAAGCGCCACCATCGTACGGCCGAGCGGCTGGGGCTTCGGGGGCGTTCCTGTCGCGAACGAACGAGACTTCGTCTTGCCACCGACGCGCCGTTTACCTGTCTCGGCAACCAAGAGCGCGTATGACACTCGAAACGCTCGCGCCCGCCGCCGACCTCGACGCGGACGCGTTCGACGATTCCGTCGTAGAAGCGCTCGCCGACGACGACTACGTCTTCAAGGTGTGGGGCGGCGACTGGTGCGGCGACTGCCAGCGACAACTGCCCGAGTTCGGCGCCGCGCTCGCGGCCGCCGGCGTCCCGGACGACCGGATTGAGGCGTACCCGGTGACGAAGGGGCCGGACGGCAAGGAGGGCGAACTGGTCGCGGAGTACGACATCGAACTGATCCCGACGGTCGTCGTCGAGTCCCCCGACGGCGAGGAGCTCGCGCGGTTCGTCGAGGAGGAAGCCGTCTCCATCGCGGAATACTTGGCCGGTCGGCTCGCCGACGTCGAAGCGACCGCCTGAACCGCTGCCCACACGGTCGGCAACTCGAGGGGTCGAGGCCGAGCGCTCAAGTCGGTCCGGCGTCCACGCGGCGTATGGCACGCGTCACGGTCTGGAACGAGTACCGACACGAGCGCGAGAGCGACGTCGTCGCCGACGTCTACCCCACCGGGATCCACGCCGTCATCGCGGACGCGCTCCGCGAGGGCGGCCACGAGGTCCGTACCGCGACCCTCGACGAGGGGCCGGACCACGGGCTCACTGAGACGATCTTGGACGACACCGACGTGCTCGTCTGGTGGGGCCACGCCGCCCACGACGAGGTGCGCGACGCGGTCGTCGACCGCGTCCACGAACGCGTTCTCGACGGGATGGGCCTCATCGCGCTCCACTCCGCGCACTACTCGAAGATTTTTAAAAGATTGATGGGGACCAGCTGCTCGCTGAAGTGGCGCGAGGCGGCCGAGCGAGAACGGCTGTGGACGATCGAACCGAGCCACCCGATCGCGGACGGGATCGGCGAGCGGATCGAGCTGGACGAGGCCGAGATGTACGGCGAGCGGTTCGATATCCCCGCGCCCGACACGCTCGTCTTCACCTCCTGGTTCGAGGGCGGGGAGGTGTTCCGCTCCGGCTGCTGTTACCGGCGCGGGAGCGGGAAGGTGTTCTACTTTCGCCCGGGCCACGAAACCTACCCGGTCTACTACGACGAGGACGTCCGGCAGGTGCTTCGGAACGCGGTCGACTGGGCGGAGCCAGGCGACGGTCCGACGCCCGATTTCGGCAACGCCGACCCGATCGAGGACATCGACACGAGCGACGACCGGACGGTTCACTAGGCGCGTCGTCGTCGCCCAGGTACGCCGTCACCCGTCCGCTCGATCAGGCCACGTCGCGCAGTTCAATGAACGCGTTCATCATCGCCGATTCGGCCTTCCGGAGGTGTTCGGACGCGGTACTCGGCGCGGCGTCGATCCGGTCGGCGACCTCCTCGATCGACGCCGCTCGCGGGGACTCGTAGTAGCCGCACTCGACGGCGGCCGCGAGCGCGTCGAACTGCCGGTCCGTCAGCCCCGGATCGAAGAGGTGCTGCCGCCAGTCGTACTCGCCGATTCGGAGGACCTCGCTCTCGATCCGGTTCGGAAGCTCGACGAGCGCGTCCCGGAGCGGTCCGTGCTCCCCGAGAACCGTCAGGCGCGCGACCCCGTCGGGACGGAAGTCGATCGGCGGGACCACGACGACGCCGGTCCGCCGGAGCGACTCGAACATCGCTTCGTCGACGGTGTCGCGTCGCTGGGTGAGGAACACGTAGTACCCGCTCTCGTCGATCCGAGTGATCTCGAACTCCCGGATGCGGTCGACGGACCGCAACGCGTCGGCGTACACGTCGATGTCCCCCTCGACGTAGAACAGGAACGTGTCGGCCGTCTCGTCGAAGAGGCTGCCGTGAAGGAGCACGTCCCGCTCGATGGCGTCCGACTCGTCGACGAGCCGATGTATGGGGTGGATAAGGGCCGGCGGGTACCGGAGTTCGAGCCGCACGTACTTCACGTCAAGCAGTGACGAGGGCGATCTTATAAATGCCCGTACTGAGCCGGCAGAAGCCTCGGGTCGCGAGCCCGCGTGTCTCCTGATATGTCGACGGAGCTGCTGCGCGACCGCGACGACGAGGAGACGGCCGGCCCGTTCTCGTCGATCCGCGAGCTTGTCACGGCACGTGAGGAACATCTGAACGCCCCGGCCGCCCGAGTCCGCCCCGACGCGGTTCAGGAGGCGCTCTCCGCGCTGCGGGACGACGCGGGATACGACCACCTCGCCTGCGTCACGGCACAGGAGTACGAGGGGCGCTACGAGTCGATATACCACCTGCGCTCGTACGACGACCCGACTCGGGAGGTCAGCGTCGTCGTCCCCGCCGACAAAGGAAATCCTGTCTCGGAGTCGGCCGCACCGGTGTTCCGCACCGCCGACTGGCACGAGCGCGAGGCGTACGACCTCGTCGGGATCCGCTACGACGACCACCCCGACCTCCGGCGGATACTCCTCCCAGAGACGTGGCAGGGCCACCCCCTCTCGGCGGACTACGACGACGATCAGCCGCAGATAGCCGCGCTCTCCGAGAACGAGCCTGTCGAGCCCGGGTCGTCGACGGCGACCGGGAGCGACACGATGCTCCTCAACATCGGGCCGCACCACCCGGCGACCCACGGCGTCCTCCACCTCCAGGTCACCCTCGACGGGGAGGACGTCGTCGGCGTAGAGCCCGACATCGGCTACATCCACCGCTGCGAAGAGCAGATGGCCCAGTCGGGCACGTACCGACATCAGATAATGCCGTACCCCGACCGCTGGGACTGGGGCGGCGGCGGTCTGCTCAACGAGTGGGCGTACGCCAGGGTCGCCGAAGACCTCGCGGACATCGAGGTGCCCGAGTACGCGCAGGTCGTCCGCACGATGGCCGCGGAGTTCAGTCGGATCCTCTCGCACATGCTGGCGATGGGGGCGTACGCGCTCGACGTGATCGGGGACTTCACCGCGACGTTCATGTACGCCATTCAAGAGCGTGAGCGCGTTCAGGACATCGTAGAGGATCTGACGGGCCAGCGGCTGATGTTCAACTACTTCCGGCTCGGCGGCGTCGCGTGGGACCTCCCCGAGCCACGCGAGGAATTCTTTTCGACGATCCGCGAGTACCTCGACGGCCTCCCGCGTCGCCTCGAGGAGTACCACGACCTCCTGACGCGAAACGAGATCCTCCAAATGCGAACCGTCGACACGGGAGTCCTCCCGCCGGCGGTCGCAAAGGAGTACGGGACGACCGGCCCGGTCCTCCGGGGGTCGGGCGTCGACTACGACCTGCGTCGCGACGACCCGTACGGCTACTACGACGAGCTCGACTGGGACGTGATGACCGAGGACGGCTGCGACAACTACAGCCGGCTGCTCGTCAGGATGCGGGAAGTCGAGGAGTCCGCGAGGATCGTCGAGCAGTGTGTCGACCTGCTCGACGGGTGGCCCGAGGACGAACGGACCGTCCAAGCGAACGTCCCTCGGACGATTCGCCCGGACGACGACGCGGAGATCTACCGCGCGGTCGAGGCCGCGAAAGGCGAACTCGGCATCTACATCCGCGCAGACGGGACGGACGAGCCCGCCCGGTTCAAGATCCGCGGGCCGTCGTTCTCGAACCTCCAAGCGCTCCCCGAGATGGCCGAGGGCGAGTCGATCCCGGACCTGATCGCGTCGCTGGGGAGCCTGGATACGATCATGGGCGAAGTCGATAGGTGAGTCCGTCCGAGCGGGGACGAGCCGACGGCTCAACGGTGTAGAGTGACCGCCGCTACGGCGCGGACGTTGAAAGGCGACCGCCTCGCGCGAACGCGAGACGACCGGTTATGTCGCACGCCGGCGGCCGGTCACGTGGGTCTCGGCCGCCGTCACTCATAAACCCTCGTTCACGTCGCCGCGCGGGATTGACGCTCGTCAGTCCGGCCGGTGGACCTCGCCGTCGCGCGAGTCGGCGTCCTTCCGGCGAAGCGCGGCGGCCGCGTTGTTCGCGTCGTAACCGAAGAACACGTCCTTCGCGTACGTCTCGGCGACCTCGGTCGCGTGGATCAGGTCGTCGACGTCGACGTCGACCGCGTACAGCTCCAGCGAGAACGGGGCCTCCGGCGGCGCGCCGTGGAGGTCGTAGTCGCCGCCGAGCCGCGAGCGGAACCCGCGGGCGATCGACTCCAGCCAGTAGGTCGTCGCGTACTCCGTGTCGTACAGCGGGACGACGAACTCGTCGACGTGCTCGGCGAGCCGGTCCACGTCGAGGCCGGCGCGCTCGTAGAGGTGGTCGGGGTAGGGGTCGGGGTACAGCGTGAGCAGGAGCCGTCCCGGGACCAGCTCGGCCGCCTCGGCGACGAACTCGGTGATGACGTCCGCGCGCCAGTCCGCGAAGTCGTCGCGGTCGCTCTCGGCGAAGCGGCGTTCACAGCGGTCGCAGTGACAGAACCCCTCGCGGGGGAACCCGACGTCGTCGAGGCGGACGTCCCCGTTCTCGGCCGCGCAGTCCGCGATGATCTCCATGAGCCCCTCGCGGTACTCCGGGTGCGTCGGGCAGATGTACGCCCAGTCGAAGTAGTCACGGTCGCGGGTCGCCGGCTCGCCGCGCTCGTCGACGGGGACGAGGTCGTCGTTCTCGCTCGCGGCGGCGTTGTCGCCGAAACACGACACCATGTTCACGGCGTTCGGCAGGGGCTCGGCCGCCCGGCCGGTGACGTCTTTGACCTCGTAGAAGCCGAGGTCGAACGGCTCCATCTCGACCTCGTCGGCGTTGCGCGTGACGACCCCGTACATGGCCCCGGCTACGGGATAGGTCGGTAAAAACGGACGGTATCGCGGTGGTCGACCGCGGACGCGACGGACGTGCGAGGCGGTTCAGCGGTCGACGCGCGAAGCGGTTCGGAGGCCAATGCGGCTCACCGGTCGACGCGGCTCACGGAGGGCGCGAGCGCGGCGCCGCGCAGCTACTCGACTTCGACCGGCTGCTTGTCACCGGCGAAGAGGAAGTACGCGAGCGCGACGAGCGACAGCACGAGGACGAGCTTGACTTTCTTGCTCATACCAACGCGTTCGGGCGGCGGGCGCTAAAACTTACCGGACCGAGAACAGATCAGAAGTCGACGGCTCACGTCGGTCGGCGTTTTACCAAAATTGAGGCGAGAATGCCCCTTCCTCCACGAGCGAGTAGGGAGGGGATGAATCGCCGCACACCAGTATAAACCATTAAATCGACACATCTCAAATCAAGAGACAGCGATGGAGTACAGTCACCGCTACCACGCCTACCCAACACAAGAGGTAGCGGAGCAACTGGACTACCACATCGACGTTCATCGCCAAGCGTACAACTACACCCTGTACGAGTACGAAAACACAGACGCCGACGACATCGGTTCCGCGTACAAACACCACTCCCGACTCCCCGACTGGAAAACCGAGTTTCCCGTCTTCTCGGACGTTAATTCGAAGGCTCTCCAACGAACCGTCACTCGGTTTTATCGGCGGACAAGGCGAATACCCCGAGGCTTGACCTCGGGGATGAAGCCGACAACTCGTGATACAAACCACTAAATGAACACCTCACTAATCAATAGACAGCGATGGAACACAGTCACCGCTACCACGCTTACCCGACACAAGAGGTAGCGGCTGGGCTGGAACTCCATCTAGATGTTCATCGCCAGCTCTACAACCACGTCCGCTGGGACTACGAACAAGCCCCGGAAGATAATAAGCCGAGTGAGTACGACCAGAACAACAAACTTCCCTGCTGGAAGCGAAAGTGGCCCGTCTTCGGTAAACTACACTCGAAGGCCGCCCAAGCCACCGTCGCTCGCTTTCACCGTAACCTCTCGAATCTTCGCAAAAAGAAAGAGAAGGGGTACAACGTTGGTCGGCTCAAGCGGCAAGCACCCACCGATTATCGAAGCGTCACGTACAACCAGTCTGGTTTCGACCTCGATGAAAACAGGGGCCAAGACAGGTTCGCGTACGTCCGCTTCAGCAAAATCGGTTGGGTAAAAATTCGTTACCACCGGCCGATTCCTGACCACGCCATCATCAAAGAGGTCACGTTCAAGAAAGAGACGACTGGCGAGTGGTTCGTCTCCTTTGGCCTCGAAACCGACGACGCCGATCTCCCCGAAAAACCCGACGTGGAATCGCTGGACGCGAGCAACAGCGTCGGCATCGACCTCGGAATACTCAACTACATCCACACTAGCGACAGCAAAACCGTGGATTGGCTCGACCTCGAAGACGACTACGAGCGACTCGGACGCGAACAGCGTAAATTATCTCGGAAGGAGAAGGGGTCGAACAACTACGAGAAACAACGAGTCGAAGTTGCCAAAGTCAAGCGTCGGATTCGTCGGAAGGTGCTGGACTATCAGCACAAGATAACGACATGGCTCGTCCGCGAGTACGACGCCGTATTCGTCGAAGACCTGAACGTGAAGGGGATGCTTGAACAGTCGCACAACACTCGAAACAAGCAGGATGCGGCGTGGCGACAATTCATCACCCTGCTCGAGTACAAAGCAGAATTGTACGGCAGTCACGTCGTGCAGGTCGAAGCCCGAGGCACGAGCAAAAAATGCGCGTCGTGCGGTATGGAGACAGTGAAACCCATCTGGGTCAGGGAACACTCCTGTCCGTCGTGTGGATTTAAGACAGACAGGGACGCGAATGCGGCGATGAACGTCCTGCAGAGAGGCTTTGCTGAATTAGGGCTGGGATGGCCCGAAGACACGCCCGTGGAGACTGTGACCGCTACGGACACGACTCACTTCGAGTCCGTGTCTGCAAGTCATGTCGTGGAAACGGGAAGCCTCGGGGCTTGACCCCGAGGCGATTCACCAGAACCTCACCGGACTCTCCGAACAGAAACAGAACGGGAACACGGTCGGGAAACTCACGTGGAAAGCACCCAGAGACTACCAGAGCATGACGTACTCGCAGTCCGGCTTCGAACTCAAAAACACGAGTGGTCGCAATGCGACGCTCTGGCTCTCTAAGATCGGTGATATCAAACTCCGCTACCACCGCGAGATCCCCGACGAAGCAGCCATCAAAGAAGTTACCATCAAAAAAGAGACGACCGGCGAGTGGTTCGTCTCTTTCGGTCTCGAAACTGACGAGGTAGACCTACCCAAGAAACCGGACGTGGAGAAGCTTGATACCAGTAATAGCGTAGGTATCGACCTCGGCATCCTGAACTACATCCACACGTCGGACGGCAAAACCGTGAACTGGCTCGACCTCGAAGACGAGTACGATCGCCTCCGTCGAGAGCAGCGAAAGCTCTCGCAGAAGGAACACGGGTCGAACAACTACGAGAACCAGCGCGAAACGGTTGCGAAGGTCAACCGCCACATCCGCCAGAAGGTGCTGGACTACCAGCACAAGCTCACGACGTGGCTCGTCACAGAGTACGATGCGGTGTTCGTGGAAGATCTGAAGGTTGCTGAGATGCTTCAGGCCGACGGGAACGCGCGGAACAAGCAAGATGCTGCGTGGCGACAGTTCATTACCTTACTCGAATACAAGGGTGAGCTGTACGGGACACACGTGGTGGAAGTCGAAGCGAGAGGAACGACGAAAGAATGTGCGAAGTGTGGTGTGGAGACGGCCAAACCCATCTGGGTACGAGAACACTCGTGTCCCAGTTGTGGATTTGAAGCCGACCGTGACGCGAACGCGGCGATGAACGTACTGCAACGCGGTTTTTCTGAACTAGGGCTGGGATGGCCCGAATCTACGCCTGTGGAGACTGCGCTCCCTACGGACACTATCTCGGTGTCTGCAAAGCGCGTCGTGGAAACAGGAAGCCCCACCCTCAACGAAGCCACGCCAGTGGCTGAGTAGGGTGGGGTAGTTCACACGTCGATGTGTTCAGCGATGTCGGCCCGGAGGATCGTCGCACAGTAGTCGCAGCGTACCCCGTCGGCGACGACGTCGAAGCGGGTCTCGATCGGCTCGTCGGCGTTCGTGATACAGTTGCGGTTCGGACAGGAAAGGACGCCCGTCACGCCGTCGGGGCGGGTGACGCGGTTCTTCTCGACGACCTCGAAGTCGCGGACGATGTTGATCGTCGCCTCGGGCGCGATGAGCGAGAGGACGTCGACCTCGGACTGCGACAGCTCACGGTCTTCGACCTTCACGATGTCCTTGCGGCCGAGGCGGTCGGAGGGGACGTTCATCCCGACGGAGACGCCGAACCCCTCGGAGCCGTCGATGCCGAGGATGGCGAGGACGTTCAGCGCTTGCCCCGCCTCGACGTGGTCGATGACGGTGCCGTCGCGGATCTTCGAGACGCGGAGCTCGTGGTCGCTCATCGGTCCACCTCCGTCCCCTCGTCGCCGTCGGGGTTCGCGTTCTTCAGGAGGGTGTCGAGCAGCGCCATCCGCACCGGTATCCCGTTGTGCGCCTGCTCGAAGTAGCGCGCGTGGTCGGTCTCGTCGACGTCGGGCGCGATCTCGTCGACGCGCGGGAGCGGGTGCATGACTGTGAGGTCGTCCGCGGCCGCATCGAGCGTTTCGGCGTCGATCCGATACTCGCCCGCGACGCGGTGATACTCGTTCTCGTCGGGGAAGCGCTCCTTCTGGATCCGGGTGACGTACAGCACGTCGAGCTCGTCGAGGACGGGCTCGAGCTCCTCGTGTTCGCGGATCTGCGCGCCCGTCTCGTGGAGGTCGAACCGGACCGACCGCGGGAGCCGCAGCGACTCGGGGCTGATGAAGTGCTGGTTGGCGTCGAACTCCGTGAGCGCGGCCGCCAGCGAGTGGACCGTCCGCCCGTACTTCAGGTCGCCCATGATCCCGATCGTGAGGTCGTCGAGCCCGTGGTCCTCGCGGATCGTGTGGAGATCGAGGAGCGTCTGGGAGGGGTGTTGGCCCGCGCCGTCGCCCGCGTTGACCACGGGGACGTCGACGCGCTCGCCGGCCAGCGTCGCGGCGCCCTCGCTGGGGTGCCGGAGGACGAGGGCGTCGGCGTACCCCTCGATGACGCGGACGGTGTCCGAGAGCGACTCCCCCTTCGAGACGGACGAGGAGTCGACGTCGCCCATGTCGATGGTGTTCATCCCGAGGCGCTTGGCCGCGCTGTCGAAGCTCATCCGGGTGCGCGTGCTGGGCTCGAAAAAGCAGAGCGCCAGCACGCGGCCGGCGTGCCGGTCCGCGTACGCGGCGGGGTCGTCGGCGACCGCTCTGGCCCGGTCGAGCACGGCCTCGATGTCATCCCGCGAGAGCTGGGTCGCGGTGATGAGGTGGTCCTGTCGCATCGTCTGAGATGGGACTCGGCAGTATCTTGAATCCCTCGGCTCGGCCGTCGAAACGGGTGTTCACGTCCGTGTCGATCCCTGCGACCGGCGTTTTCGAGATTCGTAGAACGCGGGGACGGTTGGCACGCGCTCCGGCCGTTGCCCCGGGGCCGCGCTTATAAATCGATCCGGACCCAACGACCCGACATGTCCGAGAACGACCCAGCCGACCTGCTACCGAACGACCGCGTGAAACAGGCCGCCCTCGACGGTGACGTGACGCAGCTCCACCGCGGGAACCGATACGGCGAGGCGGGCGACACGTTCGAGATAGAGGGCGTCGCCTTCGAACTGATCGAGGTCACCGAGCGCACGCTCGGGGACATGACCGACGAGGACGCGAAACGCGAGGGGTCCCCCTCGCTCGAGGCGTACAAAGAGCGGATGGTCCGCGCGCACGGCGGTAACTTCGACTGGGACGACGACGCGGACGTGGTGCGGCACCGCTTCGAGCGCGTCGAGTAGCGTACCGCCGGCGGCGGACGGGCGTCGTCGACCGCGGATTGGCGTCGTCGAGCGCGAACGGAAACGTGTCAGCCGCTACGACCGTATCCCATTATTTATACTGTAGGATACTGGATACGGCGTGTATGGCAGCGAGTGACGAGGCAGGCGTTATCGAACGTATCGGGTTTCGAATGTCAGAGGCCGTCGAACGGTGGATGCCGAGTCCGTTCGTTTTTGCCATCCTGTTGACGTATATCGTCTACGTGGCCGGACTGATAGCCACGGACTCGGGACCGGTGGAACTGTTGGAGTTCTGGTACGGCGGCTTCTGGGCGTTCCTCGGATTCTCGATGCAGATGGTGCTCATCCTGATGACCGGGTTCGTCATCGCGTACCACCCGCGGGTCAACGCGGTCCTCCAGCGGCTCGCCGAGATTCCGAACTCCGGCGCGCAGGCCGCCGCGTTCGTCGGGTTCATCTCGATGTCGCTGGCGTGGGTCCACTGGGGGTTCAGCCTCATCATGGGCGCCATCTTCGCCCGCGAGATGGGGAAGGTCGCCCACCGGAAGGATATCAACGTTCATTACCCCCTGCTGGCGGTCGCCGGGTACATGGGGCTCGGCCTGACCTGGCACTGGGGCATCTCCGGCTCCGCGCCGCTCCAGCTGACCGACGCGAACAACATCGGTGAGGGGACCGGGTTCGACTTCCTCACGTCGACGGTGCCAGCCGCCGAGACCATCTTCCACCCGTACGCGCTCACGCTCACCGCGCTCTCCATCGTCTTCGCGAGCGTGGTACTGTACGTCCTCGCGCCCTCGGGCGGCCGCGCGAAGGGGATCACCGAGTACGTCGACGAGGCGGACCTATTTGACTCCGCGGCGGATGGCGGCACCGACGCCGCCGACGCCGCGGACCCGGTCGACGAGCCGCCCGCCGACGTCGACGACGTCCCCGCCGAGCGGCTGAACAACAGCCGGATCATCGGCGGGCTGGTCGCGCTGTCGGGCGTCGCCATCGTCGCGCTCCAGTTCACCGGGCAGGGACTCAACGCGTTCACACTGAACGCCGTCAACTTCAGCTTCCTCTTCGCCGGCCTGCTCATCTACCAGCGACCGGCGTACTACCGCGACCGGTTCAACGACGCCGCCGGCGCGGCGGCCGGCATCGTCCTGCTGTTCCCCTTCTTCGCCGGCATTCAGGGGATCATGGCCAGCTCCGGGCTAGCGCTGTTGCTCGCCGAGGGGTTGCTCGAAGTGTCGACGGCGGCGACGTACCCCGTCGTCGCGTGGGTCGTCGGCTCCGTCGCGAACCTGTTCGTCCCCTCCGGCGGCGGCGAGTGGCTCGTCGTCGGCCCGTCGGTGCTTCAGGCCGCCCAAGAGCTCGGCGTGCCCTACGGGCAGGCGACCATCGCGTACGCGGTCGGCGACGCGCACACGAACCTGCTGAACCCGTTCTGGGCGCTGCCGCTGCTCGCCATCACGAACGTGAAGGCGCGCGAGATGTTCGGCTACGCCATCGCGATGCTGATCGCGTTGATCCCGTTCCTCGCGATAGCGCTGTATGCGGTGCCGTACTGACCTCCCTGGTCGAAAAAGCGGATTTTTCAGTCGTCGTCCGCGGCCGCACCGTCTGCGCCGCCCGCGCCGTCGCCCTCGCCCGCGGAGACCGCTGCGTCGTCCTCGATGCTCGGCGGGTACTTCCCGCGGTCGAGCTTCAGGTCCGACTGCGGCCGCGCCATACAGGTGAGCGCGTACTCCTCGGCCTCCTCGTCGGTGAGGCCGCGGGCCGCGGGCTGGGTCACCTCGCCCTCGACGATCTCGGCGGAACAGGCGAGACACATCCCGACGCGGCAGGAGTACTCCTGTGCGACCCCCTCGTCGAAACAGGAGCTGAGGATCGTCTCCGTGTCGGCCACCTCGATCGTCTCGCCGGTGCCGACGAACTCGACGGTGTACTCGGTCATGGCGCGGAGTACCCGCCGACCGGTCAAAAAGGGTTCCCCTCGATCGCGTCGCCGTGGTGGGGACGGAAGCGTACGAAACGAGCGGAGATCGTCGTTGAGATTTATAAATATACACACGTAACTATGTACTGTAATGTCGACGAAAACGATCTCGCTCGATGAGGAAGCCTACGAGCGGCTCAAATCGCACAAGCGGGAGGGAGAGTCGTTTTCCGACGTGGTCAAGCGGATCGCCGGCGAGCGGTCGTGGACCGAGGTCGCCGGGATCCTCTCGGAGGACGAG
This sequence comes from Halorubrum xinjiangense, assembly GCF_900102375.1. Classification (GTDB taxonomy): domain Archaea; phylum Halobacteriota; class Halobacteria; order Halobacteriales; family Haloferacaceae; genus Halorubrum; species Halorubrum xinjiangense. The sequence continues at coordinate 17,891 of NZ_FNBO01000019.1, forward strand.
GCCGACGAACTCGAATCCCTCGTCGAGGAGGGGCGGTCACGCTCTCGCGATCGGCGCGAGCGCCTCGATTCGGACGTTCGGAGCGACGAATGATCGAGGACACGACCTTCGTCATCGACGTTCTACACGACGACCGGGACGCAGTCCGATACCTCGATCTCATCGAACGGGAGAATCGCCCCGAGAAGATCTCCTCGTTAACGGTGCTCGAACTGTACGAGGCGGTTCCACAGTTGAACGCTCCCGAAGAGCGCCGACAAGCGATTCTCAACGTACTCGACACGCGCCACGCGGTCGTCGCCGACGACACCGTAATGCGAACGGCCGGGAAGATCTCCGGCTCGCTTCGCGCCCGAGGTGAGGAGATCGACAGAGAGGACTGTATCATCGGGGCGACGGCGCTTTTGAACGACGAACCGGTCGTGACCCGCAATCACGAGCACTTCGGGCGCATCGACGGCCTCGACGTCGAGACGTACTGAGCGCTCGTCGACGGGCGTCCCTTTCCTCCCGCTCATCGCAACGACTAATCCCCCGCCGGACGCTTCCCGAGGTATGACCGGCAAGGCCACCGCGCGAGCCCACCCGATCCAGGGGCTCGTCAAGTACCACGGGATGCGCGACGAGGAACTGCGACTCCCGTACCACGACAGCATCAGCCTCTGTACCGCGCCGACCGCGACGACGACGACCGTCGAGTGGCAGCCCGACGCGAGCGAAGACGCCTACGTCATCGGCGGCGAGGAAGTCGACGGTCGCGCCGCCGAGCGCATCGACATGGTCGTCGACCACGTCCGCGAACTGGCCGGGGTCGACGCGGCCGTGCGGCTGGAAAGCGAGAACTCCTTCCCGTCGAACATCGGCTTCGGCTCCTCCTCGTCGGGGTTCGCGGCCGCCGCGCTCGCCCTCGTGGAGGCCACGGGACTCGACCGCTCCCTGCCCGAAGTCTCCACGATTGCCCGCCGCGGGTCCTCCTCCGCAGCACGCTCCGTCACGGGCGCGTACTCGCGGCTCGAAGCCGGACTCAACGACGAGGACTGCCGCTCGTACCGCCTCGACGTGGGCGTGAGCGAGGACGGGTTCGACCCCGAGGAGGACCTCCGGATCGTCGCCGCGCATGTCCCCGCTTATAAAGAGACGGAGGAGGCCCACCGCGAGGCCGCCGCGAGCCACATGATGCAGGCGCGGACCGCGCACGTTCAAGACCAGCTGGTCGAGATGACCGACGCGCTCCGCGCGGGCGACTTCGATCGGATCTTCGAAACCGCCGAGCACGACTCGCTCTCCCTGACGGCTACGACGATGACCGGCCCCGCGGGGTGGGTGTACTGGCAGCCCGAGACGATCGCGGTGTTCAACGCGGTCCGCGAGCTCCGGGAGTCGGGCGTCCCCGTCTACTTCTCGACGGACACCGGCGCGTCGGTGTACGTGAACACCCTGGCCGACCACGTCGACGAGGTCGAGAGCCGGATCGCCGAGATCGGCATCGACACCGACGTCTGGGAGGTCGGCGGTCCGGCGCGCGTCCTCGACGAGAGCGAGGCGCTGTTTTAAATAGAAATCGAGGTGCGGTGGCGCGCGCCGGTGAGCGCCCACCGGGCGCGAACCGCGCGTGCGAGGGAGTCGGTGGTCCGGAGCGAAGCGGAGGACCACCGACGAGGCTGGGGAGGTTTGAGGCTGCGGTTCCGTGCGGTGTAGGGTGGGACTCAAAGGGGCAGTCGCGAGGACGAAGACGCGCGACGCAAGGACCGCAGAGAGCGAGCGGCGCGAGCGATCGAGGACCGCAGCGAGCGAATCGAGTCCTCGCGACTGGGGCTTTGATGGTATTAGTCGTCACAGCGATACGGCGTCTCTCGACAGAGTCTGCTTATTCGTCCGGATCCTCGCCGCGCGCGCGCTTGTACATCGCTAGCGCCGCCTCCCGGCGCTCAGAGTGGTCGACGATGGGCGACGGGTACTCCGGCGCCGCATTCGCGCGCTGGGTGGGCGACAGCTCGTGCCACCCGTGGATCAGGTCGGCGTCGAGGTTGCGGAGTTCTGGAACGTATTTCTTTATATACTCGGCGTCGGGGTCGTAGCGCTCCCCCTGCGTCATCGGGTTGAAGATGCGGAAGTAGGGCTGCGCGTCGGTCCCAGTCGAGGCCGCCCACTGCCACCCGCCGTTGTCGTTGGCGGTGTCGTGGTCGGCCAGGTGCTCACGGAAGTGGTCGTAGCCGTGGCGCCAGTCGGCGAGGAGGTCCTTCGTCAGGAACGAGGCGACGATCATCCGGACGCGGTTGTGCATGAACGCCTCCTCGCGGAGCTGGCGCATCCCGGCGTCGACGATCGGATACCCCGTCTCGCCGCGCTTCCAGGCGGCTATCTCCTCGGGGTCGTCTCGCCACTCGATCCCCTCCTCGTACGTCTTGTAGTTCTCCGTCACCACCTCGGGATTGTGGAAGAGCACCTGCGTGTAGAACTCCCGCCACGCCAGCTGGCCCTGGAACTCCTCGACCTGCTCAGGGGCGTCGTCGGGCCGGGCGTCCGACTCGGCCTCGACCATCGCCTCCTCGGTCGCCGCGTACGCCTCCCGGACGCCGATCTCGCCGTATTTGAGGAACGCCGAGAGCCGGGAGGTCGCCTCCCGGCCCGGGTAGTCGCGCTCGGCCTCGTAGGCGAACACCGCCTCGTCGAGGAACGTGTCGAGGCGCTCGCGGGCCGCGGCGGTCCCCGCGGGCCCGACCGCGGCGTCCGGCTCCGAAAAGCCGAGATCGCCGGGGGTCGGCAGGTCGCCAACGGAGGCATCGGTGGTGACAATTCCAGCGTCGGCGCCGCCTCCTTGATCGGCGCCACCCCCGTCCGCGACCGCGTCGGCCGAGTCGCCCCAGTCGACGGCGTCGACCGCCTCGGCTAGCCGATCGGCGCCGACGAGCCCCTCGCCGGTCGGCGCGGGGGCCGGGTCCTCTTTCGCGCGGTCGGTCCACTTCTTCCAGTAGTAGCTGTACACCGAGTACGGATCGCCGGCGTTCGTCCGGATGGCGTCCGGGTCGTGGAGGACCGCGTCGTGGTGGGCCTCGCGCGCGACGTCGACCGCGGCGAGCGCGCGCCGCACCCCCGCGTCGCGCTCGCGGGCGAGCCCGGAGTAGTCGCGGTTCCAGACGACGCGCTCGGCGTCGAGTGCCTCCGCGAGCCGCGGGAGAACCGCCTCGGGGTCGCCGCGCGCGACGAGCAGGTCGCTCCCGCGCTCGCGGTAGTCCTCGCGGAGCGCGGCGAGCCCGTCGAGCAGGCGGCGGACTCGCACGTCGCTCGCGTGGTCGAGGACGTCCGGGTCGAAGACGAAGACGGGCGCGGCGGGCCCCCGGTCGGCGTCGTCTCCGCGAGCTTCGTCGTCCGCGCGATCGTCGTCGCCCGCGCCGTCACCGGCGTCGGTCCCCGCCGCGGCCGCGAGCCCGACGTTGTCGGCGACTCTGAGGTCCCGTCGGTGCCAGAACAGCTCCATGGGATCGACACGGGCGCGTCCACCGTGAAACCACCGGGATCGAAGGTCGGGTCGGGGTCGGCGTTCCGGTCAGAGCTCCAGGCGCCCCGGGACGCTCACCCGGTCGAGGAGGAAGTAGCCGAGCGTGAGCGAGAGGATCAACACGCCGAGCGCCGCGGCCGCGAGCAGCGCCTCGTCGCCCGTGCCGTAGTCCTCCAGCCGGAAGCTGATCACGCGCCGCGAGACGGCGATGATGGCGGCGCTCACGACGATCCGGAGGACCGGCTGGCCGCGCGCGTACGCCACCAGCGTCCGGTGGACCTCGACGATGATGAGCAACAGGAGGACGCTGTCCAGCAGCGCGACGACCTCGACCGGGTCGGTGAAGTCGCCCGTGACGAGGAGGCGGTACAGCGAGACGAACAGGTCGAACACGCCGATGAGAAAGAGGAGGAGCAGGAAGTACGCCGCGCCGAGGACGAGCCACTCCATCGCCCTGGCCGCCGGATCCGCGGCGTCGTCGAGGTCCAACTCCATGGAGGGAGGCGTCGGTGCCCGGCGCCAAGGAGCTTTGGGTGGGCGTGGTCAGGAGTCCGCGCCCGAGCCCGTCAGCGATTCGAGCAGGCGGACGGCGGGCGCCTTCGCCAGGGGATCGTTCCCGTTGCCGCAGTGGGGCGACTGGACGCAGGCCGGGCAACCCCCCTCGCAGTCGCAGGTGTCGATGAGCCGCGCCGTCCGGGTCATCAGCTCTTCGATCCGCAAGTGGCCGCGCCGAGTGAGCCCGACGCCGCCCGGGTAGCCGTCGTAGACGAACACCGCCGGCCCCTCGGTGTGGGGGTGGTGCGGGGTCGAGATGCCGCCGACGTCGGCGCGGTCACAGAGCAGGTGGAACGGGAACAGCGAGATGATCCCGTGTTCGGCGGCGTGAATGCCGCCGTTGAACGCGTACTCGCCGCCCGGGATCGGTTCGCCGTCGGCGGCGTCGTCCGCGTCGGGTTCGCTATCGGGCGTCTCGCCGCCGTCCGCGCTGACTTCCGGGTCGCCAGCGTCCGCATCCCCGAGCGGGTCGCCGAGGCGCCGCATCTCGCGTTCGATGTCTTCGGGCACGGGGAAGTACAGCGACTTCGTGCGCAGCGTCGTCTCCGGGAGGTCGAGCGTCGACTCGCCGAGCGACTCGCCCGTCGCGGCGTCTTTCCGCACGAACCCCGTGATCTGCTCCGTGACCGTGACGTCCGCGAAGCGGACGGGCACGTCCTCGCGCGCCGAGAGCGCGCGCTCGACGAGGTCCTCGTTCACGACGATGTCCTTGTCGGAGCGCACCTGCGTGTAGTAGTCGGCCCACGACTGCTGGAGCTCGGCGACATCGCGGTCGAGGTCGAGTTCGACCACCTCGTAGGTGCGGCCCTGCTGGTGGTAGATGGCGCCCGGATGGGCGTCGCGAAGCGCGTCGGCGAAGCCGAGCGTCGCGACCGTCTCGCCGCTCGACCGCTCGATCAGCGAGATTTCGCGCTCCTCGGCGGTGCGGAGGTTCACGGACTGCTGCGGGCTCGACCCCCCGGCGTGGACCCAGCGTGTGCCCGCCGCGGCCTCGCGCCGGTTCAGCACGCCCTCGTCCGTCAGGTCCGCCACCACGCCCGGGAAGGAGTCGCCGAAGAAGCGTTCGTCCGCGGGCGCGAGCCAGTTCTCGTCGGCCGCGCAGGCGACGTGGCCGGGCATGAGCTGGCCGTTCTCCGGGTCGCAGATGGCGTCCTCCGGCGGCGCGTCGAAGAAGTCGCTCGGGTTCCGCATCAGGTACTGGTCGAGCTGGTCCTCGCCGCCGACCATCACGACTAGGGCGGGGTCGTCGCCGCGGCCCGCTCGACCGGCTCGCTGGTGGGCGGACATGCGCGTGCCGGGATAGCCGTCGAGCACCACCGCGTCGAGCCCGCCCACGTCGACGCCGAGTTCGAGCGCGCTCGTCGACCAGACGCCGCGCAGGTCGCCGGCGTGGAGGTCGGCCTCGATCTCGCGGCGCCGGTCGTCGGTGAGCGCCGCCTGATACGCGCCTACCTTCCCCGCGAGGTCGCGCTCGCCCCGCTCCCGGAGGTCGCTCGCGCTGTCGGTCGCGTACTGCTCCGCGGTCTGACGTGCCCGCGTGAACGCCAGCGTCTGCTGGCCCGCGGTGACGAGGTCGACGAACAGCCGTTTGCTCTCCGTGTGGCTCGACTTCCGGCGGCCGCTGCCGCGCTCGGCCCAGTCGTCGTCGTACTCCGGCGGGTTCCACAGCACCCAGTCGCGCGGCCCCCGACCCGACGCGTCCTCGTCGACGAGCCGTATCCCGGCGGGGTCGCGGCCGGTGACGGTCGCGACGTGGTCGACGGGGTTGTTGATCGTCGCCGAACAGCAGACAAACTGCGGAGACGAGTCGAACCGCTCGCAGGTCCGCGCGAGCCGGCGCAGAGTCAACGCGACCTGCGAGCCGAACACGCCGCGGTAGCTGTGGACCTCGTCGATCACGACGTACTCCAGCGACGAGAAGAACCAGTCCCACAGGCGCCCGGCGTACGGCAACAGCGCGTAGTGGAGCATGTCCGGGTTCGAGAGGAGGACGGTCGGCCGGCGGTCGCGTACGTCCCGCTTTTCTGACTGCGAGAGCCGGCCGGTGTAGGAGTCGACCGAGACGCGGCTGCCGAAGCCGAGGTCCGCGGCGAGCGCCGACAGCGACTCCTCCTGGTCCGCGATCAGCGCGTTCTGCGGGCCGATATACAGGGTGCGTCCGCCGTGATCCATCGCCGCCTCGAAGGCGGGGACGGTGTACGCGAGCGACTTGCCGCTGGCCGTCTCGGTCGCGAGCACGGCGTCGTCGCCGCCGCGGACCGCCTCGATCGCGTCGGCCTGGTGGCGGTAGAGCCGGTCGATCCCGCGGTCCGCGAGCGCGCCGGCGAGCCGCGGTTCGAGGTCGACGTCCGCGAACTCGGGCTCGCGGGCCGGGATCCGCCGGTGGTCGGCGATCTGTCCCTCGTAGAATGGGCGGTCCCGCAGCCACTCGATGGCGTCGTCCACGGTTACGGAATCCTAGGGTTGGCGGGGCCTAACGGTTGCGGTGGCGGTGGGCGCGTGAGCGGGAGATCCACGGCGTCGGTCCGCCTCAGTCGGTTTCCCGCCGCCTCGGTCGGCTGCCCGCTGCCTCAGTCGTCCGCGGGCGACCGCCCCGCCCCGCCTTCGCCCGGCGAGAGGTCGACCGCGGGCTCTGCGGGCCCCTCGCGGACGAACGGCGGCCAGCGGACCTCGGTCGCGATCGGGTCCTCGAGGTCGAGGCGCATCCGGAGGTCACCGCGGCGCTCGACGACCTCGAAGCCCACCGTCCGGTAGACGTTCCGAGCGACGCGGTTCCCGGTCTCAACGTGGAGCTCGATCCCGTCGCGGCCAGCGGCCGCGGCGTTGGCGATGACGTGCCGGCATAGCTCCGTCCCGACGCCGCGGTCCTGCGCGTCGGGGTGGACGAACACGGCGAGTTCGGGGGTCGCGGCGTCGGTCGGCGTGTACATCGCGTGGCCGAACAGCTCGCCGTCCCGCTCCGCGACGACGTTGTTCCCCTCGGTCAGCATCGAGCGGATCCACTCGACGCGCCGTCGCCGGCTCACGGGCGGGAGCCCCTGCGCGCGGTCGGTCCGGTCGAACCGCTCGTACATCTCGGCGAGGAACGGCTCGTCCGCGTCGGTCGCGGGCCGGATCGTCCAGCGCGTCCCCTCCTTGTCGACGAACCGCGGACAGCGCGGCGGGCAGTGGGGCGTCCCCTCGCACTCGCTGCCGTCCCAGCCGTCGCAGGCGACGATCGCGGTATCGGGGGTCATGTCTCGACGTTGGCGCCGCGTCGAGTTATACGGGGACCACGACTTTCATAGCGTGGGAATGGGTGACGGGGTTACAGTTGCGTTTCGAGGCGGCCGAGGCGGCGGCCCTACCCGCGGATCAGCACGATCCCCTCGCGGAACACCGCGTGGTTCGGGACGACGTGCTCCTCGCCGTCCGTCTCGATGTGGGTGACGAAGAGGTCGACCTCCTGGACGATACCGCGCTCGCCGGCGACGCGCACCTCGTCGCCGATGCCGTACGGCTGCCGGAGGAGGAGGAAGACGCCGGCCGCGGCCGAGGCGACGAGGTCCTTCGTCGCGAGCGCGGCGAATAACACGAGCGCGAACGCGTACGCCGCGAGCAGCACGATGAGCGCGAGCGTCTGGACGCCCACCTGTCCGAGGGCGATGAGCGCCGCGACGTAGACGACGCTGTACTTCACGAGCGTCGGGAGCACGCCGAGCTCCGGGAGCTTGATCCCCCGGAGGCGCTCGGCGACGAGCAGTTCGGCCTTGTCACCGACGACGATCCCGACGATGAACACGACCACGGCGACGAACAGCCGCGGGAGGAACGCCGCGACCCCGGACCAGAACTGCTCGAGGTAGTTCACGTCCGCGACGGTGAGCGCGACGATGACGGTGACGGCGAGGATGAAGTAGCTCGAGAGCCGGGCCAGTATCCGCACCGTCGAGGTGTCGAACTCGCGGGCCGTCCGCTCGAAGGCGGTCCCCTCGATCACCTCCGGCACCCCGGCGCGACGGAGCAGGCGGCGGTTGATCACGCCGGTGAGGTACGCTAAGAGGAGCCCGAAAAGGAGGACGCCCAGCGCCAGCCAGATCCGATAGGGGACGTTCGCGAGGAACTCTGGAACGGTGATCTGGGCCGCGGACATGGGTCAGTACTCCTCCGGATCGATCTCCAAGACGAGTTCGCCGGCCTTGAACGCCCGGACGAGTCCGTCGGACTCAGAGAGGACGATGGCGGTCGAGTTCGTGTCGCGGGTGATCGCCGCGCCGGACATGTGGCGCGCGCCGAGTCCCTTCGGGATGTCGACTCCCTCGGCGGCGGGTTCGAGGTAGCGGTACGCGGAGACGATCTTCCCGGAGTCGGAGACGACGAAGGCGCCGTCGAGCCGCGAAAACTCCTTTAACATTACGTTCACGATCGGGTCGCCGACGTGGACGTGGCTCTTCTCGAAGGGGTTGTACGACAGCGGCCGCGACTTGTTCATCACCTTCCCCGCGTCGCCGACGACAAACAAGGCGCCGACGGGCTTCCCCTTCTGCCCCTTTTTGCCGAGTTCTATCGCGACCTCAAACACGTCGCGGATGACGCTCGGCTCCGCCCGGGAGTTGGCGAACAGATCGAAGATACCGGTGTGGATCCCCTCGTCGACGGTGACGCGGACGAGCGCGTCCGAGCCGCCGTCGAACACCGAGGCGACGCACGCGACCTCGTCACCCTCGGCGAGGAGATCCTCGTCTATCGCGCCCTCAATGCCGAACCGAATCCGGTCTTTGACGTTGTCGAACGGGAGGGGGAGCTCGACGAACGTCTCCGCGTCGACGTCGTTGTCGGGCGCGACGACGACGACCTCGACCTCATCGTCCGCGAATCGCTCGTAGAAGGAGCTCGTCGGAGAGAACAGCAGCGCGGCGTCGACGTCCGCGACGAGGTCCGTCAGGTGGTCGGTGAGCGAGGCCATTATCACACGTGACTCCCGGAGTCCGTATAGTCGTTGCGTCGTGCGGGCGTCTGACGGCGGGGCGCGGTCGACGTGTCGCCCGCGTCCGAAGGAGTGCCCCCGGTCAGTCGCCGGCGGCCGAGGCCGGTCCCCAGTCAGTCGCCGGCGGCCGAGACCGGCCCCTCGGCGGCCGTCGGCCGCTCGTCGCGGATCAGGTCCGCCGCCCGCTCGGCGACGGCGATCGTCGGTGCGTTCGTGTTCCCGCCGACGAGCGTCGGCATCACGCTCGCGTCGACGACGCGGAGCCCCTCGACGCCGTGGACCCGGAGCTCGTCGTCCACGACCGCCGCCTCGTCGTCGCCCATCTTACACGTCCCGACCGGGTGGTAGACGGTGTGACACTCCTCGCGGACGTGTCGGGCGATCTCCTCGTCGGTCTCGACGTCCTCGCCGGGCCACTCCTCGCGCCCGAGGAACTCCGAGAGGGGGTCCTGCCGGGCGATCTCGCGGGCGCGCTTGACCCCCTCGACGAGCGTGTCGAGGTCGGCGCGCTCGTCGAGGTAGTTCGGGTCGATGGCGGGCGCCTCGAACGGGTCGGCCGAGTTGAGCCTGATCCGGCCGCGGCTCTCCGGTCGAAGCTGCGTCGCGCCGATCGACAGGCCCCGGCCATCCTCAGGGTTCGCGAGGCCGTGTTCCATGAAGTAGGAGGGAGCGAAGTGGAACTGCAGGTCCGGTCGGGGCTCGTCCTCGTCGGTGCGAACGAAGCCGCCAGCTTCGCCGACGTTGGAGGTGAGCTTCCCGCGCTTGCGGACGAACCAGTTGAAGAGGTCCTTCAGGCTCCCGGCGTCGTCCAGCGTGCTGACGCCGTCGTCGGCCTCGTAGACGGTAAACGCGAACAGGTGGTCCTGAAGGTTCCGACCGACGCCGGGCGAGGCGGCTTCGACGTCGATGCCGTGGTCGGCGAGGTGATCGGGGTCGCCGATCCCAGAGAGCATGAGGAGCTGCGGGGAGTTGACCGCACCGGCGCTCAAGATCACCTCCTCGGTCGCGTCGACGGAGTGGGTCTCGCCGTCTTGCTCGTACTCGACGCCGGTCGCGCGACCACCCTTGACGCGAACCTCGGTCACCTGCGCGCCGGTCTCGGCGGTGAGATTCGGGCGATCGAGCGCGGGCTTGAGGTACGCGTCGGCCGCGCTGTGGCGCTTCCCGTCCTTCTGCGTGACGTGGTAGAGCCCGACGCCCTCCTGTTTCGCCCCGTTGAAGTCGTCGTTGCGGTCGTACCCCGCCCGCGCGGCCGCGCTGACGAACGCCTCGGAGGCCGGCCGCGGCGACGACTGGTCGGTGACGTTGAGCGGCCCCGCGTCCCCGTGATACGACGACGTCGACGGCTCGAACGTCTCGGCGCGCTTGAAGTACTCCAGCATCGAGTCGTACCCCCAGCCGTCGTTCCCCAGCTCGGCCCAGCGGTCGTAGTCCCACCGATGGCCCCGGATGTAGATCATCGCGTTAGTGGACGAGCATCCCCCGAGCGTCTTGCCGCGCGGCCAGTAGAGCTCCCGGCCGGCGCAGCCGTCCTGCGGCTCGGTGTAGTACTCCCAGTCGGCGTCCCCCTTGAACAGCTCCGGGAACGCCGCCGGGATCCGGACGTTCCGGTCGTCGTCGGGCGTGCCCGCCTCGAGGAGCAGCACGCTCGCGTCCGGGTCCGCGGTGAGTCGATTCGCGAGGACGCAGCCCGCGGAGCCGGCGCCGACCACGACGTAGTCGTACTCCTTGCTTGCCATAGACACCCATGTGAGAGACGGACAGGTAAGTGTACTCGTGTCGCCGAAACGCGACGCGTCACGCGGTTGTCCGGTTCTGCGCGGTTCGGCGCGGTTCGGCAGCGGGGCCGTCCGACGACGTTTTCCCTCTCTGTCCGCGTTGGCGCACGTGGAACCACATTCCGTCCGAGAGTCGTGGACGAACCGGGCGGGCGAATACTCACCGGCGTACTACGCCCACTACGGGCCGAACGAGACGAGCGCGCTGATCCGCGAGGCGCTCGACGCGCACCTCGACCGCGACGCGGCCGTCCTCGAACTAGGGTGCGGCTCCGGCCGGCACCTCGAACACCTCGCGGCCAACGGCTTTGAGGACCTCTCGGGGATCGACATCAACGCCGAGGCGTTCGAGACGATGCGGGAGACGTACCCCGAACTCGCCGCCGATGGGACGTTTCACTGCGGCGCGATAGAGGACCTCGTCGGGGAGTTCGACGACGGCGCGTTCGACGCGGTGTACTCGGTGGAGACGCTCCAGCACCTCCATCCCGACGTCGAGTCGGCCTTCGCGGAGATCGCACGGATCACCGACGACGTGCTCGTCACGGCCGAGATCGAGGATCCGGCGCGCGAGTCGGCGTCGGGCGATCCGGACGTGAACTACGTCGACGACGAGACGCCGCTGTACTACCGGGACTGGGGCGAGATCTTCACCTCGCTGGGGCTCATCGAGGTCGACGTCGTCCGCGGCGACAGGGACACGACGCGGACCTTCCGCGTGACCGACTGACCGCGGCCACAACAGGGTCACCCCCGTCAGCTGCGACCCGGCCTCCCGCGCGACTTTTACCCGCGAGCCAACTACCTCGACCACATGGCGACTCGCGAGGCCCTCTGGGGGTACCGGAACCGGTTCGGCGACGCCTTCGGGCGCACCTACTTCCGTCGTTTCGGGCCGGGCGTCGTCTCCAGCGTCGGGATCGGGACGTACCTCGGTGCGCCGACGCCCGCGGTCGACGAGGCGGCCCGCGAGTCGATCGAACTGGCGCTCCGGTCGGGGATGAACCACGTCGACACCGCGGCCAACTACCGTTGCGGTCGCGCCGAGCGCGTCGTCGGCGAGGCGCTCCGTGACGCCCCCGTCGACCGCGAGTCCGTGGTCGTCGCGACGAAGGGCGGCTTCCTCCCGTTCGACGGCGAGCGCCCGGACGACCCGAGCGCGTACGTTCGCGAGCGCTTCGTCGAGCCGGGGATCGTCGACCCCGACGACCTCGCGAACGGCGCGCACGCCATCACGCCGGCGTACTTGGAGTGGTCGCTGGACCGCTCGCTCGACCGGCTCGACCTCGACTCGATCGACTGCTTCTACGTCCACAATCCCGAGACGCAGCTCGCCGTCCGGTCGCGAGCGGACGTGTACGATCGGATCGAAGCCGCCTTCGAGGCCCTCGAACGCCGGCGGGCCGCCGGCGACGTGGGAGCGTACGGCGTCGCGACGTGGAGCGCGTTCCGCGTCCCGACCGAGGCCGACGACTACCTCTCGCTCGCCGAGGTCCTCTCGCGGGCCGAGGCCGCCGGCGAGGCGGTCGGGCCCGACGACGACCACGGGTTCGCGGCGATCCAGCTCCCCTTCAACGTCGCGATGGCGGACGCGTTCACGCGGCGGAACCAATCCACGCCGCCCGGCGCCGCCGACGACGGCCCCGTCTCGACGCTCGAATTCGCCCACGAGGCCGGCCTCTCGGTGGTGACGAGCGCGAGCGTCGGGCAGGGGGACCTCGCCGCGGAGGGCGCGATCCCCGCCGACGTCGACGCGACGCTCGCGGGCGAGACGCCCGCCCAGCGCGCGCTCAACTTCGCGCGGAGCGCCCCCGGCGTCACCTCGTCGCTCGTCGGGACGACCGACCCCGACCACGTGCGCGAGAACGTCGCGGCCGGCACCTTCGACCCGCTCGGCGCGTCGGCGTTCGACGCCGTCTTCGAGTGACCGCGGGCGACGGCCGCCGCGAGGGCCGCGGAATCGACCCCGAGGAGCCGGCTCCGCCGTCCCGACGCCGCAAAGCGTTTGTCGCAACCGGTCCAAGCCGGTCGCATGTCCCCCACGCGACGAGCCCTCCTCGGTAGCGCGGCCCTCGGCGTGGTCGGCCCGCTCGCCGGCTGTTCCGGCGGGAGTGACCCGGAGGCGGAGTCCGCCCAGCAGCAGGCGTCCGGCACCGACTCGGACCCGACCGTGGTGAAGCCGCGGAATCCCGACGGCGAGAGCGTCCTCCTCGACGGGAGCGAAGCGAACGACGAGGACGAACCGGTCCGGATCGGTCGCGAACTCGTCACGAGCGCGGACCGAGCGGCCGAGCTGTTGGTCGCCGAGGGCGTCTCCGACGCGGACCGCGAGCGGGTCCGATCGTTCCTCGACGAGACGGACTACGACGCGGAGACCGTGTACGTCTCGCCCGCGGGCGTCGAGTCGTGTGAGCGGCTCGTGATCCACTCGGTGTCGTGGCAGCCCGGTCGCGTCGAGTACGAGTACTGCCGCGAACTCAGGCCGCCCGACGAGGCGTGCGAGACGGACACGCGGGTCGCGCTCGCGCTGCTGTTCCGGCTCCCGGTCGCGCTCGACGACCGGATCACCGGGTCCGGGTCCAGCGGACGCACTCCGTGTCGGCAAACGGACACCGAGTACGCGGTGATCGAGGGGAACGCGACGGTGCCGGGGAACGAGACGGCGCTCGGCGGGACCGACGACGAGAGAGGTGACGGTTCGTGACGCGGCGCCTCACCCGACGCGACGCGCTCGCCGCCGCTGGCGCGGTCGCGCTCGGCTCGCTCGCCGGCTGCTCCGGCGCGGGGCGCGAACCGCGGTTCTGGAACGACCCCCCGTCGCTCGACGTCGAGCGCGTCTCGCGCGAGTTCGACGAGCCATTCCCCGACCCGCCGCGGCTCGTCCCCGTCGACGTCGCGCCCGCGGTCGAGAGCGTGTTCGCCGACCGCGTCGACCGATTGCTCTCCCCGATTCCCGAGCCGCTGACCGCGGCGACCCTCCCGAACGGCGAGATACGGGAGCAGATCGAGACGGAGCGGGCGGCGGCCCGCGACGCGCTCCCGTCCTCGGCGGCGTCGCTCCCGCCGCTCCGGATCGCGGAGCGGTACGCGACCGCGCGCGGCCACGCCGCGACCGCCGTCGGCACGTGGGCGGCCGTGACCGTCGAGGGCGAGCCGACGGCGGTGGCCGCAGACATCGGGACGGTTCGGCAGCGCGCGTCCGAGACGTTGGAGGAGTTACCGGGCCCAGCGGCAGACCCGGCGGCCGGCGCTGCGGTCTACGGCCCGATAGAGCGCTGGTACGACGAGTCGCTGCGGCGGACGCTGGTCGGCGGGAACGCGAGGCCTGCGGACCAAGCAAACCCGCTTCGGACCGGCGATGCGGTCGGGGACGTCGAGCGCGTCCAGTCGTACGTCGAGGCGGGACGGTACCTCCGCGACCGGTACCGGGCCTCGATCGACGACCCGGTGTCGGTCGCCGAGCCGCTCCGTCGCGAGGCGAAGCGGGTGGGCGCCGAGATCGGCGATCGGCTCCGGGCGCTCCACGGAGAGGAGGCCGACCGACTCCGGTCGAATCCGGGGACCGAGGCGTTCCTCGACGACCGGTCCGTCCCACGGGACGCGCCGAGCGTCTCGCTGCTCTCGACGGCCCTCTACCGGACGTTCGAGGATCTCCGGTTCGACCCCGTTCCGGTCGACGACTACGAGCCGGACCACCCGGCGACCGCGCTCACGCAGACCCTCCTCGCCCGCGTCCGATTTCGCGGGCTGGACGCCGTCGCGTCGCGGATCGAGAACGGCGAGGCGATGTTCCCCGACGGTCCCGACGCGGTCGGCGCCGCGCGCGACGCGGCGATCGGAGCGGCGACGACGCTCGCGGGGAGCGAGAACCCGCTGGACCGGTGGCTGGCGACGCGGTTCCTCCCGTCCTTCGCAGAGCCGGACGAGGCGCTCGCGGCGGACGAGCGGAGCGCGCGCTCGGCGGTCGACGCGTACACCGGGTACCGGTGGATAGAGACGGTTGCGGCCGAGGCGCGGACGGTGACAGGGTCGGTCGCGGGCTCATTCGACCCTTGAGCTGCGACGCGCGACGAAAGAAAGCGGAGTGCGCGAGGGAGGAAATCCGGGCGACGAGCGGCGAGCGGAAACGGGTAGCGCGGTGCGGCGACAGACCGAACGGCGACCCGGCGGTCAGCGAAGCTCCTTGAACCGCGCGCCGCACTCCGGGCAGATACGGACCGAGAACACCTCGTCGGGGTCGTTCTCCTTTTTTAACACCTGGTCGCAGTTGGCGCAGTTGAGCCGTTCGTAGGTGTCCTTTATCAGGTCGCCGTCGCGGAGCCCCTTACGCGTGGATTTCATACCTCGTGGTTCGGGGTCGGGGCGGATAAAAACCCCGTACGACGCTGGTCAGACGCGAGAGCCCCAAACAGGCGGTAGCGACCACGATACGGCCGCAGCCGGCACCTATCGGTCCCGCGAGCGCGGCGTCAGCCCGCTTTCGCAACGCTTGTGTCCGGGCGCGGCGAACCGCCGCCGTGTCACGGACCCGGCTGTTCGGATCGCTCTGCGCGCTGGTCTTCCTCGTCAACTTCGCGCGCGTCGTGTTCGCCCCGCTCGTGGGCGAGTTCATCGACGCGTTCGGGATCCGCGAGGGGACCGCCGGGCTCATCGTCACGCTCGCGTGGCTCGGATCGGCCGCCCCGCGGCTCCCCGCAGGGTGGGCGCTCACGCGCTTCACGCGGCAGCGGGTGATCCTCGTCTCCGGCGCGATGCTGACCGCCGGCGCGCTGGGCGTCGCGCTCGCGCCGGGCGTCCTCGCGCTGATGGTCGCCGCGTTCGCGGTCGGCTTAGCCTCCGGCGTCTACTTCGTCGCCGCGAACCCTTTCATCGCGGAGCTGTTCCCGCAGCGCGTCGGTCGTGTGATGGGCGTCCACGGAATGGCGAGCCAGCTCTCCGCCGTCATCGCCGCGCCCGCCGTCACCGTCGCGCTGTGGTACGACTGGCGGTACGCCTTCTACGCGCTGGCGCTCGCCGCGGCGGCCAGCACGCTCCTGTTCGTCGCGCTCGCGAGGCGGACCGAGCTCCCCGACGCCGGCGCGGGAGACACCGACTTCCTCGGGGCCGCCCGCGGCGAGTGGAAGCTAATCTTCGCCGGCGTCGTGCTGATGGGGCTCACGAGCTTCGTCTGGCAGGGACTGTTCAACTTCTACGAGCTGTACATGATCGACAAGGGGCTGGCGCGGGCGACCGCGCGGAACCTCCTGACGGTGATCTTCGCCGCCGGCGTCCCCGCATTCCTCGTCTCGGGCGACCTCGCGGACCGGCTCCCCCACGTGCCGTACCTGCTCGGCATCGTCACGGCGTTCATCGGCGGGGTCGTCCTCGTCGTCGCCGCCGAGGGGCTGGCGGCGGTGATCGCCGCGAGCGTCGTCGTCGGCTTCGCCATCCACATGCTGTTCCCGGCCGGCGACACGTACCTGCTCGCGTCGCTGCCCGACGAGTCGCGCGCGTCGGCGTACGCGATGTTCTCGGCGGGGATGATGTCCACGCAGGCGGCGGGCTCGTGGGTCGTCGGCGAGGCCATCGAGGCGGGCGCGGGGTACGACGCCGTCTTCCTCGCGCTCGCAGGCGGCCTGTCGGTCCTGGTCGCCGCGTACGCGGCCCTGTACCGCCTCGGGCGCGTCCCCGGCGGCGCGGCTGGCGCGACGCGGGCGGCCTGAGGCGGCGCGGGCGGAGCGCGACCGGCCGGGACCGGCACGGGTCGGCGGTACCGCACCTGTTTTGGTCGTCGCTCCCGTGTGATCGGTAAATGGAGTACGTTCAGGAGCGCGTGACGACGCTTCACGCGTTGACCGACCACCGGCCCGACGCCCCGACGGACCGCGCGGCGGTCGTCGTGCCGATGACCGAGCGCGAGTACGGGACGCTCGCGGCCGAGCGCGTGCTCTCGACGCTGGAGACGGTCGACCCGGCCCGAGTGATCGTGCCGCTGCGCGCGTCCGCCGACCGTGCCGGCCCGTTCGCGGAGTGGCTCGACGGGTTCGACCTCGACGTCGAGACGCTGTGGTGTGACGGGCCCCGACTCGCGTCGCTGCTCAAAGCGCGGGGGCTCGACGGCGACCGAGGCAAGGGCCGCGACGTGTGGCTCGCCCTCGGACGTGCGCTCGACGAAGAGTTCGTCGTCGTCCACGACGCCGACACGAAGACCTACTCGCCGGCGTTCGTGAACCGACTGCTGTTCCCGCTGGGGCGGGGGTACGCGTTCTCGAAGGGGTACTACGCCCGCGTCGAGGACGGCTCGCTGTACGGGCGGCTGTTCCGGCTGTTCTTCCGGCCGCTCGTCCGCGCGCTCGGCGACGCCGCGCCCGGGCGAGAGCCGGACATCCTCCGGTACCTCTCGGCGTTCCGCTACGCGCTCGCCGGCGAGTTCGCGGCGACGAGCGACCTCGTCTCCCGGCTCCGCGTCCAGCGCGGCTGGGGACTGGAGGTCGGGACGCTCGGCGAGGCGTTCGGCCACGCGGGCTTCGCGGACAGCGCGCAGGTCGACTTGGGCCGGTACGAGCACGACCACCGCTCCGTCGAGGGGCCGACCGGCCTCGCCGACATGAGCCGGGCGGTCGGCGCGGCGACGCTGCGCGCGGTCGAGGACGCTGACGTCGACGTCAAATACGACGGCCTCGCCGAGCGGTACCGCGAGGCCGCCGAGGAGCTGATAGACGGGTACGCCGCCGACGCCGCGTTCAACGGGCTCTCGTACGACCCCGACGCCGAGCGCTCGCAGGTGGCGACGTACGCCGAGGCGCTCGGCGAGCCGGGGTCGGACACGCGGCTCCCGGCGTGGGAGAACGCGCCGGTCGACCCCGACGAGGTCCGGGAGGCCGCGCGGGCGGACCTCGATTCGGTTCGCGACGGCGGCGCAGACAGGGAAATCGACGCCGGCGGCGGCTCGCCGGCGGACGACGGACGGGCGGAGCCGGCCCCAGGGGAGGACTGAGATGGCGGACGGAAGCGGCCCGAGCGTCGCCGCGCGCGACGACCTCGCCGGCGTCGTCGACCTGTTCGGGTGGCTCACCCGCGGGGAGATGTCACACGCGCTCTCGGAGCTGGCGTTTAAAAAGCGGACCGAGGTCGACGAGGGCGCGATCGACGCCGCCATCGACCTCGCGGTTCGAGAGTACGCGCTCGTGCCAGCCCCGGACGACGCGCTCTCGGGCGACGGTGAGACGGACCGGAGCGAGGAGGAGACGACCGCCCTCGCGGTCGGCCCGGCGGCGTTCCCGACGCTCCCGGAGGGCGCCGAGGACCTGCCGCACATTCTCGACGTGCCCGACCGCGACGTCGACCGCGAGGCCCTCGCTGACTCGGTTCTCTCCCAACTACGCGAGGAGGCGGTCGAGGCGATAAACGAGGGCGACGCCGACCGGCTGGAGGTGCTCGCCGACGTGACCTACGACGTGGAGGCGTGGGCGCCGGTCGACACCGACCCGGTCCGGACGCGGATCCTCGCGGAGCTAGATGGAGGCGCCTGAACGGCGGGGAAGGCCGACTCAGCGCGGCGAAGGGACAAAACTCTCTCGGTCTTTGGCCGGATTCTCACGATGGAGACATCCGAATACGTCTTTAATCAATCCGGTTCCGAGTCGGGAACGTGATGAAGAAAGCGAACATATTTGGTCGAGACGTGACGTCCAGACGCGGATTCCTCGCCGGGGCGGCGGCGCTCGGGAGCGTCGGATTGGCGGGGTGCGGTGCCCCGCGGGCAGATGACGGAAGCGGCGCGGAGAACGCTGTAGGGGACGGAGCGGGTGACGGCGGTGCGGCCGAACAGGTCGACGACTGGTCCGGGAGCGACTCGACGGCGGTCGAGACGGACCACCCGTTCACGTCGCCGCGGACGACGATCGATCTCGACGAGACGGACGGCGCGATCACGATGTCGACGCGGGCGTGTCGCCATCGGCTCCTCGGCGACGAGACGCAGGGCGGCCCCTGGGAGCTGCCGGAGGTCTGGGCGTGGGAGACGCCGGACACGGACCCCAGCGTTCCGGGGCCGCTGCTCCGGGTGACCGAGGGCACGGACCTGGAGATCACCTACGACAACACGGAGCACAACCGACCGCACACGTTCCACGTCCACGGGCTCTCGAAGAGCTGGATGGACGACGGGGTCCCGACGACGACCGGCCAGCAGGTCGCTCCCGGCGAGGAGCACACCTACGAGATCACCGCGAACCAGCCGGGGACGCACTTCTATCACTGCCACTACCAGACACAGAACCACCTCGATATGGGGATGTACGGAATCCTCCGCGTCGACCCGGAGGGGTACGAGGCCCCCGACAAGGAGGCGTTCATGACGATCGGAGACTGGGACAGCCGGCTGTCGGCCTCGATGGCCGGCGCCGACGTCGAGTTCGGCCAGCGCGACCGCAACCCCGACGTGTTCACGGTCAACGGGCGGTGCGCGCCGTACACGTTCCACCCCGAGGAGGGCTCTCCCCTGATCGTTGAGGAAGGCGACGAGGTGCGGATCCACTACGTCAACGCCGGCTACGAGTCGCACGCGATGCACACCCACAACCACGGCTTCACCGTCGTCGAGAAGGACGGCGGCGTCATCCCCGAGGCCGCTCGCCACCGCGAGGACGTGATTCCCATCGCGCCGGCCGAGCGCAAGACGATCGAGTTCACCGCCGACGCCGACCCCGGCGTCTACGCGCTCCACTGTCACAAGGTGAACCACGCGATGAACGGCGAGAGCTACCCCGGCGGCATGATCGGCGGGATGGTCTACGAGAGCGTCACGGACACGGAGCAGTTCGCCTCCGTGATGGAGATGGCCGGTTACCAGGGCTAACCGCTCGAGCCGAGGGCTCCCCTCCTCCGCTCCGCCCGAGCTTTTCTCCCCTCTCAGCCCGAGAACTCCGACTCGCTCACGCGGACGATCACGGTTTCGTCGACGTCGCGGAGGTCGTACTCGGGCGTCTCGCCCTGTCGCCGCCGGACGAACAGCGGTTCGACCGGCCGCCCGTCGACGAGCCCGAACATCTTCAGCCGCTGGTCGGTCTCCTCCGGGGGCACGTCGCCGTCGCGGACCTCGCGGGCGAGGTCGCGGGAGAGCCACTCGTCGGTCGCGACCGAGGGCTCCAACACGAGCGCCTCCTCGACGAAGCGGACGAGGTACCAGTCGAGGTCGTTCAGAAGCGAGACGGCGGCGCCGAGGCTCACGGTGTCGACGGCGACGCTGTTCTCGAACGGCTCTTCGATCCGATAGGTAGCGAGCGCGTCGCGAGCCGTCTCGCGGGAGAGCAGCTCGTAGGAGAGCTCCACGTCGGGGTCGCCGAGGAGACACACCCGCGTCACACGTCGGCGGTCGCGGGGCGCGGTAAAATCGGTTGCGGTCGGTGACGCTACCAAGAGATCCGCTCGCGGTCCTTCCAGAGGTGCCCCGCGGGGCTCCCCGGCGCGAACCGAGCGAGCCAGACCGGCGTCTCGGCGCCCTTGGAAGGCGTCCGAGGGGCCTCGTCGCCGCCCATGTCCGTCCGCACCCAGCCGGGGGAAACGGCGTTGGCGATGAGTCCCTGATCGCCGTACTCGCCGTCGAGGTACGCCGTCAGCCCGCCGACGCCGACCTTCGAGAGCCGGTAGGCCGGGTAGCCGCCGTCCATCTGTCCGTCGGTGAATTGGCCGAGCCCCGACGAGAGCGTCACGACGCGACCCCCGGTCCCGTCCAAGAGGGGCGGCAGCGCGTGCTTGGTCAAGGCGACCGGCCCGCGGAGGTTCACGGCCATCGTGCGGTCGAAGTCCGCAGGGTCCATCTCGTGGAGGGGTCCCGACCGCGGAAACACGCCCGCGTTGTTGACGAGAACGTCGAGCGAGCCCTGTTCGCGCTCGATCCGGTCGACCGCGGACCGTATCTCCTCGTCCTCGGTCACGTCCAACCGGACCGCGTGCTGGTCGGACGCGGTGACGTCGTCGGGGTCGCGCGCACCGGCGTAGACGGTCGCTCCCAAGTCGGCGAGTTCCGCGGCGATCTCGGCGCCGATCCCCCGCGTCGCGCCCGTGACGAGGGCCACGTCGTCGGTCAGATCTGCCTTGAGATCGATGGCTGTCGAGGCGTCTGCCATGCTGTTCGGTACGTCGCGTCGACAGTAGAAACCCTGGGTCGACGCCGCTTGGACCGGGTTTCCGGTCCGACCGTGTCCGCGGTCAGAACGTCGAGACGTCGCCCTCGATGACGCTGCGAGTGACGTCCGTCACGTCCGCCAGCTCGCGGTCGACGATGTCGAGCACGTCCGCCTCGATGTCGTTCAGCGCGACGCCGTCTTCGGTGACGATCTGCGCGTCGGCGACGTGCGGCTCGTCGATCGGGCGACCGATCTGTGAGAGCAGGCGGACCTGGAGGTCGCGGATGCCGTCGACCTCATCGGTGACGGACTCGGCGACGCGAGTGGAGAGCAGGTTGTAGATCTTCCCGATGTGGTTAACGGGGTTCTTCCCGGAGGTCGCCTCCATCGACATCGGGCGGTTGGGCGTGATGAGGCCGTTCGCGCGGTTGCCGCGCCCGACCGAGCCGTCGTCGCCCTGCTCGGCGGAGGTGCCGGTGACGGTGAGGTAGACGGAGCCCTCGTCGTAGTCGTCGGCGGTGTTGACGTCGACGTTGACCTCACGGTCGGTGTACTCGCGGGCGAGGTCGTCGACGTACTCGCGGACGGACGCGACCGCGTCGTCGTACTCGTCGAGGCCGTCGACGTACGCGTCGACCATCGCGGCGGCGACGGTGATGTCGATCCGGTCGCCCTCGCGTTTCCCCATGATCTTCACGTCGGGGCCGAGCTCGGGGTGGTCGTCGTGGTAGGTCGTGTTGAGCGCGTGCTCGGCCTCGCGGACGATCGTCTCCGTCTCGGTGAGCGGCGCGTGGCCGACGCCGAAGGAGGTGTCGTTGGCCATCGGAACCTCCTGCGTCTCCTCGCCGAAGACGTCTTGGAGGTCTCCCGACCCCTCGCCGAGCCTGGCGTCGACGACGACGTCGGTGCCGTACTCCAGCTCCGGGATCGCCTCGGAGAGGTACTCGCGGGCGGCCGCCAGCGCGGTCGAGTCGACGGGGAGCTGCTCGCCGTCGTACTCCTTCGTGGCGCGGCCGACGATGAGGATGTAGATGGGCTCGACGACCTCGCCGCCGCCGAACGCGGGAGCCGCGCGGCCGGCGACCAGCTGCGTCTCGTCCGTGTTGTAGTGGAGCACCTTGCCAACGCGATCGAGGTAGAGCTGCGAGAGCGCCCGTGAGACGGACTCAGCGACGCCGTCGCAGATCGAGTCGGGGTGGCCGATCCCCTTTCGCTCGACGATCTCGACCTCCTGGTCCTCGACCGCCTGTCGGTCGAGGCGGCTGACCTGTATGTTCCGATCCATTAGCGGCGGCTACTCCGCGGGCGACAGTATAACTTGCGGAAACTCTCCGCCGACATTGAATTACCAACGGTAATTTAAATCGGGTTCGACGGGCCCGTCACGGTCGACGGCGCCGTGGCACAAGTGGTCGTTTACGTTTCGGCAATACCTTTCAGTCGACTGTCCGAACTGTCGGTATGGACGAACTCGCGCCCTCTCGCCGTCGCCTCCTCGCCGGCGCGCTCGCGGGCGGTATCGGCGCCGCCGCCGGCTGTCTTGGGACCGACGAGGACGGCGACACGGACGACGGCAGCGGACCGCAGCTCAGGCTCTCGCTCTCGCGGATCGACGGATCGCTGCGCGATCGGTACGTGCGCGACCGGAACGACCCGCCGACGGAGTGGGACGAGGCGGCGCTCGACGCCGCGCTGGCGGGCGAATCACACACGACGCAAGGCCGCAAACCGTTCTTCGCGGCCCCCGACGATCCGGAGTACGTCCTGCGGGACGGCACCTACCACCGGCTCGGCTCCGTCGTCGTCGACGAGGTCGCCGAGACGTATCCGGTCCTCCGTCTCTTCGAGGTCGACGGAGAGGGCTCCGGAGGCGACGACGATTCCACGGTCGACGGCGGCGAAGACGGCGATCTCCCCGACGCCGACCGGCGCGCGGTCCGGATCGCGCACCTCGCCGCGCGGGCCCGCGGCAACGTCGGCGGGTACCCGGTCGGACTGGTCCAGCGCGGCGGCTACGCCTACCGCGACGAGACCGCTCGCGCGGAGAGCGCGCTGCTCGCCGCCGACGGCCCCGATCGCGTCGCCTACCGGGATAGCACGTATCGGGTGGAAATCGAACGGGAGCGCTTTCACGAGGCCGTGTACCGGCCGACCGCGGAGGCGGTCGCCGAGTCCCCCGAGCGGATGGAGGCGATCCTCCGGGCGACGTTCGTCGGCGCCAGGGTCGGGTCGGACGACCTCTCCGCGGAGGCGACGCGGATCGTCGAGCAGGCGGGCATGGAGGAGTACAGCGAGGCGCACCCGTACTCGGACGCCTACGTCGAACTGCTCCGTGCGATCGACGCGCGTCACTACGTCGACGGCAACGTTCGCAAAGACGCCGCCGCCCGCGAGACCGAGGAGGAGATGATCCGGTACGGCGACGAGTACTACGAGCGCTACCTCCGTATTTTGGACGGAGAGGAGGGCTGACCGGGCTGCGCGTCTCCCGGCCGCCTCAGCGGACCGCCTCGTACGCCTCCGCCATCACGTCGAGCGCCTCGCGAAGTTCGTCCTCGTCGGTCGCGTACGAGATGCGCGCGTGGCCCGCCCCGTTCTCGCCGAACGCCTCGCCGGGGACGACGACCACGCCGCGGTCGATACACTCGTCGACGAAGCCGTCCGGGACGCGCGGCATCGCGTAGAACGCCCCCTGCGGCGTCGGGCAGTCGATGCCGATGTCGTCGAAGCCGTCGAGGAGGATGTCCCGCCGGCGCTCGAAGGAGGCGGTCATCTCGTCGACCACGTCCCGGTCGCCCCGGAGCGCGGCCTCGGCGGCGTACTGGGCCGGCGCCGAGGCGCACGCCTGCGCGTATTGGTGGACGCGCAGCATGCGCTCGACGCGCTCTGCGGCGCCGTACACCCAGCCGAGCCGCCAGCCCGTCATCGAGAACAGCTTCGAGGCGGAGTTGACGACCACGACGTTGTCCGTCTCCGCGAACTCGATCGGGGAGCGGTGTTCGCCGTCGAAGACGGTGTACTCGTACACCTCGTCGGATACGCAGAGCACGTCGTGCTCGTCGGCGATCCGGGCGAACTCGCGCACGTCTTCCTCGGTGGAGACGGCGCCCGTGGGGTTCCCGGGCGAGTTCACGACGAACGCGGCCGTGTCCTCGGTGATCGCCGCTTCGATGGCGGCCGGGTCGATGGTGAGGTCGTCGCGGAGCGGCACGGGGACCGACTCGCCGCCCGTCAGCTTCGTCAGCGCGTCGTAGGAGACGAACCCCGGATCGGGGATCAACACCTCGTCGCCGGCGTCGACGTGGGCCTCGAGGGCGACGTGGAGCGCCTCGCTGCCGCCCGCGGTCGCGATGACGTTCCCGGGGTCGAGGTCGATCCCCTGGTCGGCGCGGTGTTTCTCGGCGATGGCCTCCCGGAGCCCGAGCGTGCCCTTGTTCTCGGTGTACGCGTCCGCCTTCCCGGACTCGATGGCGTTGACCGCCGCCCGCCGGGCGTGGTCCGGCGTCGGGAAGTCGGGCTGGCCCAGTCCGAGGTTGATCGCGTCGTCGCCGGCCGCCTCGAACACCTCGCGGATCCCGCTTATCGAGATCCGCTCGACCCTGTCGGAGAACGTCGTCATATCCGTGTGGGGGCGCCGCCGCGAGTTAGTTCTTGTCACGTGGGACTGACGGGCCGATCCGGGGACCCCGGAGGCGAATCGAGTCCGGGGAGTCACCAGCGGCGACGCTCCCACACGGGCCGCCGTCCCCCACGGCTCGCGTCGTCTCGGACCCGCCCGTCCGCGTCGGTCGGCAGCGCGAACCGGCCTTGGAGCACGCTCGGTACCTCCTCGGCCCGGGCGCGCAACAGCGCGTCGTCGACCGCGCGGAGGCGGAGCATCGGCCGCCCCGGCCCCATCGGCACCTTGATCGACTCGATCAGCCCCCGGTCGACGAGCGCCTGTCGGTCGCCGGTGAACTCCTGTGCCGGGGCGATCCCGACGCCGTCGGTCCCGACCCACCTCCGCAGGTCCCGGAAGAGGAGGTCGTGTCGCGCCCCGAGCGCGACGAGCAGCGTCCGGTCTGTCACCTCGGTCGTGCGTCCGAACTCGCCGGAATCGAGCGACGCCAGCACGGTCGCTAAGTCGTCCGCGAACCGGTCGTCGAGGACCTCGCGCGCGGCGGCGAGCAGTCGAGTCCGCGAGGGCATCCCGACGGTCTCCGACGACGCCGCGTCGAACCGCGACTCGACCGTCGCGCGGGCGCCGTTGACCGCCTCCGCATCGGTGTCGACCGCCTCCGCGTCTGTACTGGCCGCCGTCGTCGCGAGCGTCCGGTCCCCCCGGGGTCCGACGACGGCGTCGACGCGGTCGGGGCTCGCGAACACCGTCCCGCCCGTCCCGTGGCCGAGCGGCTCGCCGATCCGGATCCGTAGCTCGCCGTTCTCGACCGCCTCTGCGACCGCGGTGCCGAGGACGAGCGCGCGGGAGAGCGCGTCGACGACGCCCGGGCGACAGGCGATCTGCCACGGCGGGCCCGACGAGCGCTCGCGCGCGGCGAGCACGGACGGCAACAGCCGGATCGGCACGCCGACCGCGACGACCGCGGATCGGCCCGTCAGCGCGGCCTCGACCGCGTCGGCGAGCGGGTCGTCGGGTCGGGGGAGGACGTCGGCGACTTCGGAGCCACCGCTGGCGGCGTCGGAGACGTTCTCGGTGCCGGCATCGTCCGCGGTCACACCGATCGCTGACAGCCGCGACCAGAAAGAACGTTGCGCCGGTCCGGGCGGAGGCCGCGAGGAGAGGAAAGCGTCGGGGCGCCGAACTCAGGGCGCTCGCCCGAACACGAGGTACCCAGTGTGGCCCACGCCCGCGGTGGAGGGGCGGGAGCCGCGGTCGGAGAAGTCCATCTCGCGCTGGATCGTTTCGAGGGTCTCGACCTCGCTGAATCCGGCCTCGCGGGCCGCGAGCGCCGCCTCGCGCGTCCCCTCGACGAACGGGGAGTAGACGGCGAGGCGGCCGCCGGGCGCGAGCAGGTCGTCCGCGCGCTCGACGACCGCCGGGGCGTCGCCGGTGTCGAGCGTGAGGACGTCGAACGGCTCGCCCTCGGCGAGCGCGTCCAGCTCGTCGGTGAGGTCGCCGGTGCGGACCTCGACGCGGTCGGCGACGCCCGCGGTCGTCATGTTCTCGCGAGCGACATCGGCGAACTCGGCGTCGACCTCGTACGTCGTCACGTCGGCGCCGGCCCGGCCGAGGTACGCGGCGAGGATGCCCGTGCCGGTGCCGGCGTCGAGGACGCGGTCGCCGCCGGACGCGCCGGTGTGACCCAGCACGAGCCCCACGTCGCGCGGCATCATCGGGGCGCCGGTGCGTTCGAGGTGGTTGAACAGGTCGGGGCCGCGGAGCGCGCGGACCTCGAAGACGGTGCCGAGGTGGGTCTCGACCTCGTCGCCGGCCGCGACGTCTTCGGGGACCTCGAGCACGCCGAGGTCGGTCCCGAACTCCTCGCCGGGCTCAAGCAGGTACTCGCGGTCCTCGTGGACGAGCAGGTACGCGGCGTCCGTCACTGCAGGTCCGAGATCGCTCGCGCGGGCTCGCCGTTGGCCGCCTCTAAGGCTTCGCGGGCGGCCTCCTTCGAGACGCCGGCCTGCTGGGCGACCAGTTTCACGTCCTCCTCGGGGATGCCCTCGTCGCCGTCGTCCGCGTCGTCGAGCGCCGGGTCGTCCGCGTCGCCGCCCTCGACCGCGGTCGCGCCACCCGCGCCCGCGTCGGCCACCTCGTCGGGGGAGCCGACGATCTGGTAGGTCTCCTGGCCTTGGGCGTCCATCTTGGTGACCTGGGCGCCGTCGAAGACGAGGTCGTCGCCGTCGGCCGTCTCGATGACGACCCGCTCGGCGTCGAGCTCCTCGACGTCGATCCCCATCTGTTTCATCATCTGTTTCATCTTTCGCGGGTTCATGCCGCCGCCTCCGAACATGGTCAGCGCTTCGGCCGGACGACACAAAAAGGGTGTCGACACAGGGCGAGCGGCCGGGGCTCCGCGGGGGCTCGCGCCTCGACTGCGGCGAGGTCCGCGCGCTCGACGGCGACGCGGATCGGCGCTCGACGGCGGCGAGGTCCGGCGCGTCCGATGCCGGCGAACCGGACCGCGACGACGGGGTTGATACGTGTCGCGCGCGAGGCGGAGGTATGTACATCGCGGACCACACTTGGCCGGAGCTGGGCGACGCGCTGTCCCCCGGATCCGTCGCGCTCGTCCCGCTCGGCTCGACCGAACAGCACGGCCCGCACCTCCCGCTCGCGACCGACCACCTGATCGCGGAGGGACTCGCGACGGCGGCCGCCGAGCGCTCCGATGCGTTCCGGACGCCGACGATCACCGTCGGCGTCAGCCCACACCACCGACAGTTCCCGGGGACGATGTGGGTTGACCCGCCCGAGTTCCGCGACTACGTCGAGTCGTTCGCGCGGAACCTCGCGTACCACGGCATCGACCGCGTGGTGTTCGTCAACGCCCACGGCGGTAACGTCCAGCACCTCCGCGAGGTCGGCCGCCGGCTCCACGAGGACGAGGTCGCCTACGCCGTCGAGTGGATGTGGGACGAGTCGATCCCGGAGTTAGTCGACGACCTCTTCGAGCGCAACGGCCCCCACGCGGGCCCCAAGGAAACTGCGATGATCACCCACCTCGCGCCCGACCTCGTCCGCGAGGACCGGCTCGAAGACGCCCGCGACGGCGGACTCGTCGACCTCGACGACGCCGACACGATGGTCCACGGGGCTCGCACCTTCTACGACGCGGTCGACAACTCCGCGAACGGCGCGTTCGGCGACCCGACCGACGTGACCCCGGAGAAGAGCGAGCGCTTGTTCGAGGCCGCCGCGGACCAGCTCGTCCAGCTGGCGGAGTGGATCGGCGACCGCGACGAGAGCGAGCTGTTCCCGGAGCCTCGGGTCGAGCGAAAAATCGAGAGCCGCTAACCGTCGGCGGAGCCCGATTCAGACGTTTCCCCGAAAATCTCGCTCAGGGCAGCGTCCGCCGCCTCGCGGCGTCCGTCCAGAATCTCGAACTCCTCGTCGCGCCGGCGTTCGAGCCAGCGCAGCAGCCGCGCGGCCCAGTCGAGCTTCCGCGCCTTCATCGGGTCGACGTCGGGGTCGTCGAACTCCCAGCCCGGGAAGACGAGGTCGCCGGCCCCGACGTGGTCGGCGAGGAACGCGGCGCGGTCGCCGTCGGTGAACCCGCCGGTGTTCCGGACCGGGCCGACCGGGGCCGCCTGCGTCGTCGCAAGCGTCCACTCGTCGGCGAAGCGCGGGAGCCACTCGCGGACCGCCGGGACGTTGTCGCCGTGGGCGTGGGCGGCGACGGGGACGCCGTCGCGGGTCAGCGCCGCCGCAGTCTCCGGGTTCTTGTCGAGGTCGGTCACCATACAGTCGACGGCGACGCCGCGGTCGGCGAGGACGTCGACGGCAGTCGAGGCCGCGACGACGACGTCGGCGTCGCGGGCGAGCGCGACCTCGTCGGCGAGGCAGGGCGCCGCGCCCGCGACGGCGACGGTCCGGCCCTCCCAGTCGCCGAGGCGGTCGAGCGGGAACGGCGTGGCGAGGTCGGCGGCGACGTCGCGGGCGCGCTCGTCGGCCGCGCGGTCGAACCCGAAGTCGGTGAGGATCGCCTCGTAGACCGGTTCGAAGGCCGGGAAGTTCACGGGGAGATCACGCTCGGAACGGACGTCACGCGAGTCGCCGAACGGCGCCGCCGCTGTTCGGGCGAATTATGGTATGGACCGGAGTGGCACAGAGTACCCCTACCCGCGTGCCCCTCCGGCGTCCGGTCGATCGGTTGTCTACACGAGGGCATAAACTTTCTCTTAACTCACGTATCGGTCGATTTCCGCGATCGCAGCGTCGAGCGGCTCCGAAACGCCGGATACCGCCTCTCTCACCGAATTGATCGCGGCGGGCGTCCCGATCAGGAGTCCGCGGCGGTCGCTCGCGTCGCCGTCGCCGAGCGGCGCCTCGCCCCCGGTGTCGCCGGTACCGCCGTCGGTCGCCGAGGGAGCCGTCTGCGCCCCGGCGCGGTCCGGGTCGCCGAGCGCGAAGGTCGCGCCGACCGCGTCGCCGCCGACGGTCGCGGCGCGTAACGCGCCGACTGCGGGGTCGTCGAGCCCGGAGAGCTCGTAGGTGCGGACGACCGCGTTTCCGGCGGCGGCGCGCCCGCCGTCGGTCCCCTCGGGCGCCTCGGGCGCGCCGATCCGGTTGAGATGGCGCTCGGCCTCGCGGACCGTCGTCACGTCGAGCTCCTCGGCCGCGACGGCGCCGGAGTCGCCGGGGCGGTGGCGGTCGCGCGCGAACTCGGCGCCGATCAAGGCGGCGTCCCGGGTCTCGGCCACGTCGTGGGTGCGGATCACGTGGGCGCCGCGCTCGACCGCCATCGACGTGGCGGCGAGCGAGACGGGGAGCGCCTCCTCGGTGCTCCGACCCGCGATGGTCCTGAGGAAGCTCTTGCGGTTGATCGAGACGAGCAGGGGGCGGCCGTACCCGCGGAACTCCCGCAGCCGGTGGAACGTCTCGCGGTCGTCTTCGTGGGTCTTCGCCGCCGACCAGCCGCCGAACGCGGGGTCGAGGATGGTCTTGTCGGTAAACCCGTTCATCGACAGGGCCTCGTAGATGTCGTCGACGTCCTCGATGGCGCCCGGTCGCTCGAGGTCCGGCGGCGAGGCCATCTTCGAGACCGCCACGTCGTGTTCACGGCAGACGCGGGGCATCTCGGGGTCGGCGAAGCCGCAGATATCGTTGACCATGTCGAAGCCGCGCGAGAGCGCCTCGTCGGCGACCTCGTGATAGCGCGTCTCGATCGACCAGACGGCGTCGCCAGAAGTCGATTCGAGCGTCTCGACGGCGGTGTCGAGCCGGTCCAGCTCCTGTTCGGCAGAGAGCACGTCGAGGTCCTTGTTCGCCGATTCGAGGCCCACGTCGACGATGTCGGCGCCCTCGCCGATCAGCTCCTCGTCGACGTACCGAGCCGCCTCGCCCGGGTCGTCGTACACGCTCGGGTCGTACGGTGACTCCTCGGAGACGTTGAGCACGCCCATGATCCGGGGCGGGTGGTCGTCGCCGATCCCCAGCCCTGCGGCGTCCACATTTCGCATACGATCAACACGGGCGCGAGCGATATAAACGGGACGAGTACCCGACGCGTTCGCCGGGGAACCGACCGCACGATCGTTTATAAATGGTCCGCGGTGCGGTGGCGCGGCGGCAGTGCGGCGGCGCGTGCCTGCGAGCGGCCGCCATCGGCGGCCGCGAGGAGCACCGCGCGAGGGAGTCAGTCGCCGGAGCGAAGCGGAGGCGACTGACGAGGCTGGGGAGGCGTGAGGCGCGGTTGCGGGCGGGACTCAAAGGGGCAGCCGCGAGGGCGAAGCACGACGACGCAAGGACCGCAAGGAGGGAGCGCCAGCGACTGACTGAGGACCGCAGCGAGTCGCGCGAGTCCTCGCGGCTGGGGCTTTGGCGGTGTTCGCCATTGATCCGTCAGCGATTGTTTATAAACGGATGGCTGCGACTTTGGAAGTGCTCGTCGTCGATCCGTCAACAGCCATTTATAAACAGGCGGACGGCCAGACGCGGTGTTAAGTTAAGAATGAGGCGGGACGAGGATTCAGTGCCTATGCCGAAAACCGCCCGCCTCACCGAGTCTACCGAGTGGATCGACTTGGGGTTTGTGGAGCGAGAACGGACACCCCGCGAGATCATTGAAAAGGGTATTCGCCACCATCTCGCTGGACTATCACTTTCGAATACAGTTATTCTTCTTGAGGAGTTGGGTGTCGATCGAAGTCGTGTTGCTGTTCACAATTGGGTACAGAAAGCCGATCTACAGCCAGCTGACGGTGAGAGCCCGGATCGCGTTGCGGTCGATCAGAAAGCGATCCGGATCAACGACGAGCAGTACTGGCTGTACG
>NZ_FNBO01000020.1 GCF_900102375.1 Halorubrum xinjiangense
AACGTCGTCAGACTCGGAGGTATCGTTGGGCTTTCTCAGACCGACGGGCACTCGACAAACCCTTCGAGGATTCGTGTTCACCGCGTCAACGTTTCGGATACTGCCTCGTTACGAGGGCGGACAGGCCGCCTCCGAAGGTCGTTCGGAATCCGCTCCGTTCCGACCTGACCTTACCGACATATAGCGATTCTTGAAACTTCAAAGTATCCATTAGAAACTCGAACTAGGGAGTCCAACGTGGTTTGATTCCAAGTTGTCGGATTCATCCTGCGGCTAAAGCCGCAGGTATTCTCCTTGATCTTATATAAATGGGAGAGGGCGGTCCGAAACGGACTAGACGGGGTTCCTCTACGGTAGCGACCGTACGACGAAGAGAGACTTGGACCTACGAAAGTGCGCACGCAAGCCATAGACACGGTGCTAGCTGATGACAACGGACCTAGCCGACAAAGATAGGGCTAGCTGGTAACGATAGAGCTGGCTGATAACGACAGGGCTAGCCGATAAGACGAATACAGGAGACCGCTGGAAAAGAGTGACCGCAGGCGGCTTCCGAGCAGTCTTTCCCTCCTATTTCACCGGAAACGTGGTGTTCGAAGAGGTGTCAAGTAGACTCGGCCGAGGGACAGACCACGTTTCCGGTGAAAACACCGATATCGCTCGGCGGAAGCTCGCTCATCTGGCTTGGCGAGCTGTACTCCGAGTTAGTTAATAAAACCTGTTGTTTGAGATCGGTCAGAAACACTCAGCTACCTGCGATGATGGCGAGGCCACACACCGACTACACCCACCGAACCCCGATTTCACCGGAAACACGGTGTGTCTCTCCACACAGTCCTCACCATTCACGAGCCTCATCATTCACGTCAATCAGCGCGCGTTCTCTTCAACGTACATCCACCCAACACGCGTCCCTCCTCAACACGCGTCCCTCCTCAACACGCGTTACTTTAGTGCTCGTCGGACGAGTCAGCGATCAAGGGAGTCACGGACCTCGTACCGCACGCCGTCCTCGCGGAGCCGCGTCGTGTGCCGAGAAAGTTCGTCGGTTGACACAAGCAACAACACGTCCAAGCCGCGAAGCGCGGCCTGTGAGACGCCCGTCGAGGATCCAAACCGCACGTCTGGCCGGAGTCCGGTACGGGTCGCGAGCGCGTATGCCTCGGTTCCGCCGACCGCGACGATGTCCACCCCGGCAGCGCGGTCCTCGATCACGTCTGGAGACGGCGGATCCCCTTCGGTCACGGCGGGGATAGGAACGACCGTCACCACGCCCGGGTCGTACTCGACGACGCCCTCGAAGTCGGTGACGCCGACCGCCTCCCCCGCCTCGCCACCCGTAACGACGACCGCGGTCGCCGAACCGCCCTCGGGGACGGCGTGTAACGCGCCGTCACGCATCTCCAGTCCGACCTCGTCCCCCTCCTCGAGCGTCCCCGTCGCCACCGCGGCGTCGACGTCGACGCTCCCCAAGACATCATCCGACACCCGAGAGACGAACTCCGACAGGGCATCGGTTCGCGTGATGATCCAGTCGACTCCCTCTTTCGTCACCTCGTACCGACCGCGACCGCGCTTCTCAACGAATCCCCCGTCGACCAGATCGCGGACGTAGTCGCTCACCGCCTGCGATGTCACGCCGATGACGTCGGCGATCTC
This sequence comes from Halorubrum xinjiangense, assembly GCF_900102375.1. Lineage (GTDB taxonomy): Archaea > Halobacteriota > Halobacteria > Halobacteriales > Haloferacaceae > Halorubrum > Halorubrum xinjiangense. The sequence goes on from NZ_FNBO01000020.1 coordinate 1,660, forward strand.
CTCTTGGCTCACCGCCGGCTGTCGCGCGGCGATCTCGACGAGGACCCGATAGCGAGTCGCGTCGCGTCTGTTGTCGAGCACTCGCGGCCCGGTCGCCTCGTCCGGATCCTCGCTCGGTTCCATACCAACGCTGTCGTAGTTGGAAACAAGTAAAATTGGTGTGCCGGCCGCCGGGTAGGGGCAGACGATGCCGGCCACCGGACGACGCCGGACGCCGGACGCCGGACGACGCCGGACGCCGGACGCCGGACGACGCCGGACGCCGGACGACGCCGGACGATGCCGACAGCCGAGAGACGCGCGACGGACTACTACTCCTGCGCGTCGACGACGGCGACGCTGGCAAGGTTGACGATATCTTTCACCTCGTCGCCGCGCTGGAGCACGTGGACGGGCTCGTCCATGCCGACGAGCATCGGGCCGATGGCCTCGGCGCCGCCGAGCCGCTGGAGCAGCTTGTACCCGATGTTCCCGGCCTCCAGGTTCGGGAACACGAGGACGTTAGCGGCCTCGTCGAGCTGGGAGAACTCGTAGGTTCCGTTGAGGATGTCGTCGACGACCGCGGTGTCGGCCTGCATCTCCCCGTCGACCGGGAAGTCGACCGCGTCGTCGGACTGAAGGATGTCGACCGCGTCGCGCGGCTTCCGCGTCCCCTCGTTGTCGACGCTCCCGAAGTTGGAGTACGACAGCATCGCCGCGCGCGGTTCGACGTTGAACCGGCGGGCGAGGTCGGCCGTGTGTCGCGTGACCTCCGCGAGCGTCTCCGCGTCCGGGTCCTGATTGACGGTCGTGTCGGCACAGAAGATAACCCGATTCTTGAACGTGAGCATGTACACGCCCGCGACGGTGTCGGTGTCGGCCGCGGATCCGACGATCTGGAGCGGCGGTCGGAGCGCGGACGGGTAGTGGTGGGTGAGCCCGGTGAGCATCGCGTCGACGTCGCCGGTTTCGACCATCACGCTCCCGAGGTAGTTGGTGTCGCGTTTGACGAGGTCGTCCGCCTCGCGCTTCGTGATTCCCTTCCGCTTCCGAAGCTGATACAGCCGGTCGCCGTACCCGGAGACGTCTCTGTCCTCGGGGTCGACCACTTCGGGGCGGAACGAGAGGCCGAGTTCAGCCGCGGTCTGCGAGATGGTGTCGGCGTCGCCGAGCAGCACCGGCTCCGCGATCCCCTGCTCGGAGAGCTGGTAGGCCGCGCGGATCATCTTCTCGTCGGTACCCTCCGCGAGCGCGATCCGCTTCGGGTCGCTCTTGGCCTTGTTCAGTACGACCCGCATCATCTCGCGGGACTTCCCCAGCCGCGCTTCGAGACGCTCTCTGTACTTCTCTAAGTCGATCTCGGTCCGAGCACAACCAGACTCCATCGCCGCCTCCGCGACGCGCGGCGCGATCTCGAACAGCACCCGGGGGTCGAGCGGCTTCGGGATGACGTAGTCGGGACCGAACTGTAGCGGGTCATCGCCGTACGCCTTCACGACCGCGTCGGGGACGTCCTTGCGCGCGAGGTCGGCGAGCGCCTCCGCGGCGGCCGCCTTCATCTCCTCGTTGATCTCGGTCGCGCGCACGTCCAACGCCCCGCGGAACAGGAACGGGAACCCGAGCACGTTGTTCACCATGTTGGGGTAGTCGGACCGGCCCGTGGCCATGATCACCGTGTCGTCGCGCGCGTCCTTCGCGTCCTCGTAGGTGATCTCCGGGTCGGGGTTCGCCATCGCGAAGATGATCGGATCGGCGGCCATCGAGCGGACCATCTCCTGCGAGACGATACCGCCCACCGAGAGCCCGACGAACACGTCGGCCCCCTCCATGGCGTCCGCGAGGTCGCCGCCCTCGACCGGGGTCGCGAACTGGCTCTTGTACTCGTTGACCTCGCCGGCCTCGACGCGCTCCTCGGTGATGATCCCGGAGGAGTCACACATCGTGATGTTCTCCTTACGCGCGCCGAGCGAGACGTAGAACCGGGCCGTCGCGATGGCGGACGCGCCGGCGCCGGAGAACACGATGTCGAGCTCCGAGAGGTCCTTCCCCGAGATGTCGACCGCGTTCATCAGCGCCGCGCCGGAGATGATCGCGGTGCCGTGCTGGTCGTCGTGGAACACCGGGACGTCCATCTCCTCGCGGAGCCGCTCCTCGATTTTAAAACACTCAGGCGCCTTGATGTCCTCGAGGTTGATCCCGCCGAACGTCGGCTCCATCGCCTTCACGGCCTCGCAGAACGGGTCGACGGAGTCGATGTCGAGCTCGATGTCGAAGACGTCGATGTCGGCGAAGCGCTTGAACAGCACTCCCTTCCCCTCCATGACGGGCTTCGAGGCGGCGGCGCCGATGTCGCCGAGGCCGAGGACGGCCGACCCGTTCGAGACGACGGCGACGAGATTCCCCTTCGCCGTGTACTCGAAGACGGACTCGGGGTCGGCCGCGATGTCGCGACACGGCGCCGCGACGCCCGGCGAGTACGCCAGCGAGAGGTCTCGCTGCGTGTTCGTGGGCTTCGTCGTCTCGATCGCGATCTTTCCGGGCGGCTCCTGTCGGTGGTACTCCCGCGCGTCGTCATCTAGTCCCATGTCTGCCTCCATTCGTGAACGGAGTAAAAAGCTATCCGATGCTGTCGAAGAGACAATTCGACGTTCGACGATCATTCGACGACCCCGCTAGGGTCCCGAGAGCCCCCAACGCCGCGCGACGACCGGCAATCACTCCTCGACCGATTTCGAGTCGTCGCTCGCGACGAGCGTCGGCGACAGCGGCGCCAAGTCGGACTCGATCCCGGCGAGCGTCGAGACCTCGTAGGCGGTCAGATACGTCCGCGCCACGAGCCGGACCGGGAGCGTCACGACCACGACTGCGACGGCGGCACAGACCAGTACGGTGACGAGAACGACCGTCCCCGCGGCCGTCCCGATCAGCGCCTCGACCCCGCCGAGCGGAACCGCCGCGACCACGAGCGCGACGAGGCCGACTGCGGCGACGACGCCTCCGACGAACGCGACGGCGACGGCCTGAACGATCCCGGCTCCCGCCGCGACGACGGCGTGAACCGCGAGGTAGGCGACGACCTCGCCGACCGACCCGCGGAACGACCGCCAAACCGCTCGCCATCCGGCGAGCACACCCACGTCGCGGGCGACCATCGCCGGCGCGACGAACTCGAACGTGAGCCGGGACGCGACGGCCCCGATCAGTGCGGCACTGGCCGCGAACACTGCGAGCCCGCCGAGCGCTGCGGTCTGGACCGTCAACGACCCGGGGAGACCGCCGACCGAAATTCCGACCGCGCGCAACGCTGTGGGATCGACGGCGACGACGAGCGCGAGCGCGGGCATTCCGGTCGCAACCACGAGGACCGTCGAGAAGGCGAACAGCCCCAGCGCCTGCCGGAACCGATCGCGGAACGGTCGCCGGAGCGCGACCTCGTCCGTCGCGAGCGCGTCGTAGAAGACGAGCCGGAAGGCGAATGAACACGCGACGAGGGCGAGCGCGACGAGCAGCGCGATGCCAGCGAGCCCGGCTAACAGCGCGGCGTCGAGCCCTGCGAGGCGCTCGGCGCCCGTACTCACGCCGCGTTCGACGACCACTGGTACCGATTCGGAGTCGGTCGGGACAAACTCGCTCCAAGCGCCGATCCCACCGGCCGCTCCGGCCGCGCTTACCGCTCCGACCGCGCCGACCGCTCCGGCTGCGGCGCCGAAAAGTGACGAGCCGGTACTCGGCACGCCAGCGCCCGACACTCCGACGCCCCCGCTCGCCATCACGAGCGCGAGGAACGCGAGCGTCGCCCACCGCACCGCCTCGAAGGGGAAAAGGAACCGACGCGTGGCGTCGACGGCGCGGTCGAGCGCGTCAACGGCGTGCCAGCTCATACGACCCGTTGGCCGGAGGGAGTGAAATAGGCTGGCACCGGAGCGGACGACGGACGGGCCGCCCGCTCCGCGACCGCTCGTCCCGAGAGCCCGGACCGCCGACCCGCAGTCGTTTAGGGCCGACGCGACGAACCGCCAGGTATGAAAGTCCGCGGCGAACGCGAGTGCCAGTCCTGCGGCACGCGGTGGTCGTACTACGAGACGGGCTCCGTCGCGTGTCCGAGCTGCGGCGACTTCCGGAGCGTCGGCGTCGACGCCCGCACCGCGCACACCGACGCGCCGGTCTCGCTCGACCTCGCCGCCCACCGCGAGCGGTTCGGTGACGCCCCCGAGACGCTTCCCCGGTCGGGTGTCGACGAGCTCCAGTCCGACCTCCGGGAGTACTGCCGGAAGCGCGGGTTCATCGACGGCGGTCGACTCGCCCGTCTCGACGGGACCTACCTCGCAGCCCGCGAACTGCTGGAGGCGGTCGACTGCTTCGAGCGACTGCGCGACCCAGCCGACGCCGACCGCGAGTACCTCCTCGCGCTGCTCGCCGGCGCCGACGACGGCGACCGGCCGGCGACGAAGGAGGTCCCGACCGCGCTCCGTGAGGCCCGGGGGATGGCGGCCGTGCGCGCGGTCAGGGCGTACCGCAGCGACGCGCTCGACTTCCTCGACGAGCTCGAAGCCGGCGCCGAACAGGATCCCGCTGAAAACAGCGACGACGAGAGCAGCGACGACGAGAGCAGCGATGACAAGAGCAACAACGACGAGAGCAACGACGACACCCCGACGGTCACCGTCGACGGCGAGGCGCCGGAAGCCAGGGTCGGCCCGGCCCGCGACGCCTTCGAGCGCCTCCGCGACCGCGTCACGCGCGTCGACGCGCTCGGCGGCGACGTGCCGCCCGCGGCCGCGGACGCCCTCGTCGAGGCGGCCGACGCCCTCGGCGAGTACGTCCGGACCGGCGACGAGACGGCGCTGACGAACGCCGAGAGCCTGATCGACGAGGCGAGCGTCGACGACCTCGACCCCACGGGTCGCTGAGAGCGAACGACGCCCGCCCGCCCGAACCCCGAGCCGTCATTCCGCCTCGGGCGCGACCACCGCGTTCGAGAGCGTCCCGACGCCCTCGTAGGTGATCTCGACGCGCTCGCCGCGCTCGACGACCCCGGGGTTCGCGGGGCTACCGAACGCGATACAGTCACCGGGCTCGAGGGTGAACCGCTTCGAGAGGTATGAGACGACCTCGCGCGGGCCGAACAACATCAGCTCGGTGTTCGCGTCCTGCCGCTGCTCGCCGCCCACGGTCGTCTCGATGTCGAGGCTCGTCGGGTCCACGTCGGTCTCGATCCACGGCCCGAGCGGCGCCGACCCGTCGAACGCCTTCCGCGCGGTCCGCCCCTGCTGGTCGAGCGCGTCGACGTCGTTCATCACCGTGTAGCCGCGCACGACCTCGGGCACCTCCGCGGGGTCGAGGGCGCGGCACCGCTCGTCGATCACGGCGACCAGCTCGCCGGCGTACGTCAGTTCCTCGGTCCATTCCGGGTACCGGATCGGCTCGCCGTGCGCGAGCAGGCTCGCCGGCGGCTTTATAAAGAAGTCCGGCTCCTCGGGGCGCTCGTAGTCCATCTGGTCGAGCGTCTCGGCGTAGTTCCGACCGACGCAGTACAGCGCGCTGGGCTCACACGGCGGGAGCAGTCGCCCGTCGCGACCGACCTCGTAGCGGCCGTCGTCGGCGACGACCGCGCCGTCGACGTAGCGGCCGGCCACGGGGCCGTCCGGGGTGAGCAGTCGAGCGAGTCGCATGCGGGAACGTCCGCGCTGCGGTCCGAAAAGGCGTCGGTGACGGCAGGAATCGGGTCAGTCGCCGTCCGCATCTGCGTCGCGGTTCCCGTCCGCATTCGTGTCCTCGCCGTCCGCGTCGCGACCGTCCTCCCCGTCGCGCTCGCCGCCTCCCCCCTCGTCGACGCCGATGACGACGCCCGACCGGATCTCCAGCGCGGTGTCGAACTCCTCCCGGCGACCGCTCCCTGACCCGATCCGCTCGACCGCGGCCTCGTGCGCGCGAACGACGGCGTCGCGCTCGCGCTCGGTGAGCCCGACGCGGTCGGCCACCGCCTCCCAGTGGTCGGGCTCGACGAGGAACGTCTCGCGGTCCGGCTCGGCCGCGATCCGCTCGTAGCGCCGGCGATACGCGTCGATTCTGGGGCCGAGATCGGCCTGGACTCGCGCGAGCAGCGCCGGCACCCGCGCGGCCGGCACGCTCGCGAGCGCGGCCGTCTTCACCAGCGCGGTGCCCTCGATCGGGTACGGACCCGGGTCCTGCTCGTCGTCGTCGGACATCACCCGCCGGCGCGCATGGCCTTCTGCCGGTACTTCGGTAGGAGCTCGGCGAGGGCGTCGGGGTCGCCGGCGAACTCGGCGGTCACCTCGGTGAGTTCGATGGCGGCCGCCGCGGTCACCGTCTCGGCACTGAGCGCCACTCGCCACCCGTCGCCGTCCACGCGGGTCGCCTCCGCCGGGTCGTCGGTCCCGACGAGCTCTCCGCCCAAGTTTCGGAGGTAGTGAGCCGCAAGCCGACGGGAGATGCCGCGGTACGCCACCGTCTCGCGCTCCCAGCCGTCCTCGGCCGACGGGAGGGTCGCCGCGTCCTCGGCGTCGTCCGCCGCGCTCGTTCCGTCCGTGGGCTCCTCGACGGAGGCGGACTCGTCGTCGCTCATGTTCCTCCGGCGACCGGCGGGAACACCGAGAGCCGGTCGCCGTCCGCCATCGGCGTGTCGAGTCCGTCGAGGTGGAGCACCTCGCGACCGTTCTTCAGGACGTTGATCTGCGGCGCGAGGTCGCCGTCGACGATCAGCCGGCTCTCCATCCCTTCGTACTCGGACTCCAGTTCCCGCAGCACGTCGCCGACCGTGGAGCCGTCGGCGAACTCCGCGTTCACCGTCTTCCCGCCGGCGGCCTCGCGAAACGTCGCGAAGAACCGCAGTTCCAGTTCCATACCCGTACGTCGAGTCGCGGCGGCTTAAAAGCGGCCGGCCGCGGAAGTCGATACGGCCGGGAATTCGTCGCGGCCGGCCGCGGAAGAAGACGCGACCGGCCGCTCGTAAAAGGCGACGCGTCGCCGACTACAGATCGGACAACCGGATCCCGTCCTCGACCAGGCGGAAGTTGCGCTCGCGGTCGAGGTCGTCCGCGAGCCACTCGTGGTCGTACAGCTGGCCGATCAGTTCGAGGTAGAGGTTCCGCCACGCGATCGCGTAGATCGGCGATTGCCCCCACGCGCGCAGCTCCGGGACGAACTCGTGGTACGTGCTCGCCTGCGACTCCATGCGCTCGACCGCGTCGGCGACGACCTCGGCCGCCTCGTCCGGGTCCGCCTCGTCGATCGCGTCGTTCAGCCGCGACTGGATCCCCGTGATGGCGCGTCGCATGTCGCGTTCGGCGGTCCCTTCCTCCTCCGGAAGCGACTCGACGACGCCTCTCGGCACGCCGAGTTCGATCTCTGGCATGCTATCACCTCGGGGGAGCGCGGTCAAAAAACCCGCTCACCCGGCAACGACGAGCGCGGCGGAGCGGACACGCTCCGAAAGCCACGTTCCGGTCGCGTTCCCGACCGCCTCCCGGCTGGCGTCCGGTGACAGCGACGCGGGACCGTCTCCGGGCTGCGGTCCGTACGCCCCGAACCCGGCGTGGTTGACCCCGTCGAGCTCGACCACCCGGGCGTCCGCGGGGAGGTTGGACCGCGACGCGCGCTCGCGCTCGACGTCGATCACGCCGTCGGCGCCTCCGCGGACCGAGAGCACGTCGAGACCGGTCTCGGAGACGTCGCGGTCGCAGTAGGCGGCGTGGAGGACGAGCGCGTCGTACGCCTCGGCGTTCCCGGCGGCGTGTCGACAGGCCATGGCGCCGCCGAGCGAGTGGCCGCCGACCGCCCACCCGCCCGCCTCGGGGTAGCGTTCGCGGACGCGGTCAGCGCGGTCCGGCGCGAGGACGGCGAGGTTGAGCGGCATGTCCACGACGACGACGAGCACGTCTCGATCGGACGCGGAGACGATCTCGGCGGCGGTCGGCACGTAGCTCTCGTGAGACACCCGCCCGCCCGGGTAGTAAACGAGCCCGACGGTCGACGCCGTCACCGGTCCGTCGCGGACCGTCGTCCCGACCGGCGTCCGGTCCACGGAGACGTTGGGATCGGCCTCGACGGCCGCGACCGCGTCCGCCTCCGGCCCCATCCCGGCGGCGAAGTACGCGGCGCCGCCGGCGACGACGAGCGCGACGAGGAGGGCGGCCACACCGCCGGCGAGCAGGAGCGTCCGGCGTTCGGGCAGTCGACTCGCGATCCCGTCGCGGGCGCCCCTCACGGCGTCGGCGCGGCCTTCTGGAGGGCGGTCTCGGCGATGTTCCCGCCGTAGTCGGCAGAGCGGAGGACGGAGTCGACGACGAGCCCGAGCAGCTGCGCGCGCGTCGGGTCGAGTTCGCGGAGCAGTTCGTCGATGGCGCGGACGCGCTCGTCGATCGCGCGCACGCCGGTGCGCGCCTCGTTGGCCCGCCGCGTCGCCGCCTCGGTGTCGTCGTCGAACAGCGCCTCCATCGCCGTGTCGATCACGTCGACGGCGTCGCCGTGGAGGTCGCTCACCGCCTCGACGACCTCCTCGGGCAGCGGCTCGTCGATGTTCAGCGTCAGGTGCGCGATCTTCGTCGCGTGGTCGCCGATCCGCTCCAGCTGGCGCGCGCTGGAGTGGTAGTCGAAACACTCCTCGCGGGGGAGCCCCAGCTCCTCGGCGGCCTTCGGCGTCCGCAAGGTCGCGCGGAAGATCCGCGAGACGACGAGCCACAGCCGGTCGAGGTCGTCGTCGCGGCCGATCACGTCGCGCGCGAGGTCGTGGTCGCGCTCCGCGAGCGCGGTGATCGCGTCGTCGAGCATCGACAGCGAGATGAGCCGCATGCGCGTGACCGCGTTGTGGATCGAAAGCTCCGAGGAGTCGAGCAGGTCCTGGACGACGACGCGGTCCCGGGTCTCCTCTAACACCTCCAGGCCGACGAGGCTCTGGACCGCGTCGCGGATCGACGAGCGCTGCTCGGTGGTGATCTCCGCGGCCTCCAGTTCGATGACGTCGAAGCCGCTGACGTACATCGTCGTCACCGCCCGCCGGAGCGCCTGCCCGGTCAGGTCGGCAATGTCCAAGGTCCCCCGCGTCCGCTCCGACTCGGACCGCGGCGTGAGAAACAGCGAGTCGCCGTCGGGGTGGAACTCGATCTCCGTCCCGGCCTCGACGTCGTTGTCGGTCGCCCACGTCTTCGGGATCGAGACCGTGTACGTCGAACCGCCGGTGACCTGGACCTTCCGGGTTTCCATACCCCACCCTCCGGAGCGGATCACCTTAATTTTGATCAAAATATATACTCTCGTATCATCGTATCTCACCCCGAAATAACCGACTACCGACGACTAGTGGGTTGGAAAAATCGATATTAGAACGCAGAGGGCGGTTTAAGCGGATGGATTATATAGGGCTATATATTTTCGGATCCTCTCGCTGGGGGCGACTCGTTCACACCACCCGGTTGCGCAGGTCATCGCCGGCGTCCAGCCGCGCGACGTTGTCGGCGAGGATGTCCGCGACGCGCTCGTAGTACTCGGGCGTGTGGCCGGCGTTGTGCGGCGTGATCGTCGCGTTCGACAGCCCCCACAGCGGGTGGTCTTCGGGGAGGGGCTCCGGGTCCGTGACGTCCAGCGCCGCGCCGCGGATGCGGTTGTTCCGGAGCTCCGTCACCAGGGCGTCGGTGTCGACGATCGGCCCGCGCGCGATGTTGACGAGGACGGCGTCGGGCCGCATCGTCCGCAGCGCGTCGGCGTCGACGAGCCCGCGCGTCGTCTCCGTGAGCGGGCAGGCCAGCACGACGTACTCCGCGTCGGTGACGGCCTCGTGGAACTCGTCGAACCCGTACACCTCGTCGGTCGGGCCGCCCTTCTCGGGCGAGTAGCGCACGCCGACCGTGTCGACGTCGAACGACTCCAACCGGTCGACGACGGCCCGCCCGATGGCGCCCAGCCCGACCACGGCCACGGTCGAGCCGTACACCTCCGTCGTCTCGTAGGTGCGCCACTCGCGGCGGGACTGCTGGCGGTACGCCCGGTGGAACTGCCGCGCGTGCGCGATCATCGACCCCACGACGTGCTCGGCGATGTTCGGCCCGTGGACGCCCGAGGCGTTCGTCACGGCCACCCCGTGGTCGTCGAGCATGTCGCGCGGGAGGTGGCCGGTCCCGGCGAACACGCAGGCGAAGAGCTCCAGCTCCTCGGCGGCAGCGAGCAGCTCCTCGTCGACGGTGAGCCCGACGGCGACCCGTGTCGTCCGGATCAGGTCGCGCTCCTCGGCCGGCGTCCGCGCCCGCGCGACCTCCGCGTCGGGGAGTCGCTCGCGGATCGCCGCCGCCAGTTCGTCGGGGCCCAGCCCGTGGATCGTCTGCCGAAGCACCAGGACGTCTGGATCGCTCATGGGGGCAGTCTCGGCGGAACCGATAAAAATGGTGTCAGTCGATCGGCGCCGGGGGCGACCCCTCGAATCGGACGCGACTCCCCGTGTCGGGCGGGCGGTCTACGACAGCGCGGCGTCGAACGCGGCTTGGAGGTCGGCCTTCATGTCGTCGACGTGTTCGATCCCCACCGAGACGCGGATGAGGCCGTCGGTGAGCCCGGCCGCGAGCCGCTCCTCGCGCGGGATGGCCGCGTGGGTCATCGCCGCCGGCTGCTCGATGAGGCTCTCGACGCCGCCGAGCGACTCCGCGAGCGTGAACACCTCCGTCTCGCTCACGACCGTCGACGCCTCCTCGAGGGTGCCGTCCAGCTCGAAGGAGAGCATGCCGCCGAAGTCGTCCATCTGCTCGGCCGCCAGCTCGTGGTCCGGGTGCGACTCCAGCCCGGGGTAGTAGACGCGCTCGACCGCGTCGTGGCCCGCCAGCCACTCGGCGAGTTCCATCGCGTTCTCGCAGTGGCGGTCCATCCGGACCGGGAGCGTCTTCGTCCCGCGGAGGACGAGGAACGCGTCGAACGGCCCGGGGGTCGCGCCGACCGAGTTCTGGTAGAAGCCGAGCCGCTCGTCGAGCGCCTCGTCGTCGACGATCAGGGCGCCGCCGATGGTGTCAGAGTGCCCGCCGAGGTACTTCGTCAGCGACTGGGAGACGATGTCGGCGCCGTGTTCGAGCGGGCGCTGGAGGTACGGCGTCGCGAACGTGTTGTCGACCGCGCAGAGCGCGTCGCCCTCGTGAGCGATGTCGGCGAGCGCGCCGATGTCGTTGACGTTCATCAGCGGGTTCGTCGGCGTCTCGACCCACACCAGCTCGGTCTCCTCGCGCATCGCCGCCCGGACCGCGTCGTGGTCGGTCGTGTCGACGAACGTCGTGTCGATGTCGTACTCATCGTACACCTGCGTCAAGATTCGGTGGGTGCCGCCGTACACGTCGTCGCCCGCGACGACGTGGTCGCCCGCGGACAGGAGGTTGAGGACGGTGTTGATCGCGCCCATGCCGGAGGAGAAACAGCGGGCGTGGCTGCCCGACTCCAGCGAGGCGAGGTTCGCCTCGAGGTCGCTGCGCGTCGGGTTTCCCGTCCGGCTGTACTCGTAGCCGCGGTGGTCGCCCGGCGCGTCCTGCTCGTAGGTGGAGTTCGCGTGGATCGGCGTCATCAGCGCGCCCGTCTCCGGGTCGGGTTCCTGCCCGGCGTGGATCGCGCGGGTCTCGAACCGGCGGTCGTCGTCACCGGCGTCACGGCCGTCACCGGCGTCGCGGTCGTCGTCGCTCGCGTCGGGTCGGTCGCTCATAGCCGGTTCTCGGTCACCGACGGCCGTGATTCTTCCCCTTCGGACCGACCGGAGAACGAAACGCGTTGCTCGCGGTGTGAGAGTGGATGCTCGGTCAGGGATTTGAACCCTGGTCGTCGGCTGACTTCCGAACCGGCGCCGAGGCGCCGCGTCCGCCGAAAGGCCAACATGATTGGCCGGACTACACCAACCGAGCGCGATTATCGCTTACGCCGGGGATGATTTATATCTTCTTAACTCTCCCTGACGTGGGAGGGTCGAACACGGGACGGGGGCGTTCTGACCGACTACTCGTCGACGTCGACCGTCTCGATCTCGACGGCCTCGCGGGGATCGTCGTTCCGGCCGGTCGGCACGCCGCCGATCTCCTCGACGACGTCCATCCCGTCGATGACCTGCCCGAAGACGGCGTGTTTGCCGTCGAGGTGCGGGGTCGCGTCCAGCGTGATGAAGAACTGGGAGCCGTTCGTGTTCGGGCCGGAGTTCGCCATCGAGAGGATTCCGGGCCCGTCGTGGGTGAGGTCGTCGTGGAACTCGTCGTCGAACTGGTAGCCGGGGCCGCCGCGGCCGTTCTCCATCGGGTCGCCGCCCTGGATCATGAAGTCGTCGATGACGCGGTGGAAGACGATCCCCTCGTACAGCGAGTCGCCGCGCACCTCGCCGCTTTTGGGGTCCTCCCACGTGTTCGTCTCCGGCGCGGGCTCCGCGTCGGCGGCGGGGTCGTGACGCGCTAAGCCGAGGAAGTTCTCGACCGTCTTCGGGGCGCGCTCGGCGAACAGCTCGACGACGATGTCGCCGTGGTTGGTCTGGAGCGTCACCTGCGGGTTGTCGGGGTTGGAAACCTCTCGTGCCATGTTCCTCGAGAGGGACGCGCGTCGGAAAACCCTACCCATCCGCGCAGGGCACCCGCCGAGCGCCAACACCGAGCTTATAAACGAACGCGGCCGACCAGTCGGTATGAGTTCGACCCCGGTCGTGACCCTCGCCGCGCTCGTCGTCGGGGTGACTGTCGGCGCGCTGTTCGCGTTCCTCCGCGTCCCGATCCCCGCGCCGCCGGAGCTGCCGGGCGTGGTGGCGATAGTCGGGATCTACCTAGGGTTCAAGTTCGTCGGCTACGCCGGCGTCGGCTTCGACCTGCTCGACGCGCTCGGGTTGTAGCGTCCCCGACCCGTTCGGCGCGCTCGGGCTGTAACGCCTCCAGCCCGACCGTCCCGACGGCCGGTATCGTTTTCCGCCGGGCGCGAGCAGTACCGCGCATGTACGACGACATCCTCCTGCCCGTCGCCCCCGGCGGCGAGGCGAACGACGCGATCCCGCACGCGGCCAGCCTCGCCGAGCGCTACGACGCGACCGTCCACGTCCTCTCGGCCGCCGACACCGCCGTCGACACGCTCGCGGGCCCGCGGACCGGCGTGTTCTCCGACCGGCTCGCGGAGGCGGCCGAGGAGCGCGTCGAGGCGGTGACCGCCGAACTGGAGGCCACCGGCGTCAAGGCGGTCGGGAGTGTCGTCCGCGGCGAGCCGCTGGACGTCATCGAGAACGCGATCGACGACGGCGCCGACATCGTCGTCATGCCGAGCCACACCAGACGGGGGATCCGACGCCTCCTGCTCGGGAGCGTCACCGAGAAGGTCGTCCGCGTCGCCTCGGTACCGGTCGTGACCGTGCCGATGTCCGACCCCGAGGCGGAGCAGCGATCCGCCGAACCGCGGGACTCGAACGGCGACGACGTAGATAGCGCGGACGACGCGGACGACGCGGACGACGCGGACGGCCCCCAGTGACAAACGATCCGGGCGGGCGCGAGACGGTCACGCGCGCCTTCCGCGTCGCCTACGACGGCCGGGAGTACGCCGGCTTCCAGCGTCAGCCCCACGCGCGCACGGTTGCGGACGCGCTCCTCGGAGCGCTCGCGGACCACGGCGTCGTCGAGCGCGGCGACGGGTCGACCCACGCCACGCCGCCGGGCTACGCGGCGGCCGGCCGGACCGACGCCGGCGTCTCCGCCGTGGCGCAGACCGTCGCCTTCGAGGCGCCGACGTGGCTCACGCCGCGCGCGTTCAACGGGCACCTCCCCGGGTCGGTCCGCGTGTGGGCCGCGGCCGACGTCACGGACGACTTCCACGCGACCCACGATGCGGTCCGCCGGACGTACCGGTACCACCTCTACGCGCCCGCGACCGACGGGGGCTGCGCGGACGGGATAGCCGGGGCTGGCAAAAACGAGGCCGCCGTAGCCGCCGAGGCCGCACGGCGAGATCCGGAACACGCCGTCGACGACGACCGCTTTCGGGCGGCGCTCGCGCGGTTCGACGGCGAGCACGACCTCCACAACCTGACGACCGACGAGACGGGGACGGTCCGCGACCTCGACGCGCGGGCGACCCGCGAGGGCGACGCGCTCGTCGTCGAACTCTCGGCGGACGGGTTCCCGCGCGCGCTCGTCAGGCGAGTCGTCGCCGCGGGCCGCGCCGTCGGTCGCGGAACGGCCGACCTCGCGTGGATCGACCGGCTGCTCGCCGCCGAGCCGATATCGGGCGAGCAGGGGGTCGGCCCCGCGCCCCCGGAGCCGCTCGTGCTGTGGGACGTGGCCTACCCCGACGTGACGTTCGACGTCGACCGCGAGGCCGCGGAGAGCGCGCGCGTCGCCTTCGGTGAGCGACACCGAGACGCGCGCCACGCCGCGGCAGCGACCGGCGCGGTCCGCGACAGGCTGTGCTCCGCGGTCGGGAAGGAGTGAATCGGGTTTCCGGACCGCCCTCTCTCAGGCGGCCGAGCCGCCCGTCGGCGTCTCCATGCCGTCGACGCGGACCAGGAGGGTGTTGCCGTCGACGTTGGTCGCGTCCACCGTGCCGGAGAGGCGGAGCCCGGTCGCGGGGGTCGGCCCGACGGTCACGCGGTCGCCCGCATCGAAGGGGCCGACCGGGCCGCGGATCACGAGTTCCGCGCGGCACAGCTCCGGGTTCGCGACGCTCGACAGGTCGATCTCCGCGATGGTGACGTCCTCGACGGGGTCCCCCTCGCGCTCGACCGGCGTCGTCGCGGCGTCGTCCAAGCGCTCGATACCGAGCGTGTCGTACGCCTCGTCGGTCGGGACGTAGCCGCCGTCCGGTCCGGCGACGCCCTCGACGAGACCGAGCGTGCTGAGGGACCCCATCCGGTTCCGGACCGTTCCCGGGTTGCGATCGATGGCGTCCGCGATCTCGCGCCCCTGTACCGGCGTCTCCCGACCCTCGGAGAGGTTCACGAGCGCGGTGAGCACCCGGTCCTGACTCGAACTCAACTGAATATCGGACATGGACGAACCGAGCCGTATGCCCCTAATAAATGTTCGCGTATAACGTCATTATATGCTTAGAGTTGTTCTTGTGTTCCCTAATTCTTGAAATACATACGCAAAACAGACATATTTCCGCCGAGACACGCATCCTGCGCTTCTGCGAGAAAGTCTTTCACGAGATAGCTAAGTTGTCTGGGGAATAATAGTACATATATTAGCTTTATCGCGTATTTGCCTCTTGTTTAGAAATAGTTGTACCAATTCCTAATACGATCTACACCGCAGGTATTTACCACCGCGACCGGAAGCGCCGGGCGACAGATGACGATTCAACGCAACGCTCGCGATCACCCGCAGAGACGCGCCCGCGCCCGGCAACGGCACCCCGGCGGGGCGTCCCGACGGCGCGCGCGGCCGACCGGTCGGCCGGGAGGCGTAGATGGCTGACCGCGAGTCGACGTTCGACTCCGACGGGGTCGCTCCCGCCGGACGGTCGGCGACCGACTCCGCGTCGGACGGCGAGGGAGACGCCGCCCTGTCGCGGCACCGTACCCGCTCGCTGCTCCCGGATCGAGATCCCGCGCGCGAACGCGACCGCGTCCGATCGTTCGTCGCTGATCGGGTCGACGCCGCGGGCGCCGAGGGCGTGGTCGTGAACATGAGCGGCGGGCTCGACTCGACGGTAACGGCCGCCCTCGCGGTCGAGGCGCTCGGCGCTGACCGCGTGTACGGACTGATCCTGCCGTGTAACAAGATCGGCGCGCCGCACGCCCGCGACGCCGAGGCGCTCGCCGAGGCGCTGGGGATAGACCACGACACGGTCCACCTCCAGCCGCTGTTCGCGCAGTTCGGCGCCGTCGTCCCCGACCGCTTCGACCTCCACGACGAGCCGGTCCGCTCGGGGAACGCCGTCGCGCGGCTCCGGATGGCCGTCGCCTACCTCGCCGCCAACGCGACGAACCGCCTGGTCTGTGGCACCGCGAACCGGAGCGAGCTCCTCTTGGGCTACCTCACGAAGCACGGGGACGGCGCCGCCGACCTGTTCCCGCTGGGCCACCTCTACAAGACCGACGTCCGGGCGCTCGCCGCCGAGCTCGGCGTTCCGGAGTTCGTCGTCGAGAAGCCGCCGAGCGCCGGGTTCCTGCCGGGCCAGCGCGACGTGGACGACTTGGGCGCCCCCTACGAGGTCGTCGACCCCGTCCTCCACCTCGGGGTCGACGGTGGCCTCAACCCGGAGTCGGTCGTCGAGCGCCTCGAGGCCGCGCTCGCCGACGGCGAGGCCGACGCGACCGACACGACTGACACCGGCAACGAGGGCGACGAACTCGCCGAAATTGACCGCGAGATCGCCGCGGTCGACCGCGAACTCGTCGCGGACCTGCTCGGGCGCCACCGCGCGTCGGCGCACAAGCGGCTCCCGCCGCCGACGCCCGACGCGGACCTGGAGTGACCGGCCGAGAGATTTCGGTTCCGGACCGGCCGCTCAGTCCCAGTCGCTCGGCCAGAGGTCGGCCGCGCGCATCCCCGTCTCGAAGTCGGCCTCGCGGAACGCGGCCGCAAGTTCGTCGCGGTCGAGCCGCGGCAGGTCGCGCTCGGGCGCTGCGAACTCGGCGACGAGCAGCGCGATCAGCATCGCGTGTTCGCGGACGTTCCGGTCGTCGACCTTGTCGCGGGTGTCCGCGTGAGTGTGACCCCACCCCCGCCCGCGGTCGCCCGAGTCGCTGTGGAGTTGGAGCGCCGGCACGCCGCGGCGCACGAACGGCCACTGGTCGGAGAAGGGGTGTGGCTGCGCGTCGACCTCGATCGGCTGGCGCGTCGCGGCCGACACCGCCTCCGCGACCGACGCGGCCGCCGTCGAGGCGTGCGCGAGCGCAACCAGATCGCGGAACCGCCCCGCGCCGTCGACGTTGACGACGCCCTTCACGCGGTCGAGGTCGAGCCGGTCCGCGAGGTGCTCCGCGCCGAGCAGCCCGACCTCCTCGGCGCCGACCGCGACGACGTCGACCCCGACCGGGAGGTCGGCGTCCGCGAGAATCCCGGCCGCGGTCGCGACCGTCGCGATGCCGCAGCCGTTGTCGAGCGCGCCCTCCGCGATGTCGTGGGCGTCGTAGTGGGCGAGCAGGAGGACGCGCTCGTCGGTGTCCGGCCCGGTGCGCCCGAGCACATTGCGGCTCTCGCCCGGCGTCGTGGACGCCTCGACTGAGAGTTCGGCCTGCGCGACGTCGCCTGCGTCGACGTCGTCCCCGGTGACGCCGACGGCGCCGGTCGTGCTGCTAGCCGTCCCCGAACCCCCGCCGACCGCGTACTCGCGGAGCCACGCGCCGGTCTCCTTCGAGACGCCGACGGCGACCGCCTCGGCCTCCTCGCCGAACGTGAGCGACCCGGTGGGCGGCAGCTGTCCGTCGAGGTGGTTGACGAAGACGAAGCCGACCGCGCCGGCGTCGACCGCGTAGCCGAACTTCTCCATGCGGTGGACGAACCGCCCGCCCTCCGGGGTGGTCGTCGAGGCGACCGCGATCCGCCCCTCGACGTCGCGCTCGTCGATCTCCGCCGGGGTCCCGTAGCCGACATCGACGAGCTCGCCGGCGACGCTCCCCGCCGGCGAGTACGGGAGCGCCAGTGCCTCGAACGAGCGCGTCGACGGCTCGCCGTCTCGGCCCGAGACGGTCACGTCGAGCGACGCCGACCCGCGCTCCCAGGCCGGGAGGTCGAACGCCTCCGTGCGCACGTCCGCGAGCCCCGCGCGCTCGAAGGCGTCGGCGACGAGGCCCGCGGCCCGGCGCTCGCCCTCGCTGCCGGCCATGCGGCTCCCGATCGCCGTGAGGTCGGTGAGGAAGCGCCACGGCTCGGCATCGGTCCACGTCGCCCCGAGCGCGGGCGCGAGGTTGCTTGCCCGCTCGCGTACGCGGTCCACGGCCGCGCTCGCGTCGGATCGCGTCGCGTCTGCTGCGTCGTCGGTCATGGGCGTGCCTCCGTCGGTGACGGCTTAAGGGTGTGGCTCGCGGCACTCGCTCCGGGGTACGGGTCGCGCCCGCCGAAACGCTACGTTAAAGTGAAGCGGTCGGGTACGTCAGTTCGAGCACCGTTGGTCCAGTGGTAGGACATTAGCTTCCCAAGCTAATAGCCCGGGTTCAATTCCCGGACGGTGCATTTTCTACCTGACTCCGTCAGGTAGCGTTCGCTTCACGCTGTTCAGCGAACTCTCGAACGTAGTGAGAGAAATCGCCGGATAGAATTGAACCCTATCAGTCGCGCGCAGCGAACGCAGTGAGTGAGCACGTCTGATTCTGGTTCAATTCCCGGACGGTGCACTCTCTTCGGCGAGCAATTCCGCGATCCGCAGGAATGGCGAAATGCCCTCTGACATGCCGAATACCTCCAAAGCCCCAGGCGCTCGTTTATAAATGGTCGACTGCGGATCGGCGGCGAACACCGCCAAAGCCCCAGCCGGGAGGCGGGCGCACGCTCGCTGCGCGCTTCGGTCGCTCACTCCGTTCGCTCCCTCCAGTGCTTACGTCGCCTGCGCCCGCCTCCCGGCTGCCCCTTTGAGTCCCACCCCGCACCGCACAGCAACCGCACCTCACACCTCCCCAGCCTCGTCGGTGGTCCTCCGCTACGCTCCGGACCACCGACTCCCTCGCGCGTACTGCTCGGCCGCAAAGCGGCCTCGCAGGCACGCGCCACCGCACAGCGTTCCCTTATAAATAATCGCCGCTGCGACGACGCCGGTTTAAATACCACATCCTCGGCCCGCTCAGAAGATGTTCGCCTGGTCGTAGACGGAAATGCCGGTGTCGGTGATGTCGTACGGCTTCGTCTCGCGCGAGTGGTTCGCGTCGCGGATCTTCTGGATCTCGACCGCGAGGCGGGTCTCGCGGAAGTCCGACCCCCGGACGTACTGGAGGACGAAGACGGCGTCAGTGAGGTACTCGACGATGCCGTGCCGGGAGGCGTACGGGTTCTCCTCGCTCGCCTCGGAGGTGAGCAGCGTCGTGACGCCCGCCTCCTTCAGCGAGCGCGTGAACCCGAACACCTCCGAGCGGCGCTTCGCGGGGTGGTCGTACATCATCTCCAGCAGGGAGACGGAGTCGAGAACCAGCCGGTCCGCGTCGAACTCGGCGATGAGCCGGACGAGGTCGTTCCGGATCGACGCGAGCGAGTTGGCCATCTCGATGGGGTCGATGGCGACGACCGCGAGGCGGTCCTCGGCGGCGTGCTCGCGGAACGACCACCCCTTCTCGCTCGCCGTGTCGAGGATCGACTCGCGGGTCTGCTCGAGCGTGATGTAGATCCCCTTGTTCCCCGATTCGAGGGCGTGGTTGAGAAACTGGAGCGCGAACGTCGTCTTCCCGGTCCCTGCCCCGCCGATGACCGACAGCAGCGACCGACTGGGGACGCCGCCGAGGATCATGTCGTCGAGCCCCTTGATCCCGATGTCGGTCCGATCGATTCCGGACTCGAACTCGTCGGGGTCGACGTCGAAGTCGGTCGCCCCGCCGGCGTCCGCGTCACCGCCGAACTCACCGAACCCGAAGTCGTCGTCGACCGCACCCGCGCCGCCGCGGTAGCCGCCGAACGGGTCGTCGCCACCACCCTCGGTTCCGGCGCTCGAATCGCCGCCGGACCCGCCACCGCCCCGGCCCCCGCCGAAGGGGTCGTCCGCGCCGAACGCGTCCGCCCCGCCGCCACCGCTGCCGGAGTCCGTGTCAGCGCCGGTGTCGGCGCCGGCGTCGGCGTCACCCCCGCCACCGCCGCCGAACGGGTCGTCTTCGCCGAAGGAGCCGAACCCCGCGTCGGCGTCGGCGTCGATGTCGCCGAACGCGTCCGCCGGAACGCCGCCGCTCGCCGATCCGCCTCCCGCCTCATCGCCTCCGGCGTCGGGGTCATCGTCGACAGCACTGCCGAAGGGGTCCTCGTCGGCCGCCTCTGTGCCCGTTTCGTCGTCGGCACCGCCGAACCGGTCAGCGGACTCGGTGTCGCTGCTCGCAGCGGCCGGTTCCCCCGCCGGGTCGTCCGTACCGGATTCGCCGTTGTCTACATCCGCTTCCGCGCCGTCGGAACCGCCTTCCCCACCATCGGAACCGCCTTCCGCACCGTCCACCGGCGGCTCGTCGGACTCCTCGTCGGTCTCGCGTATCGCGCGCTCGAACCAGTCGTCCTCCTCGCTCATCCTTTCCGCCGCCCGTGGGGGGTCGACATGGGCCGAGCAACGAAGCCGAGCGGCTTGAAGCTTTCCGGCGAAGTTTCACTGTCGAGAATCCGGCGGGAGCGCCCGATGTCCGCACGCTTTTATCCGGGGATCGGGATGGATTCGGCATGGAAGTGGGCATCGTGGCGCGGAAGGGGAGCGAGCGGGCGGCGTCGCTCGCGGCGACCCTCCGAGACGTCGTCGTCGAGGCGGGCGAGAGCGTCTGGCTCGACGAGGAGACCGCCGCGAGCCTCGACGCCGGCGACGACGCGCGACCGGTCGAGGCGTTCGACGACTGCGACCTCGTCGTCGCGGTCGGCGGCGACGGGACGTTCCTGTTCGTCGCGCGCAACGCCGGCGACACCCCGATCGTCGGGGTGAACCTCGGTGAGGTGGGATTCCTCAACGCCGTCCCGCCGGCCGACGCCGCGACCGCGCTCCGCGCCGAGATTCGGGCATTCCGCGGCGGCGGCCTGGACGTCCGGGAGGCCCCGCGGCTCGCCGCCAGCGCCGGCGACTGGACGTCGACGCCGGCCGCGAACGAGGTGGTCGTCCAGGGCGACCGCCGCGGCCCGGGCGGCGGGATCGACTACGAGGTGCGCGTCGACGGGTCGCGGTACGCCGGCGGCCACGCCGACGGCGTCCTCGTGGCCACGCCGACCGGGTCGACCGCGTACAACCTCTCCGAGCGCGGCCCGCTCGTCCACCCGGACGTGGCCGGGCTGGTCGTCAACGAGATGGTCGCCGAGGAGGGGATGCCCCCGCTCGTGGTGGACACGGACGCGACGGTCACGGTCGCGGTCGCGGGCGAGTCGGGCGCCACCGTCGTCAGCGACGGCCGCGACACCGCGACGCTAGACGGTCCGGTCGAGGTGACCGTCGAGCGCACCGCACCGCCGATACGGATCGCGGGGCCGCCATCCGACTTCTTCGAGGCGCTCGGGAAGCTGTCGTGAGCCGGACGCGCAAGCTTCAATCCGCCGCCGGCCGGAGGTTCCGACGATGAACGTGCCGCTCGGACTGGCGCCGTTCGCGGGGCAGTCACGGGGCGAACACGCGCTCGTCCTCGTCGGCGGCGCGCTCGCGTGCCTCGTCGGCTACGCCGGGGCGGCCGCGGCGTTCTTCGGGCTGGCCGCGCTGGGTCACGGCGAACCGGTCGGCCCGCAGCGGATCGCGGGCGTCTTCGCCTCGCTAGCCTGTTGGGGCTTCTACGCCCTCGCGTTCGTTCGAGGCAAGGGCGGGCCGGTGACGGACGTGCTCGCGTACCCGCTGGCGACGGTGACGCTCGTCCCGTTCGCGTTTCGGTGGACACTCTTCGGGCCCGCGTGGGACGCGCTCGCGGACCGGTTCGGCTTCTTCCTCTTCCAACCGGCGCTGTTCGTCGACGCCGCCGCGCACGTCGTCCCCGGCGTTGTCCTGTGTGCCGGAATCCTGACCGCGTGGGCGAGCTTACTCGGCGAGGAGGCCGTCACGGCGTGGCAGCGCGAACACCTCTCGGAGCCGTTCCGGGAGGCGTTCGTCGAGGAGTGACGGCGGCCGCACCCACAAAGCGTTTACCGGCCCCCGATCGACGCGAGAGCGTGAATCGCCGCGCGACGCTCGGTCGGTACGCTGTCGCGGGGCTCGTCGTCGCGGCGCTGGCGGCGCTCGGGCTCGCGGTCTCTCCCGAGGCAGCGCTCTCGCGGCTCCGCTGGCTCGCCACGGACCCGCTCCGATTCGGACTCGCCGTCGTCGCGCTTGCGGCCGTCAGACCGCTTCTCGCGTGGCCGACGACCCTCCTCGCCGTCGCCGTCGGCTTCGGGTACGGCTGGAGCGGAACCCCGTTCGCGCTCGCGCTCGTCGTCGGCACCGCGCTCCCGCCGTACGCGCTCGCTCAGGCGGGGCGCCTCCGACTCCGAGACGACGCCGAGGTCGAGGGCAGGTCGGGGGTCGCCGACCGGTTCTGCCGCGCCGGCGAGCGCTTCGCCGCAGAATCGGGGAGCGTGCGCGCCGTGGCGGGGACCCGCCTGCTGCCGCTCCCCTCGGACGCGGTGACGGTCGGGGCCGCGGCGGCCGACGTCAGGACGCGGCCGTTCCTAGTCGGCACGGCGCTCGGCGAGCTGCCGTGGGTCCTCTCTGGGGTCGCGGTGGGCGTCTCGCTCGACCGCCTCGCGGCGGCCGACGGATCGCTCGTCGACCCCACCGTGCTCCTCGGGATGGCCGCGGTCGGCGCGCTGGTGCTCGCCGGGCCGCTCTACCGGACGTTCCTGCGGCCGGACGGGGCGCAGGCCTGACTCGCCGCGGTGTGAAAAGATCGAAACGGAGAACAGATCTGAGAAAGCGGAGACCGCCCGTGCGCGTCGTCGCGCGGGCGATCGTGCGGGTCGTGTGCCTCTGACGGCGAACGGCTGCCTCAACTCGGGGACCGACCACAGCGGCGCGCGCATTCCCCCGGTCCCCGAATCCCGGGAACCGACCCAGCCCTGACCCCGGAGTCGTGGTGTGGCCCGCGCTCGCTCGGCGCGAGCGGTGGGCGCGACCGCGACTCCAACGGGGGACCGGGGGAACGCGGCGTCGCTACGAGTCGGCGGTCTCGTTCTCGCCGCTCGAGTCGTCCCCGTCCGAGTCCGTCGACTCCTCGTAGTCGACCTCGATGCCGCTCGGCACCGGCCGGAGGAGGTAGCGACCGTTCCCCCGCAACACCGGCGCGAAGTCCGCGGTGAACGTCGTCCGCGTGTTCTCGCGGATCTCGAACGGCTCGTTGAACTTCAGCGGCGCGTTGCCTGGGAGGTCGACGGTCGCGTCGCTCCCGTCGGTGAGCGTCCCGTCGGCCGACGACACGTCGAGCTGGAGGTAGGGGTACCCGCCCGTCTCGAGCTCGCGCTCGTCGATCAGCTGCGTCTCGCCGTTCTGGAGCTCGACGAGGTCCGGTTCCTGGGGCTCGTCGAACTCGAAGTACTCGCGGCCGTCGTCGGCGTCCTCCTCGTCGTCGTCGCCCGCGTCCGTCTCGTTGCCGTCGGCGGTCTCGTTGTCGCCGTCGGCTCCGGCGTCGCCTCCGCCGTCCGTGTCGGTCTCGTTGCCGTCGGCGTCCGCCTCGTCCGGCTCGGCGCCCTCCGGCCCGAGCCAGAATCCCTCGACGGTGACGACGAGCGACTCGAAGTCGCCGATGTCGGCGGGCTGGTCCGTCACCCGCGTCGCGAGCGTCCCCGTCGCGCGGCCGACGCAGCCGGCGAGGCCGGCCGCGCCGAGCGCCGCGGCGCCGGTCGCCCGGAGGTACGTCCGGCGGTCGAGCGCGACGTGATCGGGCGTGCGGTCCGTCACGTTACGCCTCCTCCCCGTCGGCGTCGGTTCCGTCGTCCGCGTCGTCCTCGCCGGCGCCGTTCCCGGCGATATCGCTCACGGTCTCGCCGAGGTCGTCGACGCCGCCGCCGAGGAACTCGTTCACGCTATCGAGGATGTCGCCAACGAAGTCGGGCACCTGGTCCGGGAGGTCGCTCGGCGGGCCCGCGTCGCCCGAGGCGTTGTCCGGGCCGGGCGTCGCCGCGACGGCACCGGCGGCCGCGCCGGTCCCGATCAGTACCACCGTGGCCAGTGCCACGAGCAGCGTCGTTCGGAGTGCGTTCATAGCAACTTCCCCTCGGGGCTCTACACCTTTTAATGGAGTAAGCCGTTCAACCGAATTTCGCCCAATTTAACTCGGTTTAACGGCCGTGAGAGGCTTCAAAAGGTGGATCTCGTCGAATCGGACGATTGCTTATAAAACCTGTCGTCGGTCGGCAGGTCGGGCGTCGCTCGCGCGGCAAGGCGGACTCGCTCGCGCGGCGGGTCGGACCTCTCCCGTGCGACCGCGTGTCCGGGGGGTGAACAGAAAGCGTCTCGGCGACCCGGTTCGGGTCGCTCCCGCTAGGGTTCCAGCCGGTTCGGATCGCGCGGGAACATGATGGCCTCCTTGATGTTGCTGAGGCCGGCGACCTTCTGGACGAGGCGGTCGATGCCGAGGCCGTAGCCGCCGTGCGGGGGCGTGCCGTAGCTCAGCGCCTCGATGTAGAACTCGAAGTTTGCGGTCTCGACGCCCTCCTCCTCCATGACCTCGACCATGCGCTCGACGTCGTGTTCGCGCTGACCGCCAGAGGAGAGCTCCTGACCTTTATAAATGAGGTCGAACTTTCGGGAGGCGATCTCGTCGCCCTCGACGTCTTGCATGTAGTAGAACTTCTCGTCGGGGTAGCCGACGACGAAGAACGCGGGGTGGCCCTGCTCTTCGAAGTGTTCGCCGAGCAGCTTCTCGCCTTTCGTGTCGAGGTCTGTCGGGTCGTCGGGGAAGTGTCCGTACTCGGTCTCTAAGATGTCGAGCGCCTCGTCGAAGGTGATCCGCGGGAAGTCCTCCTCGGGGACGTCGAGGTCGACGTCGAGCAGGTCCAGTTCGCGCTCTGCGTTCTCGGCGACCTCGCTGAGCGCGTAGCGCAGCGACTCCTCTTGGACGTCCATCACGTCGTCGTGGTCGTCGATGTACGCCAGCTCCACGTCGAACATCGCGATCTCGGAGACGTGTCGGGAGGTTGCGAAGTCCTCGGCGCGGAACGCGGTGCCGGTCTCGTAGACGGCCTCGTAGCCCGAGGCCATCAGCATCTGCTTGTACAGCTGGGGGCTCTGCGAGAGGAACGCGTCCTGGTTGTAGTAGAGGATCGGGAACAGCTCCGCGCCGCCCTCGGCGCCGCCCTTCGAGATGAGCGGCGTCTTGATGTCGACGTAGCCCTCGTCTTCGAACCACTCCTCCATCGCGGTGATCAGCTCGGAGCGGAGGGTGAACACCGCGAGCGTCTCCGGCTTCCGGAGGTCGAGCGCGCGGTTGTCGAGCCGGGTCGAGAGGTCGACCTCGATGTCCTTCGAGATCTCCAGCGGGAGCGGGGAGCCGGCCTCGTCGATGACCTCGTACTCGGTCGGCGCGATCTCGACGCCGCCGGGCGCCTGATCGCTCTCCAGCGGTTCGCCGACGACGCGGACCACGTCCTCGGCGCCCACGTCCTGGACGGCTTCGAACAGCTCCGGCTCGCGCTCCTCCTTGAAGACGATCTGGATGAGCCCCTCGCGGTCGCGCACGATGAGGAAGACGAGGCCCCCCAAATCGCGGATCTCGTGGACGTGGCCGGCGATGGCGACCTCGTCCGCGTCCGGTTCGACGTCCGACGTGTGAATGCGCTCGATCATGGCGGTGTCTGCTTACGCGCAACTGGTCGGGCGGCCGGCATAGGCCTGTCGTCTCGCCGTCGACGGAACGGCTCGCCCGCGGCCGCTCCGGCGGATTATCGGCGATTCCGAAGCGAGCCACCATGGCATGTGGTCGCATAACTAACATAATTTTAATACGAAACCAGTATACATCGGGGATAACGGCGCTTCCCGCGCCGCGGAGCCCGACCATGAGCCGTTCCACCACCTCGACGCTCGCGCGGTCCGCGAGCGTCGCGTTCCTCGGGTGGATCGGGATCGGGTATTCGGCTCCGAATAAACGGTCCGTCCGCCC
Organism: Halorubrum xinjiangense; assembly: GCF_900102375.1. GTDB lineage: Archaea > Halobacteriota > Halobacteria > Halobacteriales > Haloferacaceae > Halorubrum > Halorubrum xinjiangense. The sequence goes on from NZ_FNBO01000020.1 coordinate 27,296, forward strand.
GACCGCGTGACGCGCGTCGGCTGGGGAGGTTTCCCCGCGGGACGGACCGCACCCCCGTTCTCTCCAGCCGCCGCTGTCCGTCGCGCGCGTCAAGCCGGACGACCGTCGCCCTCGCGAGCGTCGCCGTCGGCGGCCCCGCTGTTGACTCCAGTCGGTGGCTCGCTGTCGGCGCGTTCGAGGAGGCGGACCGGTCGATTTCCGGGTCGAAACCCCGGAGGCCGACCGGCCGCGCCGCGTTCGACTCGCGGCGAGGGCGTATGGCGGCAGCCATCCACACGCCGTCGGTCGAGGCAACGGTGACCGTCCGCGTCTCGCAGGCGGCCACCGGCGACCTCGTCGCCGGCGCCAGAGCACAGATCGAGCGAATCGACGGTCTCCGCGTCGAGGAGATCGAGATCGCCGGCCTCCGGCCCGGTCTCAACGACACCACGGTCGAGGCGGTCGCCACCCTCGCGGTCGACGAGGGGGCGGCGCCCGACGCCGAGTTCGACGCCGCCGGGATCGACGCGGCCGACGAGTTCGTCGTCGACCGCGTCCGCGAGCGGCTCGCCGACGGCTTCGGCGTCGACCCCGAGCGCGTCGAGCGCGTCGACCCCGAGCGCGTCGAGCGCGTCGACCCGCCCGACTGACGGGGCGGGCCCAGGGGTCCTTTTGACTACTCTCCCGCGAGCCGCTCCCGAACCTCGGCTTCGGCGCGCCACAGTACCTCTCTGATCGGGAGGCCGGTCGCCTCGGCGACCGCGGCCGCGTCGTCGTACTCCCCGCTAACGTCGTACACCTCTCCCCCCGTCGTCGAGGCGACTTTTACGGCGACCTCGTGGGTCGCGCCGTCGACCCGGAGCGTCGCCGTCTCGAACTCGCGCTCGGCGATCCAGCGGTGGCTCGCGCCGGACTGACGCACGCCGAGCGTCCCCGTCTCGCGGGCGAGGCGCTCGGCGACCGCCTCGGCGTCGGCGGGCTTGCAGATCACCTTGACCAGGTGGCCCGGGCGGGACTTCTTCATCGTCGTCGGGACGATAGTCACGTCCCGCGCACCGGCGCGCGAGAGCGTCTCCTGGAGCCCGCCGAGCACCTCGGGGGCGGCGTCGTCGAGGTTCGTCTCCAAGACGGCGATGTCGTCGTGGACGAGTCCGCCGTCGCGGGCGCGGTCCGCGTGAGCGCGGTCCGCGTGCGCGTCGTGCCCCCCGTCGCCGACGAGCGCGCGCAGGACGTTCGGGTGGCGCTCGAAGTCGGCGTCGCCGGCGCCGTAGCCCGCGCGCTTGACCGCGAGATCGGGGACCGCGTCGACGCCCTCCGCGACCGCACCGAGGATCGCGGCGCCCGTGGGGGTGAGCAGTTCGCGGTCGATCGGCCCGCCGACGATCCGGAAGTCGGCGCGGGTCGCGATCTCGGTCGTCGCCGGGGCTGGGACCGGGTACGTCCCGTGGCTCATCTCGACCGAGCCCCCGCCGGCGGCGACCGGCGTGGTCACCACTCGATCCGGGTCGAGATCGGCGAGCAGCAGCGCGGCGCCGACTACGTCGGCGATCGCGTCGTCCGCGCCCACCTCGTGGAAGTGGGTGTCGTCGAGGTCGGTGCCGTGGACCGACGCCTCGGCGCGGCCGAGCAGTTCGAAGGCGTCGAGCGCGGTCGACTCGACCGCATCGGAGAGGTCCATCGACTCGACGAGATCGACCACCTCGCGGTAGCTGCGATGGACGCCGGCACCCTCGGCCGGTTTGTCGGATCCGGAGGTGCCGGACTCGTGCGTGTGAACGTGGGTGTGGTTATAATCGTGATCGTGGTCGTGATCGTGTGTGTGGCCGTGGTCGTGGTCCCCGTTAGCCTCCGCCGTCCCGTTATCGCCGTCAACGAGGACGTCGACGGTCGTCGCCCGGATCCCGTTCTTCTCCGTCTCGCCGACCTCGTACCGAACCGGGAGGGCGTCGCTCACGGGGGCGAGAACGTCGGGGTCGGCGCCGGCCGCGATCAGCGCGGCGCAGATCATGTCGCCGGCGGCGCCGGTCCGACCGTCGAAGACGAGCGTTCGCATGGTGCTCCCGAGGCGACTGCCGGACAAATACCTCGGGATTGAATCCGCCGAATCGGTCGGACGGTCATTTATAGATATCTGTGCCGTGGCCGCCTTCTGTTTATAAATAGTCGACGACGGTGCCCTGAACACCTCCAAAGCCCCAGCCGTGAGGCGGGCGCACGCTCGCTGCGTTCCTCGTCACTCGCTCCGCTCGTTCCTGCGGTGCTTACATCGCCTGCGCCCGCCTCACGGCTGCCCCTTTGAGTCCCACCCCACCGGAAGACGATCCTGCTCGCTCCCTTCGGTCGCTGCGCGGGCTGCGACTTCCGTGCTCCCGCTCGCTTCGCTCGCGAGAACGCACAGCAACCGCACCTCACACCTCCCCAACCTCGTCGCTCACGCCCTGCGGGCGCTCGCGACTCCCTCGCGCGTGCTGCTTCGCGGCCGCCGGGGGCGGCCGCTCGCAGGCACGCGCCGACCGCCTCGGATCTGAGAGGAGTCAAACAGGCTGAGCGTCGCCTCAAACGGGTAAAATCGTCTGTTGCGACCGGAAACGAATCGACGGCGAAAAGACACGCTTACGACGGGGTTTTAAGAGCGGACTCCGTACCGTGCCATATGATGACACAGTCTGTCGCGGTCGCCGATAGCTCGGGACGGATCGGCGCCCCGGACACGGGCAACAGGCTTATTCCCGGACCGGATCCAGATACGACCATCCCCCGCGAGGAACTATGAACGAAGTCCAACTCGAAGTGGCGAAGGCGTACCCGAACGACTCGGGGCGCGGCATCGCCCGACTCGACCCCGACACCCTGCTGCATCTGAAGCTCTCGCCCGGCGACATCATCGAGATCGAGGGCGCGGAGACCACCGCCGCGAAGGTCTGGCGCGCGGACCGCCAAGACTGGAACACCGACACCGTCCGCGTCGACGGGTTCACCCGCCAGAACGCGGACGTCGGCATCGGCGAGCGCGTCACCATCCGGAAGGCGGAGGCCGAGAAGGCCGACAAGCTCGTGCTGGCCCCGCCCGAGGAGGCGTCGGTCCAGTTCGGCTCCGACGCCGCCGGCATGGTGAAACGCCAGATCCTCAAGCGCCCGGTCGTCGAGCGCGACATCGTCCCCGTGATGTCCTCGACGAACCACCCGTTCATGCGGTCGCCCGGACAGGCGATCCCGCTGATCGCGGTCGAGACGGAGCCCGACGGCGTCTGTCTCATCACCGAGGACACCGAGGTCGAACTGCGCGAGGAGCCGATCTCCGGGTTCGAGAAGACCGGCGGCGGAATCACGTACGAGGACATCGGCGGGCTCCAGTCGGAGATCCAGCGCGTCCGCGAGATGGTCGAGCTGCCGATGAAACACCCGCAGATCTTCTCGAAGCTCGGCATCGAGCCCCCGCAGGGCGTCCTGCTTCACGGCCCGCCGGGCACCGGGAAGACGCTCCTCGCGAAGGCGGTCGCCAACGAGACGTCGGCGTCATTCTTCTCCATCGCCGGCCCCGAGATTATCTCGAAGTACTACGGCGAGTCCGAACAGCAGCTCAGAGAGATATTCGAGGACGCCAAAGAGGAGTCGCCCTCGATCATCTTCATCGACGAGCTGGACTCGATCGCGCCGAAACGCGAGGACGTGACCGGCGAGGTCGAGCGCCGCGTCGTCGCCCAGCTGCTGACGATGATGGACGGGTTAGAGACCCGCGGGCAGGTGATCGTCATCGGCGCGACGAACCGCGTCGACAGCGTCGACCCCGCCCTCCGCCGCCCGGGGCGCTTCGACCGCGAGATCGAGATCGGCGTCCCTGACGAGGTGGGCCGCAAGGAGATCCTCCAGATCCACACCCGCGGGATGCCGCTCTCGGACGACGTGAGCTTAGACCACCTCGCCGACGAGACGCACGGCTTCGTCGGCGCCGACATCGAGAGCCTCACAAAGGAGGCCGCGATGAAGGCGCTCCGGCGCTACCTCCCCGAGATCGACTTAGACGAGGAGGAGGTGCCCCCGAGCCTCATCGACCGGATGATCGTCAAGCGCGACGACTTCGGCGGCGCGCTGAACGAGGTGGAGCCCTCGGCGATGCGCGAGGTGCTCGTCGAGCTGCCGAAGATATCGTGGGATAACGTCGGCGGGCTCGAAGGGGCCAAACAGCAGGTACAGGAGTCCGTCGAGTGGCCGCTCACCTCGCCGGAGAAGTTCGACCGGATGGGCGTCGACGCGCCGAAGGGCGTGCTGCTGTACGGCCCGCCCGGCACCGGGAAGACGCTGATGGCGAAGGCGGTCGCCAACGAGACGAACGCGAACTTCATTTCGGTGCGCGGGCCCCAGCTGCTCTCGAAGTGGGTCGGCGAGTCGGAGAAGGCGATCAGACAGACCTTCCGGAAGGCCCGGCAGGTGAGCCCGACGATCATCTTCTTCGACGAGCTCGACAGCCTCGCGCCCTCGCGCGGTCAGGAGATGGGGAACAACGTCTCCGAGCGCGTCGTCAACCAGCTCCTGACGGAGCTCGACGGGCTCGAGGACATGGGCGACGTGATGGTCATCGGCGCGACCAACCGCCCGGACATGATCGACCCCGCGCTGCTGCGCTCCGGCCGGTTCGACCGGCTCGTGATGATCGGGCAGCCCGACCAGGAGGGCCGCGAGCAGATCCTCGACATCCACACCCGAGACACGCCGCTCGCGCCCGACGTGAGCCTCCGCGAGGTGGCCGAGATCACCGACGGCTACGTCGGCTCCGACCTGGAGGGCATCGCCCGTGAGGCCGCCATCGAGGCGCTGCGCGACGACGACGACGCCGAGGAGGTGGAGATGAAGCACTTCCGGCGCGCGATGGAGTCGGTGCGGCCGACGATCAACGACGACATCCTCGCGTACTACGAGGACGTCAAAGAGCAGTTCAAGGGCGGCGGCGGCGAGTCGCTCCGCGACACCGGCGGCCGAATCGGCTTCCAGTAACGCGGCCGACAACTGGCGGTCTCTCCCGCGGGGACGTTTTTCTTCGTCGCGCGCGTAGCCCGCGCCATGTCTGACGACGTGACCGTCGACGTGGAGATCGAAGTGGAGGTCGACCGCGACGAGTTGGAGATCGAACGCGGCGACGCCGAGTCGATCGAGGCGACCTACGAGGCGAACGGGATCGAGATCGAAATCGAGGCCGAGGTGGAGACGTACGGCGGAAGCGACGAGGAGTCCACCGAGGGCGACGACGAGCACGGAGAGGGCGACGAGGGATCCGCCGAGGGCAACGAGGACTCCGGCGACGACGACGAGTAGCGAGCGTCGAGGTCGCCGCCTCTCCCGCCGCCGCACCGACCCGTTCCGCTCCTTTTAACCTCGCCAGCGACCAAACGGAGGTATGTCTCAGCCCCGCGTCCCCGGCGGCGACGAGAACGCGCTGGAGCTACCCTGCGGGGAGACGGTCGGCGTCGGCGAACTGGACCTCGGGATGCGCGAGTACGAGTGCGACTGTGGCGAGACCCACGCGGTCGTGATGGACGTCCACCCCCCGGAGCGGTTCCTCCCGGACTTCCTCGTCGAGGTCCTCCGCGAGGCGATCGACACGACCAGCGAGGAGATGCCGGAGTTCGACACGCCGCACCTGCTCGGCGTCGTCTTAGAGGAGTTCCCGGAGGCGGTCGTCGCGCACGACGCCAGCGAGAACGCGGACGTCGGGTACGCGATGGCGTGGGTGACGGAGTTCGACTCCCGGCGGCTCCACGAGATTGTCGTCGAACTCGTCGTCGAGCTGATGGAACACGCCGTGAGCCACGCCGACGACGACGAGGCGCTGTCGGCGTTCGAACAGGAGATGGTCGAGTTCGACGTGAGCGAATTCGTCGAGCAGTACCGCGCGGAGCGCGACCTCGAGGCCGAGGACCCCTACGCCTGAGCGAAACCCCGACTCCGTTCCTGTCGCGTCTCGACAAACCGCTCAACCGCCCGAAAACGGCCCTCTCACGCCTCGTGTCAGACAATCGTCCGACTTCTGTCTCACTGAACCCTATATGTTCGGAGACCGTACGTAAGACGTATGAGCGCCGGTGAATACGACCGGTACGACCGGATCCGCGGCGTCCTCGCCGAGGCCGACGAGCCGCTGACGGCGCGAGAGATCCTTGCCCTCGTCGAGGAACGCGGCGAGAGCGGCGAGATCGACAGCCCCCACGGGATCGCCACCGTGCTGGGGCGCCGCGCCGAGCGCGGCGAGGTCGAGGTCATCGCGGGCCAGCCGTACCGGTACCGGCTCGAGACCTGAGCACCGCCGGCCGCACTGCGCCGCCCGCTACGGCGAGAGTATCAGATCGAACCGATAGATGCCAGCTTCGTACTCGACGACGACGTTCCGGAAGTCGACGCGGTCGTCGTAGCTCTCGATCGGTTCGAGGTCACCGGCGATGCCGAGCGCGTCGAGGACCTCGCTGAGTTCGTCCGAGGGCGGCGCCCCCTCCTCGTAGCGGCGCGGGTCCTCGGCGATGGCGTCGTCTACCACCCCTCGTGCGCCTGACGAGAGCCCGTCGGATTCGAGGTCGCGTTCGACGATGGCCGCCCGCGCGTGCTCGGTGAACCGGCTCCGCCGGTCGGCGATCTCGCTGATCGCGTACGTCCACTCCGGGACCTCGACGGTCCGCCGCTCCGCGACCGCCCAAAAGAACTCGTCCTCGTACTCGACGAACTCGAAGGGCGGCGACGGGACGAGGGCGCTGGCCTCGGCGTCGAGCCCGTGGTGGAACTCGACCGTCTGAAGCTCGTCGAACTCGGGGTCGCCGAGGAAGCCGTCGTGGCCCGCGTAGACGGCGTCCAACGCCGCGTCGAGCACGCGCCCGTCCTGTTCGGAGAGGTCGAACGGAGGTTGCGCGACCGCCGCGTCGTCGGGCGGGTTCTCTTCGAGCCGATCGAGGGCGAAGTGCCACCGCTCCCGTTCGAGGAGACGCTCGTCGGCGACGCGGACCTCGTAGAAGGTCCCGTCGCGTTCGAGGAACGTCGGGCGCGGTCGCGTCTCGGTGCCCCACGCGTCGCGGCCGACGAGCGGCCACTGTCTGACGGTCAGTTCCCCGGTGTCGAACAGTTCCGAGAGGTAGCTCGCCTTGGCTTCGGTCGCGAAGTCGACGCGGGTCACGGCGTCGATGTCGGTCGGATCGGGCCACAGGTACGGCCGACCGATCGACGACAGGTCCAGGTCGTCGCCGAGGAGCGCGTACGCGTCGAGGCTGCCGGGGCTGAGACACCCGGCCGTCGCGGCGGTCGCGCCGGCGGCGCCGAGCAGTCGGAGGGCACGGCGGCGGGAACAGAGCATATCCGTTTCCGAAGTTCCCGACATCTCGTTGACATCCTCCCCGCGCTAAAGCGCGAGGATTCCTCCGTTGGGGGTTCGGCTACCGACCCACGGAGGCAACTTGCGGGTTTGTGCGCACTTCTTTGCGACTTTCGTGAGGGTGTGGTTTCCCCGACCAGTCGTGGTCGTCCCACTCGAATCGCACGGGCCGTGCCATCGGCCTGACTTCCGTATCGCTGTTTTCTCGAAGGAACGTCTCCGACGCCGTGAGATCGGCATGCCCCTCGAACCCACACGGACACGTCAGCGTATCTCCGTGGCGAACCGTCTCCTCGTGGTCGCTACACTCAGGACACGTTTGAGAAGTCCACGCTTCCGACTCGGTTTCGAGACTAATTCCGTGCTCCTCACAGACGCACGCGAGACGGTGGATAAGCTGCTTGAACGCCCAGAAGTTGTGCGTCTTCTCGTTCACCCTGACCGACCAGTGC
>NZ_FNBO01000021.1 GCF_900102375.1 Halorubrum xinjiangense
TCTCAGTAAACCGGAGAATCTGCGACTTCGGGAGGGCCTTCATCTCGTCGAATTACACGGCGAACATGTAACTCTCTGAGGATTTCAACAGAGCCCTCTATTTATATGTGTCCTAGCTAAAGTATTTCGTACCAACACAAAAGAGACATGTTCACAAGATGTTCAGAAATAACATAAGATTGAATATTTGCGAATGAATAGGTTTTGATATGCACGTTCTTTACTACCTCTATACATTTCCAAAACTCTCAGAAAGTTTCATCCTTAACGAGATCTACGAACTCGAGCAGATGGGACACGACGTGTCTGTATTTGCGCTCACTAAGCCAGAGGAAAATATCGTACACGATGAGTTTGACGAACTCTCGGCTACGATCAGGTACACAGGTCGCCCTGGATACTCTGACGTAACGGAGCTACTCTCTCCAAAGCTCCTTCATCCGGCCGTTCTTCGAAACGCGCTCTTTCCAGCTAATCCAATTTACCACGCGGCAAACCTATTTTGGACGAAGCGCTGCCGTGAGTTTATCGCAGATATTGAGTCACCTATCGACGTAGTACATACGCACTTTGCGACGCCGGTCTCACTCGCTGCCCAGTATGTCGCAGCAGTGGAGAACGTTCCATTCACTGTGACCACACACGCACATGACATCTACGCACCGACGAACGAGTCAATAGCACGCCGGCTTCTTGAACGAGCCGACCGGATCGTTACAATCTCGGAACAAAACCAGGGCTACATTCAGAAACATTACACAAACAACACTCCAATTGACATCGTTCGCGCCGGCATACGGCCGACAAAGTTCTACCCATCGGATGCTGACGTTGACGGACGCCTATTCACGGTTGCTCGCTTCGTCGAAAAGAAAGGAATTGAATACGCGATTGACGCGGTGGCAGAGATTGTCGACGAATTCCCGACACTCGAGTATCATATCGTCGGTTCGGGACCGCTACGCTCTGAGTTCGAAGAATCGGTCGAGGAATACGGAATTTCCGACCACGTGACGTTTCTAGACAGTGTAAGCGACGAACGCCTCCGATCCGAATATGACGAAGCACAGGGATTCATTCTCCCATGCGTGGTTGAACCCTCTGGAGACCGAGACGGGATTCCAGTCGTCCTGATGGAAGCGATGGCGATGCGGACTGCCCCAATATCAACAACTATATCCGGCATTCCTGAACTAGTAGAGGATGGCGAAAATGGTCTTCTCGTCGAACCGCGTAACTCCGAAGCAGTCGCAAACGCATTACGTCGACTGCTCTCAGACGACGATGAGCGGGATAGGTTTGGAGAGCGTGCTCGTCAGAAGATTGCCAACGATTTCAATGTAACATCGGAAACACAGAAACTGGCCCACACATTTCAAGCGGCGACTCGTTGATGGACGCTCATCACGCGACGACTTCCTCAAGTATCTCGTAGAACTCCTCACCGACAGCTTTCCAACTGACGTTTTCGGCGTGTCGCTGGAGGTTGTGTGCGAGTCGTTCGCGCTCGACAGGATTGGCAGCGAGGTTGGCGAGCGTCTCGGCGATAACATCCGGGTCAGGTTCGATGAAAACAGCTTCATCGTCGTTGAGACGGGTCTGGAGGTTACCGGGTTGGGCAATAGTGGCGACTCCGGCAGCACCATACTCCATCACCTTCAGGGGTTGTTCGGCATCTTTGAAGCAGAAGCCTATATCAGCGTGTGCGAGGAAGCCTGGCATCAGATCGTACTCGAAGGCACCTAGATAGTGGACATTCGGATGTTCGCGGGCGGCCTCAGCGACCATCTCGCGTTGCTCACCCTCACCGACGAAGACGAACTCCCAGTCAAGACGTTGTTCGGCGGCTGTAACGATGGTGGACATCTTGTACGTCGATTCGGTAAGTCCGCCAACGTAGATGGCAACGGGCTTATTCAGGTCGACACTATCCTTTTCGAGTAGTTTGCGGGCGCACTCAACGGCGTCCGGGTCCGGATCAGCGAACTGGTCGTAGTTGACGGCGTTCGGAAGCTTACGACCTTTGATGCCGCGGCGTCGGGCCTCCTCGTAGGTCGCCTGATAGGTAAAGGAGCAGGCGTCAGCGTGTGCGAGGACGAACCACTCATAGCGCCGTAGTAGGTTAAAGAGGGGCTGTGGCAGGTCATTGATGTCACTGATAGGATCACTAACGGTTCCAACGAACGGTTTTCGTAGGAGGCGTGCGAGCGGATAGCCTATATAGAGTCCCATCCGTACGTTGCCAAAGATTGCGTCGTAGTCGCCAACAACGGCCTTTCGAGTAGCACCAATAACATCTGTACCGGTAACGTCGCAGATGTCAACTTCGACACCGTGAGTCGCAAGTTCCTCCGCGATACGCTGGCGGCGGACGCTTATATTGTCACCGCGTGATGGACGAAGCCAGAGCACCTGATAGGTTGGCTCGTCTGTCTCTGATTCAACATGGACAGTGGTCCCGCTGTAGCGCGTCGTTCCGTATAGATACCCAGCGCCAACAAGGCTAGTGAATATCATGAGCGCGATCAGCTTGAGGAGTCCACGCTTTGAAGGCTCGATAAGAAGGCTATACAGACGGGACGGGACGAACTCGGTGAGAAGGCGGCCCGCAAAGTTAGTTTCCTCATCAGTAGATTCAGTCAGCATTGATTCCATCGCCCGCTTCGAGTACCCCTGCCAGAACGCTCGATCTACCAGCCACCGGAACTCCGTCCGGTACTCGAACACCTTGTGCGCCACCTCTGCCTCGGGATCGTACCATACTCCCCGCCCATATCGCTCCCGCATTCGCGCGCACAGCTCTGTCTCCCCTCCCTGTAGGTTCTTGTCGCCCTTCCGCCCACCGATGTCGACATCGAATCCGCCCAACTCCGCGAACACGTCCGCCCGAAACGAGATATTCGATCCAAATGTGTTCCGCACCTCGCCCGGCCCATCCGCAAACCCGCGATGAGTCACCCCGATTAACCAATAGAACTCCTCGGGGAGAAACGACGGCTTCCCGGCGATCCACTCGGGCGTCATCTTCCCACCGGCCGCAATCGCGTCCTTCTCCTCGTACGCGCGGACCAACCGCTCGACCCACTCCTCGTCCGCAATCGCGTCGTCGTCGATGAACGCGACCACATCGCCGGAGGCAATCTCTGCGCCCCGGTTCCGACTCACCAGCAGCCCCATATTCTCGTCGTTACACGCGATCACCGCGTCGTCGCGGTCGCCGTAGTCGTCGACCACGCGCTCGTACACCTCCGGCGTCCCGTCAACGACCACTACCAGTTCGACGTCGTCGTGCGTCTGCGCGAGGACGCTGTCGGCGGCCTCACGGAAGTGCTCGTACATGTCCAGCGTGTACGTACAGACGACGATCGAGACGTTCACACCGACACGCTTTCGACGCGACTGCTTAGAGGTTCCGCCTCGCCCCGAATTCGGCTTCGCGTTTCGAGGACGAAGCCCATCACGCCCTCGTTGCGAACGCGTGTAGATGACAAGTCTTATGCGCGTTTTGCCAGTTCCTTGCGGTAATGAGCGACTCGAACGATCCGCCGGAGGAATCGGACTCGTCCCCGTCCGATCTGCTCGCGCCGTGGTACCACGTCCCGGTCCTCCTCGGCGTCTTCGCGTTCATGCTCTGGACGCGACTGCGCTCGTACGGGAACTTCATCGCGAACGACGAGGTGTACTTCCGCGGAAACGACCCGTGGTACCACCTCCGAGAGACGACGTACATCATGGAGAACTACCCGAACCGAATGCCGTTCGATGTCTGGACAGGCTTCCCCTTCGGGACGAACGCCGGCCAGTTCGGCACCCTCTGGGACCACATCATGGCTGTCGGGGTCTGGATCGCCCGACCGATCATGGGGAGTACCGAGGAGGTACTGCTCGTGATGGCGCCGATCATGGGCGCGCTCGTCGCGGTCCCGACGTACTTCATCGCGCGTCGGTTCACCGATCGCGTTCCCGCGCTCGCCGGGGCGGCGACCCTCGCGCTGTTCTCGGGCACCTTCCTCCGGTACTCTCTCGTCGGCTTCCCCGACCACAGCGCGGCTGAGGTGTTCTTCCAGAGCACCGCAGTCCTCGCGTTCCTCGTCGCCCTCGGCGTCGCGGAGCGCGAGAAACCGGTCTGGGAGCTCGTCGTCGACCGCGACTGGGACGCGCTCCGCCGACCCGTTGCCTACGCGGCCGCCGCCGGTGTCGCGGTCGGCCTCTACATGTGGACGTGGCAGCCCGGAATTCTGATGGTCGGGTTCACGGGCATCTTCCTCGCCGTCAAACTCACGAGCGACACCTACCACGGGAAAAGCCCCGAGCCGGTGGCGTTCGCCGGCGCCGTCGCGATGACCGTCGCGGGGGTGATGCAGGTGATCCCGCTCGACACGTTCCGATTCGCACCGAGCGAGTACTCGCTGCTTCAGATCGTCGTGCCGCTCGGCGTCGCGCTCGGCGCCGTCTTCCTCGCGTGGCTCGCCCGCCAGTGGGAGGCGCGCGACATCGACACCGACACCTATCCCGCGGCCGTCGGCGGGCTCATCCTCGCGTCCGCGGGCGTGGTCTGGCTGGCGATCCCGTCGCTGTGGTCGACCATCGTCGGGAACCTCCTCAACACCATCGCCTTCTCAGCCAGCGCCGGCGCCCGCACCATCGGCGAGGCACAACCCCCGCTCCAGGACGCCTCGTTCTCGAACTTCGTTCTCTCGCAATTCGGACTCGCCTTCTTCCTCGCGCTGGCGGCGGTCCTCTACATCCTCGCGCGTCCACTGTACCGCTCCGACGACACCAACCACACACTGTACATCCCCGCCGCACTCGCGGTCGTCGGCTCCGTCTACGCGGTCCCGCAGGCGTACGACGCGATCGGCGGCGTCGTGGGCGTGAGCTGGCAGGTGATCGGCCTGCTCATCGCCGCCGCCGTCCTCGTCGGCGCGACGTTCCTCGTCGAGTACGACGCTGAGGAGTTGTACTTCGTCGTGTGGGCGGCGTTCATCGGGAGCGCGGCGTTCACGCAGGTCCGCTTCAACTACTACCTCGCCGTCGTCGTCGCGGTCGGCACGGCGTACTTCGTTCAGGTCTCGCTGGATACGATCGAACTCTCCTCTCTCGACGCGCTCCGCGACATCGAGGGGTGGCAGGTGCTGACGGCGGTCGCGGTGTTCGCCGTCCTCTTCGTTCCGCTCCTCTTCCCCGCTGCCGGTGCGGCCCCAGTCTGGGAGGCGGGCAACTCCAGCCAGCCGGGCAGCGTCGTCCAGTGGGACGAGAGCCTCCAGTGGATGAACGATGAGACGCCCCAGCCCGGCACGCTCGAGGGCGCAGACAACCCCATGGACCCGTACGAAACCTACGATCGCCCCGCCGACGGCGACTTCGAGTACTCCGAGGGCGCCTACGGCGTCCAGTCCTGGTGGGACTACGGCCACTGGATCACCACGCGCGCCGAGCGCATTCCGAACGCAAACCCGTTCCAGCAGAACGCGGGCGAGGCGGCCGACTATCTCCTCGCGCCGAGCGAGGAGGAGGCCGCTGAGGTGCTCGCGAGCCAGAGCACCGAGGGCAACGACACCCGCTACGTGATGGTTGACTGGCAGATGGCGTCGCCGAACTCCAAGTTCAACGCGCCGGTCACATTCTACAGCGGCAACGAGACGACCCGCGACTTCAACGAGCTGCTCTACCAGCGGGTGGAGGGACAGAACGGACAGAGCGGCGGGCTCCGGCCCGCGCTCCAGACGCGGACCCAGCGCTACCACGAGAGCCAGATGATCCGGCTCTACCAACACTACGGCAGCGCGGTCGAGCCGGAGCCGGTCGTGCTCGACTGGGAGCCGCAGACCGCACAGACTCAGTCCGGTGACCAGATCGAAATCAAGGTCCTGCCGAGCGAGGGGCAACCGATCCAGCGGTTCGATAATCTCTCGGCCGCGGAGTCGTACGTCGAGGAGGACGGCTCGGCGCAGGTCGGCGGCGTGATGGGCGTGCCCTCCGAGCGCGTCGACGCGCTCGAACACTACCGGCTGGTCCACGCCACGGAGGCGCCGGGGCGGTCGCCGTACGCCCAGCAGGCGCAGATCCTCGCCCAGCAGCTCGGCGTCGACCTCCAGGCGACGTTCGGCGAGTCGCTCTTCGGGGCGTTCAGCGACGACTTCGTCAAGACGTTCGAACGCGTCCCGGGCGCGACGGTCGAGGGCTCGGGCGCCGAGCCCGGTCAGGAGGTCGAGGCGACCGTCGAGATGGAGAAGCCCAACGGGCAGACGTTCGAGTACACGCAGTACGCGACCGCCGACGACGACGGGAGCTTCGAGTTCACGCTCCCGTACTCGACGACGGGGTACGACGAGTTCGGTCCCGAGAACGGGTACACCAACACGAGCGTCCGCGCGACCGGGCCGTACAACGTCACCACCGAGCGGACGACCGGCGACGACCTCTACACCACCCAGCGCGTCGGGCAGGTCGAGGTGACCGAGGGCCAAGTCGTCGGCGCCGACGACGCCGCGGCGACGGTGGAACTCGAAGAGGAAATCATCGACTGCCCGAGCGGCGACTCGGAGTGTCCGGTCGACGACGACAGCGGGAGCGACGGCGGAAACTCGACGAACTCGACGGACGCAGGGTCGCTGATCGGGGTCGAACCGGCTGTGACGGCCGCGACGACGCCGACGACGGCGACCGCACCAAACTGACCGGAGGCTCGGGCCCGCGGTCGAGGCAGGCGCCCGATACCCAGTCCTTCATTACCGCGGCGCCGCTTTTTCCGGGCAGATGGTCGGACTCCGCAAGTGGGCGACGATATATCTCAAAGGCGTGGCCATGGGGAGCGCAGACGCCGTCCCGGGCGTCTCCGGCGGCACCATCGCGCTCATCGTCGGCGTCTACGAGCGGCTCGTGGCGGCGATCACGGCCGCGACGCCTTCGCGGCTCCGTCGGATACTCGCGGGCGTGCGGTCGGCTGACCGCGCGGACGCGCTGACCGCGTTCCGCGAGCTCGACGCCGGGTTCCTGCTCGCGCTCGGCGCCGGGATCGGGACCGCGGTCGTCGCTGTGTTGAGCGGCGTCGACTACCTGCTCGCGACTCGGCCGGTCGCGACGTACGGCTTCTTCTTCGGGCTGATCGCGGCGAGCGCGGCCGTCCTCTTCGCCGACGTCGACCTCGCGACGCCGGCGCGGAAGGCGGCAGCGGTCGCCGGCTTCGCGGTGGCGTTCCTCGCGTCCGGGTACGCCTCCGCCGCGGTGGCGAGCTCGCTGCCGGTCGTCGCCGTCGCCGGCGCGGTGGCGGTCAGCGCGATGATCCTCCCAGGCATCTCCGGCTCGCTGCTTTTGATCGTCCTCGGGCAGTACGACTACATGGCGGGAACCGTCGGGCGGTTCGTCGACGGCGTCGCCGCGTTTGCGCTCGGGCGCGGCCCGGCCGGGATCGTCGAGACCGCGCCGGTCGTCGCCGCGTTCTGCGCCGGCGGCGTCGTCGGGCTCGTCACCATCGCGCACGCCGTCCGGTACGCCCTCGAGCGTGCTCGCGCCGCGACGTTGGCGTTCCTTGTGAGCCTCGTCGTCGGCGCGCTCCGGGCCCCGCTCGTCGAGACGGCAGCGGTGTTGACCGAGAGCGGCGAGTCGTGGCGGGCAGCCGCGCCGCGGTTCGCGCTGGCGGCGCTGGCCGGCGCCGGGCTCGTAGTCGTGTTGAACCGCTACTCGGCGGCGATCGAGTATTGAACCCGCGCAACGCCTTTTCCGCTCCCGGTCGTACGTCCGGACATGGTCCAGATGGAATCCGACTCGGAACTCGAACGCGGTGACGCCGCGCCCGACTTCGAACTGCCCGGCACGGACGGCGAAACCTACGCGCTCGACGACTTCGAGACGGACGCGCTGCTCGTCGTCTTCACCTGTAACCACTGCCCGTACGCGAAGGCGAAGATCGACCTCTTGAACGACCTCGCGGCCGAGTACGACGACCTCGCCGTCGTCGGGATCAACCCCAACGACGCCGACGAGTACCCAGAGGACTCCTTCGCGGCGATGCGCGAGGCGGTCGCGGACGGCACGGTCGCGTACGACGCGTACCTCCGCGACGAGACCGGCGAGGTCGCGACCGCCTACGACGCCGTCTGTACCCCCGACCCGTTCCTCTTCGGCCGCGAAGACGACGAGTGGCGGCTCCGGTATCACGGGCGCCTCGACGACGCGCTCAACCCCGACGACGAGCCCACCGAGTTCTACGTCCGCGACGCGGTCGACGCTGTGCTCGCCGGCGAGGCGGTCGAGATTCCCGACCGCCCATCGCGCGGCTGTTCGATCAAGTGGCCCGACGAGTAGGGAAGTTCCGGATCGGCGTTCCGACGGAGACGACTTAACAAGCGTCCGGGCCGAACGGGGGGTATGAGCATGAAAGGCGGCGAGCCGGACCTCCACGAGATCGATCGGTACGATGGCGGCGTCGGCTGGATCGCATACCCCGACGAGACGATGGAGCGCGCGAGCCACGCGTTCGCGGTCGAAAACGAGGAGACGGGCGAAGCCGACGTGTGGGTGGTCGACCCGGTCGACGCGCCCGGCGTCGACGAGCTGCTCGACGAGCTGGGGACCGTGGCCGGCGTCGTGGTCGGCCTCGACCGCCACGTGCGCGACAGCGGCGAACTCGCCGCGCGCCATGACGCCCCGGTGTACGTCCCCGAGTGGATGACGGGCGTCGCGGAGGAGTTGGAGCCCGAGGTCGGCGTCGAGCGGTTCGGCTCGCGGCTCGCCGACACGGGCTTCGAGGCGTTCCGGGTCCGCGACTCCTCGCTGCCGCCCTGGCAGGAGGTCGGCCTCTTCGACGGAGAGACGCTGATCGTCCCCGAGTCGCTCGGATCCGCGTCGTACTTCCGCGGCGACCGCGAGCGCCTCGGCGTCCATCCGATGCTCCGGATCACGCCGCCGACGACCGCGCTCTCCGGGCTCGACCCGGAGCGTATCCTCGTCGGTCACGGCGTGGGTGTCCACGAGCGCGCCGCCGTCGCCCTCGAGGACGCCCTCTCGGACTCGCGCCGGAAGGCCCCCGGCCTGTACGCGAAGACGCTCAGCTCGGCGCTGCCGTTCTGAGCGCGGTCGCCCGGCCGGAGACAGCCCGAGCCGGTCGTGGGCGGCGGCCGACTACACCTGTCCTACCGTGCGTGTCCTTTTGTCAATCGGTCTCATAACGTGGGCTAACTAGTGATCTACGTCACCCGCGACCTGTTGACCGTGCTCCGCGAGCGCGCCGCGAGCGAGGACCCCGACGAGGTGAACGTCCGGCTCTCGGCGACGCCCGCCGACGAGTTCGAGGCTGACCTCGGCCTCGACCCGGACACGCCGGTGGTGACCCACTTCACGCTCCCGTCCGTGGGCGGCTCCGTCAGCTCCGTGTTCGGCGTCGACCTCGGCACGCCGGCCGGCGGGGGCGGCGCGCGGTTCCTCTCGCACCCGGACGGCTTCCTCGGGGTGTCGCGGACCGACGACCTCGCGGGCGTGGTGATCGTCGCGGTCCCGCCGTACGGCGAGGACTCTGTCGCCGCGTTCGACCGGTCCGGGGACGGCGTCGAGCTCGCCGTCGTCGACGCCGCTCCGCCGAGCGAGTCAGTTCCGGAGTGAGCCGAGAGCAAGGGTTTGAAGCCGCCGGAGGGAGTACGCGCCGGTAATGGCAGCACGGCCACCCGGCGGCGGCGATTCGAAGGAGCCGGAGGCGATCGAGTTCGGCATCGCCGCGCTCGACGCCCGGATCGACGAGGCTGACGTGTCGTTTCCCGCGACGGCCGCGGAGCTACGGGACACGCTCGGCGACCAAGAGGTTCCCTACGACGCGCAGGGGCGCTCTATCGCGCTCTCGGACGCCTTAGACCGCGTGCCGCAACAGCGGTTCGAAAACGAGACGGAGTTTCTCGACGCGCTCTATCCGGTGTTCGACGAGGCGCGCCGCGAGGAGCGTGGCGTGATCGCCAGCCTCCGCGACGCGTTACCCTTCTGAGGTGGGTTCGAGCGGGACTCGCCCGGCGGAAAAAGCGGTTACCGAGACTCCGGCCGCGCCTCGATCTCGCTCCCCTCCTCGTCGGCCTCGCCGGCGTCGTACCGTTCGATGACGTCGTTGATCAGGACGACGTCGCCGACCGCGCGGACCCAGCGGTACGGGACGATGACGCCGGTCGAGCCGCTCACCTGCCCGGCGAACAGCTCGTGGTTGAGTTCGGCGAGCGCGAGGCCCGTTACGGAGCGCGCGTCCAGGTCGAGCTGGATGTCTTCGATTTCGCCGACGAAAACGCCGTTGCTGGAGTACACCTCGCGGCCGACGAGCGACGTGATCTCTTCGGGGGCTGCGTTCATACTCGATACGGTCACGAGCGCGCCTAATAAGCGTTCGTTGTCGAACGACGCGCGTCGGACGCCGGCGGGTCCCGCGGGCCGCCCCCCGCGTCACTCTCGGGGCGCGATCACTTCGATCGGATGCGTCGGGGCGGCGTCGAGTAAGGCGTCGAGCTGCTCCGTACAGGACGTGCCAGCCGCGACGACGGTGCGGTCGGTGTCGCCGAGCTGCTCGCGCAGCGGCTCGCCCACGTCCATGCTCAGCTCGTAGTAATCCGTCTTGTAGCCGAACGAGCCGGCCATCCCGCAACACTCCGTGTCGGAGACGAGCACGTCGTAGCCGAGGCGCTCGAACACCGCGGTCGCGTACTCGCCGACGTCGACCGTGCGGGCCTGACAGTGCGGATGGTAGGCGATGCGCTTCCCGGACGCGACCGGCCCGGTCCCCTCGCTCGGCGCGCGCAGCGCCGCCGGGTCGGCGCCGTTCTCCAGCAGGCCGAAGGCGTACTCCATCGCGTCGTAGCTCGCGTCCGCCAGCCGCTCGTAGGAGTCGGTCGGGAGGAACCGCTTGTACTCGCGGCGGAACGTCGCGAGGTCGCTCGGCTCGATCACTACCACGTCGCGGTCGGCGTCGAGGTGCGGCGCCAGCCCGGCGTAGAGATCCTCTGCGGCGGCCTCGGCGGTCGCGATCATCCCCTGCGAGAGCGGCGGTCGGCCGCTCCCGGGGAGGTCCGGGACGCGGACGCGGACCCCGAGCGCCTCCAGCGCCCTGACGGTCGCCTTCCCGCGCGCCACGTCGACGTAGTTCGTCGCGGTGTCTGGGTAAACGACGGCCTCGCGCGTCGCCTCGTCGGCGGAGACGGCGGGGCCGCCCCGGGCCTCGAACCACTCGACGAGCGACTCGCGCGCGAACTCGGGGAGGTCGCGCCGGCGGTCGATCCCCGCCACGCGCTCGGCGACCGCGCGCAGCGGGCCGGCGTTCGCGAGGCGGTTGGCGACCGGCGCGGTCTTGTGCCCCCACTCCGCGAGCGTCGCGTAGTTGCCGACCAGCCGCGTCGCCAAATCGAGCCCGCCGGGCTCCTCGTCGGGGACCAGCTCCTCGAACGCCCAGTCCAGCTGGCCCGGGTCGGCCTCGCCGCGGTTGATCCGGTCGCGGACAGCGGTGTTGATCCACGGGATGTCGATGCCGACCGGACACGCCGGCACGCACCGCGAGCAGCCGGTACAGAGGTCGTTGAACTCGGCCGCGACGTCGAGCCCCTCGATCCCCGCCTCCCAGCCAGTCGCGATGCCACCGGAGTACGTCTCGCCGCCGAACGCGTGGCCCCCAACGCTCTGGAAGTTCCCGCAGGCGTTCGAGCAGGCCGAACAGCGGATACAGTACAACGTCTCCTTGAGCGTCTCGTCGTCACGCATCGCCATGCGACCGTTGTCGATGAGCACGAGGTGGAACTCGCGGTCGTCCCCCGAGCCGTCCGCGAGGGGGTCAGCGTCGTCCTGGAAATCGGGCACGGGCGAGTCGACCGGGGGCGTGAGCGTCGAGATGTAGGAGGTCACGTCCTGTCCCGTCCCAGACCGGCCGATCAGCTCGACGAACGGGGAGAAATCCTCGACGGTCGGGACGAGCTTCTCGACGCCCGCGACCGCGACGTGGGTGTCGGTCGCGGTCACCGTCTTCCGGGCGTTCCCCTCGCTGGTGACGAGGAGCATGGTGCCGGAGTCGGCGGCGATGAAGTTCGCGCCCGTCATCCCCACGTCGGCGTCCTCCACCAGGTCGCCCAGCCGCTCGCGGGCGAACATCGTGAGCTCCTCGGCGGTCTCGGGCGGGTCCTCGGGGTCGAACCGCTCGGCGAACAGGTCCGCGATCGCCTCGCGGGACTTGTGGATCGCCGGCGCGACGATGTGCGAGGGCTCCTCGTCGGCCAGCTGGAGCACCCACTCGCCGAGGTCGGTCTCGACGACGTCGACGCCGTCGGCCGCGAGCGCGTCGTTCACCTCGATCTCCTCGGAGGTCATCGACTTCGACTTCACCGCGCGCTCGGCGCCGCGCTCGGCCGCGACCTCGCGGATGTACCGGTTCGCGTCGGCCGCGTCGTCAGCGAGGTAGACGGTCCCACCGTTCGCCTCTACCGCCTCCGTCACCCCGTCGATGAGCTCGGGGAGCCGCTCGATCGCGTCCTCCTTGATCGAGCGCGCCTCGGCTTTCAGCGTCTCGTAGTCGCTGAGGCGGCCGGTCGACTCGTACCGGCCCTCGTTGAACCCGCGAGTGTTCGCCGCGACCGCGTCGCCCTCGGTCGCCAGCAGCTCGCGGATCCGCTCGGCCTTCGTCTCGCGATCGGGATCGCTCGCCCCTGCGGCGTCGACGCCGTCGTCGCGTCCGCCGCCGGCCTCGGCGTCGCTGCTCATCGGCCCGCCTCCGCGTCGGCGTCTTCCGGTCCGGCCTCGTCCGCGTCGACGTCGTCTGCTCCGTCCTCGCCAGCGCCGCCGTCGCGCAACAGCACCACGTGGACCTCCTTCGGCCCGTGCGCGCCGTGGACGAGCCCGCCCATGTCAGCGGTCGCGCTCGGGCCGGTCGCGAACACCACGTCGACCGACTCGTCGCGGGCCCGCGGCCCGAGCCAGTCGAAGGCGTCCGGCATGTCGGGGACGAGGTCGGCCTCCCGGAGGACGACGACGTGGCGGTCGACGAAGAGGCTCACCGGCTCCGTGCCGGCCGCGTCGGCCTCGAGCGCGACGCTCCCGTAGGCGGCGACGCCGAGCGACGCCGCGGTGACCCCGGTGTGGGCCCGGCGCAAGTCGGCGGTCGTCGGGTCGGTCTCGATCCGATCCGGGAGCGTCGCCGGCGAGTCGGCGAGCGCGTCGGGGCCGGAGCGACCGAGCGACACTCCGACCGCGGGGTCGCCCGCGGCCGCCTCGACCATGGCCGCGCACTCCGCTGGAGGTCCGGCCGAGACCGCGACGCCGAGGTCGTCGAGCCGACGCGTGAACGTCGACGTGTCTGCGAGTGACATGGCTGTTCGTTCGCCGGCCGGCATATGGGTGTTGCGACGGATCCCGGGCGGCGGAACCGCGGCCGAGACGCGGCGGTCTGCGCCGCCGTACGCGGGACCGAATTCCCGCGACGCGCGGACGGCAGGAGGTTTTTCATGGTTCGACCGCGAGGAGTTCCCATGGCGACCAACACCCCGGGTCCCGACCCGACGGACGGCGGGGACTTCGACTACACCGGCGGCGCGGTGGAGCGACCCGACCTCGTCGACGCGCTCGACCGCCGCGTCGCGGGCGACGTGCGGTTCGACGACTACTCGAAGCGGCTGTACGCGACCGACGCCTCGGCGTACGAGGCCACCCCCATCGGCGTCGTGATCCCAGAGTCGACCGCGGACGTGGCGGCCGTCCACGAGTACTGCTTCGAGGAGGAGATTCCGGTCCTCCCGCGGGGCGGCGGCACCTCCCTCGCCGGGCAGACTGTCAACGAGGCGGTTGTCCTCGATCTCACCGGCGAGATGGACGAGGTGCTCTCGGCCGACCCGGACGCGAAGACCGCTCGGGTTCAGGCGGGCGCGTACGTGGGCGACCTCAACGCCGCGGTCGAGCCTGATGGCCTGAAGTTCGCGCCCGATCCGGCGTGGCGTGACAAGTCCGCGGTCGGTGGCGCGATCGGGAACAACTCCACCGGTGCCCATTCGCTGAAGTACGGTAAGACGGACCACTACGTCGAGGAGCTGGAGGTCGTCCTCGCCGACGGCACGGTCACGACGTTCGGTGAGGTCGCCGTCGAGGATCTCCGCGAGTCCGCCGACCCCGACGCAGACGACCTCCTCCCCCGGATTCACGCCGAGGTCGTCCGCATCCTCGATTCGGAGGCCGACCGGATCGACGAGCGCTTCCCGGAGCTGAAGCGGAACGTCTCCGGCTACAACCTCGATCGCCTGCTCGCCGAGTACCGCGGCGAGTACGGCGAGGAAGGAGTCGTCAACCTCGGCCGGCTCATGGCCGGCAGCGAGGGGACGCTCGCGACGGTGACCGAGGCGACCGTCTCGCTCGTCGAGATCCCCGAGACGAAGGCGGTCGCGCTGCTCACCTATGACGATCTCCTCGACGCGATGGAGGACGTGGCGGCGTGTCTCGAACACGACCCCGCCGCCGTCGAGGTGATGGACGACGTCCTCCTCGGCCTCGCGGCCGACACGCCGGAGTTCGAGGACGTGGTCGGGATGCTCCCGGACGGGACCGACTCCGTGCTGCTCGTCGAGTTCTACGCGGACGACGACGCGGCGGGCAAACAGAAGGTCGCGGACCTGATCGCGGACCGCGTCGGCGGCGAGGCGGGTGCGGACGGCCCGGCCGTCGACACCGCGACCGAACCGAGCGCCGGCGCCGCCGAGACGACGAGCCACCCCCGCCGGGCGGCCCACGCGATGGAGGCGCACGACCCCGCAAAGCGCGACCGCTTCTGGAAGATGCGCAAGGCGGGGCTCCCGATCCTCCTCTCCCGCACCACCGACGAGAAGCACATCTCCTTCATCGAGGACTGCGCCATCCCGCCGGAACACCTCCCGGAGTACACGCGCGAGTTCCAGCAGATCCTCGAGGACAACGACACCTTCGCCACCTTCTACGCGCACGCCGGCCCCGGCGTGCTCCACGTCCGCCCGCTGATCAACACGAAGGACGTCGACGACGTGGAGGCGATGCTCGACATCGCCGACCGCGTCACCGACGCGGTGGTCAGGCTCGGCGGCTCCGTCTCGGGCGAGCACGGCGACGGCCGCGCGCGCACCCAGTGGAACCGGAAGCTGTACGGCGACGACCTCTGGGAGGCGTTCCGCGACCTCAAGACCGCGTTCGACCCCGACTGGCTGCTCAACCCCGGGAACGTCTGCGGGGAGTTCGACATGCGCGAGAACCTCCGGTTCGACGCCGACTACGAGTACGACGCCGGCTTCGACCCCGCGATGGAGTGGGCGGTCGACAACGGGATGCAGGGGATGGTCGAGCTCTGCCACGGCTGCGGCGGCTGCCGCGGCCCGCAGGAGACGACGGGCGGCGTGATGTGCCCGACCTACCGCGCGTCCGAGGAGGAGATCCAGGCGACCCGGGGGCGGGCGAACATGCTCCGCGGGGCCATCTCCGGCGAGCTGCCCGACGACCCGACCGACGACGAGTTCGTCACCGAAGTAATGGACCTCTGTGTCGGCTGTAAGGGGTGTAAGGTTGACTGTCCGAGCGGCGTCGACATGGCGAAGCTGAAGGCCGAGGTGGAACACGCCCACCACGAGGAACACGGCATCGACCTCCGGACGCGGCTGCTCGGTCACTTCGAGTCGCTCGCGCCGCTCGCCTCGAAGTTCGCGCCGCTCTCGAACCTCCCGAACAAGGTCCCGGGAAGCGGGCTCATCGCGGAGAAGGCGCTCGGGATCGCGAAAGAGCGGGACCTCCCGACGTTCCGCTCGGAGACGCTCGTCGACTGGTTCGAGGCGCGCGGCGGCGCCGGCGTCCCGCGCGAGGCGGCCGCCCGCGACGTGCTCTTGTTCCCAGACGTGTACACCACCTACACGAACCCCGGCGCGGGGAAAGCCGCGGTGCGCGTGTTAGAGGCCGCGGACTGTCACGTGCGGATCCCGGATGTCGACGGCAGCGGGCGCCCGCCCCACTCGAAGGGGATGCTCGACGTCTCTCGCGCGACCGCCAAATCCGCCGTGGAGACGCTCGCGCCCGACGTCCGCGACGGCTGGGACGTGGTCGTCGTCGAGCCCTCCGACGCCGTCATGCTCCAGTCCGACTACCACGACCTGCTCGACGGCGACGCCAGCGACGTGCCGGACGCCGACGTGACGGCCGTCTCCGAGAACGCTTACGGGGTCATGGAGTACGTCGACGCCCACCGCCTCGACGAGGACCTCGCGTTCGACGCGCCCACCGAGTCGCTCACCTACCACGGCCACTGCCACCAGAAGGCGACGAAGAAGGACCACCACGCGGTGGGCGTCCTCCGCCGCGCGGGCTACGGCGTCGACCCGCTCGACTCCTCCTGTTGTGGGATGGCGGGGTCGTTCGGCTACGAGGCCGAGCACTACTCGATGAGCAAAGCGATCGGCGAGACCCTGTTCGAGCAGGTCGACGCGAGCGACGGCGACGCCCTCGTCGCGCCCGGCACCTCCTGTCGGACGCAGCTGGAGGAGGGCCCCGGCGAGGTGCCGGAGCCGGCCCACCCGATCGAGAAGCTGGCGGCCGCGCTGGCGTAGGCTGGCGGCCGCGCTGGCGGAGGGCGGACGGCGCGGCCGGACTCGCGCACGTCCGGACGCGTCGACTGACGGCCAGGTGTCCGGAGCTCGAACGGCCACCACGGCCGGTGTTCACTCCGGAATCCGGTCCACGTTCGCGGCGAGGACGGCGAGCAGGTAGGAGAACGTTGGGAACAGCACGGCGACGACAGCGAGGTGCGCGGGGTCGACCCCCGGCGGCCCGTCGACGAACGTCCCGGTGTACTGGAGGACCGCGAGGGTCGCGACGACGATCGCGGTTCGAACGGCGTACTCGGAGGGGGAGGGCCTCGGAATCTTCACGGGGCCCCGTCGCGGCGCCACCCACACAAGCGTTTCCAGTCAGTCGATGGCGGGGGTGACCCGGTCCCGCTCGCGCTCCCGCCGTCTCCGCAGTAGCCGTTTGAACCCCTTCCCCGGCCCGCCCTCGATCGGCCAGCCCTTGGTGCGCCACTGTGGGGGTTCCGGTGAGAACTCGGAACACGAGCCCGAACACTCCCGCGCGGTGGGGAGTTTCCCCTTCGCCGCGCAGTGCGGGACGAGCGCGCGCCCCTCTCGCCGGAGCTCGAAGTGCCGGCAGTCGGGGCGCATCGTGTCGTGGTACGAGCGCCATCCCTTCCCGTAGGCACGCTCGGCGATCTCCAGCCGCAGCGTCTCGGTCTCAGGGTCTCGGGACTCGCCCTCGCCCGGCGAGAGGTCGCTCGGGTGCCACGCCACATCGGCCGCGTCGGCGTCGACGCCCGCGGAGAAGTCGGTCGCGAGGATGCCGGCCTCGACGGGCATCTCGCGGAGGAGGGCCGGCTCGACGCGCTCGCCGGTCGTCTCGGTCGCGAGCCACGCCTCGTCGGCGAGCGCGGTCTCGATGTCGTGTTCGAGCTGGTCGGCGAGCCTGTCGGCCGCCGAGCGGTCGAGATCCGGCTTGTTCTCGACCGCGACGATCCGCTCGACCCAGTCCGGGTACGGCCGCTTCCGGCGGATCTGGATCCGGTTGCCGTCGCGGCGCTTCTCGATCAGGTCCCGGCCCGCGGCGCGGTGGACCGCCTGTCTGACGTAGCGCCAGGGGTAACCGGGGTGCGGGAGCGCGTCGCGGTAGAACGCCCACTCGGCGGGCGCGCCGCGCACGACGTGGAGGAGGTCGGAGTCGATGGCCCGGTCGCCGAACGCGCGCCGCGCCGCGAACGCCGTCGGGTCGACCTCGATCACGACCGTGTCCCACCGTCGCTCCTTGGTGCCCAGTTGGCGGGCGACGAGCGCCGGCCGCGGTCCCTCGCTCGGGTGCCAGGCCAGTTCGGCGTACCGGCAGACCAGAAGCTCGTAGCCGAACTCGGCGTCGGGCGTCACTGGTCGGAGCATCGAGCGCGGCGGACAAAAGCGAACCGCTCGGGAGCGGCGCCGTCGCGGTCCACTGGCCGGCCGCGCGTCCCGATCAGACGTATTTGTCGTTCTCCTCGTCTTTCCGCTCGTCGAGGTAGTCGTGGGCCTCCTCCAAGATGTCGCGCGGGCCGTCCTGGGTGATCGTGTTGATCGCCTGGTCGTAGTCGCGCCACTGGAGGTCGCGGTGTTCCTTCGAGAGCTCGGCGCTCGCCTCGAACGAGCGGGCGATGAAGAGGTGGACCGTCTTGTGGATGGTCTTCCCGTTCGCCTCGAACACGTAGTCGTACTCCCTGCGGAACCCGTCGATCAGCCGGAAATCCTCGATCCCGGCCTCCTCGCCGACTTCTCGTATCGCCGTCTGCTGGAGCTCCTCGTCCCCCTCGACCCCGCCTTTGGGGAACTCCCAGTCCCCCGGTCGGCTCTTCAGGAGCAGGTACTCCCGTTCGCCGCGGGTATCGCGGAAGAGGATGGCTCCGGCGCTGGTCGCTTCGACCGTCATTGGCCGCAGGTAAGCGATCACCCCTAAAGAGCGTGTCGGACTCCCGAACAGAAGAGCGACTCGGCGGCGTCGACCGTTTTCCGAGCGAAATTCGCGGCGCGACCGCGGGCGTCGGTCCCGGTAGATGCGTTTTTACCGCTCGGGCGGCCATTGACGCACGACCCCCAGCCATGACCTTCGTCACGAAACTCGACTTCGCGTCCGGCGACCGCGACGTGCTCGTCGAGACCGTCCAAGAGCTCAAGGAGACGCTCGAACGCAAGGGCGCCGAGTGCAAGGGCCCGCACGCGAGCCCCTCGGAGCGCGTCACCGTCCCGCTGTACAAGAACCTCTCGCCCGGCGACGAGTTCTCGCCGTGGCGCTACGACGTGTACCGGCGCTCGATGGAAATCCACGGCGCCGACGACGTCGCGCGCGACGTCGTCGGCCGAGACTTCCCCGACTCGATCCACGTCGAGGTCGAGGTCGACCAGAAGAAGCCGCTCGGGCACCGACGGGACTGAGGCGGTCGCCACCTCGAACGGACGGTCGACGCGGTCACGGCTGCGCTTTTCGCCGCGGCTGAATTCCCCGCAAGCGCTCCGTCCGCTAGCCGAGCGTCCGTAGGTTCTCCGTCTCGACGCGGTCGGGCAGTCGGTCCAGCGCGCGGTCGCACCACGCGTCGTGGCCGAGCGTCATCGTCGTCTCGGGGTTCGCCACCGCGAGCGCGACGACTCCCTCCGCGGCCGCGACCTGTGCCGCGTCGTCGGTCCGCTCCGGAACCTCGGCGGTGAGCGGGTACGTCTCAGAGAGCGCCGCCGGGTACGGCCCGAACGGGGGCTTCACGCGCCACACGGCGTCGTACTCGTGGTTCGAGGGCGCCTTCGACTCGGTGAGGAGGAGGTCCTCGGGCGCCGCCAGCCGGGCGAGTCGGTCGCGGTGGCGCTGCACTTCGGGGCGACGGGCCGCTTCGTGGGAGGTGTAGAAGAACGCGTCCTTCGAGCCGGGGTCGGTCCGCTCCAGTTCGTCGGCGTGGTCGAGCAGGGCGCGGTAGCCGTCGAGCATCGCCGGATGCCCGCGGGCGCGGCGGTCGACCAGTTCGAGCAGCGTCCCGGAGCGGATCGCCTCCTTCACGCGGCGGAGCTCCTCGAAGGTGACGTGAAGGTTGTGCTCGGCGAGCAGCCGCTCCGTCTCGGCGTCGTCGAACCCGCGGAGGTCGGCGGGCGTGTGGTCCGCACAGACCGGACACGAACAGGGGAAGTAGTCGAGCTCCTCCAGGTGTTCCGTCCCCGAGACCGTCAGGTAGCGGCCGTCGCGGGCCATCAGCGCGTAGGCGGCGGAGTCGAAGAGGTCACAGCCGGCCGCCACCGCGAGCGCTAACATCATCGGGTGGCCGGCGCCGAAGAGGTGGACCGGCACGCCCGGGCCGAGGCCGCGCTTCGCCGCGCGCACCGCCTCGACCACCTCGGCGTAGCGGTAGGAGTTCAGGAGGGGAACCATCGCGCCGACCGGGAAGACGTCGAGGTCGGTCGCGGCTGCGTGCCGCCCCGCCTCCTCGCGGAGGTCGGCGTACGTCGACCCCTGGACCGGCGCGTTGACGAGCATCTCCCCGGTCTCGGCGTCCTCGGCGTCGGCGAGGGCCCGCTTCGTCGTCGCCAGCTCCCGCTCTGCCCGCTCGCGGTCGGCGTCGGGCGGCGTGGGGACGTCGACGGGGGTCGCCACGTCGCTGCCAATCTGCCGCTGGAACTCGATTATCTCCGCGGTCGTCACGTCGATGTCGCCGTACTCGGCCAGCTGGAAGGAGCCCGAGTCGGTCATGATCGCGCCGTCGAACCCCAAGAAGTCGTGGAGCCCCTGATCGAGCACGCGGTCGCGGATGCGGTCGGTGCTGCGGATGATGTAGGAGTTCGTGATCAGCATCTCCGCGCCGAACTCCCCGCGGAGCCGCTCGGGCTCGATCGTGAGCACGTTGGGGTTGACCACGGGCAGAAGCGCCGGCGTCTCGACCGTGACGTCGGCGCGCGGGACCGCCAGCCGGCCGATCCGCCCGGCGGCGTCGTGGTCCCGGATCTCGAAGTGATCGCGCATACCCCGACTGCGCGGACGCGAGCGGTAAGGGTTGCGTTCGGCGGTGAGCAGGGCCCCCGCTCGGGGCCGCCCCGTCGGCGTCAGAGCCCCGTCGGGTGCGAGAGGTACGTCGTCTCGACGCCCCAGTCGTCGGTCAGCGACCCGAGCGCGCGGACGCCGAACGTCTCCGTGGCGTAGTGGCCGGCGAGGAACACGGTGAGTCCGGCCTCCCGAGCGTCGTGGTAGGCCTGCTGTTTCCCCTCGCCGGTGATCAGCGCGTCCGCGTCGGCCGCGACCGCCTCGTCGAGCCAGTCGACCCCAGACCCGGTGACGACCGCGACCCGCTCGATCTCGTCGGGGCCGAAGTCGAGCACCTGCGTGGGCGACGCCTCGCCCGCCGGCTGCCCCTCGAAGCCGTCGAGCGTCTCGCGGATCGCGTCCGCCGACCGCGGCGACGACATCTCGCCGATCGTCCCGATCGTAACCGGTCCCATCTCGCCGAACGGCTCGCGATCGGAGAGCCCAACGGCGTCCGCGACCCCCGCTGCGTTGCCCAGTTCCTGATGGCCGTCGAGCGGGAGGTGCGAGACGTACAGCGCGAGGTCGTTCTCGATCAAGGCCGCGATCCGGTCGTGGACGCGACCCGTCACGCGCTCGATGCCGCCCCACGAGAGCCCGTGGTGGACGACGAGGACGTCCGCGCCGGCGTCCGCGGCGGCCTCGATGGTCGCCGTCGCGGCGTCGACGGCGAACGCGACGCGCTCTACGTCGGCGTCGTCCGGACCCACCTGGAGCCCGTTCGCGCTCGCGTCGACGTCGGCGTACGCGGCCGTGTCGAGTCGGTCGTTGAGTCGGTCGACGTACTCGGAGAGCTTCATACCGGACCGTGGGTCGGGCGGGGAATAAAGCGCGGCGGTCCGTTCGAATCGGATCCGGTCGCCGTCGTGGTCGATCTGAAACTTCGCAGACGGCCATTTATAAATATAACCGGCGGTGGCGCATGCCTGCGAGGCCGCTTCGCGGCCGAGCCGCGAGGGACCGAATGTCTCTCTGGAAGCCGGCGCTTCGCGCCGGCGGTACGGAGACCGGCTGGTTGCGTACGACACGTGGCTTGACGAGCCACAGTGGGTGGCCTCCGTCGACCGGCTTCGCGATGCGAGCGTGGTCCACACCCGACTTCCGGACCGCGTGCTCGGCGCGCGGACCGTCGAGCTGACTACTGGGTTCGGTGACGACGAGACGGAGCGGTTCGTCGGCCCGGTCGCCGATGGCGAGGCACTCAGCGTTCGACCTACCGGTTCGATCCACGGATCTGCCGCCGATGGATCGGCGAACCGCCGCGGTCGCGGTCGGTGTCGAGAGCACTGTCGGTATTGGTGCGGTTGCGTGGCTCGTCGGGCCGTGGCGATCGTCGAGTGGTTTCGGGCGGGGTATCGTTCTATTGCCATTCCTTGTTTGGCCAACCTGGTTGTTGTGGCGGCGGGCGTACACCGAGCCGGAGTGACCGCTTCGAGTAGAATCCGCAGGATCTGCTGAACCCTCTTCTTCAGACACACTATCGTCTGAAACAGCTGTTCGCTTTAGCCTGCGAACGTACCGCTGTAGATTCTGCCAGATCTCGTTGGCGTCCACGCAGCCCTGCTGAATACAGCGCGCGAATGTAGCGCACTAAGGGCGGGTGGTCACGGTGGGGTGGCGACTTCGAAGCCGATTCCGTCTGTGGCGATTCCGATCCCGAGACCATTCTCTGGGTCCGTCGCGGTCCATCGATATGTCTCCTCTAAGCCGTTGTCGGTTCGGACAGTGATCAACAACGGTTCGTCGGCGACAAGATCTGTGTATCCCTGTTCGTCACTCGCGGGGATTCTCCGTGTATCGTCTACAAGTACTTCGTCGTTCTCAGCTGTCCGGATCACGGTCGTAACTACCCGGTCGCTCCCCGTCTGATTGTTCACGATCACGAGTGGTGTCGTCGCCGGCTGAGCATACGCAACTGCGCCACCTGTCAAACCTAACGCGACTCCACCGCCAAGCAGTGCGAGTATACTTCGGCGTGTCTTGGAGGGCATACACCCATCGGTTACTTCCCATATTATAAGAGGAACTCGAAAAGTGAAATCGCGATTTGAACAAGCCAACATTCCACCTCTGCTGTATATACTCTCTGTACTGACCGATGAGAGACCTCAACCAATCGCCTCTATAAGATCCTTCGATTGAATCTGAAGCGTGACTACATCGGCAAGCGTAATCGTTGGCCTATCTTTCCACGAGGAGAGAATCCCGGCGTTTAGGCCGGGAGTGAATCCGACAACGCTGACACGATCCATCACGGACGGCAGGTCGGATATTCCACGCTCATCCACACCATTAAGTTGGTTTATCTACATTGTCTATGTATGGCGATTAAGGCCACACGCACCTACGTTGGTTCAATCAAGAACCACCAACAGGTCTGTGAAGGTCTTGATTCGCTCGGAGACTCCGCCTCGAAAATCTGGAACGTCGCACGATGGACCGGTGATCGTATCTGGGACGCAACCAGCGAAATCCCGAACGGTAGTGTGCTGAAATCGTATATGAAGAGCCAGCCGTGCTGGAAAGATTTGAACGCACAATCCAGTCAGAAAGTCATCGAAGAACTTTCTGACGCTTTCCAGTCGTGGTTCGACCTGCGACAGAAAGATCAAAAGGCGAATCCGCCCGGCTACCGCAAACACGGCGACACACGGCCACGTTCCACGGTGACGTTCAAAGAAGACGGGTTCAAACACGATCCTGACAACAATCGGGTCCGACTCTCGAAAGGCTCGAATCTGAAAGAACACTTCTCAGACTTCCTGCTTTGCGAGTACCAGACCCGACCAGACGTTGACCTCTCGGAAGTCAACAGCGTACAGAATGTTCGTGCCGTCTGGAACGGTGACGAATGGGAACTTCATTTCGTGTGTAAGGTCGAACTCGAAACAGTGGATTCGGCTGGCGACGGCGTGGCAGGGATCGACCTCGGCATCACAAACATCGCCACGGTCGCGT
This sequence comes from Halorubrum xinjiangense, assembly GCF_900102375.1. Lineage (GTDB taxonomy): Archaea > Halobacteriota > Halobacteria > Halobacteriales > Haloferacaceae > Halorubrum > Halorubrum xinjiangense. Next base: position 23,527 of record NZ_FNBO01000021.1, read on the forward strand.
TCCCCGATGAATACGTGTTGTACCCCGGTAACTCGCTCAAAGAAGACAAACACTACTTCACCAGAGCCGAGTACGACACCGAGGGAGAGAACGGCCCGTCAGAGCAGTCGAGGTGGGCGCGTCGGAAACTCTCTGAACGTGAGACACACTTCTACCACACGCTGACGGACGCCATCATCACGGAGTGTGTCGAACGCGGTGTCGGTACGCTCGCGGTGAGTTGGCCTGAAGACGTGCGTGAGTCAGATTGGGGCAAGACCGGTAACAAGAAGCTCCATTCGTGGGCGTTCGACCGCATCTACCAGTACCTCAAATACAAAGGCGAGATGCGGAGTGTTGAGGTGTTAAAAGAAAACGAGTGGGACACCTCGAAAACGTGTTCACGATGTGGAGACGACACGAAATCGAACCGTGTCGAACGTGGGCTGTACGTCTGCTCGTCGTGCGAGTTGGTAGCCAACGCGGATTGTAACGGGGCGGAGAATATGCGTCAGAAGATAACTCCGAGTCCTCACGGCGAGGATAGGAGTAACGGCTGTGTGGCACAGCCATCGACACACTTGTTCGACCGCGAGAGCGGGATGTTTCACACGAGAGAACAGGTCGTGTCGTAGACCAGCAAATATCCCACCTGCGGCACGGGAAGCCTCGCCGTTTACGGCGAGGAGGATGTCACCTGTAGCCGGCGAAGTCCGAACTCAATTCCTGCGACAATGAGGAGAATAGCGAGATAGAGAAACCATGCGCCGAAGTACAGAGCGTGTGGATCGCTGGGACTGGCCGTGAACTCCGCCTGTACGTCAAGTAGGATGAACGCCGTGAGGGCCGTAGCTGGCGCAACCACGAGATGACGAACTAAAAGATACAGCGGGACGGCGGCTAGTATCCACATTCCAAGGATACTACTGAGATACATGAGCCAGCCGAAGTCCCCCGAGACAGTGAGACCGAGTCGGAGTGAGAACCACAACATCACGGCTGCGTGGACGACACCACCTCCCGTTGCAATGCTCACCGCCTGTTTCCGCGATGTGGGGATTGAAATCGATGAGTTCGGTGACGGCGCTGCTGGAAGCCGCTTCCACCCTGTTCGAACGGTGTATTCAACCAGACCGAGAAACAGAAATCCAACCGTCCAGACAGAGGCGTTCAGCATGTACCGAACGACATAGAGTCCATTCTCGACAACGATGATACCGGTCGGTTCTGCGAGACGCTCTAACTCTGCGACATCACGAAAGGTCGGTCCCGGGGGCGTGAGCTCCATGCCAAGCACGTAGCCAGTGGTCACCGAGAGAGCTAGCAGCGGGGCGATGATTCGATAGCGGACTACAAGCCACACTGGAACGGCAGCCACGACAACGAGACTACCATAGCGCCACCCCATCCCGAGAATCGTGTACTCGGATGGACCGATCGAATATCCAAGTGTCAGTGCAACAGCGACGAGTGTTCCCGCATGGACGAGACCAACGAGAAGACTGACTAGCAGGGATCGGATGGAGGGCATCACGTCTCAGTGCGCCTCCCAGTCGTATAGAACCTTTCTGGGCTGATACTCACATACCCTCACCAATTGAGACTGGGTGCTTGTGGGTGTCGTCATTATATTTGTTGGGGAGTCAACCCGTCGTCGTATGGTGGTTAGGTTCCCGCGTGTGTCCGCTTCCTCCCACCCCTAAAGGTGGGTTTCCCCCTCGCTCTGCTATGAGTCGGGACCACGGACGAAGCCTAAGATACCCGGCTCCAACTGCTTGGAGGTGAGACCCAGCTCGTCAGAAAGTATATCAAGCGATTCCCACACAGGACGGGCTGATGGCAGACCCAGAGTCCCCGCAGGAAGCGTATTTCGAGGCAAACCGTGCTCACTGGGAGCAGATGGTGGCGGATCATCCCGACATCGAGTCAGTCGAATCCGTTGAAGCATTCTTGGACGGCAACTCAGCGTTGCTCCCAGTCCAGCGGGAAGAGTTGAGCTCCGTGGAGGGAAAATCTCTCCTCGATTTACAATCGCATCTCGGCATCCGAACGCTCTCGTGGGCCCGAGCAGGAGCAACAGTGACCGGCGTCGATATCTCCAGCGAGTCTGTCGCTGTCGCACGAGAACTTGCTGCCGAAGCCGGGCTGGCGGATCGCGCAGAGTTCATCCAGGCGAACGTCCTCGACCTACCGGCCGAACACGATGAGCGCTACGACATCGTCGTCACGAACTTTGGCGTCCTCTGCTGGCTCCCAGATATCGACGAATGGGCGTCAGTGGTCGCTAAGTTGTTGAAACCGGGCGGCATCTTCTACCTCGCGGAACACCACCCGATTGCGACGGCGCTCTCCGATGATCTCGGTGCTGACGGCGATCCGATTACGATCGAAAACCCGTACTTTTCGACTGAAACGCCAGCCACACCAGCGGGTGAGCCACCACACAAATGGACCCACGCACTGGGTGAAATCCTCACAGCGCTCATCGAGGCCGGAATCGAACTCGAATTTGTCCACGAACACCCGTTTTCGGTGATCCAGCGCTCGCCCGAAATGGTTCAAGACGAGGACGGAGTCTGGCGATTTGAATCCGGTATCGATCTCCCGCTATTGGTGACGGTGAAAGGGACGCGACAATCTGAATAGCCGACTCGTGTACACTTCAAAAACCTAATTACGGGAGAATGACAGCATTGAGGTGATGGTCCCCCCGAAAGCCCCCCCATCTACAGCGAATGCTACAGAGCTGACCAGTAACACAGATGAGAACGCCCCCCAGCTCCGCCTTCAGGACGTCGGCAAACAGTATGGCGATATCTGGGGCGTCCGTGACGTTTCGTTGGATCTCAGCCCAGGCGTCCTCGGGTTGCTTGGTCCAAACGGCGCTGGCAAATCAACCCTCATGCGGCTTATCACGACGTATCTCACGCCCACCGAAGGCACAATAACGTTCAACGGGACGGACATCGTTGACGATCCAAATACCGTTCGCGAAAACATCGGCTATCTGCCGCAGGATTTCGGAGTGTATCCTGATCTCACTGCCACGGAGTTTCTCGAATATCTCGCGGCAATCCGCGGCCTCAAGCGAAAAGAAGCCCGCGACCGGATCGAAGATCTACTCGAACTCACCAATCTTCGCGATGCTCGTGACCGCCGACTCGGTGGGTTCTCTGGCGGGATGCGCCAGCGCGTGGGTATCGCTCAAGCCCTGTTGACCGATCCTGACCTCCTTGTCGTGGATGAGCCGACCGTTGGCTTAGATCCCGCAGAACGTGTCCGGTTTCGAAATGTCCTCTCATCACTCGGCGAGGACCGAGTCGTTATTCTCTCGACGCATATCGTCTCAGACGTCGAAGCGACAGCCAACGAGGTAGCCGTCCTCTCAGAGGGGCGGCTACGCGCTCATACAACGCCCGAAAAACTCCTTGAGGATGTCTCCGACCGCGTCTGGGAGCTCGTTATCTCCCAAGACGAGCTTCACTCGCTCAAATCGGAGTATCTCACAAGCACGACGACCAGACGAACGGACGGTGTTCACGCACGCATCGTAACAGGCAGTCCACCAAGAGACGCAACACCAGTATCCCCGACCCTCGAAGAGGCCTACCTAGATCTCCTTGAGGGGACCGAGGAAGACGAACCGGGTGATGAGCTGTGAGTGCTGGCCGGAGTGCTGTTCACGTCGCAGTAGCTGATCTCCGTCAACGACTGCGGTCACCAAAGTATCTCGTCATTCCACTACTCATCGCATGGTTTGCGCAATCACTCACGTCAGAGACCACGCAACTGGTCGTTGCTGGTGAATATACCGGTGTTCAAAACGCGGCGTGGTTCGGCGGAATGGTTGCTACGATGGGAACCTTCCTGCTGTTCGTGTTTGGGTTCACCCTGGTTCGAGGAGCTGTGACCCGAGAACGGGAAACAGGCGTTGGAGAACTTGTCGCCACATCCCCACTCAGAAACAGTACGTATCTCATTGGTCGGTGGCTGGGCTATTTTTTGTTGTTGACGCTGGTGACCGTCCTCCTCGTGTTGGCGACAGTCGCAGGCTATCTACTTCACGGAACGGGTGAGTTCCATTTCTGGGCGCTCGCCTCCCCATTTGTGTTTTTGACACTGCCGGCGATGATGCTCGTCGCCGCAGTTGCGGTGCTGACAGAGACAATCCGGTCGCTTCAAGGAACACTTGGATCTGTACTCTATTTTTTCGGTGCGGTGGCTGTGTTCACCCTAGCGTCACTTGGGTCCGGGACGACATTCGGCCCGACTGGACTGGCGGTCGTCCGGAATAGTATGCTACAGGCGGCAGGGGCTGATCCGACAGTATTTGAGAATCGGTCCTTCGCCTTTACAGGAGATCCTGGTACTGTAACGACGTTCACGTGGACTGGCGTTGAGTGGGGTGGCGCTGAACTCCTCAGCCGTGGCCCGACGGTTGCGGTCGCAGGGCTTGGATTGATCCTCGCTGTTGTGACATTCGACCGGTTTAAGCCGACAATCAGTATCCTTGAACGGGTACAAGATGTGTTCGCTCGTCGTGACGGGGCTCAAGATACCGAAGAGACTGCCACAAACCCTCCCGAGACGGACACTGAGGGTGCGACACGACCAGCTGAAGTTGATCTCCGGCCAGCCACAGCGGATCCAGGGTGGCTGCCTAACCGGCGCTTGCTCATCGCTGAAATACGGATGGCACTCCGGGGACAGCGCTGGTGGTGGTACCTTGGAATTCTCGGATGTATCGGTGCCGGATTCGCTGCCTCACCAGGCGCTGCTCGTGGTGTAGTCCTTCCAGTTGCGTGGCTGCTTGGCCTCTCGGTATGGGCGGGACTTGGTGTCCGAGAACAACGGTTCCGGACGACTGAACTGGTATTTACGACACCGTACCCACTGGGACAGCTTGCTGCTGTTTATTTCGGTGGTGTCATCGTTGCGCTCGTCGCTACGTCGGGTGTACTCGCGGCACTCGCCATCGCTGGTAATGTTACAACGATCGGCGCAATCCTCGTTGGGGCCTGTTTTATTCCCGCGCTGGCGCTGGCGAGTGGTATTTGGCTTGGGACGTCACGAGTATTCGAGGTGATCTTCCTTTCAATGTGGTACCTCGGTCCCATGAATGCGGTCTATTCGCTCGATTTCGTCGCGGCACACCCCGAGACAGTCGCACAAGGAATTCCACTGAGGATAGCTGCTGTAACCGTGGCGTTGCTGATCGCCGCTGTTGTTGGACGAAAACGACACCTTCAGCGGTGAATACGTGATTTCGCAAGGCTCGAAGAACAACCAAACCATATTCTCCGCTCAATCAGTCGTCCTGTCAGTGACCATGAAAGGCCAAAACGGCGTTTGACATTTGGGTATTTTGATGGGAATGCCACCATATTGGTGATCTGGAGCCCTCCAACAGATGTTCCGCCAATCACTAAACAAGATGTCCCGCCGTCGAGTCCTCGCCGGTACTGGGACAGTCCTTGTAGCAAGCACAGCAGGCTGTACGTCGCTCATAGACGGGTTAGCCGATATCGCATTAGGTGACGTGAATCTCTTCAACGAGACCGGAACCGTTCTCACGGGGACCCTCACCATTACTGCCCCGTCAGATGAGACGGTTCTTTCTGAATCATTTGAACTACCCCCAGAGTCCACAGATGACGACCCCCCCGAGGAGGATGAAGAAGACGGGATGACTGCGTTCGAGGACGTGTGGAGAGATTCCGGCACGTATGAGGCAGCTGTCGAGTTGGACAGTGGTTCAGAAATTCAAGGTGAATCCACAGCCTCAGCAGCGATAACAGTAGATGACACTAACGAAGAGATGCTCGCAATCGGATTTGCTGCTGAAGGGTTCGAGGACGCGATCGGATTTCGTGTCGCAGAGTCACTGAGTGGGTTCGCAGAAAACTGACGTGCGAATTAGCCGTGGTATTTTGACATACTTTGAGAGTGTCAACGGCTGTTCCCTAGTTCTCTCAGTCTGACGAGGTTAGTCGTTGAAAACGGTTTTTTGTGTGAAATAGTCCGTACGTCTCACCATCGCAGGTGGATCTGATTTTTTGCCAAGGCCCTCAAAAACTATCTTGGAGCTATTCCCGACCCACATCTTTGTTGAACGCGAAGAGTATCTCGCCAACGACTTTCTTCATGATATCTTCCGTGAGACGCCCTTGCCATAGATCTGAGATACTATTGTACTCCGATGGGGCTTGGATCTGCGACATCCGGGGTGAGTGGATAGAGAGGGGCAGAATTCGTGAGGGTTCTGGTGTACCACCCATCTCCCAGTGTTCGTCAGATAGCGGGTGGCCGACCAAATGGTCCGTTATTGTAAGCGTTACACCCACGGATTGCTTGCCCTGAAACGGATGTGTCTCTGTGGTCACGATAGCGAACATCCGCGAGAGATCACCGCCGAGCTTGGACGGTTCGACCGTCCAGACCACATCACCGACCCCATATTCTCTATCCTCATGTGAGACCTTCATCCGTCAGAATCCAGGTCCTCAATCTCAATGGTCCGCGTTTCGTTATCTTCCCCGTCGTCACCAACAGACGGATGTGGCTCATCAGGCTGCGACTCACTCCACGCCTGTGCGTCCTCTTCACTTTCGATTATATAAGATCAAGGAAAATACCTGCGGCTTTAGCCGCAGGATGAATCCGACAACTTGGAATCAAACCACGTTGGACTCCCTAGTTCGAGTTTCTAATGGATACTTTGAAGTTTCAAGAATCGCTATATGTCGGTAAGGTCAGGTCGGAACGGAGCGGATTCCGAACGACCTTCGGAGGCGGCCTGTCCGCCCTCGTAACGAGGCAGTATCCGAAACGCTGACGCGGTGAACACGAATCCTCGAAGGGTTTGTCGAGTGCCCGTCGGTCTGAGAAAGCCCAACGATACCTCCGAGTCTGACGACGTTTCAGCGACTCCCTGCTGGCAAAAACAACAGAT
>NZ_FNBO01000022.1 GCF_900102375.1 Halorubrum xinjiangense
CGGATTCCAACCGCAGGAACAAGTGGTAGACTGCAAACCCTAATATCCCAAACGCGGTCGGGATTCCTCCGCGTTCACGCGGAGGAGGATGTCAATTCTTGCCAACAGATGATATGTCAGTATCTAATGACCCCGGTGAAATTCCCGAGTTTACCGCACTCTCCGATGAGGAGGAAATAGTTCCCATGGAATTATCCTCTCGAGGAGAAGTGTCGCTTCAAGATGCCAATTCTGAAGCCGACCAAGGACTCCCTGATGGAGTCTACTGGGATATCGTCGAGAAGCAGCTTGATAGCTCCAAGCTCGTTCAGCGAATTGAAGAAGCCGCTCCCGACATCGCAGAGCTCGATCCGCTTGAAACCCTGCTTGACATGGTCCAATGGACTGTGGATCAAATCAATAAGTTGGGAGAACAGATGGGTGAACTACATCAAAAAGGTGCGTCAGGTCAGGTCCGAACAATAAGGGACCGGTACGAGAATTTAGCTGGTTGGGCTAGAAGGTATTTCCACGAGTTTTGGCAACTGACCAGCTTCTCTAGCCATGGTCAAAATGTGCTTAGAATACCTGAAAAAGAGGAATTCTTTGATACAGGTAAGGACCCCAGAGGTGATATCGAGGGTGCTAAATTTGACCGTCAAAAGGCCCGAGACCATCTCGAAGGGAGAGTGTTTGGTGACCGGATCATTGAACGGATCGAGATATCAGAATCGACTACAAATGTAGTCGGGACTGACTCCTCTGTCGCCCGTGTTTCTTTACAGAATGAGTCGCGCCTGACACCGGAGACTGTATTTGAACTATACGCTGGAGCTGCGGCTTTAGACCATGACGACCGGAGGTTCACCGATTTCGATTTCAGCCCGGCCAATCTAAAAGAGTACCGGCAACGAGAGGCGTTCCGAAAGGGACTCCTGTTGTCCGAGAACGCCCTCCCGCAATTGAAAGAAAGTCAGGTCAAAAAAGCGCGGTTTGCTGCCTTAGACCTCCGACAGTACCGTGAGGTCATGCGAGTCGTCAAAAACGATGTCAGCTGGCGGCCTCACGGAGATGTTGATGAACAACTAGGGGACTACACCGGTTCGGATCTCATGTTCATGGACGGTCGACTAACACCGATCGTTCATCTGATGTCTGAGTTCCACTCGGACGACCTCTACGGTGAATTGGTTCGTAAAGAGATGCAGCACTTCGCGAGAGTTGCTGAGCTCGCACGTGAGGACAACTGGGAGACTGATACCACATTTGCTGGTGTGGTCAAAGAACCAGGTATCTCTTGGTTCGCTCCTATCGTTTTCTGGTATCTTGAGACCCAGCACGATGGAGATCTCGATCAAGATTCGGATGGAGCGATTAGAAACGTCTGGCAGCCACCTCTTTCGGATGTTGTTCTACCTCACCTCCTCTTTAGAGGACTCGCTGAGGCCAATGGTGTTCCCGAAGAAAATGAGTCCTTCAGTACCTTCCGGGTCCTTCGCCGTTTCTACGACAATTCCATTCCTAGCCGGGATATCCCACCACGTGGCCTGGACGATCAGCTAATAGATACAGAAAGTATGGACGGCTGGATGTCGTATTTCGAGCGGGTCCAGGAGCGACGAAAATCATTTGACAGGGAAACTGTTGACTTGGACACTTACCGCAAGTTTGGGTTCGCAACGGCGTGCGCAAATATGGGATCGCTGATGTGCTACGCTGGACCACCGAACCTCTATACTGCTCACCAGCGTAACCCGATTCGGCTCCCACGACTGGAGGTTTTGGTAAATCCGCCCAGAGATTCAAAAGAACAAATGAGGGAGGCGATCTCGGCATTTGCTCACAAACACTACTCGGATGACGATCACAGTATGGATGGCTACGATCGGCTCGAAGAAGTTCCGGTCGTTGTCCCCAGAGTGATTGTCGAGTCAGACAAGATTGCCAAATACGCCCGAGACCGAATCAGTGAGGATGTCACCCACGATATCCACGAGACCGTTCAAGATCTGAATAGTTCAAACTGAGGTCGGATATTCGGACTAAGTAGGTAGATCTCTCCTATGAACCTAAACCGCGCTAGACTCAATCGATCTTGAACGGATATCAGGATGCCCCGCCATTTTTTTGACTAGTTGAGGGGGAACTGCGTTCCCGATCACTCGCTCAGCATCGTGATTCGTGTTGGGGAGCTCGAACCACCTGGGGAATCCCATCAGAAGTGCGGCCTCACGGAATGTAATCGCCCGATCTTCAGATGGATGGGTGAATCGACCCGAACTGATGTTGGTACAGCGCGTGGTCATCGTCGGCGCAGGTTCGTCCCATTCCATGATCCCATAGGCGGAGGAGGCTCCGGAGTCAACCTTCTGGTGGCACTCCTTGATGAGATCCTTCTCCTCAGTCCCTTCAAGATCTTTCCAACTGCCACCGTGTTCCCGAATCGCCTCTATCATCTCGACCGTACTGTCTTGGTGTCGGCGAGCTCGGTGCGCTGGGTCGTCGGGATACCCGTCGATCCCGACCTGTTTCTGTCCGAGATCGAGATCCTCTTTCAGGTCGTCCCGGTGGATTCGATCTCGGACTGTCACCCACGGCTCCCTGTCGTCGTCTGGATCCTCTGCGTGTGTCGGCTCCGGAAAATCGATCTCCTCGTCGCTCGACTCGTAAACGAAGAGTCCGATCGTCCGATGTCTCTTCTGCGGAACCCCGTAGTCAGCCGCATCGACAACACGGAGCTCGTGACTGTAGCCGCCCTCCATCTTTGAGTCACCGCCACGGGTTATCGACCGCATCTGTCGCACGAGCCAATCAACGTAGTCAGTTGCAACCTCCTCGCCGGCGTTCATGATGTTGCTGACGTTCTCGAAGAACACCACGTCCGGCGTGGCCTCCTCGATGAACTTCACGTACGCCTTGAGGAGATTGTCCTTCGGTTTCCCATCAGGCCACGGTTCCGTGTCCCGGAGGCTGCTGAAGTTCTGACACGGGGGACAGCCACAGATCACGTCGACCTCTCCCTCCTCCAGATCGAATCTCTCGCGGATGTCCTCGAAGGTTACTGCCGGTAGATCGTCATCGACGTCGTCGTCCTCGTAGCCCCGACTGAGGTCGGCGCGCATCGGCTCGTTGAAGCTGACGGATCCCTCGTACTCGTCGAGGTCGCGGCCGCAGAGATTCGTCTCGTACGTCTCCAAAGCGCGCTCGTACGCGTCTACGGCCCCGACGACCTCGTAGCCCGCTTGGACGAACCCGAGAGAGGCACCACCAGCGCCACAGAACAGATCGACAACCTTCCCTCTACTCATGATTGTTTGTATACGTCTCTCGACATCTATACTTGTCGGAGTTCCGACGTCCATTCATATCCGGCCGGTTCATCGAGTCTATTCGACGTTTTTGATCGTCAGCCGGATGCGACCGCACCTCGCTACTCATCATCTGCCTTTACCGTACGAGCGTTCAAGGGGTTTCTGCTCGGGGCGAGCGGATCCCATGATCCTGACGACTTCTACGACTTGCGGTAAATCCTCAAGAGACCACTCTCACAAGAAGTCATGGACAGCAAGATCGGCAAGTCCACCGACATCGACGACACCTTCCGACAGTCCAGCGGGGTAACCGCGACGTCGAATTGCTCGACACGCGGACACCGAACGTGGACGCTCAACCGCTAAGTGTGGCGTCTGCGCAGTCACTCAGCAGTACGGAAACGCCAAACAGAGCGAAAACCTCGTCTCTAGTGTGACTCTTTCTTGAAACTAAGCCTACACATTCATAATGATAGGCTATCGTCACTTCGTATGGCACCAAGTGAGACGACACTTGAATTTTGTAACCGACTGTGGGATAATTGGACGCCTGAAAACGGCAAGAACCAGTGTGAGGACTGCCCAGCACACTGGTCGAACAGATCGGACTTCCCTGGTGATACCGACACACGCCAGAGTTCGCACGGTCACCGCCCTTGGTACGGCGACGGTGACCTCACAGACATCGAGGTAGTGTTTCTCGGGCACGAGCCCGGCCCGGGGAGTATCGGCGAAGAAAGTGAGGATGCGACAAACCACACTGAACGCTCTTTTGCGGACGTTCGCAACCCAAACATCGCGGAAGTTCCCGACGGCGCCGGACAGTGGTTTCCCCTCACCAAGCCCTTGTTCGAGCGCGTTGGGTCTGCGTTCCCCTCCTACTGGACACAGGCTAAGAAGTGTAATGAGCTGCCTAAAAACAACGAGGCCGCTGAACATCAGTGCGCAGGGATCGGAGACGAGCACGAGGGATATCTCTCTCAGGAGCTCTCGGCCGTGGATCCGAGCTACGTAATTGGCTTTGGAGAGGATGTCTATCGCATACTAACGGGTGTCTATGACATTGAGGGCCTAGGCAGCGGCTTCGACAAGCCCGTCGCATCTGGTGAGTCACCCTCCGGTCTTCGTCCTTTAAAAGTCGAGGATGCCGATTTTACATACCTCCCGACTGTTCACCCGACTCGGGGAGTCCAGCCCGATACGAAGAATCAGATTGAACTTGAGTCACAATCCGGGCAAAGCGATTCGGAGCGATACTACGAGATGTTCGCGGAGGACTTTATTAGTCAAGTAGAGACAGGTACTATCTGATTGCTAGGATGCGCGATGCCCTCTGACTCAGACGAAGCTATTTGATCGCTCGGAGCAACGTTCGACCATGACTCCCACCCTGCCGGAGGACTTCGAAGAGCGGTTCTGGCGCCGCCACTCCAATCCCAAGAGCGGCTGGAGTCGCACGGTCCTGCTGCCGGCGCTCCTGTTCGCCGTCTATCACCGGAAGCCGCGACTCGCGGGCGCCGCACTCCTGTTCACCGCGGTGAACCCGATCCTGTTCTCCCCGCCGGACGACGACGACGCCTGGATGACCCGCGTGGTGCTGGCCGAACGCTGGTGGACGCGCGAACGGAAGGCGGGCGTCTTCGACCGCACGTACCCGAACTGGCTCAACCTGGTCAACGTCCCCGTCTCGGTGTACGCGTTCGTCGCCGCGTACCGCCGTCGACCCCTCCGGGCCGGCCTCGCCGGAGCGCTCGCGATGGGACTGAAGTTCTGGTACGTCGGCGCGCTGGTCCGGCGATACGACGCCGCCGACCCGCGGGCGGACCGATAGCGGTCGTTCGCGTCGACCCTGACGACCGCGAGCGAGTGGTAGCCGCCGCCTCACGCTCACTCCGGCTGATACGGATTCGTCGCGACGTCGAGGCGGGAGACGCCCTCGGCGGCGTCGAAGTCGTCGTCGAACGCGTAGCAGTAGTCGAGCCCCTCGGCGCGCATGTACGCGACGAGACAGGCGTCGACCAGCGAGAACCCCTCGTGCCGCCGGAAGAGCCCCTTCGCCGTCGCGAACGCGTCCGCCGTCAGCGACTCAACGTGGAGGCGCGCGTTCGCCTCCACCCGGTCGAGGAAGTCGACGGCGGCGTCGTGGCCCGCGTGCGTCGTCAGGCCGTTGAGCGTCTCCGCGAGCACGTAATCCAGGATCACCGCCTCCGGGAGGTCCCCGGTGTCGATCCCTCTGAGGATCGGGAGCGCGTCCTCGTGCGCGCCGTCCCGACGGTACGCCGCCGCGAAGAGCACGGTCGTATCGACGAGCGCCCGGGGCATCTACTCGGGGTCGACGCCCCACGCGTCGTGCTCGGTCTCGACGTCGGTCTCCCGGTCGCCGTCGTACCCGTCGAACTCGCCGAACGTCCCGCTGCGCTGCTGGACGACCCGCACGCGAAGCGTGCCGTCGTCCTCGATCCGCCAGCGGAGCGTGTCTCCGTCGTCGATGTCCAGTTCCCGACGGATGTGGGCCGGAATGTTCGCCTGGTTCCCCGAGACCGTGCTCTCGGAGTCGACGCGCTCGCTGCTCATGCGTGTACGTACGTGGCCGTTTTGATAAATGTAGTGTGCGTTCACACTACTCTCGACTATCGGGTCCCTCTCTCTGACCGTCAGGCACTCCCACGTGTCCGGTGCGACTCTCCCGCGGCTCGCTACTTCCACTTTCACCGCCCGCCCATGGCTCACCCCTTTTTATTATCTCCCCGTCGGCACGCACATGTCCACTCGTTCCGACCGACCGACCGCGGACCTCCCGGACCTCGCGCCGGGGGTCACGCTCGTCGACGTCGACGACGACCTCGGCGTCACGCCCGTCCAGGCGCTGCTGCTCGACCGCGTGCTCGGAAGTGACGGCCCGGCGTTCTGGGTCGACGGCGCGAACCGAGCGAACACGACGCGCCTCCGCGAGCTCGCGCCGGCCGACCGCGTCCTCGACCGCGTCGAGGTCGCACGCGGGTTCACCGCGCATCAGCACACGGCGTTGCTCGACCGGCTGGCGGGCCGGCTCGCGGCTCGGGACTCGCCGTCGGTCGTCCTCGCGACCGGCCTCGACGCGCGCTACCGCGACGCCGACGTCGACGGCGAGCTCGCCGAGTCGATGTTCGTCCGCGCTATCGCGTCGGTCGCGCGCGTCGCCCGCGTCCACGACGCCCCGGTCCTCGTGACGCGCCGCCGCGAGGACGCGTTCTCGCGCCCGCTCCGCCGCGCCGCCGCGACGCACCTCACCTGCCGGGCGACCCCGTGCGGCCCGCGCTTCGAGGACGCCGCGGGCGAGACGGAGACGCTCGTGTACCGCGGCGCGGACGGCTGGATGCAGACGACGCTCGCGTACTGGCGCGAGGTCCTCGAACACCGCGCCCGGGTCCACGAGTCGGCGGCGCCCGACCGCCAGGCCGCCGCGACGGGGGTGCGCTGATGGGCCGGACGACCCCGACGTACCGCGACCGGCTGACCGCGCTCGAAGACGAGTGGGGGCCGTTCCGTCGCGCGCTGCGCCGCGCGGACCAGTCCCGGTTCGACCGCCTGTTCGTCTACGCCCGCGACCGCGCGGACGCCGCCGGCCACCTCAACCACGCCGACCCGCTGGCGCCGGTGTGGATGGCGGTCGCGCTCGAACAGGAGCGTCGCATCGCGGAACTCGAGGCGCGGGTCGACGCGCTCGCCGACGCGTAGCCGTGGTGCTCACGGTCGACCACCTCGGCGACGGCCGCGTCGCCGAGTGGCGGCTCACGCCGGACGGCGTCGCCCGCGAGGTCCGCGAGAACTACCGGCCGACGCTGTTCGTCGGCGATCCGGTCGACGACCTCTACGGCCGCGCGGGCGGCCTCGACCCGACGCCCCCCGCCCGCGACGGGCTCTCCGACGCGCTGTGCGACCTCCGGGCGTTCCTCGACGGCCAGACCGCGGTCGCCGACCTCGGCGTCGAGTCGCACCGGCAGACGTTCCGGACGACCGCGCGCCCGCTCCTCCGCATCGACGCGGCGTCGATCGACGCCGTCCGGCGGATCGCGAAGCGGATTCGTCAGTACGCCCGCCCGGACGCGTACACCTGCTACGACGTCGACCTCACGCCGGAGCTGCGGTACTGCCTCGAAACGGGGGCGCCGGCCGCGCCGGACCGGTCGGTCCGCGACCTCCGCACACTGCGCCTGGAGCGTCCCCGTCACGAGTCGGGCGTCGAGTCGCTCGCGTCCCTCACCGTCGATGGCGAACGGGTCGGCTCCTCGCCGGCCGAGGTCGTCGTGGGCGTCCGGGCGGCCCTCGACGACCGCGACCCCGACGTGCTGATCGCGTCGACCGCCGACCTCGTCCCGCTGCTGTTCGAGGCGGCCGACGCGTGCGGCGTCGACATCGAACTCGGCCGGCGGCCGGGCTACACCAAGCTCGCGAGCGAGTCGACGTACACCTCCTACGGACGGGTGGGGCACTCGCCGGCGCGGTACGCGGTCCCCGGGCGCGTTCTCCTCGACGAGTCCAACTCTTTCTTTTACCATGAATCCGGGCTGGCGGGGTGTCTCGACCTCGTCGAGCGCTCCGGACTTCCCCTCCAGGAGCTCGGCTGGGCCTCCATCGGCCGGGTGCTGACCGCGATGCAGATCCGCGAGGCGCGGCGCCGCGACGTGCTCGTCCCCTGGCGGGCGTGGCGCCCGGAGCTGTTCAAGTCGGCGCGGACGCTCGACGACGCCGACCGCGGCGGCACGACGCTCGCCCCCGAGGTCGGCGTCCACGAGGACGTCCGCGAGCTCGACTTCGCGTCGCTGTACCCGAACATCATCCGGACGCGCAACCTCTCGCCGGAGACCGTCCGGTGCGGGTGTTGCGATACCGACGACGTGCCGGGACTCGGCTACTCGGTCTGCGACCACGACGGCTACCTGCCCGACGTGCTCGGACCGCTCATCGACGCGCGCAGCGAGATCAAAGCGGACCTCGCCGACGCCGCTGACCGCGCTGACGCCGCGAACCCCGCCGCCGCTGACCAGCGGGAGCGGCTGGAAGCGGCCTCGTCGGCGATCAAGTGGATCCTCGTCTCCTGTTTCGGCTACCAGGGGTTCAGCAACGCCAAGTTCGGCCGCATCGAGTGTCACGAGGCGATCAACGCCTACGCCCGCGAGCTCCTCCTCGACGCGAAGAGCGCGCTGGAGTCGGCCGGGTGGCGCGTCCTCCACGGCATCGTCGACTCAGTCTGGGTGACGCCCGCCGAGGGACGAGAGCAGCGCCCCCTGAGCGCGGTCGCCGACGAGATCAGCAGGGCGGCCGGCGTCGAGCTGGAGTACGAGTGCGCGTTCGACTGGGTGGCGTTCTGTCCGACACGAGCGTCGGATTCGGGCGCGTTGACGCGCTACTTCGGAAGGCGACGCGGGGCCGACTCCCCCGAGACCGGACTCGGCGACGCGATCAAGACGCGGGGGATCGAGGGGCGACAGCGCTCGACGCCGGCGTGGGTCGAGGACGTCCAGCGCGAGGCGCTCTGCGTCTTCGACGAGACGCGCTCGCCGGAGGCGGTGTGCGACGCGCTCCGGCGCCGACTCCGCGAACTGCGCGCGGGCGAGGTCGACCCCGCCGAACTCGTCGTCGACAACCGCGTGTCGAAGTCCGTCGACGACTACTCGCGGGAGACGCTCACCGTGGCCGCCCTGAAGCGCGCACGGATCGAGGAGGTCGGGTTGGCGCCCGGGCAGACCGTTCGGTACGTAGTCGTCGACGCGGACGCCCGCGGCCCGGCGCGCGTCCGGCTGGCGTTTGAGGACGCCGACCGCTACGACGCCGCGTGGTACGAGGACGCCGCCGTGCGCGCCGTCGAGAGCGTGCTGGCCCCGGTCGGGTGGCGCGAGGGAGCGATCAGGGACTCTCTCGCCGGGACCCGCGACGAGACGCTGGCGAGGTACTGAGGAACCGACGCGCTGGCGACCTCCGGTCGACCGGACGGGCGAGCGGTCGCGCTCGCGAACGGTCGGCCGAACGCCGACGAGTCACCGCATCGCGTCGCGGACCGCGGCGGGGACGTCCGCTCGGTCGACCTCCCGAACCGACGAGGTGTCGGCCTCCGACGCCCCGTACTTGTACCCCGAACCGGTCAGTATCACGGCGACGTCGTCTGCGGCGTCGAGCTCGCCGGACGCGGCGAGCTCCCGAACGGCGGCCGTGGCCACGGCGCAGGACGGCTCGACGGAGACGCCGGCGTCGGCCGCGAGGCGCTCCGTCTCGGCGATCATCGTTTCCTCGGCGACGGAGACGACGCCGCCGTCCGTCTCCGTGACGGCGGCCAGCGCCCGGTTCCCGCTCGGCGGGTCGGCGTTGTTGATCGAGACGGCCACCGTCGGCTCGCCCTCGACGGGTTCGACGCACGAGTCCCCGCGCCGGTACGCCCGCGCGATCGGGTCGCACCGCGCGGCCTGCGCGAGGTAGATCCGCGGCACCGACGAGAGCAGCCCCGCCGCGTCCAGCTCTCGGAGCGCCTTCCAGACCCCGCTCGCCTGCCCGCCGCTGCTGACCGGTAAGACGATCGCGTCGGGGGCGTCGGGGGCGAACGCCTCGCAGATCTCGTACGCGACCGTCTTCTGTCCGGCCACTCGCAGGGGGGCGTCCGAGTTGAGGAACGCGGCGCCGAGGTCGCCGTCGAGGGTGTCGTCGTAGAGCCGCCCGTAGTCGCCGCGGACCCGGAACAGGTGCGGGTCGTGTTGGGCGATCATCGCGAGCCGGGAGTCGGGCGTGTCCTCCGCCACGAGCACGACCGCTTCCCGGTCCGCCGCGGCGGCGTGGGCGGCGACGCTCAGCGCCATGTTGCCGTGCGAGACCGTTCCGACCGGCCCGTCAATCCGGCAGATGCCGACCGCGGTCCCCCGGTCCTTGAAGCTCCCCGTCGGGTTGACGCCCTCGACCTTGAGGTGGATCCGGGGCCCGTCCGCGGGTTCGATCGACGGCGCGCGAAACAGCGGCGTCCCGCCCGCGGCGGCGGCGAGCCCGGTCGGTTCCGTCGCGGGAAGCACGGACTCGTAGCGCCAGAGGGTGTCCCGTCCGAGCGAGACGCCGCTCCCCGTCGGTCCGCTCGCTTCGCTCGCGTCGGGCCAGTCGAATTCGGTGGTATCGGTCTCGAACCAGAGCGGCTCGCCGCAGCGGCAGCGGGCCGCGTCGCCGAACGCGTACGTCTCGCCGCAGTCGTAACACGCCAACCGTTCCATATCGCTCCCTCGCGGCCGGCGTACAAATGGCTGATCACGAGCGAACGGGCGAGGGCCGCAGATCCGTCGCGCCCCGAACGCGGCGTTCCGGCCGTCCGGTGCGCCGTGGCCCAGTCGGTCCGCACGCGGCGGGGAGGTGTGCCGACGGGCGCTTGTTTGCTCGCTCGGCCGGAATCGCCTCGCACTCGTCGAGGTCGCGGTCGCGGTCACGGGGCACTTCTCTCGGATGACGCACACTCGTGCGATCAGTCGTCTAGCGGCTCCCGTAACGCCGCCTCGATCGGCTCGTCGCCGGTCGCGAGTTCGAATGTTTCGCCGTACGTGCGCTCCGCTTCGAGCGTCTCGACCAGCGTTCGGGAGACGTCTTCGCGCGGGATGTCGAGGTCGTCCCCGTCGAGGTGGGCGCCGACTCTGATCCGCCCGGTGCCGCCTTCGTCCGTCAGCGGGCCGGGCCGGACGATCGTGTCCGTCAGGTCGCTCTCTCGGAGGTACTCGTCGGCCTCGGCCTTCGCCCGGAGGTACTCCCGCAGCGATTCCGGGCCGTCCGCGGGCCGATCGGCACCGATCGAGCTGAGCATCACGAACCGTTCGATACCCTCGGCTTCGGCCTCGTCGACGAGGTTGATCGCCCCGTCGCGGTCGACGCCCCACACGTCCTCGCCGCCCGAGCCCGCGGCGAAAATGACCGCGTCGATCCCCTCGACGGCGTGCGAGACGTCGCCGGTGAGATCCGCGACGACCGGCTCGGCGCCCAGCTCTTCGATATCCTGCGCCTGTGACTCCGCGCGAACCATTCCCCGAACGCCGTGGTCGCGCTCGGTGAGGATGCGGGTCGCGTGTCGCCCGACCTGTCCGTGTGAACCGGCGATGAGAACGTTCATACGCTCGAACTCGGTCGGTATCGCGATGAAGCTAGCGGCCACCTTCGGCCGAGAGGCGTCTGAGTGGATACCACCTACTCGCCGTTTCGGCTACGAGCCGTCACAAGACCACGACAGGATGATTCCCCGATCGGGAGATGCGTGGACGAAATATCCGGGACAGACTGCTCGCTAACGAGTATTGTCGTAACGGAATTAGGTGGCTGGGGAGTTCCCGGCCCCTAACACGCCACGGCCAAAGACCGTGGACGCTGTAGGTGGGCCAACACGGATTTGAACCGTGGACCTCCCGGTTATCAGCCGAGCGCTCAACCTGACTGAGCTATTGGCCCAGGTGAGCGCATTCAGTCGTTGCGCGGGTAGGATTTTAAGGGTTTCCTTTCGGGAGCCGCCCGCCGTGTGGCGGTTTCACGGGGACTCGCGGCGCCCGCGCCGTCAGTCGGTTCCCTTCCGGTCCTCCTCTTCGACGGTGAAGTCCACGTCGACGACGTCGTCGTCCGCCGACGCGCTGCCGTGGTCCGCGTTCCCGCCGACGCTCCGGTCGGCCTCGCCGCTGTTACCGCGGTCACCGCCGTCGAAACCGCCCGGGCCGCCGTCGGGGCCGCCGGGACCGCCTCCGGGCCCGCCGGGGAACCCGCCGCCGCCCATCGTGAAGCCGCCCTCGCCGTCGTCGGGGAAGCCGCCGATGTAGACGTTACCCGAGAGGAAGCCGTCCGTCTCGCGTTCGATGTACGGGACGACGACGTACTTCTTCAGGGCCACCCGGATCGGGACCCGCGAGAGCGGGAGCGCGAGCAGGAACCCGACCGCGTCGGTGACGAGCCCGGGCGTGAGCAGGAACGCGCCCGCGGCGATGAGCAGGCCGCCGTCGAGCAGCTCGTCGGTCGGCGGCGTCCCCCGCGCCGCTTTCCGTTGGATGCGCGCGAGGGTCGCGCGCCCCTCGGCGCGCAAGAGGAGCATCCCGAGGACGGCCGTCAACACGACGAGCGCGACCGTTACCGGCCACCCGAGCCGCGTCGCGACCACGACCAGGAACAGCGCGTCCACGAGTGGGACGACGAGTAGCAGCGCGAGCAGCGTTCGCGGGCGCATACCCCCGCATTCCCGCCGGGCGCCCATAGCCCTTTTCGTCGCGGTCGCGGATCGGAGGCCGTTTTCCGTCGCGTTCCGCCCGCCGCGACCGCCACGGCTTTGCCCGCCCGGTCCGAGCCGGCGGTATGGACATCGTCGGCGCGCTCGGCCGCGACCCGCCGGACCGCGAGTCGCTCCCGCGGTGGGTCGCCCCGCTCCCGAAACGCCTGGAGGACGTCGCCTTCCGCTTCGCGTGGGTCGTCGTCGCGATCAACCTCGTCGGCACCGCGTTCGGCTTCTGGTACTACCGGTTCCAGTTTCAAGCCCTCCCGACCGAGATGTGGATATTCATTCCCGACAGCCCGGGAGCGACGCTGCTCATCGCGCTCGCGCTCGGCGCGTGGGCGCTCGGCCGGTCGAGCGACACGCTCGCCGCGCTGGCGTTCTTCGGGAACGTCAAGCTCGGGCTGTGGACCCCGTACGTCCTCGTGGTCTTCTACCCCGAGTTCCTCGCGGCCAACGGCCCGGCGATGTACGGGTTCCTCCTTTTCAGCCACCTCGCGATGGTTGTCCAGGCGTTCGTCCTCCACCGGATCACCGACTTCCCGCTGCGCGCGGTGGCGATCGCGACCGCGTGGTACACCGTCGACCTCCTCATGGACTACTTCGTCCCCGTGGTGGGCGAGGTCACCCACACCTATCTGCCGTACGCCGACGGTGCGCCCTGGTTCACCACGACGGTCCTCCAGGTCGCGGCCGCCGGCGCGGTCGCGCTCACCGTGATCCCGCTGTTCTGGGCGCTCGGGACCCGGATCGCGACGCTCCGAACTCGCGCGAGCGACCCCGGTGCGTAGTCGGGTCCGAGAGGTATCCGGACTGTCCAGACCCCGCGCTCACCGATTTAAGTGATCGGACGGCGTCGGATCGGGCATGAGCCACTACGAGCGGATCGCCGACCTCTCGGTGACGATCGAGTCGGTCGCGCGACGTCGACAGACGGCCGACACGACGAGCGGGTTCGAGCGGACGACCACGGAGTACCGGCTCTCCGGCGACGGCCTCGTCGGGCGCGGCGAGGACGTGACCTACGAGACGGCCGACCACGACGCGCTCGCAGGGACCGACCCGATCGACATCGAGGGAGAGTGGACCATCGACGCGCTGTCGGCCCGCCTCGACGAGATCGACCTCTTTCACGGGAACCCGCCCGAGAGCGAGACCTCCCGGAACTACCGGCGGTGGGCGGTCGAAAGCGCGGCGCTCGATCTGGCGCTCAGACAGCACGAGGAGTCGCTGGGCGAGCGGCTCGGCGTCGACCCGGAGTCGGTCCGCTTCGTCGTCTCGACGCGGCTCGGCGACCCGCCGTCGACCGACCGCGTCGAGGAACTGCTCGCGCGCAACCCCGACCTGGAGTTCAAGCTCGACCCCACGCCGGAGTGGCCCGACGAGGCGTTCGAGACCCTTCGGAAGACCGACGCCGTGCGCATCCTCGATTTAAAGGGGTGGTACGAGGGGACCGACGTCGACGTCGAGCCCGACCCGGAGCTGTATCGCGACGTGTTCGCGGCGTTCCCGGCCGCGGTCGTGGAAGACCCCGCGTTCACGCCCGCGACGAGCGCGCTCGTGGAGCCGCAGGCCGACCGCCTCTCCTTCGATTACCCGATCGACGGCGTCGAGAGCCTCGAATCGCTCCCGGTCGAGCCGGGGTGGTGTAACGTCAAGCCCTCTCGGTTCGGCACGCTCGAATCGCTGTTCGAGACGATCGCGTACTGCGAGCGGCACGGGATCGAGATGTACGGCGGCGGCCAGTTCGAGCTCGCGAGCGGCCGCACCGCGATCCAGACGCTCGCCGCGCTCT
Organism: Halorubrum xinjiangense; assembly: GCF_900102375.1. Taxonomy (GTDB): domain Archaea; phylum Halobacteriota; class Halobacteria; order Halobacteriales; family Haloferacaceae; genus Halorubrum; species Halorubrum xinjiangense. The sequence goes on from NZ_FNBO01000022.1 coordinate 14,327, forward strand.
GTTACCCCGACGGGCCGAACGACGTGGCGCCGCGGGCGTACAACGACCCCGACGCCGAGCCGCCGTACCCGAAGAGCCCGCTCCGCCCGAGCCGCGACGCAGTCGGCTTTGAGTTTTGAGGAGACGCGAATCAGCCGACCGCCGAGGTCAACGATTTATAAATAACTCTGCGGTGGCGCGTGCCTCCGAGTGGCCGACAGGCCACGAGGAGCACGCGCGAGGGAGTCGCTGGCGGCGTCAGTCGCCAGCGACGAGGCTGGGGAGGCGTGAGGTGCGGTGCGGGGTGGGACTCAAAGGGGCAGTCGGCTCCGGGAAGACGGCCGAAGTAAGCACCGCAGCGAACGGAGTGAGCGAGGAGCGCAGCGAGGCCCTCGACCGGAGCCGACTGGGGCTTTGGAGGTGTCCACTGTCGATCCGGATTCGACTATTTATAAATAGCCGACTGTATCCACGGAACAACCAACCTCACGATCAGACCCGACTACTTACGAAACGAACTTAAGCAGGTCGTCGCGGTTGTGGTCGTGGAAGCGCGTTCGGAGGCACTCCTCTAACGCCTCGATGTCGCCGCGCTTCGCGCAGATGGGCGCCACGCGGTCGGACCACTGCTGCCACGGCGGGTACAGCCCCAAGCGATCACAGATCTCGTCGAGCCGCTCGTCGATGTCGTCGATCTTGTCCGTCTTGTTGACGGCGATGATCGGCTCGACGCCCACGTCCTCTAAGAACCCGAACATCTCCACGTCGTGGGGGATGTTCCCGCGCTCGGCGTGGCGGTCGATGATGTCGACCGCGGCCTTGCCGTCCATCACGACGACGCCCGCGAGGATCGAGTCGGCGTTGTCCTCTAGGTAGCGCACGATGTTCGTCTTGATCTGCTCGCGGTGCTCCTCTTCGACGCCGGACATGAACCCGAACCCGGGCAGGTCCGTGAACATGAAGCTCTCGCTGGCCCAGTCGAAGTGGTTCGGCTGGCGGGTGACCCCCGGCTTGCCGCCGGTCGAGAAGTCGTGGCCCGTCAGCTCGCGCATCAGCGTGGACTTACCGACGTTCGAGCGCCCCACGAGGACGACCTCGGCGTCACGGTCCGGCCGGTCTTCGAACATACCCGACCGTGCGGGCCTGAACCGGTTAAAAGGCGCGTCGCGGAGCGGACAGCGGGGGCTACTTACCGGTGGCCCGTCACCGACCGACATGGACAAGCAGGCCGTCCGCGAGGCGGTGTGGGACGCCTTCGACGAGGGCGACCAAGCGCGGTTCCCGTTCCCGCCCCACGACCGGATCCCCAACTTCGCCGGCGCCGACGAGGCGGCGAAACGGCTCGCGGAGACCGAGGCGTGGCAGTCGGCGACGACGCTGAAGGCCAACCCCGACGCGCCGCAGCTGCCGGTCCGTCGGGCCGCGCTCCGCGCCGGCAAGACCGTCTACGTCGCGCAGCCGCGCCTCTGCGACCCGGACCCGTTCCTCCGGCTCGATCCCGCCGAGATACCGCCCGAGGAGGTCGACGACGCGACGACCGTCTCCGGAATCGGCGAGTACGGGACCCCGACCGCCCCGGAAGACGTCGACCACGTGGACCTGATCGTCGCCGGCTCCGTCGGCGTGACGACGGACGGTGCGCGGATCGGCAAGGGCGAGGGGTACAGCGACTTAGAGTGGGCGGTCCTCCGCGAGCTCGACGCGGTCGACAGCGACACGACCGTCTCGACGACCGTCCACGAACTCTCCGTCCTCGACGGGCCCGAGTCGGCGGTCGGCGCGGACGTCGACCTCTCCGATCCCGACGTTGACCTCCCCTCCCCCGACGCGCACGACGTTCCGCTCGACCTCGTCATGACGCCGGAACGGACGATCCGGACCGACACGCCGCACCCGCGGCCGGATGGGGTCGACTGGGACGCGCTCGACGACGAGAAGCTGTCGGAGATACCCGTCCTCGCGGAGCGGGCGCCCGAAAAGAAATGATAACGCCTACCGATCCGGGTACCGGCGATCAGTCGGCGTGTTGCGGCCTCGGCGCGGACCGCTCGGGCCGGTTGTCGGCGACGTGGCCGCACTTCGGACAGACGATCGTGCGCTCGTCGCCGTCACTGACGACGAGCCATCCGTCCGACAGGGAACTCTCGAAGCGACACTCCGGACAGAAGAGGACCGACTTCCCGCGGGAGGGCGGGGAACCGCTGGCGTCTGCGTTCATGGTAGAGTTCAGGGCCCGGAGCTATAAGGGTCTTTTTCGACCTGATCGTTTAGTATGATCGGGTTTCACACGCGTATCTGTCACGCACTTTCGGAGATAATAGATCGATCATTCTCAAAATAAGAAATATACTGATCGGAAAACGTCACCATCGTTCGCGGGATTCCGATCGCCTGCGCGGCCCGTCCATTCCACGGAGTACCGCGCTAAGACGCCCGCCCTTTCCCCGAACTACCGCGCGAGCGGCATGTTGTAGCTCGTCTCTTCGGCCATCACGTACTCCCAGGTGGCCTCGCAGTCGCAGGACACCTGCTCGAAGACGCTCGGATCCTGGCGCTTGTCGAAGTCCTTGATCGCGGTCTGGACGCGGTCGTCGCACTCGCCGCAGTTGTGCGCGCCGCGGTCGGAGCCGTGGCCGACGGGGTCGGAGACGACGATGGCGTCGACGTCTGCGGTCTCCTCTAAGACGTGCGCGACCGACCAGAGCCACGGCGGGCGGTAGCCCCCCTCGAAGAACAGCTCGTCGACCATCGTGTAGCGCTGGACGTTCGTCGGGTTCATCGACACGGTGTGACAGCCCTCGACGTCGGCGCAGCGCCGGATCGAGTCGATCATGTCGGCGGCCGCCTCGGGCTCCGCGAGGAAGGGCGGCTTCATGAGGAGGTACGCCTTGATCCCCACGTCGGCGTCGAACTCGGCATCCGCCGCGGCCGCCTCCGCGCAGGCGCCTTCGAAGTCGGCGAAGTCGAAGTACTTGTTCACGCAGTCGTGGCGTACCCGGTCCGTCGCGGTCTCCAGCCCGACCGCCACGTCGGTGGCGATCCCGTGGTCCGCGAAGTCGGCGATCTTCTCGCGGTCGACGAAATCCGGCAGCGACTCGACAACGATCCGGTCGCGGTCTGCGAACGTCTCGGCGATGGCTCGCCGAGTCTCCGCTGGCACCTCGCGCTCGTCGAGGAAGGAGCCGGAGGTGTAGATCTTGATCAGCTCTGCGGGTCCGTCCGCCTCCTCGGCCTCGTGATCCAGACACGCGTCGATCTGCGTCATCAGGTCCTCGTGGGCGACGCTGCCGCCCTCGACCGACTCCGCGACGTAGCCGCACATCGTACACCCGCCGGCGCGGGCCCACCGGCAGCCGCCGGTGTTCAAGATGATCGTGAGGGAGTTCACGACGCCGTCAGGGGTGTTGTCCTCGTCGATCCACACGCGGGTGGGCTCCGTCGGGTCGTACGTCTCCGAGCGCTCGGCGCGGATGTCGCGCATCACGGCGTTGTGCGCGTCCATCCCGCGCCCCTGCTCGTACGCGTCGGGGCTTGGCTGGCTCATTGTCGGGAAGAGCGGGCGAGCGCGTAAAGCGGTGTCGTCATCGCGGATCGTCGTGACGGACAAGATAGTCTGTTCGGATTCAAATCTCGTTATTTAAACTACGAACCCAGTCGTTTCCCGGATAATATATAATATTCGTTTGAATAACTCAATCTTTTTGTTGTGTGTGGCTATTTCACATCATGGCGAATGTCGACTGATCGACCGGACACCACGGAAGTCGCACAGCGGGACATCGAAGACGGACTCATCGCCAACGCGCAAGGCGCCGTCGGCGTCGTTCACTCGACCTCACAGTCGGTCGACAGTCAGCTAGACGAGATCGGCGGCGCGGCGAGCACGCAGGTCGAGGACATGGAGGCGGTAGCCGAAGACGTCACGGATTTGAGTGCCACCGTTCAGGAGGTCGCCGCCAGCGCGGATGAGGTGAGCCGGACGGCCGAGCGGGCGACCGAGGCGGCCGCGTCAGGTCGGGACGCGACCGGTGAGGCTGCGACCGCGATGGCGGAAGCCGCCGCGTCCACGGAGCGCGTCGCCGACCGGATGGAGGCGCTGGAGGCGCAGATCGGTCGGATCGACGAGGTGGTCGACGTCATCGACCGGATCGCCGACGAGACGAACCTGTTGGCGCTCAACGCCTCGATCGAGGCCGCCCGCGCCGACGAGGGGGGCGACGGGTTCGGCGTCGTCGCCGACGAGATCAAAGCGCTCGCCGCCGAGTCGCGATCCCGGACCGAAGAGATTGAGAGCGCGGTCGATGAGGTCCGCGATCTCACCGACGACGTGAGTCACGCGCTCGACGCGGCGGTCGCCGCGGTCGAATCCGGAACCGATGCGGTGGCGACCGCAGAGTCGGAACTCGACGTCGTCGACGACGAGATACAGTCCGCCGCGACCGGCGTCGAAGAGGTCTCCCACGCTGTCTCACAGGGTGCGGCGGCGAGTTCTCGCGTGGCTGACCGCACGCGGAACACGGCGGAAGTCGCGGGCGAAATCGAGACGTCGGTGGCGCGGATCCGCGACGAGCGCGCGCAGACGACCGACCTGCTGGAGGAGATCGACGACGCGCTGTCGTCGGCCCGCCGCCAGCGGGACGAGCGACTCGCGCGCGCACCGCGGATACCGACCGGAATCGACGACTTCGACGACGACGGCGGGCTCCCGGCCGGCTCTCGGAACGTCCTCCTGGCTGATCGAGGCGGTGCGGGCGATATCGCGGCGGGCGGAGCCGCGAACCGGACCGCCGCTGACGCGATCGACGACGCGGTCGCGGGGATCTGCGCGGCCGCCCTCGAAGCCGGCTGGGCGGTCTCCTTGTCGCCGACAACCACTCTCGACCGCGCGACGCTCCGATCGGTTCTGCGCCGAGACGCCGGCGTCACGCTGACCGACGCGCTCACGACCGACCGGCTGTTCGTCCTCGATCTCTTCGGGACGTGGGAGTCCGAGGAGAACGTGATCGACGTGACGACGACAACCCTCTCGCGGGCGAACGACCGGATCGCCGCCGAGCGGGATCGCCCCTGCGTCGTGATCGGAAACATCGCGGGCGAACTCGACCTGATGGGAGAGGCCGCGGTCCGGGAGAACACCTACGCCAACGACGGCGACACCCTCGGAGACGACGACCTCGTCGTGAACGTCGTCGACGAGTCGGCGGTCCCGGACCAGTTACAGTCGTTCTACCGCGGCGCGGCTGATGGAGTCTCTCGGGTCGATCGGTGAGGAGGTGGGAGTCGGCCGGGTGAGGGGAGGCGGCAACCCGGTCAGGGTGTGTCAAACTCGAGCCGTCCGGGTCGTATTCGGCGAGTTACTCAGCGTTTAAACGCTCTCAATACACCTATATTTCAATATATAGGAAGAGTTTAAACTACTGGCTAACACATTGAATTCGATGTCACGAGAGCGTGACTACGGACGGCGTGACGTGCTGCGAGCGGGTGGAATCGTACTCGGCGGGTCGCTCGTCTCGGGGTCGGCGACGGCCCAAGACGGCGAGGAGTCGACGACGCTGACGCTTTTGTCGTACAACGATATCCAGACAGCGGCGGCGGAAGACGAGAACTTCCCGCGGCTGGTGACGCTCATCGAACAGCGCCGCGCGGCGGCGGACGGCCCGGTCGTCGTGGTCGGCGGCGGTGACGAGGTGGGGCCGCACGCGCTCAGCCCCGTCTCGCAGTGGCGCGCGCCGGTCGACGTGCTCAACGAGGTCGGACCGGACGCCGACGTGATCGGGAACCACGAGTTCGACTACGGGCTCGACCCCATCTCGGAGGTGACGGCCGATTCGGACTTCCCCTGGCTCGCGACGAACCTCGTCGACAGCGAGACGGGCGAGGCGTTCGACGGGACGGAGTCGCACCGGGTCGTCGAGCGGGGCGGGGTCAGCGTTGGGATCATCGGCCTCGTCGACGACGGGGCGACGTACGGCAAGACGAACATCGACTTCGCCGCGGAGGGTATCACCCTCGAGGACTACACCGAGACCGGGCCCGCCCAGGCGAAGCGGCTGAAGGAGGATGAGAACGTCGACGTCGTCGTCGCGCTCGCGCACACCGGTATCGACGACGCCGAGCAGCTCGCCGAGGCCGACGCGGACGACGACATCGACGTCGTCGTGGTCGGCGACGACGAGCAGTTCTATCCGCCCGAGGAGGTCGACGGGTCGATCGTCTCGGAGGCGCGGGCCCGCGCGGCCTACCTCAGCGAGATCGAACTGACGGTCGCCGACGGCGAGGTCACCTCGTGGGAGGGGGAGCTGATCGAGGTCACGGACGACGTCGAGAAGGACCCCACCGCGTCCGAGATCATCACCGACTACCGCGCGGAAGTGGGGCTCGACTCGGTTATCGTCGAGAGCGAGACCCCGCTCGACGCGACGTTCGGCTCGAACTACCACCGCGAGACCGGCTACGGCAACCTGATCACCGACGCGATGCGCGAGCGGGCCGACGCCGACGTCGCGATCACGAACTCGGGCGGCATCCGCTCCGACTCGACGTACGGTCCGGGAGAGATCACCGGCGGTGACATCTTCAACACCCTCCCGTTCCCGAACTCGCTCGTGACGCTGGAGCTGACGGGCGAGGAGCTGGTCGAGGCGTTAGAGAGCCAGATCGTCACGCTGGAGAGCGAGACGGGGCAGGACCTCGGCGAGGAGGTCTCCCAGCAGACCAGCGGCGTGCGCTTCGAGTGGGTCCCCCACGAGGACGCCGACGAGCTGGTCCGCGACGTGTACGTCGGCGGCGAGCCGCTCGACCCCGACGACACCTACAGGGTGGCCGTCAACAGCTACATGGCCGGTGGCGGGAGCGGCTACCCGCTCGAAGACAAGCCGGTCGTCAAGGACACGGACGAGCTGCTCGTGACGCTGGTCGTCGACTACCTGCGAGAGCGCGACACCGTCGCGCCCGCCGTCGAGGGGCGGATGCAGCGCGTCGACCGGGATCTGCCCGACGCGTCCGTCACGGTCGACGGAAACGGGAAGGTGGTCGCGGAGTTCGAGGCGCCAGACGACGTCGAGTCGGTCGCAGCGGACACCGCCGCCCTGTGGACGGCCGACGGCGAGCACCGCGACGCCGAGAAGGTCGTCTTCGACGCGGACGACGAGACCCTGATGGTCCGCGTCGACGACGGCGACCTCGCGGAGACGATCGGGGAGGCGGACGACGGCGACGAGGTGCCGCTCGATCTCTACGTCGAGTACGAGTCCAGCGAGTACGACCACGTCTACTTCGAACGCTCGCGGCTGAACGCGGACGTGGCGGCGACCGTGCGGAATCGCGGTCGGGGCCGCGGCCGCAGTCGCGGGCGCGATCGCGTCGGGGCGCCCGGACGCTAGAGGTCGCGGCCGTCCCCCTCGGTCACCCTCGGTGTCCCGGCGACCGCGATCCGGCTGAGCGAAGGACGTCTATCCCCGCCCCGACGACCGCGCCGACGCCGTTGACCGCCGCGTCGCTCCACGCGAACGACCGCCACGGCACCGGCGCCTGAACGAGTTCGACGCCGAATCCGACGCCGGTCGCGACCGCGACGCCGAGGGCCGCCGCGGCGACTCGACGGTGGGGAGCGCGCCGGACGGCCCTCGTCACGAGCGCGGCGAGTATCGCGTATCCGACGAGATGGAATGCCGTGGTGACCCCGACCCACGCCGGGAGGACACCGTCCGGCTGGGCGCTCCCGGACGCTGCGCTCGGCACCGGGACGAGCGAGGCGACGACGACGACCGCCGCGAACGCGACAGCGAGGCGGCGCGGATCGGCTCCCGTCACGGCCCGGGGTTCGGCCCGGTTCGGGTTAACTCCCCGTTTCGACGGATTCGTCCCGTGTCAGCGCCCTAACCGCCGGACGGAGGCGTTCCGCGCGAACGGCGGCCGAGCCGAAACTCTGACCAGTTGGTAATCAGTTCCGGTTACGGCGCCGAATCAACACCTAACACGGTGTAGTCCCAATATAATGATAGAGCATTACATGACTGAAATGGGCGGCTACAGAGACCGTGTGGCACAGGTCGACCTCGGCGGCGGCGAGGTCAGCTACCGCGGGATCGACGACGACGACGCGGAGAAGTACATCGGCGCGCGCGGGCTCGGCGTCAAGTACGTCTTCGATAAGGGTCCCGACGTGGACCCGCTGGGACCGGAGAACCGACTGGCGTTCATGACGGGCCCGCTGACGGGGACCCAGACCGTGATGAGCGGTCGGATCGCCTTGGTGACGAAGTCCCCGCTGACGGGGACGGTCACGGACTCGCACCACGGCGGCTGGTCCGGCGCGCGGCTCAAGTGGGCGGGGCTCGACGGGATCCTGCTCGACGGCGAGAGCGACGAGCCGGTCTACCTGTTCGTCGAGGACGGCGACGTCGAGGTACGCGACGCCTCGCACCTCTGGGGGAAGGGCGTCCACGACACGATCGACCAGCTCGGCGAGGAGGTCGAGGGGAAAGTCGGCCGCGACGTCTCCGTGATGGCGATCGGGCAGGGCGGCGAGAACGAGGTGCGCTACGGCTGCGTCATCAACGAGGACGACCGCGCCTCGGGCCGCGGCGGCACCGGCGCCGTGATGGGCTCGAAGAACGTGAAGGCTGTCGTCGTGAAGTCCGGCACCGACATGCCGAAGCCCGCCGACCCGGAGACGTTCCAGGAGGGCTACCAGCAGGCGATGGAGGTCATCCGCGAGTCCGACGTCACCGCGCCCAACGAGGGCGGGCTCTCGATGTACGGGACGAACGTCCTGATGAACGCGACCGAGGAGATGGACGGGCTCCCGACGAAGAACGCGAAGCACACCTCGACGGAGGCGTACAGCGAGGCCGACGGCGTCGACGTCCAGGCCGAGCGCGTCTCGGGCGAGAACGTCCGCGAGAACATCCTCGTCGACGAGCCGACGTGTCACTCCTGTCCGGTGGCGTGTAAGAAGGAGGTCGAGGTCGACGTGACCCACAAGGGCGAGGAGATGAACGTCCGCATGGAGTCGTACGAGTACGAGTCCGCGTGGGCGCTCGGCCCGAACTCCGGCCACGACGACCGCGACGAGATCGCCGTCATGCTCGACCGGTGTAACGACCTCGGCATCGACACCATCGAGGCCGGCAACATGATGGCGATGGCGATGGAGATGAGCGAGGAGGGCAAACTCGAGGGCGTCGGCCACCTCGACTGGGGCGACTCCGAGACGATGATCGATCTCATCGACGAGATCGGCCACCGCTCGTCGGACCTCGGCGACCTCCTCGCGGAGGGCCCCGAGCGCGTCGCCGACGCGAAGGACGCCCACGGCAACAAGCTCTCCGTGAAGGGCCAGACGATGGCAGCCTACGACCCGCGTTGCATGAAGGGCATGGGGATCGCGTACGCGACCTCCAACCGCGGCGCCTGCCACCTGCGCGGGTACACGCCGGCCGCCGAGATCCTCGGCATCCCGGAGAAAGTCGACCCGTACGAGTGGGAGGGGAAAGGCGAGCTCACCGCCACCTTCCAGGACCTACACGCGGTGTCGGACTCGTTCGACATCTGTAAGTTCAGCGCGTTCGCGGAGGGGATCGAGGAGTACGTGCTCCAGTACAACGGCATGACCGGCCGCGACCTCTCCGAAGACGATCTGTTCGAGGCGGGCGAGCGCGTGTACAACCTCGAGCGCTACTACAACAACCTCGCCGGCTTCGACGGCGCGGACGACACGCTGCCGAACCGGTTCATCGAGGGGCACCCGGACGCCATCCCCGGCACGGGCGCCAGCGAGGGCGAGCTCGTCGAACTCGACCAGCTGAAGGCCGAGTACTACGAGACCCGCGACTGGGTCGACGGCGTCGTCCCCGACGAGAAGCTCGAGGCGCTCGGCATCGACATCGGGCCCGGCACCGGCGTCTCCGCCGGCGACTCCGCGGCCCCGGCCGACGACTGAGAGCGATCGCGTCCGACGACTCGCGTTTATTTTTAAGTACTCCGCGCCGGTAGCGCCGTCCATGGCGCATGACCCGCTTTCGCCCTCCGAAGCCCTCCGCACGCGCGTCGGCACCACGCTCGCGGCGGTGAGCCTGTTCGTGTTCGTCTACTCGCTGCTGATCGTCGGCCAGATCCTGCTCGGCGTCTGGACCGTCCTCGCGTTTACCGTCGGCCCGTACGTCTCGTACCGGCTGTTCGCGGCGCTCGACTCGCTCGCCGACGGCGCACAGCGGATCGCGGCCGCCCGCGAGCGCGAGGTCGACGGCGACGCCCGGTTCGACCGCCCCGTCGACCGGGACGCCTCAGAGGCGCGCGACCGCCCGTCGGCGCGCGCGACCGAGCGCGAGCGCTGACCGGTTCCTCCGAGTTGACGCGGAATCGTTCGACCGTAGCTACGCCGTTCTCGCCGCGGTTCGCCGTGACTACTTAACATCCCTCGCCGCGACCGGACGGGTATGAACTGGCGACTCGTCGCGACCGTCGGGATCGGGGTGACCGCGTTCCTTCTCGCGGGCGCCGCCGTCACGGGGCTGCTCGCGGCGTCGATCGAGTTCTCCGCGCTCGTCGGGCTCCCGGTCGGCGTCCTCGTCGGCGCCGCGGCCGCGGCCGCGACGTGGCTCCGCCTCTGGGACTCGCCGGGCGCTCGCCCCGCGCTCCTCGGCGTTTCGGCGGTCGGCTACGCCGTCCTCGTCGTCGCGGCCGCCTCGTACGCGGTCTCGTCGCTCCGCGGGTTCGTGAGCGTCGAGCGCGCGCTCGTCGTCGCCCTCCTCGTCGGCGTCGTCGCCTTCGCGCTGGCGAGGCGGCGGCCGGGCGGGTTCGACTGACTCGAATTCCCGAGCGCCCCGCTCCTCGCTCCGCTCACGCGAACACGACGAACCGGAACAGCCACAGCGTCGCCATCCCGGTCGCGATGGTCGCGAACACGTTCTCCGTCCGCCACGCGACCACGCCGGCGACGGCGCCCGCGATCAGCCGCTCGTCGAAGAGCGTCGCCGCGACAGACGGACGCAGCGTCACCAGACTCGGGAGGACGAGCGCCGCCAGCACCGCCGGCGGGACGTACCGCAGCGGCCGCTGGAGGCGCGTCGGGACCCCGTCGATCTGTCCGAACAGGTGGATGAAGGAGAGCCGGATCCCGTAGGTGATCGCGCCGATGACGACGATGGCGACCCACGCTCGCGGGGAGGCGACGACCGCACCGAGGCCGCCCGTCACGACGGTAGCACCTCTTCCGTCACCACGCCGGTCGCGATCCCGCACAGCGCACCGACGAGCAGGCCGAGTTCGTACGGCACGCCCGCCGCGATGACCGCGACCGCGCCGCCCGCGACGCCCGCGACGGTGGTCGGTCGGTCCTTCATCGCGGGGACAAGCAGCGCGAGGAACACGAGCGGAACCGCGAAGGTGAGCCCCCAGGCGTCGGGGACGCCGGCGCCGAGGACGACGCCCGCGACCGTGCCGACCTGCCAGACGATCCACAGCGACGCGGCCGCCCCGAGGTAGTAGCGCCACTGACTGCGCTCGGGGTTCTCGTCGAACTCGGCGACCGAGAGTGCGTACGCCTGGTCGGTGAGGAGGTAGGCGAGCCCCGCGCGGAGCCGCCGCCCGTAGTCGGCGAAGTGCGGCGCGATAGAGGCCGAGTACATCAACATTCGGAGGTTGATGACTGCCGCCGTGCCGACGACGACCGCGAGCGGCGCGTTCTCGCCGAGCAGCTCCAGCGCGGCGAGCTGGGAGGCGCCCGCGAACACGATCACGGACATCCCGATCGCCTCGGCGAGGCCGAGCCCGGCGTCGACCGCGGCGATGCCCGCAACGAGCGCGAACGGGACGATCCCGAGCATGAGCGGCGAGACGTCTCGCACGCCGGCTAACAGGTCCTCGTCGAGAACGGGGCCGCGCACGGCTACTCCTCCCGCGGGTACGGGTGCTCGTCGTACTTCGCCGCGAGGTGGTCGGCGTGTTCCAGCTTGGTGTTCGCCTTCCGGAAGGTGCCGAGCAGGGTGTGGATCTCCCGTTCCGTCGGATGCGCGCGGCCGAGCAGCCGGCGCATTAACAGCGCGTTCTTCTCGCGGACGTGATCGCGCTGGCCGGTCGCCGCGAGGAAGTCGGCGAAGAACCCGTGGAAGCGCTCGACGTCGGCCTCGGGGGCGCGCGTGACCTCTGTGTCGGGCAGCTGCGTCTCGTCGACGGTGAGGTCGCGGAGCTCGTATAACAGCACCGTCGCGGCCTGCCCGAGGTTGAGGACGGGGTAGTCGTCGTCGGCCGGGATCGAGCACACCTCGTCGAGCCGCGAGAGCTCCTCGTTGTTGAGCCCGCGCCCCTCGCGGCCGAAGACGATGGCGGTGGGCGCGTCGACCGTCTTCAGCGACTCGCGGAGTTCGACGGGCGTCTTGAACGGGAAGCGTTCGTGGCTGCGGTCGTCCTCGCCGGTGATCGCGGTGGTGCCGACGGTGTGGTAGTTCGCGACGACCTCCTCGAATGTGACCTCGTCGGCGTTCGGCAGCACGTCCTCGCGGGCGTGGCCGGCGAAGCCGTACGCCTCGCCGTCCTCCGCCAACTCCGGCGGGTCGACGAGCTTGAGATCCGTGAGCCCGAAGTTCTTCATCGCCCGCGCGATGGTGCCGACGTTTCCTGGCGTCTCGGGCTCGACGACGACGACCACGGGCTTCCGCCGACCGCCGTCGGGATCGTCCGGCACCGCATCGGTCGCGTTCGCGTCGTGCTTGGGCCCGTCGTCGGCCGCGTTCGCGTCGGGCTCGTCGCTGTTGTCGGCCGCGTTCGCGTTCCCCTCGTCCCCCTCGTCGCCGCTCATCGGTCCGTCGGGTAGTCGGTCGAGAGGTCGAGGTCGGCCTCGACGACCTCCTCGTCTGTCAGTTCCTCCTCGTCGTCCGTCTCCTGTCCCGCGAGTTCGAGGATGTCGATCCGCTCGCCCTCGAAGTCTTCTTCGAGCCGCGCTTGAACCTCCTGTTGGTCGGGCAGGTCCGGGAGCCCGTCGGGGTCCTCCTCGACGTGCTCGACGGAGCCGTACCCCTCCGGCGCCTCGTTGCCGGCGGCGACCCACTCGTGGAAGCGGTCGGCGAACTCGACGGATCCCTTGTGCTCGCTGCCGCCCGCCTCGCGGAACCAGTAGAGCAGGTCCGGCTCGTGTTCGGGGCAGAGCAGCACTTCGCCGTTCGGCTCGCCGTACACGATCTCCGCCTCGTTACAGCGGTGGACCTCGTCGTCGCCGTAGTCGAGGTAACAGACGTCGCAGGGCTCCTCGACGAGGCTGACGAGCCGCAGGAGTCGCTCCCGGGGGTCCTCCGGGATCTCGTCGAGGGGCTTCAGCTCCTCGTCGTCGGTGAATATCTCGTCCTCCTCGAAGCGCCACCCGCGGAGGCCGATGCTCACTTTCGCCATGTCCACGCTACGCTCCGGCGGCGATAAAAGCGCGTCCTTCCCGGCACGAGGGCGGGCGCGACGCGGCCCGACGGAGCCGGCCTTTTAAATCCACGAACCGCCTCGATGCGAGTATGCGACGCCGTCGGCTCCTCGGACTGGCTGCTGTAACGACCGCGGGCGCGGCGGCGGGCTGTCTCGGGGACGGCGAGCCGACAGACAGCGGCGAGGCGGGCGACGGAAGCGGCGCGGGCGGCGACGGCGAGACGACGGGCGACGACGCCGAGTGGCCCAGCGAACCGTACGCGGACTACGAGACGACGGCGGTGACCGTCGAGAGCCCCGAGGGCGAGGCTCGGGGGTCGGTGACCGCGGCGATCGCTGATACCGACGACAAGCGGCTCCTCGGGCTCAGCGACGCCGAATCCTTGCCCGAGGACGGTGGGATGCTGTTCGTCTACGACGCGCCGCGCCAGAGCCTGACGTACGTGATGCGGCGGATGAGCTTCGGCATCGATATCGTGTTCGTCGACGGCGACCGGGAGATCACCCGGATCCACAACGCGCCCGAACCGGGACCGAACGAGGACGGCGAGGAGCAACAGTACGACGGGTCGGGCCAGTACGTGTTGGAGGTCCCCTACGAGTGGACCGACCGCCACGGCGTCGCAGTCGGCGACTCGCTTCGATTTGAGTTATAAATAGAGTTTATCTGGCCGCGTCGTGTTAACTTAAGCATGATTCCACCAGACGGCGTGGGCTTGCAACCACGTTTCCGCGGTCGGTGGATCGACATGGCTGAAACAGTTTGAAAACGAAGAGGTTCGTCGTTCTACTTCTCTAAAGACACGTTCGACAGAATTTCTGAAGCCGTGTTGTTCGACACGGTAGCTGTAGTTTTCGCGGCGGAGCCCACCGATCAGATCGTCTGCGTCATCGACGAGAAACAGAGCGTCTTCGACATCATGTTTCTCAGCTAGTTCAGTGAGAAATTCTCGTGCGATCGGGATCGTATACGTCGGAAACAGCCGCGAATGAAGGATTCTGTTCGTCTGCGGAT
>NZ_FNBO01000023.1 GCF_900102375.1 Halorubrum xinjiangense
GGATGCTTCAAACCCACAAGGGTTCGTCTGAAACCGAACGCGAGAGCCGCGCGGCCGACCTCGTCTCCGAGCTTCAAACCCACAAGGGTTCGTCTGAAACCCGCCCTGATCTAGGCGAGCATAGAGTGCTACTGGCTAAATTCTAATCAGTATTATCATCGACCCTCAATATCCAGAATTCCCTGGGGGGTCGATAATAATACTGCGAGCTCAAGCAATATGAAGCAGAAAATACAATTACGTGAACCGACTTCCGGGTTCGTCCGCATCTCCAAAGGTCGAGAGCTCGAACGCAGTTGGGTTCGAGGATTCGAATACGACGATTGAATCGTCGGACTCCAGTTTCTCATCGATATCGTTCTTCATCGCAGTAACCTGTCCTTCGGTGAGTTCTCCGTAGAAGACGGAGTACTGTAGATGCTCTAATCGACGACGGAGCAGTTTTCGGTATACGTGCGTCCTGTCTGCGGGAACGTCGTAAACGACGATAACGTACATCTCACCACCATCGTTCGGTTGCGTGGTATTCCTCGCCAGTCAATATGTGCTTCTTCAGGCTGAGAACGTCTGTGCGAACGAGCGTCTTGTAACTCACGTTCCGCTTGAGTCGTGGGTGCGCCACTGTCTCATCCAAGAGCTTCTCGAACTCTTCAAGTACAGTCATCCGACCGTTTTCTGTGAGAAGACAACCATCGAGTTCCGACTCGAAATCTTCGGCCGTGATCTGTTGTCGATTGACCAGTCGAAAAACGAGCCGGTCAGCCAGAATTGGTTTGAAGATATCGGCGATATCCAGAGAGAGTGTAAACCGACGCTCACCCGGCTCGTGTACGAATCCTACTGTCGGATCGAGAGCTGTTTTCCGGATCGCGGATACACAGGTTGTGTACGTCATCCCGTTCAGGAACGAAACGATGGCGTTGGCCTCGTTGGTAGGTGGATTGTACTCACGCTTCGTTAGCTCGAACGGCTCTCGTAGGATCCGGTCGAAGCAGCGGTAGTACGCTTTTCTTGCGTTCCCCTCAACCGCCCGGAGTTCATTGATAGTATCTACCGATGTCACTCGATCCTTCTCATCTGCTAGATCATCAACCGTGTCGGCGAAGTCTCCACTCCGTCCGTCATAGTACCGAAGGTTGCTCCGCATATTATGGATACTCGCTTGAGTGATCCGTTGTGCGATGGGGAGGCGGCGGTCATCATCGTAAGCCCGGACCTGTTCCACGACGGTGTTTCCGGACACCTGGCCTCTTTTCGGAAGGTATGATCCCCTATAATAGTCTTTCCACCCAAATACGTGCGCAGGTACGCCGTGATCGTTTAGCAGCCCCAGCGCGCGAGTGTTGAAGTCGATCTGTCCGTGGAGATACAGCGAGTCGATCGATTCAACCGGCAGATACTCTGTCTCACCGTCCAACGTGTCGATGCGCAACGTCCCCTCATTGCGAGAGAGTTCACCGTCAGCGAAGACGTGATGATTTGGTTTTGGCATTGATTACATCCAACAGATATCTTGGTACAGGCAACTATCGCAGTACGCTTTCTTTTCTAATTCTGGAGGCGTATCAGCAGCGACCGTGTCGAGGATTCCTTCGATCGTCTCCTCGACTTGCGCCGTGGTCTCCGGATTCAGCTCGACGGGTTCGCGGGTCCGCTCGGTCGGATACGCGAGCACCCCATCTTTTTCGACATCGTGGATCTCTCGTAGATACCAAAGATAAAACAGAAGCTGTATGCGAGCCGGCTTCTCCAGCGCCGAAGAAACTTTCACTTCCATTACGGCACCGGAGTCGAGTAGATCGAGCTGGATGCGCCCGTCTATCTGGAAGGATTTTCGCGAATCCCGGTAACTGGTTTCATCGACGTGGGTCCCACGCTGAATATTCGTTGTTTCTCTGTCAATGTCGATATCGCGCGACATAAACCAGAGTTCGCGTCGACAGACGTGGTAGTACTGGACCATAAGCCCGGTAATACGCGTTTCGGGCTCACGCGCAGGATCACGTTCCGCGGCGACGTACTCTTTCACGTCGGTGGGCATAGGGTTAGCCATCACCCCTAGATTCAGGGTATTCTCCTGACATATATATTTAAATACTAATAACCAATATAAATCTGTGGCAGGCCGGGGTCCACTCAGAAACTTGTGAAGCGACCGGAGACTCCGCCTGTTTCCTGAAGCCCACCACCCGCAAAATCGTAGGAGAGGCTGCCACTGCCAGTGTACCAGAACACCTGTGCGCCGTCCTCAGACGCTTCTTTCCCGTCGATACGCGTAATTCCAGCGGCATCTTCGATGACACTACCAGGAACGGAGACGCGAATATCGGAACAGGCGTCGAGCATTTCGTATGCCCGACGCGGACGATGGGAGAACATATCTCGAATCTCATTCAGCCGTTGGTGTTCCGGGGCAGTCACGCCGACCAACACGTCGAAGGTCTCCTGGCCTTCGATGAGTGACCGCCTCGCGAGACTCGGGGCATCGGCCTTGTCAATGTGTTCCCGGAGCTGTCCGCTCGAGAGTTGCTTCCCGCTCAGACGATCGAAGTAGTCGTCGACCGCTTCTTTCGAGACGTCGACATCACGGGCGTCCGATGGATTTGGAACGTCGTTGAGAATCTCCCCGATGAGTTCCAGATGGGCTGGTAGCTGAAGTTCTTCCCCGTGACGTTCGTACACGTAGTGAGCTAAGGGTGGGCCACTAGGGTTCTGCGGGATATCCTCGTCGATTCGGGCTAGCGTCCAGACAGTAACCTGTCCGCCGTTCTTCCCCCACTCGTACGACCGATTACAGCGGCCGGCTGCCTGTACGATACTGTCCGGTGGCGCGACGTCTCGAAACACTTTCTCAAAACTCAGGTCGACTCCCGCCTCGATCGCCTGTGTCGAAACGAGAATGAATGGGACGTCGCTCGTTGAGAGCCACGTCGCCAGTTGAATTAGAATCCGCCGATCGAACGGACGATATCGTGAATTGAGTGTTAAGAGGTAAGGGTCGGCATCGTCGTCCGGGTGCGCCGTTGGATCGAATTCTTCGGCGGCGGTCGGGTTCTCGAAGCCGACTTTTTCTAGTATGGCGGCCGCGATTGAGGTAACCGACTGGGAGGAAGTAGCGTCGATATCCTGCCGTTTCAGAACCGTTCTAATTGATTCTCCGAGGTGAACTGCTTTCGATCGATCCTGGATCGCGTCTGTCAACGTCCGAGAACTCTGAATCGTGTTACAGATAGCCAGACAGGAACCACGTTGACCGACAGCTTCGAGGACCCGTTCTGCGGCCGCTTCGTGGCTCAGATACCTCTTCTCCGGGGCACTTTTCGAAGGGTCGAGCGAGCGCGTAGTCGTGTCGATCGTATACCGGACACGTTCTGCCTCTTCGAAGTATCGGTCTTCTGGGACTGGGGGTAGGTGAGCCGAATACGTCGGTCCATCTTGACACCAACCACAGGAATCAGAGTCGTGATCCATACCGGCGCCAAGCAGCGACATCGTGTTCCGATCGCGAAGCAGTGTCGGTTGCGTCGCCGTCATCGCGATGACCCGAGCATTGTACTCGTCGGTAAGCAGAGACAGTAGTCGCTGGACGCCGTCCCACCAACCTTTCGGCAGCGCCTGTGGTTCGTCGAGAATAATGAGCCCGCCGTCTAATGTGGAGAGTTTCAAGCCTTGACGGTTAGTGGGGCCAGCCAAACTCTCGAAGAGTTGGACGAAGGTGGTGAGGATGGTGCCATCACGCCAGGCCTCGCCGAGAAGCGCGGCTTCCTCCTTGGCATCCGTGTCGTCGGCGTCGTCCGTCCCGGAATCGCGGTAGACTACAGTCTCACTCAGGTAGTGGTGGACAGTAAGTGCCGATTTCGTTGGATCGGCGCCCCAGAGTTCGTCATCTTCGAAGAGTGAGCGAGTCTGTTCGATGATACTCGTGTACGGTAGTGCGTAGACGATCGGCCGCGGGTCAGATCGTTGTTCTGTCTCGTCGAGTAGATCCCGAGCTTCGAACGCCGCCGAGAGGCCGGTGAATGTTTTACCGAGTCCGGTAGGTAACGAAAGAGTTGCGACCGCAGAGTCGTCGCTGTCCAGCCACTCGTGTACTCCACGCATCGATTGTCGGCGTGCTCGCTCGCGATCGTCGTTGAGTTCAGCGGTAAGTTCGTTTTCTGGCGATGAACCCCGAATATCGACAATATACTCCTCGATGGCGTTTTTATCGAGCGTGTCAAGATCAAAAACAGCCTCCTCATCGAGGGGGATCGCGTGGCTCTTGTCCGCGAGCGTGGTGGCAGCCCAGTAGTGGAGGAGCCGGTCGTAGAGCTCCGAGGGGAGCTTCTCGGATTCGGGTTCGACGCCGCCGAATAGTTCCTCAGCACTGTGTTCTCGCAATTCATCGGCCGCGGAGCCGGCGCGAGCCCATTCGTAGAACTCCGCCCACGAACACTCAGAACCTGCCTGTGCGAACAGTTCCGTGATCGCTGTTGGCCAAGAAGAGTCGATCGCGTCGAGCTGTGCTTGGAGTACCTCTGAACCAGATTCGAGGGCACCGGCTAGCGTTTCCGCGGTGTAGGTTACCGCCTTCGGAAGCGCCTGATGATGACGCGCAATTGCGAGCGTTCCAGCGAGTCGATCCCGAGGGGGCGCATCCAGTTTCCCGAGTACGAACCAAGTCGCGAGCGCTCCGAACCGAGCGTGAGCTTTCTCCTCGGGTGGTCCATCGTATTTGCCCCGGACATACGCCTGAAACTGTGGGGTTGCTTTCCCGATATCGTGTAGGGTCGCCGCGGCTCTGAGATAGTCCGCTCGCTCGTCGGCTGGACCGAACAATCGACAAGCCCGATCCCCGACAGCCGCGTTGTGTGCCACCAGCCGCAGGTCTCCGTCCGGTGTCAGGCTCTCTTGATCGTACCTGTCGCGATCACTCGGGTCGTCAATTGGATGAGAAATGAGTGGCTGCGTCATTGACTGGAAAGGGTACGGTTCGGTCGTTCTATCGGAACACGACGGTCCGATTTCCGATCTGAACGGGAGTTATGTCGGTCCCATCTGCGACTTTCACTCGTTCGTCGCTGCGGTTGGTGAAGACGTAGTCGTCGTAGCGTGTCGTCCGTCGACCGCCACTGTCGGCCTCCATGACGGCTGGCGACCGTTCCACACCGTAGGACACGCCGGGTTGTGGTATTGTATCCGATAGCGATACCGGTACGACCGAATCGATAGTGTCGTTATTTGAATCGCGAGTTGGAGTGGAATCGATTGAGACATCTTCGATACTCGCCAAATATTCGGATTTTCCGAGGCTGGGTGGATAAACCGAAGTCCCGTCGTTGAGGTGATCGCGTAGAGCTGTATAGAACGATGGGTCCTCGACCGCGACATCAATCCTGTACGCGGGGTCAGCGAGTACCTCGTAGGAATGGAGTTGTCGGTCCTTCGTCGTGTCTTGGTAGGTTATCTGGTACGAGCGCCAATGGCCACTCGTTGGGGCGACATCTTGTTTCGGGTCAGTTCCAACTCCCGTAGTCGGAATATTAATTGTCCGGAGATCTGAGAGCGCCGTAATGGCGATCGCTGAGTTGTCGTCCTGGAACACCTCGTAATAGGAATCCCGGTCTGAGCCGACGATAGCAGCTAGTAACCCCGCAACTGTCGTTCGTGGGGGGATCCGGTACGTCTGCTTAGTGACGCTCCGTCCAACTCGTTTGAAATGTCCCCATGTGGACCTGATGGTAAAGGAAAGACAACTGTCTGGGACACCATCATCGTCGATGTCTGGGGTCATTGTGCTGTGGTAATCGTAAACACTAGTTTGCGAGGTCACGCTCTTCGATGACGTCGATTTCGTGAACATCGTGACCAGCTTCCGAGAGTACCTCTCCGAAGTTGTCCGCAGAGACCGTCTCAGAACCAGTATTGACGGTAAGACGTCGATCACCGAGAACGTGGACGGTCTCAATATTGTCGGAGACTTCCGAAAGGGTCTCCAAGAGGTCAGATACGTTAACGACGACATCGGACACAGAGCGGAGCGGCTGCTCGCTCTCATCACTGAGGTCGAGTAGGTTCTGGAGACCGCCGACGTGGAAGTCCTTCTCCGAATACTCGACTCGCACGTAGAGCCGCGGCTCCTGACCGAGCTTCGACCGCGAAGTCGTCTGATTCTTTAGAGCGCGCCAGCACAACGTGTCGAGGCGCTGAACGTCGTCTTCGGAAAGGTTCGTTGCCGCGGCGTTATTATTGTCCACAAGCCCCCAGAAGGGGAATATTCCGTATTTGATGCGTTTATCGTCGAGATCGAATCCACCTTGGCGGTTCTCCTCACCGGTCGAGATAACACTCGTCAGTGAGTCGTACTCCTCGTTTTCTTCTACCTCGTTCAGCGACTTCGAGGGGAGGAACTGAACCGGTCCCTGGTAGTTATTCGGGAAGGAGTCGCCGAGTGCCTGGCGGAACGCCTCATCTTCTTCATTGTCGCTGGATTCGAAGCTAAGAGTCGCTCCGAAATATCGGACGTCTGTCGCAGCGTCGAGGAATTCCTCACCGAGGTCAGCGACATCTTCGATATCGTCGGCATCGTTGATGTCTTCCAAGACATCCTTGACGAGGGTCGTCCGAGTCCGAGATTCTCCGTCGAGTTTCTTCACGTAGATGTCGAAGCCGTCGTCAAGGAGCTGGTCCCGGAGGTACCGCTTGAGACGTACGTCGGTGATAATTCCTTGTCCCGTGTCCGGGTCGCGGCGGGGCCGGTTGTCGCCGATGGGGTTGCCATTGGGATTACAGTCCTGGGCGTCGTACACGAAGAGGATCTCCGAGCGGTTGGGTGTCGTCATTGGTATGGTGGTTATGGTTTAGTCGGCAGACTGTTCTTCGGCCGTATCGGCTTGGGTACCATCTTCTCTGAGATCGAACGCGACAGGCATCGACCTGCGTCCGTGGGCGTGACCAAGCACGTAACAGAATCGAAGTTCGCGCTTATCGATATCCCATTTAGTGGGCATCTCCTCGGTCGTTTCAAGCAGTTCATCAACGGTTTCCGGGAAGAGTACGTCGCGCTCGTACTCCGAGTCGTGTGCGTAAATTTTGGCTTTTTCAAGAGCAGAGGTGAGGGCGTTTTCGAGCCCGTTTGCCGTGAGCTCGTCACCTGCTGTTTTCGAATCCAACGGACGGCCGATCCCGCGTTGGTTTTCTTGATACCAGCTTACCTGCCCGACAAGTACACCCGATACGGCTGCTGCGCGTCGGGTTGTTGAGTCGAACAGTGGCCGTTCCAAGAATGATTTGAGTCGCTGTTTTCGAATTTGCGATACGTCCGTCATGTCGGTGTCGCTCTGTGTTATTGAGGTCATATCTTGGTCTGGTTCGATGGGAACGTCGAGGCCGTTCAGAAGTCCAGCTCGCGAGAGAGCCTCCAGCTGGACAAGTTGCTGCGCGATTAGTGGTGCCGGTGGTGGATCGCCGTCTTCGCTGGCATCCTCATATCGATTGAGGTACTCTTGGAAGAGTACCGACGCCTCAATGGGGGTACCAGCGATGAGACGGTGGTCAACGATACGGCGGAAGTCATCTCCCTCCTCGTCGCGGTACGCGAAGGTACTATTCGTGAATTCGTGACCAGCGATCAGTCCGTAAGCAACTTTTCGGCCTTGGTCTCGGTCTGCCGGGAGATCCAGTAGCGGCCATCCATCAAACGGGGTAAAGCCGCCGCGTCCCGGATCGAGAGTTGCTCCTTGTCTGGTGTCTACTAGGGCATCGGCAAGAGTAGTTAACCAGTACGTGTCGGCAGCCGATTCCTCAGCGACGATATTCTTGTCGTCGCTAATCGGCATTGTGATCATATAGAACCGGAGTTCTGTTTCAGCGAGCTCACGAATCGATTCATCATCGCTGTCCTGTAGCCGATAGGTGACACGGGCCATCGGTGGCGTCCCCGTCTCATCGTCATCGGGTTTGCGAAGAGCATCGATCGCGCGGTAGAGCAACTGTGCTTTCTCGGCAGTGAGCTCCCCGGCAAAATAGGGCAGCGCGTACGTTTCCATGCCACCGTTGCGGTGGACGCAGGCTTCAACCAGGTCCTGCCCCTTCGAGAATAGCATCGCAACGTCCTCGCTAACCGGATAGTTCCGCCATGACTCTTGTTTGCGCAGAGCCGGTTGGGCGTCCGGGTGTTTGACCGAGAATATCCCCAAAGGACTCTCTGGCGTCCCAACAACGTGTCCCTCGCTACCAGTAACAACTCCGACGGCGTCACCTTCTGACGTACCGGATTTGATGTTTTTGTCGGCGGCGTTGCCCGTTGCGTACCGGCGCATTGCTATATCGAGAACGTCGATATCACCCGGATAGACCCAGTCTATGCCGCGATCATCCGGCCCTTTAATTTCGCCGGTATCAACACGGAATCTGAACGTCAGGACCGTGGGGATGGATTCATCAGCTGGAAGCCGTGAAACGATATCCTCTTTGAGAGATTCTATGCTATCGGAATCCTTCTCAAAGAGGCCTTCAAGCGCGTCGATGATCCAGCCATCCGGGTGGCCGTCATCACCAGTCACACTTTGAACCCGATCTTGCCCTGTCCAGGAGCGAACGCGGCTGAGAATCGTACCTGCGACCCCGTCGGCGTCGTTCCCGTTTTTTGAACCGATTTGTGTGAGGCTGTACTTCGCCCCACGCCCAGAGGACTTGTGTGAGTACCCTAGGTTCGGGATGTCATCCTCTCGAAGTGGCTTACGATCAAACCCCTCGATAGCCGGTGTATCACCGGTTAAATTGACATCAACGGTGATGAGACGGCCTTCGTCAACGAACGGGTCGAGCTTACTTGAGGTCGTGTACAGTTCGCCCCCGCTTTCGGCGACGGCTAGAACGCCGTACAGAGCCATCACGTCCTCGAAGCTCGCCGGCGGGCGATCGTGCCAATATTCCTCAATTGCTTCTTGGAAGCTCTCTTTCGTGGGGGTGCTCACGGTTGAGCCACCTCCCATCGACTCGAAATCATCGAGAGCCCTCCTGAGCTTGGAGTGCCTCTCGAGGGCTGACTTTCGATCCCTCTTCGATGTTGATGAACCCCAGCCCCAGAGCGTTCCGTTCGCCAATTCCAGCGTCGAGCGCCAGATTCAGGTGACGGCGGTGGTGCTCGTCGCGAACTTCGTACTCGAACCGCCATTTCGAGAGCACGACCGTCCGTTCCTCGCCCTGTGTCACTTCGAGCGGGAGCGCGAAGGTTTTGATCAACTCGTACTCGCTGAATAGGCCTCCATCACGGTCAGTCGGCCCCGGGAGTTCTTCAGGGCAGAATAGGTTGTGTTTTTTGTCGAGATTCTGCTGAAGCTGCGTTTGAAGTGGCTCCATGGAATGTTCCGGTCGCCAGAATACGGCACCGTCACCATCTGGATCAACTCCGTAATCATCGACTTTCCAGGGGGGGATGCGGACGAGGAGACCGGTGCCACTCTCAATCGTACCCCGAGTACCTGGTTCCCCAACATCGGGAGAGATCGACGTGACATCAGTCACCTCGAATGGCATCTCTCCGACGTTAAACTCCGAGTCCTGCGCGAGCCCTGTGGAAATGGCTCGTAGCAAATCCGGGTCCGCTGCCGAAACGAGCACGTTTCGCTGTTCACCTTCGGTGATATCACCCCAAGGGAAGATATTGGAGAAACACAAACCAATTGGACGCTCTGCGTCATGGAGGTCGATGAAGTCTGTTCCCTCAAGTGCGCGCCAGATTCGACCCCGAAGCTGGTGATGGGCGGCGTGATCATACACCGCGTTCGCTTGGGCTTCGAGTCGGATCAGCAGTCGCATGAACTGCCCCACCGATGTCTTATTTTGGAGAGCATGTCAGTTAGGCGTAACTGTCTCTCAGAGTATAAGCGTTTGTGCGTCCCGAGGCTATGTGGAAGTTAATAAATCAGAACATCCGGGAGATTCTATTTAATAGGAGTACAAATAACAATTTCTACAGGACAATTGATTCCTGTGCGGTTGCCTTTGCTACCAGATCATAAATTTAGTTCTTTTAATTGCCATTCAAGAATTCATTTGTTCAATCTCTTCCTCGATCACTCTCATCTTTATCTCACGAATGAGCACATTCTGGTCAAGTGTAGTGATCTTATTTCGCTGTTCTAGCTCTGTCAGTAGCTCATCAACAGAAAGGTCTGAAAGCTTTTCACGCTCTTTTTCGGCCTGATAGTGCGCCTCGGCATCGGGTGTCTCGTAGGTCCAAATTACTTCGTCAATTCGCCCATCAACTCGACGTATTTCGCGATATCGACCAGGGACAGTAAGCAGGTAGTCGTCATCGGGATCCGGTTCCCCATATTTTCCATCCCAGTGGAACGGTTCATGTCGTTTCCATCCGCCTCCGGGGGTCATCAATTGGACTTCGTACTGGACACTACGATCTTGACTCACCAATCGATCACGCAACGACTGAAGCAGGCTCATACGTTGAAATTACGGTCTACGTGAACATCAACCATTTGCCAACCACGAATCAACGTTTAATCAACGTTTTTCCAACGTATTCCCTTGGTTTATCGACGTTATCCATCCAGCTCGAATAGGGGCAGCGCAAGGGAGGAATAGCTCCCTGGGCCTCCCCTGACAATCAGTCTGCGACGAGGGGGGCGATGACCGTGATCCGTACGTCAACCTCACGTAGGGGGCGTCCGTGGCGCTGTTTACTGGACCCGCGCGAGTTCGTCGTAGCCCTCACCCGAGACTTCGATTCGAATGCTCTACCAGCGCCGCCGCTGTCGCGGGAGACAATCGCGGCCGCCACCGGGTCGAGTATCACCCGGGTGGATCACCTTCGACGGCGGTCGGCGCCGGCGGCGCACCACGGTCCAGTGGCACTGGTACCACTAGAGCCGTGTCGAGAGGCCAATCGTCCCCGAACACCCGGACATTCCATGTATAGTATTGGTTATGTGCGGAGTGTCCGGGTTCGGAGCCGACAGCGCCGTCGCGAGCGGGTAACTTGACCTCTCCGGCGCCGGGCGTGTCGGCCGACCGGTACTCAGTCGCGACACCGGTGCCCGCAGAGACACGCTCCAAGTACCCCGCGTCGGCAAGCTCGGCGAGGACACGCCGGACTTGGCGGCGGCTCACGTCAACAGCGTCGGCGACGTCGCCAATCGTAAACTTGGTGCCGAGCCGGCGGTACGCGTGGGCGACCCGGCTCGCGGTGTCGCTCCAGGTTTCAACGACTTGGGCGCGCCCGACGACGGGGAGATCCTCGCGGAGCGCAGACGTCCGCGCGATGACAGTTGCCCCGCTGTTGCCCCGTGTGAACCGGAGAATTGCTTGGGTTGTTTGGTCCTCCCGCATATGCTTGAGGTACGTATTTGCGAGGTCGCTCCCGTAGTCGAGCTCGGCCCCCCGACCGCCGACACGGTCGGTGTCGACCTCCTCGCCGGCGAGCGCACAGAACCGTTCGATCGCGTCGTCTCCGTAGTGCTGCGATCCAAGGACGGCCGCGAGGCGGTGGTCGCCGAGGTCGTTCGACCCGGTGACGTTGCCGTAGTGATCCCACGCGGAGACGACACCGTCGAGCCGTGTGTCGTCCTCCAGTACCTCACGGACGCCTTTCGTGGTGATCGCGGCCGGACGCCCGACCTCGACGGCATCCTCGCCGCGCTGTCGAGGCGCGTCGATCCCAGCGTACTCGTCGGCGATCGCCTCCAAGAGCGCGACGTCGCCGTCGGTGTCTTTCGTCTTGGGGTCGCCGGAGTAGGCCCGCGGCCGGTCGTCCGCCTGGAGGACGCGGAGATCGAGTGCCTCCTCTAAGAACTCCGCGCGTTCGCGAGCGGTGTCGTGGATGTCGTCGGTGTCGACCTCTTCGCCGAGTGCGACGGACCACAGCGGCGCGCGCCCGGTTGCGTCCAGTCCGACGAGCGGAACCCCCTCGCCGGCAGCGTCGGTCCGTGCGGGCGGTGTATGGAGCCGTGCGCCGTGTCCGTTCCGGTCGAGGATGGTGCGCGCACGCTCGCCCGTCTCGGCGACGTCGACGACGGTCCCGTCGGTCGCGTCGGGGTCGAACGCCCACTTTGAGGTGTTGACGCGCTCCGGCTCCGGCTCGACGACGGCACTGAGGATATGGTGCGCGTCGGGGTGTGCGTAGCCGTCGTCGGCCCACGCGGCGACCCGACGGCAGCCCTCGCCGCCCCCCCGCAGCGCCGTTACGGCGGCGTCGAGGACGGCGCGAGCGCCTTCGCGACGGTCGCGGGCGGCGTCGGCAGCGTCGGCGACGAGCGCCCGCAGGTCGCCCGCTACGGGCAGCGTGTCGGCGTCGACAGCCTCCGGCGTCGGTGAGACGAGCCCGCCGTCCGTCGCGCGCTCCAGCGGCTCGCGGACGGCGTCGTCGGCCCACCCGGCGAGTCCCGACGCCGGTTGCTCAACGTCGACCGCACCGATCGCAGCGACAAGCTCGTCGTACACCTCGGCGGGATCGGCCTCGCCGTCGGCAACCGTCGCCAGCGGCTCGCGGAGCCCGAGCGCCTCCAGCGTCTCGCGGTCGACCTCGGCGAGGATCTCCGCGGCTTCGTCGCGAGCGTCGAGCAGCTCCTTTGCCCGCCCGAGCGTCACGATCGCGTCGTCGACGCCGGCGTCGGCCTCGGCGGCGCGACCGTCGAGCCACGCCCGGACCCACTCGTCGGCGGCGAGGTCCACCTCCAGCATATCACGCCGGTCGTCGACGTCCTCCCGGAGACACTCGGTGAGCCACGTCGCGAAGTCCTCGGCCGTCTCGCCGAACTCGGAGACGAACGCCTCGCCGGGGAACTCGTCGAGGACGACGGCCCGCGGCTCGGCGTCGACGCTGCCATCGGCGGCGCGGGAGAAATGCGTGCGGACGCTCGCGACGTGGGCGTGTATGTAGCTCCCGACGAGGAGATCCGGTGCCTCGTCGGCGTCGGTGATGCGGTCCCACCCTTCGCCGTATTCACACCGACCGCCCTCCTCCTCGTGGTCGGAACACGGCAGCGGCGCGCCGAATAACCCCCGCGCCTGTCGGTGGATCTCTCGCGGCGTATAGCCGAGGCGGCGGGCGACGTGGACAGCGAGCGCCCACGCGACGCCGTGGTCCCCCTCGGCGGTGTCGCACGTCGGCCGGTCAAGGTCGGGTGCGTCGTCGTCCTCCTCGCCGCCGTCGAATATGTCAGCGGTGTCGACGTCGTCGGCGTCCGCCTCCTCCAGCTCGTCGAACGCGGCGGACAGGATCGCCCACCGATCGCGGAGTCGCGTCTTTCCGGCCTCGCGGACATGAGAGACGGCGGCGGCGAGGACTCCGTCGCGAACGCGCTCCCCGGAGAACACGGGAAGGACCTCGGCGTCGACGCCCCAGCGGTCGGCCTTGTCGAGCGCCTGCGCCTGAAGCTCCTTTCGCGGCGCGAGGTACGACAGTGGCCGGTTGCGGGCCGTTTTGACGGTGCCGGTCGTTTTCCCGGTCGCCGGCAGCGCCGTAACGACGGTCGGCGCGTCGTCGTCGGCTGTCGCCTCGCCGAGGAGCGCCTCGACGTCCTCGCGGGCCGCCTCCAGCGCGTCGGGCGCGACCCCGTCGAACGCTCGGGCGTCGACGAGCTCGTCGCTCGGCGGGAGCTGCGGTGTGATCTCCCGAGCGCCGTCGGCAGCCGGTTCCCACCGCGGGAGCGGCGCGCCGTACTCTGTTCGGGCGATACCGTACGCCTCGGTAAAGTCCTCGCCTCTCAGGGCCTCCCGCGGATCGTCGAGGAGGCCGCTGTCGAGCGCGACGAACCGGAGGACGTCGACGACGCGCCGGGTGTCGGCGTCCCAGATCGTGCCGCTGTCGAAGACGAGGACTGACTCCTCGGTTTCCGACTCCCGCCACGCGGGGTTTAGCGCGCGAACGGCCTCGCCGTCGACGTCGTCGTCGGTCGCCGTTACCTCGGTCGCGAGCGCGTCGGTGTCGAGGTGGAAAAACGACACCTCCCCGATCACGTCGAGGACGGCGTCGAATTCGGCGATCGCGTCGGTCGTGGTGTAGTATTCGGGCAGCGGGGCGCCGTACTCCTCGCGGGCGAGCGTGTACGCCTCGGGGTACTGGGCGTCGAGGGCGGCGTCGCATGTGTCGACGAGCCCCTCGGTGACCGCGACGGCCCGGACGACATCGACAGCAGAGCCACACTCGGGACATGCGAACATCTCTCCGGGGTCGGCCCCGCGGAGACGGTTGTCGTCGAAATCGTCGGGGGTCACACGGCCGGCAGCGTCCCACGCGCGGCGCGGATCAACGGTAACGGACACCTCACGTGGGTCATTCCGGTGCCCCTCGTTGTCGCCGCTGGAGCGTCTCAGCTTGGGGATCGAAAACCCTAGATCGCGGAGGTGGTCGATCGCCTCAAAGAAGGTCGACCCGCCGACATCACTGGGTTCGGCGCCGGTATGGTCGATAAGCCCAGCGTCGATCGCCGCCATGACGACGGGGCCGCCGTATCCGCCGTCGTGACCGGTGTCATTCCAGATCCGATCGTCAATATAGTTCGCGGTCCCGCTGTCGTCAGACGATCCCCATACCGGGAGGAATGACCGCTTATCACGAGTCCATTCACGGACGATCGTCTGTTCACCGACGCGTTTCGGGTCGAGACGGTCGAGCGCACGGAATATGTCGCGGATATCGTCGGTCGTCTCGTCAGCATCGGTCGCTTTCGGCTCGTAGTCGGCGAGATTGTAGTCATCGCGGTCGGTTGACGGTGTCTCCTCCGGAAGTTCGCCATAGTCACTGAGGACCTCCTCCAGCGCCTCGGTGTCCCATTCAACGATATTGAGCGGCGCCCCGAGGATGTGATCGCCAGTCGCGACGCACACGTGCTTATTCGCGTATATTTCGACAGCTGGGGGGCCGTCGTTCGAGCCCCACTCCTCAGTGTCGATTGTGAATTTAGCCTCGGGGAGGTCACGGGGGAGATCACCCTTGTAGAGGGCGTGAACCCCGGTACCGGAGGTCGACACGTCGGCGTACGTGAGCCCGAGTGCGTCAAGGATAGCAATGAACTTCGGGTGGACCTCGCCGGTTTCAGGGTCGCGGACGTCGTCACCGTCGACGAACACGTACGGATCGTCGTGCTGCTGGAGGAACACGCGACCGTCAAGGCGAGGGTCCTCCTCAGCAATCTCGACAGTCTCGCCGTCGACGTAGTTCTCCTCTAAGCCCCACTTGTATCGCGCGTCCTTATCCGCGTTCGCCTCGGGGTGGTCACGATCCCCCCAAGGCGCAAACGGGCGCTTTTCGCGATGTCCCATCCATCTCTCCTGCCGCAGTAACTCAGGTGGATAGGTGCCACTTTCAGTAGTAGAAAAATCAGCGTCACTCCAGTCTCTCGATGTGGCATATTCTCGATTACCCTCATCAATTCTATTTTGGGCGTCTGGAGCCTCAGTATCCTGCTTACGAGGCATGAGGACACCCCCATACAGTCAGACAGAGCCGAGACCACTCTAGAATCCAAGTATGAGGGAGCCGTAGGTTTCCAGAGCCCCCTACTCGGGGGATGCCCTCGCAAGTAGTGGACTCACAGTACTGCTCACTATCGTGATCGACGGACAGCTTGGACCCTCGTTGCGAGTTCTCGTCAACTCTCCTCTGAGTGCCCAGTATGGGATATATAAGCGGTAACCGAAGTTGATGAGAACAAGACCCGAAAGATGAGTCTACGGTCCTTCTGGAACGAGTAAAACCGGAGTGGACTCGCGGGGATTTGAACCCCGGGCCTCTTCCTTGCGAAGGAAGCGATCTGCCACTGATCTACGAGCCCTCATCACGAATCAATCCCCGTTCGTATTTGTACCTTACCTTTCGCTGACCGGTGCGGGAGACGCTCACATCCGAAAACCGAACCGGTTCGGGGAATCGCCGGAGACGCCGCGAAGCCGACCGGCACCGACGGGATTACGTATCCAGCGCGGGAATCATCAGTTCCAGCGGTTTCCGTTCGATTCCGCCGAGCGATTAACGTTTTTGAGATGCGTTCCATATTCGTTACCCTTTTGACCGCGGACGACCGACTGTGAGGTATGTCAGACGCGACGGCGACCGACGCGAACCCCGACGTGGACCCGGCCGCGCTCGCGGCCCTCAAACACGTCGGGCTCGTCGGCGGCCTCTCCGAGACGAAGGTGTCGTGCGCGGCGCTCGGCGACCGGCTCGACGCCTCCACGCAAACCGCCTCCCGGCGCCTCCAGACGCTCGAATCCGCGGGGTACGTCGAGCGCGACGTGGTCAGCGACGGGCAGTGGGTCCGCGTGACGGACGCCGGCGAGGCCACGCTCCGCGCGGAGTACGCCGACTACCGCCAGCTGTTCGAGTCGGACGTCGAGCTCTCGCTCCGCGGGTCGGTCACCGGCGGGATGGGCGAGGGACGGCACTACATCACGCTGTCGGGGTACGCCGAGCAGTTCCGCGAGCGGCTCGGCTACGATCCGTTCCCGGGCACGCTCAACGTGAACCTCACCGAGGAGAGCGTCCGCCGGCGCGGCGAGATGGCCGGCATCGACGCCGTCCCGATCGGCGCGTGGGAGGGCGAGGACCGCACCTACGGCGCCGCCACCTGCTACGGGGTCACCCTCGTCGCGGACGGCGAGCGCTACGACGAGGTCCACGCCATCGTCCCGGACCGGACCCACCACGACGACGACCAGCTCGAACTGATCGCGCCGGACCGCCTGCGGGACGCGCTCGACCTCGCTGACGGCGACAGCGTGGAGGTCCGCGTCGAGCCGACGAGCCGCGCCGACGAGCCTGAATCGGCCGCCGTCGAGACGGAGGCCGCCTGATGCGCGCCGACGTCGACGCCGACCCGGAGGCGAACGCGAGCGCGGCCGAGGCGGCCGACGCCGCCGGCGAGAGCGACGCCGCCGAGGCCGCCGAGTCCGTGACCGAATCGGCCGACCCTGTCGGGCGCGCGCTCGACGCCTTCCGCGCCGGCGACCCCGTCTGCGTCCACGACTTCGCGGACCGCGAGGGGGAGACGGACATCGTCTACCCGGCCGGCGCCGTCGACGAGGCCGCGGTCGCGCACATGCGCAACGACGCGGGGGGGCTGATCTGCGTGGCCGTGAGCGACGCGGTCGGCGACGCGTTCGACCTGCCGTTCCTCGCGGACGCGCTCGACCACCCCGCGGTCGACGACGATCCGGACTACGACGACCGCTCCTCGTTCTCCCTCCCCGTGAACCATCGTGAGACGTTCACCGGGATCACCGACGCGGACCGCGCGAAGACCATCGTCGAGGTGGCGAACGCCGCCGGCCGCGTGCGCGACGACCCGACCGGCTACGGGCCGGCGGACTTCGCGGCTGAGTTCCGCGCGCCCGGCCACGTTCACGTGCTGCGCGGCGACCGCGACGGCCTCGCCGGGCGGACTGGCCACACCGAACTCGGCCTCGCGATGGCCGAGGCCGTCGGCGCCGAACCCGCCGCCGTCGTCTGTGAGATGCTGGACGACGAGACCGGCGACGCGCTCGCGCCCGCAGACGCCGCCGCCTACGCGGCCCGCCGCGACATCCCCTACGTCGAGGGCGCGGCCCTCGTCGAGGCGCTTCAATAATCGACCGCCGCTGCGGTCGGCGCGCACCTGCGAGCGGTCGCCGAGGGCGACCGCGAGCCAGCGCGTGCGAGGGACGCGGCGAACGCGAGCGGCGAAGCCGCGAGTCGTGAGCCGCGAGGCTGGGGAGGTGAGAGGCTGCGGTGCGGAGCAGTTCTGGGCGGGAATCAAAGGGGCAGTCGCGAGGACAGCGCAGGCGACGCAAGCACTGGAAGGAGCGAACGGAGTGAGCGACTGAAGCGCGTGGTTCGAGACGCCTCCGGCGTCTCGTCATCACGAAAGGCGCAAAGCGCCTTTCGAACGACAGCGAGCGTGCGCTGTCCTCGCGACTGGGGCTTTGGAAGTGTTCCCCGCCGATCAGTGGTTGGGTATTGTTGACATCCTCCTCCGCCTGAAGGCGGAGGAATCCCGAGCGGTGGGAGTTTCAGGTTCGCAACCATGACTTCGCCACTTCACGGGAGTTCACATCTAACCCAGTAGTCGTGGTCGGTGGCTGACTGGCCATGCCAAGTGGCCGTTACTCCTATCCTCGGTGTTGGTGACTCCCATCTGTTGTTTTTGCCAGCAGGGAGTCGCTGAAACGTCGTCAGACTCGGAGGTATCGTTGGGCTTTCTCAGACCGACGGGCACTCGACAAACCCTTCGAGGATTCGTGTTCACCGCGTCAGCGTTTCGGATACTGCCTCGTTACGAGGGCGGACAGGCCGCCTCCGAAGGTCGTTCGGAATCCGCTCCGTTCCGACCTGACCTTACCG
>NZ_FNBO01000024.1 GCF_900102375.1 Halorubrum xinjiangense
GGAACCCCGTCTATGCCATTGACGGCGGTTGAATACTGTTGGTTGGCTTCATCCCCGCGCTGAAGCGCGAGGCTTTCGCCTCGTATTTCCCGTAATTATGTTTTGGCAACAAGTGACCCTGTAACCCGCGGCAATTCACGAGAGATGTTGCCAAATCGTCGTCGGGTCGGCGTCGTTCAGTTCGGCGTTCGTCTCCATTTTTCGAAGTTCTGTGACACACCGCTTGGCGACGAGTGGATAGACGTCCGCAGGCGTGAACTCAAACTCAAGTCGCATGATCTCTTGCCAGTGTTCGGCCCAGATGTCTTCGACGACCCGGGGATACAGATCTTCCACAAGGTGAACTCCGAACTCGCGACCCTCTTCGACAACGAGTGTTCGAACCGTCTTGCGGATCCGAGCAGATGTACAGTACATCGCGACGAACTGTTCAGCACCCGTCTCTGCGTCATCCGGGTCTTGACCGAACTGTTCGCGATTCAACTCCTCGAACGCGTCGCGAACTACTTTCACACGGCGGTTTTGGCTGTCACTACGGACAACGACGCCTTCCGCACAAACATCACCGGCGAGCGATGACTGTGGAACGGTGTAGGTCTCTGGATCAAACTCGGTCGGCTTGGCGATAATCGTCGCGGGAACGAACGCGCGATCAGTCGACACATTCTCGATTCGGATCCGATCGAAGACGTCCCAAGCCATCCTAGTTGGGAGAAATCCCTCGAAGGTTTCAGCGTACGGACTGCCCGGTGGTGTCATCGAGTCAATAGCCGCATAAGGAAGGACGTCAAAGGCGACGAGAGCGGGAAGATCGCGTTCGGTGTATCCATAGTCTAGCGTCGAGTACACCAAGTTCTCTGCGTACACGATGAGCGGGCCATCGTGTTCGTCGTGGGCTCGACGGAGGGCGTCCACGTCGATCCCGTCGCGGAGACATCGGACGGCTCGGTGGAGCGCCCCGTCGATGTCCTCGAGATCGTCGCGATGACAGCCCATGATGGAGCGCCGCGTTCCGAAGACGAGGCTCCCGTCCCCGTCGGCGGCGTTTATCACAGGATCTGGATAGGATGACGCGTGACGCTCGTCATAGAGTGTGAATCGAAACGAGCTTCCGTCGAACTTCTCGAGGACCACTAAGTCCTCGGCGTCGAAGAACGATTCAGGGACGACGGGATGATCGTATCGTGGAATTTTGGGGTAGACCTTCATCGGTCAGTGGGAGAATGGTAGGAAGGGTCAGGTATCACCGTTCGGTGGCCACTCAACACCCTCCCATGTTCGAACGGCGTCGCCGACGGCCGTCTGAAACTCATCGACCGGCGTGGTACGGATACTGGAGGGCATCGGACCGTAATCGTCCCACTCCGCAGTGTAGCGGACGACTCTCGATCGAAGACGGCCGTTCGCCGAATCCAGATCGTACGTTTCGAAGATGTGGTGGACACCAAGCACGAGTACTTCTTCGAGTTCGTCGTGTCGGTAGATCGTGTTTTCAATGAGGGTCATACGCGTTCAACGTGCTCATTCGAGCTCCGCATCCGGCCGGTCGATACCGGCTTCCAAGTCGGCGAGATCGCGTTCAAGTCGGTCGATGTGCGTTTCGAGGTCCTCGACGCTCATCAGAGCGAGACGAAGGAACGCGTCGTCCCGCTCCGGCATCAACGGAAGCTGGCTCGTCGATGCTGGCAGGTCGTCCGACTGTCGTGCGCGTTTGCGGACGAGTTCTTCACGAGCGCTGCGCAGTTCTCGACGGAGGAGTTCGTCATCGTTCATGGGTTGGCACACACCGGAGTACAGCCCGCTACGGCCCCGGAAGGGCGGTCGCACGGACCGTCTCACCGAGTGTGTGGCTTTCCGATCACCGCTCGGAGGTTCATGACAACTAGTGACGAGACCTACGATAAATACTTTCTGTGGAGGACACAGCCCCAATACAGCGTACAGCCCACCGGCTCCGGTTACGCACTTAGGTCGTGTGGACAGTACAGCAATCCGAATTACCAAGGCAGAATCCTTATGATTGGCTGAACTGAACACTCGGATCATGAAAGCAGTCGTACTCGCGGCCGGCAAGGGCACGCGCCTCCGCCCGCTGACCGACGACAAGCCCAAGGGAATGGTCGAGGTCGACGGCAAACCCCTCATCACCCACTGCTTCGATCAGCTGATCGAACTCGGCGCCGACGAGCTCATCGTCGTCGTCGGCTACATGAAAGAGAACATCATCGACCATTACGGCGACGAGTACGAGGGCGTCCCGATCACCTACACCCACCAGCGCGAGCAGAAGGGGCTCGCCCACGCCCTCCTCACGGTCGAGGAACACGTCGACGACGACTTCATGCTCATCCTCGGCGACAACATCTTCCAAGCGAATCTTAAAGACGTCGTCCGCCGCCAGCGCGAGGAGCGCGCGGACGCCGCCTTCCTCGTCGAGGAGGTCCCCTGGGAGGAGGCCTCCCGCTACGGCGTCTGTGACACCAACCAGTACGGCGAGATCACGGACGTCGTCGAAAAGCCCGAGGACCCGCCGAGCAACCTCGTGATGACCGGCTTCTACACCTTCTCGCCCGCCATCTTCCACGCCTGCCACCTCGTCCAGCCCTCGAACCGCGACGAGTACGAGATCAGCGACGCCGTGGATCTGCTCATCCAGTCGGGCCGCACCATCGACGCCATCGGCCTCGACGGCTGGCGCATCGACGTCGGCTACCCCGAGGACCGCGACGAGGCCGAGCGCCGACTCCAGGGCGACAATGCCGACGAGGACAGCGACGACGCTGACGCCGACGCGGTCGTCGAGTCCGACGCGTAGTACGACGAGAACGAGAGCTATCGCGACAGGAATTCGAGTCGTCTTCGCCGTTGTCCGCGAGAGCGTGTTTGATATCCTCCCCGCACTGAAACCTGCGGAGAGATTAGGGAATGAGAGAAATAAGCGACTTTTTCAGAAGTCGTCGCCCCGATTCAGTGATTTCACCCTTCGTATCGCCGTTCATGATCGTCCCGGGAGCGATCGTATAGAGTGCCCACGGCATCAGATACGAGGTGTCGTTGAACGAGATACCATCGAGATGCTCGTCCTTGAGTTCCGGTGTGGTTTGCTGATACCTTCCGGCACTCGTTCCGACGCACATCACACTACAGTCGGTCGCACTGAACGGGTGCGTTTCGTGAGCGAGGACGACGATCGGTCGCTGGGGATGGGCACCGGTCGGGTCCCGTGCCCAGCAAACGTCCCCTGCTGACAGCTTACGGAGAATCGAGGAGAAAGCCTCGCGCTTTAGCGCGGGGATGAATCCGACACTACTCTTCACGGTCCACCGTTCGATGGCATAGCGGGATAT
>NZ_FNBO01000025.1 GCF_900102375.1 Halorubrum xinjiangense
CACCGACCACGACTACTGGGTTAGATGTGAACTCCCGTGAAGTGGCGAAGTCATGGTTGCGAACCTGAAACTCCCACCGCTCGGGATTCCTCCGCGTTAAGACGGAGGAGGATGTCAATCAGTAACTACCCACTTTTCCCCGGCTCCTGACTCCATCCCACTACCCGCTCCTTGCCCTACCCACCGCCCGCTCCTTGCCCTACCCACTACCCGCTCCTTGCCCTACCCACCACCCGCTCCTCGCCCCACCCACCACCCCCTTAACCCCCCGTTTCACCGGAAACACGGTGTGTGTCTCCACCAATCTGCCCGACTCACGACCACCCCACAGACGGTCGCGAAGCAGAACGCATTTCACCGGAAACACGGTGTCTCTCTCATGGACGCAGCGGACGATCTCTTCACGAGAGAGGATCCCATCTTCGCGAACAAGGAGCTCCTCGAGATCAGCCACCTACCGGGCGAGGGACGAATCGTCGGTCGAGACGACGAAATCGCTGACCTGGCGACGGCGGTCAACCCAGCGATCTTCGGTCAGAGCCCCAGCAACGTACTCATCTACGGGAAGACGGGCACCGGAAAGTCGCTGTGTGCGAAGTACGTCTCCAAGCGACTCGTCTCGACCGCGAGCGAGGAAGGCGTCACAGCGACGTTCGCCTACGTCGACTGCGCGCAGGACACCACGGAGACGCAGGCGGTCCAGACCATTGCCGAGGGCGTCAACGACCCCGAGGAGACCGGGATCAACGTCCCAGACAAGGGACTTTCGACCTCCACGTACTACAAACGGCTCTGGCGGATCCTCGACCAGCAGTACGACGTCGTCCTGATCCTGCTCGACGAGATCGACAAGCTCGACGACGACGCTATCCTGATGCAATTGTCCCGCGCGGGCGAGGCCGGAAAGATCACCGACTGTAAGCTGGGCGTCGTTGGAATCAGTAACAAGATCCAGTACAAAGACCGGATGGACGAGCGCGTCAAGTCCAGCCTCTGCGAACGCGAGTTCGTCTTCCCGCCGTACGACGCGAATCAGCTCAGGGAGATCATGCAAGCGCGTGCGGACGCGTTCCACGACGACGTCCTCGAACCGTCGACGGTCCCCCGGGCCGCCGCGCTCGCCGCACGCGAACACGGCGACGCGCGGAAGGCCATCGACATCCTCCGGTACGCGGGCGAGATCGCGCAGGCGAACGGCGAACCCACGGTCCGCGAGGAGTTCGTCACGCAAGCGCGCGAACGCGCCGAGACCGACCGCTTCCGGGAGCTTATCCGCGGGTCCACGCCACATTCGCGGTACGTGCTTCAGGCGCTCGCGCTGCTCTCGCTCTCGAACGGCCGGCAAGACGGCTTCCGGACGAGTCGGGTGTACGAAATCTACGAGAACATCTGCCGACAGGAGGGCTCTGACAGCCTTTCTCTGCGACGCGTCCGGGACCTTCTGAAGGAACACGCGTTCCTCGATATCATCGAACAGTCGAAACACAGCGGCGGCAGCGCCGAGGGGAGCTACACGAAACACCAACTTCTCGAGGATCCGAGCGTCGTCAAAGAGGTTCTCACCCAGGACGACGCCGAAACGTAACCGAACCGCGCTCGGTCGTTCGACAGCGACTGCCGCCCGCGTGACGCGAATTGCCAGCCGTTCGATTTCGATCCCCGCCCCGGCACCGAGACGAGGCCTCCGAACAGACCGATCGATTCACCGCGTCAGCCGAGCAGGCCGAGTCCTTCGATGCGCTCGACGATCTCCTCGACGGCTTCCTCGGCGTCGTCGGTCCGCTTGCCGCCGGTGATGACTATCTTTCCGCTCCCGAAGAGGAGGATGACGACTTCGGGTTCGTCCATCCGGTAGACGAGGCCGGGGAACTGCTCCGGCTCGTACTCCACGTCTTCGAGGCCGAGTCCGATCGCGAGGGCGTTGAGGTTGAGGTTATGCCCGAGGTCTGCGCTCGACACGATGTTCTGAACCGTGATCTCCGGATCGTCTTCGACCGGGATCTGGAGTCCCCGTAGCTTTTCGAAGATGATCCCGAGCGCGTCGTGGACGTCGTCGATGCTCTTCGCGCCCGTGCAGACGATCTTCCCCGAGCGGAAGATGAGCGCGGCCGCCTTCGGCTCCTGGGTCCGGTACACGAGGCCAGGGAAGTTGTCCGGGTTGAAATCCGCTCCCGGGAGGTCCTCCGCGAGCGCTTCTAAGTCCAGCTCCTGACCGATACCCGTCGATGCAACAACATTCTGAATCTCGATCGAGTCTGCAGGGTTCGTCATCGTTCGCTTTTATATGTGTCCCCCTCCCTTATAAACGCCCGTGGTATAAACAACCGGTCAGTCCCGAAACGGTTCTGCTCAATCACGCGTACGCGTGAGACTCCATTATCGCCCGAGAATTTATGATCTACTTCTGTCATGTGTCCCGATATCGAGTTCCTATCGAATCATTCGATTACGCTGATCGTCTCCCGCCGTCAACCCTCACCGATCGTTCAGCTCGCTGTAAACTGCTCCATGAAACCGCATGACGTGGAGAAGATGGTTCGACGGGATTAAGTACAACCCGGGCATTCGATGAGATGCGAGGCGCCCCCGCCGAGGGGGCACTGACCGGCCGTTGACGCGGCCGGTCGAAGCGTTCCGACGTGCTTAAGTGTATAAGCCCGTTCGGTTGATACGCGAAGAACGCACCGCGGACTCGGGCCGTTCAACTCGGCCCGGTTTCGCAGAGTCGGTTCGTCCGACTCACCCGATGAGGATCACGCCCCCTGCGCTCCGGCGTAAGC